>NZ_JAGGQJ010000041.1:1638-15543 GCF_018613325.1 Bacillus sp. ISL-34 | reverse complement strand
AAGATTATCCAATCCATCCCTGGAATCGGTGAAAAAATCGCTGCAACGATTATTTCTGAAATTGGAGAGATTGATCGGTTTAATCACCCTAAAAAACTAGTGGCATTTGCCGGAATTGATCCAAGTATCTTTGAATCAGGTAAATTTAAAGGCACAGTAAATCGAATTACCAAAAGAGGTTCTGGCAGACTACGACATGCCTTATATATGGCCGTTCGTTGTGCCATTCGTGATTGTCGCAAGAATAAAACGACAGATGAAATCATCCCTCGGAACAAGAGATTACGAGAGTTCTATGATAAGAAACGTGAAGAAGGAAAGCCCTTTAAAGTAGCTGTGATAGCATGTGCTAATAAGCTTCTACAATGGATTTATGCACTATTACAAAATAACTCGACTTTCCAAGATCTAACCTAGTTTAAAAGTATAACTAAATAGCACAAAACTTTCCAAATACGGTCATTGGAAGGTTATTTGGCATGCACAAATTTAGTATAGCATGAAATATTTTAAGTTTTCATTGAAAAATGTTGACTAACTATTAGCTGGTTTAGTTAATTAAGGATATTTTTTTACATTCAAAAGGCCATCATTTGATGGCCTTTTTCAGGAGCTAACACAGTTATTAGTGTAATAAGAATGATAACTTTTTTAAGACTTTTGTGACATTATTTCTAATGTGCTATGGAAATGAGGTTGACCGTGCGAAATGTCCATAGAGTAAGACTGAGACAAGCTAATCGTTTTATAATCGGCAAAAAAGCCTTCTAATTCACTTCTTGTAAAATAATGAAGAAACAAATTTGAACGTTCATCATAAAATGTATGTTCAGCTAACTGTTCATACTTCTCTAAAGCTCTCTCTCTACCGGGTTCTTTATCATCAAAAGCATTAATATATACTAATCCATTTTTAATCAACCCATTTTTTACCTTTTCGATAATGATTTTAATATCCTTATCAGAAAAAAAATTAAGTACATTAGAAAGTATGATTAAAGAATATTTATTTGGTTCAATCTCAAAAGAAGTAATATCCTGAACTTTAGCGTTAACATTTAAATTGTGCTCTTTTGAAAGTTCCAAACACCGTTCTACTGCTGTTTTCGAAATATCAATACCCTCAACAGCAAATCCTTGTTTAGCAAAAAAGAGAGCATTTCTCCCTTCTCCAATACCAATGTCTAAAACCTCTCCATTTCCAGGAAGCATTTCAACATATTTAGATAAGGTACTACTAGGATTGAATCCCCATAAACTATCAACACTTTTATATTCTTGCTCCCATATATTCTGTTTCATTTTTGTCACCTCCGATTGTTAAAGTATTGTTTTCTACAAATTTTTCAAATATCCTTCCAACTAATAATTCAGGGCTATTTCAAAATACACTATCCAGATCTTTAGTTATGAGTGTTTTTTTACTTTAAAAAGGCCCCCAATTGGCGGCCTTCTTGTGGAACTAACGCACCCGTTAGTTTAAGTACATTTATTCACAATCACAAAGTCTAAATAAGGGCTTATAATTTTAGAAACTTCATTGATTTGCAGGTAGGACATTGGGCTGTAGAAATATCAGTATCATAATTCACCCAATCATAATTACAATTAGAACAGTGTAGAACTATATGCTTTTTTTTGTATTCTTTTGATTCTTTTATATATAACTCATAATCTTGAGGGAACATATCTGCTAATGTACGAAATACAAAATTACTATCGCACTTACGTCCGTTCCAATATTCTTTACCACCTTTATATTCAATCATATTTTACACTTCCTCCTACTATTAGTTCCATAAAGAAAAGGCTGCCTTAAAGACAGGTCCGATCTTAAGCTAACGCACCCGTTAGTTCATTAATAAATCCTGTATGGAAGCAAAGAAAATAAATAAAGAGATAACAATATTCATATACCCCAAAAATCCTTTTCTGTCTTTTTGAAGTTGGGCTAATCCTGTCATCACCGTAAATGCCCCAAGGAAAAACATACAATACGGCAACAACTCATAGGTTTGAGTTATTAGACCATAACCTGATAGAACAATAACCACTATTGCTAAAATAATTCTAACCATTTTCAAGAATATATTTCCCCCTAAGAATTTTCTGTACAATTTCTTTTTAAATCATACCAATTAACACCTTTTCATTTGTGTGAAAAATGGGAATTCCTTCTTTCACTACCTCGTTAGTTGCATAAAGAAAAAACTGCCTTAAAGACAGCTCTGATCCTCAGCTAACGCACCCGTTAGTTGAATAGTATTTAGTATGATTTATTATTAAAACAGTCTTCACAAATGAATTTACCTTCGTTTCTTAAATATGCTTTTATTTCAGTAAAACCTTTTCGCTTTGGATAACGCATTTTTACAAAAAAAACGTCATCTCCCTTAATCTCTTTATCACAAATAGTACATTTTGGTTTATCCCATAACACGACTAAATCACCTCTATGTAATGTTAATACCTCTTCATATCTTTACGAATAACTTTTATAAAAGTTTCTACTACTATCCTGCCCTTTTTTAATGATCAAACAGTTATATGTGAAACCTTAGTTACCATAATCAGCGTTCTAGGGACCTATATAATTGATTTAGAAAGCTACTCCTAAATCCCATTTATTCATTTAGTAAATAACCACCATAATATAAGAATAATACACATTATCCCCCAAACTGAAGATTGAACTTTGGTACTTTTTTTACTTTCCATATTTCTTGTTATATAAGCCAGAACAAATCCAATTAAAATATTTGTAATAGTTATCCAAAATAAGAATTCCACTTTTCAACCTCCTACTATACGCATAAAATCAGCCTCAGTTTCAACTAGTTTCATTAGTCAATCGAAACTTTCAGCACCTCAGATTTCGCCTCTCTGATTAACATCAGACCCCCCCTTCCAATATTATACATCTTATGGAACTATCCTGCCCCGTTAGTGCCATAAGACAATAAACAAATTGACCCCCAAGAGACATTTATAAATGATTCAATATAGTTATAAAGCATCCATGTTCGATATTATGTTGAATGTCTCCATATTCTTTTACTAAATGAGTAAAGATTTCATCAAGTATTTCATTTCGTTGATTTTCTGTAAATCCTGAAAGCCAAGATAGAGAACCAACTCTTCCACACCAGTCTTCATTTGTAAAAGATACTGTGTAATTGAACTTATATGTTTCTTTTAAGTCAAATTTATGTTCCTGCCATTCCTTAAACCACTCAACTGGAAATCCATTGATAAACTGTTTTGATTCAGCCTTAGTGCCAGCCGGTTTTAACTCTTCATTTGGCATATGTGCTTTAATAATTTGAAGTGTATCATCTATAACTTTACTTTTTGATATAAACCCTGAATCCATTACAATCAATTTACCCTTTTTCGCCAGAATTCTTTTAATTTCATCTAGGGTTTTTTCCCGATTAAACCAGTGCCATGCTCTTAAAACAGTTACATAATCAAACAAACCATTATCTAACGTTGTAGATTCAGCGTATGTATTTATATACTCAATAATATTACCTTCACTCTTATCAATTACTTTCGCTTGTTCTATTAATTCTGCTGAAGGTTCTACTCCCACAACAGCTGCACCCTCATTATGTAAAACTCGACTTAATACTCCCGTCCCAGAACCCAAATCCACCACTTTTTTATTGTTAAAATCTATTCCTCTAAGTTTTAAACTTTCCAATAACTCAACAGGTAAGTCATTTCTATATTGAGCGTAATTTTTTGCCACATTTCCAAAATTCACTTCCATCCATATCCCTCCAAGGAACATTTTCCAAACTATTCAAATTATAACATATTATGTATTCACCCTTATGGAACTAACCTGCCCCGATAGTTCCATAAGAAAGAGCTGCCTTAAAGACAGCTCCGATCTGCAGCTAACGCACCCGTTAGTTTAAGTACAATCCTTCACAAATATAAGAAAAAGAGCTGCCAATGCAACTCCCTTATTGAGTAAAGCACTTGTTAGTTGAACAAAATAATACGCCTAATCAAATATTTATTATTGTTTCTTCTTGCCATATACGTTCCATATTTACATCATTTTTTGTAAAAGTTAATTGAAAGACGTCAGGATTACTAAGATCCCTCCAACATTCAAAATCAAAGTTATTATTATAATTCTTTAGCAGTAAAGACATTAAATTTCCGTGAGTAACGATTATTGTGTTTTCAGTTTCACCTTTAAAAACTTCATCTACAACGCTTACTATTCGGTTCATTGCTTCTTGACTCGACTCTCCTCCTTCAAATTTCAACTCCATATCATTGAACGTTGCTTTAAGTTTTTCAAACCAGTCAGGTAAGTCCGTTGTACTTAATGTGCGTTCTGACAAACGTTCATCAATCTCTATTTTTAAGTTTATTTTCTCACTTATTGGTTCTACTGATTGAATAGCACGTAAAAATGGACTTGATATGATTCGATCAATTTTAGTATTGGAGAAAAATTCAGATAAATATTTCGCTTGTTTCAATCCTTTTTTTGTTAGATGTGCTTCCGAAGGTTGGCCTTGTGCTTCACAATGTCTCACAACATAAATCTTTTTTATCATACAGGTATCCCCCAATTAAATCTTTAATTTTCCTTGTGTAACTAAACTGCTCCTTTAGTTCCGTAAGAATTACAGTTCTTTATAAACAAATTCTCTGTATTTTATAAAATTTTGCTTTTTATAGAAGTCCTTTGCAACACTGTTCTCAAACCAATAATCTAATTCTATTAAATCTATTCCTCGATCGATCGCCATTTCATATATACATTCCATAAGACTTGAACCATAACCCTTATTCCTCTTAGTTTCTACTATGCTAATCTGGTGTACATAAACAGACTTATATCCTTTTTTAAACGCATTTTCTGGATATTCTCTCATCTCTATCCAAGCATAGCCAAGAGCTTCTTCATTATCTTCTAACAAAAGGAAAATGAAACTTTCGTTATTAACCAGACTTTTGAAAACTTCCTTCACGCTTTCATAGTTATATTCCTTAAAGTATTTAGGATATAAATTTGAATGTAAATCGTGCACATATCCTTTTAGCAGCTCAATTGCTCCTGACGTCTATCTAAAAAGTTGTTTTATGCAACCTCTTCTTCAATTAAATGGCCCTTTTCATGAAGGAAGACGCTTTCCTTATTTCAGAAAAGCGCCCGTTTGCGAAAAAATATTTTGTTTATCATCTTCAGACTGAATTTAAACAAAAAACTATTTTGTTGAGCTGATTTCATAAAGATATAAAACATAATCAGTAGGTACACTTTGGTAACCCTGTTGACGTATCATCGCCGTAAGATTTCCGCGATGATACGTTCCGTGGTTGACTACATGCTGAACCAATTCGGAAAGATGAGTATCTAAACGTCCGAATTTAGGATGTTCAGGGAAAATCTCTTTATCCAAATCACTTTCATTGTTAAGAAATTCTTGATACTCCTGTGACAAATGATGAAACAACATTTCCATTTCCTCAAAACCCTTATTCTTTGTTTTCTCTTGTGCCTGAGCGATGGAAGCTTGAATCTCATCCATACTTTTTTCATGCATCACACCAAACCAAAGTGTATCTGCCGTATAAATATGAACGAGAGTCTCCGCAATCGAGGGAAAAATACTTTGAAGTTCCCGATCATAAATTTCCTGTGGCAATTCCTTCAATCTTCCGAGAAATTTGTTGTTCGCCCAAACATGATAATCATACAACTGTATTGCATGATGTTTTTTCATCAAAGATTCCTCCTCCATCTTTCTTCGAATAGGTAAAGTAACTTTACTGACAAATGCCGGCAGTGGAATCCATCCTTTTGAAATTATGCCTGACCACTCCACTTCCATGTCACTTGGCTAAAAGCATATCCCCTGTATTCTCTTCACTCTTAGAAATTCCTCCCTTTTTATTCAACAATTTGGCCAGATTGCTGAACAAAACTAAAAAATCACCATTAGCTATCTGTTATTTGTTCATAAATAAGATTTTAATTTAAAAGAAGTTATTATTTGTTTGTAATAAAACTCGTCCTTATCTGAACACATGTCATGGCACTTTGAATAACTCTTTTTTTGTTACTATTCACGTCATAAAACGCTGTTCATTATTCTACGTCCAATAACCTATTAAAATCTATCTTATTGTAGAGTTGAAACAAAGTTTGATCAAACTAATACAAGAAACCTTGATAAATGAATAAATAGAAAGGGCATGTTTTGAAAAAAGAGTATCAAAACATGCCCTTAACTACTATTAAATTGGATTATTCTTTAATAAAAAATGCTGATCTTTTTTGTCTTCCTTAATAAACTAACGCACCCGTTAGTTGAACAAAGAGCAATCACCTTATTCAGCCATAGGTCTCGTGCCATACATTTTAAAGTCTAATTATCAATAAAGTTTATGTTATTGTCTAGACACCATTTAATCGCAATTTGTTTATATCGTTCGTCACGATAAGAATACCATTGGTCCTCCATTTCAAAGTCAATGATTTTGTCCTTAAACCTTCTAAAAGCACCCTTCCCCTTAATTGAACTTAATAATTTATCTTGCTTTCTTTCATCACTAACAGTAAAGCAAAAGTCTTCTATGATCTCATATTCATTTACTTCATATTTTGTTGGGAGTTCCTTGTAATTCTCAAAGTTTTCAAATACATCTTTAGCAACTTTTCTATCTTCTTGTTCCCACTCAGGTAAATGCCCGAATTCTTCTTCATCTTCAGTTGCTCTCAAGTCATCCAAAGTTACTGAAATGATTTCACCAGTTTTTACATTTAAAAATGTGCGAGACTCATCAAACTGCATTTCCAATTCTTCAATAATAGCCTGAATCTTTAATGGATTTCTCAATTATTGATCACCCTTCAATTTTTTACTAATGCACCCGTTAGTTTAAGTACATTTATTAACAAACTTTGATTGTAATTCTATAAAAAAGGAACTGCTTTCACAGTTCCCCTTTTAGATATTTTCCCAATGAACAACTAGAGCCAGTCTGCACTTACATCAGCAAACCATTGTAAGTCATTCATAAAAACACTTGCATGATAACCATCACAAACAGCATGATGAATTTGTAACGAAACAGGTAAGAACCACTCATCTTTTATTTGTGAATATTTACCCCCAGTTATAATGGGTAAGAGAAAATCTCCACCATTATTAATATTTAAATTAAATGCTTTAAAAGAACTCCAAGGGATCATAGATATCGGAATATTATTATCTGGTACAGGAGTCTTTGGAAATAAACTACCCGTACCATTGTATTCTTCTACATCTTTTTCATACTGAGAATGAAATTCAGAAAACCTACTTACATTTGGGGACCAGATGCTAGAAAATGTGTATGTCTTCTTATCAAAAATTGTATAAGAAGGCAAAATTTCTGACCAATAACCTAAATTCCCTTCTGGGTTAAAACTTGTTTTAAATTCTCGATGGGAATTAACTATATTTGTAACCATAAAAATAAACGCAGGATATAACTTATAATTCTTCTTCTTTAAGTTCTTCATAAGAACAGTAATATTAATTTCATTCGTTATACTGAACGTTGTTTGTTGTTGTAAATAGTGTTCGAAATACTCTTTTCGATACCAATTTTCACGATCAATTATATTGAATTTCATATATAACGCCTCCTAATATGTTTTATTTGATTTAGGAGGCTATTTCCTCTGCTTTTTTCATGACAATCATCCTTTTGTAAACTAATTTATACCACAACATTATCAAGTATTCCTAGACTAAAATCAACTTACAGATATTACTTTCTTCAACTAACTGCCCCTTTAGTTGCATAAATAAAAAGCTATCTAGACAGCTCTAATCTTCAGCTAACGCACCCATTAGTTTAAGTACAATTCTTCACAATCTCTATTTTCAGACCACGTACTATCATTGAAACCAAAATGGATTTACTGTCGCTGCCAGGATCCCTTCACAAATACTTTTGTCTTACTGATGGGTAAATTTATTAATGTAAAGTACGCCCCAAAAGGTAGTAAAAAGGGTTGCCGTTACTAAGAAAAACCCTTTTGGTTGAAGTAGTCATCGGATAAAAAAATCTTACGAGTTATATTAATAAATGCCTCTAAAGGAGGAGTCATCCATTTATCTTTATGCCAAGCAATTTGAGTAAAAAGTGAAGATGTGGAATCCTTCCATGGTATTTCCTTCATTCTCCCCTCCTTAATATCTTTTTTCACTACCATCCCTGGTAATAGCGCTATTCCTAGTCCTGCTATTACACATTGTTTGATTGCCTCGATACTACTAAATTCTATTTTATCCAGTGGGTATACTCCTGCCGATTTAAGGGAGTCTTCGAACATCATCCTGTAAGAACATCCCATTTCTGTAAGCAAAAGAGTCTCATCCTTAAGGTCATCTATCGAGAGCACTGGTTTGGGATGATTTGGTGCGATGACCATTTTGAACTCCTCTTTGATAAGTTGCTCCACTCTTAATGATCCCTCAGGCTTACTTATATCCATAATAAAGGCAACATCTACTAAACCCTCCATAAGATGAATTCTCGCCATTTCGTCAGAATGTGCAGGCTTAAAGATGAGTTTAACTTTGGGAAATGTAGCTTTGAATTCTTTAAGAATTGGAGGTAAACGATAGGTACACTGGCTCTCTTGGGCACCAATTATTAAGGTGCCAGTTGGTTCTTCTTCTCCGTTCACAGCCATGATCGCTTCTTCGTTTAGTCTTATCATCTTTTCAGCATATAGTTTAAACTTGTGTCCAGCCTCTGTTAAAATCAATCGTTTTCCTAGACGCTCAAATAAGGGTTTACCCATTTCATCTTCGAGAGCTTTAATTTGGGCAGTTACACTTGATTGTGCAAAATTTAAAATTTTTGCAGTCTGGGTAAAGTTCAAATTTTCTGCGGCATTTTTAAAAGTTATCAATTGTTTAATATCCATATTTCCCGCCTCTTTATAATCGTTTTTTTCGATTGAATCAATCAAAATAATCATCTGTATCTATTTTTAAATTAAATATAAGATATAAGTAATAAAGAAACAACTAGAAAACCACTTAATATAGCTGAAAGGAGAAATGAAGAATGAAAATAGCAGTCATATATGGGGGGACCCGTCCCAATGGCAATACGGAGATGCTGACAGAACACGTAATTCAAGGTATGGTTACAGAAAAGATTTACTTAAGAGATTATAATATCAAGCCAATTATAGACATGCGTCATTCAAAAGATGGCTTTCAGGACAGAAATGATGATTATAATTCCATAATCGAACGGATTCTTCCAAATGACATTCTAGTATTCTCTACTCCGATTTATTGGTATAGCATGTCAGGAACAATGAAAAACTTTATCGACCGATGGTCACAAACCTTAAGGGACCCAAAATATCCTGATTTCAAGAATGAACTGGCTTCTAAAAAAGCATTTGTTATTGCTGTTGGAGGAGACGACCCTCACATTAAAGGACTGCCTATGATTCAACAATTTAAGTACATTTTTGATTTTGTTGGAATTGAATTTGCGGGATATATTCTTGGAAATGCGAACAAACCAGAAGACATCTATCAAGACACAGAGGCACTATTCAAGGCTGAACAACTTCGGGGAAAATTAAAATAATTCATAACGACCGTAAGAATAATAAAAACGAAAAAGGTTGGTCTGAAGTTAATGAGTAATCAAACAAAAGCTAATATTATGATGGTAATCGTAAATATTTTTGGGGGCGCTGGTTATGTTTTTATGAAGATGGGGCTTATGTCGCTTCAGACATTCAACATTATTTCACTTAGATTTTTAATGGCTTTTATTATTACAGGGTTCCTATTTTATAAACGAATAATGAAGGTTACTAAACAAGCGATTATCTCCTCATTTATACTAGGTTTTGCATTATTCGGGGTTTTTACATTTATTACATTTGGGGTTAGTATGACGTCTGCTTCTAATTCAGGATTTCTTGTAAGTTTTACAGTTATTTTCGTACCATTAATTAATTGCGTTTTAATTAAGCGTTTACCGCCTTGGACGATTCGTGTTGGTTTAGTTTTTACTTTGACTGGCATAGGGTTATTAACCATAGAACACTCATTCAGTATAAATCTTGGAGACCTTTTATGCATAATCGGTGCTTTTTGTTATGCGATTCACATCATATTAACGGGGAAACTAACTAAGCAAAATGATGCCCTAACACTTGGTATACTTCAATTAGGTTTTGCAGGTTTATTAGCAATGATTTGTAGTTTCGTCTTTGAAAACCCTTCTTTACCATCTTCTCTTATCCCGTGGATTGCTATCATAGGACTAGGTATATTTTGCAGTGCTGTGGGATTTGTTTGTCAATCCATAGCACAAAAATACACAACTTCAACACATATTGGGTTAATTTTTGCTCTGGAACCCATCTTTGCTGCTCTGTTTGCAGTTTTATTATTTGGGGAAGTTTTTACCTTTAGAGATTTTATTGGCTGTTGTATTGTGATACTTGGTATTTTAATTTCTCAAATTGATAAGGAATCTCTATCTAAAATAAAATTATATTTAAACAATCAATATTCACGTAGAAATGGCGAGGATAATACAAAATAAAATAATTTCAATATGTGTCTTTAAACCCAAAAAAAATCAGCTAATGGAACTATTCTGCCCCGATAGTTCCATAAAGAAAAAGCTGCCTTAAAGACAGCTTCGATCTTAAGCTAACGCACCTGTTAGTTTAAGTACAATCTTTCACAATCTTAACAATAAATAAAAAAAGCCGTCCTAAAAGACAGCTACTCATATATATTAGTTTGAAATAGTTGGTACAAATTTTAAAAATTTACGATAACAGAAAATAGTTAAAGTTAATGGTACTAAACTCCATAGATAAAAATATGTTCCGTACTGGTTCCATCTTGCGGTTGTTGTAATACCGTCAGCGATTTTTATCCCTAAAAAATTCAACTGCATATTCCCGTCTATTCTACTAGTAGATAAACCGTAACCTTCCCCTGCCATCATAATAAATAATAAGCCTAAACACCCTGCAAGCCCTAAAAACAACCAACCTACTTTGTTTTTGTTCAAGTTACCCCCTCCTAAAATTGTTGGTAATAAAGAACATTCTACAAATATTGGTAAAATCCTTGTTGAACTAAGCTGCCTTAATGACAGCTCTGATCTTCAGCTAACGCACCCGTTAGTTTAAGTAATATATTTTACAAACTTCCTCCAATCCGTTAAAAAGACGATGCCTTGTTAAGGCATCGAACAGTTATAAAATTTATTCAATACTCTCATAGACTTCAATTAGTGAACCCTCAGGATCTCTAAAATGAGCTACTTTAATTCCCCAGCCTTTTTGTGCAGAAGGCTTTGTTATGAATTCAACCTTTTCTTTTAATTCCTTATATTTCTCTTCAACATTATCGACCTTGAAAATTAAAGCAATTTTATCAGTATTATGAGTATAAGAGACACTCTCAGCACCTATTGCTTCAAGCATTTGTTTCCTCTCAAACAGTCCTAAGGTACAACCACTAAATTTAAATTCAGCATATAAAGAATCTTCATTTCACCAAGTAACCTCAAAACCTAAAACATTTCTATAAAACAAAAAACATTCTTTATAATTATTTACTAATAATCGTGTGTGTGTCAGCTCCAAACTAATTCACTCCAATTCTTTTCTTTACTATGTAGACATATACCTAATTTCTATATAAAACAAGATTTTCTCTTGAACAAACCTGCCCCTATAGTTGCAAAAGATCCTTTAAAAGCACAATCAGCTAGTCCAGTATGTTCATAGAATATAGGGGTTCTTTCATTTAAAACCAATTTTATAAGACAAGGGATGTTATAATTTTTTCCTTTTTCGAAAATCTATCAGTAATAAAGATGATGTATTTATTGGTACTGATACAAAGATCAAGCTGTAAGATATTTTTTGCAGTGGACGTAGTGATTGATGGAGTTCGGATTTAAAAATAGATCAGTAATAATTATAAGGATAAGAAAGGAAAATGAAGAAAAATGGTCATTGAAATTTTTAGAAGGAGAGAGCAGAAGTATTTAATTACAAAAGAACAGTATGCGGAATTAGTGGAGTATATATCTTCTTATATGCGCTCAGATAAATATGGGACGGACGGCAAATATACCGTAAAAAGTTTATATTTTGAAAGCCCAGATAACAAAATTTACTTTGAAACAAAGAACAAATTAAAATTTCGCCAAAAGCTTCGTTTACGTGTATACGAGAACACGGATATTAACGGTACTGCTTTTTTTGAAATAAAACAAAAGCATAAAAAGGTAGTAAACAAAAGACGATTGGTTCTTCCCTTAGCTGAAGCTTATCGCTATTTATACTCATCAGAAGAGATATTAGAGGATTATGAGACATCGAATACACAGGTATTGCGGGAAATTCATCATTTTCGACATTTGTATAACTTACAGCCTGAGATGATTATAATTTACGATCGACATGCGTTTCATGGATTATTTGACCCTGATTTGCGTGTAACATTTGACTTAAATTTACGCTGCCGTAATGATGATCTGTTTTTGGAAAACGGTTCACAAGGCGAAAACTTTATTGATCCTAATCTAGTCGTACTAGAAGTGAAAGTAAATGATAGTGTTCCGTTATGGCTGACGCGTATATTACAGGATTTAAACTGCGAACAAGGAAGTATTTCAAAGTATTGCGCGAGTTCAGAGTTATTAAAAAGTAAAGATATTCCAATTGGAATTACGAAAGAAGACGTACTAGTTAGGGGAGGGGAATAATGGATTTTTTAAATCAGTTTTTTTCAACGAGTGATGTTGGAAGTGGAACAAAAATATATATGACCCTATTGGCCATGCTGACGGCAACGGTATTAAGTCTAGTCATTACAAAAGTATATCAATTAACCTTTACTGGAGCGCGGTATTCCCAAGCATTTGTTCATACGATTATTATGATGAGTGTAATTGTATCTGTTGTCATGAATGTGATTAGTGGAAATGCAGGCGTAGCTTTTGGATTATTTGCTGTATTCTCACTCATCCGGTTTAGAAGTGCAGTAACAGATGCAAAAGACATCGCTTATATCTTTTTTGGTCTATGTGTAGGGATGACAAGTGGACTGTTTCATTTCGATCTAGCCATCGTCTTAACCTTATTTTCAAGTTTAATATTTTACCTACTATACAAATTTCAGTATGGAAAAGGAAAAGATACACAAGTTTTAAAAGTTACCGTTCCTGAGAACTTGAATTATCAAAATTTGCTTGATGACATATTTGAAAAATATACAGAGAGTCATATTCTATGTCAGGTAGAAACAACCAATTTGGGTACAATGATTTTATATACCTATATTATTCGAAGTAAGAATGCGACAAAAGACAAAGAATTGCTTGACCGCATTCGAGAAAAAAACGCGAACTTAAAAGTATCCCTAACTTATTTAGATATAGAGAAATAAAAGAAGTACTTCTTCTGTCCAGGAAAGTACTTCCCTTCATTGGTACACTTTCTAATCTGGATTGCCTTCATGGCAATCCTTTAATCTTTATCATTTCTTTGAAATAAGACAACTTAACCTTGTTCTTAATTTCAAATATAAGAAACAGCACTGTGGTAGAGATTTAGTCATGTACGAAGACACAAAGTTAAGTACATTGGGGACATGAATGTTCCATAGGAAAAAGCTGCCTTAAAGACAGCTCCGATCTTCAGCTAACGCACCCTGTTAGCTGAAGAACTAGGATATTTCAGTTTTTCTTTTGTAAGAAGACAGAATCCCAAAACCAATAAAGAGCAGCTGCTGCAAAACTAAAACCGTAATATATTTGGGTTTTAACTAAATATATAGGTTCAACTCTAAATAACATTACATTAAA
>NZ_JAGGQJ010000041.1:0-1473 GCF_018613325.1 Bacillus sp. ISL-34 | reverse complement strand
TTTCTTCAACTATTCTGCCCCTTTAGTTCCATAAGAAAAGAGCTGCCTTAAAGACAGCTCTGATCTTCAGCTACGCACCTGTTAGTTGATTAAGGATGGGCTTTACACCATTAGACTATCAAATAAAATTCCTGAAAAAATTAACACCATCCCAATAATGATATGGACTTTTTTTTCATTCACTTTTGAATTTTCTAAAATAGTAAAGATGATTCCAATTAGGCCAATATATACAACACTTCTTATAAAATAAGATGTATTTACAAGAAAAAGGTTAGGAAACTTTTGATAAAGACCAGATGTAACACCCATAACAAACAAAAAAAGAGGAATTCTTAATTTCCAATACATTTCTTCACCCCATTTAATCAAGGAAATTATTCCATTATTTTATCATTAATCAATTCATAAATGAGTTATTAATGAACTAAACTGCCCCTTTAGTTCCATAAGACAAAGATGTACCAAAGCAACTCCCTTATTGCATCTGTTAGGTTAAGTACTACGCATTTTTATTTTTAATCTCTTCCAACAGAGAGATAACCCTTTCATTCTGTTTAATTATTGTTTGATTTTGATTTCTCATTTTTGTGAAGTCAAATAAAAATATTAATAAGATTGCTATTATAAGGAAAGCCATAATTCACCTCTACACTCTATTTTTCTCTAAATTATACCAGTTCTTATGCAACTAACCTGCCCCGTTAGTTGCATAAAGAAAGAGCTGCCTTAAAGACAGCTCTGATCCTAAGCTAAAGCACCTGTTAGTTCTATAAGACTTATTGTAGGGTGACATAAACTGTGAAGGAACAAAAGAACTGAAAAGGATAAAAGAGATTAATCTCTTTTATCCTTTTCAAGTAGCTTAATTATTCTATCAAGCTTTTGTTCCATGCTATTGGATTTGTTTGACCTTGTAAGAAGAGAACGAACAAAAAAGTAAACAGCAAAAAACATACCAAACAACAAAATAAACATAATAAATTGATATACTATATCACCGGTATTGAAATCCAAAAAAATCCACCTTGCCTTTTTTTGGATTAATTATAACACATGTATACTGGGCAGAACGTCTACACTAAGCTTATTAAACTAACCTGCCCCGTTAGTGCCATAAGAAAAAGGCTGCCGCAGCAACCCCTGTTATTGAAGTAAAGCACCCGTTAGTTACTTGAAGAAGAGTGATACAAAAATAAAGCCAATTATGATTATAAGAATAAGAATTCCTGTACTTTTCCATCCCATACTGCCTACAAAATCTGGAAGGCCTCCACCGTGAAGACTCCCACCAGGATTCCTTTTTAGTTCTTCTTGTCTTAGTCTTTCTCTTCTTCTTTCAGGTATTTCTTTATCTTCACTCATTTGAACCCCCCCTGTAAATTAAACAATCATCCCTTCTAAATTTTACCATAAATAACCATTATCCTTGTTGAACTATCCTGCCCCTTAGTATTATAAAGGTCAGCCAGT
>NZ_JAGGQJ010000040.1 GCF_018613325.1 Bacillus sp. ISL-34 | reverse complement strand
GCGAAGAGGTCACACCCGTTCCCATTCCGAACACGGCAGTTAAGCTCTTCAGCGCCGATGGTAGTTGGGGGTTTCCCCCTGTGAGAGTAGGACGCCGCCAAGCCATTTTGAAAGATCAGCCATTCTGGCTGGTCTTTTTTGATGTTCGTAATTAAAAAAAGTTTTTTTATTTCGAGGGACAGCATGGGGCTGGCCTTATTTGGGGTGAGTTCCGGAATTGGGCAGAATTTAAGTGGGGAAACCTTAAGGAGAAGAAAAATATCAGGTTTTGCATGTATCCTTTTAGGGTATTTATGTAAGATATTTCAACTTTAATGTTCAATGGGGTATGTAACTACATATAATTTGGAGAAAATGGATAATACAGAAAGAAAGTGCGTTTAAGTTGCAAAATGCATTATTCCTTGTATAATAATAGTCAAATATAGTCAAAGTCAGAATGGGGGAGGCTGAGTGAGAAACATATCTGATGTTATCGAAACTTATTTGAAGCAAGTACTAGAAATAAGCCAAAAAGATATCTTAGAGATTAAAAGAAGTGAAATAGCAGATAAATTTCAGTGTGTTCCTTCTCAAATCAATTACGTAATCAATACCAGGTTTACCATCGAGAGAGGTTATGTTGTAGAGAGTAAGCGTGGAGGCGGCGGTTATATACGCATTATGAAAGTGGAATCACAGGATTCCGTGCAACTTATCAACCAGTTATTATCGCTTATTGGTTCCAGGGTGACTCAATCGATGGCTGAAGGAGTAATTTCACGGCTGATGAATGAAGATGTCATTAATGAAAGAGAAGCTAAGATTATGATGAGCGTCATAGATAGATCGGTGATTTATATCGACCTACCTGACCGCGATGAGCTTAGGGCAAGAATTTTAACTGCGATGCTTACGACTTTAAAATATAAATGAAACTGGCAGAGGTGATGAACGTTGATTTGCCAAGAATGTCATCAAAGGCCTGCTACCCTGCACTTCACCAAAATCATCAATGGAAAAAAGACTGAAGTCATGATTTGTGAGAAATGTGCTCAGGAAAAAGGTGAAATTTTCATGGATGCAGGTGGACCTGGTTTTTCAATAAATAATTTATTAGCAGGATTGTTGAATATGGAGTCGAATATTCAACAGACGAAGGCAAATGCATTTCCTAAAACGGAAGAGAGGCGTTGCCCGCATTGTCATCGATCTTATAAAGAATTTGTCCATATTGGTAAGTTTGGCTGTGCCGAATGTTATAAAACGTTCAATGAACAGTTAAATCCGATTTTAAAGAGGGTTCATAGCGGCAATACAGCACATATAGGGAAAATTCCAAAAAGAATTGGTGGCACCATCTATCTTCGAAAGCAAATTTTGGATTTGAAAGAAGTTTTAAAGGTCCACATTGATCAAGAGGAGTTTGAGAAAGCCGCAGAGGTAAGAGATAAGGTTCGTTCCCTTGAAAAAAGGTATGTGGCCCAAGAGGGAGGCGAGGAATTATGAGCTTGGAAAAGTTTGTAGAAAACGCCTTGAGTTCCTGGATGAGTGCCGAAGGGCCGGAAATCGATATTGTATTGAGTTCGCGGATTCGGCTGGCCAGGAATTTCAAGGACTTTACCTTCCCAACCTCCTTTTCAAATGAAGAAGCTAAAGAAATCATTGAATTGGTCAAAAAAAGAATTGAAGAGGAAGTGACACCAGAGATTGGGAAACTGGAACTTTTAGAGATTGACCAATTGCAGCCACTGGAAAAGCGCGTTCTCGTTGAAAAACATTTAATCAGTCCTCATTTAGTTGAAGATTCAGCGAAAAGCGCATGTCTCCTTTCGGAAAATGAAGAAATAAGTATCATGATAAACGAAGAGGATCATCTCCGTATTCAATGTTTAATGTCGGGGTTGCAGCTAAAGGAAACCTTAAAGATTGCAAATGTTCTTGACGATTGGATTGAAGAATCCATAGACTATGCATATGATGAAGAGAGAGGATACCTAACTAGTTGTCCGACTAATGTGGGAACAGGATTAAGGGCTTCAGTGATGATGCATCTTCCCGGCCTGGTCCTTACACAGCAGATGAATAATATCATACCGGCTATCAACCAATTGGGGTTGGTGGTTCGAGGGATTTATGGAGAGGGCAGTCAAGCGTTAGGGAATATTTTTCAAATTTCCAATCAAATTACTCTTGGAAAGTCGGAAAGGGATATCGTTGAAGATCTAACAAGTGTAGTGCAGCAAATCATAGCCCAGGAACGGTCAGCGAGGGATGCATTAGCGAGGACTTCCCACATACAATTAGAAGATAGAATTTTCCGTTCATATGGAATTTTGTCCAATGCTCGAATCATCGAGACCAAGGAAGCAGCTACCTGTATCTCCGATGTTAGGTTAGGGATAGATCTTGGGTATATAAAAAATATTTCCAAAAGCATTCTAAATGAGTTGATGATTTTGACGCAGTCTGGATTTTTACAAAAGTACGCAGGCGGCCCTTTAAGACCCCATGAAAGGGATATCCGTAGAGCAGCACTCATCCGGGAACGCTTGAATTTCACGGAAACTTCCTCCTCATAGAGGTCATTGACCTCTTTAGGGAGTATCAAATTTCTTGTAATAGATATGGAGCAAGAAGAAGCTTCTGCCATTACTTAGAGAATTGCCAGCAACTTTATTCAAAACGAAAATTCTTAAGGAGGAATTCCTATGATGTTTGGTCGTTTTACTGAAAGAGCCCAGAAAGTATTAGCATTAGCCCAAGAAGAGGCAATCCGCTTAGGTCATAATAATATTGGCACGGAACATATTTTACTGGGTCTGGTCCGAGAAGGCGATGGTATTGCAGCAAAAGCGTTATATGCTCTTGGATTGGGTTCGGATAAGATTCAGAAAGAAGTGGAAAATTTAATTGGCCGTGGACAGGATACGGCTCAAACGATACATTATACCCCAAGAGCCAAGAAAGTCATTGAGCTTTCCATGGATGAGGCAAGAAAATTAGGTCACTCATATGTTGGGACAGAGCATGTTCTTCTAGGTCTTATACGAGAAGGGGAAGGTGTAGCTGCCCGCGTATTGAATAATCTGGGAGTAAGTTTAAATAAAGCCAGACAACAAGTATTACAGCTTTTGGGCAGCAATGAATCAGGTGGTCATCAAGGTTCAGCCGCTTCAAATGCGAGCACACCGACACTGGATGGCCTTGCCCGTGATTTAACGGCGATTGCCAGGGAAGGAAGCTTGGATCCCGTTATCGGAAGAAGTAAGGAAATACAGCGTGTCATTGAGGTATTAAGCCGTCGCACAAAAAATAATCCAGTATTGATCGGTGAACCTGGGGTAGGTAAAACAGCGATTGCTGAAGGGCTTGCCCAACAGATCATCAATAATGAGGTACCTGAAATTTTACGTGATAAACGCGTAATGACACTTGATATGGGTACTGTTGTGGCTGGTACTAAATACCGTGGTGAATTTGAGGACCGGTTGAAGAAAGTCATGGATGAAATACGTCAGGCGGGTAATATCATCTTATTCATCGATGAATTGCATACATTGATTGGTGCAGGTGGAGCAGAAGGTGCCATTGATGCCTCCAATATCCTTAAACCTTCATTGGCCCGTGGTGAATTGCAATGTATCGGTGCTACAACTTTGGATGAGTACCGTAAGTATATAGAAAAGGATGCTGCGCTTGAACGCCGTTTCCAGCCAATCCAAGTCGATGAGCCGACTATTGAGGAATCCATCCAAATTCTCAAGGGGCTGCGTGACCGTTATGAGGCACATCACCGCGTATCGATTACTGACGAAGCGATTGATGCCGCAGTCAAATTATCCGACCGTTATATTTCCGATCGCTTTTTACCGGATAAAGCGATTGACTTGATTGATGAAGCTGGTTCCAAGGTCAGGCTGCGCTCATACACAACGCCACCTAACTTAAAGGAACTTGAAGTGAAGCTAGACGATGTTCGCAAGGAAAAGGATGCTTCCGTTCAAAGTCAGGAATTTGAAAAAGCTGCTTCGCTTCGCGATACAGAACAACGCTTAAGAGAACAATTGGAAGAAACGAAAAAGACTTGGAAAGAAAAACAAGGGCAGGAGAACAGTGAAGTGACTGTGGATGACATTGCACACGTCGTATCCAGCTGGACGGGAGTGCCAGTCACTAAATTGGCGCAAACAGAGTCAGACAAACTGCTTAATATGGAGTCAATCCTCCATGATCGTGTAATTGGGCAGGAAGAGGCCGTCATTGCGGTTTCTAAAGCAGTACGTCGTGCCAGAGCAGGTTTGAAAGATCCTAAACGTCCAATTGGTTCATTCATCTTCTTGGGACCTACAGGGGTCGGTAAAACCGAGCTTGCCCGTGCTTTGGCTGAATCCATTTTTGGTGATGAAGATGCCATGATCCGCATCGATATGTCCGAATATATGGAGAAACATTCGACTTCACGTCTTGTTGGATCCCCTCCAGGATATGTTGGATACGAAGAAGGCGGTCAGTTAACGGAAAAAGTGCGGAGGAAACCATACTCCGTCGTTCTTCTCGATGAAATAGAAAAGGCGCATCCGGATGTCTTCAATATCCTTCTTCAAGTATTGGAAGACGGAAGACTGACAGATTCCAAAGGGCGTACTGTCGATTTCAGGAATACCATTCTGATCATGACATCGAATGTAGGGGCGTCGGCCTTGAAAACTGATAAGTATGTCGGCTTTAACATCCAGGATACTGGCCAGGACTATAAAAATATGAAAGGGAAAGTGATGGAAGAACTCAAACGTGCATTCCGTCCGGAATTCCTGAATCGTATTGATGAAACTATCGTGTTCCACTCATTAGAGAAGGATCATTTGAAACAAATCGTTACATTAATGTCAAATCAGCTTACTACCCGTTTGAAAGAACAGGAGATATACTTGGAGCTGACAGATGCGGCTAGAGAAAAAATTGCTACGGAAGGTTTTGATCCTGAATACGGGGCACGGCCAATCCGCAGGGCGCTTCAGAAGCATGTAGAGGATTATCTATCCGAAGAGTTGCTTAAGGGCAACGTCAAAAAAGGGCAAACGGTCGTGATGGATGTCGTGAATAATGAGTTTGCAATCCGACAAGGCGAGCCTGTTAATGTAAGTGAATAACCTGATCCTAAACTTCGAGGTACACGCAGATTCTTTTGCAGTGTACCTCTGTTTTTTATCCATAGGTAGATATGAGTATAAGTGGGACAAGCAGGGTGAATATTTTTTTAAAAAAACTTAGCCTTTAGAAGGTTTAAATAAAACAGAGATATAATATCCTTAATATAGATATTTTTTCCAAAGGAAGAGGAGTAATGTATGGCAGTAAAGAAGAAAACGAAATTTATGTGTCAGTCTTGTGGATATGAGTCCCCGAAATGGATGGGAAAATGCCCAGGATGCGGTGAATGGAACAAAATGGTCGAGGAAACCGAAATCGTTAAACCTGCTAGGAAGGGTGCTTTTACCAATTCAGAGGTTAGAGGTTCCGGGGAACGGGAGAAGGCAGCACCCATAACGACCATTCAATCAGAAAAAGAACCCAGGATTACGACGGATTTAATGGAATTGAACCGTGCTCTAGGGGGCGGGATCGTACAGGGATCACTTGTATTGATCGGAGGGGACCCGGGTATCGGTAAGTCCACCCTGCTTTTACAAGTATCATCACAATTGGCGCATAAACAGAAAAAAGTGCTATATATATCAGGTGAAGAATCAGTCAAGCAGACCAAATTGAGAGCGGATCGGCTTGGGACCATGTCGGAACATCTATTCGTTTATGCTGAAACCGATATGGACTATATCCAACAGGCAATTACAGAGGTAAAACCGGATTTGGTCATTATTGACTCCATCCAGACGGTATACCATTCGGAAGTTACATCTGCCCCGGGAAGCGTTTCACAAGTGAGGGAATGCACAGCCTCACTCATGCGCATTGCTAAGACGAACGGGATTGCGATCTTTATCGTCGGACACGTTACAAAGGAAGGGGCCATTGCGGGGCCGCGGCTGCTTGAGCACATGGTTGACACCGTTTTATATTTTGAAGGAGAAAGACACCATACATATCGAATTATACGTGCGGTCAAAAATCGCTTTGGTTCGACGAATGAGATGGGTATTTTTGAAATGAAAGAACATGGATTGGAAGAGGTTGCGAATCCATCGGAAATTTTCCTTGAAGAACGGTCGCAAGGAGCTTCAGGTTCCACAGTCGTCGCATCCATGGAGGGCACAAGGCCGGTGCTTGTCGAAATTCAAGCATTGATTTCACCTACGAGTTTTGGAAACCCGAGGCGAATGGCCACGGGAATCGACCACAATCGTGTTTCGCTTTTAATGGCTGTTCTGGAAAAGAGAGTGGGCTTGCTGCTCCAAAACCAGGATGCGTATTTAAAGGTTGCTGGTGGTGTTAAGCTGGATGAACCGGCAATTGACCTCGCTGTCGCAATAAGCATTGCATCAAGCTTCCGTGATAAACCAACAAACCCTGCCGATTGCATCATTGGTGAAGTGGGGCTGACTGGGGAAGTCAGAAGGGTGTCACGAATTGAACAAAGGGTGCAGGAAGCTGCGAAATTAGGGTTTGAGCGGGTTATCATACCGGCTAATAATATAGGGGGATGGACTGCGCCGAAAGGTATTAAGATCGTTGGTGTTTCATCGGTTTCGGAGGCTCTTAAACAATCGTTAGGGGGTTAAGTATGACAGATAAAAAAGGGTACGAGAAAACAAAATTGGAAATCCTGCAAATTGTAGCACCGGGTACCCCGCTTCGGGAGGGTATTGAAAATGTCCTGAGGGCAAATACAGGTGGTTTGATAGTGGTCGGATATAACGATAAGGTGCGAACGATCGTGGATGGCGGCTTCGAAATCAACTGCAGCTGTACCCCCAGCACACTATATGAGTTGGCGAAGATGGACGGGGCCATCATTTTAAATGAAACAGCCGATAAGATCATTTTCGCAAATGCCCAATTAGTTCCCGATAATAGCACACCTTCCACTGAAACGGGAATGCGGCATAGGACAGCGGAACGTGTGGCAAGGGAGACCAAGTCGTTGGTCGTCGCAATCTCACAACGTCGGAATGTCATCACTTTATATCAAGGCAATTTCCGGTATGCCCTTAAAGATATAGGAGTCATACTTGCTAAGGCTAATTTAGCCATCCAGACCTTGGAAAAATACAAGGTGGTCCTGCAGCAGAGCATATCGGTTTTAGGAGCGCTCGAGTTTGAGGAAATCGTGACCTATGCCGACCTTTTGCAGGTATTTCACCGTTATGTAATGGTACTCAGAATCAAGGCCGAGCTACTAACGTACCTTAATGAGCTTGGTACTGAAGGAAGATTGATCCGTTTGCAAATGAATGAAATCCTGGCAGATATTGAAACGGAAGGAAAATGGCTTATCAAGGATTATACATCCAGTAATGATGAAAATCCCGAGGAAATCATTTTTAGGCTTCAAGAGTTGGCCATGCAGGAAAAACTGGATGAAAGCATTCTTCTGAAGGTGCTGGGCTATCATGGATACATACATCTTGATGAGTCAGTACATCCCCGTGGTTACCGTATTCTTCATAAAATCCCACGCCTGCCGGGTTTGATCATCGAAAATTTAGTGAAACAGTTCGGAAGCTTTAGTGAAGTCAATAAAGCTACGGTTGAAAACCTTGACGATGTGGAGGGCATAGGCGAAGTCCGCGCCAATAAAATCAAAGAAGGACTCCGCATTTTAAAAAATCAGCTGGTCACAAATAGAAGGATGTAAGGTGCAACTGGCCCTTTAACATTCTCCTGAAACAGCTTGAAATTGATTGGTGTTTATTTTTGACACTCAAAACTCAGGGTGCTAGGCTAATATTACGAAAAAGAGAAGAAGTCATATTTGTAAATCCACTAATTCCTTAAGTGAATTTAACGTATATAATGAAAACGAATTTTCGAAGGTTTCATTTTATTTTATTGGTCAATAATGAGTAGAAGGAGGTGAAAGGGATGTTAAAACGCATTATACAAGCATGCTTCTTAATAGTCGGCGGAACACTTGGTATGTTACTAATTCCTGAATTATTAATTGTTTTACATGCAGACGATATTGCTTTATTAAACAATCCTTATGTAAGTGTACTGTTGGGTGCCATTATCTTTTATCTTATAACTTTTTGGGCAGTAGATCATGTGATCTATTTTATGAAGTGGCTGGAGGAACAGCTTGTAAAGATACCAATAACGGATATAATCTTTGGCAGCGTCGGTCTTTTAGTGGGACTGCTTGCGGCGTTCTTGGTTGGCTCCGCATTCAGTGCCATCAAGGTTCCTATTTTAAATACAGTGGTACCTATCATCCTTACGCTTTTATTCGGTTATCTTGGTTTTCAGGTGGGCTTTAAAAAACGTGATGAGCTATTGAGTTTATTCATGAAAGGCAATAAGAAAAAGAATACTGATGGTGAAGCAAGCGAAGAGGATGAAGAGGGGTATAGCAAGCGGCTGAAGATTCTCGATACAAGCGTCATCATTGATGGAAGAATTGCGGATATCTGTCAGACGGGCTTTCTGGAGGGTACCATAGTCATTCCTCAATTCGTATTAAACGAACTGCAGCACATTGCCGATTCATCTGATGCATTGAAAAGGAATCGCGGAAGACGTGGCTTGGATATCTTGAATCGGATTCAAAAAGACCTTCCGATTAAAGTGGAGATGTACGAGGGGGATTTTGAAGACATTCAGGAAGTGGACAGTAAACTAGTGAAGCTTGCCAAAATATCGGGCGGAATGGTCGTTACCAATGATTTCAATTTAAACAAAGTATGTGAGTTTCAAAATGTGGCGGTCCTTAATATCAATGACCTGGCCAATGCCGTAAAACCTGTTGTACTTCCTGGGGAAGAGATGAATGTCCAGGTCATCAAGGACGGGAAAGAGCAGAACCAGGGCATCGCTTATTTAGACGATGGCACCATGATCGTTGTCGAGGGTGGCCGTGACCATATCGGGAAACGCATCGATGTACTTGTCACAAGTGTATTGCAAACCTCTGCAGGCCGTATGATCTTCGCTAAACCGAAACTATTAGAAAAAGCATTATAAAGAAGAGTAGGAGAAACCGTTATGTTTTATGAAGTAGTGATACCTGCAGCTGGACAAGGCAAAAGAATGAAGGCGGGCAAGAATAAACTTTTTATTGAACTATCGGGCATCCCGATTATTGTTTATACATTGCGGGTCTTCGAAGAAGATCCTGACTGTCGGGGGATTATCCTTTCGATAAACCCGGCAGAAAAGGATTATTTCAGTCAATTGATAGCAGCGTATGGGCTTAAAAAGGTCAAGAAACTGGTCATGGGTGGCAAGGAGCGCCAACAAAGCGTTTATAATGGACTGCAACATGCAGGAGAAGAAATCATCCTGGTCCACGACGGTGCTCGCCCTTTTATCAATCTTGGGCAAATCAGTGAATTGACTGCCGCCGCCTCCCTTCATGGAGGTGCCGTAATTGCAGTGCCCGTTAAGGATACGATTAAAAAAGCGGCAAACCAAAAGGTAATGGAAACAGTGGAACGATCAAGCTTGTGGGCGGTGCAAACTCCACAAGCTTTTCGTGTATCCATATTAAAAAGGGCGTATGAACAGGCAGAAGCGGAAGCATTTTTAGGGACGGATGATGCAAGTTTACTAGAGCGGATCAATGAACAGGTAGTTATTATTGAGGGCAATTATGATAATATTAAAATTACGACTCAGGAAGACCTATATTTTGCAGAAGCGATTTTACATAAACAACAACATGGAAAAAGATGATTGGGGAGAATGATATGTTTAGAATAGGACAAGGATATGACGTTCATCAGCTTGTGGAGGGCAGACCTTTGATTATTGGCGGGATTACGATTCCGTATGAGAAAGGTTTGCTAGGGCATTCTGATGCGGATGTCCTTCTGCATACTGTTGCTGATGCCTGCTTGGGTGCAATTGGTGCAGGGGATATCGGTAAGCATTTTCCGGATACCGATCCTGAATTTAAAGATGCTGATTCGGCAAAACTGCTGCAGTATATTTGGGCAATTGTAAAAAAAGAAGGATATTCCCTAGGCAATGCGGACTGTACAATCATTGCACAAAGTCCTAAAATGGCACCGTATATTGAGGAAATGCGAGGTAGGATTGCTGAACTCTTAGATGCGTCGATAGACAGAATTAATGTAAAGGCGACCACTACCGAGAAACTTGGATTTACAGGCAGGAGCGAAGGAATCGCGGCACAGGCTGTAGTCTTATTGGTTAAATCAAACTAAATTCGTTTTTATAGTGGATGCCTTTATCCCAATGTATTTAAATGATAATATATACAATAGAATAGAACGACTGGGAGGTCTATATATATCATGAGCAGCGATATTCGAGTTCGCTATGCACCGAGTCCGACTGGACATTTACATATTGGTAATGCACGGACTGCTTTATTTAATTATTTATACGCACGAAATAAAGGCGGGAAATTCATCATCCGTATTGAAGATACCGACCAAAAGAGAAATATTGAAGGCGGAGAGGAAAGTCAGCTTAAATATTTGAAATGGCTTGGCATTGATTGGGATGAAGGTGTTGATGTTGGCGGTGAATACGGGCCATATCGTCAATCCGAAAGGAACGACCTTTATCAGGAATTGTATCAAGAGCTTTTAGATAAGGGTTTGGCATATAAATGCTATTGTACGGAAGAAGAGCTTGAAGCAGAGCGTGAAGGACAGGTCGAACGGAATGAAACGCCAAAATATTCAGGGAAGTGCAAGCATTTAACTGAAGAAGAGCAAGCGGAACTAGTGGCTCAAGGAAGAAAACCGAGCATTCGCTTTGCCATTCCAGCTGGGAAGGTCCTTACTTTCAAAGATATGGTCAAGGATGAGGTTTCTTTTGAAACAGATGGCTTTGGTGATTTTGTTATCGTAAAAAAAGATGGCATACCAACCTATAACTTTGCAGTGGCCGTCGATGATCACTTGATGAAGATTTCCCATGTCCTTCGCGGTGATGATCATATCTCCAATACTCCAAAACAATTGATGATTTATGAAGCTTTCGGCTGGGAACCGCCGGTATTCGGACATATGACTCTGATTGTAAACGAAAGCAGGAAGAAACTGAGTAAACGTGACGAGTCGATCATTCAATTCATTGAGCAATATGAAGAGCTTGGTTATGTACCTGAAGCTTTATTCAATTTCATAACATTACTTGGATGGTCTCCGGTCGGGGAAGAAGAGATTTTCACGAAGGAAGAATTCATTAATCTTTTCGATGCTGACCGGTTGTCTAAATCGCCTGCACTATTCGATAAACAAAAGCTTACATGGATGAATAACCAATATGTGAAGCAATTGGACGGAAATCGTGCAGTGGAATTGTCAATGCCTCACTTAATTAAAGCCGGGAAGGTTTCAGAGACACTGACTGCCGAAGAAGAAGAGTGGGTACATGGGCTAGTTTCCCTTTTTCAAGAGCAGATGAGCTATGGAGCGGAAATAGTCGAGCTTTCGGAACTGTTTTTCAAGGATGAGGTCGTGTTCGAGGAAGAAGCTAAGGAAGTACTGGCTGAAGAACAGGTACCGGAAGTCATGAAAGCTTTCCTTCAGGAGATCGAAGTGCTTGAAGAATTTAACGCGGATGAAATCAAGAAGTCGATTAAAGCCGTACAAAAAAGCACAGGTCATAAAGGGAAAAAATTATTCATGCCGATAAGGGCTGCCGTCACGGGTCAAACACATGGTCCTGACTTGCCTAAGGCGATTTCATTACTGGGCAAAGAAAAAATTAAACAGCGTATTCAGAGTATTTTATATTAACAATTTGTCGAAAATGTAATATAGTATTTAATAATCTTACAAAAGAACGCGTAGATGGGGAGAAGTAAGTAAACGAAGCTTTTTAGAGAGAACCATAACCTGCTGAAAGTGGTTCAAGCCTCTCGTTTTCTGAAATGCACCCTTGAGTCCTTTGCTGAACTAACCTATAGTAGGCACAGGCGGAATGTCCTCCGTTACAGGGATTAAAGTTGGGGATGAAAAAACAGGAAAAAGCTTTACCTGGTTTCTACATTCCAAACAGAGTGGAACCGCGCTTCAAGCGTCTCTGTCTATTTGGACAGAGACGCTTTTTTATATGCTTTAAAAGCTTCAAAGGGGATGTTGGAAAAGGACGGAACATAGGGGGGAATCATTTTGTTAAAGATGTTTAAAGAGGATATCGAAGTGGTTTTTGATCAAGATCCTGCTGCGCGCAGTTACTTGGAAGTCATATTGACGTACGCGGGTTTACATGCGATTTGGAGTCATAGGATGGCTCACGCACTATTTAAGAAGAAATTCTTTTTCCTGGCAAGAAGTATATCTCAAATCAGTCGTTTTTTTACCGGAATTGAAATTCATCCAGGGGCTACGATTGGCCGTCGTTTCTTCATTGACCATGGAATGGGGATCGTCATTGGTGAAACTTGTGAAATTGGAGACAATGTATCTGTCTTTCAAGGCGTAACCCTTGGGGGGACAGGAAAGGAAAAGGGAAAACGTCATCCTACGATAAAGGATAATGTTCTGATTGCTACAGGAGCAAAAGTGCTGGGTTCCATCACCGTTGGGGAAAACTCAAAAATCGGTGCAGGATCGGTCGTTTTAAAGGAAGTGCCACCTAATTCTACAGTGGTGGGCATTCCAGGTAAAGTGGTCATTCAAGATGGTATCAAAATCAATAAAGACCTAAATCATTGTGATCTTCCTGATCCAATCGCTGATCGCTTTAAGGAATTGGATAGTGAACTCAGGGCCTTAAGAGAGAAGCTGGCTGAACAGAAGCAGGAAGAAAGGAGTCTATAATATGGCGATTAAAATATATAACACAGCAACAAGAAAAAAGGAAACCTTCGTCCCGATTGAAGAGGGAAAGGTGAAGATGTATGTATGCGGACCCACTGTCTATAATTACATTCATATAGGTAATGCAAGACCGGCAATCGTATTCGATACCGTTCGTAGGTATTTGGATTACCGTGGATATGATGTGCAATTCGTTTCGAACTTTACGGATGTGGATGATAAGCTGATTCGCGCGGCAAAAGAATTGGGTGAAGATGTCCCGACCATATCAGAGCGTTTCATCAAGGCTTATTTTGAAGACGTGTCGGCATTGGGCTGCAAAAAAGCGGATGCTCACCCAACCGTAATGGAGAACATGGATGCAATCATTGAATTCATCTCGGCATTAATTGAGAAAGGATTCGCTTATGAATCTGAAGGGGATGTGTATTACCGCACTCGTAAGTTTGAGGGGTATGGAAAGCTTTCACATCAGTCCATTGATGAGCTGCGAGTGGGGGCCCGCATTGAAATAGGGGAGAAAAAACAAGATGCCCTTGATTTTGCCCTTTGGAAAACGGCCAAGGATGATGAGATATCTTGGGAGAGCCCATGGGGTAAGGGGCGTCCTGGCTGGCATATCGAATGCTCCGCAATGGTCAAAAAGTATTTGGGCGATACAATCGATATTCATGCAGGAGGTCAAGATCTGGCTTTCCCGCATCATGAAAATGAAATTGCACAATCCGAAGCATTGACGGGGAAGACCTTTGCGAATTATTGGATGCATAACGGGTATATAAATATTGAGAATGAAAAAATGTCTAAGTCCTTAGGCAATTTCGTCCTTGTGCATGACATCATTCAGAAGCATGATCCACAAGTGTTACGCTTCTTCATGTTATCTGTACATTACCGTCATCCCATCAATTATAGTGAAGAAGTGCTTGAAAATGTAAAAGCGTCCCTTGATCGCTTAAGGACATCTTATCAAAACTTAAAGCATCGCCTTCAAGTAAGTGACGGATTGACTGAGAATAATGATGTTTGGTTGGAGAAGCTGAATGAATTACATGAACAATTCATTAAGGAGATGGACGATGATTTCAACACAGCTAATGCAATATCCATGCTCTTTGAACTTTCCAAACAGGCTAATTATTACTTGATGGAGAAAAACACAGACAAGGAAGTGATTGATGCTTTCCTTGATAAATTCAATATCTTATTTTCTGTCCTGGGTTTATCCCTTGAAGAAGAGGGGCTTTTGGATGAAGAAATTGAAGGGTTGATACAGCAGAGAATTCAAGCGCGGAAAGACCGCAATTTTGGGTTATCTGATGAAATTCGTGATCGCTTGAAAAACATGAATATCATATTAGAGGATACCCCTCAAGGTACAAGATGGAAAAGAGGGTAAGTAATGCTTCATTACGATAGTAAGGTAGATGCAAAAATGCTGAACAGTCTTGCTTTAGCATATATAGGTGATGCTGTATACGAAACGTATATACGGCATCACCTCATTCAAAAAGGATCGGTCAAGCCCAATCTACTTCACAAAAAAGCTACATCTTTTGTAGCGGCTAAAGCGCAAAATAAAGTCATCCACTTTTTCCTGGAGTCAGATTGGTTATCGGAAGAGGAATCCGCTGTCGTTAGGCGCGGCCGAAATGCAAAATCCGGTACGGTACCGAAGAATACGGATGTGCAAACGTATCGCTACAGTACAGCCTTCGAGGCACTTATGGGATTTTTGTATTTATCCGGCCGAATAGAAAGAATGGAAGAACTCATCAAAAAATCCATTGAATACATTGAAGAAGAAAAGGGGAGTAACCCATGAGCGAAGAATATATCATTGGCAGAAACCCCGTATTGGAAGCACTTCGCTCCGAACGGGATATTAATAAAATTTGGATAGCCGAGGGCTCGCAAAAAGGCTCGATGCAACCACTCATCGGTCTGGCGAAGGAAAAGAAGGTATTCGTGCAAATCGTACCGAAGAAAAAAATTGACCAAATGGCAGAAGGCATCCATCAAGGCGTTATCGCACAAGTGGCTGCATATGAATATGTGGAGCTGGATGACCTATTCGCAAAAGCGGCTGAACGGGACGAAGCACCTTTTTTCATGATCCTTGATGAAGTTGAAGATCCGCATAATTTAGGTTCGATCATGAGGACGGCTGATGCAGTCGGGGCCCATGGCATCATCATTCCAAAAAGAAGAGCGGTGGGCTTGACGGCAACAGTGGCAAAAGCCTCGACGGGTGCAATCGAATATATTCCGGTAGCTCGCGTCACAAATTTGGCAAGAGCGGTGGAAGAGTTGAAAGAGCGTGGGGTATGGATAGTAGGTACCGATGCGAAAGGCAGCGATGATTACCGTAACATGGATGGGAAGATGCCTATCGGACTTGTTATCGGCAGTGAAGGAAAAGGCATGGCCCGGTTAATGAAGGATAAATGTGATTTTCTCGTCCGTCTCCCTATGGCAGGTCAAGTAACTTCGTTAAATGCATCGGTAGCAGCCGGTTTATTGATGTATGAGGTTTATAGAAAAAGAAATCCCCTAGGGCAATGATGAAATGAATATTCTGTTGGTGGACGGTTATAACATTATTGGAGCTTGGCCGGAACTGAGAGAATTAAAAGAACGGGATCTTGCTGCTGCAAGAGACCGGTTGATAGAAATGATGGCGGAATATCAAGCATTTACCGGATACCGTGTAATTGTCGTATTTGACGCTCAATATGTTCAGGGAATTGCCCGCATATTCAAAAATCACAAAGTTGACGTAATTTTTACAAAAGAAAATGAAACTGCGGATGAAAGAATAGAAAAGATGGCCATTGAACTGAATAATGTCAAAACGCAAATTCAAGTGGCAACCTCTGACTTCACGGAACAGTGGGTGATCTTTGGCCAAGGGGCCCTAAGGAAATCCGCTCGTGAACTGCTTATTGAAATGGAAGAAATTCAAGGCGAAATCAAGAAAGATGTAAGAAAAACAACGACGATAAGACCCGTGGCTAAAATTCCTTTAAGTGAAGAAGTGGCAGAAATTTTCGAAAAATGGCGCCGGGGTAAAATTTGAACCATTGACGGGTAAAATTTACCTGCTGTATAATATTTCTATCTGAGTCAGGTCAGGGGGATAAAATGTGGGTCTCAAATTCGGAATGAAGCTGAACGAAAAGTATCTGCAGTTTGAGGATGATGAATTGATAGGGTTGGTGCACACTGGAGACAGTGAAGCGCTGGATTATTTGATCCAAAAGTATCGTAATTTTGTAAGAGCGAAGGCAAGGACTTATTTCTTGATTGGTGCCGATAAGGAAGACATCGTGCAAGAAGGTATGATTGGTTTATATAAAGCAGTCCGTGATTTTAAAGGGGATAAGTTATCTTCTTTTAAAGCATTTGCAGAACTATGCATTACAAGGCAGATCATTACAGCTATCAAAACAGCAACACGTCAAAAACATATTCCGCTCAATTCCTATGTTTCCCTGGACAAGCCCATTTATGATGAGGAATCGGATCGAACTCTAATGGATATTATATCGGGTACGAAAGTTTTGGACCCGGAAGAACTGATCATCAACCAAGAAGAGTTTGACGATATCGAATTAAAGATGGCCGAGCTCCTGAGTGATCTTGAGAGAAAAGTGTTAGCTCTTTACCTGGATGGACAAACCTACCAAGAAATTTCGGAAGAGTTGAACCGGCATGTTAAGTCAATCGACAACGCCCTTCAGCGGGTGAAAAGAAAGCTCGAGCGCTATCTGGAAGTAAGGGAAATCAGTTTATAATCCCTCCGCTTTTTCCGCTTAATTTCATCTGTCCCTTCTCCACATGGAAGTTTATTATTCACTAAGATTTTCAATGAGTGTCAAGTAAACCGATATTTTGATTTCCGGTGTCCATAATCGTCGAAACCCGCTTTGATATTGACAATAAAAAACAGCCGTGATAAGGTTTTATGGATATAGTAGATAGGATAGGTGTATCTAATGCGAAAAAAAATAGTTCTTGCCTGCACTGATTGCGGTACAAGGAATTATAGTTATGAAAGCAAACAATCGACAAGCGGCGAACGACTGGAAATCAAGAAATTTTGCAGTACGTGCAATTCCCACTCGATTCATAAAGAAACGAAATAACCGTTTTATAAATAGATTGACAGAAGCTTCTAATGCTTGGAGGTACATTCATGAAACGTTTTACCGAATTTTTCAGCGGAGTCGCTCGCGAAATGCAAAAAGTAAGCTGGCCGAAACGCAAGGAGCTTACCAAATATACGATCGTGGTTGTAACGACTGTATTATTTATGGCATTATTCTTTACAGTGGTGGATTTGGGCATTTCCGAATTAATTCGCTTAGTTATTGAATAAGAGATTCGAAAATAAGGTATAATAGTGATAGAATAATATGTGTCAGCAGAAAAGCCCGGAAACGGGTTTTTTAATTTGTCTTTTTTAATAAGTGAAGAAGTTCAATATCGAGCACTGCTGTAATATGATTCATCACAATATATTCTAGTTAAGTCGGGATGACGCCTGTATGGTTTTTTGGCTAAAACGTTCAAAGATAAAGATTAATAAAGAAAATGATTGATTGCAGGGAGGGAAGGACGTTAAAGTCCTAACACATGGAAAAGAATTGGTATGTAGTTCACACCTATTCAGGTTATGAGAACAAGGTTAAGGCTAACTTGGAAAAACGTGTTGAAACTATGGGGATGGAAGACAAGATCTTTCGCGTTGTAGTTCCAGAAGAAGAAGAAACAGAAGTGAAAGATGGCAAAAAGAAAGTGACCAAAAAGAAAGTGTTTCCAGGTTATGTGTTGGTTGAGATCATCATGACGGATGATTCATGGTATGTTGTCCGGAATACGCCTGGCGTAACAGGTTTCGTAGGTTCATCTGGAGCTGGGTCAAAACCGACTGCATTGCTGCCGGAAGAAATTGAAGTCGTTCTTAAGCGAATGGGCGTAGATGAAAGCAAAATCGAAGTTGATTTTGAAATCGGTGATACGGTTCAAGTTAAAGAAGGACCATTTGCAACCTTTGCAGGGCCAATTGAAGAACTTGATAAAGATAAAGGAAAAGTAAGGGTCCTAGTCAATATGTTCGGCCGTGATACACCGGTTGAACTTGATTTTAATCAAGTGGAAAAATTATAAACGGAAAAAAACTTGAAATTGCCTTTTGAAAGTGGTAAAATTTCAAAGGTCAGTATGTTTCAATTTTTAGGCCTCAACGATACAAGCATTCTTTATTAATATATAAAGAATTCAAGATGAGTGGGAGGGTATTACCCTATTACCACATCACGGACTTATAAGGAGGTGTGTCTCGTGGCTAAAAAAGTAATTAAAATGGTTAAATTGCAAATTCCTGCTGGTAAAGCGAATCCGGCACCGCCAGTCGGTCCTGCATTAGGTCAAGCTGGTGTAAACATCATGGGATTCTGTAAGGAGTTCAACGCTCGTACAGCAGATCAAGCTGGTCTAATTATTCCTGTTGAAATCACGGTATTTGAAGACCGTTCATTTACATTCATTACAAAAACTCCGCCGGCTGCAGTATTGCTTAAGAAAGTAGCTGGTATCGAGTCTGGTTCTGGTGAACCTAACCGTAATAAAGTTGCTACAGTCAAGCGTGATCAAGTGCGCGAGATTGCTGAAACTAAAATGCCTGACCTAAACGCTGCAAGCGTTGAAGCTGCAATGCGTATGGTTGAAGGTACTGCTCGCAGCATGGGTATTGTCATCGAAGACTAATCCATGTAATTGCTATTTGTTTCTACGGGGTTGCGATTGATACTCGCAACCTTTATTCGTGGGAGGTCATTCCGTTAAAACCACAATTTAGGAGGATTTATATCATGGCGAAAAAAGGTAAAAAGTATCTTGAAGCAGCTAAGCTTGTAGAAGTTTCTAAGGCTTATGCTGTAACTGAAGCAATCGAAGTTGCTAAAAAAGCAAACTTCGCAAAATTCGATGCGACTGTTGAAGTGGCTTTCCGTTTAGGCGTAGACCCTAAGAAAGCTGACCAACAAATTCGTGGAGCTGTTGTTCTTCCGAATGGTACTGGTAAAACTCAACGCGTATTAGTATTCGCTAAAGGCGAAAAAGCAAAAGAAGCGGAAGCTGCTGGTGCTGACTACGTTGGTGAATCTGACTTCATCAACAAAATCCAACAAGGATGGTTCGAATTCGATGTAATCGTTGCGACTCCAGACATGATGGGTGAAGTTGGTAAACTTGGCCGTGTATTAGGACCTAAAGGTTTAATGCCTAACCCTAAAACTGGCACAGTAACTTTCGATGTAACGAAAGCTGTTAATGAAATCAAAGCTGGTAAAGTTGAATACCGCGTAGATAAAGCTGGTAACATCCATGCTCCAATCGGTAAAGTATCTTTCGAGGATGCTAAACTAGTGGAAAACTTCACTACTATCTATGATACATTATTGAAAGTTAAACCTGCGGCTGCTAAAGGAACTTACATGAAAAACGTTTCTGTAACAACTACAATGGGCCCTGGCGTGAAAGTTGATCCTTCTACTTTCAATAAATAATTGACATACCAAAACTATTATTGTTATAATAAGTTTTGTTGTGAATAAATGAATACTATTTGTACCGTAGACAGTAGGTGCTCGTTACGAGCTTAATTCCCTGCCGAGGTAATTCGATAATAATAGTCCTGGACTATGACTTTTGAAATTACTGCCTTCATGTCTGCAATAGAGATGAAGGCTTTTTCTTTGAAACGGTATAAATGTTTTCAAGCAAATCTACAGGAGGTGTAAGGATGAACGCAATTATTGAACAAAAGCAAAAAATCGTTGCTGAGATTTCTGATAAGTTAACTTCAAGCCAATCAACAGTAGTTGTTGACTACCGTGGATTGACTGTTGCTGAATTAACAGAACTTCGTAAGCAACTTCGTGAAGCTGGCGTTGAGTTTAAAGTTTACAAAAACTCTATGACTCGCCGTGCTGCGGAAAGTGCTGAACTTAGCGCTTTGAACGAATCATTAACAGGACCAAACGCAATTGCATTCTCAACTGAAGATGTTATTGCGCCAGCAAAAATCCTTAACGATTTTGCGAAAAAACATGAAGCGTTAGAAATCAAAGCTGGAGTTATCGAAGGAAATGTTGCAACTGCTGAAGAAATTAAAGCTCTTGCAGAACTACCTTCACGCGAAGGCCTACTTTCAATGCTACTCAGCGTGCTACAAGCACCTATGCGCGGACTTGCTCTTGCTACAAAAGCTGTTGCAGAGCAAAAAGAAGAACAAGGCGCGTAAGCTGACCGCTTATTTAGCCTACTGATTCAAAAAAACCAACCATTTCGAGGAGGAAATAAAAATGACTAAAGATCAAATCATTGAAGCAGTTAAAAATATGACTGTTTTAGAATTAAACGACCTTGTAAAAGCAATCGAAGAAGAATTTGGCGTAACTGCTGCTGCACCTGTAGCTGTAGCTGCTGCTGGTGGCGCTGCTGCTGAAGAAAAAACTGAGTTTGATGTAATCCTTACATCTGCTGGAGATCAAAAAATCAAAGTTATCAAAGCTGTACGTGAAGTTACAGGTCTTGGACTTAAAGAAGCAAAAGAACTTGTTGACAACACTCCAAAAGCAATCAAAGAAGCTGCTTCTAAAGAAGAAGCTGAAGAAATCAAAGCTAAACTTGAAGAAGTTGGAGCTGGCGTTGAAGTTAAGTAATCTTGCATAAACAAAAAGCTCGCTATCACTGGCGGGCTTTTTTTCTTCATTTTTAAAGAAATGACGGAAACTAGCCGTTAATGGATTGATAACGAGGGTTTCGTTATTCGAACATTCCGGCGTGCAAGCATCCATTCTTCAATTCTCTTCTCTCATTAAATCTTCAATATTCCTTTCTGATAGGGGGAGATGACTCTGACAGAGCATTACTACTCACATAAACCGGATGTCGTAAGCAATCCGAAATTTTGGGATTTCACATTAAAGGGACGTACATTTCGCTTCAAAAGTGATAATGGTGTTTTTTCGAAAAAGGAAGTTGATTTCGGATCGCGTCTTTTGGTTGAGAGTTTTAACCTTAATGAAGCTGTGGAAGGTGATATTCTCGATGTTGGTTGCGGTTATGGACCAATCGGAATATCGATTGCGGCAGCTTATCCCGATAGAACGATAGAAATGATTGATATAAATAGCCGGGCAGTTGAATTGTCAAAAGAGAATGCCGCTTCCAATGGGATTGCAAATGTGAAGATTTACGAAAGTGATCGTTTTGACAAAGTTGGCTCCAATCAATTCGCGGCGATTCTTACGAACCCTCCCATTCGCGCAGGTAAAAGTGTAGTCCACGAAATTTTAGAAGAAAGCTATCGTAGTTTGGTAGCTGGTGGAGAATTATGGGTTGTCATTCAAAAAAAACAAGGGGCTCCATCCGCAATGGATAAAATGGAGCAATTATTTGGAAATATTGAAGTGCCCGTTAAGAAAAAAGGTTACTATATACTATTATCCAAAAAGGTTTGACTCTAAATTTTCGCTATGTTAGTATTATAAAATGCATATATATAATTCCGTAACTATGCAATTTTTATACCATTGGTGTATAATCAATGGATAATATGGGAAAAATATATAAATAATAGTTCGTTTTATGAGAAATAGTGGTTTTTAAAATAAAAACCATTTTCTTTTTGTCTATGGAAATGATTCCTTTTCCGAGGCAAATGGATCCTTATAACGCTTGATTTAAGGGGTGAATCAGTTGACAGGTCAACTTGTTCAGTATGGACGACACCGCCAACGTAGAAGTTATGCAAGAATCAGTGAGGTTTTGGATCTTCCGAATCTGATTGAAATTCAAACAGCTTCTTATCAATGGTTTCTAGATGTAGGTTTAAAGGAAATGTTCCAGGATATTTCTCCTATTGAGGATTTTACAGGTAATTTATCGTTAGAATTCATCGATTACAGCTTAGCTGAGCCGAAGTATTCTGTGGAAGAAACAAAAGAACGCGATGTTACGTATTCTGCACCACTTCGTGTGAAAGTGCGCCTTGTTAACAAAGAAACAGGGGAAGTGAAAGACCAGGATGTATTTATGGGTGACTTCCCGCTGATGACTGAAACAGGTACATTTGTCATCAATGGTGCTGAACGGGTAATTGTATCCCAATTAGTGCGCTCACCGAGTGTTTACTACAATGGGAAAATGGATAAAAACGGTAAGCTTGGGTTCTCTGCGACCGTTATTCCTAACCGTGGTGCATGGCTCGAATATGAAACAGACGCCAAGGATGTTGTGTATGTTCGAATCGATCGCACCAGGAAATTACCGATCACGGTATTGATGCGTGCCCTTGGATTCGGAACAGATCAAGAAATCATCGATTTGATCGGAGACAACGAATACCTTCGCAACACTCTTGAAAAGGATAACACTGAGAGTGTGGAAAAAGCATTACTAGAAATCTATGAGCGTCTACGCCCAGGTGAACCGCCTACTGTCGAAAACGCGAAAAGTCTTTTAGTATCACGCTTTTTTGATCCAAAACGTTATGATTTAGCTAATGTAGGCCGTTATAAAATAAACAAAAAACTGCATATTAAGAACCGTTTATTCGGACAACGTATTGCAGAGACTTTGATTGACCCTGAAACAGGTGAAATCATCGTTGAAAAAGGTACGATGCTTGACCGTCGGACTCTTGATAGAATCCTGCCTCATATAGAAGGTGGAATCGGATTCAAAACATTCCATCCATCAGGTGGTGTAGTGGAAGAAGAAACTCTTCTTCAACCTATTAAAGTGTTTGCACCAAACGATGCTGAAGGCGAAAAAGTGATCAATATCATCGGTAATGCCTATGTGACCGACCAGGTCAAAAACATTACACCGGCTGATATCATTTCTTCCATCAGTTATTTCTTTAACTTATTGCATGGTGTGGGAATCACGGATGACATTGACCATTTAGGTAACCGTCGTCTACGTTCCGTTGGTGAATTGCTGCAAAACCAATTTAGAATTGGTTTATCCCGTATGGAGCGTGTTGTCCGTGAAAGAATGTCCATTCAGGATACGAACACAATCACTCCACAGCAACTAATCAACATTCGCCCGGTCATTGCATCAATTAAAGAGTTCTTTGGAAGCTCGCAGCTTTCCCAATTCATGGACCAAACGAACCCGTTGGCTGAATTGACGCATAAACGTCGTCTATCTGCATTGGGACCTGGTGGTCTTACACGTGAGCGTGCTGGCTTTGAAGTACGTGACGTTCATTATTCCCACTATGGCCGTATGTGTCCGATTGAAACGCCTGAGGGACCGAATATTGGTTTGATTAACTCGTTATCCAGTTTTGCAAAGGTTAACCCATATGGCTTCATTGAAACACCATATCGCCGTGTGGACCCTGAAACAGGTAGAATTACGAGCCAAATCGATTACTTAACAGCTGATGAGGAAGATAATTATGTAGTTGCCCAAGCGAATGTACGCCTGTCTGATGACGGCTCATTCCTTGATGATGATGTTGTTGCACGTTTCCGCGGTGAAAATACCGTTGTTCCGCGTGACCGCGTAGATTACATGGATGTATCTCCTAAACAAGTTGTATCTGCTGCGACTGCATGTATTCCTTTCTTGGAAAATGATGACTCCAACCGTGCCCTTATGGGAGCGAACATGCAACGTCAAGCAGTTCCTTTGCTTCAACCGGAAGCCCCTCGAGTCGGAACGGGTATGGAGTATGTTTCAGCGAAAGACTCCGGTGCTGCTGTCATCTGTAAACACCCTGGTATCGTAGAGCACGTTGAATCACGTGAAGTATGGGTACGTAGGGTAAGTGAAGTTGACGGACAGCAAGTAAAAGGAAACCTTGATAAATACCGTCTATTAAAATTCATTCGTTCCAACCAAGGAACGTGCTATAATCAACGCCCTATCGTAAGTGTTGGCGACAACGTCGTAAAAGGTGAAATTCTTGCTGATGGTCCTTCAATGGAAAAAGGTGAGTTGGCACTTGGACGTAACGTATTGGTTGCCTTCATGACTTGGGATGGATACAACTATGAAGATGCCATCATCATGAGCGAACGATTGGTTAAGGATGATGTGTACACTTCCATTCATATTGAAGAATATGAATCTGAATCACGCGATACAAAATTAGGGCCTGAAGAAATCACCCGTGATATCCCTAACGTAGGGGAAGATGCGCTTCGTAATCTTGATGAGCGCGGAATTATCCGTGTGGGTGCTGAAGTGAAAGACGGAGACCTTCTCGTTGGTAAAGTCACGCCTAAAGGTGTAACGGAACTGACTGCCGAGGAACGTCTATTACATGCAATCTTCGGTGAAAAAGCACGTGAAGTAAGGGATACATCACTTCGTGTACCTCACGGCGGCGGAGGAATCGTTCTTGATGTTAAAGTTTTCAACAGAGAAGATGGCGATGAACTGCCTCCTGGTGTAAACCAACTAGCACGTGTATATATCGTTCAAAAACGTAAAATCCATGAAGGCGATAAAATGGCTGGACGACATGGTAACAAAGGGGTAATCTCTAGGATTCTTCCTGAAGAAGATATGCCTTATTTACCAGATGGCACTCCAGTCGACATCATGTTAAACCCGTTGGGTGTACCTTCACGTATGAACATCGGTCAGGTGCTGGAGCTTCACTTAGGTATGGCTGCACGCGCACTTGGCATTCATGTAGCATCTCCTGTATTCGATGGTGCCACTGAGGAAGACGTTTGGGGTACGATTGAAGAAGCAGGGATGTCCCGTGATGCAAAAACCGTCCTTTATGATGGCCGTTCAGGTGAAGCATTCGATAACCGTGTATCAGTTGGTGTCATGTATATGATCAAACTGGCACATATGGTCGATGATAAACTTCATGCACGTTCAACTGGACCTTACTCCCTTGTTACGCAGCAACCACTTGGTGGTAAAGCGCAATTTGGTGGACAGCGTTTCGGTGAGATGGAAGTATGGGCACTTGAAGCTTACGGTGCTGCTTATACATTACAAGAAATCCTAACCGTTAAATCAGATGATGTCGTTGGTCGTGTTAAAACGTACGAAGCCATTGTCAAAGGTGAAAATGTCCCTGAACCAGGCGTTCCTGAGTCCTTCAAAGTATTGATTAAGGAGCTTCAAAGTTTAGGATTGGATGTTAAAATCCTCAATGCCGAAGATCGTGAAATCGAAATGCGTGATTTGGAAGATGAAGATGAAGCCAACCAAGCAGACAAATTAAGCCTTGATTCAGAATCTAAAGATATGGTTGCTTCCGAAGTAGGGGCACCTGTCAAAGAATAAAATTAAATATAAACATTTCTAGTTATATATTACCCGCTCTGACTGGCAGCAAGTTGTTCATTTGAAGATCATGCTGCCTTGTTAGAGCCTTATTGATTCAATCAACCATCATCCGGTGTAAGATTGCCTGATATTTGACGGCAATCAAGGGTTAAACCTGGAGATTAAAAGGGAGGTAGGCCCCTTGTTAGACGTTAATAATTTTGAGTATATGAAAATTGGTCTTGCTTCACCAGACAAGATTCGTTCTTGGTCCCATGGAGAAGTTAAAAAACCAGAAACAATCAACTATCGTACGTTAAAGCCAGAAAAAGACGGTTTATTCTGTGAGAGAATTTTTGGACCTCAGAAGGACTGGGAATGTCATTGCGGAAAATATAAACGTGTTCGTTATAAAGGCGTAGTCTGTGACCGTTGTGGCGTTGAAGTCACTCGTGCTAAGGTGCGTCGTGAGCGTATGGGACATATTGAGCTGGCAGCTCCAGTTTCACACATATGGTATTTTAAAGGAATTCCTAGCCGTATGGGACTTGTACTTGACATGTCTCCACGGGCTTTGGAAGAAGTTATTTACTTTGCATCTTACGTCGTAACTGAAACGGGCGATACAACTTTAGAAAAGAAACAGCTTCTTTCTGAAAAGGAATATCGTACATACCGTGAAAAATACGGTAAGAAATTCCAAGCTGCCATGGGTGCGGAAGCTATTAAAAAACTTTTACAAGATATTGATACGGAAAAGGAAGTAGAGTCGTTGAAAGAGGAGCTTAAAACAGCTCAAGGACAACGCAGAACCCGTGCAATCAAACGCTTGGAAGTGCTTGAGGCATTCCGTAACTCCGGAAATGAGCCTTCATGGATGATCCTTGACGTGCTTCCGGTCATTCCACCGGAACTTCGTCCTATGGTTCAACTTGATGGAGGACGTTTTGCCACATCTGATTTAAATGATTTATATCGCCGTGTTATCAACCGTAATAATCGTTTGAAAAGATTATTGGATCTTGGAGCACCAAGCATTATCGTTCAAAATGAGAAGCGTATGCTGCAAGAAGCTGTCGATGCTCTTATCGATAATGGCCGTCGCGGCCGTCCGGTAACTGGACCTGGTAACCGTCCGTTAAAATCTTTATCTCACATGTTAAAAGGTAAACAAGGTCGTTTCCGTCAAAACCTTCTTGGTAAACGTGTTGATTACTCTGGCCGTTCCGTTATCGTAGTCGGACCAAACTTAAAGATGTACCAATGTGGTCTTCCGAAAGAAATGGCGATTGAATTATTCAAACCATTCGTTATGAAGGAGCTTGTTCAAAGAGGTCTAGCGCATAACATCAAATCCGCTAAGCGCAAAATTGAACGTTTATCTCCTGAAATATGGGATGTACTAGAAGAAGTTATTAGAGAACACCCAGTACTATTGAACCGTGCACCGACTCTTCATAGACTTGGGATCCAAGCATTTGAACCAACGTTGGTTGAAGGTCGCGCAATTCGTTTGCACCCGCTTGTATGTACAGCTTATAATGCTGACTTTGACGGTGACCAAATGGCGGTCCACGTTCCTTTATCTTCTGAAGCCCAAGCCGAAGCACGCATGCTTATGCTTGCAGCGCAGAACATTTTGAACCCTAAAGATGGTAAACCTGTCGTTACACCTTCTCAAGATATGGTATTAGGTAACTATTACCTAACATTGGAAAGAGAAGGCGCTATCGGTGAGGGTATGATCTTTAAAGATACAAGTGAAGCATTACTTGCATACCAAAACGGATATGTACACTTACATTCCCGTTGTGCCGTACATGCATCGTCACTAAATAATGAAACATTCACTGAAGAACAAAACGGCCAACTTCTAATTACCACTGTCGGTAAATTGATCTTCAATGAAATTTTACCAAAATCATTCCCGTATATTAACGAACCGACACGATATAATTTGGAAACCAAAACTCCAGAGAAATATTTTGTGGAAAAAGGCGCTAATATCCCTGAATTGATTAAGGCTCAACCTGCTATCGATCCTTTCAAGAAAAAAATTCTTGGGAATATCATTGCGGAAGTCTTTAAACGCTTTAAAATTACCGAAACATCTAAAATGCTTGACCGGATGAAAGATCTTGGATTCAAATATTCGACAAAAGCTGGTATTACCGTTGGTGTGGCTGATATTGTCGTTTTAAAAGAAAAACAAGAAATCATTACTGAGGCTCAAACCAAAGTGGATAATGTCTTGAAACAATTCAGACGTGGTCTAATTACTGAGGATGAGCGTTATGATCGCGTCATTTCAATATGGAGTGCTGCCAAGGATACCATCCAGTCCAAACTTATGGACTCACTGGACCGACGCAACCCGATCTTCATGATGAGTGACTCCGGTGCCCGTGGTAATGCTTCCAACTTTACGCAGCTTGCGGGTATGCGTGGTTTGATGGCCAACCCGGCTGGACGTATCATTGAATTACCGATCAAATCAAGTTTCCGTGAAGGTTTAACAGTGTTGGAGTACTTCATCTCTACACATGGTGCTCGTAAAGGTCTTGCCGATACAGCCCTTAAAACAGCCGATTCCGGTTACCTTACCCGTCGACTTGTTGACGTTGCCCAAGATGTCATCATCCGTGATGACGATTGTGGAACGGACCGCGGCTTGAAAATTTCAGCCTTGAGAGAGGGTACTGAAATAATCGAGCATCTTGAAGAGCGCCTAGTGGGCCGTTATGCAAGAAAAGCGATCAGACATCCAGAAACAAATGAAGTAATCGTGGCTGAAAATGACCTTATTACTGAAGATCTTGCTAATTATATTGAATCACTTGGAATTGAAACAGCATGGATCCGTTCTGCCTTTACATGTAACACCAGCCATGGTGTATGTAAAAAATGTTATGGACGCAACTTGGCTACCGGTCAAGAAGTTGAAGTGGGCGAAGCAGTCGGTATTATTGCCGCTCAATCAATCGGAGAACCTGGTACACAGTTGACGATGCGTACATTCCATACAGGTGGGGTTGCCGGGGATGATATCACTCAAGGTCTTCCTCGTATCCAAGAAATATTTGAAGCGAGAAATCCTAAAGGTCAAGCTGTCATTTCCGAAATAGAAGGAACGATTGTTTCGATCAATGAAATTCGGGATAAACAACAGGAAATCGTCGTTCAGGGTGCTGTTGAATCACGCACGTATACTGCGCCATACACAGCGCGTTTAAGAGTAACTGTTGATACACCTGTCCGTCGTGGTGAAGAGTTGACAGAGGGTTCCATCGATCCGAAAGAATTGCTGAAGGTTACAGACGTGCTTACTGTTCAGGAATACCTGCTTCATGAAGTTCAAAAAGTATACCGGATGCAAGGTGTTGAAATCGGTGATAAACATATCGAGGTAATGGTTAGACAAATGATGCGTAAAGTCCGTGTGCTTGATGCAGGCGAAACTGAAGTGCTTCCAGGTACATTATTGGATGTTAACCAGTTCACTACTGCAAACACCGATGCATTGCTGACCAACAAATTACCAGCTACAGGCCGCCCTGTATTGCTAGGTATCACAAAAGCATCTCTAGAAACGGATTCCTTCTTGTCCGCCGCGTCATTCCAAGAAACAACTAGAGTCTTGACTGATGCAGCAATAAAAGGAAAACGTGATGAATTGCTTGGACTTAAAGAAAATGTCATCATCGGTAAACTTGTCCCTGCAGGAACGGGAATGCTTAGATACAGAAAAGCAAACCCAGTCGTTGTTGGTGACGAAAGTGCCGATACAGTAACAGTGGATTAAAGGAAAAAGGACCAGCTCAATAATTAAAACTGAAAACCGCACTCCTGTTTCCTATTGGAGCTGATGGATCAGAAATTTATTGAGCTGGTCTCTCTTATTACTCATGGCTGGCTTTAAAAGCCGTATGAGGATTCGATATATTCCGTTTAGGCAAATTGATAATCTTAATAGAATTTTGTAAGGAAAACCTTTTGCTTGAATTATTTTTTTGAAAGAAGTTGACAGTATCCGACTTATAATGATACTATAGCAAAGGTGCTCCTATGTTACCCTGTAACTTTGGAGGATATGGACCATGTCTTATGAAAAAGTAATACAGGCAAAGTCAGTGATTATAGGGACGAAGCAAGCAGTTAGAGCTCTTAAAAACAATTTAATTCAAGAAGTTATCATCGCTGATGATGCAGATATATACTTGACTGGGCGTGTCGTTGAGACTGCCAAAGAATTGGATGTTCCTATCACATATGTTGATTCGATGAGAATGCTTGGCAAAGCATGTGGTATTGATGTCGGAGCAGCAACTGTTGCCATCAAAAAGTAAAGATGTTTTTGCAATAGTATTTGCAAAGACTTTGTTTTTACCCATTTATGAACCACCTGGATGTGTGGTACTAGAAATGAAAACGTGAAGGGAGGAAAAATGTAATGCCTACTATTAATCAATTAGTGCGTAAAGGACGCGAGTCTAAAGAGGTTAATTCAAAATCTCCAGCACTTAACAAAGGCTACAACAGCTTTAAAAAAGCACAAACTAACGTATCATCTCCGCAAAAACGTGGTGTTTGCACTCGTGTGGGTACTATGACACCGAAAAAACCAAACTCCGCGTTACGTAAATATGCGCGTGTACGTTTAACAAACGGTATCGAGGTAACAGCTTATATCCCAGGTATCGGTCACAACCTACAAGAACACAGCGTGGTTCTTATCCGTGGCGGTCGTGTAAAAGATTTACCAGGGGTACGTTACCATATCGTACGTGGTGCTCTTGATACTGCTGGAGTTAACAATCGTATGCAAGGCCGTTCTAAATACGGTACTAAGCGTCCGAAAGCAGCTAAAAAATAATCTTAAACAAAAATTGAACTTTCTTGAAAGGAGGAAATATAATGCCTCGTAAAGGACCTGTAACGAAAAGAGACGTATTACCAGATCCAATTTATAATTCAAAACTTGTGACTCGCTTAATCAACAAATTAATGGTTGATGGACAAAGAGGTAAATCACAAAAAATTCTTTACTCTGCATTTGATTTAATCAAAGAACGTACTGGCAATGAGCCGATCGAAGTTTTCGATCAAGCACTTAAAAACATCATGCCTGTATTAGAAGTAAAAGCACGCCGTGTGGGTGGAGCTAACTACCAAGTACCAGTTGAGGTGCGTCCAGACCGTAAATCGACTCTAGGACTTCGTTGGTTAGTAAACTACTCTCGCCTTCGTGGAGAAAAAACGATGGAAGAGCGTTTAGCTTATGAAATCATGGATGCTGCCAACAATACTGGAGCAGCAGTTAAGAAACGTGAAGATACACACAAAATGGCTGAAGCCAACAAAGCTTTCGCACATTATCGCTGGTAAGATCAAACACTATAAAATCCTTATAGAAGGAAGGAGAAAGACAAATGGCAAGAGAGTTCTCCTTAGCAAACACTCGTAATATCGGTATCATGGCTCACATCGATGCTGGTAAAACGACAACAACAGAACGTGTTCTATATTACACTGGTAAAATCCATAAAATTGGTGAAACGCACGAAGGTGCTTCACAAATGGACTGGATGGAACAGGAACAAGAACGCGGAATCACGATCACTTCCGCTGCTACAACTGCACAGTGGAAAGGTCACCGTGTAAACATCATCGATACACCGGGACACGTAGACTTCACAGTTGAAGTTGAACGCTCTTTGCGCGTACTTGATGGAGCTGTAGCTGTACTTGATGCCCAATCAGGTGTTGAGCCTCAAACTGAAACAGTTTGGCGCCAAGCTACAACTTACGGTGTACCACGTGTCGTGTTCGTAAATAAAATGGACAAAATCGGTGCAGATTTCTTGTATTCAGTTGGAACAATCCACGATCGTTTACAAGCTAACGCCCACCCGGTTCAGTTACCAATTGGAGCAGAAGATCAATTCTCTGCAATCATCGACCTTATTGAAATGAAAACTCATTTCTACGGTAATGACCTAGGAACTGATATCACTATCGGTGAAATTCCTGAAGAACATCGGGAATTAGCTGAAGAATACCGTGAAAAGTTAATTGAAGCAGTAGCAGAGGTTAATGAAGACTTAATGGAAAAATACCTTGGCGGCGAAGAAATCAGCATTGCTGAATTGAAAGCAGCTATTCGTACAGCAACCGTTAATGTTGAATTCTTCCCTGTTATTTGCGGATCAGCTTTCAAAAACAAAGGTGTTCAATTAATGCTTGATAACGTTATCGACTTCCTTCCATCTCCATTGGATGTACCAGCTATCAAAGGTACATTACCGGATTCAGAAGAAGAAGTGGAACGTCATTCAGATGATTCTGAACCGTTCTCAGCTTTAGCGTTTAAAGTTATGACTGACCCTTACGTTGGTAAACTTACATTCTTCCGTGTGTACTCAGGTACATTAGAATCCGGGTCTTATGTAATCAACTCAACTAAAGGAAAACGTGAGCGTATTGGACGTATCCTTCAAATGCACGCAAACAGCCGTGAAGAAATATCTACTGTATATGCAGGAGATATCGCAGCTGCTGTCGGATTGAAAGATACTACTACTGGAGATACTCTATGTGATGACAAGAACCAAGTAATTCTTGAGTCCATGGTATTCCCAGAGCCAGTTATCTCACTATCAGTTGAACCGAAATCAAAAGCAGACCAAGACAAAATGTCTCAAGCTTTACAAAAGCTTCAAGATGAAGATCCAACATTCCGTGCGCATACTGACCAAGAAACTGGTCAAACAATCATCGCTGGTATGGGTGAACTTCACTTGGACATCCTTGTTGACCGTATGCGTCGCGAATTCAAAGTGGAAGCAAACGTTGGTGCTCCTCAAGTAGCATACCGTGAAACTTTCCGTGGTTCAGCTAAAGTTGAAGGTAAATTCGTTCGCCAATCTGGTGGTCGTGGACAATTCGGACACGTATGGATCGAATTTGGTCCAAACGAAGAAGGTAAAGGATTCGAATTTGAAAATGCTATCGTCGGTGGTGTAGTACCACGTGAATATATCCCTGCTGTACAAGCTGGATTAGTTGATTCACTTGACCGTGGTGTACTTGCTGGTTACCCGCTAGTCGACATTAAAGCAAAATTATTTGACGGATCTTACCATGACGTTGACTCCAACGAAATGGCATTTAAAATCGCTGCATCTATGGCACTTAAAAATGCAGCATCTAAATGTAAGCCTGTCATCCTTGAACCGATCATGAAAGTGGAAGTAGTTATTCCAGAAGATTACCTAGGCGACATCATGGGAGATATCACATCTCGTCGTGGTCGTGTAGAAGGTATGGAAGCTCGCGGTAACACGCAAATGGTTAAAGCGATGGTTCCACTATCTGAAATGTTCGGATATGCTACATCTTTACGTTCTAACACTCAAGGACGCGGAACATTCTCTATGCACTTCGATCATTATGAAGAAGTACCTAAGAGCATTTCTGAAGAAATCATCAAAAAAAATAAAGGTGAATAATTGATTTTCATCTCTTATTAAAGTATAACTATCTTATGTAAGCTGTGATGGAAGAATTAGTCTTCTTTCACAGCCCCTATATACTTAATTTTTTATTTATAATTTTAAGGAGGAATTCCTAATGGGAAAAGCTAAATTTGATCGTTCAAAACCGCACGTTAACGTTGGAACAATTGGTCACGTTGACCATGGTAAAACTACTCTAACTGCTGCAATCACAACTGTACTTGCTAAATCAGGTGGCGCAGAAGCTCGCGCTTATGACCAAATCGATGGTGCTCCAGAAGAAAGAGAACGTGGTATCACAATCTCTACTGCACACGTTGAGTACGAAACAGCTACTCGTCACTATGCACACGTTGACTGCCCAGGACATGCTGACTATGTTAAAAACATGATCACTGGTGCTGCACAAATGGACGGCGGGATCCTAGTAGTATCTGCTGCTGATGGCCCAATGCCACAAACTCGTGAGCACATCCTTCTTTCTCGTCAAGTAGGTGTACCATACCTAGTAGTATTCATGAACAAATGCGACATGGTTGATGACGAAGAACTTCTTGAATTAGTAGAAATGGAAATCCGTGATCTTCTATCTGAATACGAATTCCCTGGCGATGACATTCCAGTTATCAAAGGATCTGCTCTAAAAGCTCTTCAAGGAGACGCTGAATGGGAAGAAAAAATTCATGAATTAATGACGGCTGTTGACGAGTATATCCCAGAACCTACTCGTGACACTGAAAAACCATTCATGATGCCAGTTGAGGATGTATTCTCAATCACTGGTCGTGGAACAGTTGCTACTGGCCGTGTTGAGCGTGGACAAGTTAAAGTCGGTGACGTTGTTGACATCATCGGTTTCAACGAAGAGTCTAAACCAACAACAGTAACTGGTGTTGAAATGTTCCGTAAACTTCTTGACTATGCTGAAGCTGGTGACAACATCGGTGCACTACTTCGTGGTGTATCCCGTGAAGATATCCAACGTGGACAAGTACTTGCTAAACCAAGTACAATCACTCCACACACAAAGTTCAAAGCTGAAGTTTATGTTCTTTCTAAAGAAGAAGGTGGACGTCACACTCCATTCTTTACAAACTACCGTCCTCAGTTCTACTTCCGTACAACTGACGTAACTGGTATTTGTAACCTTCCTGAAGGCGTAGAAATGGTTATGCCTGGAGACAACATCGAAATGACTGTAGAACTTATCGCTCCAATCGCTATCGAAGAAGGTACTAAATTCTCTATCCGTGAGGGTGGACGTACTGTAGGCGCTGGCGTAGTTGCTACAATCCAAGAATAATTGATTCATAAAACAATATTGGAAGGGACGCCTTCCGGGAGAAGCAGATGGGACGCCATCTGCTTCTTTTTTATTTCAAAGAATATTCATTCTTTCTTCTATAATAGGTGTAAAAAAAGAAGTGTTTTTATTGGGTATCATGGGGATTTTTCAAATTGAAGAAAATGGATATGATAGTCCGTGTAGAATGTACTTGTAAATACTTGTGATAGTATGTATAATAATAAAAGTGTGTTGCACAAGAAAAATTTAAGTTTAACTTGCATTCTACTTGTGTTTTATGTATAATAGACAATGTTGGTCTTTGACTGCGATGATATGGAAGGTTGCTGACACACCCGGCCGCTTTGCCATGGCGAGTGTGTGGGAAATTTCCATTGAGAAGGTCTATTTTAAAATAGGCGAAAAGGAGGGAAAATTATGGCAAAACAAAAAATTCGTATCCGTTTAAAAGCATATGATCACAGAATTCTTGATCAATCTGCTGAGAAAATTGTTGAAACTGCAAAACGTTCTGGTGCGGCTGTATCTGGTCCAATTCCATTACCTACTGAAAGATCGGTATATACGATCCTACGTGCGGTTCATAAATACAAAGATTCTCGTGAACAATTCGAAATGCGTACGCATAAACGTCTAATCGACATCGTTAATCCAACTCCACAAACAGTTGATTCATTGATGCGTTTAGATTTACCGTCAGGCGTTGACATTGAAATCAAATTATAATTCATATAAATATGAACAATTACTCTAGGAGGTGTGACTTATGACCAAAGGAATCTTAGGAAGAAAAATCGGTATGACTCAAGTTTTTGCTGAAAACGGTGAACTTATTCCGGTAACAGTTATCGAAGCTGCTAATAACGTGGTTCTTCAAAAGAAAACTGTTGAAACTGATGGCTATGAAGCAGTTCAAGTTGGTTTTGAAAACAAACGTGAAAAGCTTTCTAACAAACCTGAAAAGGGCCATGTTGAAAAAGCAAATACTACTCCTAAGCGCTTCATTCGCGAATTCCGCGGAACGGATCTTACTGAATTGGAGATCGGTCAAGAAGTCAATGTAAGTATTTTCGCTGAAGGCGATTTAGTAGATGTAACAGGAATTTCAAAAGGTAAAGGATTCCAAGGCTCTATCAAGCGTCATGGACAATCTCGCGGACCTATGTCTCATGGTTCTCGTTACCACCGTCGCCCAGGTTCAATGGGTCCTGTAGCTCCAAACCGCGTATTCAAAGGTAAACTTTTACCAGGACGTATGGGTGGAGAGCAAATCACTGTTCAAAACTTAGCTATCGTTAAAGTTGATGTTGAACGTAACCTACTATTGATCAAAGGTAATGTACCTGGTGCTAGAAAAGCATTGATCAAAGTTAAATCTGCTGTTAAAGCAAAGTAATTTCTGAGAAAGGAGGAGCAATAGAATGCCAAAAGTTACATTGTTCAACCAAACAGGTTCACAAGTTGGCGACATCGAACTGAATGAATCCATCTTTGGTATCGAACCTAATAATCACGTATTATTCGAAGCAATCATCATGCAAAGAGCTTCCTTACGTCAAGGAACTCATAAAGTTAAAAACCGTTCTGAAGTTGCAGGCGGTGGACGTAAACCTTGGAAACAAAAAGGAACTGGACGTGCGCGTCAAGGTTCTATCCGTTCTCCACAATGGCGTGGCGGTGGCGTTGTTTTTGGACCAACTCCAAGATCTTACGCTTACAAGCTACCTAAAAAGGTACGTCGTTTAGCTATTAAATCTGCATTGTCTGCAAAGGCATTGGAAGAGAACATTTTGGTTCTTGAAAGCTTGTCTTTCGAAGCTCCAAAAACAAAAGAGTTTGTAGCGGTACTTAAAAACCTTTCTGTTGATACTAAGACGTTAGTCGTTACTGACGGTTTAGATGAGAAAGTTGCTCTTTCTGCACGTAACATCCCTGGTGTTACTGTAGTTGAAGCTGTTGGTCTTAATGTTCTTGATGTTGTTTCACACAACAAATTGATCTTGACTAAATCAGCTGTCGAAAAAGTAGAGGAGGTGCTTGCATAATGGATGCACGCGATATCATTAAGCGCCCCGTAATCACTGAACGCTCTTCAGACATAATGGCTGAAAAGAAATATACTTTTGAAGTTGATGTTAGAGCTAATAAAACTCAAGTTAAAGATGCTGTTCAAGAAATTTTCGGCGTTAAAGTTGAGAAAGTAAACATCATGAACTACAAAGGTAAATTCAAACGCATGGGCAAACATGCAGGCTATACTAACAAGCGCCGTAAAGCTATTGTTAAATTAACTGCTGACAGCAAAGAAATCGAGCTATTCGAGGCTTAATTCATTAGAGAAGGAGGGAAATACAAATGGCGATTAAGAAGTATAAACCTACCTCTAACGGTCGACGTAATATGACAACTTCCGATTTTGCTGAGATCACTACAGACAAACCGGAAAAATCATTACTTGCTCCTTTACACAGCAAAGGCGGCCGTAATAACCAAGGTAAGTTAACAGTTCGTCATCAAGGTGGCGGCCACAAGCGTCAATACCGTATCATCGATTTCAAACGGAATAAAGATGGTATACCAGGACGCGTTGCTACTATTGAGTACGATCCAAATCGTTCTGCAAACATTGCATTAATTAATTACGTTGATGGAGAAAAACGTTATATCCTAGCTCCGAAAAACCTAGAAGTAGGTTTGGAAGTTATGTCAGGTCCAGAAGCTGACATCAAAGTGGGTAACGCTCTACCTCTTATTAACATCCCAGTTGGTACAGTAATTCATAACATCGAACTTAAACCAGGAAAAGGTGGACAATTAGTCCGTTCAGCAGGTACATCTGCTCAAGTACTTGGTAAAGAAGGTCGTTATGTACTTGTACGTTTAAACTCAGGTGAGGTTCGTATGATTCTTGCTACTTGCCGTGCTTCAATCGGTCAAGTTGGTAATGAACAACATGAACTTATCAACATTGGTAAAGCTGGCCGTAACCGTTGGTTAGGTAAACGCCCAACAGTTCGTGGATCTGTAATGAACCCGAATGATCACCCACACGGTGGTGGTGAAGGTAAAGCACCAATCGGACGTAAATCACCAATGTCTCCATGGGGTAAACCTACTCTTGGATTCAAAACTCGTAAGAAGAAAAATAAATCCGATAAATTTATCGTACGTCGTCGTAAAAAATAACGGGATTGAGCTACGGTTCATATATAGAACCGTAGAACAGTCACGAAGGGAGGTACTCGCATGGGTCGTAGCTTAAAAAAAGGGCCTTTTGTTGATGATCATTTATTGGTAAAAGTTGAAAAATTAAATGAAGCTGACAAGAAACAGGTAGTAAAAACTTGGTCTCGTCGTTCAACAATCTTCCCGCAATTCATCGGACACACAATCGCCGTTTATGACGGTCGTAAGCATGTGCCGGTTTATGTAACAGAAGATATGGTAGGTCACAAACTAGGCGAATTCGCGCCTACACGCACTTATAAAGGTCACGCAAGTGATGACAAGAAAACAAGACGTTAATGAGAGGAGGGCATCTCATGCAAGCTAAAGCTGTCGCTAAAACAGTTCGTATTGCTCCTCGGAAAGTGCGTTTAGTCGCAGATTTAATTCGAGGAAAACAAGTAGGTGAAGCAGTAGCGATTCTTCGCTTAACACCAAAATCTGCTTCTCCAGTCGTAGAAAAAATTCTGAAATCTGCTATCGCAAATGCAGAACACAACTACGAAATGGATATTAATAACCTAGTCGTTTCAGAGGCATACGTTAACGAAGGACCAACATTAAAACGTTTCCGTCCTCGCGCTCAAGGTCGTGCGAGTGCAATAAACAAACGTACTAGTCATATTACAATCGTTGTATCAGAAAAGAAGGAGGGGTAATCTGTGGGTCAAAAGGTAAATCCAATCGGTATGCGTATCGGGATAATCCGTGACTGGGAATCCAAATGGTACGCTGATAAAGACTACGCAGTTCTTTTGCATGAAGACATCAAAGTTCGTGAATATATCGCGAAACGTCTAAATGATGCTTCAGTTTCAAAAGTTGAAATCGAACGTGCAGCTAACCGTATCAATGTATCTGTCCACACTGCTAAACCAGGAATGGTTATCGGTAAAGGCGGTACTGAAGTCGAAGCACTTCGTAAAGCTTTGAACCAGCTGACTGGCAAAAGAGTTCATATCAATATCATTGAAATTAAAAGAGCAGATCTTGACGCAAAATTGGTTGCTGAAAACATCGCTCGTCAATTAGAAAACCGTGTTTCATTCCGACGCGCTCAAAAGCAAGCTATCCAACGTACTATGCGTTCTGGAGCAAAAGGAATCAAAACTCAAGTTTCTGGTCGTCTTGGCGGTGCTGATATTGCTCGTGCTGAACATTACAGCGAAGGAACAGTTCCACTTCACACACTTCGTGCTGACATAGATTATGCTCATGCTGAAGCAGATACTACTTACGGTAAGCTAGGCGTGAAAGTTTGGATCTACCGTGGAGAAGTTCTTCCTACTAAGAAGAAATCTGAGGAAGGAGGAAAATAATATGTTATTGCCAAAACGCGTAAAATACCGTCGTGAACACCGCGGTAAGATGAGAGGGATGGCTAAGGGCGGCACTGAAGTTCATTTCGGAGAATTTGGACTTCAAGCTCAAGAAGCTTCCTGGATCACGAACCGCCAAATCGAAGCAGCTCGTATTGCGATGACTCGTTATATGAAACGTGGAGGAAAAGTTTGGATCAAAATCTTCCCAAGCAAACCTTACACAGCTAAGCCGCTTGAAGTACGGATGGGTTCCGGTAAAGGTGCTCCTGAAGGATGGGTAGCAGTAGTTAAACCGGGCAAAGTTATGTTTGAAATCTCTGGTGTATCTGAAGAGGTGGCAAGAGAAGCATTGCGCCTTGCAGCACACAAACTTCCAATCAAATGCAAGTTTGTAAAAAGAGAGGAAATTGGTGGTGAAACAAATGAAAGCTAATGAAATCAAAGATCTAACCACTGCTGAAATTGAACAAAAACTAAAATCTCTTAAAGAAGAACTATTTAATCTTCGTTTCCAGTTAGCTACTGGACAACTTGAAAATACAGCTCGCATCCGTGAAGTTCGCAAATCGATTGCTCGTATGAAAACAGTTGTTCGTCAAAGAGAGATCGGTGTCACTAATCGATAATGAATGGAGGTTTGCAGAATGAGCGAACGCAACCAACGCAAAATCTACACTGGACGCGTAGTATCCGACAAAATGGATAAAACAGTTACAGTTGTTGTAGAAACCTATAAAAAGCATTCTTTATACGGTAAACGCGTGAAATACTCTAAAAAGTTTAAAGCTCATGACGAGCTAAACGAAGCTAAAGCAGGCGACGTAGTACGTATCATGGAAACTCGTCCACTTTCAGCTACAAAACGCTTCCGTCTTGTAGAAGTAGTAGAAAAAGCAGTAATCATTTAATATAGTTCGGATTAAGCTAATTCCGAAGGGAGGTACCGTACATGATTCAACAAGAATCTCGTTTAAAAGTCGCTGACAATTCAGGTGCTCGTGAAGTGCTAACAATTAAAGTCCTAGGTGGTTCTGGCCGTAAAACTGCAAACATCGGTGATATCATCGTTTGTACAGTCAAACAGGCAACACCAGGAGGCGTTGTTAAAAAAGGTGAAGTCGTTAAGGCTGTTGTTGTCCGTACAAAACGTGGTATGCGTCGTCCTGACGGTTCTTACATTCGTTTCGATGAAAACGCATGTGTAATTATCCGTGACGATAAGAGCCCACGTGGAACACGTATTTTTGGACCTGTTGCTCGTGAATTACGTGACAATAGTTTCATGAAGATCGTTTCTCTTGCTCCAGAAGTTCTATAATATGTAAAATTTGTATAAAGCCTTTCAAGGAGGTGCCAAGCTAATGCATGTTAAAAAAGGTGACAAAGTCGTAGTCATCTCTGGTAAGGACAAAGGCAAACAAGGAACAATTCTTTCAGCATTTCCGAAACAAAATCGTGTGCTTGTAGAAGGAATTAACATCGTGAAAAAGCATTCCAAGCCATCTCAACTTAATCCACAAGGTGGAATTATCAGCAAAGAAGCTGCTATTCACGTATCCAATGTAATGCCACTTGATCCTAAATCAGGTAAACCGACTCGTGTTGGATATAAGATCGAAAATGGTAAAAAAGTACGCGTAGCTAAAATTTCAGGTGAATCTTTAGATAAATAAGTCATAAATGAAGGGAGGTACACTAAGCAATGAGCCGCCTTAAAGAAAAATTCAAAAGTGAAATTACACCGTCATTGATGGGTAAATTCAACTATCAATCAGTAATGCAAGTACCAAACATTGAGAAAATCGTTATTAACATGGGTGTGGGTGACGCAGTATCTAACTCGAAAGCTTTGGATACGGCTGTTGAAGAACTTACATTGATCACTGGTCAAAAACCAGTTATAACTAAAGCAAAAAAATCAATCGCAGGCTTCCGTTTGCGTGAAGGTATGCCTATCGGAGCGAAAGTTACATTACGTGGAGAGCGTATGTATCAATTCCTTGATAAGCTAGTATCTGTATCTTTACCGCGTGTACGTGATTTCCGCGGCGTTTCAAAGAAATCCTTTGACGGACGTGGGAACTATACATTAGGCGTTAAAGAACAACTTATCTTCCCTGAGATTGATTACGATAAAGTGAGCAAAGTTCGTGGTATGGACATCGTTATCGTAACGACTGCCAACACTGACGAAGAAGCTCGTGAACTACTTACTCAAGTTGGAATGCCGTTCCAAAAGTAATCTCTAAATAAAGGGAGGCGAAATCGTGGCTAAAAAGTCTATGATCGTAAAGCAAAAACGCGAACAGAAGTTTAAAGTACAAGAATATACACGTTGCGAACGTTGCGGACGTCCACATTCTGTATTACGTAAATTTAAACTTTGTCGTATTTGTTTCCGCGAACTTGCATATAAAGGACAAATTCCTGGCGTTAAAAAAGCTAGCTGGTAAAACCCGAGTTTGGGAAGGAGGTAAAATATAATGGTCATGACAGATCCTATTGCAGATATGCTTACTCGCATCCGTAATGCGAATATGGTTCGTCACGAAAAACTGGAAGTTCCTGCTTCAAAGATCAAAAAGGAAATTGCTGAGATCTTAAAAAGTGAAGGCTTCGTACGTGACTTTGAATTAATCGAAGACAACAAACAAGGTATCATCCGTATCTTCTTAAAATACGGTGCAAACAACGAACGTGTTATCACTGGTCTAAAACGTATCAGCAAACCTGGTTTGCGTGTATATGCAAAAACTGGAGAGGTACCACGCGTTCTTAACGGTTTAGGTATCGCAATTGTTTCTACTTCTCACGGAGTTTTAACAGACAAGGAAGCTCGCTCTAAACAAGTTGGCGGAGAAGTTTTAGCATACGTTTGGTAATACATTTTCACAAGAATGGAGGTGCACATTATGTCTCGTATAGGTAAAAAACCTATTGAAATCCCTGCAGGCGTGACAGTTACTGTTACTGGAAGTGAAGTAACTGTTAAAGGACCTAAAGGTGAATTAACTAGATCATTCAATCCTGACCTTTCAATCGTTGTTGAAGAGAACGTGTTAACTGTTACACGTCCGTCTGACGAGAAGGCTCACCGTTCTTTACACGGTACTACTCGCGCACTTATCTCTAACATGGTTGAAGGCGTATCAACAGGTTTCGTAAAATCACTTGAACTTATTGGGGTTGGGTACCGTGCACAAAAGCAAGGTAACAAGCTTGTCCTTAACGTAGGATATTCCCACCCTGTAGAAATAGAGCCAGAAGCTGGCGTTGAAGTCGAAGTTCCTTCTAATACAAAAGTAATCATCAAAGGTGCAAGCAAAGAACGTGTAGGAGCTCTAGCAGCTAATATCCGTGATGTTCGCCCGCCTGAACCGTATAAAGGTAAAGGTATCCGTTACGAAGGCGAATTCGTTCGTCGTAAAGAAGGTAAAACTGGTAAGTAATGCCGCATAAGTAAACGAAAGGAGTGACGTAAATGATTACGAAGCTTGATAAAAATGCTACTCGTCAGAAAAGACATGCACGTGTACGTGCTAAGCTTTCTGGAACAGAAGCTCGTCCTCGTTTAAATGTGTTTCGTTCAAACAAACACATTTACGCACAATTAATTGACGATGCAAAAGGCGTAACATTAGCAAGTGCTTCAACTCTTGATAAAGAGATCAGTATCGAAGCTAGTAGCAATGCTGAAGCAGCTCAAAAAGTTGGCGAACTTATTGCGAAACGTGCTGTTGAAAAAGGTTTCAAAGCTGTGGTATTTGACCGCGGTGGTTACCTCTTCCATGGTCGTGTTAAAGCATTGGCTGACGCTGCTCGTGAAAACGGCTTAGAATTTTAATGGATAAGGAGGGACATAACAGATGCGTAGCATTGATCCTAATAAATTAGAACTTGAAGAACGCGTAGTTACAGTAAATCGTGTAGCTAAAGTTGTTAAAGGCGGACGTCGTTTCCGTTTCACTGCACTAGTTGTTGTTGGTGATAAAAATGGTCATGTTGGATTTGGTACTGGTAAAGCTCAAGAAGTTCCGGATGCTATCCGTAAAGCTATTGAGGATGCTAAGAAAAATCTAATTACTGTACCAATGGTTGGTACTACTATTCCTCACCTTGTGAACGGTCGCTATGGCGCAGGTCACATTCTATTGAAACCAGCTTCTGAAGGTACAGGAGTAATTGCTGGAGGTCCTGTTCGTGCGGTACTTGAATTAGGCGGAGTTAGCGATATCTTGTCTAAATCACTAGGTACTAATACACCTATTAATATGGTTCGCGCAACAATCGAAGGATTGAAGCAATTGAAACGTGCTGAAGACGTAGCTAAGTTACGTGGAAAATCAGTACAAGAACTGTTAGGATAAGGAGGGAAATCGAATTATGGCTAATAAATTAGAAATTACCCTCACTCGCAGCTTGATTGGTCGTCCTGAAGATCAACGTGTTACAGTTAACACTTTGGGTTTACGCAAAATGCATCAAACGGTTGTTCAAGAAGATAACCCTGCGATTCGCGGTATGATTACCAAAGTTGCTCATCTTGTTACTGTAAAAGAACAATAAAAAAATTTTTAACTTAACAAGGAGGTGCCAACATGAAACTTCATGAGTTAAAAGCTGCAGAAGGTTCTCGTAAAGAACGTAAACGTAAAGGTCGCGGTATTGGATCTGGTAACGGTAAAACAGCAGGTAAAGGACACAAAGGACAAAACGCTCGCTCCGGCGGCGGTGTGCGTCTTGGATTTGAAGGGGGTCAAACTCCTCTATTCAGACGTTTACCTAAACGTGGATTTACCAACATCAACCGTAAAGACTACGCTATCGTGAATCTTGATACGTTAAATCTTTTCGAAGACGGTACTGAAGTAACACCAGCTCTTTTACTTGAGACTGGGGTTGTAAGTAAAGAAAAAGCAGGAATCAAAATTCTTGCCAAAGGAAGCATTGAGAAAAAGCTTACTGTTAAAGCTCACAAATTCTCGTCTACTGCTAAAGAAGCTATCGAAGCTGCTGGCGGTAACACAGAGGTGATCTAATGTTTCGCACGATCTCCAATTTTATGCGCGTGGGTGAAATAAGGAATAAGATTATTTTTACCCTTCTAATGTTAATCGTCTATCGCATCGGTACATTTATACCTGTACCGCATGTGAATGCCGATTTTCTCGCTGAACAGGACCAGCTGAGCGTCATCGGTCTTTTAAATACCTTTGGCGGCGGAGCGCTGCAAAACTTCTCCATATTGGCGATGGGTATCATGCCGTACATCACGGCATCCATCATCGTTCAGCTGTTACAGATGGATGTTGTTCCTAAGTTCACTGAATGGTCTAAACAAGGGGAAGCAGGGCGTCGTAAATTAGCTCAATTCACTCGTTACTTCACTATTATCCTAGGATTTATCCAAGCTGTTGGTATGTCTTATGGGTTCAATAATATGTCAGGTGGCCAGTTGATTGAAAATCCTGGAATTGCAACATACTTGCTTATTGCGACTGTCTTAACGGCAGGAACAGCTTTTCTTTTGTGGTTAGGGGAGCTGATCACTTCTAAGGGTGTGGGTAATGGGATCTCCATCATAATCTTTGCTGGTATCGTAGCTAGTTTGCCAAATACGGCAAATCAGATTTACGCCCAACAATTTGAAAATGCCGGTGATCAATTATTCTTGCGAATAATAACGATTATCCTCATTGTTTTAGCAGTATTAGCAATCGTGGTTGCTGTTATCTTCATTCAGCAGGCATTACGAAAAATTCCTATTCAGTATGCGAAACGTGCTGCGGTAGGTCGTACACAAATGGGTGGCCAGTCTACTCATTTACCATTGAAAGTAAATGCTGCGGGGGTTATTCCGGTAATCTTTGCAATGGCATTTATCATCACTCCAACTACAATCGCTTCTTTCTTTGGAAAGAACAGCGTGACTAGCTGGATATCAACAAACCTTGATTACACCAAGCCTATTGGTATGATCATCTATGTTGCTCTTATCATTGCTTTTGCGTATTTTTATGCATTCATTCAGGTTAACCCTGAACAAATGGCTGAGAATTTGAAAAAGCAAGGTGGCTATGTGCCGGGGATTCGTCCAGGTAAGAGTACACAAGAATATTTAACACGTGTTTTATACCGTCTGACGTTTGTAGGCTCTATATTTTTAGCCATCATTGCCGTTTTACCGGTATTTTTCATTAAGCTTGCTGATCTACCTCAATCTGCACAGATTGGTGGCACCAGTTTGCTGATCGTAGTGGGGGTTGCCCTTGATACGATGAAGCAGCTGGAATCACAACTTGTGAAGAGACACTATAAAGGCTTTATAAAGTAATGAGTTTTGGGAACGGCTTGTTCCCTTTACCCATTATAGAGTTTGAGGGGGAAGAAAATTGAATCTAGTGTTAATGGGTCTGCCGGGTGCTGGTAAGGGCACTCAAGCTGAACAAATCGTAGAAAAATATAATATCCCTCATATCTCTACTGGAGATATGTTCCGAACAGCTATCAAAGATGGAACAGATTTAGGTCTAAAGGCGAAATCATTCATGGACAAAGGCGAATTGGTACCTGATGAAGTTACCATTGGCATCGTACGTGAACGTTTAAGCAAGGAAGACTGCCTCAAAGGATTTTTGCTTGATGGATTTCCACGTACTGTGGCACAGGCGGAAGCACTTGAAGGCATTCTTACTGATTTAGATCGCAAAATGAATTTTGTCATTAATATCGATGTTGATAAAAGCATCTTAATGGAAAGATTGACAGGACGTCGTATTTGCAAATCATGTGGTGCGACATACCATCTTGTATTCAATCCCCCCGCTAAAGATGATGTATGCGACCGCTGCGGCGGAGAGTTATATCAACGTGCCGACGATAATGCAGAAACGGTTCAAAATCGCTTAGATGTGAATTTGAAACAAACCAAGCCACTTCTTGATTTCTACGGAGATAAAGGATACTTGGTCAACATTAACGGACAGCAAGATATTAATAAGGTATTTGAAGATATCGATGTGTTGCTTGGTGCTTTACAAAATTAATCATTCGTATTGATTTATGAAATTCATACCATTTTTATAACTTACTAGTTAAACTTGGTGCATTCCTATAATACAAAGGGTATAATGGATTTCGCGAGAGCATTCGCACATTTATTAATCAGGTTCTTGTACTTGGTATTCCCTGAATTGGGCGATTACTTTTTAAGTGATCTTCATGGACATATCCGGTCGGCAAAATTGATGAAGAAATGCAGTGACTCTATTGGGATTCCTAAAGAGTCGTGATATAGAGGGTTGAAAGAAGCTATGTCAGGCGTGCGCCTTTCAAACATCTCCCATGCTATTCAAACCTATGTCGAGACTAATTGCTTCTCTATTTTGAGAGTATGTCGGTCACGGAATCGGTCAAGACTTACATGAGGACCCATAAAATCCTCATTTCGGTCCAACTGATAAAGGTCCTCAGTTAAAGCCTGGTTCTACAAAATGGTGAATACTTGATGCAGAATTGTAAGACTTATGAGGATAATTGGACTGTAGTAATGTTGACGGAAAGATGTGTACCTTTAATAGGTTCACGCATAGAGAAGGGAGAATCACTTTAATGGCGAAAGATGATGTAATTGAAGTAGAAGGCACAGTACAAGAGACTTTGCCAAATGCAATGTTTAAGGTAGAATTAGAAAATGGTCATACTGTTTTAGCTCATGTATCCGGTAAAATTCGTATGCACTTTATTCGCATTTTGCCTGGAGATAAAGTTACGGTTGAGCTTTCCCCGTATGATCTAACTCGCGGCAGAATCACATACCGGTTCAAATAATCCGGTTACGCTCCGATCTGTATAAGGAGGTTAGATAGCAATGAAAGTCAGACCATCAGTCAAACCAATCTGCGAAAAGTGTAAAGTTATCCGCAGAAAAGGTAAAGTTATGGTTATTTGCGAAAACCCTAAACATAAACAAAAACAAGGCTAAATAGAAGGAGGTGCACTCAAGCATGGCACGTATTGCTGGAGTAGATATTCCCCGTGACAAACGTATTGTTATCTCATTAACATATATTTATGGTATTGGAAAACAAACAGCGATCAAGATTCTTGCAGAAGCAGGCGTTTCTGAAGAAACTCGCGTTCGTGACTTAACGGAAGACGAATTGAACAAAATTCGTGATATCATTGACAAGCTTAAAGTAGAAGGCGACCTTCGTCGTGAAATCTCCCTAAACATCAAACGTTTAATGGAAATCGGTTCTTACCGTGGTTTACGTCACCGTCGTGGTCTTCCTGTTCGCGGTCAAAATACAAAAAACAATGCTCGTACGCGTAAAGGACCTCGTCGTACTGTAGCTAACAAGAAAAAATAATTAGTAAAGGAGGTTACTTTTCATGGCACGTAAAACTAATACACGTAAACGTCGTGTGAAAAAGAATATAGAAACTGGTATTGCACATATTCGTTCAACATTCAATAACACTATCGTTACGATCACTGACTCTCATGGTAATGCTATTTCATGGTCAAGTGCTGGAGCTCTAGGATTCCGTGGATCTCGTAAATCCACTCCATTCGCTGCACAAATGGCTGCTGAAACAGCTGCTAAAACATCAATTGAACATGGTATGAAAACTCTTGAAGTTACAGTTAAAGGACCTGGTGCTGGACGTGAAGCTGCTATTCGTGCACTTCAAGCTGCTGGCCTAGAAGTAACTGCAATTAAAGATGTAACTCCAGTTCCACATAACGGATGCCGTCCACCAAAACGTCGCCGTGTTTAATTTTTCTGTATAGATTTTGTATTCCTGTCAATAATGGGATATAATACTGAGTTTGCGTTCTTACAGAGGATTAATTTTCAGTTGTTGCGCACAGCGGGAACGTATACATGGGGAATTTCGGTTTAAGTGACTTCGTTTACTTGCCGGGGTTTTGACGTTTTGAAGGAGGGTTTATTGATGATCGAAATAGAAAAACCAAAAATCGAAACGGTTGAAATCAACGACGATACCAAATACGGTAAATTCGTCGTAGAGCCACTAGAGCGTGGGTATGGTACTACATTGGGTAACTCCTTACGTCGTATCCTTTTATCCTCACTCCCAGGTGCTGCTGTCACAGCTATACAAATTGATGGAGTGCTACATGAGTTCTCAACAATTGAAGGCGTCGTGGAAGATGTAACATCTATCATTCTTAATGTAAAAAAACTAGCTCTTAAGATTTACTCTGATGAAGAGAAGACGCTAGAAATTGACGTTCAAGGTGACGGAGTCATCACGGCTGCTGATATCACTCATGATAGTGATGTAGAAATTCTTAATCCGGATTTATATATTGCTACAATTGGTAAAAACGGTCATATGCGTATGCGTTTATCTGCACGTCGCGGCCGCGGCTACACTCCTGCTGTTCAAAACAAGAGAGAAGACCAGCCAATTGGTGTAATTCCAATCGATGCTCTTTACACTCCAGTTTCACGCGTATCTTTCCAAGTTGAAAATACACGTGTTGGACAGTTGTCTAACTTTGACAAGTTAACGTTCGATGTTTGGACTGATGGCAGTACTGGTCCGCAAGAAGCGGTAGCACTTGGAGCTAAGATTTTAACAGAGCATTTAAATATCTTTGTTGGTTTAACCGATGAAGCTCAAAATGCTGAAATTATGGTTGAAAAAGAAGAAGATCAAAAAGAAAAAGTTCTTGAGATGACGATCGAAGAATTAGACCTTTCTGTTCGTTCTTACAACTGCTTGAAACGTGCTGGAATCAATACCGTTCAAGAGCTAGCTCATAAAACGGAAGAAGATATGATGAAAGTACGTAATCTAGGACGTAAATCACTTGAAGAAGTGAAAGCGAAACTAGAAGAATTAGGCTTAGGTCTTCGTAAAGACGACTGATAACATGGCGGAATCAATCCATTATGTTGTGAGCCTTGTTATAGACACACAATATAGAACTTCAACAAAGGAGGGAATCTCTAATGGGTTACAGAAAGTTAGGACGCACTAGCGCACAACGTAAAGCATTACTTCGTGATTTAGCTACGGATCTTATTATCCATGAGCGCATTGAAACTACTGAAGCACGTGCAAAGGAATTACGTTCTGTAGTAGATAAAATGATCACTCTTGGTAAACGTGGTGACTTGCATGCACGCCGTCAAGCTGCATCTTTCATCCGTAACGAAATCGCTGACGCTGAGAATGGCACAGATGCCCTTCAAAAACTATTCAGTGACGTGGCTCCACGTTATGAAGAACGTCAAGGTGGATACACTCGTATCATGAAAGTTGGTCCACGCCGCGGTGACGGTGCACCAGTCGTGGTTATTGAATTAGTTTAATAACAACGATGAAAAAGGGCTGGACAAATGAATATACTCACTTGTTCTATGCCCTTTTTCTATTTTTAAAATAGAAATTCTGTCATTTAGAAATTCGCATTGAGTGTTACGATGGCTGGCGGAACCTGTATTATGCAGGGAGCCTTCACGTCTAGCTCAAGCATCCCTTCCCGCTTTTGATAAGCGATTATAAGATAACCTGTTTTTCGTAACAGGCCCGCTGTTAGCTGCTCTTAATTTACCGAAAATTCTTTCGGTGGAAGGGGTGCAGCGTTTTTTTATATTTTCAGAAGGAAAAACCACTATATTTATATAAGTGAGCAGAGTTTAGATTAGACGAGTGCAGTCGAGGACGAGGAGGGCCACATGGTGAAGAAGCTGGTTTCTTTAAATAATATTGTTTTTAAATATGAGGGTCAGTCTCGAAACGCCTTGGATGATGTTTCTTTTGATATTCATCAGGGGGAGTGGCTTGCGATTGTCGGACATAATGGTTCTGGCAAGTCGACATTAGCGAAGTTACTGAATGGTCTTCAGTTCGCTAACTCAGGTACCATTACGATTAATGATCAACTTTTGACAGAAGAATCCGTTTGGGATGTACGCCAGAAAATTGGCATGGTTTTTCAAAACCCAGATAATCAATTTGTAGGCACTACAGTTCAGGATGATGTGGCTTTTGGTTTAGAAAACGCCGGTGTTTCTCAGCAGGTTATGGTGGAGCGTGTTCATGGTGCGTTAAATAAGGTTAAAATGAATGACTTTCTTAATCAAGAGCCGCACCATCTATCCGGCGGTCAAAAGCAAAGAGTGGCCATAGCAGGTGTAATAGCCTTGCAGCCAGACATAATCATCTTAGATGAAGCAACCTCCATGCTTGACCCAAGAGGCCGTGAAGAAGTGCTAGAAACAGTCAGGGAATTAAAGCAGGAAAACGAGATTACTGTCATATCAATCACCCATGATCTTGAGGAAGCCGCGAAAGCTGATCGAATGATAGTCATGAACCAAGGTCGGTTATATCGTGAAGGATCGCCTCAGGATATTTTTGAGTTAGAGGAAGAATTGATTGCTCTTGGTCTGGATATTCCCTTTTCAGTGAAACTAACCAAGGAGTTACAAAAAAATGGTGTTCGTGTAGTTGATGGGCATTTGACAGAGGAAGAGTTGGTGAAGGATTTATGCGAATTACACTCGATGATGTAGAATACCGCTATCAGGTGAATACTCCTTTTGAACATCTAGCCCTTCATGATGTCAATATTTCAATGGAGCCGGGAACCTATACCGCGATCATCGGGCATACAGGGTCCGGGAAATCCACGCTACTGCAGCATTTGAATGCTCTTTTAAAACCGACGAAGGGTCGGGTTTTCATTGGGGATCGGACGATTGAAGCCGGAAGAAAAGAAAAGGATTTGCGGCCAATAAGACAAAAGGTCGGAATTGTTTTTCAGTTTCCGGAACATCAGTTATTTGATGAAACGGTTGAAAAGGATATATGTTTCGGGCCGATGAATTTTGGCGTTTCTGAAATCGATGCTAAGAAACTGGCCAGGAAAGCCATCGCACAAGTCGGATTGAATGAGGAAATTCTTGAAAAATCTCCATTCGACTTATCCGGCGGACAAATGCGGCGGGTGGCCATTGCTGGGGTACTTGCCATGGAGCCGGAAGTATTGGTACTTGATGAGCCCACAGCGGGACTGGATCCGAGAGGACGCAAAGAAATCATGGATATGTTTTATGATCTGCATAAAGCAAGGAGCATATCAACGATTCTGGTGACACATAGCATGGAGGATGCAGCCAAGTACGCGGATGACATCATTATCATGCACAAGGGTACGGTGTTCAAAAAAGGAACCCCCCAGGAAATTTTCTCAGAGCCGGAACAATTAATGGAGCTTGGCCTGGATGTCCCTGATACGGTCCGTTTTCAGCTAAAGCTCCAGAAGGAACTTGGTGTCCGGTTTGATCATCCATGTCTTAATATCGGTGATTTAGCGATAGAAATAGATAAAGCCATGAAACGGGGGAACCGCTGATGCTGGATAAAATGATTATCGGGCGTTATGTCCCTGCAAATTCACTGATGCACAAGATGGACCCAAGGGCTAAGTTGCTCCTCGTGTTCCTGTTTGTTTGTGTCGTCTTTTTGGCGAATAATGTCGTTTCTTACGGTTTGCTTGCTGTATTCACCACCCTTTTGATCAGTCTTTCCAAAATACCGCTTCGCTATCTTTATAATGGGTTAAAACCAATCTTTTTCTTGATCGTATTTACATTCCTTCTCCATATATTTTTTACGAAAGAAGGGGAATTGCTTTTTGAATACGGTTGGTTTGAAATCTATGAAGGCGGTCTGATTCAAGGGTTTTTCATATCCGTTAGATTTACTTTACTAATCCTTGTTACGTCACTTCTAACTTTGACGACATCCCCGATATCCATTACAGATGGGATGGAAGAGCTGTTGGGTCCCTTGAAAAAGTGGAAGATGCCTGTACACGAACTGGCATTGATGATGTCCATTGCCCTTCGATTCATTCCAACGCTAATGGAGGAAACGGAAAAAATCATGAAGGCCCAAACTGCAAGGGGCGTTGACTTTTCATCTGGACCGATAAAGGACAGGGTTAAATCGATTGTACCGCTGCTTGTTCCTTTATTTGTTAGTTCGTTCAAACGGGCCGAGGAATTGGCAACTGCCATGGAATCAAGAGGATACCGTGGCGGGGAAGGCCGCACAAAATACCGCCAATTGGACTGGAAGACGAGTGATAGTCTTTTGATGGTCTCAATAGGCATTCTAACGGTCATGTTATTTTTATTACGTTCATAATAAGGAAGAGAACTATGCCAAAATATAAATGTGTGATCGCTTATGACGGCACGGATTTTGCTGGTTATCAGGTACAGCCTGAGAAACGCACCATACAAAGTGAATTCGAGGCAGTCTTGGCCCAAATGCATAAAGGCACAATTATAAAAGTGACTGCTTCAGGCAGGACAGATTCAGGGGTCCATGCAAAGGGGCAGGTACTCCACTTTGAATCGCCCCTTACATTCCCTACGGAAAATTGGGTAAAGGCGTTCAGCGCCCTTCTTCCGACCGATATCATCGTTCTGGAAGTCGAAGTCGTGCCTGACGATTTTCATGCGAGGTTCCATACGACTGGGAAAGAGTACCGTTATATCATAGCCCGCTCGAAACTGCGGGATCCGTTCCAGCGGAATTACGCCTATCATTATCCCTACCCATTAGATGGGGAGGCGATGAGGGAAGCAATCTCCTATTTGATAGGGACACATGACTTTACAAGTTTTTGTTCGGCAAAAACGGAAGTTGTCGATAAAGTTCGAACGATACAAGTTATGGATTTTGAAGAGAGCGATGGTTTCATGGTTTTCCGCTTCGTTGGCGAAGGTTTTTTATATAACATGGTGCGTATCTTGGTTGGGACGCTCCTGGATGTCGGCAGCGGTAAGATGTCACCCCGTGACATGAGCGGGATTTTGGCCAAGAAGGACCGCAGTTTTGCAGGGAAAACAGCGCCAGCCCAAGGCTTGTATTTATGGAAAGTATTTTACAAATAAAAATATTTTCGAAGTGATACCAGTTTTTTTACAACTGGAAAACGGGATGAAATCAGTAATGGAGCGGTTTGTCGCTATACTGACCTTTTTATGGAGTTACAGAGAGTGTTTTATAGACAACTTATCCTAGTGTAACATTCCCTTGACAATGAATCTGGGAGAAGTTAATATAATATGGTATGTATTTTAATCCCACGATAAGCCCCGGAAGTTTATTGTGATTGAAAATAAATATAAAAAATTAAAAAGTTTTTTAGGAGGTTAACCATGCGTACGACATTTATGGCGAAAGCTAATGAAGTAGAACGTAAATGGTATGTGATTGACGCTGAAGGCAAAACTTTGGGTCGCCTTTCTACTGAAGTAGCATCCATCTTACGTGGTAAACATAAACCAACTTTTACACCGAACATTGACACTGGTGATCATGTAATTCTAATCAATGTTGAAAAAATCCACTTGACTGGTAAAAAATTGACAGACAAAATTTATTACCGTCACACTATGCATCCAGGCGGTCTTAAAACTAGAACTGCTCTTGAAATGCGTACAAACTACCCTGAGAGAATGCTTGAACTTGCTATCAAAGGTATGCTTCCAAAGAATTCTCTTGGTCGTCAAATCTACAAAAAATTACACGTATACGCTGGAGCTGAGCACCCACACGCTGCTCAACAACCAGAAGTATACGAATTACGCGGATAATTACTAAGGAGGTTACTATCTTGGCACAAGTTCAATATTATGGTACTGGTCGCCGTAAGAGCTCAGTAGCTCGTGTACGTTTAGTACCAGGCGAAGGTCGCATCGTTATTAACGGTCGTGACATCAATGAATATATTCCTTTCGCAGCATTACGTGAAGTTGTTAACCAACCACTAGTTGCAACAGAAACTACTGGAAATTACGACGTTCTAGTAAACGTTAGCGGTGGTGGATACACTGGTCAAGCTGGAGCAATCCGTCACGGTATCGCCCGTGCATTGCTTCAAGTTGATCCAGAATACCGTCCATCTCTTAAAACTGCTGGTTTACTAACTCGTGACCCACGTATGAAAGAGCGTAAAAAATACGGTCTTAAAGGCGCACGTCGTGCACCTCAGTTCTCAAAACGTTAATTCTATTACCGTTTCAAAGACTCTCAACCATTTCGGTTGGGGGTCTTTTTTATGCCCGGAAAATGAGGGACTGAAATATATTAAAAAGCATAACTGGGATATCCCAGTTATGCTTTATTTTACATACTCTATTGTTAACAATTTTAGTTATGAGATTTACTCTCGCTTTTTTTGATTACCGCTTTTCTCGGCATGAAGCATGCGAAAATTAAAGCCACAAAAGATAAGACTAACATAAAAACATAGGCATCACTTGAGCCAAAGATAGAAGCTAATGCCTTTAGTTGAATAGCTGATATATTTTCATTTTTCATTGATAGCTCAGAAGCATGTGAAGTTGCTTGCATTGTATACACTGTGATGACGACTGCCGTTCCAATAGCACCTGACAATTGGCGGATGGTATTATTTACAGCTGAACCATGGGAACCCAATTCTCTTGGTAAAGCATTCAACCCTGCTGTATTTAATGGCATGGTAATAAAGCTCAAACCAATTCGTAATATTATGGTACGAACCATTAAATAGCTATAGGTTGTGGATTCGTTTATATCTATGACTCCCCACATCGAAACAATGATAAATAACAAACCTGTAATAAAGAGTGGTTTTGCACCATATTTATCATACATTTTACCTGTGACAGGGGATAAGAAGGCATTAATCACAGCTCCAGGTAATAACAGTAAACCTGCTTCAAATGCTGTAAAACCTCGTCCATTTTGCAAGTAAATTGGTAATAGAATCAAATCCGCATACATGATCATCGTAATTAGTATATTGATGAAAGATGTGAGCGTGAAAATTTTATACTTGAATACAGATAAATTCAATAATGGATCGCTGGATTTCATTTGACGTAAACAAAATAGGGTCGTCACGATCATTCCGACAATTATTATAATAATGACTACGAGATCATCCCAGCCCTTGCTTCCTGCGCTGCTAAATCCAAATAATATACAGCCAAAACCAATCGTTGATAAAATGACACTTGCGAGATCTAATTTTGCTTTTGTTGTCTCGGCAACATTCATTAAATATTTGATCGCTAGAACTATGACGATTAATATAAAGGGAATTAACCCAATAAATAGCCATCTCCATGAAACATATTCAATGATAAAACCAGATAATGTAGGGGCTATGGCTGGAGCAAAAATCATCGCAAAGCCAATTGTCCCCATAATACTTCCACGCTTTTCGCTAGGATATAAATATAAAATAACTGTCATCATTAGAGGCATAATAATTCCGGCACCAATTGCTTGAATCATTCTTCCCGTTAGCAGCACGCCAAAATTCCCCGCACATGCACAAAGTACAGATCCGATGAACAAAAAGAACATCGAGCTAATAAAAAGCTGTCTTGTTGTACACCGTTTCATTAAAAAGGCAGTAATCGGCACTAAAACACCGTTCACTAGCATGAACCCTGTTGATAACCATTGTACAGTTGCGGCGGTTACATCAAATACTTCCATTAAACCACTCAATGCAACATTTAATAAAGTCTGATTTAAGGTCGATAAAAAACAGCCAGCAATCAGTACAATTAATAAAACTTTTTTATTTCCTTCTGTTATGTCCATTTCATTCGTAAACCCCTTTGTTTTTGACTTGCATTCTCAACATCGTGTCGATAAAATCGATGGTAACAAAAATATTTGTTGCTTACCATGAACAGTTTTCCTGAACATGTTCACTAATCGACATAGAAATATATGCTGTTGAGAAAGTCAGGGAAAAATCTATAAAGGAGTTTAAAATGTCTATATCTAAAAAAGAAGATCCTCGCACAATTCGCTCAAGAGAGATGTTTAAAAACGCTGTCATCACTCTCTTATGCGAGGACCCCATTATTTCAAATTTAACGGTTCAGAAAATCGCAGCCAAAGCGGGATTAAACCGGACAACATTTTACTTACACTATCAGGATATTCAAGATTTACTAACGCAAATAACCGATGAGATTTTAAATGAGCTTTCTGATAAGGTTGTTGCTTTAATGCATGCGAAAGATTTATCAGAAAAGCAACAGCTGACACAATTACTTGATTATTTATATATCCATCGAAATTATTTACTTATTTTATTTAAAACGAATCAGTTTGAGGAACAATTGTTTTCTTTATTAAAGCAATTAGTGGAAATAAGAAGGAAGAATACCAAGAAGGATTTACCTGCTGATTATGTTGATATTGACATTAAAACAGCCTCATTGGCAGGCATTATAATATGGTGGTTAAGAAAGGGGCTTCATTTTAGTTCAGATTATATTGCCAATCAAATTTATTTAATGTACAGAGTGCAATGGTGCTAAAACCGATTAAATGTGCCCGGAAAAAGATAAGACCACATCACGCACCATGAACCTTCTGCGTCATTATAAATCCATCCCAGTCTTCCAGCCTCAATGTAATGAAACGCCGCGGTAAGGGGCTTCAGATGGTGATGACAGCATGTTCCATTTGTTTACACATGAGTTTATTTATGGAATACAGAATTATTTGTAAAATCCATATTTATTAAGTTTCTATTTAGGAGTATGATAATACTTAAAAAAGAAAGAGGACTTCATATGAATTCAACATACTCACCGATTGAAACAACTAAAACAAAAGCCTTGGTCATCAATGCGCTATTCATTGCATTAACCCTTGTAGCGACAATGTTCATCAACATCAAGCTCCCAATAATGGGTAACGGAGGCCTGGTCCATCTTGGTAACGTTCCCCTTTTTATAGCAGCCTTGGTATATGGCAAAAAAACAGGGGCGATAGCAGGCGCCTTCGGTATGGCCTTCTTCGATCTATTCTCCGGTTGGGCAGCGTGGGCACCGTTTACATTCGTCATCGTAGGAGCAATGGGCTTTCTAGCCGGCCTTATATCCGAAAAGGTACCGGGAAAAAGAGAACTTGTATACTCTATCGCCGTTGCCGTTGCATTGGTTATAAAAATCGTCGGCTACTATTTTGCCGAAGTTATTCTTTATGGTAACTGGATACAGCCATTCGGCTCCATCCCCGGAAACGTAATGCAGGTCGTAATAGCCGGTATAATCGTAGTGCCGCTTGCTGGACGATTAATGAAAAGAGCTGGACAGATATAAAGTAAAACATGGGAAACCATGTAGCACCACCGATTGAATTTCGGACAGTAAAAAAACTTCCTGCCAATTGAGCGGGTATTAAATGACTTCGCTATAATAAAATGTTATATCAAAGGACATCCGTTCATCATGGATGTCCTTTTTTCTTAATAAATCTCAAATAGTACTGATTAAAGTCCAAAGAGACATGCGCAGTGAGCGACCCAAGTCGGCAAGGTCAGCCTCAGGTAGCGGCCCGAGGGGCGGTTTATGGATGATGGTTCCAAGTTTTCTGCCATGCAGTCTGCCCTTTGACAGGCTTATTAGCATATTGCATATCGATAGGCCTTTTTCTTTTTACCTGCCGAACCTATCCTCATTATTTTTTGCCAATAGAATAAATGAATGGTTCAAAATAGAACGCAAAAACTAAATTATGTCTTGGGAAATAATTTTGGGAAATGGGGAATTGCCCCGGAGGTGAATTATGGCTGTCATATTAGGTTTACAGGAGATGCAAAGGGAAAGGCAATTGAAGTTCGAACGCAGGCTGCTCAGGGAACTTTCCATCGAGGATATGAAGGGAAGGATCCAGCGGTACTTCGGACAGGATTTGATGGATGTTTTGGAGGAAGGCTACTTTGATGTTGCCATCGAGGCTTATTTATTAGGAGCGAACTATAGTAAGTTTGGCTATTATGGTGAGTCGGAAGAAGATGTAAGGTCCAGGTGCTGGAAGGAAGAGAAGTTTTTGGTCGATACTCTTTTTAACTTTATTTTGTATTGGCGTGAAGTTACAGCGAATAATGCTTTTGATGAAGGTCTGTTTTATTGCTGTGAAGGGTTTGTGGGGGATTGGTGGCTGGACGGCTTCAAGACTGGTGAAAAACGTTATAAAATGAAACTGCATTAAGAAGGCAAAAATCCCATTCCTTGTTCTAATTCCATGGTTTGTCCCATACTTTTTAGTAGAGAGATCATGGAAGGGGAACGGTCATGCGCAGAAAGCTGAAATATACAGGAATCGCTATGGGATTGTTTGTCCTTTTTTTAATTGTGACTTTTAAATTTGTTGAAGATGATTCTTGGGACTCCTGGAACCTTCCGTTGGCAGGTAAGGTCATCATTCTGGATGCAGGTCACGGAGGAATGGACGGCGGGGCAAATGTACAAGAGGTTATGGAAAAGGAAATTGCCCTTTCCGTTTCATTAAAGGTCAGGGACTATTTGCAGGAACAGGGTGCCCTTGTCATCATGACCCGTGAGAAGGATGAGGATTTGGCACAGGGAAATACAAAGGGAATCCGCCAGCGAAAACAGGAGGACTTACGGAACCGGGTTGAAATGATCAATGATTCGGAAGCGGACTTATTCTTAAGCATTCATTTGAACTCTTTTCCATCAGCGTCATCTAAAGGTGCCCAGACCTTTTATACAAGCAGGTATGAGGAAAATGAACAGGTGGCAAAATTCATTCAGACTGAAATCATTAGAAACCTGGAAAATACAAAGCGTGATGCAAAAACGATTAATAATGTGTATTTGATGAATTATGCTAAGAAACCGGGAGCGCTTGTGGAAATTGGCTTTCTTTCCAATTCAGAGGAAAGGGAACGCCTTATCAGTGATAAGTATCAAGAAAAGGTTGCCAGCTCGATATATATGGGTATTTTACGGTACTTTACAGAGGAAAAAGTATCGGATGATGAGTGATGTCTGGGTCTTGTAAGGTACAAGGCCTTTTTATTATGGGAAATTATCAGGTATCGCATGAGGGTCAGATAATAATCTTTCTTTTCGTAATATGTTATACTGAAAAATGGGAAAATAAATTTCAAAGGGGTGCTCGACTTGTTAACAGAAGAGAAAGTACTGAATTTATTAAAGGATCTTAAAGACCCTTTTCTACATAAAAACCTTGAAGAAACAAATGGAATTATAGAAATCAAAATAAAACCTGAAAAGAATCATGTAAGCGTTAAACTCGCGATTGCGAAAACGGGGACTGCCGAGCAAATGCAAATGCAATCGGAAGTTGTGGACTTGCTGAAAACGAACGGAGCGGAATCGGTAGGCATCCGTTTCACGGAACTTTCAGAAGAGGAGTTAGCCAAGCACCGTGAAAGCATTCCTCAGGATGAAGCGGACCAAGGCTTGCTTGGACCTAACAGCAAGACACAATTCATCGCAATCGCCAGCGGTAAGGGCGGAGTGGGAAAATCTACGATTTCAGTGAATTTCGCCACTTCACTTGCTCGTTTAGGTAAAAAGGTCGGGCTGGTTGATGCCGATATTTATGGATTCAGCGTACCTGATATGATGGGGATAACAAAAAGACCGGTTGTTCGCGGCGAAAAAATCATTCCTGTAGACCGGTTTGGCGTTCAAGTTATCTCAATGGGCTTTTTTGTAGAGGATAACGCGCCGATCATCTGGAGAGGGCCGATGCTGGGGAAAATGCTCAACAGTTTCTTTAATGAAGTGGAATGGGGAGATTTGGACTATTTGGTCCTTGACTTACCGCCGGGCACAGGCGATGTTGCTTTGGACGTGCATACGATGCTCCCTTCATGTAAAGAAATCATCGTTACGACACCGCATCCGACTGCTGCCTTCGTTGCTGCAAGAGCTGGTGCCATGGCCATCAAGACAGAACACGAAGTCATTGGTGTCATAGAGAATATGTCATTCTTCGAAAGTAAAACGACCGGTGAAAAAGAATATGTATTCGGAAAAGGCGGCGGCGAGAAGCTTGCAGAAGAGCTTCGTACAGAAGTTTTAGGTCAACTTCCCCTGCAACAGCCGGATTGGAACGAAGAGGACTTTGCTCCATCCATTTACGCAGCGGACCATAGGCTCGGCCGGATTTACGAAGATATTGCTAAAAAGGTCATTGAAAAACTACAATAAAAATAAGGCTGATTCCGATTGGGATCAGCCTTATTTCATTCTTTTTACTTTTTCTCCTTCTCGGCCGCTTTAGTGGCTGCTTTATCCAATTTCTCTTGCATTTTCGCTTGAACGAGAGGACTCTCCATGGTTTCAATGATCAGCTCTTTGTAGACCGACCGCATCTCCTTGGTTTTTAATAACTTATTTATTTCTTTTTCCATATCCGGTTCTTTCATTATTTCCATGAGCATTCCACGATACTGAGGATCAGCAGTCAGGTCCTTCAATACCTTTTTATGTTCGTCTTCTAATGCTTTAGCATAAGCGGAAGCGAATTCAGGATCATTGAATGTCTTTTTCCAAAATTCCTTCCCTTTATCTGAAGTGACCATATCTTCAATGGATTTTTTAATGTCATCTGAATCCATAATAAGTTCAGCTTTCGTTTTATCATCAGTAATGATATCCTGGATGGCTTTTTTTCCATCATCTGTCTTCAAGATATCGACGACCATTTTCTTTGTCTCTTCATATTCCATTTTTTCTGCGCCTGCTCCATTTTGAGCACAACCGGAACAAACGAGTAAGAATGACGTGAAAAGCAAAGCAACTCCCACTCTCATACGCAGGGCCCCTTTCATCCTTCTTACTGTTAATATGGTTCCATTCGGCGATATTATTCCTTAGTGGAATAAGTGGATTTTTCCAAATTTGGTTGGTACAATTAAGGAAATGAAATAGAAATGTATGGAGGAAAACAATGAACAGCCGTAATTTAGTTAAATTGTTTTTAACAACATTGCTTATAGGTGGTGTAACGGGCGGAGTTGTAGGGTTCTTGGCTCGATGGAGTGAGTTTAAGCCTTATTTTTCTTCTTTTGAAGTCAGTGCCATCCTATCAACTTTTATTTGGTTATTCGGTGTTGGATTAATTTTCAGTGTCATAAGCCAAGCCGGCTTTTTTGCCTATTTAACGATACATCGTTTTGGTCTGGGGATATTTAAAAGCGCTTCCTTATGGAATGCCGTTCAACTTGTACTCATTCTTTTTGTTGTATTCGATCTTGTTTACCTGCGATATCTCAGCTTTGGTTCAGGCGAGGGGATCAGTTCCTACATCGTGTTAGCATTGGTTGTGTTGGCTGCAGGGCTTGTTACAGCTTATTTCAAAATGAAACAAACGAATAAACAGTCGTTCATACCGGCCTTGTTTTTCATGGTCGTGGTCACGGTTTTGGAGTGGATACCTGTCCTGAGTGCCAATGATGAAAGCTGGCTTTACTTCATGCTGTTTCCGCTGCTAGTCTGCAATGCTTATCAATTATTGGTCCTGAGCAAATTGATTGAACGTTCACAAAAGGAATTGGCCAGTAAAAGAGGGCGTAAGCAACCTCCGGCAAAGGGAAAGATGAAAGCCGGTGAACTAGGTAAAGGCAGCTAACCTATATGTAAGTCGGGCCATACATAAGGAAAAACTGCGTACTAAAGGTTCATGGAAACCATTAGTACGCAGTTTTTTTCGGTCAGCGGATTTCCTCACTGCTTGCTGACGAATTGGAAATCATCTCTGAAACATTAACGAAGTTTAAATTTTTTGATCGAAGTTCACTTATTAACTCCGGCAAGGCCTTATTCGTTTGTTTTGCTGAGTCTGAAGCATGTAATAAGATGATATCACCCTTTTGGGCCTTGGTGATGTTCTGAAGGATCCGATCCACACCTGGATTGGTCCAATCCTTTGAATCAATGCTCCAATGGACAACGGTATATCCGAATTTCTCGCTGATCTTTAAGAGGCGTTTATCAAAGTGACCGGTGGGAGCGCGTAAAAGTTCTATATTCTTTATATTAAGTTTTTTAAATGCTTCCTGGGCTCTAGAAATATCCCGGATGATTTCTTGATCTTCCATGTCGGAATAATCCTTATAATCGTAACCAAGCATGCCGATTTCATATCCTTCTTTCACAATTTCCGCTACTATGTCCGGATGACGTTCAGCCCAAGATCCCGAGAGGAAAAAAGTGGCGGATTTAATCTTTTCCCTTTTTAATGTCTCAATTATCGGAGCGGCTTTCTCATCACCCCAGCCAATATTGAACGTGATCGCAACATTCTTTTCCCCTTTATAAACCGCTTTAGGCCCATCTTCTGTAGAAAAAACGGGGGCATGAAGAATGTTTTGTACAAAAAGGAACCAAGCGGTAAACAGTGCCGTAAGTAATATTAACGAATAATATTTGATCTTCTTGGCTTGAAGCACCATGAAAAATTTCATTAATCCATCCCCTTGTCCAAAGTACTCTTGTCTTCAAATTTATGCGCGAGGATTATTGTTATGCAAAAAAATCAGTTGAAAGTTCATAAAAATGATGGCAATGGGGAATGCTGTCTGGTGGAGGTGTGAACCATGCTCGGTTTATTGATTAATGACAAGGAAAAGATGGAATTGGAGTACCTTTTAAAAAGAGAGATGGATGAAATACTATTCGATTTGCAGGATGACAGACTCGATCACTTAGTCAAAAGGGCAATAAACGAGAAATATAACATCCTTTTCAGACTGTTTAAAAGGGTGAGCACCGAGGAGGAATGCCTAATGTATATGAGGGGAAAAATGAATTTATCCAAGTGGGATCAGTCATGATATTTAAAAGTGAATTATATTCAAAAAATCTATTGACTATTGATTTATACGCTGGTATATTATAAAAGTTGCTGCAACGTACAAGCTTTTGAAAAAGAATGAAAAAAACTTTTTAAATAAAGTTGTTGACGAAGCAGTGATAAGATGTTAAGATATTAAAGTCGCTAAGAGATATGGCGAACAAATTGCTCTTTGAAAACTGAACAAAACAAAGCGCCAACGTTAAATTTTAAGTGAGCAC
>NZ_JAGGQJ010000039.1 GCF_018613325.1 Bacillus sp. ISL-34 | reverse complement strand
GGTTCACTTTTCCTTATAGAACTAACGGGTGCTTAGCTCAATAAGCAGGCTGCCAATTGGCGGCCTTTTGAACGTGCGATTTATAAAGAATAAAAAGGCTCTAAGATTGAATAAGAATATAAAGGGCGGAACTTATTTGAAGATTTTTGAAACTTTGTACTTTTAGGTAATTTTTAAAACTAATAGGCTTCATTTCTTAAACGAGAAGGGAGAATGTCTTTTGAGCTTAAAACATGAGAAACATATGAGGTCAGAAATAGCTGATAAAACTTATTTGACTAAAGGATGGGGCTATGTTGCAGCTCTTGCACTGTTGCCGTATGCAATTTTAAAATCGCTTTGGGCATGGGGATCGACGGTAGGACTTACAACAAAACAAGCTGTACAAGATGTAGCAGGGTTTGGTGATCCATTAAAGGAAGGATCTGCTTTTCTATATACGTTATATACCATCGGAATAGACTTCACTGCTATCTTGGCGATACTGGCATCTTTATTTGCTTTAGCTCTCGTGACTTCCTGGGGGGAGAAATTACCAAAATGGTTATTAATCATATCAGGATGGTCAGTTGGGGTGTTGACAGTTCTAATTAGCTTCTTGACAGCTCTTCAATTTTTAGGAGTGCTTCCAAAAGGTTACGCCGAAGGGTTAGCCATATGGGTGTATGTGGTAACGTATGGAGGATTGTTCTTGTGGGGAGTAACTGTATTTATTGCGACTCTGTCGTTCCAGCATCGGATTAAAAACAAACAGTCTCCTGAAAAAAGGGTATTTTAGGCAATAATCTACTTCGAGTGCTTATCTTGAATATCCTTTCAGTGTTGGTGTTCCGGGACAATATTCAACAATCGGGCCATATAATGGAGTAAGTCTTCTTGAACTAACAGGCAGTTGCTTAATAAGAGACTATAATAAATGCCTTAACAGTCAGGTGAAGTTAGGTACGACTATAATGTTCTAAAAAAATCGAAGAGCCAATGACATTATTGGTTCTTCGTCTTTTTGTATGCTTATGTTTATAGGTAGTGGCATTAGTTAGAACCAAGCTTTGGAAAGTAAGTGAACTCCTTCATGAATCCCATTCTCATCTAAACCGGCAAAACCAAGAAGCACTTGAGAATATTCTTGGGAAGGTGGTCGCTCATAAAATGAGGACACGGGATACACTAAACTCCCTTCTCTTTAGCAGTAGCGATAAGCTCTTTCTCTGTCATGTTATTCTGGGGTTCTAAGCGCACGTGTAAACCAGAACCAGAACCAATTATTCGGACCCGATCATTCATGTTAGCTTTAATAGATGTAAGTAAAGCGTTATGCTTTTTCTTATAAATATTTCTTACTTTGTTCAAATGCCTTGACCATTGGCCACTTTCCATAAAGAGCCTTAGAGTATGTTGATGTAATCTTGAAACAGTTTGCTTATAACCAATAAAGTTTTCATTGTACTTTACTAACAAATTTGTTGGAAGAACCATATAGCTCAAACGCAAAGATGGAATTAGTGACTTGGAAAAAGTCCCCATGTATACAACATTTCCATACAGATCAAGGCTTTGAAGCGATGGAATGGGCTTTCCTTCGTAGCGAAATTCACTATCGTAATCATCTTCGATGACATATCCCCCCTTCTCCTTCGCCCATTCTATCAATTCTAAGCGCCTTGATATTGGCATTACGATTCCTAAAGGGAATTGATGGGAAGGAGTGACGTAAGCAACTTTCGCTTCACTCTCTGTTAATTCAGCAACATTAATTCCATTTTTATCAAGGTGAATGTGCTTAACTGATCTTCCATAGTCCTTAAATATAAGGCGTACTCGGTCATAACCGGGTTCTTCTATACCATAAACTAATTCTCTACCAATCATTTTACATAGCATGGTCCGATCTCTTTCGTTCATCTAAAGCAACCTATACCATGTGGTTTGAAATCCTGCGAATAAGCGAGTATTCGTGAGCATTATCAATTAAACTGAGGGAGTTCATTAAGGGGTAGCGTCAGGAAAATGCGGATTTACAACGTTAAGCCCATTTTCAAGACGATTACCCCGATTTTAACAACGTTAAGAAAGTTTTAATGGTCAGTAATACTAATAGCATTGATGATTATGTTTAAAGCACTGGCTCTTTGCAGTTGATGTTGTAGGGTTCGTTCCCGAAGCTCTCCTTGTTTTCAAAAGAAAATAGCTCTTGCCTGTCCTATCATGGCTTCTCCTTTATTTGAAAATCAATTGTGCTATTTGCCTTTTAACCATTCTTTAACTTTATCTGTATTCTCAATTATCTTCTTGTCATTGCCTGGGGGTGTTTTTATAAAAAAAATTTCTGTACCTGGTTGCGAGCGTTGAGCATACTTAATACCAGGGGGAGTCACATAAAAGTCTCCCTGATGGAAGGTGTATTCTTGTCCTGTTTCTACATCCATATATTCTGTCGTACCTTTAACTATATATTGGTACTCATAAGCTTGAGTATGATAGTGAGGTGATTCACTATGAAAATCAGTATAAGAAGTAATACCAATTTCTAACTTATCATCCTCTATATGATTAAGTGTTTGAGGAAGTGATAATTTCCCTACCAAGTACTGCCTCGCATTATTTTCTAATGAATGTTTAATTTGTTCATTCTTAATAATACATATTTGTTTATTCACCCAATTCCTCCTTTGTAAAAAAATATTGATATATATCTTTTGTCTATAAACTATCCTAGCTAGCTAAACCCACTTGTTAAGTAGATTTTAACCAATCATCAGGATAATAATTTGTTAATTTATTGAATTTAATCCTTGATTAATTTATCTTATAAACGCCGCATTATTTCCAGCTAAGGCATCCTGAATTCTTATCTTTTGGGTTATATGCATATCTATCGTGTTTAATTCCCTTATAGGAACAAATGCTACTCTTTTCGATTCATTACTAATTACCAAAGAACCCCCTTTAATGACACATAAAAAACAAATAGAGAATTGTTGTCGAACCTCTCCATCTGTATAGGCTATGACATGATTAGGATCACTATATACTCCTAACAATTGTTTTACCTCTATATCAAAACCGGTTTCTTCTTTTACCTCTCGTTTTATCGCTATTTCCACTGTTTCACCTGGTTCCATTGTGCCCCCAGGTATAGACCATTTCAAGTTGTCCACTCGTTCTTGAAGAAGAATTTCCTTTTCCCCATGGAATATGACAGCTGAAACTGCCGGAACAATAACTTGCGGTTTTGGTGCATGTTCATCATAATAATAATCTTTTCGATTCATTCTTTTACCATCCTTTTCTTAAATCTAATTTCCTTTTTTTGTTGACAACGTTTCCATTTCATTTTAATATAAACACATAGAGATTAACAAATGTTAGTACCTGTAACAAATGCTACTAAATAAAATCATTTGTTATTACATGTATCAAATGTTACGTTTTGTTTTAACATGTTAATCACTTTAACAATAATTTTATATTAAAAAATGTATTTGTAAGCGATTAATAGATTTTGTTTTCAGAAAATTTGTTTTATTAATCAAAAAGAGACTATATAAGGGAGATGGAATGGATGTCAATCTATCAACAACTTTTAGAAAGAGAACGAGCAAATGAACCAATTAAAGTAGGGGTTATTGGTGCTGGACAGATGGGATTTGGAATGATTGGTCAAATCTCTCGTATTCCTGGAATGAGTGTAACAGGTGTTAGTGATATAAATGTTGATGCAGCACAAAGAGCCGCGGATTACTATAACTCACAGGCGGATAGAAAAGAATCAATTATCATAACAAATGATTTTCGCGAAGTGATTCAATCTTCAAATGTTGAGGTAATTGTTGATGCTACAGGTGTTCCGGAAGTAGGAGCAAATATTTCGCTTGAAACATTCAGGTCTAAAAAACATCTTGTTTTATTAAACGTTGAAGTAGACATCACAATTGGTCCAGTAATGCATCAAATGTTTAAAAATGCGGGATTAGTTTACACAGGTTCAGCAGGTGATGAGCCGGCAGCAACTCTTGAGTTATTTGAATTTGCAAAAACAATGGGTATGGAAGTACTAGTTGCTGGTAAAGGGAAAAATAACAAATTAAATGTCACAGCAAACCCGTCCACTGCACAAGAAGAAGCAAACAAGAAAAAAATGTCTTCCCACATGCTTGCTGCTTTCCAAGATGGTACGAAGACGATGGCTGAAATGAATTTATTGTCTAACGCTATTGGATTTATACCGGATGTAGTTGGAATGCACGGAATTTCTGGAGATCTTGATTCAGTTATTAAAGATTTAGATGTTAAAGAAAATGGTGGAGTGTTAAATAAATTTGGTGTAGTTGAATATGTAGATGGTCTTGCACCAGGAGTATTTGTTATTGTAAAAGGTCAAAATGAAGCTGTAGCGCACGAGCTAAATTATTTGCTGAAAAAAGGTGAAAGAGATCACCACATCTTATATCGCCCATTTCATCTTGCTAGTCTAGAAACACCAATTACTATTGCAAAAGCTGTTTTACAACATGACTCTTCAATTCATCCTATTGGTGCACCAGTTTCTGAAACGGTTACCGTTGCAAAACGTGATATTAAAGCTGGTGAAACATTAGATGGTATTGGAGGCTATTCTGTACGCGGTGTACTTGAAACACATCAGGATATGAAACAAAATGGTCATATTCCAATCGGTTTAATTAGTGGCAAAGTTGTAGCGAAAAAAGATATTCGCCAGGGTCAATTCCTGACAACGGATGATATAGAATTAGATCCTACAACAACTGTATGGAAATTAAGATCGCTTCAAGATCATTTATTCCCTACAGCAGCACCCAAAGGTGAAATTTTAACCACTATCTAAGTTCCGAAGCGTGCAGCAAACACCTATTAAAGAATAGATTTTGCTGCACCTTTTTTTCTAAATAAAAGGACTTAAGAGGAGGGAATTACTCTTTATGAATTTTGTTATGGTTCTTTGCTTTTTGTTAATTGTTCAATACGCACTTACTTTTATACAAATGCGATACTACAGAAAAAATATGGATAATATTGTAAGTGCTTACAAAGGAAAAGAAGGGTATTATTTCTTTTCGGGTATGGAAAGAAGAAAATTCAGACCTGGGGCAATTGCTATGCTTGTCGTAGATAATGATTATATTATTCAGGAATGTTATGTAGTAAATGGCTTTTCGATTTTATCAAAATTTAAAGAGTTAGGCAAATATAAAGGTCAACACTCAGGGGCTGTACTGGACATTTTAGATGTTTCCCAAGTGAAAAGTAAAGGGAAGTCTAAACGATTACCTGCAATTAATATAGCTCTTTCAAAGGCTGCTGAAAATGCATTGTTATCGATTTCGAAAAAAAAAATCTCATTGGTTTAATAGAAAGGAGTGCTAATTACAATGGAATGGATTCAATGGTTCGGAGAACACTTTATCGGAATGTTTGATGCTGGTGGAAAACAGTTCATGAGTCTAATGACTGGTATTGTACCAACTCTAGTTGTCCTACTGACTTTTACGTACGCAATGATTAAGTTTATAGGAGAAGAGAGGGTTAATAAAGTCATTCAATTTGCTGCAAAGTATACCTTACTAAGATATACATTGATGCCAATGCTATCAATTTTAATGCTAACTAACCCAATGGCTTATACATTCGGACGATTTTTACCAGAAAAACAAAAACCAGCGTTTTTTGATTCTTTAGTTAGTTTCTTTCACCCTGTAACAGCTTTATTTCCTTATGCAAATGCCGGAGAACTTTTTGTTTACTTAGGAATTGCGAACGGTATAAAAGAGGCTGGTTATTCAATGTCTGATCTTGCAGTACGATACTTCTTAGTAGGTATTGTCATTATGCTCTTGCGTGGTGTTATTACTGAACTTATCACAAAGTATCTAGCTAAACGAATGGAAGCGAATGCGTAAAAGGGGGAGGAATTACCATGGCACAAGGAGGAAGCGTCATGACTCAGCAACGTGCAATTTTTGTTGATAAAGGTTCAGGTGGATGGGGGACAGGCCTGAGAATTGAACCAAAAGGAAAGAAAGTGAAAGTTGTTTCAATTACAGGAGGGGGAATCCACCCTGTAGCTAGAAAGATAGCTGAAGTCTCAGGTACGGAAGCAGTAGACGGATTTAAAACGTCGGTACCAGAAGATGAAATGATGTGCGTGGTTATCGATTGTGGAGGAACAGCGAGGATCGGTCTTTATCCAATGAAACGTATTCCTACAGTCGATATTCTTCCATCTTCACCGTCTGGGCCACTTGCAAAGCATATTAAAGAAGACATCTTTGTTTCAGGTGTAACAGAAAAACAAATCACTGTAGCAGATGATCAATCAGAATCAGAGATTGGTCAATCAGAGATTAAAGAAGAAACTGTGACTAAAAAGTTTAATACAACGGACAAAGAAAGTTTTAAAAAAGATTATGAACAGTTAAAGAAGGAAAACCAAGATAAAGGCGATAACTTCTTAATTAGATTTCAAGAGGAATTGGAAAAGTTACAGGAACATTCTATCAAGCAGGCCGAGATTCCATTGATATGCTTATTAAAAATATTCTTCCGTTTATGGCTTTCGTAAGTATGTTAATTGGAATTATTAACTATACGGGTATCGGCGATGCAATTGCAACATTCTTATCGCCTCTTGCTGGTTCTTTATGGGGTTTAATTATTCTCGTACTTGTTTGTACCATGCCATTTCTATCGCCTGTACTTGGACCGGGTGCAGTTATTGCTCAGGTTATCGGTGTTTTGATTGGTACTGAGATAGCAAAAGGGAATATTCCACCTCAGTTCGCATTGCCTGCTTTATTCGCTATTAATGCGCAAGTTGGTGCAGACTTTATTCCAGTAGGATTATCACTTGGCGAAGCAAAACCAGAAACGGTACAATATGGTGTACCTGCAGTGTTATATAGTCGTTTAATTACAGGTGTTCTTGCTGTTGTAATTGCCTATATTGCAAGTATTGGAATGTATTAATCATAACTTTATAAACAGATGGAGGAATTACTATGTACAAATCTATTGTAAAAGAAATTGGGGAACTAGCTTTATCATTTGAAGAAGAGAAAATTATGATTTTATTCGGTCCTCAAGCACCAGACGGTTTAAAAGAAGTAGCAGTGATTCATGAAGTGGAAGGGGACGTTTCAGAACAGCCCATTAAAGAAGGGGGAATTCTTCAAATTAATGATCAGCAATTTACAATCACGGCTGTCGGCTCTTTAGCAAATAATAATCTGAAGGAACTTGGTCATATATCAATATACTTTTCAGAACCTACAGAAGAAGTTCTTCCAGGTGCAGTGTTTGCGAAGCCGCATGTACTTCCACAATTTAAAAATGGGAGTGTAATTGAATTTATAGCATAATAAAATAAGGCCTCCTAAAGTCCAAGTAGAATATAAAGAAAAAAAGGAGGTACTAGTTTGAACTTTCCTGAAGATAGTAGATTACTTGTGAAAGTAGCTCATATGTATTATGAAGAAGGAGCTACTCAATCTCAAATTGCAGATGAGGTAGGCGTAAGCCGATCTCTTATCTCTAAATATCTTTCAAAAGCTAGAGAACTTGGAATTGTGGAAATTGTTATACATGATGATAAAATTCATCCTTATAGACAATTAGAAGGTAAAATTGAACGCTTGTACAGTTTACGTGAGGTAGTATGTATCCCAAACCTTGGTGGTGAATCTTCCAAGAGTAGACTAGGAGCTGCGGCGAGTAAATATTTACTGCGAGTACTCAAAAACGGCCAAACGGTTGGTGTATCTGCAGGAACAACATTGCATGAGGTAGCGAAGTCTTTGACGTCTCCCCAATCTTATCCATCCGTTACATTTGTTCCTCTAGTTGGAGGGATGGGAAATGAACGAATGGATATACATGCAAACCATATTGTAGCTCAACTTGCAGAAAGGATACAGGCCCAATATAAGCTTCTTCACGCCCCTGTAATGGTTGATTCTAAAGAAGCAAAAGAAATATTTATGAGACAAAATTCTATTCTAAATGTTTTTGAACTTGCCACTCGGTCTGACATAGCAATTGTCGGAATTGGTGGGACTCCTGAACATTCAACGATGGTAAACTCTTATCTCGGTCAAGATCACAAGGGCTATTTTGATCAAGGTGATGTAGTTGGAGACATTTGTTATAACTTCATTAATAAGAATGGACAGGCAGCAGATAGTTCTTGGAATGAAAAGATTATTACGCTTGATTTAGAGAGGTTAAAAGAAATCCCTCTTGTTGTGGGTGTTGCTTGTGGGTTAGAAAAAGTGCAGGCAATAAAGGCATCTCTAGAAGGAAAATTAATACAAGTATTAATCACTGACGAAGAAACAGCACAGGCTTTGTTGGATTAAGTTAAGGATAATGTGGGACGAGAGAGGTATATCATCGTCCCCTTATTTTTTAAAAAAGGAAAGAAAAAGGAGAAGAAAAATGAACTCATCTATTGAACAATTATCTATTTCAACCATTCGAACACTATCTATAGATTCTATTGAAAAAGCAAATTCAGGTCACCCAGGTATGCCAATGGGAGCTGCTCCGATGGCCTATACATTATGGACAAGGTATATGAACATCAATCCAAAGAATCCAAACTGGTTTAACCGTGACCGTTTTGTCTTATCAGCAGGACACGGATCAGCACTTTTATACAGCTTGCTTCATTTAGCTGGATATGACTTATCAATTGAGGACCTTAAAAACTTCCGTCAATGGGGAAGTAAAACACCGGGTCATCCAGAATTCGGTCATACAGCAGGTGTTGATGCAACAACTGGTCCACTAGGACAAGGTATTGCAATGGCTGTCGGTAAAGCAATGGCAGAGCGTCATCTAGCTGAAACATACAATAAAGAAGGCTTAGAAATTGTAGACCACTTTACATATGCCATGTGTGGCGACGGAGACTTAATGGAAGGTGTATCTGCTGAAGCAGCTTCGTTAGCAGGGCACTTAAAATTAGGCCGACTTGTTGTCCTATATGATTCAAATGATATTTCATTAGATGGCGATTTAGATCGTTCGTTTTCTGATAATTCAGAAAAACGTTTCGAAGCCTATGGCTGGCAAGTAATCCGTGTTGAAGATGGTAATGACTTGACTGAAATTGCAAACGCAATCGAAGAAGCAAAAGCTGATTTAACACGTCCAACGCTGATTGAAGTAAAAACAACAATCGGATTTGGTTCTCCAAACCACGCGGGTACATCTGGCGTGCACGGTGCTCCATTAGGTTCTGAGGAAACAAAATTAACAAAAGAAGCGTATGCATGGACATTTGAAGAAGATTTCTATGTGTCAGAAGAAGTGTATGCTCACTTCAACGCTACAATTGCTGAAATTGGCCAAAAGAAAGAGAATGAATGGAACAATGTATTTGCTCAATATAAAGAAAAATACCCTGAGCTGGCTCATCAATTTGAACTAGCAGTAGAAGGGAAATTACCTGAAGGCTGGGAGCAGCAACTACCCGTTTATAAAACAGGTTCGAACTTAGCAACTCGTGCTTCTTCAGGAGAAGTATTAAACGCAGTAGCGCAAGTTGTACCGCAATTCTTCGGTGGATCAGCAGACTTAGCTGGCTCAAACAAAACAATGATTAAAGGTGCAGAAGATTTTACTCCAGCTGATTATAGTGGACGTAACATCTGGTTTGGTGTACGCGAATTCGCAATGGGAGCTGCATTAAATGGTATGGCTCTACACGGTGGTGTAAAAGTATTCGGCGGTACATTCTTCGTGTTCTCTGATTATCTTCGCCCGGCGATTCGCTTAGCAGCTTTAATGAAGCTTCCTGTAACCTATGTATTTACACATGACAGCATCGCAGTTGGAGAAGACGGCCCAACACATGAGCCAATTGAACAATTGCCATCACTTCGTGCAATGCCAGGCCTTTCAGTCATCCGTCCTGCAGATGCAAATGAAACAGCTGCTGCATGGCGCTTAGCTGTAGAATCAACTGACCGTCCAACAGTGCTTGTGTTGACTCGTCAAAACTTACCAACGCTTGAAGGGACAAAAGAGAAGGCATACGAAGGCGTATCTAAAGGTGCATACGTTGTATCGAAAGCTGGCAATGACCAAGCTGATGCCTTATTACTTGCAACGGGCTCTGAAGTAAGCCTAGCAGTAGAAGCACAAAACGTATTAGCTGCAGAAGGCATTGACGTATCTGTTGTAAGTATGCCTGCATGGGATCGTTTCGAAGAGCAATCAGCTGAATACAAAGAAAGTGTTATCCCTAAATCAGTGAAAAAACGTTTAGGTATTGAAATGGCTTCTACACTTGGATGGGAACGCTATGTTGGAGACGAAGGACAAGTTCTTGGCATTAATCACTTCGGTGCATCTGCTCCTGGTGAAACAATCATGAAAGAATTCGGTTTTACAGTTGAAAACGTTGTAGCAAGAGTAAAAGAGTTAATAGAAGTTACTACTGTACATGGATAAATAGGAGAAGGATTATAAATGGCTGAAAAAAATTACATTATAGTAGATAAAGCAGGACTACATGCGCGTCCTTCAACAAAATTAGTCAGTGCCGTCTCCGGATTTCAATCAGAAGTACTAATTGACTATAACGGAAAGCAAGTAAACTTAAAATCGATTATGGTGTCATGTCTTTAGGAATTCCTAAAGGGGCAGCATTCCTGTAATGAATGAAAATGAGATTTGAGCATAAAAAGAAAAGTATGTTTACTAATATTCCTTTAAAAAATATTATGAGTTGCTTTAAAGTGCACTTTAAGGACTATAATAATTAAACGAAAGATTTAGATTATAATAGGGAAAGGAAGGGATACTGTGCTTTTGCTATTGAAATGACTAAATTTATACCAACCTTGAAAAATTAAGTTGTGATGAATGGAGAAAAAAATAGTAAAACTAATGACGGAGGATACAATGGAATTCTATATAAAAGAAGCAGCTGAAAAGGTAGGTTTACCTACACATACACTTCGATATTATGAACAAAAGGGACTTCTACCTTTTGTAAAAAGAGATAACAATGGAAATCGGATTTTTGATGAAACAGATTTATCATGGTTAGAGCTTATTGTATGTTTACGAAAAACGGATATTGCTCTTTCCGAATTACGTGGGATTGTCGAATTAACAAAAGAAGGAGACTTTACAGCCGCGAAACGGAAACAGATTTTTGAAAAACATAAAGAGAAAATGTTGGAGAAACAAAGAGACTTGGATAAAGCTTTTATAAAAATTGAAACGAAAATAGAGTACTACGATGAATTAGAAAAGAAATACGAGGAAGAAAAAGAAACCATGTCATCTAAAGCTTGAGGAAGAACTTAACCTACTAAGTTTTTTAGCCAATATAAAATTTTCATTGAATTTTATAGCGTACTTTAAAGTCATCTCCAAAGCGTAGGATGGAATGATTATGTAATATGTATAAATCACAAAAAAGTATTGATGAAAATATTAAGGTTAATAGCGTTTCCAGTGTAGTTTTTTTTGCAAACTCTATAATATGTTGCAAAAAAAGCCGTTTTCCTAAAAATCTTGGAAAACGGCTTTTCTCTGGAGTTTATATAGATTGTTATAGCTTTAACCAAAATAATTCACTAACCCTATATCTAGTACCTAAAGAAATCCAACTTGAAAGAAGTTTAATCATTTTTATACAGTAGGGGAGGGGGTGAAACCATTTCTATATAATCAAATGATGAAATAAGATACAATTCTATCAATACTTATAAAAAGAAACTTAATCAGTGAATTTGGATATTGGCCTATTAAGTGCGATAGTATTCAGATCCTTCTCTCTTTCAAGTTGCTCTTGGTAACTGAATTAAATTAGTGGACTGTATAGCCACCATCAACTGCTATCCCTTGACCGATTACATAGCTTGCAGAAGGACTACACAACCAAAGAACTACCGAACCAACTTCCTCAGGTTTTGCTAGACGACCAATTGGTACTTCCTTCATTAATTCTTGCATTTCATCACTTTCAGTAGTTAGCATTCTTCCAACCATCGGCGTTTCAATGATTCCTGGACAAATCGCATTGATACGAATCCCTTTTGCAGCGTATTCTAAAGCACTGCTTTTGGTTAAGCCTAAAACTCCATGCTTTGAGGCATGGTAAGCAGAACGCCCCGCAATACCCACTAAACCTCCTAATGAAGAGCAATTAACAATAGCTCCTTCAGTGCCTTGTTTTCTTAATTGACGTAACTCATATTTCATACATAACCAGATACCTCGAAGATTAATATCCATTACATTATCGTACTCTTCTTCAGTTAGGTCAGCAGTATCAATAATAGGACTTTGAATACCAGCATTATTGTACGCGTAATCCAGTTTTCCAAATGCTTCAACAGTTTTCTCGACCATAGCTTCAACATCTTTCTCATTTGAAACATCGCAACCAATAGAGATTGCATTATAACCGGCATCTACTAAGTCCTGAGCTTCTTGCTTTGGTTCATTTCTTCCAACTAAAGCTACACGTGCACCTTCTTTAGCAAATAGTTGCGCAGTAGCAAGTCCAATGCCTGTTCGTGCCCCCGTTACAATTACTACTTTATCTTTCATGGTTGTCATGATAATTCCTCCTTATTATAGTTACAAATACACCTTACAAATTAAAGTTGACTTTAAGTCAAGTGATAAGGAAAAATTTATAAAAATACTTTCCTGTGCTCCATTCATTTTTACCTTTACAAAAGCAATACCCAAACTAATAATAGCAATCAGTAAAATGATGATTGAACTTACAAGGAATAAGGATTGAACAGTCTGAACGTATAAAAGCTTTGAGAACATTGTACCTTCTAAGGGGAAAGGGTAGCACCTATGTTATAAGCAACAAACACCATGGTTGTTCCAAGTTTTGCTGATTTTTCGTTTTGCTGCGTAAAAGTATGAAGCAAATATGGCTAATACAACGAAAAGAAAATCCGATGGCCAACGAACAAATTGTCGTTAGTATAATATTTTCTGAAATTGCCTTAAAGGGCATAGGGTATCTAGGTTACTAGCAAATGTGTCTAGATGAAAGAATAAATATTTGACTTAAAGTTAACTTTAATATCTATAATCAACTTGAAAATATCTTAGATGGAGGAATAAAAATGAAATATATACAGTAATTACTGGGCCAAGTTCAGGAATCGGATATGAGGCAGCTTTAGCTTTTGTAAAACGTGAAAAAAACCATATATTGGCTACCCGCAGAAAATGCTTATAAATTTTATAAATCACTAAAAAAAATATGATTTAGAAACATGGATTAACAAAGCTGGTTTTGGAAATTATGCTTCTGTTGGGGGAACAAAATTTTAAATAAAATTGGAACAAATCAATTTTACATTTAAATATTGAAGCATAAATAGTTCTTTCTTCTCTGTTTGTGAGAGATTATGTAGAAGGTACACAGATTATCATTATCTTAATAGGCGGCTATACGATTTTTACTGATGCAGTGACATATTGCGCCACAAAATTCTAAGAAAGTGCATTCACAGAGGGCCTTGCCCTAGAGTTAAAAAGAAAAAGTTCAAAAATGCTGGCCAAAGTTCTAGCCCCTTCTGCTACGGAATTTGTACAGTGTGCTTTTGATATGGATGAGTTTCAATACGAAGGACAGTTTCCTAAGTTTCACAAATCAAAAGAAATGGTTGCTCTTGCGTTAGATCTTTATGATAGCGACAAGACTGTAGGTATTGTCGACGAATCTACTTATGAGCTTCATTTAGACCCAATTTATCCATTTGTTGAAGGAACAACAAGAAGTACAGAGGCTTAAACATTATTTAGAGATTAATGTAAAATAGAATCTATCGTATTTTTCCATAACGGGAGTATTATTGAGCAGAAAGGAAGAGGAATTATGAACGTCCTTATCATAGGGGCAAACGGCCAAATAGGCCAAAACCTTATAAAAAAGATACAAGATACAAGATACAAATGAGCATAACGCTATCGCTATGGTTCGAAAGATAGAACAAATGGTGCAATTTGAAGAACAAGGGGTCAAAACAGTGCTCGTTGATCTGGAAGGGAGCATTGAAGATATCGTGGGTGCGGTAAATGGTGCGGATGCAGTTGTATTTACAGCTGGTTCAGGCGGCCGTACGGGTGCAGATAAAACAATGATGATTGATTTCGATGGAGCCATCAAGTCAATGGAAGCAGCCAAACAAGCTAGGGTGAAACGTTTCGTCATTGTTAGTGCAATTGGCGTTAAGGATCGTGACAAATGGCTGAGTAGTGCACCATACTATAGTGCGGCTAAGTATTACGCGGATGTTTGGTTAGAGAAGAGTGGTCTTGATTATACAATTATCCGCCCAGGGGGACTGACCAATGACCCTGGAACTGGGAAGGTAAAAGTGGCGGTTGACTTGGAACATGGGCAAATTCCTCGTGAAGATGTTGCATCAGCCATTTATGCTGCACTTGAGAATGATCATACAATTGGCAAAGCCTTTGATATGATTGGTGGAGAAACGCCAGTCGAAGATGCACTATAAACGATATAAATGCTACTCCATCCAAGGAAATTGGATGCGTTTCCTTGTAATAATACCTGAAAGCGACGACCGGGATTACGTGTTCTGTTCGTATTATTGATATTTTACTTTTTCATAATCAGGACACTTTTAGTCGAAGTGCCAACTCCAGACCATTATCAAATTTCTTCACCACTAATTAAGCCATCAGATGTGGAGGAAAAAAAAATGATTTGAAAAGAATGCTTGTTGGCACTACCGTTAATTAGAAATCATAATAACACACTGAAGTATGAAACTTCAGTATTGCCACTATCATATGAAATGAATAAAGCATCGAGCCAATAGACTCGATGCTTTATTTTTATAATTTATTAAACCATTCATCATCGACCGGTTCTAACCATTCTGTTTCTCCCGGTGTAATGGCTAAGTGTACAAACCAGCTGTCTTTTGTAGCACCGTGCCAGTGTTTTACATGCGGCGGAATGTTTACTACATCGCCTTTTTTGAGTAATTGAGCTGGTTTGTCCTCTTCTTGATACCAACCCTCACCGCCTGTCACTAACAACACTTGCCCAATTTTATGAGAGTGCCAGTTATTACGAGCTCCTGGAGTAAAGGTTACATTCCCAATTGGTGCATTAAGTGGCGTCTTATCGGTAAACACCATTTTTAAGTATGCGTCCCCGATAAAGTTTGCTTCAACTTTTTCTCCTAATGGAAAGATTGTGCTATTGCTTAATTCTTCATTTGCCATATTTAATCCCTACTTCCTTTTAATCTTTATAAATTTCTTTTGCAATGTTAAATGCTGACCAAGCTTTAGGCCAACCTGCATAGAACGAAAGATGAGTGATGACTTCTGCAATTTCTTCTTTCGTTACTCCGTTTGCTTTCGCTTTTTGAAGGTGTGGAGTCAATTGTTCAAAGTTTCCACCAGCAATTAACGCAGAAACTGTAATCATGCTGCGATCGCGTGGAGACAATTCTTTCTCTCTTGACCAAACTTCACCGAATAAGACATCATCGTTAAGTTCAGCAAATTTTGGCGCGAATTCTCCTAACAAGTCTCGTCCTGCTGTTTGTTTTTCCCCCATTTTAATCGTTCCTTCATCCATTCTTATTTGTTACATGATGTAGTATAGGGCTTAAAGCAAACTTTAAGTCAAGAAATAATAATTTGAAAAAGTTCTAAAACTTAAGTATGTTTTCCCTTGACTTCAAGTTAACTTTAAGTGGTAGATTCAATACATAAAAGATAGAGAGGTGAAGAAAATGAATATTGCACAGTGGCAAGCCAGTTTAATCTAACAGCAGCAACACTCAGATATTACGAAAGCGTAGGTTTTATTCCACCGGTAAACCGAAAAGAAAGTGGCATCCGCAATTACGATGAAGATGATATCAAATGGATTGAATTTATAAAATGTATGCGAAATGTTGGTTTGACGATAGAGGTGTTACTTGAATATACAACTTTATTTATCGAAGGAGATAACACTATAGAAGCTCGCAAAAATATCCTAGTTGAAGAAAGAAGTCGATTGATAGAAAAACATATAGAGATTGACGAGACAATAAAAAGATTAGATAAAAAAATTGCGGACTATGATGGGGAATTGCTTGAAAAAGAGGCTGAGCTCAAAAGAAGAACTACAACGGATAATATTCATAAACAAAGTATTACTACCCAACTATAGGAGGTGAATATTTTTCATGCGCCTGGAAAAATTAAAATTATATTCTTTGCTGTCAGTTGCGTTGTTAATTTCATCTGGTCCAGCTATTGCCGCAAACATTCCAGCGATTACCAAGGAATTTCCGGCTATAAACCCTACACATGTAGGGCTATTAACAACAATTCCTTCCTTGTTTGTCATTCTTGGTGTTTTAAGTGGGAATCGCTTAGAACTATGGATTGGAAAGAAAAAAACAATATTGATTGGTTTAGTGCTTGTTTTCTTTTCAGGGATATTTCCTGCACTGAAACATGATATCTTCTCTTTATTGTTTTTATCACGCTGTTTCTTTGGTTTAGGAATTGGTTTATTCAACCGTTTAATCATCCAAATGATTAGTGATTTGTATCAAAACGATCCAGGCAAACGAGCCAAAGTAATAGGAATGGAAAGTTCATTTGAAGGGTTAGGTGGAATCTGTTTAACGCTTTTAGTAGGACAGTTGTTGAAAATCAGCTGGCATACTTCCTTTTTTGTTTATGCTATAGCACTCCCGATTTTTTTAGCACTCTTTTTCTTTATCCCTTATGACAAGAAGCAACTTGAAAAGAGCAATGCTGAACAAAAAATAACGATATCAGACAGTTCAAACGATAAAAGGTCCTATCGCCTGGTAATTGGTTTAGGAATTTTGCTATTTGTAATTGTAACGATTTTTATCAATTATAATATCCAGATTACCCCTTTGATTTTAGAAAAAAATATCGGCAATGCAACGAATGGTAGCAATATGATTGCTTTTATTGGTTTAGGAGCATTTATCGCTGGATTTGTATTTGGAAAGGTTTTTCAATTACTAAAGGATTATACAATTCCTGCATCACTTCTATTACTGGGAGTTTTTATGTACGTGACTACCATTTCAGAAAGTATCTTTCTAACGACATTGTGTTCAATGGTCATTGGCTTTTCATTCCGGAGTATCATGCCCTATCTACTAAATACATTTACACAGCAAACTGCCAAAATAGCAAAATTAGGAACTACATTCGTGCTGGTTGCCTATAACATAGGAGCCACACTTTCCCCTTATGAAGGTGCGGTTTTTTCACAGTTATTACATGTTAATTCTGTTCAATCATTAATTTTTGCAAATTCGATTTTCATTTTATTGATTGCTATCTTTGGTTTGGGCGTTGTTTTTGTGAAGGGGAAAAGGAGCAATGGTCAAAGTTTTGAGGCAGAAAAAAATTAAAAAGTGATTTTTATATCGCTTGACTTAAAGTCAACCTTAATGTGTAAAGTGTATTTGTAACAAGAATTAAGGAGGACATTATTATGAAAAATATTGAAGGAAAAGTTGTTGTTATTATGGGTGCATCAAGTGGGATTGGAGAAGCAACTACCAAGAAACTTTCACAAGAAGGAGCAAAATTAGTGATTGCTGCTCGTCGAGAAGAACGCTTGAAGGCTCTTGTTGAATCATTACCAAATGCTGAAATTTCATACGCTGTTGCAGATGTATCGAATAAAGAGGAAGTTCAAGCAGTTGTAGGTTTGGCAGTAGAAAAATATGGTCGAGTAGACGTACTCTACAACAACGCTGGAGTCATGCCAACTGCACCACTTTCAGAAACACGTTTTGATGAATGGCGCCAAATGTTAGACATCAATATCATGGGGGTTTTAAATGGAATTGCTGCTGTATTACCTGTTATGAAACAACAACAATCCGGTCACATTATTGCGACTGATTCCGTAGCTGGACATGTTGTTTATCCAGGGTCTGCTGTATATTGTGGCACTAAGTTTGCCGTTCGGGCAATCATGGAGGGATTGCGCCAGGAAGAAAGGGAAAGTAATATTCGGTCAACCATTATTTCACCAGGTGCTGTAGACACCGAACTATATACAACGATTAATGACCCTGAAAATAGTGAATGGGTGAAGAATAATCAACGTACAGAAGGTTTCGGATTAAAGTCAAGCGATATTGCAGATGCAGTAGCTTATGCAATTAGTACTCCTGATACTGTTGCGGTAAGCGAAATCTTGATTCGTCCAACGAAACAAGTTGTCTAATCATTCTTTGTTCTACTATTAATTATCAAGAAAAAGGCCAAATAGAGTTTCATCAGCATGTGACAGTGATGAGAGAACTCTATTTTTTTTTATTAGTGAAATTAAAAACACGGATTAAAGGCCACTTTAAATGTATCTTAATTAGTAGAAGCACGACATTAAACGAGGTGGGTACCATGACTTATTCAATTGGAGAATTTGCAAAAATCATCGGTGTAACAACGAGTACGCTCAGATACTATGAAAAGGAAGGATTACTTAATCCTCATCGAAATGAAAACAATTTACGCGAATTTACTGATGAGGATATCGGCTGGGCTCAATTCTTACTCCATTTGAAAGGTTCAGGAATGTCGATGACAGAGCTAAACCAGTATACTAAATGGCGCACAATGGGTGAGGAAACAATTCCCAAAAGACTTGATTTACTTGAAAAGCGTAAGCACCTCGTGGAATTAGAGATGCAAGCTTTGCAACAAAACCTGGATATTTTGAATCGTAAAATTGAATTCTATAACGATCAAGTAAAGGGGAATAAATACGAATTCGTCCTTTATCCAAATGAAGAAGCGAATTCATAAAACAAGCACTTGAGAATGATGAAAAACTTTTCTACACAAGAAATTTTTTATTGTCCTCTTTTTGTTTAACTTAACGTCAACTTTAAAGCAACCCTAGTATTAATTAAGTTGGCACCGTCTCTAGTGCAAATCAATCAGAAGTTAGCTTTGTATAATATTGTAGAAAGAGATTTCTGAAAAAATAATTTTTTTAAAAAACTCCTTGCTTTAAAGTCGACTTTAAGGATTAAGCTATTCTTGTAACTTTTAAATAATTTAAAAAATAATAAGTTGATGTGTTGTTACTTATTATTAGGAAAGGATGTGGTAAGTATATCTATAAAGTGAAATTGTTGTGATTACAGGTGTTTCTAGTGGAATTGGAGAGGCGACTGCTAAATAACTTCCATCTAAAGGTGCGAAACCTGCTCTTGCAAAGCAAATAGACCAAGCCTCCAGGGGTACGGTTATTGGTGCTCTTGCAGCCAATCTCTTAACTTAGAGTTAACTCGAGTTGTACACTCATGAAAAATCAAGATGCAACTTAGATAGAAAAGTAGATGTTCAGTGTATCACGACAGTTGAACTATACCGAGGTGGACCTTTATTAACGAAATTGTTATGTGGTCCACAATTATGGGATGTTAGGTTTCTTATGCTTTCAACAAAAATCAACGCAATAAGTCGAAATCGAGTTATCGCTATGCTGTTTGTACGTCTTTGTTCCATCTTGGACAGCATTCTACTCGCATAACCTTTCCCACTTTAAAACTGATATTCGAAAGGAGAAAAAAATGAAAAAAATACTTACAGTAATGACTTTGTCACTTTCCCTGCTCGCTTCAGCGAGCGTTTATACAGGCCAGCCAATGGCTGCCGAAGCAAACGAAAATTCACAAACAATCACTCGAAGCGGCTCGCAGGCTTCCACCAAGGGATCGTCCGAATATTTTACCGGCAATGTACGTATTGACCCCCTCTTCTCTGAAAACGATTCGGCTCCCTATTCTGTTGGTTATGTCACGTTTCAGCCAGGAGCCCGATCCGCCTGGCATACCCATCCGACAGGGCAGAGACTGATTGTTACGAAAGGGGTTGGTTGGACCCAGGAGTGGGGGGGGCCGATTGAGGAGATCCGGGCAGGCGATGTGGTCTGGTGTCCACCTGGAGTCAAGCATTGGCATGGAGCTTCCCCGACTAAAGCAATGACGCATATTGCCCTCACGGGAGTAAGCGATGGCAAAAACGTTGAATGGATGGAGAAGGTTACCAACGAGCAATACGGTATGAAAGGTGAAAACAAAGCTACAAACGCTAGACAAGTAAAAAATGAAAACAAAGTCTTAAACGCTAGACAAGAAGAAATGGTTACCATTGCTGCATTTACTGCGAGCGGTGATTTACCACAATTAGAAAATGCACTCAACGAAGGTTTGGATGCCGGTTTGACCATCAATGAGATCAAGGAAATTCTCGTACAGATGTATGCCTATGCGGGATTCCCTCGCAGCCTGAACGGAATCAACACTTTTATGGAAGTCGTAGAAGAGCGGGAAGCGAAAGGAATCACGGATGAGGTTGGAAAGGAAGCAAGTCCACTGCCTGCCAACAAATCCAGCATAGAACTTGGAACGGAAATCCAGACAAGCCTAGTTGGAGCACCGGTGACTGGGCCGACATATACATTTGTCCCAGTCATTGACCAGTTTCTTAAAGGACACCTTTTCGGGGACATTTTCGGACGCGACAACTTAGATTTCCAAAGCAGAGAACTGGCCACCATTGCAGCCCTAGCCAATATGGAGGGTGTCAATTCCCAGCTGGCGGCTCATTTTAATATCGGATTTAATACCGGGCTGACTGAGGCTGACATGAGGGGCTTAATCTCGGTGCTTGAAGTCGAGGTTGGCAAGAAAGAAGCCAAAAATGCCGAGGAAACATTAAATAAGATGTTAAGCAACAGAGCAGAATAAGGCTCTATGCTGAAAGTAGGCATAATTAACGGTTGCTTAATTAGTCCCGGTAAAGAGAGACAGGAACGCCAGCCATTCGTTCTTGTTTGTATCTGATATTTTTTTCAGCATTAAGGCTCTGTTAGTCGAAGTGCTAACTCCAGACCATTACCAAATTTCTTCACTACTAATTCGGGTATAAGATGTGGAAGAAAACAAACCAATAAAATACTTGTTGGCAATACCGTTAAATAGAATCATAAAAACGCACTGTTGTATTGAATTTCGGTATTCCCACTATTATATAAAAGAAATAACGCATCGAATCAATTGATTCGATGCGTTATTTTTATAATTTAAACCATTATCATCGACAATTTCTAACCAATCTGTTTCATTTCATCCTTAGTTAATCCGTTTGCCTTCGCTTTTGAAGATGTTGAGTCAATTGTTCAAAGTTTCCATAGATAACGCAGAAACTGTAATCATACTGCGATTACGTGAAGATAGTTCTTTCTCTCTTGACTAAACTTCACCGAAAAGACACCCTCGTTAAGTTCAGCAAATTTTTGTGTAAATTCCCAAAGGCCGGATATACTTGCAAAGCTTGCATCTCGTGGTACTTGAGATGCAAGCTTTGCAACAAAACCTTCATATACCGAATCGTAAAATTAAATTCTATTACGATCAACTAAAGGGGAATAAATAAGAATTCGTTCTTTATCCATAAGAAGAAGCAAATTCATAAACAAGCACTTGAGGGTCATGGAAAAGTTTTCTAATGATTTATCGTCCTCTTGTGTTTGACTTAAAGTCGACTTTAAGTTGTAAGGTTGTTTCAAGAGATTGGAGGAATTAATTATGGAAACAATTGATCAACAAATGCTAACTGGAGAACGCGCTCTATTTAAGAGGCGAGATCTTATCATTACGAATTCTATTTTTGCGGATGGTGAATCACCACTGAAGGAAAGTAGCGATATTTCTATCAGTGATAGTATTTTCAAGTGGAAGTATCCTTTATGGTATTGCGAAAACATCAGTGTAAAAAACAGTACGTTACTCGAAACGGCACGCTCGGGAATTTGGTATGCTCATCATATTTCAATCAGTGACAGTGTCATAGGGGCACCTAAGACATTTCGACGTGCGAGCGATATACACCTGACCAATGTTGATATGCCAAATGCACAAGAGTCATTTTGGAATTGTGAAGGTGTTTACTTGACACATGTGACCGCAAAAGGTGATTACTTTGGCATGAATAGTGAAAATCTAACAATTGATAATTTAACCTTAGTAGGGAACTATGCCTTTGATGGAGCGAAGAATATTGAAATCCGAAATGCAAGGATACTTTCAAAAGACGCTTTTTGGAATTGTGAAAATGTCACCGTTTATGATTCGCTAATCACCGGCGAATATCTAGGGTGGAATTCGAAAAATATCACGTTTATCAACTGCACCATAGAAAGCAATCAAGGGATGTGCTACATGGATCATTTAGTAATCAAAAATGGGAAAATCCTCAATACGGATTTAGCATTTGAATATTCAACCCTTGATGTAGAAGCAACAACAGTGATTGACAGTGTAAAAAACCCAATTTCCGGAAAAATCAAAGCGAAGAAAATTGGTGAACTAATCGTAGACGACGAAGAAATAATCGCCATTAATACCCAATATGAACTGGATAAAGTTGGTGAACCTTATGACCTTTGATTTTGATAAAATGACGAACCGTTTTGACACCAACTCTTATAAATGGAATGTTGGATGCAAAGAGCTTCCGATGTGGGTGGCAGATATGGACTTTGAGACATCCCCAACTATTATTGAGGCAATGCAAAAAAGATTAGATCACCACACTTTTGGTTATACAATCGTACCAGATACCTATTATGAAGCAGTTGCCCAGTGGTGGGAAACGAGACATCAATTTCATGTTAAAAAAGAATGGGTTATGTTCTGTACTGGTGTGGTGCCAGCGATTTCTTCCATTGTGCGCAAAATGACTAAGGTCGATGACAAAGTGTTGGTGCTGGCGCCTGTCTATAATATCTTCTACAACTCAATCGTGAACAATCAGCGAAAAGTTCTCTCAAGTGAGTTGGTTTATAAAGACAATAAGTATTCAATTGATTTTGATGACTTAGAAGAAAAACTAGCCAATTCTGACACGAAGCTCATGATTTTCTGTAACCCCCATAATCCAATAGGAAAGGTATGGAGTAAAGAAATTCTCGAGAAAATTGGTAACCTGTGTATTAAACATGATGTACTTGTCCTTTCTGATGAGATTCATTGTGATTTAGCACATCCAGGATATCGCTATACACCATTTGCTTCAGTTTCAGAAGAAATTGCCCAAAATTGCATCACCTGTGTATCACCAACGAAAACATTTAATCTTGCTGGGATTCAAACATCAAGTATTATTGTGCCAAACCCAACGTTACGAAAACTCGTGAATCGTGGAATCAATACCGATGAGGTAGCTGAACCAAATGTTTTTGCGATTGAAGCAGCTATCTCGGCGTTTACAAAAGGTGGACCTTGGCTTACGGCACTATTAAAATATCTTATGGTGAATAAGCAATTTCTTGAAGATTTTGTCGCAAGTCAACTTCCAGAGCTTCAAGTAATTCATTCAGAAGCAACCTATTTGGCATGGATTGATTGCGGATCTTTGACTAATGATACGATAAAATTATGTGAATTCATAAGGAAAGAAACAGGATTGTATGTTTCAGAGGGCGCCATTTTTGGTGGGAATGGTCGCAATTTCATTAGAGTGAACTTTGCCTGCCCGAAAGAGAGACTTGAAGATGGATTACAGCGTTTAAAAAAGGGATTGGAGCCATTCCTAAGTTTGAGTGACCAATCAAGATAAGGGGCTATGCAATGATTCATGAAGAAATTAACTTAAGCAATGATGGAATAGTGAAATTAATAACATATATTCATGATCATTCATTTAAAAGAGAGAAAGAAATGGGAGCAACACCCAAACGCCCAGCTATTATAGTGTTGCCGGGGGTGCCTACTATTTTCTCTCAAAACGATGGGTAGAACCAGTCGCTTTGACTTTTATGAAGGAAGGGTTTAATACATTTTTGCTTTATGACTCTGTTGGGGATGACTCGATATATCCAAAACCCACTTCTAGATGTATCAATGGCGATTTTAAAAGCGCGAAAGAATGCTGAAAAATGGGGGATTGATCCAAATGCATTTTGCTTGATGGGTTTTTCGGCAGGTTTGGGGATTGTATCGCTGTCAGCAACGCAATAGAACAATCCAGATGTAGCAGAAAAATTAGGAGTTTCACCTGAAGATATCAAGCCAAATGCGGCGGTTCTAGGATATGGTGCAGCAAAAAACTCACTGATTGTGGAGGGAGAAGATGTTTATGTTCCAACGGAGCTTGGAAAGATTGCGAGGGAAATGGCTCCTCAACAGGATGTAGTAGATTATATTGGGTCGCATACCCCACCACTGACATGGGATGTCTGTTGAGAATCGCCTATCTGGAAATCACTTAAAAAACAAGTGTGAAAAATCAAATGTCGATAAATGGGTTGAGATGTGTGTAACTTGGATTTTGGAAATGTTTAAAGAATCCAACTAGAGTTGTTGGTGAGAGTGTTGAAAAAGGCAATCAAAATGTTTCTGAGTCTTTTGGTAGCTTTTCTGTTAACTTAATTTACAAATACACAAAGGAATCCAGCAATAAAAGAATCGGAAGTACATTCGAATGAAACATCAAGTACGGGAACAACTCAACTGTCTCAGAAAAAACGAATCAAAAAAAACCAGAAGAGGATGTTTAAAGAAATGAAAATAAAATTGACTATTGGGCAGGACGAATATATTGCCACTATGAATGATAGTAAAGCGGCGAAAGATTTTATTGCCCTGCTTCCAATGAAGTTGACACTTAAAGACTATGCGGGGACGGAAAAGGTAAGCGACCTTCCAAAACGACTGTCTACGGCTGGTTCGCCGAATGGTGCCACAGCTTCTATTGGAGATATTACGTACTACGCTCCTTGGGGAAATTTGGCCATTTTTTATCGGGATTTTGGTCATGCTTCGGGTCTTATCAAGTTAGGTAGTATTGATAGTGGTGGTAAGAAGCTTGCTTCATATAAAAAACCTATAGATGCACAGCTAGATATCGAAAAGTAGGAGGTCATTAAGAAGACAAAGTAAAAAAGGAGCATCCCCATGTCTAACACAAATGTTCTTTTTTTACTTTGTAGCCTTTGAACTGATGGTCATAAACTTTTGTTAAATCACAAATCAAATAGCGAAAAGACTGTAGGTATTGTAGACAGATCAACTTATGAGTTTTATTTAAAAAAACCAGTTAAATCCATCTGTTGAAGGAACAACAAGTAATACAGAGTCTTAAATATTATTTATACTAAAAGAATTAAATGTAAATAACACCTATAATCTCTTCCGTAAATACCGCTTTTAGGTTCACTAACATATGTACAAAAAGTCGTATTTATATATGAATATTAATTCTAGAACCCTTGCTATCGAGCTGTATCAATTTTTTAAAATCATACTATCCGTTTCAACTTAAGCTAACGGAGCAAGAGTCTAATAAGTGGAATTGTTGTGACAACTCCTCTTAAAATTGTGCTAAACGAGTGAAATGCCGTTGAAGGAAGAAAGTGTTTGGGAGTATGTAGCAGGGTTAACCCTGCTTTCCACATTAATGAAAGATATAATAATAAACAATATCTTATAAGGAGTTCAAAAATGATTTCTTTAAGCATACTAGATTATTCTCCTATAGATGAGGGATCGAATGCACCTGAGGCACTATGGCAAACAACGGAATTGGCGAAGTACGCAGAATCCCTCGGGTACAAACGATTTTGGGTATCCGAACATCACTTTGTTGATTCAGTGGCTAACAGCAGTCCTGAATTGCTTACGATGCATTTAGCATCTTCAACAAAAGAAATACGAATCGGATCTGGTGGCATTATGCTTCCACATTACAGTAGTTATAAAGTAGCTGAAAACTTTCGAATGATGGAAGCTCTCCATCCAAATCGAATTGATATAGGAATTGGGAGAACACCAAGTTATCGAATTGTAAATCAAGCATTAAATGAGGGGAAAAGCAAGCGACAATCATATGATCAACAGGTAGTTGACCTAAAAAAATATTTTACAGACAATACAGTAGATGAACATCGTTTTCAGTCGCTGATTGCTACTCCACGAATACCTACTAAACCAGAAATGTGGATGCTTGGAACTGGTGAAAAAGGGGCCGAAGTTGCTGCAACTCAAGGGACAGGATACGTATTTGCACATTTTGCAAAGCCAGGAACAAAAGGGATACGTACCGTAAAAGGTTATCGAAATAAATTTGAGCCTTCTGCTTTTCTACAACTTCCTAAAACAATTATTACATTATTTGCAATTGTCGAAGAAACGGAAGAGAAAGCTGAGGATTTAGCAAAAGCATTTGACCTATGGTTACTCTTTGTAGAGTCGAATAACCAACCGCCATATTATCCATCCATTCAGACAGCAAAAAATCGCGGTTTCAGTTCAGTTGAAGAACAAAAAGTAAGACAAAACCGCAAGCGAATGATTGTTGGAACACCTAAGCAAGTAAAAGAGGAAATTGAAAAGATAGCAGAAGCTTTCGAAACCGACGAAATAATGATTATACCTAATGTGTCAGGAGTCGAAAATCGAAAGAAAGTCATTCATTTGCTCGCAAAAGAATTTAAACTTCAAGAAAGGAAGAATTAGCATGGAGAATATTTTGCCTCGTTGATTCTGTCTAGGGCTTCTATCCTGAACAAGTAAACAAAACAGAGAAATTATTGTATTTCTAAACCAGAATAAAGATATAAGTGATAAATAGATAATAAACAACGGGCGCAAGAGTTTGATAAGGTGATGATATATACTTTCCATTTTTATTGAGGTTACGTGTTAGGATAGAAGAAATAATAAATCTAAATAGAAAATAGAACTAAAATTCTTTAAATGGGAGTAATTACATAAAGTATTTTCTCCAAGAACTCCTAAGCAAGCTGCTGAGTCTATCCTTTTGTTAGCACGCTTGGAAAAGGACCTAACGGGGGATTTTTTAGAGATGAAAAACGAATGATTGGTAACAATATAGTATGAGCGAATTATTTGGTGGCCACACCATAAGGACTTATCGTTGATCTTCCCCATAGGATCATATTCTGAAATAACTCTTTAAGGGGACTTTACAGTTACAATTGAAAATTTAATTAAAAGAAAGAGTTTTTTGTTTAATTATCGCACAGTAGGAAAAACATGAATTGAACTTTATACTCGGCACGATGTCTGTACATGAAAAGTATCGTGGAGAAAACACTGTGCCTAATCGGACAATAAAATAGGAGTTGCTTAAGGCGTGTAAACTGATAACAGTTTTGACTAATTTTCTTTGCTTCTTCTGGAACATCTAGTACCCGATAAAGACTTGCTCAACAATGCTGCCCCAATCGCAATTTTGCAAAAAATATAATCGAATTAGTCGGGGGAGAACAAAATTTCAATCGTCATTATTATGAAATGGCAGTCTTGACGGAATTAAGGGAACATGTTCGGGCTGGTGATGTTTCCATGGAGAGAACCAGCAGCCTTAACGAAAGACTAAAGTGGTTGTCTGCCAATTTCAACAAATTAGATGGGGTTTCTCTTGAAAAAGGAAAACTGTCATTTTTACGCTTGCCAAGAATAAAATTAACCGATCTACTTATGGATGTTGCCCATATAACAGGATTTCATAAGCAATTCACTCATGCTGACAATAATCGAAAACCTGATAAAGAAGAAACGATTATTATCATGGCTGCCCTTTTAGGAATGGGAATGAATATTGGATTGAGCAAGATGGCTGAAGCAACACCCGGACTTACATATAAGCAACTAGCCAATGTGTCTCAATGGAGCATGTATGAAGACGCAATGAATAAAGCCCAAGCCGTATTAGTAAATTTTCATCACAAGTTACAACTGTCTTCCTATTGGGGCGACGGTACAACATCCTCGTCAGATGGTATGAGAATGCAGCTAGGTGTTTCATCACTACATGCAAATGCAAACCCACTTACGGAACTGGAAAAGGAGCCACCTCCTATCGGTTTACGAGTGATCAATTCTCTTCTTACTACACAAAGATTATTCATACTAATTCAAGGGATGCAATTCATGTTTTGGATGGTTTATTACACCATGAGACTGATCTAAACGTAGAAGAACATTATACAGACACGTCTGGTTATCAATACCTTTTTTAAAAAAAAATCAGAATTAACATGTGATCTTTCAGTGTAAACATGTATTTAAGGAATGATTTAAAAATGTCTAACGATTTAAAGTCGTTAGCCATTATCTTCCATTTAAGCGCCCGATCCTTATAAAGAAAAGCACCCTTTAAGTACAACCTTTCATAATCTGTAGACCTTCTTCATTTAAACGTAGCTCTCTCTCATTCGGTTTATATCTACTCTAGGTGGAAAGCCAAACATTCGGGAATATTCTCGACTGAATTGCGATTGACTTTCGTAACCCACCCTGAATGCGACATCAGCTACATCTGTTGACTTAGCTAATAACAAGCGCCTAGCTTCCTGCAATCTTAATTGTTTTTGAAACTGAATGGGACTCATAGCCGTTACCTCTTTGAAATGTCGGTGTAGCGATGAAACACTCATATTCGCTATTTCGGCAAGCTCTTCAATTCGAAAAGACTCTTCATAATTATTGATGATATGGTCTATAACCTCTCTTATTCTAGAGGCATTGCTACCTTCTAATGCCATTTGTTCAAGCACTACGCCATGTGGTCCTTGTAAAATCCAATAGAGAATTTCTTTTTTTAATAATGGAGCAAGAACGGGGATATGTTTCGGATTCTCTAATAAACAAACTAACCTGAGTACTGCGTCCAACAAAGATGGTTCTACTTCGCTAACAAACATAGCTCGTTTCGAGTTCTTTCCCTGTCCAGATTGAATATCTGTGTCATTTAAAACCTCTAAAACTTGGCTCGATGTAAATTCAAGTTTTAGGGCTAAATATGGAGATTCTATTGAGGCTTTGATAACTTGCCCTGTAACTGGCAAATCAACGGATGCCACAATATAATTACCAGGACCGTACAAAAAGCGGTCCTCTCCCAATAAAATCTCCTTCTCTCCTTGGAGGATAATGCAAAAAGATGGCTCGTTAACCCTAGAAATGGGTTCAGTAATAATGGATTCGCGGATGAGAAATAAAGATCGAATAGGGGTCAGGTGAACACCGTCCTGCTTTGAAAAGCGCTCAATTAGTTTAGCAAGTTCATATTGCTGTTTGTAAGTTTTCTCAGACATTACTTATTCTCCTTTTTCTTCATCTTCGGTTCATTATACCTGATATTCATTGATTGAGTAAGAGAGTTTGAGAGGATTAGGCAAAAAATTGATAGTAATGTGATAAGGATTTCATTATTATTTATGACATAATTAATTGTAAATAGGTCACGATAAACGTGGCAAATAAACAAAAGAGAGGGAACAATCAAATGGAGTATGTAAAACTTGGTAATACAGGATTAGACGTATCTCGACTTTGTCTTGGATGTATGGGCTTTGGGGACGCTAACAAATGGCTTCACCAATGGGTACTTAGCGAAGATGACTCTCGCCCCGTTATAAAAAAAGCCCTCGAGTTAGGGATTAATTTTTTTGATACAGCAAATGTATACTCACTTGGTACAAGCGAGGAATATCTTGGACGAGCTCTTAAGGATTATGCGAATCGTGATGAAGTTGTAATAGCAACTAAAGTACACGGACAAATGCATGAAGGTCCAAACGGATCTGGTCTTTCCCGAAAAGCAATTATGAGCGAAATCGATAAAAGTCTTAAGAGGTTGGAAACTGATTATGTAGATCTTTATATCATCCATCGCTGGGATTACAATACCCCTATTGAAGAAACGATGGAAGCATTGCATGACGTGGTGAAGGCTGGAAAAGCAAGATACATAGGTGCTTCTGCCATGTACGCTTGGCAGTTCCAAAAGGCATTACATGTGGCAGAAAAAAATGGTTGGACTAAGTTCGTGTCCATGCAGAACCATTTAAACCTAATATACCGTGAAGAGGAACGAGAAATGTTGCCTCTTTGTAAGGAAGAGAAAATTGGTGTCACGCCATATAGCCCTCTTGCATCAGGGAGATTAACGCGTGACTGGTCAATAACAACGCATCGTTCCGAGACAGATCAAATTCAAAAATCTAAATACGATGCGACTGCGGACGCCGATCGATTGGTTGTGGAGCGAGTAACATCCATCGCAGAAAAACATAGTATCCCTCGTACACACATCGCACTTGCCTGGTTACTACAGAAAGAACCAGTAACAGCTCCCTTAATTGGCGCTACGAAAATACCACATCTTGAAGATGCTGTAGGTGCTTTATCGGTTAAGCTAACACCTGAAGAAATTGCGTTTCTTGAAGAGCCATATGTACCACATCCAATAGTTGGTTACAACTAAGTGTTTACTGATAAATAGAAGAAAACCCAGTCTTCCATAATGGTAAGGTTGGGTTCTTCTTCTAAATCTTTTAGAACCCTTATTGGTAAACTAAACTGCCAGTTAAACTAAGTACAAACCTTCACAATCTTTTCTAAACATTAACATAAATATCTAATTTTATTTAAAGGTGCTGTTCAAAATATCGCCGCGGGTCAGTTACTAATCACCGAAGCCGGTTGGTCACAAAAACAAATAGGAAAATATACAATTTTCACTAATGATAAAGCAGCAAACGAATTAATTCATCTATTACTATGAACATTCATATAAGCTAGGGAAATTTCATGAGACATACAAATTTGGTTTCTGGCGCAAAAAGAACAAAAGTTTTGCTATTGGAATGTGGGTTTGAATTATAGAAGAAACTCGTCAAAAGATTAGCCTTTGCTCTCGTTGAGCCACTTTATACATTAGGATTAGGAACTATAGCATTCTTTCATTTTGGTATTTACTATTTCTTGTAAAATAATGGTAAAGTTAATTAGATTAATTTTTTAAAGGGAAGTCAATTTTCAAATTATAACAGCACTAGAGCAGAGCTTTGGAAGGACAGTTTGTAATTAACTACGGCTAACTACTCGAGGAGACACAATAGGTGAAACTTCTTAAAAAGAGTAAAAAAACCTCAACGGAATACCATCGAAGACTATTATAGATGTTCAAATTGCTGACTTGGTAACCGGGGCTGTTTCAAGAAAACTGAATAACCCAGATGGGAATAACCACAAAGATGTGTTTGCCAATTATGTATTGAATCGACTCAATGTTGATTATTTACGGCACGAAGTCAGCGAAATTGATCACGCTAAGACGGCTGCGAATATTGAATTCAAGGAGAAGCAGGACATATTTTTACGTCCACATTTTTGAGTAGAGGCAAATTTCCCTTCATCATTTAAGAAAAATAATCCTAAAAGTAGGCGATGTTATGACCGATTATGTATTCATAAAAATCTTGAAGGAAAAAAGAATACTCGATATTCCCCACATTTCCAAAGATTCGTGTCAGCAGCCGGCCGGCTCCTTTATTTATTAATTTTCCCTTTACCTTCCGAATCGTAAAACAGCGCAGGCCGACTAACCTTCCACCCAGTAGGGCACCCGAATCTTTTCGGCAGGAAGCTAAGACGGCCGGTCAATCGATCAAGGGGCAAAAAACTTTTGATTAAGGGCGATTGCCTATGCGTGTTTTTCGTTCTACTTGTCAAAGGGGAAAAATAATCAAGCTTCAAGATATGGGAAGCTAGTGGATTATCTTTTAGAAGAACAAATAAGATCAGAACGTGATTTTATTAAGGAAAATGGGACTTAACTGTTTTTAATTAAAAGGTGATCTAGTTAATGGGGAAATCAGTAATAATTAAAGAGAACCCTGAGTAGGTCGTTTATATGCTGTTTTTTGATAATGTAGGATTTTTTCCTTATTTAGCAATCGGGCCATTTTCCTGAATAACACTTGATTGAGAAATTGGATATTTTAGTAGGATTTTAGCATTTTTTGATGTTGGTTTAAATAAGTTCGATTAAAAACAACTCACAAACCAATGCTTTACGCTAGATGAAAAGAATCCATTTAGAAAGATTGATCAATATGGATTCTTTTCCAGCAGTTTTAAGTTTTGGTCTTGCAAAAAGCTAAATTATTATAGCAGGGAATTTCCACAAGCAAACCTGTTTCAAGCTAAAGTTGACTGGTTACAACGTTTTCATTTTTATTAAATCAATCTTTTTAAATAATGCTTTGTTGTTAGATCAGCTTATTGCATGACCTGAGCGATTGCATTGACAAATTTTTTGACTGTTTCATTTGCTTCTTTGGAATACAGTAAACCAAAAGGCACACCCGCCCCATTCCAATTAAGAGGAATTGTGACAAGTGAAGGATGTATATTCGCCCATCCATCTAACGTTAATAGAACACTCCCTGTTTGTGCACAACGGTTAAAAACTTCTAAATCATAATAATAATCGGTATCAATAATTTGAATAGTAGGATGGTTTGCTTCAATATATGCCCGGAATTGATCATTGGGATTGCTGTCTCCTGCTCGAACCATCATTAAATGTTCCCCATGTAAATCCTCTAATTTGATGATCTTCTTATCAGCTAGTATATGATTTGATGATACAGCACAACTTATCTTATATTCGCTTAATGGGTAAAGATTACAATACTCTAACCACTGATTCGAACCAAAAGCACCAATAATACAATCGAACTGTGTTCCCAGAGACTTTATCGTATCCATAATTGTATTTTTATCATCATCAAATGGGATGATTTGTAATTTGAATTGCGGATAAAGCTCACTGACTTTATTCCATGTAGGAATAAATGATTTAACTGGGTTTAAATAGGAACTACCAATTCGAATGATATAAGGTGAATCAGCAGCTATTTGACGAGCTTTTTGAACAGCATCACGAGATAGGCTCATGATTCGTTTGGCATCTTCATAATAAGATTGTCCAGCGGGGGTTAATGAAATACCTTGATTGGATCGCTCTACAACAGAAATTCCTAATTGATCTTCTAACAAATTGATTTGCTTCATAATAGCAGTTGTGGAAAGAAATAATTTATCTGCAGCTTTATTAAAACTTCCGCTTTCAACTACCGCAACAAAAATTTCAATCTGACGACTATACATAAAAAGCCTCCGTATAAACCTATAGTTTAAACCACATTAACTTTTCTGAGATTCATTGTCAAATATTGAAGGCTTATAATGAAATACAGAATGAATTGACGAGGAGGAATTTGGAATGCAAAAAGTAATTTTAAATAATGGTGTTGAGATGCCTAAAATTGGCTTTGGAGTTTTTCAGATAGAGGATGCACAAATTTGCGAACAAGCAGTCTGTGATGCAATTGACGCAGGATATCGTTTAATTGATACAGCTTCTGCTTATTTGAATGAAGAGGCAGTCGGCAGAGCCATCAAACGGAGTGGTGTGCCAAGAGAAGAATTATTTATCACAACTAAACTTATCATTCAAGAACAAGGCTATAAAGAAGCAAAAGAAGCATTTGAAAAATCTTTAAAAAAACTTCAATTAGATTATTTAGACTTATATCTTGTTCACCAGCCATTAGGAGATTACTATGGCTCATGGAGAGCGTTAGAGGAACTATACAAAGAAGGGAAAATTCGAGCGATTGGTGTGAGTAATTTTTATCCTGACCGTTTGATCGACCTCATCCAACACAATGAGATTGTTCCAGCCGTTAATCAAGTAGAAACACATCCCTTTACGCAACAAATTGAAAGCCAAAAGATTATGAAAGAGTTTAACGTACAAATTGAATCATGGGCACCTCTAGCTGAAGGGAAAAATAACATATTTGAAAATGAAAAGTTACTCCAGTTGGCAAATAAATATGGAAAAAGCGTAGCGCAAATTATTTTGCGTTGGCTTGTCCAAAGAGATATTGTAGTAATTCCGAAATCAATTCATAAGGAAAGAATCATTGAAAATATCAATATTTTTGATTTTGAACTTGATAAATCTGATATGAATCACATTAGTACGTTAGATACAGGTGAGAATTTAATCGTTAACCACCGTGACCCTGATTTAGTCAAATGGTTTGGTACGATAAAATATGATATTTAATATTATTTATCACACAAAAAACCGATTTCCAATCAGGATTCGGTTTTTCAATTTAAAGACCAAAGGAGACTAAACGTATGACTAAACAGAATAACCTACTTATCCTAATCTTGACTGTAGGAGTTTTCGGTATCCTAACTACTGAAATGGGAGTTGTGGGGATATTACCTTTACTTGCTGAGCATTTTGATATCACTGTATCCACAGCAGGGCTGCTAGTGAGTCTCTTTGCACTTGCTGTAGCCATATCTGGTCCCATTATGCCGTTATTGTTTTCAGGTATCAACCGCAAGAAGGTAATGCTTCTTGTTCTTGGCATTTTCATTGCAGGTAACATTGTCTCAATATTCGTATATAACTTTCCCCTATTGTTACTTGCTCGTGTAATCCCAGCTTTTTTTCATCCAATATACTGTTCGTTGGCTTTGACAGTAGCTGCTACGTCTGTTAGCAAGGAAGAAGCACCAAAAGCTGTTTCTAAAGTAATTTTGGGTGTAACCGCAGGGATGGTACTTGGTGTGCCAATTACTAATTACATTGCTAGTTCCACTTCATTAGAAATGGCTTTTGTTTTCTTTGCCATCGTAAATGCGATTGCCTTCATCGCTACATTGATATTTGTTCCCTCCTTACCTGTTAAAGAAAGGCTTTCATATGGAGCTCAAGTAAGTGTGTTGAAAAAGCCAATTTTTTGGTTAGCTATAGCAACAGTAGTATTTATAGGTTCGGCAACCGCAAGTGTTAATAGTTTCATTGCAGAATATCTTGAAACTGTTACGAATATATCAGGCAAAACCTTAACTTTGGCATTACTAGTATTAGGCTTAGCTAGTCTAGTTGGAAATTTAGCAGGAGGAAAGTTACTTACTAAAGATGCTATTAAAACAGCTACATTTTTTCCAATCGCATTAGGAATAGTTCATGTTTTGTCATTCGTTACAGGTAAGTCCACTGGCCCTATGATGATCACGATTGTGTTGTGGGGGATATTATTTGCAATGGGAAATAATGTTAGTCAATATTGGATTACTTCTGCTGCTCCAGATGCTCCAGATTTCGCTAATGGAATATTTTTATCAGGTGGTAACTTAGGAATAACAATTGGCACTGCAGTAGCGGGATTTTTCATATCGGGGATGGGCACACAATATATCGCATTAGGAGGATTGCTATTTTTGATATTGAGTTTAGTATCTATTGTACTAAGAAACTATATGTTTAATCCTAAAACCAAACAAATTGATAGCTAACAAGGAGGATCAAGAATGAATAGACCTTATGTTATTATACACACACATACGTCTATCGACGGCAATCTGGATATTATGGATTTACGAGAATTTGAAGAAGCGAGTCAACAATATCAGGAACTTTCACTGGATCCTGCAAAACAACAATTAGAGTGCTATTAAACAGGCATTAGTGATGTTTTATGATGTCTGGTAATGCTAAGAAGTATGTTCCGTACACAAGTTCACCCATGGGAACGCGAACAATATATGTCCATGTATTAGAACTTCATCAGGAATTGATATTTGAGCGAACCGCATAATGAAGTGAATGATCTATTGTTATATTGGGAGCGATTTGAGATTCTATAATATTATAGAAGAAACACGGTGGAATATAGAAATTGTAAGATAATTCTATTACTGGATAATTGTATGCAATTGTGTACTGGATTTTATAATACCCATAAACCACATTGTGTGACCAACATAATATGAATGACCACAAATTTTCTATTTGGTTATGATATGTCATGAATACATAGGAATGATATATTTTTATGCAAATAAGTAAAAGTAACAAAGTGGAGTGTAGCGAAAATACATGAAATCGGCTTTTTAAACGGATCATGTAATTAAAAGCAATGGAGAACTCTTATTTAATAGGGTTCTCCATTGCTTTTTTCGATTCCGATTTATTGGATGTCATCCACGAAGGGGTTATAGGACTTGAACAGCGTTAATCATTTTTCCAACCCTTATCTCAATAATAATAATATGGGGGATTGGCCTGGTATTGATAGTTGTATGCGGGGGCATTATACATTTGGTTATCATAGTGATTAATGTATTGAGGATATTGCTGCATCTCTTCATCGGTTCGATGGCAGTTGGCTGGCGGACCGATGAATGCTGAGGGCTGAACCGGTGCAATTGCTTTTTTCCATTGGTTTTCATCCATGCAATAAGTATGTGCCATAATATTTGCAGGCGTCAGTTTCAAGATATCCGAACCGAGGATCACCTCAGGTGTTGGTGCATTAAAAATGGCGAGCAAATGAGTATTATCCGTATTAGCCACTTCATAATGCCACCAACCTTGTGGGACGTTGGCTACTTGACCGGGTTTAATAGGATAATTTTGTATTTGCTTTGTAAAAGGATTCAGTAATGAAACGGTTGCCGCACCAGAAATGCAATACACTAGCTCTGCTGCATTTTGGTGATAATGCGGTTCTATGACATTGCCTGTACTAAGGTAAATATCTAATAAAGAAACATTTTCGAGGGTATTTAATTGTTTGACACCTAATACATTAATATAGTTTTGATTGTCTTTTTTCATGAAATTACTTTTATTAACATCGAAAAAGTATTGTGTGGCTGGTGAAGTATAGTCCATATAGGAGACCATGAATTTATCATTCCTTTTTTAAGACTTGATTTTTCAGGATATGTTAGATCTCATTTTAATGTGCAATAACCCAGTGCGTTATGCCTATAGAGGATGATACTGTCATGAATGAATGATAGGCAGTGACTCCGTGTAACGGATTAGCTATGGTTATTATATCAATATTATTTTATATATTTTAAAACTGAAACTACTAAACTGAATTATTAATTTAATCAAACTTTTGATAAGCGTAATTTTCCCATTGCATGAATTTAAATTACAGTGATATAATTTTCTCTGTGATTTTAAAGTTTAACATAGGAAGTGGCTAAATTGTCGAACAATTCAAAAGAGAGTAAATTCGTCCCGTACGTCTCTGCATCTAAATCTCTACCGGAAATGACTGCAACTGCAATCATTCTAGGGATCATTCTTGCAATCGTATTCGGGGCGGCAAATGCATACTTAGGCCTACTTATTGGTTTAACTGTCTCTGCTTCAATACCCGCAGCGGTAATTTCAATGGCTATCTTAAGAGGGGTTTTTCGCAGGGATTCAATATTAGAAAACAATATTGTGCAAACGATGACCACGGCAGGTGAGGCTATTGGTGCCGGTGCTGTATTTACCATTCCAGCATTATTCATGTGGGACATGGACGTGAGTCAAGCATTCATCATTTTCGTTGTATTAACTGGGGGATTTTTAGGGGTCTTCATGATGGTTCCCCTTCGCCAGCTTTTGATTGTAAGGGAACATGAAACATTACCTTATCCTGAAGGCACGGCATGTGCCGAGGTCCTGAAGTCAGGAGAAAAGGGGGGTACAAGCGCCAAGCTAATCGGAGCCGGTTTGGTTATCGGCGGTGTTGTTAAAGGGCTTGGTGATGGGTTTAAGCTTTTCAAGACAGAGGTTGAAACAGGAATCACGAACTTTAAAAATGCAGTGGTTGGTCTTGATGCCTTTCCTTCCCTTTTAGGTGTAGGTTATATTATTGGACCGCGTGTTGCAGGACAAATGCTAGGCGGGGGTTTATTAGCCTGGGTCGTTCTAATACCGGCCATCAGCTTTTTTGGCGGCAGCAATGGAACAGCCATTTTCCCTTCTGATGTACCGATCGGTGAATTGGATGCATGGGGAATTTGGGATAATTATATACGCTATATTGGTGCTGGTGCCGTTGCAACTGGCGGATTGATCACATTGATCAAAACATTACCAATACTTTTCAGTTCAATTTTTGATACTCTTAAAGGTGTAAAAGCCAATAAAGGACAACTAAAATCAGGTTCGATCCGTACAGAACAAGACATACCGGCTAAATATGTTTGGTTGGGAACGATCATCGTTATTTTAATCATTGCGTTCACGCCTATAACAGATGTAGGAATCATCGGTGCGATTGCAATTGCGATTTTTGGATTTTTATTCGTGACAGTGGCTTCAAGGGTTGTTGGAATCGTCGGAAGTTCATCTTCCCCTGTTTCTGGAATGACGATAGCCACACTATTGATTGTAGCGATTGTCTATAAAGCTACCGGTTTTACTGGTACGACGGGAATGGTAGCCGCTTTAACCGTTGCTGCGATCATTTGTACAGCACTTGCGGTTTCAGGTGATGTTTCTCAAGATCTAAAAACAGGATATATCGTCGGCGGAACACCATGGAAACAACAAGTTGCCATGATGATCGGTGTTGTTGCGTCAGCTTCTGTCATTGGTTTTATCCTGGTTCTGATGGATAACGCATATACGATGGGATCTGCAGAACTGCCTGCACCTAAAGCGGCACTAATGAAAATACTTGCTGAAGGTGTTCTTGGAGGGGATTTACCTTGGACACTCATCTTTATCGGTGCGGCTATTTCGATCACATTAGAATTTTTCGGTCTGAATTCGCTTGTTGTTGCAGTCGGCATTTACTTGCCGGTTCATACTAGTGCCCCAATCATGATCGGTGGATTTATTCGTTTCTTCGTTGAGTTCTTCTCGAAAACAAAAGAAGCGCTTAAAGCACGGGTTGATAGAGGTGTATTATTTGCCTCTGGTTTAATAGCGGGTGAATCATTGATTGGTGTACTTATTGCCATATTGATTGCAGCAGGTGTCCAAGTTCCGGCTGCGGCTAAATTAGCCAGCAATTTGCTACCTTTCCTACTATTCCTTGCTCTAGCTGGATTGCTATGGTTCATATCCAGTAAAGGGAAAAAAGAAGATGCTTCGTAAACGCCAATCAAAAAAGAGGAACCTGTTAACCATGGTTCCCCTTTTGGAAAAACGCGTAACTATGATACAAGAATCTTCGGAAGCAACTTTTTTAGTCATTCAAAGGACCAATTTTGTGGAACGGATTACAATTCGTTTCTTTAAACAACCATCAGTCCGTAAAATCAAGCTTGATAAGTTTGGGGCATATGCCATTAAACAGATGGAGCTCCAAAGGAATGTAAATCAGATTTCTGAAGCGATGAGTGAACATTTTGGTGAGGAAGCAGAACCAGCCTTACCGCGTTTGATGAAATTTCTGGAAATTCTAGAAGCTCATGATTGGATCATATGGGATGACGAAGAAGAAAAATGAAAAAAGCTGAAGCACTTTTTGATGCTTCAGCTTTTTTCTGTTTTGAATTTGGTAAAACAAAAACTTTCATAGGTTTACGACATTCTAATAATAACATTATATATATTATATTCTTGTACTGTTAGTCATGATGAATAAAGCAGAAATATTCATCTTAAGTAGAGCAGGTGGGTTATTATGGGAAGAGTACAAGGTAAAGTAGCATTAGTGACAGGTGGAGCTTCAGGTATAGGGTTATCCATATCCACACTAATGGCTAAAGAAGGCGCAAAAGTCGTGATTGCTGATTTTAACGAAGCAGGAGCAAAAGAAGCGGCCGAAAACATTAAAAAACAAGGTGGGGAAGCGGCTGGAGTATTCTTGGATGCTGGACAAGCAAGATTCCATCCAGGCAGCAGTCGACTTTACCATTGAACAATATGGAACGTTTACGGTACTTGTTAATAATGTGGTTTAACTAACCTGCATAAAGATCTGGATGTCTTGAATTTAGATTTGGAAGAATGGGACCGACTTATGGATGTGAATTTAAAAAGTGTGCTATTGGGAAGCAGGTTTGCGATTCCTCACATGATTGAAGCGGGAGGAGGTTCGATAATCAATACGGCCTCCATGGCTGGATTTACAGGTGACTCCGTACGATCTGCATATGGTGCGTCCAAAGCGGGGGTAGTGAATTTGACCCGTTATATCGCTGCCCAGTATGGTAAAGATCATATTCGTTGTAATGGAGTGGCACCAGGCCTTATTTTAACTCCTGCAGCGAAAAATAATATGCCTCCGGCCGTACTCGATATTTTTGCCAAATTTAATGCATTGCCATATCATGGTGGAAGCGGATGATATCGGATATACCGTTCTATTCCTTGCATCTGATGAGTCCAAATTCATTACAGGTCAGACGATCCAAGTGGAAGGCGGTCATTATATGGCCAACCCAAGCATCTCTGATTTTAATGATTATGTAACTAAAGCAAAAACAAATTAATTGTCTAGACATTCCTATAACAAAACCTTACCCTGGATTAGATCAACCTTATCCGGGTTTTTCAGGAATCCCTTTATTGAAAAAACATGAAGCAGGTGCATATAACAATGGAAGAAACGAATTATGATGAAATGCTGAACATCAAAACGGAAGGGGAACAAAATAAATTCAATGATTCTTTGCATTATCACCGATACGAGCCTACACCATATAGCGCATTAGAACATTTATTCAAAAAATATGCACTAAAAAGAAATGATCGCGTTGTGGATTTTGGATGCGGCAAAGGACGCTTGAATTTTTTTATCCATCATTTATATCAATCATCTGCGGTTGGCGTGGAGATGAATGAAGATTTCCATAAAGAAGCGATCGAGAATCTGAATGGCTATATGAAGAAAAGGAAAAACAACAATGGCAATATAGAATTCCACTGCTGCTTGGCGGAAGAATATGATATTGATAAGAAAGACAATCGTTTTTATTTCTTTAACCCGTTTTCGGTACAGATTTTCATGAAAATCATCAATAACATATTGCTTTCCTTTGAAAAAGAACCGCGCCAAATCGAACTTATATTATTTTATGCTTCACAAGATTATATTTTTTTCCTCGAAAATCAAACCGCCTTCGAGCTGAAAGACGAAGTGATGTTTCCTGGCTTGACTGAATCTAATCCTTATGAGAAATTCGTCATATACCAATTGTTAATTTGAATGGATACTCGTTCGTCAGTGATAATCAGCAAATATTAAAAGCACCCAAGCGATATTTCATTGATGCTTGGGTGCGATGAGTGAACAAGCCATTAAGGGTGCTTAATTTGCAGCATATTGTAAAATCTTTTCAGGGTGTGGCTCATATTGTTTTTCTATATAAATTTGATGCCAAATCATAAATGTTAAAATGGTCCAGAGCTTCCGGCTGTTGTCCGCTTTATTATTCACATGGTTTTCAAGTAATTTCATAATTTGCGCTTTGTTAAAAAGATAGTCAGTCGGACTTTCCTGAATTAACCTTACTGCCCAATCGTATAATTCATCCTTTAACCAATGGCGTATCGGAACAGGAAAGCCTAGCTTCTTTCTGCTCCATACATGTTCCGGCACTATCCCTCGGGCCGCTTTTCTGAGCAGGTATTTGGTCGTTCCATTTCTTACCTTTTGATCCATACTAAGTTTTGAAGCTGTATTGAAAACGCATTTATCCAAAAAGGGAACCCTCACCTCTAAAGAATTCGCCATGGACATTTTATCTGCCTTCAATAAAATATCACCTTTTAGCCAAGTTTGAATATCAATGTTTTGCATTTGGGTAATAGGATCATACCCTAAAGAACTTGAATAGATGGGATTTGTCACTTTCTTATTTTCTAGACCGTTGAGATAATTCACCAGTAAAAGTTTTTTCCCTTTCTCGTCGAATATGTTTGCGTTTCCGATATATCGGTTTTCTAAAGGTGTCACTCCGCGCTCTATAAAACTCTTTCCTCTAACACCTTCTGGCAAAGCAGAGGAAAGCGCCTTCAACACTTTGTTCAACGGTGCTGGTAAATAGGAAAACATACGCAGGGAATGGGGCTCCCGGTAAATATTATATCCGCCGAATAACTCATCTGCCCCCTCACCGGACAAGGCGACCGTGACGTGCTTTTTAGCTTCACGGGCGACAAAATATAGTGGAACGGCAGCGGGGTCAGCTAAAGGGTCATCCATATGCCAAATGATCTTCGGAAGTTCTGCCAAGAATTCTTCAGGACTTATGATATAACTGATATTTTCTACATGTAGAGCGGCTGCTGTTTCCTGTGCAACGTTTATTTCACTATATCCATCTCTTTCGAATCCTACGGAAAAAGTTTTGATCTTAGGGTTAATCTCTTTTGCAATGGAGCAGATAAATGATGAATCAATCCCGCCTGATAGAAAAGATCCGACCGGAACATCACTTCTCATATGGACGTTCACGGAATCCAGCAGAGTTTCCTGTATTTCTTTTATGACCTTTGAATCTTCTATATTGGAAGGGTGAAAACTAGGTTTCCAGAACCTTTTTATATCCATCTTCTTTCCAGGCTCTTTAGTGAAGTAATGCCCAGGTAATAACTTTTCAATATTTTTGGATAGTGTGGATGGTTCGGGAACATATTGAAAACTAAGAAAATGCTGTAATGAATTCACGTCCAGCTCTTCATTCATGGCTGTCAAAATACTCTTTTTTTCTGATGCAAAGTAAGTAACATCATCTTGTTCACAATAGAAAAAAGGCTTGATTCCAAAGTGGTCTCTTGCACCAAAGAGCTTTAGCTCGATTTTATCCCAAATGACAAAAGCGAACATGCCGCGCAATTTCTGGACGGTTTGCTCTTTTTGGCTACTATAGAGAGCCAATATTACTTCCGTATCAGAATCTGTCGTAAACTCATATCCTTCTTCAATGAGTTCTTTCCTTAGTTCGATGTAATTATAAATTTCGCCATTAAAAATGATCCAATATCTTTCATTTTCATATGAAAGCGGTTGGTTACCATTATCTATATCGATTATGCTTAATCTCCTGAATCCAAAATTCACGAAATCATCAAAAAAATATCCTTCATCATCCGGGCCCCTATGGGTAATGATCGTGTTCATCTTCTTGATCGTTTCTTTCATATTTGAATTTATGGCTTTCGGATATTCTTGAATACATCCAACAAAACCGCACATAAAATCCACCTGCCTAATTATTTAATAGTAAGGGATTTCCTAGTAACTTTTATCGAGAAATAAAATAGGTATAAAGTTGAGTATCAATCTAAGTAATAGTATATCCCTAGTCTACTAGGTTAGGTTATTACGCTATATTTGTCAATTTTACTCATTTAATGAATGTTTTTGTAAGTATGTAAATACCTACCCAGACACACAACGAAAAGAGGCAATCGTCATGATTGCCTCTAGAAGAAAAGCCAGTTTGCCTACAGTTTTTACTTTTGAAAAAGTACCAGTTGATTTCAGAAATCCGCTCCTTTTCCGCAGACTGTCTGCCAAGCCTCATCAAAGCAAGTGGCAGTGGGGCCTCTGCTAGCCAGTTATTCGGCTGGAGTTTCGCAATAATCAATAGTTCCGCTCGATGACAAAGTGTGCACGATCGCCTCTAAAGAGAGTTTTAGAGAATTCAATGACCGATCCATCATTCTCATATGTGTAGGTTTCCAAGGAAAAACAAGGTGAACCGTTCGGTACATCCAATTTGTCAGAAATGGAATCATCGGCAAGGGAAAACTCCAAGTGTTCGACCGTTTTTTTTACTTTTAAATTGAATTGTGTTTCAAGTACTTTAAAGAGTGATTTTTCGCAGGCTTCGATATTAAGCCCAGGTGTTTTATACCAAGGGAGAAAGGCAATTTCATATTGAAGGGGGATGTCGTTTACGTAACGTATCCGTTCCAGTTTATTTACGGGGTCTCCAATATTTTGTTTGAAAAGCTTCGCAAGGGTAGCGTTTGCTTCAATCACCTTTAAGCTAATGACCTTTGTAGAAGGGTTTTTTCCTTGCATCGTGACTTGCTCAGAGAACTTTTCAACCGTGCTTGTAAGAAATTGCTTCACTTTATTCTCCGAAACGAAAGTACCTTTGCCTTGAACACGGTAGATGTAGCCTTCGACGTTCAATTGCTGTAAGGCCGTGCGAACTGTTGTCCTGCTTACTCCGTATATTTTACAAAATTCAGCCTCGGTCGGTAATTTTGTATTCGGTTGATATTCGCCATTTTTTATGAGATCGATAATCGATTCCTTAACTATGGAATGCAATGCCGCTTCTTTATTCATGGTCTCCACAGTGATTCCTCCTATGTTCATTCCCAATATATACATATAGATTATCTCGGATAAGTTCAATAATCAACTTTAAATCGAAAATTTGTAGTAACAAATTAAAAATTGTGTTGATATTTTTTAGATTTGTAACTACAATATATGTATGGAGGTAATAATACCCATTTCATATAGCCTTTCAAGGGAAGTGATAAAACAAAGTAACATCGCTTATTAAAAAAATGCGGTTTAGTCTCACTTTAAAATACTGAATAATCAATCATTAAAAAAAGGGGGGTATTGTCAATGAATATCTTATTATGTTGTTCTGCAGGAATGTCTACTAGTTTATTAGTTACCAAGATGGAGGAAAGCGCTAAAAAACAAGGGGTGGAATGTCATATATGGGCTGTGGGTTCTACTGAAGTGAATAATGAAATAGATAAGGCTGATGTGATTTTATTAGGTCCGCAGGTTAGATATCTTCTTTCCAAGTTACAGGAAGCGGGGAAAGAAAAGGGAATTCCAGTCGCAACCATCAATCCAATGTTCTATGGACTATGTAATGGTGAGGAAGTACTAAAACAAGCCACCACTTTAATAAAAGGAGAATAAGGATATGATGACTTTTATTGATAAGTATATTATGCCTGGGGCGGTAAAGGTAGGAAATAACCGGCATTTGCTTGCAATTCGTGACGCATTGATTGGAATGATAGCGATTACAATGATCGGGTCATTCGCCGTCCTGTTTAATAATCTTGGGCAAGTCATCAAACCTTATGGAAGAATGATGGAGGCCATTTTCGGTCCAGCATGGAATACGCTTGGCGGTGATATTTGGTTTGGAACCTTTGCATTCATGACGGTATTCGCTGTATTCGGAATCTCTTATAAATTGGCGCGTTCATACGGTGACGATGGTTTTGAAGCGATGCTGGTATCCGCAGCCTGTTTCTTCTTATTATTGCCTCAAATCGGAAATGTCACTTTAACCATCGATGATAAGGATGTTACAGGCGGGGCATGGGGTTTTGTAAGCGTGAACTATTTTAATGCTACAGCCCTATTTACAGGAATTGTCGTTGCCTTGATTGCCACTGAAATATTTGTGAGACTTTCCCGAGTGAAGTATTTAGTCATCAAGCTTCCTGACGGGGTACCTCCTGCGGTGGCCCGTTCATTTGCAAAGTTAGTGCCGGGTATGGCAACGATCTTTATCGCTGGTATATTCGGACTGCTGTTCCGTAAAGCTACGGATGGGCAGGTATTGAATGACTGGTTGAGTAAAGTGATTGTGTCTCCATTACAAAGTGCAGTAGATTCATTGCCATTCGCTATTTTACTAGTATTTCTAGTTCATTTATTATGGATGATCGGTTTGCATGGACCCAATATCCTTGGTGGGATAACGACACCGCTTTTTGAAAGTTCGGGAGTGAAAAATATCGATTTATATGCAAAAGGCGTCAAAGACATGGACCAATACGGGGTATTGGCGGGTTCTTTCCTGGATGCATTTGTTTATTTAGGCGGATCTGGTGCAACATTGGGCCTGATCATTGCAATGATCATTGCCGGCCGGAAACGGTATAAACAAATGATTGCACTCGGAGGGGCACCAGGAGTGTTCCAGATTAACGAACCCATTCTTTTCGGATTGCCTATCGTTCTGAATCCAATGTGGTTCATCCCATTTGTTCTCGGCCCGGTAATTACAACGGTGATCTCTTATATCGCGGTAAGCAGCGGAATGGTTTTCCCGATCGTTGCTAAGATTCCATGGGTTACCCCTCCGATTGTCGGTGGATTCCTGGCCACAGGCGGGCATGTGTCTGGTGCGGTCTTGGCTGCGATCAACTTAGTCATTTCAACAGCGATTTATTTACCATTCGTTTATGCTCAAGTGAAGATAGACTCCAAAAATAAAACAGAGCTTACAAAAGATTCAGAAACGCTAAGCGTTTAAGAAAGTAGTGATGAAAATGGAAAAAGAAGAATTATACCAATTATCCTTTCAATTGATTTTATATAGCGGGAATGCGAGAAGCTTTGCAATGGAAGCGATGCAGGAAGCAAAGAAAAGGAATTTTGATTCTGCCCGCGTGAAAATAGCCGAGGCCGAAACGGAATTACTGCAAGCGCATAAATACCAAACCCAATTAATCCATGCTGAAGCGGGCGGGGACCATTTTGATCTTCCCATTATCCTGGTGCATGCCCAAGATCATTTAATGACAGCGATGACTTTAAAAGATCTTGCAATAGAAATGATTGACCTACGTGAAGAATTCCTGCATGCGGATGCTGTGAAGGAGAGGACTGCTGAATGAGCAAGGGGCTGAAGATTGTCACGATTGGCGGAGGTTCGAGCTATACGCCTGAACTGATCGAAGGTTTCATCAAATATCATGAAGAACTTCCCGTGAGTGAAATTTGGCTTGTGGACATCGAAGCGGGAAAGGAAAAGCTTGAAATTGTCGGGAATTTGGCAAGAAGGATGATTGAAAAGGCTGGTGTGAATATTGATGTCCATCTCACGCTAGATAGGAAGAAAGCGCTTAAAGGCGCTGATTATGTAACAACCCAGCTGCGGGTTGGCCAGCTCGCGGCAAGGGCACTTGATGAAAAGATTCCATTGAAACACGGAGTGATCGGACAGGAGACGAATGGACCTGGAGGGCTTTTCAAGGCTTTTAGAACGATTCCCGTCATTCTGGATATTGCTCATGAAATGGAGGAATTATGTCCGGAAGCATGGCTGATTAACTTCACGAATCCTGCAGGAATGGTAACGGAAGCAGTTCTGCGTCACAGTAATATTTCCAAAATCATCGGCCTTTGCAATGTGCCGATTGGTATGGAACGAGGTGTTGCGGATTTGATGGGTGTAGAGCCATCAAGAGTCCGGATTGACTTTGCTGGCTTGAACCATATGGTTTACGGCTTGGATGTATTCGTTGATGGCGAGAGTGTCAAAGACCAAATCATCAATTTGATTACGGATCCAGCTAAAGCTGTCACGATGAAGAATATCCATGCAATGGGCTGGGAGCCGGAATTCCTTAGAGCGTTAAACCTGTTTCCGTGTCCATACCACAACTACTATTATAAAACGGGAGATGTGCTTGCCCAAGAATTGAAGGATGCAGAAAAAGGGGAAACACGTGCAGAGGTCGTTCAAAGACTTGAAGCAGGTTTATTCGAGCTATACAAAGACCAGGAACTGGCTATCAAGCCGCCGCAGCTTGAAGAGCGCGGAGGTGCGTACTACAGTGATGCGGCTGTTCGGTTGATTTGCTCGATGCATACGGATAAGCGAGATATTCAAGCGGTAAATACGGTCAACCATGGTACGATTGAAGGCATCCCTTACGGCTCGGCGATTGAAACCAGTTGTGTGATAACTAAGGATGGTCCTAAGCCAATCAATGTAGGAGAGCTTCCTGTCGCTGTCCGCGGATTAATTCAGCAAATCAAATCCTTTGAAAGGGTAGCCATCGAAGCTGCAATTTCGGGGGACTATGATACTGCGTTGCTAGCCATGACGATAAATCCACTCGTTCCAAGTGACCGGGTTGCAAAACTTATCTTAGACGAAATGCTGGAGGCACATAAAGATTATCTGCCGCAGTTTTTTGAAAAAAAGGAGTTGCAGGATAATTTATCATGATTGAAGTTCTTGTAAATGCAGATGATTTCGGGTTAACTAAAGCGGTGAATTATGGGATTTTGGATAGCCACAAATATGGAATTGTCAATTCGGCAACGATCATGATGAATGCGAAAGCAACGGAGCATGCGATTGAAATCGCAAAGAAGACACCGTCGTTGAAGGTAGGTATACACTTAGTGCTGACATGGGGGAAACCTTTATTGAGTGATGTTCCGAGTTTGGTTGACGAATCTGGTTTCTTTAAGAAGCAGGGGATGGTATATGGGGATCCTGACAGTATTTCCTTATACGAATTGGAGAGGGAGTGGTCAGCTCAAATCGAAAGATTCTTGGAATTTGGTCTATTCCCGACTCATTTCGACAGCCATCATCATGTACACGGGATCACAGCATTTCTACCTGTCATTAAAAAGCTGTCAGATAAATATGGATTGCCAGTGCGTAATGCCGGAAGGCACCTTGCTGGGATTCAAACCGTTACAGATGTATTCCTGGATGATTTTTATGGAGAAATGGTGGTTGAAGATTACTTTCAAAACTTGAAGGGGAAGGTAATGGATGGGGCGAGCGTGGAGATAATGACTCATCCTGCTTATATGGATGAAGAATTGATGGAAGTCTCCTCTTATAATGATAAACGCTTAAAAGAAACCCGTATTTTGACAAATGCAAAATTACCTGAAGGATTTTTCCTTAGATTCAGCATCAACCAAGTTAACATTTGATTTCCTATATAGCCATTTAATTATAAAAGAGGACCAATCATCAAATTGATGATTGGTCCTTTTAAATTCAATGAGTGCTTTATCTCAAATTAATAAGCCAGGCTGAAT
>NZ_JAGGQJ010000003.1 GCF_018613325.1 Bacillus sp. ISL-34 | reverse complement strand
ATTTAAAGAAGATGGCCAATTGGACATGGCAAGGTCCAAAAATGGCCTAACATAGAGGGCTCGTAGAGCCCTATCTCTCAACCTTGGGCCAAAATTCAAAGGAATTTCAAAAGGGGCTCGGAATTTTTTAATTCCGAACCCCTTTTGTCTACAAACTGAGGCCCATCCTTTTAGAGGATGGGCCTTTTATTAAGCAAGAATGGATTATTCTTCGGAATCCTTCACCAATGTATATTGCGTTACATAGGCTTCACCTGAAAACATCTTCTGGCTGGAATTCGTAACGGGAGCTTTGGAGTCGCTGTTATGCGCCATCTTAAAGGAACTGGAATTCTTCCAGTTCAGGAAATCGGCTTGTTTCTCCCAAATCGTTAGAATTACATAAGTTTCAGAGTTGATTGGCCGCAGTACACGAAGTGCGACGAAACCAGGTTCATTTTCAATGAATCCGGCCCTGTTTTTAAAACGATGTTCGAATACCGGCCTTCCTTCTTCACTTACAGGGATGTTGTTCATGACAACATACCCATGATCCTGAAGGTTTCCTTTCCCATCAACTACTTCATACTTACGTGGAGAGCTGAAGATCGTTTTACCTGTTGTTTCATGTAAAAGTACTGCTGTGTCAGGATTTTGCATAAGTAATATTTTTTCATTCGGGTGCTTATCTTTTTTGATTTTCAAAAAATCGTAAGTGCCTGATGTGATGAATACATTCATAAATTCCCCTCCAATTTCTATTTAGTACCTGTATACCCATTTTACTCAATGACTAGTGCTTTTACCATTTCCAAACCAACCATTAGGCTTGTAAACCGGTAAGATTTTTATAAAAACGTCGATTTTCTGACAAATATATAGGTTGGCTATACTTCTATTATAGAAAAAGCTATAGTTTAAGGAGATTCGATTTCAAATTCAACATCCTTCTGATATTCTATGTAGGTAATGAATAAAAATAGAAACGTGACTGCTTGAAAGGTGGATATTAATGTCTAAGGAAATTACGAATGATACATTTTTAAAAGCTGCAAGAGGAGAGAAAACGGATCATGTGCCTGTTTGGTATATGCGTCAGGCCGGCCGTTCACAGCCGGAATACCGTAAATTGAAAGAGAAGTACTCCCTTTTTGAAATAACTCATCAGCCGGAGTTATGCGCTTATGTAACGAGATTGCCAGTTGAGCAATATGATGTAGACGCTGCGATTTTATATAAAGATATAATGACACCGCTACCAGCCATTGGTGTCGATGTTGAGATTAAGTCCGGAATCGGTCCAGTCATCTCCAATCCGATCCAATCGGTGACAGATGTTGAAAAATTAGGTGAATTGAACCCAGAGAAAGACATCCCATATGTGTTGGACACGATTAAATTATTGACCACCGAGCAATTGTCCGTCCCTTTGATCGGTTTCTCCGGGGCACCGTTCACCATTGCTTCATACATGATTGAAGGCGGCCCCTCCAAAAACTACAATAAGACGAAAGCTTTCATGTATACCGAGCCAAAGGCATGGTTTGCATTAATGGATAAGTTAGCGGATATGATCATCATCTACGTCAAGTCACAAATTAAAGCCGGCGTTAAAGCCATCCAAATCTTTGATTCATGGGTGGGTGCTTTGAACGTTGAAGATTACCGCGTATTCATCAAGCCGATCATGAATCGCATCTTTTCATCATTGCGTGAAGAAAATGTACCGCTAATCATGTTCGGGGTCGGCGCAAGTCACTTGGCACTTGAGTGGAATGATCTTCCTATTGATGTAGTCGGGCTCGATTGGAGACTGCCAATTACAGAAGCAAGACAAATGGGAATACAGAAAACGGTACAAGGTAATCTTGATCCTGCCCTGCTATTATCATCATGGGATGTCATAGAAGAACGGACGAAAAGGATCCTGGATCAGGGCATGGAACAGGACGGCTACATCTTTAATCTTGGACATGGGGTTTTCCCTTCCGTAAATCCGGAAACACTGAAGAGGCTGACCGCATTCATTCATGAATATTCATCAAAAATGAAATAAGGTGAGCGAACCATTTGCTAAAAATACTTAATTGGATGCACAATAAAAGGAATGAAATCTTTAAAAGAGGTGTAACATCATGGCAAGAAAAAAAATGGGCCTTTTAGTCATGGCTTATGGTACTCCGTACACTGAAGAGGATATTGAAAGATATTATACACATATTCGTCATGGGAGACGGCCAAGCGACGAATTGATTGCCGACCTAAAAGGCAGATATGAAGCGATCGGTGGTTTATCCCCGCTTGCAAAAATAACGGCAGGACAAGCTGAAGCGCTTGAAAAGAAATTGAATTCCGTTCAGGAGGAAGTTGAATTCAAGGTATATCTTGGATTGAAACATATTGAACCTTTTGTTGAAGACGCAGTGAAACAAATGCATGAAGATGGAATCAAAGAAGCGGTCAGTATAGTATTGGCACCGCATTTTTCAACATTCAGCGTGAAGTCATATAATGGACGTGCCCAGGATGAAGCCGCTAAATTGGGGGACCTGACCATCACATCCGTTGAAAGCTGGTATGATGAGCCAAAATTCATTCAATATTGGGTAGACCAAGTAAAAGAAGTAATCGGGAAAATGACCTCGGAAGAACGCGATAATTTCGCTTTGATTGTGTCGGCACATAGCCTCCCTGAAAAAATCCTGCAATCAGGTGATCCGTATCCAAATCAACTGAAAGAAACGGCAGACATGATTGCTGAAGGCGCAGGGGTTACTAATTATGCAGTAGGCTGGCAAAGCGCTGGACAAACACCTGAACCATGGTTGGGACCTGATGTACAGGATTTAACCAGAGATCTTCATCAAGCAAAAGGTTATAAAGCTTTCATTTATATTCCTGTTGGCTTTGTTGCCGAGCACCTTGAAGTCCTTTATGATAACGATTATGAATGTAAGGTTGTGACGGAAGAGATTGGTGCAGGCTATTATAGGCCGGATATGCCCAATGTTAAACCTGAATTCATCGATGCTTTGGCCACAATCATTTTAAACAGATTACAGGAAAAGTGATCAGTCAATAGGAGAAAATCAGTTTAACCATGCTTGCAATGTGCTCTACATATTTTCATTTGAAGTTGAGATATGTTATACGCCTGGAAAAGCGGTGCCTTCTTTTCACTTGACCTTGGTGGTTTAAATAAATACCCTAATTTCGAAAAGTGGCTGTCCAATTACGAGGATGGCCATTGTTTCTCTAAGAAATTGAAAATATAATTGAAAAGACTGAAAATTTTTGGTATGATATCGTTGAACATAATGACTGTTTTGTCCGTTTGGTCAGGATTGAGGTGGGAAATGTCTGTTGATCGTAAAAAATTAATTTTAGAAGCTGCGACCAAGTCGTTTTCACTTTTTGGATATAAGGCAACGACGATGGATCAAGTCGCTAAAATTGCCAATGTGGGAAAAGGGACCATTTATACCTTTTATAAAAATAAAGAAGAGCTGTTTAAAGAAATCGTTCAGCGGTTGATAGAGGAAATGAAATATGAGGCGGAACAATCTTTGGATGACCAACTCTCCTTTTTTGAAAACCTGCATCGGGCCGTTTATCGAATTCTGGAGTTCAGGCAGGAACATCAATTATCTTTGAAACTTCTTCAGGAAGAGCGGGAAATTGGTACGCCGGCCGTTCAGGAAATGGTTAATGAAATGGAAGAAGCCATTGTTTCCTACATTAAGGAAAAACTAAAAATAGCGATTGATAAGTCCTATATACAGCCTTGCGATCCAGAGATAACAGCTTTCCTGATGCTAAAGATGTACCTTGCCCTGATTTTCGATTGGGAAAGGAACCATGCCCCATTAGAGAAAGAGGAAATTGCTGAACTATTTAAAATATATTTATTCAAAGGATTATCCGTTACGTGATAATTCTATTTTTTTGCTGAAATGCAATGAACCCCGAATAAAAAGAAGAGATACCGATCAGTACCTCTTCTTTTTATTTGGGGTTTTTCAGCTGCGAAACCGAAACATATATGAATTCATCCTGCTATTTGGGAGCGGATGGTGAAACACAAGACTACTATTCTCCAGAAAGGCAATGATCACAGTGATTTCCATAACATTCGTGCTGTTCTTCAATTTTTTTTCCGCATTCCGTGCATTGTTTCGGTGGCAGGTTTTTAAAGAACTCAACACTACTTTGAATCATGAACATCATCTCCTGAATTTTTTTATTATTCGCTTTTCTATGGCTTTATTGTATTATAACAGATTTTAAATGTCAATGAATGTTTTATAACATAAGTAAAAAAGGTGAAATAAGGGCAAGAATAGTTTATATTAATGGGGAAGTCATTGAGAGGAGTGCCTAAGCATGAAAATCACCGTAATTGGCTGCTGGGGCGGTTATCCAGCTAAAAATGAGGCAAGTTCCGGCTATTTGCTTGAATACGAAGATTTTCGCATTCTGCTTGATTGTGGCAGCGGTGTTCTATCACAGCTGCAAAACCATATGAAGCCGGAGGATCTTGGTGCAGTTGTATTATCCCACTATCATCCGGATCATGTAGCGGATATTGGTGTCCTGCAGCACGCTGCGTTCATACAGCAGATATTGGGCAGCGAAAAAAGGACCATTCCTATTTATGGTCATGATTTGGACGAAGTCGAATTTGGTAAGTTAACTTATAAAGACGTGACAAAGGGGATCGCCTACTCTGCTGATCAACCCTTAACCATTGGACCTTGTAAATTTACGTTCATGAAAACAAAACATCCAGTCGCTTGTTTTGCAATGAGGATTGAAGCTGAAAATCATTCGATAGTTTACACAGGTGACAGTTCATATATGGATGAGCTTGCGGATTTTGCTAAAGACGCAAATGTTTTATTATGTGAAAGTAACTTTTACAGTGATATGGATGGTTCAAAGGCGGGGCATATGACGGCAAGGGAAGCTGGCATGCTGGCAGAAAAGGCTGACGTCCAGCTTTTGCTGTTGACTCATCTCCCTCATTACGGGAATCTTGATCAACTGAAAAAAGAAGCATCCGAGGTATTCAAAAGGGAAATAGCTGTTGCTAAAACCAATCTTGAATTCCAACTATAAATGAAACATCTGGGATATGAAGTCTACAAGGAGGAACAACTGTGCTTTTTATTGATAATAAGGGAATTACAGATCCAAGAATAAACCTTGCCATCGAAGAATATGCGCTTAAACATTTAAATATAGATGAAACCTATCTTCTTTTTTACATTAATCGTCCTTCAATCATCATAGGAAGAAATCAAAATACGATTGAAGAAATCAATTCCGATTATGTAGATGGAAATGGCATTACAGTTGTTCGCCGCCTTTCCGGGGGTGGAGCGGTTTATCATGACCTGGGGAATCTCAATTTCAGTTTCATTACGAGAGATGATGGGGATAGTTTCCATAACTTCAAGAAATTCACCCAGCCTGTCGTGGAAACGCTCGAGAAACTGGGAATACATGCTGAATTGAGCGGCCGTAACGATATTTTGGCTGAAGGAAAGAAGATTTCGGGAAATGCAATGTTTTCAACGAAGGGCAGGATGTTCAGTCATGGGACATTGCTGTTTCAATCAGAAATGGATCACATTGTATCCGCTTTAAAAGTGAAAAAAGATAAAATTGAGTCCAAAGGGATTAAATCGATAAGAAGCCGTGTCGGTAATATCGCTGATTTCTTAAAAGAACCGATGTCAGTTGAAGAATTCCGTTCATTCCTCCTGCAAAATATTTTCAAAGATAGCGGTAAGGTTACAGAGTATATTTTAACGGAGACGGATTGGGAGAAAATTCACAAAATCTCGGAAGATAGGTATCAAAACTGGGAGTGGAATTACGGAAAATCACCTAAATTCAACTTGCAAAACTCACATAGATTCCCTGTGGGATCTGTTGATATCCGCCTTGAAGTGAACAGGGGAATCATTGAAAATTGTAAAATCTACGGCGATTTCTTCGGGGTCGGAGAGGTTGCGGATATTGAACAAAAGCTTACTGGAACACGTTATGAAAAGGAAGCAATCAGCAGGGTACTAGATGAGACCGATGTTCGTCATTATTTTGGCAATGTAACGAAAGAAGAAATATTGGCACTAATATATTAAGGCACAAAAGCCGTCCCGACTTAATAGGACGGCTTTTGTGCCTAATAATGACAGTAATTACTTGAATTTGGATAAAATTGTTGCTGTAATAGCTTTCTTTTAATATAATAAAAATGTATTTAGTTCACCATAAAAATGAATGACTATTCATTCATGCTATTTGCAGGGGAGGGAGAAAGATGAATTTATCTGAACAGCTTCATCAAATGGCTTTAAAAAAGGCGGATAAGCCAGCATATTACTTTATGGATCAATCCACTTCTTATGGGGAATTGGATAAAGCCGTTACGAAGTTCGCAGACGAATTACATAGGCTTGGTGTTTCAAAAGGTGATAACATTGCGCTGTTATTAGGCAACTCTCCACATTTCATCATTTCGTTGTATGGAGCTATGCGAGCAGGGGCGACAGTAATTCCGGTCAATCCAATTTACACACCTGACGAGATTGGTTATATCCTGAATAATGGCGATGTAAAGGTTGTTGTGGCATTAGATAAGCTTTTACCCTTACTAGAGAAAATGAACCCGATCCTCTCAAGCGTAGAACAATATGTAATTTGTGAAACGCAGCAGGATAATGGGGAAATTAGCGAATTTAACATCTATCCAAAAATGAAATCGTTTACAAAAATGATCGAATCGGGGGATGACGGCTTTAAAGGTCCAGAACTGGATCCTGAAGATACGGCAATCATACTCTATACTTCCGGAACAACGGGGAAACCAAAGGGGGCCATGCTCACACATACCAATGTATTTTCCAATGCACATGATATTGGTGAATATTTAAAAATCACGGAAAGTGACCGTGTCATTACGACATTGCCAATGTTCCATGTTTTCAGTTTAACGGTAGTTGTGAATGCCCCATTGATAAGCGGAGGCACGCTTTTAATTGTCCCGCAATTCAGTCCAAAGGAAATATTCAGGCAAATCAAAAAATATGATGCAACCGTTTTTGCTGGAGTGCCTACGATGTATAACTTTCTTTTCCAATATCCAGATGCGAAAGAAGATGCTTTGAAGTCGTTACGAATATGCATATCGGGCGGATCCGCCATGCCGGTTTCCCTGCTTGAATCATTCGAGCGGAAATTTAATGTCAGGGTTTCAGAAGGATATGGCTTATCCGAAGCATCCCCAGTTACCTGCTTCAATCCTTTGGATCGTCCAAGGAAGTCGGGATCCATCGGAACCTCCATCCTTAGGGTGGAAAACAAAGTGGTCAATGAGCTTGGAGAAGAAGTGCCGATCAATGAGGTAGGAGAATTGGTTGTAAGAGGTCCGAATGTAATGAAGGGTTATTATAAAATGCCTGAAGAATCAGCCGCTGTCTTGAAAAATGGCTGGTTATATACAGGCGATTTAGCCAGGATGGATGATGAAGGCTATTTTTTCATTGTAGATCGTAAAAAGGAGCTTATCATCGTCGGTGGCTATAATGTCTATCCACGTGAAGTGGAGGAGGTTCTGTATGCCCATCCTGAAGTAGTTGAGGCGGCAGCCATAGGCGTTCCCGATCCCAATCAGGGGGAAGTGGTTAAATGCTTTGTGGTAAAGAAAAACAATGCATTGACCGAGGAAGAACTGCTTGCCTATTGCATGGAACACTTGGCCAAATATAAGGTGCCGGCAAAAATTGAGTTTTTGGCTGAACTTCCAAAAAACGCGACTGGTAAAATTTTACGGCGCTCTTTGAAAAACCATGTACTGCAAAAATGAATTTCATTGATCATTAGGAGGTCATTGCCTATAACCGGCAATGGTCCTTTTTTTGTACAACCAAAGTGTATCAGGCTGCATAAAATATATTGGAGAACCTAAAACCTTGATTCTTGTTTCGAAAAGAGTTATGATTGTCATTAAAAATTTCCACATAATTGTAAGGAGGGGTTAGATGAGAGATGTAAAGCTTTTGGATATTTTTACACATCCCATTGCTCAGAAATACTTGAACCGTTCAGGTCTGGCACATGCGATTGCAGTAGCATACCATGCGTTTCACTTAGCAAACGAATATAATGTCGACCCTGATATTGCTGCTAAAGCTGGACTTTTGCATGATATGGGTCATTTCACCTGGTATCGCAATGGTAAATGGGATTACGATCTGTATAAACAAAATGATATTCACCCAATCAAAGGTGCAGAACGAGCACATAAACTGTTAATCCGCTTGGGAGAAAACCCGATAAAGGCAAAGACCATTTCCCTCGCCATTTTATTTCACACCGATTCGTTCTTACCTTCAAATGATATTATTCGTACACCGCTTCAGCAAGTCGTCAAATGGGCCGACGAAAAAGATGAAGAAGAAGGTGGAAAACACCATTATCGCAAAATTGATTTTCCCCGGGCAAAGGAGAGCATCATGAAACTTGATACGCTCATAGATGAGGAACAAAGAAAAAGGCTATCATCCTGAAGGCAAACGGGTTGATAGCCTTTTTACGTCATGACGTGCACATTTAAAAGTATTTTTACAGTTTAAATTTGTTATCAGGTGAATTAATGATGTAAAATATAGACCATTAGAACTATTCCGCGGCGGAAAATTATAAAAACTATCGGGTTAATAACAAATAATGAAAAAGAACAGGTGAAGCTATGAAGTCGATTAAGCTAATAATATATGGTGGTCAGGGAGGACTTGAGGGAATCATCAAAAAAGAAGCTGACATTAAGATCATAGGGATAACCGGAAATGAAATGGACCTTCTTGATTCTGATCATACATCATCAGTCATGCCAGATGTCATTCTTATTGATGCCCGGTCATCAGGGAAGTATGGACAGGAAGTCATGCCAATCCTAAAGGAAAAACACCCATCCACTCCTATCGTCATTTTTACTGCCTATTCAGAAGATCATTATCTTATCGAAGCGATATGCCATGGTGCAACAGGTTATGTGTTACAGAATGGCGGAATGAAACAATTGCTGTCGGCAATCCGTCAATGTGCCAATGGTCAGATAGTCTATCCTGCCTCAATAAAATCAATATTAATGAAGAAGCTGCAGCAGGATGTTGAAAGATCACCAGTAACTTTGGATAAGGCAATCGAAAAATTGGGAGCCTTTTCCAAACGCGAGTATGAATTGCTTGTCCTGCTAACCCAAGGTGAAACGAATCAGCAAATATCAAAAAAACTTTTTCTATCCATCGGCACGGTAAAAAACTATATAAGCCGGATTTACAGAAAACTGAATGTTAATAATCGACCTGAGCTTATGGCACTTTTGTATCGTTTTCAAAATAGCGGGATGAAGGGATGACTACTCAGGCCAGCCGCTCTCTTAATCGTTTACACGGATTCTTTATCGGATGCACATTCCAAAGACTTTGATGAAACGATTTCATCAAAGCAATTAGGTGGCGGCGGAGAGACAAAATCGTCGGTGCCTAAACCTACCAGCCCTCCGTTTTTTTATGCCTCTGCATATGCATCATCCCGCCTCCTCGTATGTCCATGATCCTGTAGTCCCGTAAAGGTGTATTCCGTGAAATTTTAAGGTGGATAATAAAGAGTAAAGAATCAACAAAATGATGGAGATTGAAAGGAATAAATAATATAGAAGGGAAATGCGGTTCTAACCTGTCCATTTTGGATTAAACTATTAAGAGGGAGATTCGTTTAAGGAGGGGCATCATGGTTAGAAAATGGGCTGGAAGAGCGATTCTATTATATATCCTTTATGCAGCAGCGATGTATTGGTATATTTTTTATGGAGCTGATACCTCCATTCCCGAAGCTTTGCGTGGAACTGCAGCAGATCCTGCATCATTCCTGAATGCAAGGGAACTCAAGCTTAGCGAAGAGTATTCAGGACTGCGGAATTTCATTTTTTTCGTATCCACGCCATATGAATGGCTGTTGTATTTCTTCATTTTATTATTTGGTTTATCAAACGCATTTGAAAAGTCGTCAATGGCAGTCTCGAGATGGAAAGCGATCAGAACGGGCATTTACTTATTCTGGCTTTCCGTTATTTCTTACCTGGCACTGTTTCCAATCAGTTTCATTGGATATCGGATGAGCAAGAGTTACCATATAAGTACACAAAGTTTCACCTCGTGGATGAAGGATGGAGTCATCGAATTCTGGGTGAATTTTGGAATGATGTTCATCATCGTTTCGGTATTATATTGGTTAATGAAGAAAAGTGTGAAGAAGTGGTGGCTCTATGCTTGGATGTTGTCCATTCCATTTACCTTGTTCCTGATGTTTGTTCAGCCTGTATTGATTGATCCGCTGTACAATGAATTCTATCCGCTCAAAAATAAAGAGCTGGAAACGGAAATATTGGCACTTGCCTCACAGGCTGAAATTCCGGCTGAACACGTGTATGAAGTAAATATGGCAGAAAAGACAAATGCCTTGAATGCATACGTGACCGGCATAGGTTCCAACTCAAGAATAGTCCTTTGGGATACGACCCTGAACAAGCTGAAGGAAGATGAAATCCTTTTTATCATGGCACATGAAATGGCCCATTATGTGGAAAAACACATTTATATAGGGATTGCAGGTTATTTAGGACTGACTTTAATCGGTTTGTGGCTGACATCGAAAATCATGAATTTTATCATTAGACGCTGGGGCCACCTGTTAAAGGTTCGTTCGGTTGACAGCATTTCGTCTCTTCCATTATTTCTCTTAATAACGTCTGTACTGCTCTTTGCTTCGAGTCCGCTGTCCAATTATGTCTCCAGATATCAAGAAACAAGGGCTGACCGTTATGCCATTGAAATGACCGGGGATAAAGAATCAGCAATCACGACGTTCCAGGAACTCACGAGATCGGGTTTGAGTCAGGTCAACCCGCCATTCCTGGTTAAATGGCTGCGGTATTCCCATCCAACCATGCTCGAACGGATTTCAACGGTTGAAAATGCAGATACAAAAGGTGATTGAAAGCCAGCTGAAAACCAGCTGGCTTTTTTCTTCGGAAAGTGGAAGTTTGTAGTAGTTTTCAGAAAAAACTATTATTTTTGAAAATCTTAGGTTCTCTACTATAATAAATTAAATTCCCAGTTCGTTTTAAGGAGATCGGATATGTATAATGTACTTTTCATCACTATAGGCTCAGTGCTTGTTGCTCTAGCCTACAACTTATTTTTGATACCTCATTTAATTTTAAGCAGCGGACTTAGTGGAGTTGCGATTATGTTCGGAATCATCACCCCAGTCAACACAGGGATATTGAATTTTTTGATGAACCTGCCATTGCTGATTCTTGGATACCTGAAATTAGGGAGACGCTTCATCACCTATACGATATTATCAGTTGTCGTGATTTCCTTCAGTTTATACCTCATTCCAGTTCACGGAATATCCACTGAACCGATTTTGTCTTCTTTATTTGGCGGAATCATATCGGGATTCGGTATAGGCATCATCTTTCGTGCTTCGGGGTCTTCGGGCGGCTTTGATATTATTGCCATGCTATTGGCCAAGAAGAGCGACTTTCCACTTGGTACTTTGCTTTCGGTGATGAATGCAGTTGTGGTGGTTATCTCAGGCTTCATCTTCGGTTGGGATGCCGCATTATATACGCTGATTTCCATTTATGCAGCAGGAAAGGTGATCGATACGATCCATTCCAATCACATTAAATTAACATTGATGATCGTGACCAAAAAGAGCGACGAAATGAAAACGAAGCTCCTGACCAACCTATATCGTGGAATTACAGTCATGGATGGTGAAGGTGCATATTCAGGAGAAAAGAGTAAAGTAATGATGACAGTCATTACACGTTATCAGTTAACAGATGTAAAAACGATGATAAAAGAAGTGGATCCGAATGCTTTTGTCAATATAACCGAAACATCCGAGGTCATGGGGATGTTTCATAAAGAGTGATGATAATCAGAAAAGCCTCCCAAATGGGAGGCTTTTTTGATTATTAGTCTGTTTAGTAATCATGCATTTTAATTTCCAAACTGTTTTAGTAAAACGTTCATTTCAGAACTTAATTTTAAGAATAAAGGTTTGTTTTTCTTATCCAAGGCTTCATCGATCTGTTTTGCAAGGATATTCTTTTTGGTAGTAAGGACGGCTTCCTGAATAATCATATCAATTAACATTTCCTGAACCACGGCATCGTTTTTCATTTCGCTCATTGATAAGGACTTCACTGACTCTGAATAAGATTTTTCATTTTTCAAAGTTACCACCCCTGACCCTTTTTATTATTATATGGATTTGAGCGGATAAAATCAACTGAAAATTTAAAAAATTTAAAATTTAATAGAGAATGTGTCGTTTAGATGACGAAAAAGCCACTATATAAAAGAATTTTTAATTTTTTGTGAACTTACTTTTTATGTATAAGGGTTGTGCTATTATAGTGAGTAATTTAACATACATGTACTATTTCCCTTCACTTTTTGTAATAGGGAATGGAAGTGTACAAGCAATTAAGGGCATAAGCTTTGGCAAAGTAAAAGCGGTGTTTAGCAAAGAGGAAGAGGTGGATGAAAAATGAAGGAAAACAATCAGGGAATAATCGAGGAATATGAAATCACGCCACATACACTTATGGTAGCGCCGATTAATTACGGCAGTAAAATATATACCCGTATCGTTGAAATGGAGGACGAGTTCATCTCCCCGTTTAAACCTTTGGAAATAATAAAGAAAAGCTGTGAATTCTTCGGATCAAGTTATGAAGGACGCAAGCAAGGCACAAAACAGCTTATAAACATCACACATAAAGCGCCTATTGCGATTGATCCGACCAGTTCGATTTTCTTCTTTCCCACTACATCTCCGTTGCGTCCTCAATGTATCTGGTTATCACATGAGCATGTTGTATCCTATGATCGCCTGGATTCCAAGCATACTACCATCACTTTCAGGAATAGACAAACCATCGATATAGCAGTATCATGCAGTTCTTTCGAAAACCAGCTGCACCGGACTTCTTTTTTAAAAACGAAATTGATCCAGAGGATTGAGGAAACAAAGAGGAAATCATTCTACCTGTTCACCGAAGCAAATGGGGTCAAGGCTTCAGAGGTAATGTCAAAGTATATACCGCGTTAGAGGGGTTTCAGGAATAATCATAGAAGACTTCAAAATTAAAGCTAGCCCTTCTTATTAAAGAAGGGCCCGGGAATTAATCTTCAAATAATTCATCGATTAAATCGTCAATTTCTTTTCTTAACTTCTCAGTGCCTTCTTTGGAAATGGTGATGGTATCACCATCGATAATCAGCATATCTCCTACTTTTGCTCCCTTGGGAAGAGCACTTTTAGGAAAATCCTTCATGTCACCACCATCGATTTCAACGACAGCGATCTTTCCTTCGAAGCGATCAATAATTCCTTGTACCAATCATTTCACCGTCTTTACAGTAATTTTCTGACCTATAGAAGTAAAAATAATGTTACCTGATTTATCTGTACGATAAGTTTTGGCCTTCACTGAATTCAACCGTTTTACAACAGTGGAAGTAGGGTGCCCATAGCCATTTTTCCTACACTGATTACAGCGTATTTCGGTTTTGTTTTGTTAATGAACGCTGAACTTGTTGATGTTTTTGCACCATGATGGCCGACTTTAAGTACATCCACATTTGGTACCAGTTTTTTAGCCAGCATATCTGTCTCCGCTTTTTCTTCGGCATCACCTGTAAACAAGAATGTTTTTTTGTCGTGTTTAAGTAAAAGGACTGCACTCCAATTATTTAAGTCATTACCATGTGTAATTCGAAAAATGGGGATTTGGACATAATTTTCTTTGTGATAAAAAAGGAAGCGGGCGTCAGAATCGTGGTTAGGTAAAAAGATCATGGGTATTTATGATTAATTGTCGATGGTGAAAAAGGGGAATGTACCTTTCTCGTGAGCTTTTAGTATGATATTTTACAGGTGGATAATGGATTGATTCTTTCATACGATCATTCATGTTTGCTTTAGCAAAAGGCACAACAAAAGCCCTTCTCATATGAGAAGGGCTTCAGAATTAATCTTCAAATGACTCACCCATTAAATCTTAAATTTCTTTTTTTATATTTCAAAGCCTTCTTTGAAAAACAATCGATATAGAAACATTCCCTCTTTTGCTTCCTTAGATAGAGCATTTTAAGATAATCCTTCATCGTCTTTACAGTGATTTCTGATTTTTAGAAGTTAGCTGCACACAGTTTAAGTACAGCCTTCTTCTCTCAAATGGTTCAGAAATAGAGGGGACCAATTTAAAATAGTATTACAATGGAGAGTATGCTAAATTTCAAATCACTTCTAAAATGAAACTGCCTATTAAAGTGATAAAAAACATGCTCTCCCAATAAAAAGAGAGTTTTTGGGAATCTTTAATTGCTTCTCAAGGAAATATATATCCAAAAATGAAAGACGTTCCTAATGTAAGAATAATGTAATCTACTTCAAAACCTAGAATTGTATAGTTATATACCGGTATACTTCTAATATAAACAATAACGAATATCCTATTATTATAAGGCTACTCTTCTTCATAATTTCCCCATCTTTATTTGGACTGCACTTCATCAGCACCCGTATATCATTATTTAAAGCGATATGCGGTAAATCCTCTATGTAACCCATAGTATCTCTTTCCACTAACTCTTCGGGAGGCATTGTCCTTTCCGTCTTCTTTGTTATGTGTTTCTTTTGGATAAATCTTTTAACAAAAGTTTTCAATATCAAAATTGATGCAATATACTCTGTTTTGACAAAATGCTTCCTGCTATTCCAATGGGATTTAATAGATTGTACAACATATATTAGTAAAAGGTTGCTATGATTGGATATAATTAAACACGTCTAGCAATTTAATCAAGAAGCATTTACAGAGTGTAAGTTCAAATCGGAAAATCAAATTCACTCGATGGAATATCATTTGCTGATAAAGTTCCAAATAAAAAACATTATCAGCTTATTCTTAACCGAAACATCCCGTTACGATAATTCCTATATAGACTGATTAAGCTTAACTTTCTCATATAATATATTGGATGATATTTTCTAAGGCTCCAAACATTCACCATTCACAGACAAACATATATGGAGGATGCCTGTAGCCCTCTAATTCCTTGAACGGTGGTTTTTTTCGAAAAAGTAATAACATAACAAGTCTTCGGTTCTGTTGCGAAGGCGGGGATTGAAATAATTATGATGTTCCTCGTATCCTTTATATAAAAAACAATACATCGTGAAGGATTCATCGCGTTTGATTTCACTAACCTTAATATTCTCCTTGCGCAAATAGCGCCGTACCTCGGCAAGTTCGTCTTGAACCACTTTTAAAATATGTTCGACTAGCTCCGAATAGGGCCTTTTTAATTTAAACGGACTAATTTCGATGACCTTGAGATCCCGGTTTAAGACTGTAATAACCATAGGGAGGTAGATGGCTTTTTCAATCATATTTCGGTCATCTTCTGGAATGCGGGTCATCATGACCGCCCCTTTCTAAATAGCACGTTTTTAATAATAGTATGTATATTCTGTAAAAATGAGAACGTATGTTCCGGTTTTTATCCTAATGTATTTTCAGTGTATATGCAAGCAGTTTTGATAAATCAAGAAATATTCGTTAACAAGATTATGTTTTCCGGAGATAGGGAAAGTATGAAGATATATGGATAATAATTCTTGCAATTTCAGGGGAAAGTGATATATCTAAAATAAACAGTTTTTAATAAGTTTATGCTGCTTTGATAGCAGCATGTCGAGGGAGATAATTATGGATTTGGATACTATACGTGAGTGGTTTACACTTGATCATATATCGGCACTTATTCAGCAATATCGCTCATTCGGTCCAATTCCTGGGATCTTACTGCCGATGCTGGAAGCTTTTTTGCCTTTTTTGCCTTTAGTGGTGTTCGTGCTTGCTAATGCAACGGCTTTTGGTCTATGGTGGGGATTTTTATTTTCTTGGATTGGTGCGGTAGCGGGATCTTTTTTGATTTTTTGGATTATTAGAAGATATGGTCAAATGAGGTTTTTCCGATTTTTGCAAAAGCATAAACAGGTGCAGAGGTTGATGGTTTGGGTTGAGAGCCATGGATTTGGTCCTTTGTTCATATTGCTCTGCTTCCCTTTTACACCTTCGGCTATCGTTAATATCGTGGCAGGACTTTCAAAAGTGAGTACACTGCAATATGGACTTGCAGTAGTGGGTGGGAAAGCGGTGATGATTTTTACGATCAGCTTCGTAGGTTACGATTTAGTATCCTTAATTCATAAACCTGTGCGAACGATCATTATCGGAATCGTCATCTTTATCCTATGGTATGTGGGGAAAAGACTGGAAGTCCGGTTAAATAAAAGCATGAAGAGAGAAGAAGGGCAATAAATTAATATATAAATGTAGTAGGGGTTGAACTAGATGGAAAAAACAAACAGAAATTCTTTATCCGATTGGATAAAACCAGCGATGATAGCTTTTGTTATTTACATCTTAATCCGTACATTTCTCTTTTCAAGCTATGATGTTGAAGGGAAGTCGATGCAGCCGACCCTTGAAGATGGAAATAAACTTGTCGTGAATAAAATCAATTACCAGATTCATGATATCAACCGTTTTGACATTATTGTTTTTCATGCGAATTCACAAGAAGATTATGTTAAGCGAGTTATAGGGGTTGCAGGTGACCGAATTCGTTATAAAGATGATTGGCTTTACGTAAATGGTGAGAAAGTGGATGAGCCTTATCTTGAGAAATTCAAGGAAGGTTTCCCAGGACAGGATTTTACGGGTGATTTCACATTAAAAGAATTGACGGACATGACCAAAGTTCCGGAGGGCAAGCTTTTTGTCATGGGTGATAATCGACTTGAAAGTGCTGACAGCCGTCACTTTGGTTATATACCGGTTAAAAATGTTGTCGGTAAAGTGGATGTTCGATATTGGCCGGTCAAAGAATTCAATTTTAAATTTACAGGTGAATGATTGTGGAAGCCCGAAAATCATGCGGGCTTTTTCTTTTGGGGAAAAACGCGAACGTACGATTGGTGTTTTTTAAAGGGAAACGGTAAAATAATAGAAAGTAAATCTAATTGGAAACAGAAACCTAGTCATAAAGACGAAAGTATTTCTGGTATGATGGGTCTAGAGATTATGTTGTAAGGGGGAAAAAGAGATGTCACTCCGTTTTTTACTGGGAAGATCGGGTGCAGGGAAAACTTCGAATATATTGGACGAAATTCGCTCCAAATTGGCAGAAGATCCCGAAGGAAATCCAATTATCTACCTCGTTCCTGATCAGATGACGTTTCTATCTGAATATAAATTAATTAAAACACCAGGCCTTGCCGGAATGATCCGGACACAGGTTTTCAGTTTTAGCAGGCTTGCATGGCGCGTTCTTCAGGAAACCGGGGGGATGAGCCGGCTGCATTTGGACAGTGTTGGCGTTAATATGTTGATACGGAAGATCATGGATGACAAAAAGGAAGAGTTAAAGATGTTTCGCCGATCTGCTGATAAGCAGGGGTTCATTGCACAGATGGAGGTAATGCTGGCTGAGTTCAAGCAGTATTGCATCCAACCTGATGACATTCAAAACTATTTGGCAGAAACCTCACAGGCCGGCAGCGGCATTCAGGATAAACTGCATGATCTTGAATTGGTCTATCAGGCTTTTGAGGATGAAATGGTCAACAAATATTTAGATTCCGAAGACTATTTCACACTGCTGATCGAGAAAATGCCAGAGTCTTCATATATAAGGAATGCGGATATATATATCGATGGTTTTTATAGCTTGACTCCACAGGAATTATTGATTGTGGAAGAAATGATGAAGCTGTGCAGGAGTGTAACTGTTTCACTGACGTTAGATCAGCCCTACAGGCAATATGCTCCGGATGATTTGCAGTTGTTCAGGCAAACGGGAAATCTTTATCATCACCTTTATCAGGCTGGATTGAGGAATGGCATACCGATTTCAGAAGATCGAATCTTAAAAGGAACGGAAAGGTTTGGAAAGAGTCAGGGGCTGAATCATCTGGAAACTTATTTTGCCATTCGTCCTGCACGAACGTTTGAGCAGTCACCTGATGTGACGATCGCCCAGGCAGTTAACCGCAGAGCCGAGATTGAAGGAGTTGCCCGGGACATCTTGTCACTGGTCAGAGAGAAACAGCACCGTTTCCGTGATATTGCGATTTTAGTCCGTAATGGGGAAGCATACGCAGATATTTTACAAACCGTTTTTCGGGATTATCAAATTCCCTTGTTCGTCGATTCCAAACGGACGATGCTGAATCACCCTCTGATTGAACTGATTCGTTCCACTTTGGAGATCATCAATGGCTATTGGCGTTATGAGCCGGTATTTCGTGCAATCAAGACGGAGCTTCTATTTCCGCTGCAAAACAACCACGATAGGATGCGCGAACAGGTAGATAAGCTGGAGAACTATGTGCTGGCCCGCGGCATTAAAGGAAGCGGGTGGACGTCCAAAGATCGTTGGACCTACCGGCGCTTCCGCGGCCTGGAACTCGAGGACCGGAACCAAACGGATAAGGAAATGCAGCTTGAGCAAGAGTTGAATGAGATGAAGCAATTATTTACCGAGCCCATCTTGAAGCTCTCAAAACGTGTTAAAAAGGCTGCTAATGGCAGGGAATTGTGTGAAGCCCTTTATCTATATCTTGAAGAATTGCATGTACCGGAAAAGTTGGAAAAGCTTAAACTAGAGGCAGAAGAAGCAGGTGATTTGGTATCGGCAAGAGAACATGAGCAAACATGGAATGCGGTTGTCGACCTATTGGACCAATTCGTTGAACTGCTGAGCGGGGAAGAGCTTTCCATGAAACAGTTTGCGGTAATCATTGAAGCTGGTCTGGAATCCCTTGAATTTTCTTTGGTACCGCCGGCAATTGACCAAGTATTAGTCGCTAATCTAGATTTATCCCGCCTGGATGATGTGAAGACAGCTTTTGTTATCGGCCTGAACGAAGGGGTTCTGCCAGGAAAAGCTGTATCTGACGGGATATTTTCAGATAGTGATCGTGAGGTGCTGCTGGCTGGTGGACTTGATGTTGCCCCAAGTTCAAAAGTGCGCCTGCTGGATGAGGAGTTTACAGCGTACAAAGCATTCACTACGCCTGCTGAGGCCCTTTATTTATCATATCCGCTTGCCGATGAGGAAGGAAAGGCACTTTTACCCTCATCCTATTTGAAACGGGTAAGGGACGTATTGCCTAACGTTTCCGAAGTGTATTATATGAACGATCCGTCCGATCTGCCTGCTGAGGAACAGGTGAAATATGCTGCGAATCATGATGTGGCCCTATCGTACCTGGCTGCCCAATTGCAGCTGAAAAAAAGGAACTATCCAATCCATTCACTATGGTGGGATGTATATAATGCCATTATCGATGATGGAATGGCCGGTCATTCTGCAACTAAGGTTTTATCGAGCCTTTTTTATCAAAATAGGACAAAGAAATTATCAGAGGAAACAAGTAAGCAATTATATGGTGAGAGCATTCTTACGAGTGTATCCCGGATGGAAATGTTCAATAGCTGCCCGTTTTCCCATTATGCCGCTCATGGCTTGAAATTGAGGGAACGGCAAATTTTCCGTTTGGATGCACCGGATATAGGAGAGATGTTCCATGGTGCATTGAAAATGATTTCCGATTATTTAAAGGAACATGCTATTCCTTGGTCTACATTGACCTCGGAACAATGCTTGGAGCTGGCCAGAATTGCTGTGGAGAGACTTGCTCCTAAACTCCAAAATCAGATTTTGTTAAGTACCAACCGCCATCACTATTTACGCAGGAAACTGGAACACGTGATTGGACGGGCCTCGATCGTATTAAGTGAACATGCAAAGGTGAGCGGTTTTGCTCCAATCGGATTAGAACTCGGATTCGGAAAAAATGGCGAGCTGCCTCCACTTTCTTTCACATTGAAAAACGGTACGAAGATGGAATTGATCGGGCGGATCGACCGCGTGGATAAAGCGGAAGAAGATGAGGGTGTCTATTTGCGTGTGCTCGATTATAAGTCGAGTGAAAAGGAACTGAACATGAGTGAAGTATATTATGGACTCGCGCTGCAAATGTTGACATACCTTGATATCGTCGTCACCCATTCCAAGTCGCTTATTGGAAAAGAAGCGATTCCAGCCGGCGTTTTATATTTTCATGTGCATAATCCCGTTGTCAAATCAAAGGGAATGCTCAGCTTGGATAAAATTGAAGAAGAAATTTATAAAAGTTTTAAAATGAATGGACTTGTACTGGATCATTCAAATGTCATTCAAATGATGGATACCTCACTTGATATTGAAAATTCTGGTAAGTCGGATATCATTCCAGCTGGATTTAAAAAGGACGGATCGCTCCTTGCGGCTTCCAAAGTTGCCAGCAGGGAAGAATTTTCGCTTCTGAATCATCATGTGCGCCGTATTTATCAGGAGGCTGGTGATCGAATGGTCGATGGTGATGTGGATATAACGCCATACAAATTAAAAGAAAAAACGCCATGTACCTTCTGTTCCTTTAAATCTGTATGCCAATTCGACCAGTCACTGGAGGAGAACCAATTCAGGAATTTGGCACAGAAAAAACAAAATGACGTTCTTGAGCTATTAAGGGGGGAGGGGGAGAGCGATGAGTAAAACGAAAATTCCTGCTCTGCCAGGAGACGTGACTTGGACGGAAGATCAATGGAAGGCGATATGGGCTAAAGATCAGGACATTCTGGTTGCGGCCGCAGCAGGCTCAGGGAAAACAGCGGTGCTGGTTAACCGGATCATTCAAAAAGTCATTTCAGAAAAAGATCCAATCGATGTTGATGAACTGCTCGTCGTTACATTCACCAATGCCTCGGCTGCCGAGATGCGCCATCGGATAAGTGAGGCATTAGAAAAAGCGATTAATGATAATCCGCATTCACAGCATTTGCGTAAGCAGTTGAGCTTGATTAATCGTGCTTCGATTTCCACACTCCATTCCTTTTGTTTAGAGGTGATCAGGAAGTATTATTATCTGACGGATATCGACCCGGGCTTCCGGATTGCAGATTCTACGGAGATCCAGCTTCTTCGTGATGAAGTGATGGAAGAGCTTTTCGAGGAGCAGTATGGCCAAAGTGATAATGAAGAGTTCTTTAATTTGGTTGATGCCTTCACAAGCGATCGAAACGATGATGCACTTCAGAATATCGTTCGATCTCTGCATGATTTTTCGCAATCGAATCCAGACCCGGACAGATGGCTTGATGGTGCCGCCAGCATGTATGAGCTGGCAGATGATGATGGGATTGATGATCTTTCGTTTATCGATTCATTGAAGTTCGATATTGGTTTACAATTGGACACTTCCCGGGATTTATTGGAACGCTCGCTTGCGTTGACAAAAATTCCTGGGGGGCCGGCACCAAGGGCTGAAAACTATATAGCCGATCTTGCCATGATTGCTAAACTTTCGGAAGTGAAAGATCAATCCTGGAATGCACTTTATGAGGAAATCCAAAACGTGAAATTTGGTACGGCAAAACGCCTTACTGGTGGAGATTTTATCAAAGAGATTACGGATGAGGCTACCAAGTACCGGGATAAGGCAAAGAAGATCATCAAATCGTTACAGGAAGAGTTATTTTCCCGTAAACCGGAAAGCTACTTGCGGGATATAAGGGAGCTCAAGGGATATGTCGATACACTTGTAATGCTTGTTAAACGGTTTGACGAAAGATTCTTTGCTGCAAAAGCAGAAAAGAACTTGGTGGATTTCGCCGATTTGGAACATTATTGTCTACAAATTTTGACAGGGGAAACTGTGGATGGTGAACGAAAACCTTCAGCGGCAGCCAACGAATACAGGAACCAGTTCAAAGAGGTACTCGTAGATGAGTATCAGGATACGAACCTTGTTCAGGAATCCATTTTAAAACTCGTGACGGCTGACGGCGAATATGATGGGAATCTTTTCATGGTAGGGGATGTAAAGCAGTCCATTTACCGGTTCAGGCTTGCGGAACCGAACCTCTTCCTTGGAAAATACACACGTTTTACCCATGATGGTGTTGATTCCGGACTGAAAATTGATTTAAACCGCAATTTCCGGAGCCGAAAGGAAGTTCTCGATGGGACCAATTTCTTGTTTCAACAGTTGATGGGCATTACTGTCGGTGAGATTGATTATGATGAAGATGCCCAATTGAAAAAAGGTGCCCCATATCCCGAAGACGATCCAAACCCGATCGAACTCCATTTAATTGATGGAACAGCCGATCCGGAAGCTCATTCGGAAACGGAAGGATCGGATGGAGGGTTCGAGGCCGAGGAGCTTGAAAAAGCGCAGTTCGAAGCAAGACAGATGGCAAAGCTCATTAAAAAGGCTATAAGCGAAAAGCATCAGATATATGATACAAAAACCCAAAAGTACCGATCTGCCACCTATCGGGACATGGTCATTCTTCTTCGTTCGATGCCATGGGCACCGCAAATCATGGAGGAATTAAAAAAACAGGGAATTCCAGTCTATGCCAATTTATCGACAGGGTATTTTGAAGCGACCGAAGTGGCCATCATGATTTCCTTATTGAAGGTGATTGATAATCCGCAACAGGATATCCCATTGGCATCCGTTCTCCGTTCCCCCATCGTCGGGCTGGATGAAGAAGAGATGTCACAGGTGCGTTTATTCCATACAGGGAGCTACTACGAAGCGCTAGCTGATTTTTACAGAAAGAGTGACCCGGAAGAGCATCCGGGGCTTTATGAAAAAGCCTCTGCTTTTTATAAAAAACTGGTGAAGTGGAGGAAGCTTGCCAGGCAGGAGGCATTATCAGATTTGATCTGGCTTCTGTACCGCGAAACGCATTTTTATGATTTCGCAGGTGGGATGCCTGGCGGCAAACAGCGTCAGGCCAATTTAAGGGCGCTGTATGACAGGGCAAGGCAATATGAAGCAAGTTCTTTCCGCGGTCTATTCCGTTTCTTGCGTTTCATAGAAAGGATGCAAGAACGTGGGGATGATTTAGGGGCAGCTCGCGCTTTAGGGGAACAGGAAGATGTAGTCCGGCTGATGACTATTCACTCGTCAAAGGGGCTTGAGTTCCCGATCGTGTTCATTGCCGGTCTTTCCAAGCAATTCAATATGATGGATTTACGCAAGCCCTATTTACTGGATAAGGATTATGGCTTTGCGGCAAAGTATGTGAATTCCGAATTACGGATAACTTATCCATCCCTCCCTCAATTGGCTTTTAAGAAAAAAAAGCAGCTTGAATTAATTGCCGAGGAGATGCGTGTCCTCTACGTGGCCCTTACAAGGGCTAAGGAAAAGCTTTATTTGATTGCCAGTATCAATGATGCAGAAAAAACGCAGCAGAACTGGGAAAGTAATGCGGCACATGGAGATTGGCTATTGAAGGACTATGTACGGGCAGGTGCAAAAAGTTATCTTGATTGGATTGGTCCATCCCTTGTCCGACATCGGGATTCCCTTGGTGCTGCAGGTCTTGGCTTAGAAATGGAGTCGCATCCATCGACTTGGTCCATTTCCGTCATTCCAAGTGAAGAGCTTGCTGTACTGGATGAGGAAGAGGCACTGGTTCAAGAGCAAATGCTTGAACATGTCCAGAAATCGGAGAAGGTCGGTATCGTTTCCGAATTTTATGATGATATCAAGGAACAGCTCGAGTGGGAGTACCCCGAGCATGAGGCGACGGTGTATCGTTCCAAGCAATCCGTTTCGGAACTAAAACGTCAATATGAACTAAAGGACGAGCAAAGCTCCACAGAGTTGTTGCGCAAATTTAAGCGTCCTATCACGAAGCGGCCGACTTTCATGCAGGAAAAGTCACTGACTCCTGCTGAAAGGGGTACGATTACACATTTAGTCATGCAGCATATTGATCTATCTAAAGAGATTACCATTCAATCGATTCAGGAACTGATGGTTGACTTGATTCAACGCGAGTTGTTGACGGAGGAACAGAAAGAAGCTGTGGACCCTGAGACAATCGTCGATTTCTATGACAGTGAAATCGGGCAAAGAATGCAGAAGGCCGTGAACATTCGCCGTGAAGTGCCATTTACGATGTCGTTGCCTGCAAAGGAAGCGTACAGCGATTGGGCGGCTGGAGATGAGGAGATCCTAATCCAAGGTGTAATTGATTGTATCTTTGAGGATGAAGAAGGTCTTGTGCTTCTCGATTATAAAACGGATACAATCACCGGCCGTTTTGCCAACGGATATGAAGGGGCTAAAGAGATTCTTGCCGATAGATACCGGATGCAGCTTCAGCTTTATACGCGGGCTGTTGAAGGGATAATGAATAAGAAGGTAACCGGCCGTTACTTGTTTTTCTTTGACGGCTCGCATTTATTGGAAGTATAAGATAGAAGGAGTGTCCCATTGATGGGATGCTTCTTTTTGGTTAAATAAACAGAATAGTTTGAAAAAGTACAAATGCTTACTATATACTAGTGGAGAAAAATACCTTTTTAAAGGAGTAGAGAAGAGTATGAAGAGTGAGATCAAGAGCAAGGGATACTTTGGTGATTTCGGTGGAAGCTTTGTACCGGGTGAACTTCAGGAAGTTATGGATATTTTAGAAACGGAATTCCTGAAATATAAGGATGCCCCGGAATTCATTGAGGAGTTTCAATATTATTTGAAAGAATATGTCGGACGCGAAAACCCGTTAACACTTGCAAAGAATTTAACGAAAAAGGTTGGCGGGGCAAAAATATACTTGAAGCGTGAAGACCTGAACCATACAGGAGCTCACAAAATCAATAATGCGATCGGCCAAATCCTACTCGCTAAACGGATGGGTGCTAAACGCGTCATCGCAGAAACTGGAGCTGGGCAGCATGGTGTGGCGACTGCGACTGCATGTGCGATGTTTGGCATGGAGTGTGTGATCTATATGGGTAAGCTGGATACGGAGAGGCAGGCGTTGAATGTCTTTCGGATGGAATTGTTGGGGGCAAAAGTCGTAGCGGTCGCAAAGGGACAGGGGCGATTGAAGGATGCCGTTGATGAGGCATTGAATGATTTGGTGCAAAACTATGAAAATACTTTTTACTTACTTGGTTCAGCAGTGGGACCACACCCATATCCAACGATCGTTAAGCATTTCCAATCAATCATAAGTGAAGAATCAAAGCGCCAGATCCTTGAAAAGGAAGGAAAAATGCCAACTGCCATCATTGCTTGTGCAGGAGGGGGAAGTAATGCGATCGGTGCTTTTGCTCATTATATTGATGAAGACAATGTCCGTTTAATTGGTGTAGAGCCAATTGAAGCCCCAAGTATTTCGCAAGGTGTCCCGGCAGTATTGCACGGATTCAAAAGTTTGACGTTAGTGGACGAGCAAGGGGAACCAAAACCTACATTCTCCATAGCGGCAGGTTTGGATTACCCAAGCGTGGGACCTGAGCATAGTTTTTTGAAAGATAGCGGACGGGCGGAGTATGTGACGGTAAAAGGGGAAGAAGCTCTTGAGGCTTTTCAGGTATTATCCAAAACAGAGGGGATCATTCCAGCTCTCGAAAGCTCACATGCTCTAGCTCACGCCATGAAGCTCGCAAAAGAGTTAACAAGAGACGATATACTGATCGTTAATTTATCAGGCAGGGGAGACAAAGATGTCGAGCAGGTATTTAACATGTTAGAAAAATAGGCCGAATTTAAAAAGCCTCCCTGGAAATGGAGGCTTTTTTCTTAACTAATTATTCCCTGTAATGGGCTGGTCGACCCCATTGACATCAAGGACATTGCTACCGTTCAGGCCATTAGCCGTGAAGGTGATTGCAGCTGTGTTCCCTGAACCGGATCCGTAAACGGATTTGGAGGAAGACTTAGGGGAAATGACGGCGCAATCACCGAATAACAGGTTTCCTTGCGCGACATTAAATACTTGAACTGGGCCGATAATGGCAGGCATATGAACTCCTCCTTTAAAAGTTTAAGTGTTGTTAATTGAATCCTCGATTGGCGTCTCTTCGTTTTTTTTAGGAACCTCCCGAATATGTTTCACTCTTGATTCCATACGTGCATGGCCTACGTTCCCCACACCAACCACAGATGAGGATGATATCCCGATTATATTGATATTGCCGACCCGTATGAAGGGATTCGGATTTGAAAAACTTGATATGACTGGTTCATTCAATCTCGGGATATAAAAAGGTTTTTTAAAAATGTCATAGTCTTCGAAATGAACATCGACTGAATCGAAAGTTTCACTTTTCTTCTGAACGGCTATAGCCAGGGCATTTCCATCTATATATGAAGTATCCCCGATTTGCAGTGTGGAGCTGAATGATACCGTGTCGGATAATAAAGATTTTACTTTTGATATTCTAGAAAACATGTTATTTATCCTTCTGGAGAAAGCGGCACGAATGGCCCGATGATAAGGGATTCCGGCGGGGTATCGAATGCGGAAGATAGTTGGACCGTTTGGACATCCCCAATTAGAAATAAAGCAGAGCTTGCTACACCGGTAATTTTAATATCTCCTACACAAAGCTGGTGATTGGTTACATTAAACTCCATTTGGATTTCCTCCTGTCTCGGCTTGTGAATGGGTAATGAATTGGAGTAATGCAGTTTGAATATCAGATTTTACCTTTTCCCTGACCTTTTCCTTGACATTATCCCGTTGCTGCGGTGCACGTTCCGCGTAAGAAAGATTATCGAAATACATATTGATTCGTTGATGAAGCTGGCGTTCGACATCCTGTTTAATGAAGTCATGATAAGAGGGTTCCAATGATATTTTCAGCTGGTTTTCCGCATCGTTGATCATATTTTCCAAGTCTGATAGTATATCGTTGTGAATTTCCTGGACAACGATTTCCCTGCCTGGAAATAGGTTAGGTGCAGGTTGAACAGGTTGGTTGTTGACGGCAAATTCATCAATGTTGTTAAGGTCAGTTGGATTTAAACCGATATTCAATGTTCCATCTAAAGATTCGACTTTTAACTGATCGAATTTATATTCAATTTTATCTACATGGATTGGCGGTTTATTTTTCAGCTCGGCAAGTTCATCTGTCAGGCGTTTGAGTTCGTGTTCAAGTTTCATGATCCGCTTATCCTGGGCTTCAAGAAAACGCTGCATTTGTATGGAATATGAATATAGATCTTGATTCACGATTCAACACCCCACCTTCACAATAAGTTAATTTCATATATGACAGTATATGAAAAAGTTGGATGTAGGTGAATGCCTATTAACTAGGAGTAAATGGGACGAAACTGGTTAATGGGGTAACATCTGCTTCAATTTCGGGAGCAGGTTCAGTGAATCCACCGGTATTGGCTAATGTGGAATATGGTTTAATCACCCCGGCACTTCCTATTTGAAAAACGGATGAATTGGAGATGCTTTCAATTTTTATCATATTGATTTGTATGGTCTGGTGAATATTGAAGATCATGCTGACTCCTTTCTTAAAACATTAGAGATTTAAGACCAGTGGCTGATCCACACCATCAGTATCATTTGTATTCGTGGTGCTATAGGCATTATAGAGGGATATGGATTCACCTGTATTAAAAGAGCCAGCACCTGCAAACGTTTTTGAGGTAGAATATGGACTAATTTTAAAGACGTCACCAATATGGACAATTCCACTGCTACCGACGTTGATGACTTGAACGATTCCTACGATGGCCGGCAAGAAAATCACCCTTTTTTTATTCTGGTTTTCCCCTTGTATCTCAGGCCATGAGCCTATCACTGAAGGGAGTTTCAATGTATTGTATGTTGACTCATGACTGATGTGATTCATTTGCCCATCAATATGTTGTTATATAACAACGGGGGATTTTATTGAAATGTTATAAACAGATATGGTAATATAATGCTAATTCAGAATTTTTAAATAAAACTAGAGGTGAGGAAATGAATGTACCATTAGTATTATCGCATTTCTTAGATCGAGCAGCCTTACTATATGGCGATAAGAAAGCCATCATTGGAGATGACAAGGTTTTAACATACTTAGAGCTGAACGGCCGTGTAAACCAGCTTTCAAATGGTTTAAGGGATCTTGGAGTCAAAAAGGGTGATAAGGTGGCATATTTGGCACCTAACTCAATTGAAATGCTTGAAGGCTTTTATGGGGTATTTCAACTTGGAGCAGTAATCGTTCCCTTGAATATCCGTTTGAAGCCTGCCGATTATGTGTTCATTTTGAACCATAGCGAGTCAAAGGTCCTTTTCGTGGATCAGGAATTGTATCATCTGATTTCATCTGTCAAGGATGAGCTTGAATCGGTTGAGCACATTATCGTTCACTATAAAGATGAAGAGATAAATGAAACCGATTACAACCATTGGCTGGAACGTTATGATGACAAGTGCTTTAACAGGGAGTCAGTGGATGAAAATGATGTTTCGAGCCTTCTTTATACTAGCGGGACCACAGGAAATCCCAAAGGGGTGATGCTGACTCACCGCAACAACTATTTGCATGCCCTGGGTGCGATGCATCATTTCAGGGTCAATGACCGCGATACATATTTGCATGTACTGCCGATGTTCCACGTGAATGGGTGGGGTGCCCCATTTTATTATACGGCAAATGGTGCCACGCAAGTTTGTTTGAGGAAAACCAGCCCCGAAATGATATTTGATGCACTGCAAAAGCATAAGGTTTCCATCATGCATATGGCACCGACGGTTCTGAATTCACTTTTTCAATATTATGAACGGAATGTTCCGAATATCGAGCAGGATATCCGAATCGTCGTTGCTGGTTCCGCTCCGCCTCCTGCATTCGTTACAAGGGTCGAAAAAGAGTTAGGCTGGGAATTCATTCAAATTTACGGAATGACTGAATCAACACCGGTTAGTCTGGTATCGCTGATTCGTTCTGAATTCGATGATCTTTCGGAAAAAGAAAAATACAGAATGAAGGCGAAAGCCGGATATCCCATCATAGGCAGTGAGGTACGGGTCATCCATGACAATGGTGAGGAAGTGGCCCATGATGGCGTGGATATCGGGGAGCTCATCGTCCGCAGTCATGGAGTGATGTTAGGTTATTGGAAAAATGAAGAAGCGACCAGCCAGACATTGAGAAATGGATGGCTGCATACAGGGGATATGGCCACAATCGATGAAAATGGCAATGTTGATATCGTTGACCGCAAAAAGGATATCATCATTAGTGGCGGAGAAAATATCTCTTCCATAGAAGTGGAAGGAGTCCTCTACTAACATCCGGACATTCTTGAAGCGGCAGTCATTGCCGTTCCCCATGAAAAGTGGGGAGAGACGCCGCATGCCTTCATCGTGCCAAAAAGGGGCGTGGAATTAACGGAGGATGATATAAGGAACTTCACACGGGAAAAACTAGCTCATTTCAAATCAGTTACCAGTGTGTCGTTCGTCGATGAGCTTCCAAAAACGGCATCGGGGAAAATACAAAAAATCCATCTCCGTAATGATTACTGGGAATCTAAGGGGAAAACAGGCAGATTCGTTAATTGAAGTTCGCTAACGCTGTTCAGAAATGATCAGCGTTTTTTTCTGTTTGCCCGTTCGATGGATTTCATATTAAGCTATGAAGATATCGGACATGATGAAATGAAGATTGAGAGGGCGATATGTTTCCATTCGTAAATAATCCGCAATAACTCATGTAATTGTAGGATAAGGATGGACATTCAAGAGTACTGGAATTTGTTTCGATAAAAAGCTTCCTGTTTAACGAGAAAGTGTTACTATTATAAAATATTTCTAATTATTATAATTTTTCTTTTTTAAGGAGACTTGGACTGTGGGGGAGAGCATTGAAACGTATTCATTATAGCTGGGTTATTTTAATCATAACATTCTTCTCGATTATTGTAGCCGGAATCGTTAGGTCTTCATCGGGAGTATTAATCGTACCATTTGAAAATGAGTTCGGGTGGGACCGGTCCGTCATTTCCTTAGCCTTCGCCATAAGTCTGTTTCTTTATGGATTATCGGGTCCATTCATGGCCGCTCTAATTGAAGTGCTTGGTTTGAAGAAAATGATGGTATTGGCCATGTCCACTTTATTGGCAGGGATTTTCCTCACTTTTTTCATGGAGCATGAGTGGCAGCTCATCCTAATTTGGGGAATTATCATTGGATTGGGATCAGGAGTGTTTTTAACGGTATTGAGCCCATATGTGGCAAATCGTTGGTTCGAGAAGAGGCGGGGGCTGGCGGTCGGGATACTAACGGCAAGTACGGCCACAGGTCAGCTCATTTTACTTCCGGTTTTAGCGATAATCATTGAGAATTACTCGTGGAGATGGGCGATTGGATTAATTTTGGCCCTTAGCTTGCTCATGCTGGCAATCATCCTTTTATTCATGAAAAACAATCCGAAGGAAGTTGGCACTCTTCCATATGGATTAGAAGAGGAAAATCAGGAGGCTGTTACAGTCCAAAAGAAGAACCCCATCGCCATGGCCTTTCAGTCGTTGATTGAAGCAGTGAGAGTGAAGGAATTCTGGTTATTGGCAGGAAGCTTTTTTATATGCGGACTTTCAACGAGCGGGTTGATCGGCACACATTTCATTTCTTACTGCATTAGTTTTGGTTTACCGGTTGTTACGGCAGCTTCACTGCTATCTTTCATGGGAATCTTTGATTTGATTGGTACGACTGTATCCGGGTGGTTATCAGATCGTTTTGATAACCGGTGGCTGTTGTTTTGGTATTACGCTCTAAGGGGTGCTTCACTCGTATTACTTCCTTTTGCGCTAAATGAAGGCTCAATCGGCCTATTGATCATCTTCTCCGTTTTTTATGGCTTGGATTGGATAGCCACCGTTCCTCCGACCATAAGCATTTCAAGGCAAGTCTTTGGCATGGAGAAAAGCGGGATCGTATACGGGTGGATATTCGCGGCCCATCAGGTGGGTGCAGCAGTGGCGGCGTACGGTGGAGGGCTTATCTTCAAGATATTCAACTCCTATACATGGGCATTCTTCCTTGCAGGAATCTTTTGCCTATTGGGAAGCTTGTTTGTCATACTGATAAAAAAGCAAAAAGCGGTCACGAAAGTTAAAGATGATGCAATGGAGTTATAGAAAAGATGTTAAATCTGTATGGATGAAAGGGGGTGTACCCATGAAGGGCACGATAGTACCATTGCAGGAAAGTAAACGGATCGTAAGCATCGATATTTTACGTGGATTAGCCATTTTAGGGATTTTTTTTGTGAATATGCCTTCTTTCCATTCTCCGCTCTTGTACATAGACGGTGCCGAGCGGTGGGCTGGAGGATGGGACAGGATTTTGTACAGATTCAGTGATATTGCCGCACAGGCCAGCTTTTATCCGTTATTTGCCTTTCTGTTCGGTTTCGGTGCGATCATACTTGCTGAAAGGAGTGAAGAAAAGGGTATTTCATTTCCTTTGCTCTATATGAAAAGGCTAAGTTTCCTTTTGATACTTGGATGCATTCATGCTTTTTTCATCTGGCATGGGGACATCCTCATTAATTATGCTGTATTTGGGTTTGCCTTTTTGTTTTTTTATAGAATGAAGGGCAGGAATTTAATTCTGCTAGGCTCAGTTTGTTATGTCCTGCCTTTTGCGATATTGGGTTCACTATTTCTTATAATGGGCATTTTTGAAGGGGAAGCGATGGCAATAACGACTGATTCGGCGATGATGAAACAGTCTTTGGAAGTTTATCAATCTGGTACATTTTCCGAAATAATGAGTCAAAGGGCGCTGGATTGGTATATGGTGAACAACCCCTTTAATGCCATTATCCTTTTTTTATCGATTTTTCCGTTTTTTTTAATTGGGGCAGGCGTTGCAAAAAAAGGCTTTCTCCAAAATCCAACCCAATATAAACGCCAATTGAAAGCGATATCGATTGTAAGTTTGCTATTGGGCATGTCAATTAAGATTCTGCCATATGTGACGGTATACCATTTTGGTACGATATTCGTGCAGGATTATTTGGGAGGACCGTTACTTACGATTTTTTATATCACGGCAATCGCGCTTTTGGCGGAACGGGCAGGGGCTCCCCGCCTGTTACACCCGCTTTCGTATATCGGAAGGATGTCGATGAGCAATTACTTGTTCCAATCGATGGTATGTACGGCCATTTTTTATTCATATGGCCTTGGTTTATATGGATCAGTCTCATATACGACAGGATTTGTTTTCCTAATAGCCCTGTTTTGCCTGCAAGTTCTGCTTTCCCTATTGTGGATGGGTCTGTTTAAATACGGACCGGTTGAATATATATGGCGTTTCGTTACATATGGTAAAAAGCCGGTTATGCGGCGGTAAGGACCAGTTAAGAAGAAATGTAAATGATGTTCATTAAATTGTTGGTTTTACCCATTCAGGTGATTCCTTAGTTTTGTTTTTTTGTAAAAGCCTATGATATGATGAAATGGAAACTGAACGAGGGGGCAAAAAAAATGACACATATGCATATTACAGCTTGGGTTATCGGAATCATTCTTTTCTTTGTCACATATTCGATGCTTAAAGGCGGAAACCCGAAAGCGAAAATGCTACATATGATAACACGGTTGTTCTATCTATTGATTTTCCTTACTGGCGGCATGCTGATCACTGATTTTGGTGCTTACGCAGTAAAAATGATTGTTGGAATCATCGTGATTGCGGCGATGGAAATGGTGTTGGTTCGTACGAAAAAAGGAAAAAGCACAGGTGCCATGTGGATATTGTTCATCGTAGCGCTTGTATTCGTCCTTTATTTAGGACTTTCGCTGCCACAAGGAATGGACTTTTTTTAATGCAGAATTAAAGACGGGTAAATGAGGAATTCTCATTTACCCGTTTTCTTTTACTCGTTATTGTGAATTCACTTTCTCAATGACGATCCTTTTTCCAGTGTTCAGGGTGAATTCAAAACGATCATGATCCTTTTTCCCATAAGAAAAGTGGTGCTGAACGAGACAAATTTGGCTCTCGTTATCAAAGGTGAAGAAATTCACGCCGGATTGGTTAGGGACGGCCCTTAAGAAAGTGAGCTGGTTATAGCTATATATACAATCATAAATAGAAAAATCAAGTGAATTCAATGTCGTTACAAATTGGAAAAAGGAATCGTCGTTCAATTCTTCCAATAAACGTTCAAAAGAGTAGAGCAGTTTTTTGCGTATCCGAATGGGCTCATTTTCCCTTAAGAAGGTGATTTCCCGGTGAAGCAGGATTTTTCCCTCTTCTTCAACTACTCCTTGCTGCCAGCGCCCACCCCTGTACACTTCAATGATGCTGTCAATGTGGTCTTCAATGGAGCAGGCCTCATCTGTTTCATCATCGAAAAAAATCCATTGTTGATTGATATTTTCCACTGTTCCTTCGGTAAAAGCTCTTGTTTGCCTGTTCATTAACTTAGTTCGTTGTTGCTGACTCATACATATACCTCCAATAGTGGAATCCTCACCTACTTTTTAGTCAAAATCCAATGAAAATATAACTGTATATTTTAAAATATTATGGACAAATAACCATCTTTCCGTCTTTGCATAGGCTATGTTTAAACACGGGATGCTTTGCTCAACAATTCATTAACAACGCCTGGCGTTGTGGGCAGGGGGTCCTACGGAATTGCTGATCGATACTTAGGGACTGTAAATCTTTTTAAGACAGGGAGCCAATATATTTTTGATAGTCCGGATAGAAAGGATGAAGTGTAAAATGTGTGGGATAACAGGCTGGGTGCATTTTCAAAAAGATTTACGGACAAAAACGAAAACGCTGGAAAACATGACAAAAACGTTGGCAAAGCGGGGGCCAGACGAAGGAAATGTTTGGAGCGAAGCCCATGTTGCCTTTGGTCATAAACGGTTAACGGTTGTCGATGCGGAAGGCGGAAAACAGCCGATGACGAAAAATCACGAAAACGGCAGATATACGCTTTGTTATAATGGTGAGCTATATAACACCGAGGATATTCGTAAACAGCTATTATTAAAAGGATATTCCTTTAACGGTCATTCTGATACAGAAGTTTTGCTAACTTCTTATATAGAATGGAAAGAAAAATGCATTGACTTGTTCAATGGGATTTTTGCGTTTGCGATTTGGGATGAAAAGGAACAGAAATTATTCGTTGGAAGAGATCGCATGGGGGTAAAACCATTCTTTTACGCGGAAAGGGACGGCGGGTTCATTTTCGGATCGGAGTTGAAGGCAATCCTGGCCCATCCGGATGTTAAAACGGAGATTGACCGCGAAGGGTTGTCTGAGGTTTTTGGTGTTGGTCCATCCCGAAAGCCAGGATCAGGCATATTTCATAATATCCAGGAATTAAGGCCTGCCCATGCGCTTACGTTATCAAGGAATGGCCTCCGGATTTGGCGATATTGGAATGTGAAAAGTGAAGAACATCGGGATACGCTTGATGAGACGGCCGAGAAGGTTCGCTTCCTTGTCGAAGATGCAGTGACACGGCAACTTGTATCAGATGTTCCACTTTGTACCTTCTTATCAGGAGGACTTGACTCAAGCGCGATAACGGCCATTGCAGCAAACGCCTATCAAAAGGAAGGGAAAGGGCCGCTTCATACGTATTCCATTGATTATGAGGATAATGAGCGCTATTTTAAGGCAAATGATTTTCAGCCTAACTCTGATGGGTTTTGGATTAAAAAGATGTCGGATAGTTTTAACACGGTTCACCATTCATCGATCATCACTCAAGAGCAGTTGACAAATTATTTAACGGAAGCTGTCCTTGTAAGGGACCTCCCGGGCATGGCGGATGTCGATTCTTCTTTACTTTGGTTTTGTAAGGAAATCAAGCGTGATTTTGTCGTAGGCCTTTCCGGTGAATGTGCGGACGAAATTTTTGGCGGTTATCCTTGGTTTCATCGTGAGGATGATTTGAATCGTGCTGGTTTTCCATGGATGAGATCGACCGGGGAGCGGGTATCTTTATTGAAAAAAGGATGGCGCGAAAAATTGAAGCTCGAGGAATATGCGCAGGAAGCTTATTTGACCACCCTTGCCGAAACGCCTAAATTGGAAGGGGAAAGCGGTGTAGCAGCAAAGCGGAGAGAGCTTTTCTATGTGAATTTATTATGGTTCATGACGACGCTCCTTGACCGGAAGGACCGGATGAGTATGGGTGCAAGTCTAGAGGTGCGCGTGCCATTTGCCGATCATCGCCTTGTTGAATATGCATGGAACATTCCTTGGGAAATGAAAATGGAAGGCAACCGTGAAAAGGGTATTCTAAGGAAGGCTTTGGAGGGGCTGTTACCGGATGAAGTATTGTATCGTAAAAAAAGTCCATATCCAAAAACCCATAACCCTATATATACAGACCGTGTGCAGGCGTGGTTGAAAGACTTACTGACGGATAAAAATTCGGTCCTGCATGAGTTTTTCGATAAGCAAAAGCTAACCGATATAGTAGATTCCAAGGGTGCCGCTTTTAAAGTGCCGTGGTTCGGGCAATTGATGTCAGGGCCACAGTTGCTCGCTCACTTGGCACAAACCCATGTATGGTTCAAAGAATATGATATCCAAATAATCGAATGAAAAAAACGGGGCGGATGATTTTCATTGCCCCGTTTTCATTGCCTCAATGATTGATTGAGAGAATTTTATATTGGTAACCACCCAATTCAAATTTGCCAACTTGTGTGGTTTCTTTTGTTCTTAAATCCGTTAGTGTACGTCCTTTCAAATCAAAAGGGAGTGTAAAGGATTGCTGGATATCCGTCGGATTGATGAGGATCACGACAGAACGTTTTTCATTATACTTTTGGTAGGCCACGATATTTTCGTTTCCGGCTGTATCAAGGAATTTGAACTTCCCGTCATTGGCAAGTAATCGTTCTTCTTTTCGCAAGTGGATCAATGCCTTAATTTCATTGAGTAGCTCGGTGTTTTGTTTTTCTTCTTCCCAGACCATGCATTTTCGGCACCCTGGATCCATACCACCGGTTAAGCCGATTTCGTCACCATAGTATATACAAGGGCTGCCATTGAATGTCAGCAGGATTGCGTGGATGAGCTTGGCTCGAGCTAAATCTTCCCCGCAATCCGTGAAAATCCGCGGTGTATCATGGCTTCCAAGAAGATTGAATGTCACATCAAAAACATTGGTCGGATAACTGTGATAGATGGCTGTCATTTCTTCTGTGAACTCGCGTGCATTGATGGTTTGTGAGGCGACCAGGCGAAAAACTTGGTTGGTGAAAGGGTAATTCATGACTGCATCGAACTGATCGCCGCGAAGCCATGGCATTGAGTCATGCCATATTTCCCCAAGAATATAAAGATCAGGCTTTATATTTTTCACCGTTGTTCGAAATTCACGCCAGAATGGCTGATCGACTTCATTTGCCACATCGAGCCGCCAGGCGTCTATATCGAACTCCTTGATCCAATAAGCCGAGACTTCGAGAAGATATTCTTTCACCTCCGGATTTGCCGTATTCAATTTTGGCATCGATTCAAAAAAACCGAATGTTTCATAATTGGGCCTTTCCCCTCCCTTAAGAGGGAAGCTGTGTGGGTGGAACCAATCCTTATATTTCGATTTCTCTCCTTTTTCGAGTAAATCCTGAAAAGGGGGGAAATAGTAGCCGCTATGGTTAAAAACGGCATCCAGCATGACCCGGATATTCCGTTTGTGACATTCGGTTATTAGCGTTTTCAATGTTTCCCTCGTTCCGAATTGAGGATCGATACTCCGATAATCAATCGTATCGTATTTATGATTGGAGTGGGCATGGAAGATTGGCGTGAAATAGATTCCGTTGATGCCGAGATTCTCTAGGTAATCCAAATGTTCAATGATTCCTTCGAAGTCCCCGCCAAAAAAATTATCCACGGCCGGGTCTTCACTTCCCCAGGGTTTCACACCTTCCGGATCGTTGTCGGGGTTTCCGTTCGCGAACCGTTCAGGAAAAATTTGGTACCAAATTGTATCTTTGACCCATTCCGGTGCCCCGAACACTTCATTTTGATGTAGATAGGGAATAGCGAAAAAGCATCCGGGATCTCGCGGGGGTTCTTTAAAGAAGCCCTTTTCCGTGTAAAATGCACTTTCAGCTTCTGAGGATACCTTGAACCCATATCGAATTCTTCGGTAGGGAGGCTTCACATAAATATTCCAGTAATCATAACGGTTATCGCTGCCTGACAAACTCATGGGAAGTTCTTCGTACTGCCATTTACCATTATCCGAAATGTATGGATCCCCAAAAATCAATCCAACTGAGGAGATATCTTGTTTTTTCGTACGTAGGCGGATATGTAGGGTTTCGGTGTTGATGGGATAGCCGTAATTGTCATTAGGTCTATGGTGTATGGATGAAAATTCCATTTAAAACCACTCCAATTCTATAAGTATTTGGGGATGTGAAAAAGGAAACTTCCAGCTGTTTATGAGGGGGATCTCTATGATGCTGCACTAGCCAGGTTAAGTGTTTTTTCAATATGGTTATATACCCTATTTCAATTGAAAGAAGCACTTATTAACTAAAAAATAACAAAAAGTGTTCATCACTACAAGGAAATAAATACACCAAGGAAAATGTTGTAAAAATCAAAGCCGTTCATATAATGATAACAATAGCTTTGGTACCGCTTTCATAAAGTGGCTTTATTTGAATGACTGAACTGAAAAAACAGTATTATTTGGCGCTTTTGGACATGATAGAATAAACATTTTAAAAAGGAGAATAAAAGTGAAGAAGCTGATTTTTCATTTGTTCATGTCCATGTTTTTGATCGTTAGTGTAAGTGCTTGTGGTACCAGTTCAGATTTGGAAAATGAAGCAGTGAAAGAAAATAAGAAAAAAGAAGACGAAGCCAGCAATGAAGCGAAGCCGGAAAAATTGATCATTTGGGAGGAAAAAGGTAAAGCGGAGGCCCTAAAGCCGGTTATTGAAGCTTTTGAAAAAGAATATGAAATCAATGTCGAGCATGAAGAGCTTGAAATAGCTACCGAGATGTATGAGCGGCTTCGTCGTGATGGACCAATCGGGAACGGAAAGGCCCCGGATGTCGTAACTTTTTCTCATGAAAAAGTCGGGCAAATCGTGAAGGAAGGCTTGATTCAGGAAATGAAGGTGAAAGACGGGGTATTGAATGCCTTCATTGAACCTTCAATTAGGGGGGAAATGTATCAAGATAAGGTGTTTGGATTGCCAAAATCCGTAAATACATCCGTTTTCTTTTATAATAAAAAATTGATGGCGAAGGCCCCTGAGACGATGAATGACCTTTATAAAAAGGCGAAGGCATTAAGAAAAGGTAACGTGCATGGTTACTATGCCAAATGGAATGATTTCCATGATTCGTATGGAGTAATGGCTGGAATGGGCGGTTATATATTTAAAGATAAGAATGGAAAACTAGACCCTTCGGACATTGGTTTGAATAATAAGGGTGCCATAAAAGGGGCTGCGTACATCCAAAAATGGTATAGGGCGGGTTTGATTCCTAAAGGCGACAAGGCAGCGATCGAGAAGTTGTTCATACAAGGGAATTTGGCTTCTATCATGAGTGATGGGAACTCATTTACAGAGCGAAAGGATACAGGAATTGCCCCAATGCCCGAATTGCCCAATGGCCAGCCAATGAAAACGTTCATGGAAATCAAAGGCTGGCATGTAACAGCATTCACACAACATCCTTATTGGTCTACGAAGTTAGTTGAATATTTGACAAATGATGATAATGCAATGCAGCGTTATGATTTAACAGGGGAAATCCCTCCTAATAAATCAATCAAACATAATGCTGCAATCAATGAAAATGAAAGGGCACAAGCCTTAAGCATACAATTACAATACGCCGAACCAGTGCCGAATATTCCGGAAATGATTAAGGTATGGGGACCGATGAATTCAGCCATGGATGAGATGACCACTCAAAAAGCAAAACCAAAAAGGGCCTTGAATAAAGCGGTTAAGACGATAAAAAAAGAACGTTAATCATATTCTGCCTTTTTCCAATTCAGTAACCATGACCAGTATCCCCAGTTTGTCCCTTTAGTGTAAAGTTTTTTATAAATTGGATTTGACGTTAAGGGGTCAAAAGGCTAATCTTAAAGGCGTAAAGAGATAGCTAGGAGGAGAGCGGATATGAGAAAAAGAGTGTTATCACTCGCTTTAATTCCGTTGCTTCTTTTTTACGCCATTCCAGTAGGAGCAGCTGAAAAAGAACAACGAACTTGGAAGGACGAAATCGTATATTCATTATTGGTCGACAGATTTTTCGATGGGAATACTCAAAATAATGGAGATGCGAACGTGAATGACCCTTCAACGTTTAATGGTGGGGATTTCGAAGGCGTCACGAAGAAACTTAATTATTTAAAAGATATGGGATATACCGCTATCATCCTTTCACCGATTTTCGCTAATGATGAAAATGGCTATCATGGCGATTGGGTGGCCGATTTTTATAAAACGGATAAACACTATGGGACAATGAAAGAGTTTAAAAAACTCGTGAATGAGGCACATGAACGCGATATGAAGGTGATCATTGATTTTCAAGCAAATAATGTGGGTCCTGACTCCACTTGGCTGACCGATCCAAAAAAACAAGATTGGTTCCATGAAGAAAAAAAGATTTCCAAGGACGGTAGCCAAACGGATTTGGAAACAGGTTGGGTCGATGGTCTTCCCGATTTGAATCAAGATAATGAGGAAACAAGGAAATATTTACTTGATGCTGCCAAATGGTGGATAACGGAAACCGATATTGATGGATACCGTATAAATAAAGTGCAATACGTAGCAAAAGATTTTTGGAAGGAATTTGTGGATGCAGTTAAATCTGAAAAATCAAATTTCTATACAATCGGCGATGTACAAGGTGATGCCGAATTGATTTCAAGCTACAAGGAGACGGGTATCGATGCTTTTATGGCTTATCCGCAAAATACAGAGCTACGGGAAGCATTTGCTGCACCCGATAAAGAATTGAAACCTGTTTTCAATGCGTTTGCGAAAAGCGAAGATGAATTAGGGGGCAATGCCCATCAGGCATTGTTCATGGATACACAGGGAATGCCCCGTTTTACAAAGGATGCAGCCGATCATAACGAAAATCCAGGTTCCAGATGGAGAATGGCGCTGTCGTATCTATATACGATGCCAGGGGTGCCAATCGTATTTTATGGATCTGAAATTGCCTTAAATGGCGATATTGCCCCGGATAATCATAAGTTGATGAATTTTAAGACAGAACAGGAATTGGTGGAATATATAACAAAGCTTTCTGATCTCAGAGACATGTACCCGGCATTGGTAAAAGGGGATATGGAGCTTTTATATGAAAAAGGAGGAACTTCGGTATTCAAGCGTGTATATGGTGATGAAACGATTGTCGTCGCCATGAACAATACGACTGAAACTCAAACGATAAACCTTACTGATAAAGAACTTGAAAGTAATAAAGAATTGAGAGGTATGCTGAATGGGGATCTGGTCCGCAGTAAGGACAACAGTTACTCTATCGTAATCGACAGGGAGACGACAGAAGTCTACACGCTGTCACCTAAGTCGATTATTAATATTCCTTACCTGTTAGTTATAGGATTGGTTCTTCTTATTTTTGGTATATTCATTGCTTTGGTTATTAAGCGTTCAAAACGGAACCAATCAAAATAATCATATGCCTCTCGATTGTCGGTAACCGCCAAACATTGTCCCTTAGGCTTTGTGGAAAACAGGATCGGGAGGTTACAGCATGAATAAGACCTGGTGGAAAGAAGCGGTTTGCTATCAAATATACCCGCGCAGTTTCATGGATAGTAATGGTGATGGAATCGGAGATATAAAAGGATTGATTTCAAAGCTTGACTATCTGCAGGATTTGGGGATAGATGTCATTTGGATTTGTCCATTTTATAAATCACCCAATGCGGATAATGGCTATGATATTAGTGATTATCAAGCAGTTTCCGATGAATTCGGTTCAATCGAGGATATTGATCTGTTATTGAAAGATGTTCACGGACGTGGGATGAAGGTTATACTCGATCTTGTTTTGAATCATACAAGTGATGAGCACCCTTGGTTCGTCGAGTCACGTTCGTCCCGCGATAATCCGAAACGGGATTGGTATATATGGAGGGATGGGCAGGACGGCCGCGAACCTAATAATTGGGAAAGCATCTTTTCCGGAAGTGCCTGGAAATTCGATGAAAGGACCAATCAATACTATTTACATTTATTTGCCGAAAAGCAGCCAGACTTAAACTGGAAAAATACTGATGTGCGAAAGGCATTATATGAGATGGTCAATTGGTGGCTCGATAAGGGAATTGATGGCTTCCGGATTGATGCGATCACGCATATTCATAAGCGTGATGGCCTCCCGGATATGCCCAATCCCTATTGGCATCAGTATGTACCTGCGTTTGAAATGCATACCAATCAGGACGGGATCCTGGATTACCTTCAGGAGTTGAAGGAAGAGACTTTCTCTAAGTATGATATCATGACGGTCGGTGAGGCCAATGGCGTCAGGATTGAGCAGGCGGAAGAATGGGTCGGGGAATCGAATGGGAAGTTCAATATGATCTTTCAATTTGAACATCTCGGACTTTGGAATAGGGGACAGAATCACGATGTTGATGTTCAAGGGTTAAAGCGCACAATGACCAAATGGCAAAAGGGGCTGAAAAACAAAGGATGGAATGCTTTGTTTTTTGAAAATCATGACCAGCCAAGAAGTGTATCCACCTGGGGAAATGATCATCAATATTGGTTGGAAAGCGCAAAAATGATTGGGGCCCTATACTTTTTCATGCAAGGGACACCTTTTATATATCAAGGTCAGGAAATTGGCATGACGAATGTCCAATTTGATTCGATTGATGATTATGATGATGTCGGAATGAAAAACTTTTACCGGATAGAGACCTCGAAAGGTCGTCCTCATGATGAAATCATGAACATTATATGGCATAGCGGCCGTGATAATTCACGAACACCGATGCAATGGAATGATTTTGAAAATGGCGGATTCACGCACGGAACACCTTGGATGAAGGTTAATCCCAATTATCGCGCCATTAATGTAGAACAGCAGAAAAATGACCCGTCATCCATTTATCATTTTTATAAAAAGATGATTGAACTTCGAAAAAAACATCAGGTCCTCGTTTATGGGGAATATGAATTGTTATGGGAAGATCATCCTGAACTTTATATTTATACAAGAAATATGAATGATAATTCAGTGATGGTAGTATGTAACTTTAGTATGAATCACCACCAAATTGACCTTTCTTATTGGGGGGAAATGGAACTTTTACTAGCTAATTATGAGGATTGTCCTGAGGTGTCCCTTATTGATTTACGTCCATATGAAACGAGGATATATCGTTATTGATTTCTTGGGAATTAGCTTAAAACCTATGTAGTTAGTCGTCTGACTTCTTGATTCCAAATAGACCTGTCTTTTATTTAGAAGCTGATCATACATCAGCTTCTTTTTGAATTTTAAAACATGGATGAAAAAAACGGAAAAGTAAGTATTTTCTGAAAAATTGAACAAACATTAAAAAAAGTATGGATATAACTATTGAACTGAGTGTATTATGAATACATACAAAATGTATAAATATAAAACAAATATTAGAGAAGTGTTTATTGGTATTCACCTTTTTTAAAAATGAAGTCAATAAAGGCTAAGAGGGGAGAGGGGAAATGCATGGCCATCACAATAAAAGATGTGGCACAGCTAGCGAATGTTGCTCCTTCAACAGTTTCTCGAGTGATTGCAAACAATCCTCGGATAAGTGAAAAAACAAAGGTACGGGTACGTAAGGCGATGACTAAATTAGGATACCATCCAAACTTCATTGCACGTAGTCTTGCCAATCAATCGACAAGGATCATTGGCTTGGTAATGCCAAGTTCGTCAAATGATTATTATCAAAATCCATTTTTTCCGACAATCCTCCAGGGACTAAGTGAGGGAGCTCAGGAAAACCACTATTCCCTGTTGCTAAGCACGGGAAAAACCGAAGATGAAATCTACGAAGGAGTAGTGAATATGGTGCAGGGGGGGATGGTTGATGGAATAATCCTGATGTATTCAAGGATGAACGATCACATTCTGACCTATTTGAGAGCAAGGGCGTTTCCATTTGTGATCATTGGGAAGCCCTATGATTACATCGAGGAGATAACATATGTTGATAATGATAATGTCTTGGCTGCCGAACAGGCAACGGATTACCTCATACAGCTAGGACATGAAAGGATTGGATTCATCGGAGGTGATGTAACCCTTGTGATGACCGTTGATCGCTTATCAGGATATGAACGGGCATTGAAGAGGGCCGGAATAGATCGAAGGACGGAATATACCCTGCATGAAGATTTTTTGCATGAAGGGGGACAAGCAGCTGCAAATAGGTTACTATCCATCGATGAACCACCTACCGCTTTGGTGGTCAGTGATGATCTCATGGCACTTGGCATCGTGCATTCACTTCGCGAGATGGGAGTCCGCACTCCTGAAGAAATGTCAATCGTCAGCTTCAATAACGTTCTTTTCTCTGAACTGTCATTACCAGCCCTGACTTCCGTAGATATCAATATTTTTGATTTGGGATATCAGGCGGCTAAGGGCATCATTCACATGCTGCAGACCGGAGATGCTCCTGCTGGGACCATCATTCCACATCATTTCGTGGAAAGGCATTCCTGCAGATCGATCAAGCAAGGCGCGATGGCGATGACTTATTGAACGAAAAGGGCATTGAGTAAAAGCAATGCCCCTTTTTTGCTAGAAATGTACGCTGAAACTTTTGAATGCATGTACACCCGTTCCGTGTCTCACTAATGTGGCCAGGTGAATGTCCAGGCGTGTGATAAATGCTTAAACTGCGGTTCCCAAGATCAATCTTGTCCCCATCCGATAAGAGCCTGTCAGGGTATCCCTGGTAGCCTGTATGTAAAAGTATCCAATGATTCGGGTATGGGTATAGTGATATCCCTGGCCATGTTCTTTCTTATTTGTTCCAAAGACAAACCTTCAATTCCGTTGATCAGCCAAATGGCATCATCTCCATGAACATAAATTGTATCATAATCCCCGTGACCGCCAATATGATCCGCATGAACGTGTGTGGTCAGGACGATAATCGGAAGATCTGTAAGCTGGTCTGTAATCCGCTTAATCGAACCGATGCCTAACCCTGTGTCGATTAACGCAGCTCGGGTCTCCCTAAGTAATAAAAAGGAATGAACCTTCTCCCAATGACCATATTCACTGATTGCAAACGTTTCCGAGTCCAATTCCTGAACGGTGAACCATGGAACTGCAATATTTTTCAAAAATGACCCCACTCCTTCCCAATCATATATTCCGCGTTAACCTGAAATATCCTGCCTGAAATTAGAAAAGCAGTGGATTTCAATATGCGAAATCCACTGCTTTTGAAAAGGTAAAGCCTTATCCGTTTACAACGGTCCCGCCGTTCACATGGATGACTTGTCCGCTGACATAGGATGAATCATCACTTGCCAAATATACATAGGCTGGTGCTAATTCCTCTGGCTGCCCTGCGCGGCCCATTGGCGTATCCTGTCCGAATTTGGCAACATCTTCTTCACCGAATGAGGCAGGAATCAGCGGTGTCCAGATCGGGCCTGGCGCAACACCATTCACTCTGATGCCATCTTTTGAGATGGAGTTCGACAGGGCTCTTGTGAATGCCAGTATTGCACCTTTTGTTGAAGAGTAATCGATTAGTTTTGGGTTGCCCTGATAGGCTGTGATGGAGGTTGTATTTATGATGCTGCTTCCTTTTTTTAGGTGCTTCAATGCAGCTTTAGTTAAGTGGAACATCGAGAAAATATTCGTGCGGAACGTTTTTTCCAATTGTTCAGCTGAAATGTCAAGGATACTTGTCTGCACATGCTGTTCTCCGGCGTTGTTGACTAGAATGTCCAAACCGCCAAATTCATCAACCGTTTTTTTGACGACATCCTGGCAGAAGGCTTCATCACCGATATCACCGGAAATGAGTAAGCATTTCTGACCTTCTTTTTCGATCAATTCTTTTGTCGCTTTGGCATCCTCGTGTTCATCCAAGTATGCAACTGTCACATTCGCTCCTTCTTTAGCGTAATAAATGGCAACTGATTTACCGATTCCGCTGTCTCCTCCTGTTATGATTGCCGTTTTACCTTTTAATTTGCCGCTTCCTTTGTAGGCAGCTTTAACTGAATCGGGGTTCGGTTCCATTTTTGTTTCCAATCCAGGTTGATGCTGTTGATGTTGAGGGGGAAATCCTTGTTTGTTCTGATTTTGGTTTTGAGTAGTCAAGATTAAAACGCCTCCTATTTATTTATCTACGCTTTTTCTATTCCTTCTTTTTGGAAAAAGAAAACATGGAAAAAATGACCAAAATAAATCTTGTTTAATGTTTTAACTGAAGGGAACATGACTAGTCTTTCCATGTTCCATGTCGGCGATTCATTTAAAGGAAAAGGGGGGATGACCGCTGATGGAGGCAGTTCCAACAAATAAAAAAAGACCCACCCAAAGCAGGTGAGGCCTCATACTTAGCGGTAATTTAAGAATTGTACATCAATGGACAGATCAGCGCCCCGGATCGCGGAAATGATTCCTTGTAAATCATCCCGGTTCTTACCGGTAACACGGATTTGATCATCCTGGATTTGGCTTTTCACTTTAAGACCGCTATTTTTAATGATGGTATTGATTTTTTTTGCTTGTTCCTTATCGATGCCTTGAATTAACTTAGCCCGTTGACGAACGGTTCCGCCAGAAGCTCCTTCTAATTTGCCATAATCCAGGTTCTTGACGGGTACGTCACGTTTAATGAGTTTACTGATGAGAACATCCTTCAGCTGTTCGAGCTTATATTCATCGTCGGATACTAAAACCAGGTCTTCTTTTTCAATGGTGATGCTGCTTATACTCCCTTTAAAATCATAGCGAGTCTGTATTTCCTTCATAGCCATGGTAACTGCGTTCGTTACCTCTGAAAAGTCTACTTTCGAAACAATATCAAATGAATTTTCCTTTGCCATCACTTACCTCCAGCAGGGTTTATTTCCTTTATTATAGAGAAAGTGTGATAGGAAGACAACTATATAAACCATATTAAAAAAGCGAGGGGACAAGCCCCGCGCATCATTTATGGTCTGTTTTCTTCGAATAGGAGTGCTTGCCAGCAGCAAGGTTTTCCTGATATGCGATATTTTTTTCAGCATTTCTCGCTTGGTTATCTTTTGGCCTTTTATTGTCATCGGTTGTTTTGGACATAGTGAAAACTCCCTTCCATTATCTGATCAATATATATTGTTCACAATTATGGAAGGGAGTATGTATGTTTATGATTTCTCAGGGGTATCGTTTAAGAAGAAGAGGGCAATTGTGCCAGGACCGGCATGTGCACCGATGACGGAGCCAATTGTATGGATCATGAAGTCGGTTGTCCCGAATTCATTTTGGATGGCTTCCTTCCATTCCAGGGCCGTTGCTTCATCATCACCATGACTGATGGCAATCGTTTGGGTTGTTAAATTTTTGCCTCTTTCGTGCATTAATTCGATGACACGTTTAATCAATTTCTTTTTGCCGCGTATCTTTTCAAGCGGAACAAGCTTCCCATCTTCAACATGCAATAAGGGTTTAATGTTTAATAAACCGCCAACAAGGGCAGATGTTTTGGAGATGCGTCCGCCACGGGCCAAATATTCAAGGTTATCTACAGTGAATAGATGCTCCATATGCCGGGTTTGGAATTCGATGGCAGCCAGGATTTCTTCTTTAGTGGCACCGTTTGCTGCCAGATCGGCTGCTTTCTTTACAATTAAACCGACGCCCATCGAAGCGCATTTCGTATTGACGATTTCAATGTCAAGGTCAGGGTACTCTTCCTTCACCTGATTAAGAATCATCACGGCCGTTTGATATGTTCCTGATAACTCAGAGGAAAAGGCTATATAAATTCCTTGTTTTTTCTCCTTGGCAAACTGTGTGAAAAGTTCTATAAAGTATTCTGGGGAAGCTTGCGATGTTTTCGGGGCTTTTCCTTCAAGCATCGCCTGATAGACTTCGTGAGAATTAATAGTAAGTAAATCTCCATAATTTTCCCCGTCAAGATGGACTTGTAAAGGGATTAATGAAACATTGTTTTCCTTATAGAAAGACAACGGCAAATCACATGCACTATCTGCAAGAATTGTGATAGCCATAATACACCTGCTTTCTTTTTACAATTTTTAGAAAAATGAGTGCTCACTCTACTTTTTAGTGTAGCACGTAACGGTAAAAATTCAATCTCTACGTAAGTAGAATAAATAATTAAGGGTAAAAAGATAATAGAATAAGGGTGAAATGGAGGTATTTAGGATGTACAGTGGTGAAATGAAGAAAATTATCATAGTTGTGGTCGGCGCATTGCTTAATGCCATCGCAATGAACTTTTTTCTAATACCGGCAAACGTATATGCAAGCGGCTTTACGGGAGTGGCCCAGCTTCTATCCAGGATGATTGGTTCTTTTGCTCCTTTTAATGTTTCGACAGGTATCCTATTGTTTTTATTGAACATTCCAGTAACGATCATTGCTTGGCGAAAGGTTGGAAAGTCTTTCACTTTTTATAGTTTCCTCAGCGTTGTCTTGATGTCCTTCTTTATGGAAATCATTCCGATTACACGCTGGTCACCTGACATATTATTGAATGCGGTATTTGGCGGAGTCATAGCTGCAGTAGGTGTGGGGATTACCTTGAAATACGGTGCGTCGACTGGCGGAATGGATATTATCGCCATGCTTCTATCACGGAAGAAAGATAAACCTGTAGGTACTTATTTATTTCTGCTGAATGGCGTGATCATTATAACGGCAGGTGCTGTTTATGGACCGGAAAAAGCTTTGTACACACTTGTTACCCTTTATACATCGACTCGTGTCGTTGACGCGATACATACCCGTCATGAAAAGCTTACCGCCATGATCATTACAAAGAAAAGCGAAGAACTTAAACAGGCAATCCATGCTCAGTTAGTTCGCGGAATTACAAGGGTTCCTGCAAAAGGGGCGTTCACCAACGAAACTAAGGAAATGTTATTGATTGTCATTACAAGGTATGAACTGTATGACCTTGAACGGATCATCAAGGAAGTGGATCCGCACGCTTTCACAAACATCATAGAAACTTCAGGCATTGTTGGAACTTTCCGCAGGGAATGATATTAACAAGAAATCAAGGCCATTACACTTCTATTACAAAAGGCAGCATTTCGGCCTTTTAAGTTTATTGCCTGTACAAAACGGCTAATTCTTATATTGTAGCGCCAATTTAAAATCTTATGAAGGAGTGATAAAAATGGCTAACGACGAAAAAATGAGCAGACAGGAAGCAGGCCGTAAAGGCGGGGAAGCCACTTCTAAAAATCACGACAAGGATTTTTACCAGGAAATTGGGCAAAAGGGCGGAGAAGCCACATCGGATAATCATGATAAGGAATTCTATCAAGAAATTGGACAAAAGGGCGGAGAAGCTACAGCTGATTCCCAAGGTAAAGACTTTTATAAAGAGATCGGTGAAAAAGGCGGTAAGGCACGAAATAACAATTGATGAAAACAAAGTGAAAGCCTCCAGTAATCCTGGAGGCTTTCACGTTATTTAGAATGGTTTTCCAGCTCTTCCTGAAGTTCTCGCAGTTGTTCTTTTTCGGCCTCTGTCGTATTGGCAAAGGCTGATGAAAGAGCGTTTTTAGCGATTTCATCTGTCTTATGCTGGTCACCGTCATGCTCAGAGTGGAGAGCTTCTTCTACAAATTCCCTAGCCTTCTGGAATAATTTGTTTCCCATTAGAAGCCACCATAGCTTTGTTCAGACATAATTCTTAACCTGTCTTTTTCAGCCTCTTCAAACGTAGTGTGATAAGGGATTTTTTCGGCATGCCTGGCAACACTTTCTTTGCCCTGCTGTACAAATCGTTTAGATTTACTGCTTTTACCCATTCTTATCTCCTCCGATTCTGAGCGTTGTCGACAACGGAGTGGATCTGTTGTCCATATTAGTTTGGCTTGAAAGATCGATATTATGAAGGTAAAAAATGACGTATTAGGCTTTTATATTGAATTTTTCTTCGAGGAAGACGGCTATACCATCTTCTTCATTCGTCAATGTAGTCGTATTTGCTACCGTTTTTACTGGTGAAATCGCATTTCCCATGGCCACCCCGGTTCCCGCGTATTCGAGCATTTCCAAATCATTATCTTCATCACCGAAAGCGATTATCCTGTTTTGAGGAATTTCCAGATAGTTGGATACACGTTTAAGACCTACGGCTTTACTTAACCCGCTTTTTATTATTTCGATGATATGAAAAGGCTCTGCCCAGCGGCGATGATCGACCAATTCTGCATGGACATCAGATAAATGCTGGCGAATCTGTCCTACGAATTCACTATCTGTGTGAATTAGCATCGAAGTTGGGGAATCCTGAAGGTAATTGCGCAAGTCACCTGTCTTCATGATCGGATTTCCTACATTGAACATGTTCATCAACTTTTCATCATGATAATGGACATAAACTTCATCCCGGACTTCTGCGATGATGTTGTGATATTTAAACTGATCACACGCTTCGACAATATCTTTCGCAACATTTATATCCAGTGGAGAGTGGTATACCCCCCAGCTTGTATGTAATGGGTGATGGACGAAAGCGCCATTGAAATTAACGATTGGGGTAGTCAACCCCAATTCCCGGTAATAAAGTTCACTTGAGCGAAAGGGGCGCCCGGTAGCGATCATAACTTCGTGTCCATCTTCTTTTAGTTTCAGGAGTGTTTTTTTAGTTCTTGAAGAAATTGTTTTGTTATCTGTAAGTAACGTACCATCAAGATCCAATACGATCAAATGTTTCTCAGCCATGTACACACCTTCTGTTCTTTTTGATTTCATTATATGCAAATATTGTTAAGCCTATTTTATAGTAAATGTAAATCTTTTTCATTCTTTATGCATTCCTGTATGATATTACTATATCCAGGATTATGATAATTAAAGCGAAGCTCAGGTTTAATGGAATGGAATGATGAATGCCATCCCATTTTGATTATGGTATTGGAAATACCGGAACAAATTATTCGGAGGGGTTCACTTGATAATAATTGAAAAAGAACTAATTGGACATATTCCTGTATTGCACCTAGGTGAAAAAACCACTTTCAATCAGGAATTGCCGCTTATTATTTTTATACATGGTTTTCAAAGTGCAAAAGAACATAATCTACACTATGCTTATTTATTGGCTGAAAAGGGGTTTCGTGTGCTTCTACCCGATGTGATTCATCATGGGGAAAGGGAAGCCGGTTTAAGTGTTTCTCAAATGATGCCCCGTTTTTGGGAAATGGTTTTACAGACGATCCAGGATTTATCTTTGTTGAAGGATGATTTATTATCCCGAAAGTTGATTGATCCCGACAGAATTGGCGTAGCAGGTACCTCTATGGGGGGAATAGTGACTAGTGGGGCTCTGGCTGCTTATGAATGGATTTCCGCCGGAGTCAGTTTAATGGGGAACCCATCATATGTCGCGTATGCAGAGCTCCAAATGGCAGAGATTAAGAAAAGGAAAGTTAATTTCCCAGCTACTGATGAGGAAGTTGCCAAGGTGATTGAACAGCTCAAGCCATTTGATTTGAGTCTTAATCAGGATAAGCTTTCCAACCGTCCGCTTCTTTTTTGGCATGGTGCCAAAGATCCGGTTGTGCCTTATCAACATGCATACCGTTTTTATGAAGGGATCAAAGCAGGGTATAATGAGGCAGATGAAAAAATTGATTTTATCCTTGACCCTAAGGCTGGACATAAGGTCAGTAGAGAAGGAGTGCTTAAGACTACAGACTGGTTCGCGAAACATTTACTGTCAGCTGTGCAAAATGCTTAAGTACTCACTGAAAATCTGTTATGATGCTAATACGGACATAATGATGAAACACCGATAATCTAAAACGAAGAGATTTTCCATAAAAGGAGTGATCGAAGTGGATCAAGATACAAAAGACATTATTTTAGGAGCTTTGGAGCAGGTCATTGACCCTGAGCTTGGTATAGATATCGTTAATTTAGGCTTGGTATATGATGTGGATATGGATGAGGAAGGTCTGACTACCGTTACGATGACATTGACTGCAATGGGCTGCCCGATGGCTGGGACAATTGTCGATCAAGTTAAATTGGTGCTGGAAGATATCCCCGAGGTCAAGGAAACGGATGTGAAGATTGTCTGGAGTCCGCCATGGACGAAAGACAAAATGTCCAGATATGCTAAAATTGCATTAGGAATCAAATAATAACTCTGTAATAGAAAATGAAAAGCCAGTCAAAAAAAGTGAATCCATTCAATGGAGCCACTTTTTATGGTCTGGTTTTTTTCTAATACTTTCGGCTAGGAGTGGTTAATTGAACAGTCAAATTAAAGATTCATTGGACAGGCCACTAAGGGATTTAAGGATTTCAGTCATAGACCGCTGTAACTTTCGCTGCCAGTATTGCATGCCTGCTGAAATTTTTCATGAGAATTTTCAGTTCCTGCCTAAAAGTGAGCTATTATCTTATGAGGAAATTGTCAGGCTTTCTAAAATATTTGCAAGCTTAGGGGTAAAAAAACTAAGGTTGACAGGCGGGGAACCATTACTCCGGAGAGATCTTACCACTCTGATTTCAAATCTCGTTAAAATTGAAGGTATTGAAGATATTGGACTGACCACGAATGGTGTCTTCTTGAAAAAGCATGCCGTGAATTTGAGGGAAGCTGGTTTGCAGAGGGTGAATATCAGCTTAGACAGCCTCGATGATGAACTTTTCAAGAAGATGAACGGCAGGGATATCGGCATAAAGCCTGTTATTGAAGGCATCGCTGCTGCCAAGGAAGCAGGGCTTGGCGTTAAAGTGAATATGGTTGTGAAAAAAGAAACCAATGAATCTCAAATCCTGCCGATGGCCCGATTTTGTAAAGATGAGGGCATTCAATTACGGTATATAGAATTCATGGATGTCGGACATACAAATGGCTGGCAGTTGAAGAATGTCATTACGAAAAAAGAGCTGCTTGCGATGCTCCAAACCGAATTCGATCTTGAACCTGTTGAAGAAGATTATTTTGGAGAGGTCGCAAAACGCTTCCGTTATAGGGGCACTACTGCAGAGGTGGGCTTCATAACCTCGGTATCCGAGTCTTTTTGTTCAAGTTGTACACGTGCACGTCTTTCTGCTAATGGAAGTTTATATACATGCCTGTTCAATGGAAAGGGACATGACTTGAAGTCATTGCTCCGTTCCGACATGACAGATGAAGAATTGACCGGTTTCATCATTTCACTTTGGAACCGCAGGGACGACCGCTATTCGGATGAGCGGGCAGCGGGAACGGTGAAGAAACAGGAAAAAATCGAAATGTCATTCATTGGCGGGTAATCCGTCCGAATGATTAAAAAATTAAGGGATGGCAGCTATGCCATCCCTTTTTTATATAGTTGACAGGAATTGATGCCAGTCATGGACGAAATTCGATTTTTATACTTTTTTTATGCATTTTTATATAGGACACAAGGTAATGAAAATAATTCAATGGACCTAGGGGTGGATTTAGCCTGAAATAAACGCCAATCTTTTAAATATCAGTAAGGCATTATGTATTGCTGCTTTTTATGGGAGGAATTTAATCGATGGTACAGATTTCTATTGGACAGTTTTCACAGTCGATTTCCTGTTTCAAATAGTCAAAGTCAAGAATCGTAATGCGTCCCTTTTTAATGGAGATGACATTGTTTTTCCTTAATTGAGCGAGCATTCGATTGACCACCTCGCGGGATGTGCCGCAAAAATTGGCGAGTTCTTGGTTTGTAAAGGGAAGATTGATAACTTTACCGTCTTCTGCTTCAGTGCCATAGCTATTTGATAAACGGATGAGGGTGGAGTAAAATGCACCTTTCTTACCGTGCAGGAGCATATCGCGGAATTTAGCCTGATTTTTACGGTTTTGAGCGGATAACCATGTCATCATCTCGACTGCAAGTTGGCTATCGGAGGCGATTTTTTCTTCTAATGCTTCTTTGGAAATAGCCGCAACAGTTCCATCTTCCATCATTTTTGCATTCATCATATATTTAGGATTTTGAGAAAATAAGACTGTTTCCCCAACCAAATCATTCTCCGAACTAATGCGTATAGTTAATTCCCGACCGTCGGGAACAACCTTACTCACTTCCACCTTCCCTTTTATAATGTAATACAAATCACTTGCTGGGGTGCTCTCCTGAAAAAGGTAGCGCCCTTTTTCCATATGTTTAACTTGTTGTTTATTATCTAAAATTGCATGCATCCGATTAGATAACGATAATTCATTCATGCATATGACCACCTTTCAGATACCGTCATTACTCAATTACTACCTTTGATTTAAACGAAAAAAACCCTAGTAGTCAACAATTTTGGATAATTCTAGGATTTTTGTTGGATAATTTTTCATTTAAAATTTATGTTTTAAATTTTATAAAAATACATTTGATTTTATTTTTATTCAGTCTTATAATAATAGAATCAAAGAATGACAGGGACCTGAAATTATAGGAGATGGTTTTATGAACGTATCAATAGTAGGTGCAACGGGTTATGGAGGAATTGAACTAATAAGATTTTTGAATAATCATCCGCAATTTAAAATAAAATCATTGCATACTTCATCCCAATTTGGTCGAAGTTTATATGAAGAAAATGCACATTTAATGCATATGAAAGATACATTAGAAGAAATTGATCCGGAAGCGATTGCAAAAAAATCCGATATTGTATTTCTTGCAACTCCTTCTGGTGTTTCCTCGCAATTGATTTCGGAATTTTCTGACCTTGACATTAAAGTGATCGACCTATCAGGAGACCTCAGGCTTCAAACTCCAGGTGAATACGAGCACTGGTATAAAAAGCCGGCGGCGCCTCAGCATATTATTGAAGAGGCCGTATACGGATTGGCTGAATGGAATGCCGAAGCAATAAAAAAAGCAACGATTATTGCAAATCCTGGGTGCTACCCAACCGCTTCACTATTAGGTCTTGCCCCTTTATTCACTGAAGGATTGGCCGGAGCAGCTGCCGATGTGATCATCGATGCAAAATCCGGGGTTTCAGGGGCGGGTAAATCACCTTCGGCAGTCACCCATTATTGTGAAATGAATGAGAACTTTAAGATCTATAAGGTAAATCAACATCAACACATACCGGAAATCGAACAACAGCTTGGGCGATGGTCATCAGGTTTACAGCCTATTACCTTTAATACACATCTTGTTCCAATGACAAGAGGGATTATGGCAACGATGTATATAAAGGTAAATCGGGAAACCTCAAATGTTGAATTAAAGGATTTATACGAAACCGTATACGAGAACCACCCATTTGTCCGGGTACAGCCCCTTGATCGCTTTCCATCCACGAAACAGGTATATGGATCGAACTTTTGCGACATTGGCGTCGATTATGATGAAAGGACAGGTAAGGTAACGGTGGTTTCAGTTATTGATAATTTAGTGAAGGGTGCTGCAGGGCAGGCCATTCAAAATGCAAATATATTAATGGGACTAGAAGAAACGGCAGGACTATGGAACAGTCCGCTATATCCGTAAACTTTGGAGGGAAACAATGAATACACTACAGCCAGTTGAAGAAATCAAACAAATTCAAGAAGGAAACATTTTAATGCCCCAAGGGTTCCAAGCATCAGGTGTCCATGCAGGATTACGCTATTCTAAAAAGGACGTTGGCATCATTTTTACCGATGTCCCAGCATCAGCCGCGGCGGTTTATACACAAAATATAGTTCAAGCAGCCCCAATCAATGTAACGAAAGACAGCATTGCCGTTACTGGAAAACTACACGGCATTGTAGTGAATAGTGCTTGTGCGAATGCTTGTACAGGTGAACAGGGTTTAAAAGATGCAAAGGAAATGAGGGAGCTTGCGGCTCAAAAGTTCGGTTTGGAGGACCATTCATTTGCAGTTGCTTCAACGGGTGTCATAGGGGAATTCATGGAAATGGAAAAAGTAAGAAAAGGCATAGAGTCATTGCAGCCAGAAAATACACCTGAAGCCGCTGAAGCTTTTGGTACAGCCATCTTAACAACGGATATTGTAACGAAGAGCTGTGGTTATGAAACAATCATTGACGGTAAAACCGTGAAAATGGGCGGTGCTGCAAAGGGCTCGGGAATGATTCATCCAAACATGGCCACAATGCTCGGTTTCATTACGACGGACGCTGTAATTGAACCGGATGATTTACAGCAAGCACTATCCTCCATTACAAATGATACATTCAATCAAATCACGGTTGATGGCGACTGTTCAACGAACGACATGGTGTTGGTGCTCGCGAATGGAGAAGCGGACAATGAACCTTTGACGCCTGACCATCCGGAATGGTCCATCTTCCTGGAATTATTAAAGCAAACTTCGGAAAATCTCGCCAAACAAATTGCGAAGGATGGAGAAGGTGCCACAAAACTGATAGAAGTGAATGTTCATGGCATGAATACGAAGCAAGATTCACAGATGATGGCGAAAACGATCGTTGGGTCAAATCTTGTGAAAACGGCAGCTTTTGGAGCGGATGCAAACTGGGGAAGAATAATTGCTGCGATGGGAAGAAGCGGAGTGGTATTCAATCCGGATCAAACAACGATCGTTTTTGGTGACATCGTCGTACTTAAAGATGGTGAGCCAATAATGTTTTCTGAGGAAGATGCCAAAGCATACTTAGAAAATGAGAGTATCATCATTCATGTATATTTGAAAGATGGTAATGAATCAGGAACGGCATGGGGCTGCGATTTAACCTATGATTATGTGAAAATAAACGGAAGCTATCGTTCGTAGAGGTGAAAAGAATGGACATATTAGTCATAAAGTGCGGCGGCAGCATCATTAATGAGTTATCGGACTCGTTTTTCAATAGTGTTAAAGAGTTACAAAACCGCGGCTACCATATTGTCTTTGTGCATGGAGGCGGCCCTGATATAAATTCAATGCTTGAAAAATTTGAAATTGAACCTGTATTTGAAGATGGGTTAAGAAAAACGACCACTGAAGTGTTGGAAATTGTGGAACTTATGCTGGCAGGCAAATCAAACCGAAGCCTCGTTCATAAATTGGAAGCTCATGGCATCAAGTCAGTCGGTTTAAATGGCTCTGATGGCGGGATTCTTACAGGTGATTATATCGATGAACAGAAACTTGGAGCTGTTGGTGAAATACAACAAGTCAATACGGAATTATTCGGACTTTTATTCGAAAAAGGTTATTGTCCGGTATTGACGCCCATTTCAACTACCGTAGAAGGCACTAAATTAAATGTGAATGCGGATATGGCTGCCGGGTCAGTAGCGAAGGCACTATCGGCCGATATGTGTTTATTTGTGACCGATGTTAAAGGGGTCTTGAAGAATGGGCAGATCATTGAGGAATTGAATGAAACGGAAACGAAGAATATGATCATGGATGGAAGTATCCATGGGGGAATGATCCCGAAAGTCAATACAGCGTTGTCGGTGCTGAATAAAGGGATTGAAGAAGTGATGATCGTTAGTGGGAAAGATCATTTTTATCAAGGCGGACAATTTATCGGTACGAAATTTCTTCAGGAGGAAGGGGTATTTCAATGAGTTCTTTATTTCCAACCTATGCAAGGTGGAACATTGAGCCTGACACAGCGTCAGGATTGAAGATTACGAGTGCAACAGGTAAAGAGTATCTGGATTTCACATCCGGAATCGGGGTTTTGAATCTTGGACATTGTCATGAAAAGGTGAAATTGGCGGTCACGGAACAGCTTAATAAATATTGGCATGTATCGAACATGTTTCAAAGTTCCATACAGGAACGGACAGCAAAAATGCTGGCTGATGCCTCTGGTTTAAGTCAGGTGTTCTTTGCCAACAGCGGTGCTGAGGCGAATGAGGCAGCTATCAAACTAGCACGTAAAGCTACCGGGAAAAGCAAAATTGTCACATGTCAGCAGTCTTTCCACGGCCGTACGTTTGCAACGATGGCTGCAACGGGGCAGGATAAAATCAAGACTGGTTTCGGACCGATGCTAGCTTCGTTCGAATATGTTCCATTTAATGATAATGATGCAATGACAGCAGCCATAGATGAAAATACGGCAGCTGTAATGATTGAAATAGTTCAAGGAGAAGGCGGCATCCATGTTGTAGAGCAATCATATCTGGATGCGATTCAAACTAAATGCCAAGAACACGGAGCTCTCCTTATCATAGATGAAATTCAGACTGGGATAGGACGTACAGGGAAACCATTTGCATTCCAGCATTTCAATATCCAACCGGACATCATCACTTCAGCAAAGGGGCTGGGAAATGGCCTACCAATCGGGGCGATGATTGGGAAGGAAGAGCTGTCCGAGTTCTTTAATCCTGGAAGTCATGGATCCACTTTTGGAGGTAATCCCGTTAGTGTCTCAGCAGCCGAAGCCGTGTTAAAGGAAATTTTCCAATCAGGGTTTTTAGAGGAAACCGTTAAAAAGGCTGAATACCTTGAGAGCGAATTGGCAAAAGCATTGAAGGACATAGAAGAAGTGAAAGAGATTCGCGGTCTGGGAATGATGGTCGGAATTGAATGTAAACAAGATGTTCAGGTGTTTTTAATGGAACTGCAAGAAGAGGGCTTACTTGTATTGAGTGCAGGTCCTAAAGTACTTCGTTTACTCCCATCCCTGACAGTTACCGAATCGGAGATCGATAGGGCGATAAGTAAAATTAAAAAAGTATTGGCAATAAAGCAAACTGTCTAAATTCAATGAATTTTTATAGAATAAAATGAATAATTATGCTATTATATATATAAATATACATCATCTAAAGAGGTGAAGATCATGAAAAGCTATCTATATTTAGAGAATGGTTCCGTCTTTGAAGGGGAACTGCTGACTAAATCGACTGAAAAAACAATCACTGGAGAGATTGTCTTTTTCACAGGAATGACCGGATATCAAGAAGTGTTGACAGATCCTTCATATAAGGACCAGATTGTCATCTTCACATACCCACTGATCGGAAATTATGGAATCAATGAACATGATTTTGAAAGTAAGAAGCCGCATGTTGCCGGTGTGATTGTATATGAAGGAAATATGAGCCATTCCCATTATCAAGCTGAATATTCACTTGGTGAATATTTAGACAAGTGGAACATTCCTCTTTTAAGCCATGTTGACACAAGAGCGGTCGTTAAGAATATAAGACAGGAAGGTTCCATGCAGGCAGTCATCACGGCGGAAGAAAAATACAATGTAGTGCCTGGCCTGAATGGTTTATCAGCCCACGTTGCTGAGGTATCCACAAAGGTTGTAGAGAGCTTTGGGGAAGGCGACAAGCACGTGGTAATGATGGATTTCGGCTATAAAAAATCCATATTGGATTCATTGGTCGAGCAAGGCTGCCGAGTCTCTGTCGTACCATTCGATACTGAATTCGAACAAATCAAGGACTTGAAGCCAGATGGTATTTTGCTTTCAAATGGGCCTGGGGATCCAAAACAGCTTGAATACCTCTTAGGAAACATTAAAAAGATCATTACGAATTTTCCAACGATGGGCATCTGCCTGGGTCATCAATTAACGGCCCTTGCCTTAGGTGGAAATACAAAAAAAATGCTGTTTGGACATCGCGGTGCGAATCAGCCCGTGGTCGATTTGAAAACGAAAAAGGTGTATATGAGTTCGCAGAATCATAGTTATGAGGTTGATGAACCGAGCCTTCAAGGAACATCGCTGCAAGTGAGATTCAGAAACGTGAATGATAACACGGTTGAGGGGCTCATGCATGAAGACTTGCCAATCTTCACTACCCAGTACCACCCAGAGGCAAATCCAGGGCCTATCGAGAGTTCATTACTATTCAACGACTTTTTACAAATGATAAATGATTATAGCGGGAGAGAAAAAGCTTATGCCTAAGGACAACACGATACAGACCATTTTAGTGATTGGTTCGGGGCCGATTGTCATCGGGCAGGCTGCCGAATTCGATTATGCAGGTACACAGGCCTGCCTTGCTTTAAAGGAAGAAGGATATAAAGTCATACTGGTCAACAACAATCCTGCAACGATCATGACTGATGATATGAATGCGGATGCTGTCTATTTCGAACCATTAACAGTCGATGTACTGGAAAAGATCATTTCCAAAGAAAAGCCGGATGGCCTGCTCGCTACATTAGGCGGTCAAACAGGATTGAATCTTGCTTATCAATTGGATGATGCTGGAGTACTTGAAAAATATAAAGTCAAATTATTGGGAACTCCGATCGACTCCATCAAAAAAGGGGAGGATCGTGAACTGTTCCGTGAATTGATGTTTGAAATAGGTGAACCCGTTCCCGACAGTACGATTGTCCATACACTTGAAGAAGCGTTGGCCTTTGCGGACAAAATCGGTTTCCCCATCATCGTTCGTCCCGCTTATACACTCGGCGGAACTGGCGGTGGGATTGCCGATTCACTGGACAGCTTTAAGGAACTTGTACGGGGTGGACTTCAAGAAAGCCCGATTACACAATGCTTGATTGAAAGAAGCATAGCTGGTTATAAGGAAGTCGAATATGAGGTTATGCGAGATGGCAACAATACGTGCATCACCATCTGTAATATGGAAAATATCGATCCGGTAGGGATCCATACAGGTGATTCGATCGTCGTGGCACCATCACAGACTTTATCGGACGATGAGTTTCAGATGCTTCGTGCCGCATCCATTAAAATCATTTCTGCTTTAGGTATCATAGGCGGCTGTAACATTCAATTTGCACTTGATCCGTATAGCAAGCAATATTATTTAATAGAAGTGAACCCGCGCGTCAGCCGTTCATCGGCATTGGCTTCCAAAGCAACAGGTTATCCCATAGCACGCATAGCCGCAAAGCTCGCTGTCGGCTATAATTTATCGGAGCTCATCAATCCTGTAACGAAAAGCACATATTCAAGCTTCGAACCTGCTCTTGACTACGTTGCGGTGAAGTTCCCGAGGTGGCCATTCGATAAATTCACGACCGCCAACCGCAAATTGGGAACACAGATGAAGGCGACTGGTGAAGTGATGGCTTTACACCGCAGCTTTGAAGGGGGAGTCCAAAAGGCCGTCGATTCTTTGGAATTAAAAACGATTGGACTGCAGCTATCATCACTGAAAAATAAAACGGTTCCTGAACTTTGGGGAAAGCTTGCCGAAAAATCTGATGAACGAATATTTGTCATTTTTGAAATGCTTAGAAAAGGTGTGACGATTGAAGAAATCCATGAAGCGACAGCCATAGATTATTTCTTCCTTAAATCCTTTGCGTCATTGATCCGTTACGAAATGGAGATTGAAGCTAAGGCAATCGATCAGGTAACAAAGGAAGAGCTGCAGATATACAAGGAAAAGGGCTTTTCCGACCGCTATCTTGCTTCCGTATGGAAAGTAAGCGAGATGGAAGTGAGAGCATACCGCAAAACACTAGGCATTACGGCTGTCTACAAAACGGTTGATACATGTGCAGCAGAGTTCGAATCACATACGAACTATCACTATTCAACATATTTTGGTGAGAACGAACAGAAAAAAACTGATAAAAAGAAAGTCTTGATGATTGGCAGCGGTCCGATCCGCATCGGACAGGGAATAGAATTTGATTACTGTTCGGTTCACGGTGTTTATGCACTTCAGGATGAAAATGTTGAAACGATCATGATCAATAATAATCCGGAAACGGTAAGCACGGATTTTGCGACGGCAGATCGCCTTTATTTCGAACCGTTAACTCTTGAATATGTTCTTAATGTAATAGAAGCGGAAGATATAAAAGATGTTATCGTCCAATTTGGCGGGCAGACTGCGATAAACCTGGCAAAAGGCCTTGAAGAATACGGTGTAAATTTGTTGGGGACTTCCTTCGATACTCTTGATCAATTAGAAGATCGCGATCGTTTTTATCAGCTTCTTCAAAAGCTGGATATCCCCCATGTACCGGGTTCAATGGCTAATGGTGAAGAACAATTAATTGCCCGTGCAGAGGCAATCGGCTTTCCAGTGCTCTTACGCCCATCCTATGTAATTGGCGGCCAGGGAATGGAAATCATCCGCTCCAAGGAAAGCTTGTTGAATAGAATGGCTAATGGAACGGCACTTGTCTATCCTGTGTTGATTGATTCCTATATCCCAGGGAAGGAAGCCGAAATCGATTTGATTGCTGATGGAAATGATGTATACATTCCCATCATTGCCGAACATATAGAGAAAGCAGGCGTCCATTCAGGGGATAGCATGGCATTATTGCCAGCTCAATCCTTAACGGATGATATCAAAGATAAAATGACCCTTTATGCTAAAAAACTAGTTAGTGAACTTGGTTATAAAGGACTTATGAACATCCAATTCGTGATTGAGGGAAATGGTGTATATGTATTGGAAGTGAACCCTCGTGCAAGTCGGACAATTCCAATCATCAGTAAAGTGACCGATGTATCCTTGGTCCAAATAGCGACAAAAATATTGCTTGGGAAATATTCATTGTCAAATGCGTTCGAAAAAACGGGCTTAATGGAAGAAATTCCATATGCTGTCGTCAAATATCCTGTATTCTCTACATTTGCACTAAGCGGACTTGATTCGAAGGTAGGTCCGGAAATGAAATCAACAGGTGAAGGAATCGCCATCGGAGAAACGGTAAATGAAGCGTTGACAAAAGTGTTCCATGCTCAAAAAGCTAAACATACTACAGGTGTTTATCAATCAGAATCAGTCCAATTAAGTGAAGATTTGTTAGTGCAAATCAAAGAAGCCGGTTTAACATTGGGGAATTCAGATTTTGATAAATGGTTAAATGAAGGAAATGCGGCGGTCGTTTTGGCATATGGAACAACGGAGGAAGATAAGAAGCTAAGGTTACTTGCAGCGAAATACCGACTGCTTGCATTTACGGAAGAAGAGACGTTCAAGGCCTATCTACAATCGTTAGAAAATGCTGATCCAGGGGTTACCTCGCTTCAGGAATGGCTTGTACCATATTCGAAAGGAGTGTCACACGTATGAGTTCAATGACGGCACCGACACAAGCGAAGATTTTAAATGGAAAAGACTTTTTGACCATGAAAGAGTCTACACCAACGGCAATTGCAGATTTGTTAAAACTGGCGCAGACCATTAAAGGCAAATTGCAAGCCGGTGAAGAATATACGCCTTTAAAAGGGAAAACGCTGGGGATGATCTTTGAAAAATCGTCTACCCGTACCCGTGTTTCTTTTGAAGTAGGCATGATGCAGCTTGGCGGACACGCATTGTTCCTAAGTGGCAATGACTTGCAAATTGGACGTGGTGAAACCATTTCCGATACTGCAAAAGTCCTTTCTGAATATATTGATGGCATCATGATTCGTACCTTCGAGCATGAAAAGATCCTGGAATTGTCAGAAAATGCTTCTATCCCAGTCATAAATGGGTTAACAGATCTTGCACATCCTTGTCAGGTGCTTGCTGACTTCTTGACGATCATCGAGATAAAAGGGGAGCTAAAAGGCTTGAAGATGAGTTATATCGGTGATGGCAATAATGTTGCCAATTCATTGATGGTAGGCTGTGCAAAAATGGGAATGGATTTTTCCATTGGGTGTCCTGACGCCTACAAACCTGATGAAAAGGTCGTCGCCTATGCTAAAAAAGTGGCAGAAGAGACAGGCAGTGAAATTTTGGTGACAACTTCAGCTTCGGAAGCCATAAAAAATGCGGATATCGTCTATTCCGATGTTTGGACCTCCATGGGGCAGGAAATCGAGAATGGTATCCGCTTAGAAGCTTTTAAAGATTATCAAATCAATGGTGAGCTAGTAAAACTTGCTAAAGAAGATTATTTATTCATGCATTGCCTGCCTGCACATCGGGAGGAAGAGGTAACTGCTGAAGTCATCGATGGACCTAATTCCGTCGTTTTCCACCAAGCCGGAAATCGTCTGCATGCCCAAAAGGCGGTCCTGGTGGACTTAATGTCTTAACCAAAAAAGGCGTCCGCTCTCTGAGCAGGCGCCTTTTTTGGTTCAAGCCGCTTTCCTAATTTTTCTGACATGAAAGGAAGGAACCTGGTAATAATAACAGGGAAAGCATGTAAAGGGGTGAAATCTATGGGGCAAAATCGTCAATTTAAGCCAGGTCAGAAGGCACCTAATAATGGGACCTACGTAGAAATCGGTGAAACGGGCAGCACGGTAGTGAATCCGAAAATGGTAAAGCTTGATGCAGGGGATTCTTTTCCTGAAACATCCAATCATAACCGGATATGGACATATAAGCGGAAGCCATGAAACATCTAAAAGCAGGAAAAAGGAATGATCGCCATCCTTTTTCCTGCTTTTTTTCTATTCAGCGGAATAACCGAATATATTCGAGATTTCCAAACAGCTCTTCCTTAAATAGTGGCTTAAAGGATCTTCATAATGATCAGGAATGCTCTCGGTGAACCCAACGGCAGTGATCGCTCCCAATAATTCCGAATTATAATTAAAAACCGGAATGGACATGGAGGAAACGGATGGTACAAGGGGCTCTTTTGCAAAAGCTATTTTGTATTTCCGAATTTCATCATATTCATTTGTTTCCTTAAGGAACGAGCCTGTAACATTACGATCTTTTTCAATCCATTCCGCCGTCAAGGAAGGATCCTGAAATACAGTGAATACCTTTCCGGAAGAGGATGATGGCGGAAGTCGCGTACCTAACTGTGCCCCAATGTTCAAGTTTTGGTTGGAATTCCATATTTTTGCCGTGATTGGTCCATCATATGTCCAAACGGAAAAAAGGACCGTGCAAGAAGTATGGTGACTGATTTCCTGCAAATAAGGAGTTATTCTGCTCGTGACATCCTCATTGCCTATCGCTGCCATTCCGTATTGAATCAATTTGCTCCCAAGGTGATACATGCCAGTTGTTTTATCGCGATATAGTAACTCCAGTTGAGTCAAAGTATTCAAATACTTATAGAGGTTACTTTTCGTTATTTCCGTTAATTCTTGAATATCAGAGAATCTTAAAGGAGTTCTTTGGGAAGCAAGTAAATCTATGATGCTCATCCCTATTTGTAATGATTGAATCGTCGAACCGGATTTTACGATTTCCATAAATCAATCTCCCTAATCTGTTTTAATTTAGGTCTAGTATATCAGAATCTGTTAAATATAAATGAAATTCAGCAGAAAAACCGCCGTCTTCTTGAAGCTATCAATATACTTTCCTCTTACTTTAGCGCATTTTTTATTGATACCGAAGTACTGATAATGGTGTAGATGATAACATTTGCACAAAATATTGCAATAATTTCTTGACAATATTCCGAAAATTGAGTTATTATTTATATAAATAGTGAACAATGTTATCTATAAGTGAAATTGATAAGGTGTACAGTCATTCAAATTCTGGTTTGTGAAGCAGAATTAGGATGGTGGCATCAAAAAGAGGTTTTTAAAAAATCCAGATTAATAAAGGAGAATGAAATATGAGATTAGTAACTTTCAGCAGTCAAGGATTCAAACGTATTGGTGCAATTTACCCGAATAATGCAGTAGTTGACTTGAACTATGCCTATCAAGCGCTTCTTGAAAGCGAAGGGAAACTTCGCAGTGAACAAATCGCTGAAGCGTATGTCCCTGCAACAATGGAGGAGTTTTTACAGGGAGGGAATGAAAGCCTTTCCATCGCGAAAAAGGCGGCGGACTATGCATTGAACAATCGTGATTCCTTCAGATATAAATTGGTACATGAAATTGAAAATATAAAGCTTGAGGCTCCTGTCCAAAAGCCAGGCAAAATTATTTGTGTCGGACATAACTACCGTGAGCACATTGCTGAAATGGGTCGTGAACTGCCGCCATTCCCTGTGGTATTCGCTAAGTTCGCCAATACAGTAATCGGTCCCCAGGATGATATACCGTTTTTCCCAATCTCTGAACAACTAGATTATGAAGCGGAATTCGCTTTTGTAGTCGGACAAAGGGCACGTAATGTTTCAAAAGAAGATGCTCTTGATTATGTTGCTGGTTATACAATTGCGAATGATGTCACTTACCGTGATATCCAACGGCGTACACTTGAGTGGCTTCAAGGGAAAACGGTTGAAGGAAGTGCTCCGATGGGGCCCTGGTTAGTCACTTCCGATGAACTTTCCGATCCATCTGGCTTAAATGTCCGATTAACGGTAAATGGTGAAGAACGTCAAAAAACGAATACATCCAACTTCGTATTCGATGTGAAGTATCTAGTTGAATTCTTATCGAACTTAATGACTCTTGAACCAGGTGACATCGTACTCACAGGAACACCGGGCGGGGTAGGAGTAGCCCGTGATCCACAAGTGTTCTTAAAAGATGGTGACGTTGTCAAAATCGAAATCGACAAAATAGGTTATCTTGAAAACCGTGTGCGACGTGTCGGGGAGGGAAAATAAAATGGCTTATCAGGAAATCGGGACATCAATCCAATCGGTTCAACAATCAATCGACCACATTCTTGAGACAGTGGCAAACCTACCGGAAGAAACGATCCGATTTAAACCAGGAGAGGATGAATGGTCAATCATGCAGATACTTTCCCATTTAGCTGAAGCCATTCCTTATTGGTTAGGTGAAGTGGAAACTGTAATAGCGATGCCTGGAGCCGAATGGGGGCGTGGATTGCAAGATCCAGCCCGATTGGCAGCAGTTACCGATACAGACAAACTCGCTGTTGATGATGTCATGAGGCAAGTGGAGGAGCTTAAATATAAAGTGGAGAGCGGTCTTGGGAATTTAGATGAAGAAACACTATCCAATGAATCGCCACACCGGAATTTCGCTAAATTCGGAAACAAACCGGTTTCGTATATAGTCGATCACTTCATCGATGAGCATATTTCAGGACACTATGATCAAATTAAGCGAAATCTTTCCAAAGTCCAGTGAGGAAAGATAAAAAAGAAAGTAGGGATTAATATGGCTGAAAAATCGGAATACATGAATAGTACAATCGTAAAAGATTTTACAAAGGATATTCAGCAGTATAACCTTGGCCCGCTGTGGGAAGCCATTCCCGCTCTGATGGACCATGAACCTAAACCTCATGCACATGCTTATTTATGGAAAGAAGAGCTTTTGACAAAAAAATTGATGGAAGCAGCTGAAATCTTCACACCTGACCGAGGCGGGGAACGCAGGGCCATTTATTTCCAGAACCCTGGACTCACTTATCGTCAGCCTTGGGGATGGGCTTCGACAACACAAACGCTATATGCAGCGGTTCAGCTATTGTTGCCAGGTGAAGTGGCCCCTTCCCACCGTCACTCCCAAAGTGCCCTTCGTTTCATTACGAATGGTGAAGGTGCCTACTCCATCGTGCAGGGAGAAAGGATCTTCATGGAAGAAGGAGATTTCTTGATTACGCCTAAAAACCTATGGCATGGCCATGGACATGTTGGCGAAAAACCAATGATTTGGATGGATGCCCTTGATATCCCAACCATCTATTCCATAGGTGGCACTTTCTTTGAACCATATCCAGATCGGATTGAAACGCCTAAACGGCCGGATAATTTTTCAGAGCTCCGTTATCAAGGCGGTATGGTTCGTCCAGTATCCGACCGTTATTCACAAGTGGCACCGCTTGCCAACTACAAGTGGAAAGGCACCAAAGCAGCGATAGAAGGATTAATGAATTTTGAACCGGACCCATATGATGGTTTCGCCGTGGAATATATCAATCCATCAAATGGCCAAACGGCCAATCCGACGATGGGGGCATGGATGCAGAAACTTCCGAAAGGTTTCCATACGAAAGCACATCGCCATACCCATTCCACAATTTATCAAGTGCACCAAGGGTCAGGCTATACGGTCATTAATGGAGTGCGTTTTGACTGGTCCAAGGGAGATTATTTCGTCGTTCCGAATTGGGCATGGCATGAGCACGTTGCAGAAGCGGATTCTTACTTATTCTCGGTAAACGACCTACCAATAATGGAGAGATTCGAATTGGAACAGCAACAAGCATTAGACGCAAACAATGGTTACCAAAAGGTTGAAAGTGAATTCAAGCCTGTTTTGGTTTGAAAATGATCTGTATGGAATCTTCAGCTTAAATCCTGATGAATATATGGAATGCCAGTCGAATGAAAACGCTTACTGTGGTAGTGGTCTGCAACATTGGCTAAAAGCAACTAATATAGGGGGAATTGATGATGAACACAGAAAATAAACCATTCATCGTTATCGGTGGGGGAATTGGCGGATTGGCAACTGCTTTAGGAATCGCAGAAACAAAACAGTATGTAAAAGTCCTTGAACAAGCTCCCGAATTTGGTGAAATTGGTGCAGGGATTCAGCTTGCAGCAAATGCCACCAACGTATTGCAGCGTTTAGGCGTCATGGATAAAATCAATGAAATTGCAGTATTTCCAAAAAGATTGGTGCTGATGGATGCTTTTACCGGAAAAGAGCTTTCCGCTTTGGATTTAGGTGATGTTTATAAAGAAAGATATGGAGCTCCGTATGTTGTTTTGCATCGTTCCGATTTGCATAAAGTACTGGCTGAAGCATGTGAAAAGAACACGTATATCGAACTGGTTACGAATCAAACCATTATTGAGACAGTAGAAAATGAAGGTGAAGTGACGGTTACCTCTGCCAACGGGTCACAACATTCAGGAACTGCTGTCATTGGAGCCGATGGATTATGGTCCAAGGCAAGGAAACTTTTTGTGGAAGATCAGCCGGTCTGCTCTCAATATGTTGCATACAGGGGAGCGATCCCGATGGAAGAGGTTACGAGCCATGGAGATTTAGATGATGTTTACATGTGGATTGGGCCAGACCTTCATCTTGTTCAATATCCGGTTAGAAGGGGAGAACTATACAACCAAGTAGTGGTCTTCAAAAGTTCTCAATATACGGAAGAAAACGAAAAAACAGATCAATGGGGAACCCCGGAAGAAATGGACCGTGTATTTGCCGGAACTTGCGAGCTTGTTCAGAATGCGATTTCATTCATTCAAAGGCAACGCCGCTGGCCGATGTATGACCGTTTACCAATTGATAATTGGACAAAAGGAAGAATTACGCTTATGGGCGATGCGGCACATCCGATGCTTCAATACTTGGCACAAGGCGCTTGCCAGGCTTTAGAAGATGCAGCTTATTTGTCGGATATGCTTCATAAGCATGGGAATGACATTGAACAGGCATTTTTGGAATATCAAGAGGAACGCATTCCGCGCACGGCTAATGTTCAAACGAGCGCAAGAATGTGGGGGGAAATCATTCACAATACGACCGATGCAGGCATTCTGCTTCGAGATACGATCCTTGCAGGTCGGACGGATAAGGATTTCCAATTCGTCGATGAATTTCATGGTTATAATAAAACGGCCGTTAAAGCATAATCCGTTTTGTTTCATCCTTATGCATTTTACAAATGGGTCTGCCTTTCTTCTATATGAAGAAAGGTTTTTTTCGTTTAACATCCATACCTCCTGCATTTTTTATAACTTTCCTTTACATGGGCTAAATTAGAAGTATAATGAAAATATAAAGGTCAAATTTGGTCAAACCGAGTGGGAATTCGTTCATGATATAGATGAATGGGAGGTTTTAAGATGGATATTAATAAAATGACGGAGAGAACCCAACAGGCGTTCATTGGCGGCCAGGAACTAGCCAAAGATAGAGGGAATCCCGAGCTGACGGAGCTTCATTTATTAAAGACCTTAATGGAACAGGATGAAAGTTTATTAATCAGGATTTTATCGGAATCTGGTAAACCGATGAATCTATTTGATATAGAGTTAAATAAGGAACTGGATCGATTACCGGAAGTGAGCGGGAGTGTTTCCCAGGTTTACATGTCAGCCTCCCTGCAGCAAATTTTGACGGCTGCCGAAAAGGAAATGCAGATGTGGGAGGATGAATACTTATCTGTCGAACATATACTGCTTGCGTCGCTGCAAGTCAATAAAACGAATGTAAATAGGCTTTTTTCATCATATGGTATTGATTATGGTAAAGCAAAACAGGTTATAAACGATATAAGGGGGAATCAGCGAGTGACTAGTCAAAATCCTGAAAGCACTTATGAAGTACTGAAAAAATACGGCAGAGATCTCGTTGCTGAGGTTAAATCGGGAAAGGTCGATCCCGTAATCGGCCGAGATACGGAAATCCGGAACGTCATCCGGATCCTTTCACGTAAAACGAAAAATAATCCTGTTTTAATAGGAGAACCTGGAGTAGGTAAAACAGCCATCGTCGAGGGGTTGGCACAAAGGATCGTCAGGAAGGATGTGCCGGAGGGGTTAAAGGACAAGACCGTTTTTTCACTGGATATGAGTGCGCTTGTCGCTGGCGCCAAATTCCGCGGTGAATTTGAGGAACGCCTAAAAGCGGTGTTGAATGAGATCAAGAAGAGTGACGGTAAAATTCTTTTATTCATTGATGAATTGCACACAATTGTCGGTGCAGGAAGAACGGATGGCGCACTTGATGCCGGAAATATGTTAAAGCCGATGCTTGCACGCGGTGAGCTGCATTGTATCGGTGCAACGACCCTTGATGAATATCGGCAATATATTGAAAAGGATCCGGCACTGGAACGCCGTTTCCAACAGGTTCTGGTTCCTGAACCGGATGTTGAAGATACGATTTCAATTTTGCGGGGATTAAAGGAACGGTTTGAAATTCACCATGGCGTCAGGATACATGATCGGGCAATCGTTGCGGCCTCTGTCCTTTCGAACCGATATATAACGGAGCGATTTTTACCGGATAAAGCGATAGATCTTGTGGATGAAGCATGTGCGATGATCCGAATGGAAATCGACTCAATGCCATCCGAGTTGGATGAAATCACGAGAAAAGTCATGCAACTTGAAATTGAGGAAGCGGCCTTGAAAAATGAGGAGGACCATCAAAGCAGAGTAAGGCTGGAAGTGCTTCAAAAAGAGCTATCAGAACTTCAGGATCAAGCGAATAGCATGAAATCCAAGTGGCAAATGGAGAAATCAGTGCTTCAAAAGGTGCAGGATCAACGTGAAGAGCTTGAGAAACTGCGTCATGAACTGGAACAAGCAGAGAATGACTATGACCTTAATCGGGCAGCTGAACTTCGGCATGGGAGGATTCCGCAGCTTCAAAAAGAATTGGAAGCAATGGAAGACGAATTGGAAAAGGAAAAACAGGAATCACGATTGCTTCGCCAGGAAGTGACGGAGGAGGAAATTGCCTCGATTGTTGCAAGGTGGACGGGGATTCCGGTAAGCAAGCTGGTGGAAAGTGAAAGGGAAAAGCTGCTTCGCCTGTCTGATATCCTGCATGAACGCGTAATCGGTCAAGGAGAAGCGGTGGAACTCGTATCCGATGCTGTTTTAAGAGCAAGGGCTGGAATTAAAGATCCAAACAGGCCAATCGGTTCATTCATTTTTCTTGGACCGACGGGTGTCGGTAAAACCGAATTGGTAAAAGCATTGGCAGAAACGTTATTCGATAGTGAGGAACATATGATCCGAATCGATATGTCGGAATATATGGAGAAACATTCCGTGTCCCGCCTTGTTGGTGCACCTCCTGGATATGTTGGGTTTGAGGAAGGCGGCCAACTTACGGAGGCTGTTAGGAGAAATCCATACTCAGTCATATTATTGGACGAAATAGAAAAGGCGCATCCAGAAGTCTTCAATATTTTGCTGCAAATGCTGGATGATGGAAGGATAACAGACTCCCAAGGAAGAACAATCAACTGTAAAAATACGGTGATCATCATGACTTCCAATATCGGATCCCATTTCTTATTGCAGTCCAACCGGGTGGATGGCGGCATTGAAGAAGAAATAAAAGATCTGGTCTTTAAAGAATTAAGAGGGCATTTCCGTCCGGAATTTTTGAATCGTGTTGATGACATCGTTTTATTCAAACCTCTGACGAAACAAGAAATCGTTGAAATCGTAGATAAAATGGTTCATCAATTACAAGTAAGGTTAACTGAACAAAATATAGTCCTGAACGTCACTGAAGCGGCTAAGGAATTCATTGCGGACCAAGGATATGATCCGGTATATGGGGCAAGGCCGCTGAAGCGATTCATCCAAAAGCATCTGGAAACGAAAATCGCCCGTAAAATCATTGCCGGGACTGTTGAGCTTAAAGAAGGAATAACGATTGATTATGATCATGATCATAATGAATTGGTCGTCATATAAAAACGTTGAAATGTAGTTTACTCGTAAGCAAAGTACGGTATAACAAAAAGGACATCCTAAATAGGATGTCCTCTTTTGCTTCTTAATGTTGATGAGAGTCTTTAGCTGGCCCTGCAGGCATGATAGCCGGGATGATGCAAATCAGGATAGCAGCAGCTAATCCTAAAATAGTTCCCTGCGCAGCATCGTATGAAACTCCGATCATGGAAGAAACAACATATACAGTCATATGCACTAATAAGAATGTCCAAAAAATTGTCCAAGCATAACGCATCGAATTTCACCTCATTCCACTACATTCATTTTTATCTTACCATAATTAATATACAGTTAAAACGTGTTTTTAATAATAACCTTTAAATAATTCAATACATTAAATCATAAGAGAACTTTTTCAGGCAGACTAGTTGGTTTCAAACGGCAAAAGGGAAATCATACGGAAAAAATAAAAACAAAAATCGTCCGTGCTTGGTTAATTTAAGATAAGAAGTTAGGCGTTTCCACTGACCCTTTCTATTTTTCGTCATAAATTAATATAGTAGTAGTAATATTCCTTAAAGGAGTTTGAACGATGGAACAACGAACTTTTCAAATTGATGACCAATGGAATATCATCTATTATCCAGAGCGGCCCAGTGGTTTTTCCGTAATGGTAATTGGAGACCGTAGTCATTTTGTCGAAAAAGACAGCAGCTTTTGGCTGCAGCATCCTGGCAGGCTGCAGATTTTGGAATATTTAAAGGAATACGGATACACGCTATTTTCATCCAATTTTCACGGAGCTAACTGGGGCAGTCCAAAAGCGCTCGAGCTTTCCCTTAACCTATATATTCTTTTCATGAAAAAAGAAATAGTCAATCAAAGGGTTCATATATTGGCAGAGGGGACAGGCGCGCTCCTTGCCTTAAAGTTAATGAATGAACTTGGCAATAAAATACGGTCCGTCGTATTGATCGATCCGGTTTTTTCCCTGAAAGCACAACTGGAGAAAGAAAAGGAAAATAAGTTCTTCTATAAAAAGTGGCTGTCCGAGATCGCTGCTGCATATGAGCTCGATCCGGCAGAATGTGAACAGCATATACTGGACACTGAAGATTCAGTAATCGCAGAGAATATCCCCATGAAAGTGATTCAGGTTTTTGGAAGCTTACGGAAAGAGCAAGCCTCCCTTTATCGGCAAATCCAGCTGGCTAGAAAAGCAGACTTGCAGCTGACGTATATATTGCCCGAAAAACGTTATAAAATCCCCTATCAAATACAGAAGTTTTTCAATGAGAATGAAGAGACTTTATGAGAAGAGATATATTTTTACAATAGTTTGCATACGATACAGCATCTAAAAAAACTAGACGTGCCGGGTGAAGTGGGCTTGATGGCATACGAGGAGGCTGTATTTATGCAAACAAACATTGTCATTGGCACTTATCGATTTGTGGGATTCTATGTGACTCAATATTTTTTGAACCAAGGTGAAGAAGTAATCGGAATCGATTGGGCTGATTCCGAAGCAAATCAATATATTATGGAAGAAAAGGAACTTGAAATAGGCAGGAATTCAAATTATATATACTTTCCGATAAATAAACTTAAATTATTGGATATTTCACAGCAGGACACGGTGTTCATATCTTGTTACGATATTCAAAGCGGGAAAATGGACAAAATCGATTTTGTAATAGGAGAAATCGTGACCTTCATTGAGAAATGCAAAAAAAATGGCAAGAATGAAACGCCAAATTTCGTTCTTTTCATGCCCATTGAAAAAGATGTCAGTATATTTCAGTCCATATTAAGCTCGATTCGTGGAATGGATTCTGCAAAAATCATATATTTACCGACGATTTATGGACCTTGGCAAACGGAAGGCATGAGCTTTGAAGCTGGAATCAATCAGCTTGGACAGTCTGATATCAAAGCGGCAATTGCTGCGGAATATACCGGAGATGCTCTCTACATCACTGATTTTGTTAATGCTTTGGAAGCAGTGCTTACCTCATCTTCAGATAGGGAAATCCAATTGTGCAGCAGTATTGATGATCATTGGAATAAATGTGCCGAGTTAATATTTGGTGAAAGTGTGGGTTCATTCACTTCCCAAACAACAACTAAAATCAATAAAGGAACAATATTTGAAGTGCAATGCAAAATGGAACCAGAAGAAGGCATTGCTTTACAAAGAAAACATAATAAACGATTAAACTTACTTAAAAAGTGGGGAAAGCGTGATTAACGCGAGAGCGATAATTAAATATTAAATCGAAAATTTTTGTTATTTGGAAAGGACAAAACTGTATATTTGCCTCTAATCTATATGTCTTGTACTATAATGGTCAAGGATAGGAATTAACATCAAAAGATATTCATGATTTTATATGTGCGCCCTTTACGAAAGGGTTCTGTGGAATTATGATAATAATGATGAATATTCAAAAGATAGGGGGAAACGCGAATGAGTTCAGATAAAACTCTTGAATTTATGGGAATTGCCATGAAGTACTTCCCAGAGGCTAAAGCGAAGCTTGAAGCAAGCGGGATTCCATTCTCAATGGAGATGGCAGAGCCATTCATGGAGCTCTTTAAAAGCGTAATGCAAGAAGCTTATGAGCTTGGCAAACAAGATGCTCAGCGTTAATTAAAGGCAGGCTGTCCGGTAAAAGGGCAGCCTTGAATTTTGTTATTCTTTTTTCAAGAACTTGGCGATCAATGGGCTCAGATTGATTTTATCAATGGTCGGTTTGTATTGGCTGTATAAGCCCATCAATGTTTCAACGCTCGCCATCAATTGCATGTAATCAACCTTCGCTTCCTCTTGCTCCGGTTCAGTTTTCCTGCCAAACATCAAATTCGAAAAATGATCATCAGGGTTTCTCTCCCTGTTGCGATTGAAGATGTCCACAATGAATTCCTCCTATTCTCCTTTTATTAATAATGTATGTCCCCAATTTCCCCTGGCATGGGCGCTTGTCCGACTTCCGAAAGAGATTTCTTAGCTTTCAAACTGTTAACTCTTGCAAGGAAGTCTTTTTTTATATAAAATTAGTACCAGGTAATAATAGATGATTATAATAACTCATTAAAATATAAGGGGATGGCAAGATGAATGCTGGAATACTAGGGCTTGGCCGCTACTTACCCGACAAAATCGTTACAAATGCGGATTTAGAAAAAATTATGGACACTTCTGACGAGTGGATCCGGACTAGGACGGGTATTGAGGAAAGAAGAATTGCCAAAGATGATATTGATACATCAGATATGGCTTATGAGGCCGCAAAGGCTGCATTGAAAAATGCGGAAATTTCTGCTGAGGAGATAGATTTAATTCTTGTAGCCACTGTTACACCTGATCAGCCGTTTCCTTCTGTCGCTTGCATGATTCAAGAGAAATTGGGCGCGATGAAGGCAGCAGCAATGGATGTAAGTGCTGCATGTGCCGGTTTTATGTATGCAATGATCACGGCACAGCAATTTATTAAGACAGGTGCATATAAGCATGTGTTGATCGTCGGTGTTGAAAAACTTTCGAAAGTAACCAATTGGGAAGACCGCAATACTGCTGTCCTTTTTGGTGACGGAGCTGGTGCAGCTGTACTTGGACCTGTATCTGAAGGCAAAGGGGTCCTTTCCTTTGAATTAGGCGCAGATGGAACTGGCGGGAAGCACTTATTACAGGAAGGAGATTTCATTCATATGAATGGACGTGAAGTATTTAAATTTGCTGTCCGTCAGATGGGGGAATCCAGCCTAGGTGTATTGGACAAAGCTGGTTTAACAAAGGAAGATGTGGATCTGCTTGTCCCGCATCAAGCAAACATACGCATTATGGAAGCCTCAAGGGAACGCTTGGGTCTCCCGCTTGAAAAAATGACAAAAACGGTTCATAAATATGGAAATACTTCTTCAGCATCCATTCCAATGGCTCTTGTGGAAGAAATGGAAGCAGGAAGAATCAAGGACAATGACTTGATCGTCATGGTCGGTTTTGGTGGTGGCCTTACATGGGGAGCGATCGCTCTTAGGTGGGGTAAATAAAAGAAGAAGTAAAACGTAAGAGTTTTAAAAATAGGAAGGAGCCATTATTAAATGACTAATCGTCGTGTAGTTGTAACAGGTATTGGAGCAATCTCTCCAGTTGGTAATGATGCAGAAACTGGATGGAAGAATATTATTGAGGGGAAATCGGGGATAGGGCCTTTAACTCGTTTGAATGCTGAAGAATATCCCGTTAAAGTGGCTGCTGAAATCAAGGATTTTGATATAGAAACATATATAAATCGTAAAGAAGCACGCAAAATGGACCGTTTTACCCATTATGCAATTGCAGCTTCCGTTATGGCATATAATGATAGCAAGCTGGAAATAACCGATGAAAATGCTGCACGTGTCGGGGTCTGGATCGGTTCGGGTATCGGCGGGCTGGAGACACTTGAGACACAGCATGAAAACTTTTTAAACAGAGGGTATAAACGGGTGAGCCCATTTTTCGTACCAATGATGATTCCGGACATGGCAGCTGGCCAGGTTTCTATCTTACTGGGTGCAAAAGGAATCAATTCATGTACGGTAACAGCCTGTGCAACAGGAACTAATTCAATTGGTGATGCGTTTAAAGCCATTCAACGGGGCGATGCCGATGTGATGATCACAGGCGGGGCCGAAGCGCCAATCACAAAAATGTCGGTTGCAGGCTTCTGTGCAAATACGGCTTTATCGACCAACCCTGATCCGCAAACGGCTAGCCGTCCTTTTGATCTTAATCGTGATGGTTTCGTAATTGGCGAAGGAGCTGGAATCATCGTTCTGGAAGATCTTGAACATGCATTGAATAGAGGAGCCAAGATTTATGCTGAAATCGCTGGTTATGGCTCAACTGGAGATGCCTTCCATATTACCGCTCCGGCACCAGGTGGAGAAGGCGGGGCAAGAGCGATGAAAATTGCAATCGAGGATGCAGGTTTGAATCCGGAAGACATCCAATATGTGAATGCCCACGGAACGAGTACGCCTTACAATGACAAATACGAAACGATGGCAGTCAAAGAAGTCTTTGGCGACCATGCTAATAAACTTGCAATAAGTTCCACTAAATCGATGACAGGCCATATGTTAGGGGCAGCTGGCGGTGTGGAAGCGATTTTCACGATTCAGGCAATCAGGGACAGCATTTTGCCTCCAACCATCAATATTGAAACACCAGACCCTGAGTGTGATTTGGACTATGTCCCGAATCAGGCAAGGAAGGGCGAAATAAAAGCAGCCATCAGTAATTCACTTGGATTCGGTGGACATAACGCAACTATTCTTTTCAAGAAATATCAATAAGTTTGAACGAAGAGCAGATCTTTAGGGATCTGCTCTTTTTAAGTTGAAGGGAAAATTGCAAATGGAAGGGATATAAAATGTGTCAACCGCCTTCTTTAAATCATACGATAGTCAATAGAAGCGGAGGTGTATGGGAAATGGGAGTCATTTCAACCAATGAATGGATGAAGAAGGATTTCAACCGCCCGGTCCAGATGATGGAAAGACTTAAAAGTACATTCAACAATACCCTTGATGCGGACATGATTTATCATCATTTATTGAGGCATGGCATGTATTCGCCGAATCAAAAAACAAAAATCACATGGGAAGACTTAAACGAAAATAATGTCTGGGAAAAAACACAAAGCTTGTTTACAGCTTATAAGAAGCTATGGGGAGGGCCTGATGTTCCCATATATATTTTTCCGCTCATGTCTTCAGGGATATGGAATAAAAAAATTGAAACGAAGTCAGGATTGGCATTTAAAGATAAACTATTCCTTTTTTACGGTAAGGGGATAGCCGAAAAGGAAATGGAGGCCCTGTTGATTCATGAATATCATCATGTTTGCCGTCTGCATCATTTGGAGAAGGACCAAAAAGAATTCACTCTCCTGGATACGATGGTCATGGAAGGACTGGCGGAAAGAACGGTCGGAAAATATTTAGGAACAAAATTTTTAGCAAAATGGACTAAGTTATATCAGGAAGATAAACTACGGGAATTTTGGAGCAAGCATTTAGAGGAAAAGCACACGATAAAACGTACAGATCCCCTTCATGATGTACTTCTGCTTGGGTCAAAAGGATATCCATATATGCTGGGATACTGTAGTGGCTATTACCTGGTGAAAAATTCTGAAAAACTCTCTGTGAAAAAATCGTTCATTATTCAATCTGAAGAATTCCTATCAAAAAAGAGTTAATATATACGTTCTTTTTTTCTTAATCTGTTTTCTAGAATAGGAATAAATTGTATGGTTCCTGCCTATACTGATTGACAAACAGAAATTTGTTTAAGTGAGGGATGAATGATGCTATATCTTCATGATGTATGGGTTAACTGGTTTGAAGGAGAAGAAAACGGCTATAATATTTGTCATTTTCATGAATGGAGGAAGGATGACGGGATCGAACTACTAGATCAAGTTCCTTTGTTGAAAGTTTCATCAACATTGTTCCACTACATAGAAAACGACTTGTCAGAATTACCTAAGCCACTGCTGAATGATGTGTATCAAAAAGCATATGCAAGGAAAAATCATGAACGAATTCAGCTCGACTATTGTTTTATCGTGACTGATGGAAATGGGATTTTGGCTGTTGATACAATCGGTTATCATATTCCGATTAGGAAAAGCAGAATAATTCCCCGGCAGGAACAAATTGTTTATGACATGATAGAAAACCATGATGAGATGGATTACACCTTTACTGAAAAACCTACATCTGAGAAAGAATATCATATTTTGTCGCCGTCTCCCTTATTCATGAACGGTTTGACAAGAAAAGAAAGACAGCTTAAGCAATTGCTATTCATGGCCATGGACCAATTATTCACGGCGAAAAATACTGCTGAAATCCGCTATTGGTATACAGAATGGGCTCCTGAGAAATATGAAAGCATTCAGGAAATGGATTTTCAGATAGCTTGGCTCGAATTATATGAAGAAATGAAGGAAGGCTGGTCAGAGAAGCACCTTCAGCTTTGTGAAAACCTTGTGAAGGGGCAGCCATTTTTTGAAAAGCTCTGGCAAGTGGAGGCTGGCGATAGCCCATCAATATTATGAAAAAAAGACGATCCGTTGAGGATCGTCTTTTTTTTATCTCTTTCTGCCAAGTCCCATGCCATTATACATTTTTCTGATCATTTTATTGGCTTCAATGTTCGCCTTTTCTGCACCGCGGTCCAAGATTTCATCCAATTCAGGCGAATCGATCAATTCATTATAGCGTTCCTGAATTGGCAGGATTTCTCCAAGAACCACCTCAGCCAAATCACTTTTAAAGTCACCATAACCTTTGCCCTCATACATCTCTTCAATTTCTGAATAGGATTTTCCACTGAAGATGGAGTATATGGACATAAGGTTGGAAACACCCGCTTTGTTTTCCTTATCGTAACGAACAATTCCTTCCGAATCGGTAACTGCGCTCTTGATGTTTTTTTCGATTTGCTTCGGATCATCCAATAAGGCAATCGTTGCCTTTTTATTAGGATCGGATTTGCTCATTTTCTTGGTTGGTTCCTGAAGGGACATGATACGTGCCCCTTCTGTAGGGAGGCTGATTTCCGGGATTTTAAATATATCATTATGCTTTTTATTGAACCGTTCAGCCAAATCGCGCGTCAATTCAAGATGCTGTCTTTGATCCTCCCCGACAGGAACCACATCTGTACTATAAAGGAGAATATCGGCAGCCATCAACGGCGGGTAAGTAAGCAGAGCTGCGGATACCCCTTCTTTGCCAGCGGATTTGTCTTTAAATTGCGTCATTCTCTCAAGTTCCCCAATATAGGATATACTTTGTAAAATCCAGCCTGCCTGGGCATGCGCTGGTACTTCTGATTGAATGAAGATGGTATTCTTTTCGGGATCCAGGCCAATGGCCAAATATAAAGCGGCCAATGTTTTAATGTTTTTCCTTAACTTAATGCGATCCTGTGGAACTGTAATTGCATGCTGGTCAACAATACAAAAGAAACATTCATATTCATTTTGTAAGTTAACGAATTGTTTCATTGCTCCGATGTAATTTCCTAAAGTAACGGAACCGGATGGCTGAATGCCGGAGAAAATCCTTTTCAACTGCTAGTCACTCCTCTAAATGCGTTTATTGATAAATGGATATTCGCTCTTCATTATTGTAAGGATAAATAGAAAATGAATCCACTTTCTTTGAAAGAAATGTGCATATTCCTGTGATGGGGAAACGCTCATTTAAATCTTGTGGAGGGCCGTTTTGTCCTGTATCGATGCCATTTTTGAGAATACGAAATGTCCACTATACTGTATTTTAGCATTTATTCATATTAAATGTATAATCGAAACGGCAAACAAGCCAATAGAACGGATTTTCCGCTCCTTTTTTTTATATGGAAGAAATGAAGGGTTCAAGGAAAATCAAACCGTTTAACATATTCCACAATGAGCAGACCTTTTTAGGGAAGGATACTTTTAAGGCTGAATCTTTGTATAGCAGTTTTTTTAATTATTTATCATATATAGGAGTAAAGTTAATTGTTTGTGGTATTAAAGAAAGGGGTTTATTATATTTGTTGAATATTGATGACTGATGGCGAATGAGGTGGAGAAAATGAAACCAATGTGTAAATGGTTGATGACAGGCATGTGCATATTCCTGATTCAACAGCCAGTTCATGCGCAAGGCATGAACGAAACCAGGCAGGTAGCATTAGAAAATAAAGAACTGCCTGTGAGCGTACCGCGATTTGTTTTTGATTCGGGGTTGAAATTCGACTATCCGGATGCTGTGCGCGGAATATATGTGACAGGGCCTGCAGCGGGTGGGACTAAATTGAATGAACTTATTAAATATGTAGATGAAACCGATTTGAATGCGATGGTCATTGACATTAAGGATGACAGGGGGAACGTTACGTTTAAAACCGAAGATCCCGATTCCCCATATGCTGGCATTGGTAAAGACTATATAAAAAATCCAAGGGCAATGCTGAAGAAATTTGAGGATAAGCAGATTTATCCGATTGCAAGGGTGGTCGTCTTTAAAGACTCCCTTTTGGCCAAAGAGAAGCCTGAATTATCCTTTTTAGATGGCGAAAAGGTATGGAAGAATGGCCGGGGGGAAGCCTTCGTTAACCCATTCTTAAAAGAGGTATGGGATTATAATGTCGGTATTGCCATTGAAGCTGCAAAAATGGGTTTTAAAGAAATTCAATTTGACTATGTCCGTTTTCCCGAAGGATTCGAAAATAAAGAAGATGATTTGAAATATGATGTCGGTGAATATGATGAAGCGAAAGTGAGTCATACAGCCAAAAGGGTTCAGGCAGTGACAGATTTCGTAAGTTATGCGAGGAAACAACTGGAGCCATATGATGTGGAAGTGTCAGTGGATATTTTTGGATATGCAGCTACATTGCCTGAAGCTCCGGGAATTGGGCAAAACTTCACAAAAATCTCTGAGAATGTCGATGTAATTTCCTCGATGATTTATCCGAGTCACTGGACATCATATTTTGGCATCGATAAGCCTGATTTGGAGCCTTATAATCTCGTTAAGGAATATGCGAAATTGGAGAACGGGAAGCTGAAGGAACTAAAAACACCACCTACCTCAAGACCTTGGCTACAAGATTTTACTGCCTCATATTTAGGAGAGGGGAATTACCAAAGGTATGGTAAGGAGGAAGTGGAAGCCCAAATAAAAGCATTGAATGATAATGGTATTGATGAATACTTATTATGGAATGCAGCAAATCGATATACAAAGGGAGTAGACTATACCCCATGAAAAAAAGGATGACCTTGGAAGATTCTTCCGGTCATCCAATTTATCTCTGAATTACCGCTTTTTATTCCCGCCAACTTTACTCCACCCTGACTGAATTCGTTTCGATTGATCGAAAATATGAGAGTGACGTTTCCCGCCAAACCATTTTTCGCCGATGCCATTCGTCACAACGCCATTCACAGCTGTAATGCCAATAACGCAAGCAGCGACTAAAAAAAAGTCCAAAAAGTAACTGATCATCTAAACCCTCCTAATATTTTCAAGCTATTCAAGTTCCATTGTAGTGGATAAGAAAAAATCTGGAAAGTATAAACTAGCAAATGAGGAGATTAAATTATGAATTGGTATGATAAGCTGAACCAGTATTTCCCTATTGAAGAAATGAAGTCCAAAGAACATATAGAAGTTCTTTTAGAAGATAAGCAGGAAATATATAAAAAGGATGAAGGTCCCGACCATGTTTTATTGTATGTGGAAGGGGAAGAGTTTATATTCGTTGATTACCTTTTTGTATCAAAGAATTCAAGGGGGCAGGGACTAGGTAGGAAATTGATTCAAAAATTACAAAAAAAGCAGAAAACCATCTTGCTTGAAGTGGAACCAGTACAAGATAATGATGACGATACATTTAAAAGGCTGAAATTTTATAAAAGGGAAGGATTCAAGCATGCCTCTTCGATTTCCTACAGCAGAAAATCCCTTGCCACCAAGGAGAATACGCCTATGGAAATCTTATATTGGCCGGCAAATCCATCTGTTGAAGAAGAAGACGTATTTGATTTCATGAAAGAGATTTATTCTGAAATCCATACTTACAAAGATGATGACCTTTATGGGAAAACTTATCAAGATGTAGAGGATGTACTAAGCTTGAATGCAGGTCAGGAAACGGATATTTTTAAGGAAGTGCAAATTTAAGAAAAAGGGCCGGTCGTTTCACCGGCCCTTTTTAGTTTGTCGAAAAAAGTGCAGTGCAGGTCGAATAAATTCGCGGACGATCGAAAAAAGTGCGGAGTAGGTCGAATAAATTCGGACGGTCGAAAAAGGTGCGGCGCAGGTCGAATAAATTCGCGGACGGTCGAAAAAGTGCGGCGCAGGTCGAATAAATTCGCGGACGGTCGAAAAAAGTGCGGCGCAGGTCAAATAAATTCGCGAACGGTCGAAAAAAAGTACGGTGCAGGACGAAAAACTGCGTGGACGGCTGAAAAAACAGCTCCGTATGTCGGAAAAAGCACAGTAAGGGCTGAAAAAAGTGCTCCAGCAGAAAACAACTGGAACGTTCTTTAAAGAAAATTGAGGCAAACTATCTTTTCTTAAAATTTGTCCATAAAAGGAGGCTCGAAATGGTTTCAGCCCGAACCATGATTTTATTAGAAGACTTGGTTATCCTTTATGATATTTACTGTTCTATGAAACCCTCAATAGATTGAAGAAATTTGCGACACTTCTGCCGAAAACCTGGCTTGCCGATACTCCGGAGGCGCTTGCTTTGATGAGGCTCGGAAGACAGTCGGCGGAAAGGGAGCGGATTTCTGAAATCAACTGGATCGTTTTTTTCGACTGCAGGCAAACTTTCTTTTCTTATTGTGCATTTTTTGCAGGAAAATGAATATCTATAACTTCTTGGATGGTAGATTACTCACTTATCGCTGATTCTTTCGAATTACTTTTTTTACTTTTGGTAAAATATGTGCTAAAAGAATGGTTTTTAATGTAAAAGGAGGAATTTGCTTTTTATTAAAGAAAATATATTAACATGACCTTGTTTATTGACAAAGATTGGGGGTAAATAAAAGTAACGAGTTAATTAAAAAATCATGAGGGCCGAATTGAGAGTTAACTGAGAATGGTAGGTAGGTATTTTCAATTAGAAAAAGCGGTTTTAATGTATTACATAAAAAACAGAAAAAGCTATAGTACAGGCTAAACTAGAAGTTTATAAGGATTTTTCCAAATATCAAAAAGGGTATTCATTTTAAATAATTTAGTGTATAATAAAGAAAATGAAATACTTATTTAAAATCATTTCAAATTAGAGTGGTACTTATGAATACTAATAGTAGATTTCCCCTCATAGATCACCGATTCTATATTTAGGGAGTGTGAGTAAACATGGTAACATTATATACATCACCTAGTTGTACTTCATGCAGGAAAGCAAAAGCATGGTTAGAGGAACATGAGATTGGATATAAAGAAAGAAACATTTTTTCAGAACCGTTAACGATTGATGAGATTAAAGAAATTCTTCGAATGACTGAAGATGGAACCGATGAAATCATTTCAACACGGTCAAAAACTTTCCAAAAGTTAAACGTAAATTTAGAGAGCCTGCCTCTTCAAGAATTATATAAATTGATCAAGGAAAATCCAGGTCTGTTGAGACGTCCGATTATCCTTGACGAGAAACGGCTTCAAGTTGGTTATAACGAAGATGAGATAAGACGCTTTTTACCACGTAAAGTTCGTACCTTCCAGTTACGGGAAGCACAACGCATGGTCAACTAATAAGGTCTTTCAAGCTCTGCCAGGAAATGTGCAGGGCTTTTTCTTTATACATAACGATATTCCGCTGTTTTTTTAACTAATGACGGGGAACATAAGAGTATTCATAGGCGGGAGCAGACGTTTCGGATTTACAGCAGGTCCCTTGAACCGTCATCATTTAAAGAAAAAATGTGAATGCAGCCCATCATGCCGTGTATATAATAAGGCATTGACGGCAGTAAGATTAAAATTGAAGAAAGCATTGTGATAGTTGCATGCGGATGAATTTTTTTATAGAATGAATGGAATATTAGGCAAACAATTGTTTTTTAGATATGTAATGTTTTTTATTTCCCTTCTTCAAGGTTTTGTCATAAAATGATGTAAAATAGTCTGTTTTAATGGCTATCATGATTTACAGTATTCACTTACGGGTAAAGAGCTTTTAAGAGCAATTTTCGCTTGGGGGTTATTATCCCTTCAAAATGAGAAAGGAAGGGAGAGGGGAATCATGGAAATCGAACGCATTAATGACGATACAGTAAAATTTTATATTTCCTATATAGATATTGAGGAAAGAGGCTTTGATCGCGAAGAAATTTGGTACAGCCGCGAGCGAAGTGAGGAACTTTTTTGGGAAATGATGGATGAAGTGCATCAAGAAGAAGAATTCATGATTGAAGGACCTTTATGGATTCAAGTTCAAGCCCTTGAAAAAGGCTTGGAAGTTTTGGTCACAAAAGCCCAGCTTGCCAAGGATGGTCAGAAACTCGAGCTGCCTCTTTCAGATGAAAAGTTAAGGGATTTGAATGTATCAGACAAGATGGATACGCTTCTTGATCAACATTTTCATGATAAAGATGAAGAAAGCGGTATGACATTCGAAGATGGTATGATTGAGTTCATCACGACTTTCGAGGATTTTGAAGATGTCATTTCATTAAGCAAGCGTCATGGCTTGGATGACTGGACGACTAAACTTTATGTTTATCAGAATAAATATTATCTTTACATCGAATTTTCCGAGGCGGAGATTGATGAGGAAGAAATCGATAATGTTCTAAGTCTTTTATTGGAATATAGTCAGGAGTCACCTATAACGGTGCACATGCTTGAAGAGTACGGGAAGATAGTTATCGAAAATGATGTATTCACAACGGTCGATAAATATTTCGCATAGACTGTTGAGGCCGATTTCAGTAGAAATCGGCCTTTTCGTCCAAGAATAGATGTTTTACCTTAGCAGGGAGGATTTTTAAATGTGCCTGTGTTTGTTAATTGGAGGTAGTCTAGGTGAAGAATATAGTTGGCATCAGTCTGCTTATTCTCTTGTTGGTCAGCACTTGGTATTTTCTGATAAATGGCGTCGATGGCAGGCTGATTTTTTATTCTAGCCTTATATTGACCCTTTTCTTGATGATAATTGGATTCAACATTTTCCTGGAAAACAGAGATCCCATCCAGACCATAACATGGCTTGTTATTTTTGGCGCTTTCCCATTCATCGGTTTCATTTTTTACTTTTTGTTTGGCCGTAATTTTCGGAAAGAAAGGTTATTTCGCAAGAAGTATTTTTTGGGTAAACAGAGTTTCGTGAAAATTAGCGGCGAGGCGAAATATAATGAACGAATTAAGGATATGGGCGAGAACCCTCAGCAGTTAATCACTCTTGCAAATAGGCTGGGGAATAGCCCTATTTCTTTTACGACTGAAACCCGGGTTTTAAGGAATGGTGAGGAGACATTTTCCAATATCATCGAACAATTAAAAAAAGCTACACATCATATTCATTTAGAATATTATATTGTTAGGGATGACCGCATTGGCCGTATGCTAAAGGACATCTTGATACAAAAAGTAAAAGAAGGGGTAGAGGTCCGATTTCTCTATGATGCGGTTGGTTCTTGGAAGTTAGCTCGCTCTTATGTCGATGAACTGAGGAATGCGGGAGCCGAAATGGTCGCCTTTGGTCCGGTGCATCTCCCTTTATTAAATAATAAATTCAACTTTCGCAACCATCGTAAAATAATTGTGATTGATGGCTCTGTCGGTTTCATCGGCGGTCTCAATATTGGGGATGAATATTTGGGACGAGATCAGAAATTCGGTTTTTGGCGGGATACGCATCTTATCATAAAGGGGGAAGCGGTCAGGACTTTACAGCTCATATTTCTGCAGGATTGGTATTATAGCACCAATAATAGTTTTTTAAGTGATGAATATCTCATGGCAGGCCGGCCGAACCATCATGGACATGGCGGAGTTCAATTGATTGGCGGCGGGCCGGATAGTGAGTGGACGATCATTAAAAGCATTTTTTTTAAAATGATCGCTTCGGCAGAAAAGTCCGTCTGGATTGCCTCCCCGTATTTCGTTCCTGATGACGATATCTTTCAAGCATTGAAGGTAGCTGCTTTAAGTGGTTTGGATGTCAGGCTGCTCGTCCCGAAGAACCCCGATAAACGTATCGTATTTCATGCTTCGAGAACTTATTTTCCCGAATTGCTTGCTTCCGGAGTTCGTATATTCCAATATAATGAAGGCTTCATGCATAGTAAAATCATCATCGTTGATGACCAACTGGCGTCGATTGGGACAACCAATATGGATATGAGAAGCTTTCACCTGAATTTCGAAGTCAATGCTTTTCTCTACCGGACGGAAAGTACTCAGCAGCTGGTGAATGATTTTTTGGAAGATATAAAGGTATCCCAGGAAGTGGAGATTGATGCGTTTTCCAAACGGAATTTCGGTTTGAAAGTATTGGAGTCCACTTGCCGATTGCTTTCACCCCTTCTTTAGATAGTAACTTCCCTTTATGCCGATCAGGCATTTTTTTTTTGCGGATTAAAAGGAATCCTAAGCGAAGCAGGCGAATGTAGTTGATGAGGAGGAGATGTATGCTAACTGCGATAAAGAAAGATGGAACTTGGATTACCCTTCCTGAAAAGATACCGGCAAACGTGATTGATGAATGGAGAAAGTCAGCAGAGTATTACTGTCCATGCTGCAAGATGGAAATGACCATCAAAGCGGGAAACGTCAGGATCCCTCATTTCGCCCATAAAAATAGTTCTTCATGCCGTGCTTCTTCAGAACCGGAATCCGCCTATCATTTAATGGGAAAAAGAAAATTGTTTCAGTGGTTTTTATCACATGGTTACCAAGTGGATCTAGAGGCCTACCTTCCTGAAATTAAGAAAAGGGCTGATATTTTAGCTAGGATAGGAGGTAATCGCTATGCAATAGAATTTCAATGCTCAGTTATCCCCGAGGTTGAATTCATGGAAAGGACAAGAGCCTATCAAAGCATAGGCATCAAGCCAATCTGGATCCTCGCTGCAAAACGCTTAAAAAGGAAAAGCTTGTATGAATTCAGTTTATCCCGCTTCCAATGGCTATTCGTCACCGGCAGCTTCCATCATCCGTTTCTTTGGATGTATTGCCCGGAAACTGATCATTTATCAGTATTGAAGAACCTCACTCCTTTTGCCCCTAGAACCGTCTTTGCCGAATTGACGACAGCTTCTATAAAAATCCTTCCCCCTAGTCGAGCATTGCCCCAAAACTGCTTTCATTTCCCTTTTCTGCCTGTGTGGAGATATAAACGAAATGCCTGGTCCCTGCATCGAGTGAAAACAGCACGCAGAAGCGATCCTTTTTTCGAAGAGCTTTATTTACATCATATTACACCTGCGACACTTCCCATTGGAGTGGGTGTTCCCGTCAGAGGGATGCTGTTGATCGAAACTGCCTCGATCGAATGGCAGGCATGGTTATACATGGACGTGTTTCAAGAGAAAAGAACAGGGGAAAAGATTTCTATGGCTGATATTATCCACATTTTTAGAAAACGTTCAAAAAAAGGGGATATAAAGTTCAGACCGTTGCCGCTGCTTCATGAAAAACCCATCGATTATCCTGTAGGTCAATATATCATGCTTTTGGAGCAATTGGGTTATCTATCAAAGCTGGAAGAAGGGGTTTTTAAAATTAAAAGGGAATTTACCCTTCCCTTCACCAGTGAACAAGCTCAAATTTTGGAAAAAAACTTCTATAATAAGCATAAATTGATGATGGAAAAGGGGAATATCCAGTATAATCAGTGATAACATCTCTATTTATCTTGAATTCAGATGAAATGGCAGGATTATTTTTATTAATGGAGAAATAGTAATAAGAGCTGGGAATTAAAAACTTTAAAAAGAATGAACGCCGAATGAAGCATTGCGGCGTCAATCCGGTTTAACGAGTTAGCCCAATGGCAAGTTTCTATAGAATGAGGAGGAATTTTTTATGGCACAGGAAACAAAAGCGAATACATTACCCTCAAGAAGTGAAATAGCTCCTGAAGATACTTGGAGACTGGAAGATATCTTCGCAACCGAGGAAGATTGGGAAGCTGCCTTCAAAGCGGTAAAGGAAGACCTCAAGAAAGCGGAGGCACATAAAGGGACGTTGGGCGAAAGCGCAGAAAAATTATTTGCGGCGCTTCAACTTCAAGATGAAGTATTCGAGAAGCTAGGGAAAGTTTATTCTTATTCACATATGCGCAATGATCAAGATACAACCAATCCTTTTTATCAAGGGATGGAGGATCGGGCAAAAGCTTTATATGCCCAGGCAGCGGCTGCGTTTTCATATATGGTTCCTGAACTATTGAGTATTGAGGAAAGCAAAGTGGAAGGGTTTTTGGAAGAAAAAGAAGAATTGAAATTATACAAGCATTCTTTAGAGGAAATTAATCTTCAGAGACCCCATATCTTATCTGCAGAGCAGGAAGAATTATTGGCGCAAGCATCAGAAGTACTCGATGCATCAGGCAATACTTTCGGTATGCTTAACAATGCCGATTTGAAATTCCCGACCATAAAGGATGAAGAGGGAAATGAAGTGGAAATAACTCACGGAAGGTATATCAGTTTTCTTGAGAGTGAAGATCGCCGTGTACGTGAGGAGGCATTTAAAGGGGTATACAGCAAGTATGGGGAGTTCCGTAATACATTTGCTTCAACCCTGTCAGGCGAGGTGAAAAACCACAACTTCAATGCCACGGTTCGAAAATATGATTCAGCACGCCAAGCGGTGTTAAGCAATAACAACATTCCGGAGACTGTGTACGATAATCTCGTTAAAACGGTCAATGACAACTTGCCATTACTTCACCGGTATCTTGATTTACGTAAAGAAGTACTGCAATTAGATGAACTTCATATGTATGATCTATTCACTCCTCTTGTTAAAGAAGTGAAGATGGAAGTGACATATGAGGAGGCCAAGGATTATGTCCTTAAAGGACTTGCTCCGCTTGGGGAGGACTATTTGAACGTTTTGAAAGAGGGATTTGAAAACCGTTGGGTCGATGTGCATGAAAACAAAGGGAAACGAAGCGGTGCCTATTCTTCTGGTACATACGGGACGAATCCTTATATTTTAATGAACTGGCAAAATAACGTCAATAACTTATTCACGCTCGTTCATGAGTTTGGACATTCGGTCCATAGCTACTATACACGTAAATATCAGCCATATCCATACGGGAATTATTCAATATTTGTAGCGGAAGTTGCGTCGACTTGTAATGAAAACCTGTTGAATGATTATTTACTGAATTCAATCGAAGATGAAAAGAAACGCATCTATTTATTGAATCATTACCTGGAAGGTTTCCGCGGCACATTGTTCCGACAAACGATGTTTGCAGAGTTTGAGCATACGATACATTTAAAGGCTCAAAATGGGGAAGCGTTGACAGCGGATATGCTTACTAAGGAATACTATGAGCTGAACAAGAAATACTTTGGCGAGAACGTGACCATTGATGAAGAAATCGGTTTGGAATGGGCGCGTATTCCACACTTCTACTATAATTATTATGTTTATCAATATGCAACTGGAATCAGTGCAGCAACAGCATTGAGCAAGCAAATCCTTGAAGAAGGAGAGCCTGCTGTCGAAAGGTATCTGGAGTTCTTGAAGTCAGGAAGCTCCGATTATCCGATTGAAGTACTCAAAAAGGCCGGTGTCGATATGACAAAAGCCGAGCCTGTACAAGAAGCCATGAATGTATTCGAAGAAAAATTAAATGAGTTGGAAGAGCTTTTGAATAAATAGGATGTGAAAAGGACCCAAGCGCTTCGGGTCCTTTTCATCATATATGGATGTCCGTCATAATCCTTTAAAACGATTTCTCTGATTTAAGCTATGAAGAATTATGAAGAAAACAAAAAATAAAATAGGGGAGGTAAAATACAGAGGAATGAGGTTCATGATACCGAGTAGCTGGACAAATAGCGACCCCATCAAGAGTATGAGTAAAATAAAGCCTTTCAATTTGGTCACCTCCAACCTGGCAGCAGTAAAAGCTCATCTGCTCTTTATTAGATAGTATGTTTTAGAATAAGCAGTATTCTAAGAATATGACAATAATGTGAAGTTGCGCACAAAGTTCTTGCAATTAAGGTGTATAATCTGATATAGTACAGATATAGAAGTTATCACATCCCAAACATATACCCCTTTGTTTGTTCGTCGTGAAATTTCTCCCATCCCCTTATTCGTATAAATAGATGAAAACCCCAGCAATTTTAGCGAGTTGCCGGGGTTTTTCATTTGATGAAAAGTAAAAGGAATTTAATGATGCCGACCTTAAAAAGGCTTAGGCAATAAAAAGAAATAATTGGTTTATTAATGTGATATACTTCACAATTAGATTTAATCCCAGATATAAAGCGGATATCCAAAACACTTATAGCTTTAAATAAAAAGGGCTCGTATTTAGCTATATATTAGATAGGGATAATAAAAAAATGAAAAATATATATTGTGAACAATTTGTGAAAAGTTACACATATAGTTGAAACATAAATGGGTTATCTGTTATATTATTTATTGTGAAGTGAATCACAAACAAACTTATACCCCTTTGTTTGATCGTGAAAAATTTCTCCCATCCCCTTATTTCTTATAAAAAAGCCATGCAATCTTTTGATTGCATGGCTTTTCCTTTTTTAATATAACTAAGAAGCAGTCAAATTCATGACTGCTTCTTTGTATATCTCCAAAACGTTCCGTATTTAGCAGGTATTTTCTCTGCCAACTGTTTTAAAACAAGCTTTTTCATTTCCAACTCGACGTTATTCTTATTCATATTATAAACGGTTTCAATTTCCTTTGTGGCCACTAGTTTGAAACAGCTTAAAAACTCTTCGAGAGAGGGGGGTTTTGCAGGTGCAGGAAGACCATTCAACATATCTTCTAAAATTTGAACATATACCTCGTAAGAATAGACACCTGAAACTTTTATTCCCTCTTCTTCAATATTTTGATTGAAAAAGACAAGGGAAGGTATTTCAGTCACTTCCATTTCGCTTGTGATTTTCATGTCACATTGAAAGCCTTTGGCTGCACTGGAAGAATTGATGTCATAAAGGAATTCCTCCACATCCAATCCAACCATTTTGGCACATTCGGTCAAGACTTCGATATTGGATATATCCTTTTTTCCTATGAATACATATTCTTGAAGCTGCCTTAAAAAGCGAATGGCTAATTTACGGCCCTGCAATTCTGCTGCTTTTATTGCAATGGAAGCGGTATATGGAGAAGAGATTGGGTTTTCAGACCAAAGGCTCCCGTCGCAGGACATTCCCGAGCGGCTGGCTGTCTTTTCCCAAACTTGAGCAATGTTTTCATAATTTTTATTTTTCCCCATATTAAGAGAATCGATTTTACCGCTTAAAACATGGCGTAAACTGAACAATTGGCCATATTCTATCTGTAATTTCCTAATAATTGGTTCTAAGCCCCAGCATTCGGGACAAAGCGGATCAACAAAAACATAAATTTCAATTGGCTTTTTTCCTATATCATAGCAATGCTGCGTCTTGATCCAATCGGAAATATTGAAAACTGGCTTTTGTGCGCTCAACTGCCTTCTCCTTTCCCGTCAGTTCCGGATGTATTGATCATATGCTGTGCCGTCAAATAGAGGCGGTGATAGAAAAACTCCCTAATCTCACCCTCAAGGCCAACTTCGTCCATAGCTTGATACATGCATGAGAGCCATGCTTTCGCACGTTCTGGCGTAATTTCAAAAGGTATATGTCGAGCCCGCAACATAGGATGGCCATGCTCTTCGGTATATAAAGAGGGACCGCCTAAATATTGAGTCATAAATTGTTTTTGCTTACGGACCGTTTCAGTTAAATCGTCAGGGAATATTGGCTGCAGATCCGGGTGTTGGCTAACGTTGGAGTAAAACACATCAATTAACTTGTGTAATTGCCCTTCTCCAATTAATTCATATGGTGTAGGGTTCCCTTGCATCATGTTGATTACTCCTTTTAAAGAAAGATGATTGATATTTATTCATATTTTATCAATGACGTACTGATATAACAAATATATAGCTTAAAGAAAATTTTACATCTGTAGTATGACACAGGGGAATGATCGGAAATGACAGCTTTTGGGGAGCTTCAACATTTGTTCCCGGTTCGTGGAAAAAGAATATATGAACATGAAAAAACTGACCCTTCCAAATAAACAGGGTCAGCTTGCTTTAACTTGTAAAAGTGCCAAAAACTTTTTGAACATAATTCTGAGTTTCTTTAAAGGGCGGGATGCCGTTATATTTATCTACGTTTCCAGGCCCTGCATTATAAGCAGCAAGGGCAATCTGGATGTCCCCGTCATAACGTGCCATCATTTGACTTAAATATTTACTCCCGCCCATGATGTTTTGTTCTGGATCGGTTGCATCATCCACCCCAAGGCTTTTTGCAGTTGCTGGCATTAATTGCATAAGGCCAGTTGCTCCCGCATAACTGGTGGCTTCGGGATTAAAGTTCGATTCTTGTTTAATGACGGACTTAATCAGTTTTTCCGGGAGATTATATAAGCTGGCCGCCTGGCTGATGATATGATCATAGTTTGTTGCGGTTGCACTGCTCACATTGTTAGCATGGTCAGTGGATATCGGGTTGATGTTCATGGATGTCAGGCCGCCGGGTCGAAGGAAGGACTTCGTTTCCGCTTCCACATTGGATAATAAGGAACCCAATGTTTGCGAAGTGCCTTCAAGAGCATCACCCGAAACCAGTTCCGAGAGCATGTCCTGGAAAATGGATCGAGATGAATTTGTATTTGTGTTGTTGCCATTTGTGAATTGCTGGATTGCCTGCAATTCCATGAACGTTTTGAAATCTTGGATTTTCAAACTCCCCACCTCCGAATGGGTTCAAACAGGATTATTTTTGGAATTTGGCGCGATAAAACCTCTTCACTTTATTTTCGGTTTCCCTTACCGGAATTTGAAGGGTTTCAAGGAGGGTCAGGAAATTTTTTTTCCCGGCTTTTGCATCCGTCACTTCATATTCAAGCTCAAAGTCTTCCTGATTCAAATACGAACTATGATCTAAAACAAGTAAACCCTCTTTGTAAGGAAATTCAAAACGGTCCGTCTTTAGTGTCCCAAAGCAGGTAAAGTCCTTTGGGTCAATTCCGCATTCGAGAATAAGATGCTGGATCACGCCATCAGGGAATGTGTTATGATTCAGAAACGCATTTGCGGTATCTTCAGAGATATCTTGATTCGTTTCCAATAATCCTTCTGTAGCGGGCTGTTTTAAAGTCAGCTCGTAACGCCCGTTTTTCTCGCGGATCCTAAGCGCAGAGTCTTGATTTTTCAAAGTGAATCCGAGTGTATCGAAGTAATGATTTTTCTGTGTTTTAAAGTTCGATGCCCCGACATGAAAGTGTTCGATCAGTTGACGAAATTCTTTTTCGCTTAAGAGGTTTTTAAATTCAATTTCTATATGCTGGTTCATGTGTTCCATCCTTTCTGGCTGATTCTTAGGTTAATCATATAAGAACCATTCCAGCTGTCAATTTGAATTCAATAAATTTTTGCTATTGTACTTGAATATTTAGGAATCAATTGCAGGATATGATAAAATATAAACGTTGAGCATGAGAAATGGATTATTGTATATATAGAAATTTAATACATACTTTTTGCTAGAGAAAGATTTAATAGGATCCAGTGGTGAATTGGCATAAAGTCATGTTACTGCTGGATTTAGGAGAGCGTTCTGCCCATACCAGAGTTGAACAGGCGCTTTTTAGATAGATATAGGTGGTGTGGCAATGGAGAGTTGGGACGATTTCTTGGCGCCTTATACTCAGGCTGTCGAAGAATTAAAGGTTAAGCTAAAGGGATTAAGGAAACAGTTTGAGAGAGAGAATATTCACTCACCGATCGAATTTGTAACAGGCAGGGTAAAGCCGATTGTCAGCATTTTGGATAAGGCGAGCCTGAAGGATATTTCCATTGATAAATTGGGAACTGAAATTCAGGATATTGCAGGGCTTCGCATGATGTGCCAGTTTGTGGATGATATCGAACAGGTAGTTGAACTATTACGAGGTCGCAATGACTTCGAGATAGTCGAGGAGAGAAATTATATTTCCCATAAAAAAGCAAGCGGCTACCGTTCTTATCATGTTGTAATCCGCTATCCGGTCCAGACGATCCATGGCGAAAAAAATATTCTTGCCGAAATTCAAATCAGGACTCTTGCGATGAACTTTTGGGCGACGATTGAACATTCTTTAAATTATAAATATAAAGGCATTTTCCCGGAAGATATTCAATTGCGACTCAAACGTGCAGCTGAAGCTGCCTTCCTGCTTGATGCAGAGATGTCGCAAATCCGTACTGAAATCCAGGAGGCACAGCGTCTTTTTTCCAGGAAGAAAGATTCTTGAACGCATAAATGGGTAAACGTAAAGAAATCTAAATTGAAGGTGGGATTACATGAAATTTGCGATTACGTCAAAAGGAGATGCGAAATCGAATACTTTAATGCAAAGGATGCGAACGTATCTTCAGGACTTTCATTTGGAATATGACGAAGATCAGCCGGATATTGTCATTTCTGTCGGTGGTGACGGCACTTTATTATATGCTTTTCACCGTTATAAGAATCGGTTGGATAAAACCGCCTTTGTTGGTGTACATACAGGTCATCTTGGTTTTTATGCAGATTGGACCCCTGATGAAATTGAAAAATTGGTGATTGCTTTAGCAAAAACCCCATTTCAAATAGTGGAATATCCACTGCTCGAAACGATCGTCCGTTATCAGCACGGAGGACGGGAAGCCAGATTTTTGGCTTTGAATGAATCGACAGTCAAAAGTGTTGAAGGAACGCTCGTCATGGACATTGAAATACGCGGCCAGCATTTCGAGACGTTCCGTGGAGATGGTTTATGCATTGCGACGCCATCTGGAAGCACGGCGTATAATAAGGCGCTTGGCGGGGCCATCGTCCATCCATCAATCGACGCCATCCAGATTACCGAATTGGCATCCATTAATAACCGGGTATTTAGGACGGTAGGATCGCCACTTCTGCTGCCGGCACATCATACTTGTATGTTCAGGCCGGTCAATGCGGTCAATTTTCAAATTACGGTCGACCATTTGTCACTGCTTCAGGAAAATGTAAAGTCGATACAGTGCAGAGTGGCAGATGAAAAGATCCGATTTGCCAGATTCCGCCCTTTTCCTTTCTGGAAAAGAGTGCATGATTCATTTATTGCTAATTAAGGAGATAGACTCACCTCATGTCAAATCAAAACTTTTCTTTGACCTGGTCGGTTTTTGAAGAGGATTCTGGCTCTTTATTGCGAGAGTTTCTCAACAAATGCGATATTTCAAAACGAGCATTAACGGATATTAAGTTTAAAGGTGGATATATCCAGTTGAACGGCGAGGAAGTAACCGTAAGGGAACGGATAGAAACAGGCGACATCGTCACCGTCATATTTCCGCCGGAGCAGGCAAGCGAAGGCCTATTGCCGGAACCCATCCCCCTGAATATCAGGTATGAAGATGAGTTTGTATTGGTGGTGGCCAAGCCCCCTTCCATGAATACCATTCCTTCCCGCGAGCATCCGAACGGCAGTCTGGCGAATGGCTTGGCGGGCTATTATAGGAAGACGGGAATACAGGCAACGATCCATATAGTTACACGTCTTGATCGGGACACATCTGGTCTGGTTTTGATTGCCAAGCACCGGCATATCCATCACCTCTTAAGTGAACAGCAAAAATCAGGACAGGTTAAACGGAGATACCAGGCCATAGCTGAAGGAATCGTTGAAGGTCCTGTAGGAGAGATTGTGGCGCCAATCGGGCGAAAATCGACCAGCATCATTGAACGGGAAGTCAGGGAGGATGGCCGGTATGCCTGTACCCTATTTAAGGTATTGGCACACACAGAGTCCCATACATACCTTAATTTGGAACTCCAAACTGGGCGTACACATCAAATCAGGGTCCATATGGCGCATATAGGTCACCCGCTCGCTGGTGATGATTTATATGGAGGGAATAGGAAAGGTATCCCTCGCCAAGCCCTTCATTGTTTTGAACTGAAATTTTTACATCCTTTCACCAAGAAGAAGATGTTGTTTCAAGAAGAGTTACCAGAAGATATGACCCGTTTGCTCGAAGGGTTGACTTTATAACCGGGCCGCACTAAAGCGAATTCAAGCTTATGAAAAAATCCATAGACGCAAAAAAACTCACCAAGATGGCGAGTTTTTTTGGTTAATCAAAAGATGTCCTGAATTTTTCCGCAATATATGGCATAGCTGAAGGCACCTCTTGAAGCTCCATTTCGGGATATCGGACAGCGGTCAGTTTTCCACCGAAGACGCAGCCTGTATCAATATTGTATGTATGATTGACTCGTCTAGCTTCAGGAACTGGTGTATGTCCATATACGATCCATGTTTCCCCTTTGTATGTTTGGGCCCAGTCCTTCCTGACCGGAGACCCATCGGGATGTTTGGAGCCATTGATATCACCATAGAGAACAAAGGTTTTTACTTTACTGCTATATTGTCCAATATAGTCACTGCGAATTCCTGCATGGGCAATGATCAATCTCCCTTCATCAATCAGTTGATAAAGTGGGGAACGTTCATACAGATCCATGAATTTTTTTCGGATCTTCTTTTGCTCCCGGGTGTTCAGTGATTCATATTCAGCTACAGTAGTCTCTAAACCGTGCGATATTTGAACTTTATTGCCTGAAAAATAACGATACAATTTATTGCAGTGGTTACCTGGGGCATACCTTGCTATATTTTGGTTAATGACTAATTCATGGACAACCTCGATCACTTGAAGGGAATTTGGGCCGCGATCGGTTAAATCCCCTACAAAGCCAAGAATCCTTCCAGAGGGATGTACAGGAAACCCAGTCTCCCATGTATAGCCCATTTTTTCGGTCAGCTGCCTTAATTCAGCGAAACATCCATGAATGTCCCCTATGATATCGATGTTCATTTGACACATCCTTTGTTTGTTTTGTCTATGTTTATGGTATTAGTATAGTATTATTTAAAAAAATAAAATATAAACGAGGAAATGAAAAAATATGTTTTAGGAGGTGTATGGTTATGGAGGAGATGAAGGACCGGGAGCGGGAGAGCAGTCAAATGAATAACGAGCTTTTGCTTGAAGCACTTAAAACGGAAAATCTGGATCAGTTTCGTACGGAGTTCCTTGAAATGCATCCATATGATCAGGCTCAATTTTATACAAGCTTGTCAGATGAATTCAGATCCGTCATTTACACATATTTGTCACCGGAAGAAATGGCGGACCTTTTTGAAAATATAGAAATAGATGAAGAGGATTACGAAAGCCTGCTGGCTGAAATGAATCCTGCTTACGCAGCCGATATGCTTTCCAACATGTATGCGGATGATGCGGCTGACGTCCTGAATGAAATCAATGATGAGCAGGCCGTCAGCTATTTGACGATCATGGATGATGAAGCGGCAAGTGAAATCCAGGAGCTTCTGAACTATGAGGAATCTACGGCAGGAAGTATCATGACGACAGAGTTCATTGCCATTGAAGCAAACGAAACGGCTCGATCGGCCATGCAGATCTTAAAAAGGGAAGCTCCGGAAGCCGAAACGATATATTATGTGTTCGTTACCGATCAGGATAAGAAGCTGCTTGGTGTTTTATCGCTCAGGACATTGATCATAGCTGATGAAGATACATTAATCGGCGATTTAATGGATGACAGGGTAGTTTCCGTACCTGTATCTGAAGACCAGGAAGAGGTGGCACGAAAAATAAGGGACTATAACTTCCTTGCCGTGCCTGTCGTCGATTTCCAAAACCATTTGTTAGGGATTATTACGGTAGATGATATCATTGATGTCATGGATGAAGAGGCATCTGATGATTATTCCAAATTGGCGGGTGTATCAAATTTGGACAATGTTGATAAGAGTCCCTTTTCTGCTGCCAGGAAACGGTTGCCATGGTTGATCATCCTTTTGTTTTTAGGTTTATTGACCGCTAGCCTGATTGGCCGTTTTGAGGAGACGCTTAGCCAAAAAGCGATTCTTGCTGTATTTATTCCTTTGATAGGCGGAATGGCTGGCAATACAGGAACTCAAGCATTGGCTGTTGCTGTACGGGGAATCGCAACAGGGGACTTGGAGCAGGATAGCAAGTGGAAGCTAGTTTTGCGTGAGGCTGGGACAGGACTCATCACCGGCCTGACATGTGGAATAGCCATCAGTTTAATCGTATATATTTGGCAAGGGGATTTAATGCTCGGTTTATTGGTCGGCATATCTATTTTCATTACATTGATAGTCGCCACGCTTGCGGGGTCACTTGTACCGCTCCTCATGCATAAAATGAAAATCGACCCGGCGGTAGCTTCCGGACCATTCATCACGACCATCAATGACATTATCAGTATCCTGATTTACTTCGGATTAGCTACATTATTCATGGGTTATTTACTATAAGCTCATGAAGATAGGGTCATTCCCAGGGGGCTTCAGAAAACGGTGTTTTTATCAGAGGAAATTTGATATACTGTCATTAGTAGCAGGTACTAATAACTTGTATTAAAAATAGGAGGTCATATACGTTGACTTTTTCATTAGAAGGAAAAACGTTTGTCTTAATGGGTGTAGCGAATAAAAGAAGTATTGCATGGGGAGTTGCCCGTTCATTACATAAAGCAGGTGCAAAGCTGATTTTCACTTACGGAAAAGACCGTACGGAAAAAAGCGTTAGGGAACTATCTTCTACATTGGAAGGGGAGCCTTCCATCATTTTACAATGTGATGTAACGAAGGATGAAAGCATTGAAAAATGTTTTGCAACGATTAAGGAAGAAACAGGTATCATTCATGGCGTGGTGCACAGTGTCGCATTCGCTAACAAGGAAGAGCTTGACGGTGAGTTCGTCAACACGAGCCGTGAAGGGTTCTTGCTCGCCCATAATATCAGTTCATTTTCTTTAACGGCGGTAGCTAAAGCGGCGAAGGAAATCATGCCGGAAGGTGGCAGCATTGTCACAATGACGTATCTTGGCGGTGAACGGGTCATGCCGAATTATAATGTAATGGGAGTGGCCAAGGCCTCACTTGAAGCCAATGTCCGTTACCTGTCAAGTGATCTTGGCAAAGATAACATTCGAGTCAATGCAATTTCAGCCGGACCAATCCGTACCTTATCCGCTAAAGGTGTCCGTGACTTCAATACCATTTTAAAGAAGATTGAGGAAGAAGCACCGCTTCGTCGTACAACGACTCCCGAAGAAGTAGGGGATACGGCAGTATTTTTATTAAGTGACATGTCCCGCGGGATTACCGGGGAAAATATCCATGTGGATTCTGGTTACCATATAATTGGATAATAGTAAAGGAGGGGGCCGATATTGGTCCCCTTTTTTTGATTGTCCACTCTGCTGCTTTAATGCTGCATCCTCAATTGGAATCCTTTCACCTTTTTTCTTCAAAAGTTTTAGTTTCTCCGCTAATACCCAACATCCTTAAGCTTGGTTAGTGTCCTTTTTTGGGGGAGTGGCACATCTCCAGCATAAAGAAGGGTGAATCTCATATAAATGATACATAGAGCTGATTTTCATTGTTTGCGAGAATTGGCATAAACCTGCTTTCAACCCTATTCGTGAAAAAGAAGGAGGGGCATCATGGACGTGAAGAAAGTTGGTCTGCCTTGTGCTGATGGAAAACAAACCATACACAATACGCTGAAGAGACATATTAATTTGCATGAAAAAAATATCAGCACTTCATATACCGCCGAGGAATTGGTGGAGCTATTGTCCCGACTTCCAGCCTTTGCACCTAAGCCTGTTTGTAAGTTCATCATCAATGACCGTACACTATTCGGGAAATTGGAACAAAAAAAGGAATCCAGTTTGTTCATAAGGCATAAATTCGGGAAAAAAGTTGTCCGATACCAGATGGAACAGCTGCAGTCCGTGGATATTCTGAAATATTAAGGAGGGTTTTCATGTCAGAGAAAAATGGCGATAAGGAATCCAAGCCACTTTTATATGTCGATCAAGCAAAAATATCAGATCTGCGTGGAAATATGCAAAGTGATTTTCGAACGAAAAAAGCTAAACCTCAAGACAGCGTTGAGCCGGAACTTCAGGAAGAAGCCGAGAATAAAGAAGAAAAAATCGAAAAAGTCAAACGCGAATTTGGTGTTTATGATGCCATGAAGGAAATTGAAAAGGAGATTACGGGATTAAGGAAAATCACCGAACAATATGTTCCTAAGCAAGCTCCGGTTGAAGAAATGGAGCATCCTGAACAAATAGAACAGAAAAAAGAAAAGCCGGTTAAGAAAAAAAGGAAAAAGGTGGAGAAGAAAGAATCTTCCCGGGACATCATTTCCCGCCTATCCAATCATCAAGGTTTTCCAAAGCCATTATGTGAGGCTGTTATTAACGGAGAAACGCTTCAGTTTCATGTGTTGGGAATGAAGGGGGAATCAGTGAAGATTAAAAGAGGGAACCATATCCGTTTCGTGGGTCTGCCGGATATTATCGATGCCAAAGTAATTGAAGAATCCAAGTGAAGGAGCAATATTAAATGTTTCCCCCACAAAATGAATTTACCTTATTTATCATATTAGGCTTGGCTTCCTTCAGGCTGACACGGTTGATCGTTTTTGATAAAATCATGGAGCCGTTGCGCCGCCCGTTTTTTAAAGAGATAGAGGAAAAAAATGAAGAAGGAGAAGTGGAAATTTTTTTGATGCCCAAGGAAAAGGGCCTGCTTGGCTGGTTTGGACAATTGCTAAGCTGTTTTTGGTGCGTGGGTGTCTGGGTCAGCCTTTTTCTCGTTTTTCTTTATATCCAACAATGGTTTATAGGCGACGTACTGATATTAATCCTTGCCGTAGCAGCAGTAGGAGCGATTATTGAAGTCATAATCAGCAAAATTATGGACCTTTGATTGGAAACAACTTGTCTCTTCGTTCATATAGTATGGTATAGATGTTAAAGGAGGAGTCATAAATTGAATCAGAAACAGAATCCATGGGCTTATGCCAAACCGATTAAAAAAGATCAACCGGTCAAAATCAAGAAAGACTGTGGCTGTAATAATAACAATAAAAATAAAGGCTATTGAGTAAAAAAACCTTTCCATTTCGGAAAGGTTTTTTTATTTCCTAATCCTACCATTCATAAAAAAACAGTTAAACAAGAAAATAACAATAGAACGATAAATTAGGATGTGATTCTATGTTCAGACAAGGAAGGTATTTAAAGGTCAGCTTTCTGGTTTTTATAGTTGTTTTGTGTGTGCTTACTGCATGCAGCAATAAGAATGATGGAAAAACGGAGAATTTAGCAATGATTAAACGTACGAATCCTGAACCGATGGATATCATTAATGGGATGGATGAGAAGGATGAAAAGGGACTGATCTCAAAGGTCAAGGAAACAGTTGCTAATGAAGACACCATCTATGACGTGATCGTCGTGAAAAACGAAAAAAAGATTATCGTCGCTTATAAAGTCAAGCACTTACAACGTTTTCATATGAAGAAAATTGAAAAGACTGTGACTGAAAATCTGGAAGAGAAGTTTCCCAAAAATGATTTTATCGTATCTAGCGATTATAAAATCTTTTTGGAATCGGTAAGATTGAACGAGTTACTGAAGGAAAAGGATGTACCCGAGAAAAAGGCAAGGAAGAAGTTCAAGGAAATTGAAGAACTTCAAAAAGAATTAATTTAGAAGAGAGGTTCAGCACTATGAGCGGCAAGGAGAAAACGACCCCACAGCAGGATGCGTATAAAGAGCTCCAGGGGAAGCATGAAATAAAAAGACCAATTGTGAAGAATTGTTTGAAAGCCTTTTTAGTAGGTGGCATTTTCTGCATAGTGGGACAAGCCATTTCCTACTTTTATATTTACTTTTTCAACTTTACGGAACAGACTGCCGGAGGTCCGACCACTGCTACCATGGTGTTCCTGGCTCTTTTGATGACCGGTTTCGGATTTTACGACCGCATTGGCCAGTTTGCTGGGGCAGGAAGTGCCGTCCCTGTCACAGGGTTCGGTAACGCAGTCATATCGGCAGCAATCGAACATCGGACGGAAGGTTTTGTACTTGGTGTTGGATCCAATATGTTTAAATTGGCCGGATCGGTCATTTTATTTGGAGTATTTTCAGCCTTTGTCGTGGCGTTGATAAAAACGATTTATCAAATGATTGGGGGCTAAGCGGTGTTAAAGGGAAAACAAACATGGATGTTCACCAATAAACCGGTCATCCTGGAAACAGGGGTAACAGGCGGTCCATTTGAAGCAAATGGACAAATCGCGGGTGATTTCGATATCTTATACGACGATTTGTGGATGGAGCAGGATTCATATGAGAAGGCTCATCGACATTTGATGGAAAAAGCGGTTGAGCTTGCATTGGAAAAAGGTAAGATCGGCAAGGAACAGGTACAATTTTTTTTGGCGGGTGATTTAATCAATCAGGTTACACCTACAAGCTTTGCAGCAAGAACCAGTGGAATTCCATATTTCGGATTGTTTGGAGCCTGTTCCACGTCAATGGAAGGACTTGCCCTAGCAGCCTTCATCACTAATTATGGCGGGGCTAACTATGTGTTGACAGGCGCCTCGAGCCACAATGCAGCTGTTGAAAAACAATTTCGCTATCCAACTGAATATGGCGGGCAAAAACCACCTACAGCTCAATGGACGATAACAGGAGCGGGGGTGGCGCTGGTTGCTCCTAATGGAAGCGAGCAAGGGGAATTTCCCCATATTGTCTCGGCCACTATCGGAAAGGTCATTGACATGGGATTGAAAGATCCTTTCAATATGGGGGGAGCGATGGCACCGGCGGCCGTCGATACGATACTTGCTCATTTCAAAGATACTGGTTTGACCCCGGATGATTATGATTTCATCATTACTGGTGATTTAGGTCAAATAGGGAGGGAGACAGCTCTTGACTTATTAAAGCAAAAGGGCTGTGAAATCAATCAGGAAAAATTCAAGGATTGCGGCTTGATGATTTTCAAAAAGGACCAGCCTGTTTTGGCTGGCGGCAGCGGTGCGGGATGTTCGGCAGTGGTTTTATACGGTCATATACTAAATGAAATGATTTCCGGTAAATATAAAAAAATCCTGCTTGTCGCAACAGGAGCATTATTGTCACCACTTTCCGTCCAGCAAAAAGATACGATTCCGTGCATTGCCCATGCGGTAGCCATTGAATATGGGATGAATTCATGAAAAAGGAGAGATTTCGATGTTAGCAATGTTTTTTTGGGCCTTTGTCATCGGTGGCTTGATCTGTGTAGTCGGCCAGCTTCTTTTCGATATTGCTAAGCTGACACCGGCACATACGCTAAGCTTATTCGTTGTAATAGGAGCTGTTCTGGGCGGATTTGATTTATATGAGCCGCTTGTTGACTTCGCCGGTGCCGGAGCAACCATACCGATCGTTTCGTTCGGGAACTCGCTGGTGAACGGGGCGATGATGGAATCGGAAAAACATGGTCTCGTTGGCGTACTGACAGGTATGTTTGAAATTACGAGTTCCGGTATCTCCGCAGCAATCATCTTCGGATTCATCGGAGCTTTGGTTTTCAGACCAAAAGGATAAAACAAGCGGAAATAGGCAGCCTGGACTAGGACATGGCCTATACATATTTGTCCAGACCTACATATGTTATCAGTAAGCTTTAGCGAGAGCGAGGTGATATGTATGTTTGGTTTCGGTGGCTACGGTTGTTGTGGCGGCAGCGGTTATGGATACGGCGGCGGTTATGGCGGAGGATACGGTGGCGGATCTACTTTCGCGATCATCGTTGTATTGTTTATCCTATTGATCATTGTAGGGGCTTCTTTCTGCTAAGGTAAATGGAATAGGCAGAAGAAGCCTATTCCATTTATTTTTTTTTGTATTGGCCTAGCACCATTTTTCTGATAATGCCATAGGATAGGTACAGAAAAGGGAGGGGCTTAGTTATGGATAATAACTTTTTTAAAAACATAGAAGGTAAAACCGGCGTAAATATGAAAGATGTATTAGAATTGGCAAACTCGCTCCAAGGAGCCAATTTCAAAGATGAAACGACTGTTAGAAACGTCATTAAGCGTGTTTCAAAAATCGCGAATAAACCGGTCAATAAGGAAACGGAAGATAAAATCGTTCATTCCATCGTAGCTGAAGGGAATAAACTGGATTTCGGAACTATTTCTAATATGATAAATAAAAAGTGACAAAAAGGCCTGCTATCATGCAGGCCTTCAGACTGCAGACAGACTCGAAGAAAAGCGGGTTTGCCTGCAGTTTTTTTATGTTAAAAACGTTCCAGCTTGATTTCAGAGATCCGCTCCCTTTTTGCCGACTGGCTGCGAAGCCTCATCAAAGCTCGTCTCGTCTAGCCAGCTATTCGGCAGGAGTGACGCAAATCTCTTCAATCCAATAAGGTTTCATCCCATTTAAAACAATAAAAAAATTATGGAGTATAACCAAATTTGTTTTGAAAATATGGTGACTTCGGTAAAAGGGCTGAGACCTTTCCGAACCGCATTTTGTTTTATCCACTCGATTTCCATAGAAGGATTCTTAATTTTTTATCAAAGCTTCAAGAAACGTGATGGATGGGCGGTCCGTCCGCTCCTGGTTTGCAGGATGGAAAGGTAAAGATCCTTTTTGGCCCTGGTTGCCGCTACATAGAGCAATCGTCTTTCCTCTTCAAGAGGGGATAGTTCCCCTTTTCGGTAAGATTCAAGTGCAAAATCATGAGGGATGCTGCCATCAACAGCAGCAAGGACATAAACGGTTTGATATTCAAGCCCTTTGGAACGGTGTATGGTCGTAAGCTGTATGGCATCCTTAAAATGTTTCGATAGCTGTTTAATCTCTTGGACCATCGCAGTCATATGATCGACATGTTCAAGGAAAGCGGCGACGGTCGGAAAACGATTTGCCGCCACCTTTAAGTCACGGATGTCATCGGACCCTTTTTCCAGGTTCGCATCATTTCCGCGTTTTTTTACATATTCCTGGTATCCTAAATCTTTCTCGATGATTTCTAAAGCTACGAGTGGCGACATGATTTTTAAAGAGCGGATCTGTCCTGGAATCGTTTTTAATTTTCGTTCTTGAAAAGCATGTCCTGTCTTAACAAAAGCAAATGCATCGATGAAATCACAATCCTGCAATATTGTCATTGCTTTTAATTCCTGTAATATACTTTGCTTTAAGAATAAGGAGGAAAGGACATCGGATGCTGCCTTGCTGTCATGCGGGAACAAACTCAAACGCATGAAGGCAAGCATGCCGCGAATGACCTTGCGCTGATAAAACGAATCCGCATCCTTTTCAATGACGAATGGCAGGTTGGAAGCGGCTAGCCGTTCAAAAATGGCCCTGGACATCGTGTGTGTCCTGTACAATACGGCAAAATCCCCAGGGTTTGCGCCCTTGGATATTTTCTCTTGGATATCGGATACGATCATCGTTGCTTCCAATTCCTCATCATAAGGATAAAATAAAACAGGGGGATTTCCTGAATCATGCTGTGCCCTCATCTTTTTCTCCATCCGGTTCTGGTTGCGCTTGATCAAACGGTTCGCTGTAGCGACAATTTCATGGGAAGAGCGGTAATTCTCCGTCAGCTTCACAACTTGGGAACGAGGGAAATCATGATTGAAATTCAAAATATACTTTGGATCGCTTCCCCGGAATGAATAGATGGATTGATCATCATCTCCAACTGCACATACATTTTTTGATTCAGCAGAGAGGAGTTTTATCAATTCATATTGAACTTTATTGATATCCTGAAACTCATCTACCAAAAAATAATTAAACCTTTGCTGATATTTCTTTAAAAATTCCGGGTGATTTTTTAAAAATACATAACAGCCTACAAGCATATCATCAAAATCATACTTTCCTGTTTGCTGTTTATATTCTTCATATTTCTTATATAAAAATAAACACGATTTCTCCCAATCGTCCTTAGGGTGGATATCTTCTGGGAAGGCCAATGAGTTTTTCCAAAGCCCGATTTGTTGAAGGGCTTGATCATATGCAAATTCCTTATCATCAAGTTCCAGTTCCCTGCCAGCCTGTTTCAATACCTTTTCCTTTTCCCACCCCCACTTCAATAGGAAATCACGCTGCCATTTGGCTGGTTCATGGAAAATCAGGATTTTATAAAAGATGCTATGAAAGGTTCCGCTAACGATTTGAGAAACAAGGGAAGGAGTCATATAGGGATAACCGAGCAGACGCTGCTGCATTTCCTTTGCGGATTTCGCCGTAAATGTTACAAGCATGATACTTTTTGGATCAATCTTTTTCACTGTAAGCATGTAGGCAGTACGTACCGTCAATACGCGGGTTTTCCCGCTGCCTGCTCCTGAAAGGACGAGAATTGGTCCATCGATCGTCGTTACTGCCTTGAGTTGCTCTGCATCGAGAACAACCCCTGATGAGGATAACTCTTGAAAGTATGGTTCCTCTGTTTGTGCCAGGCCGGATGGTTCCTCTGAATATTTCGGATTGCCGGTTATGGGCCGGCTTTTAAGGAAAGGTTCTGTAATGGTTTTTGTTTCCGTAATGGTTCGTGATGTAGGAATCCTAAATCCATTCTGTTCCATATATTCTATTGGTTTGTCCTCATTTATTGGTTCTGAAATTGGCATTTCACAGGGTACCTGCGATGGGTCACTATGATAAAAGTAAGGTGTTTCATGGATTCCAATAAATAATTTCACTGGTTTATGACAAATGATACAAGAAAGCTGATCACGTTTTCCTTTTTCAAAAAGTGTCTGCAGCTCACCAGCTGAAACGGTATGTAAATGTACGATTTCATTGCCAGATTTTGCTTGATTCATATAAATGGATACCTCTAATCTATTAAAAATATCGGCAATACTCATCATACCAGAAGATTAGGAAAAAAGAATGCGGAAATCGTGTTTAGATATTGTTTCGGCCGGGTAATTAAATGACAACACAACTATGTAATAAGGAGGGATAACTATGGGTTACATTGCACCTGTCACACCATTTGATTATATTCAATATGCCAACCGGACGATCGAAGCTGCAGAGAAAGTAAGAATTGTTAAAGGGACGACACCCATTCAACCTGTCCGTTTTGATCAGGTGCTGGAAAGGGAAAGCTTTGAAGGATTACATCAAATTAAAGATAATCGGGAAAGTACATATGGGGCAGGCACATATAAATATCAAATGGGCATGAGGGGCAGTGAAGATTTAACGGCTGAAATGACAGGGAAAGGAAGTTTTTTCAACGCAGTTGTCTAGTTTCGCCATCAAAAACAAAAGAGGACACGCGAAGTGTCCTTTTTGTGTTGACTCCTTAGAGAATGTCAATTTCTACGATTAGAGCTAACAATAGTTGAAGTAATAATTGGATGTTTAGAGCGATTTGTGCATCAGTTGTTGTAATGTCGATATCACGGCTGTTTTCAACAATTGTTTTTTGGCGCGTGATTTGTTTAACATTAGAAGATTGGATTAATTCTTGAGTGATCTTCTCAGCATTATCAGAATCTGCGATGGAAATGCTTACGATGACCGCAATTGCAGCTTGTAGAGCAGCTTGAAGAGAAAGGGCCGCTTTAACATCCGTTGAAGTGACATTTACATTACAAGAATCTTTAATGTAAATAAGTTCTTCAGAAAGCTGAACTTGATTATTATCCTGTATTGCCTCTTGGTTAATGCGTGTGTCATCGTCGTTACAGAATCCTGACAGGGGATGTCTGGAAGCGGAATCTAGAGCCGACCATGATCTTTCAGAGTCTTCATGTGTGTTACAGTTGCTACGATATACATTTTGGTTCATGTTGTTTTTTCCTCCTTAGGTTTTATTCCCTATTAAAATATGCTTTGATGGGTAATCGGGTTGGACGAATAAATCAGTTAATTCGTCTATTTTTTAATACTTAGAGAAAGTATTAGTGTATCGGGATGAATAATAAAGAAGCTGGAGCTTTAGGAATGAAATGTAAGTGCTGCTATGTCTCGTTTTACTTATTTCTCGCCAGCAAGTAAGGTTTGATTAGGTGATATGGTGTGTCATTTATCTTTGGAATCCGTGAATTTGTTGTGAATGGAATTTGTAACTGGATTAACATCATGTTCCGTGATGTTCTTTTCTTGGTTTATGATTTTTAGTGATTGCTCTTGTAAATAGCGAATGGTTTCTTTAAGGTTGTTTTTCTCTCTTTCGGTTAGATCGACCTTTTCCTTTTTGAAACCATGTTTTCTCATAGTCCTCGAAACCAGCAGTTCCATCAGTCTTTTTTGAGACTCCTCCAGGTTAAAATCATTGTTACCCATAAAATTTTCCCTCCTTCTTGCTTTCTATATATAGACTATGTATTTTTGCGGAGATTGCCATTGAACGGATATGGTTTTTTTTATAAAACGATAATTTAAATTCATGAACGAACAAAAAAAGCTGTCCAATCAGAGAACTGAAAGGACAGCTTTTTTATATTATAAAATGGTTTTCTTCATCGTTTTATGAGGAATGCCGGCATCCATGAATTCGTCGGAAACGATCTCATACCCTAATTTCGAATAAAAAGGGATGGCATGGACCTGGGAATCAAGCTTCAATTGAGGTACTCCCTGCTGGATGGCGTATTCCTCAATAGCATTCATGATCATGGCACCGGCACCATTCTTACGGCCCGATGATAGCACACAAATGCGCTGGACTTTACCGATGTTGTCGATGACCCTGAAACGGCCGGCACCGATTGGCTGATGCTGCTCATCATATAAAACGAAATGTGTGGACTCTTCTTCATATTCATCAATCTCTTCTTCAAGAGGGACGTTTTGTTCTTGGACGAACACTTTTTTTCTAATCATATAAGCATTTTCAAGCTCTTGGCTGTTCTCTGCGATTTTTACAAACACGAAATCATTCAGCTCCTAATCTAAATGTTTCATAAACGGTCCATGCCCCATCTTCAAGTTGATACAGCAAGTGAACTCGTTTCACCTCTTCTTCATGGCTGATGTCAAGCATGCTTAATTGGCCTAAAACATCAGAATGCTCATTATCGGATAAATCTTGAGCGATGGTAATATGCGGGACAAATGCATGTTCACTTTCACTTTTCATGAAGTCCTCATTGTTAAGTGCATCATGCAGTTCCTGAAGCCCTTCGGATAATTCCACTTTGAAATAAATAGTATTGCTTACGGGTTGGAAAGACTTCGTTTTCGTAACGCTTATCGTAAAAGGCCTGCACTTACGAGCAATGTCTTTTAATTGATCCGCGATTGTTGAAATTTCCATATCCGTCGCTTCGAACGTTGGTTTAAGCGTCAGATGCGGTGGTATGAAAGCATATTTCGTATCATACCGTTTGCGATAGGAGTTAGCTAAATCTTGAAGTTTTTTTGAAGGGAAAATTGCAACACCATATTTCATAAATAAAACCTCCTGATATTTTTTATTGTTGTATTATAGTTGGACATGTTTTTTCTTGAAACCATCTCAAAAAGAGAGGGTTAGAACATTTCCAACAGTGCTCGTTTTAAATCTGCCTGCCAGTATTTCCAGGTATGATTACCTTCAAATTCTTCATAGAAGTACGGAAATCCTTTTTGGTTGATTAATTTATGCAATTCCCTGTTGGGTTCTATGAAGTTTGCCTTCTTGCCATCCGTCGTCGGAACATCTGTTTCACCAGTCCCGATCACATGGTAAAGTTCGAGGAGATGCGGATCCTCAAAATTACGTACAGCATCCATTACTGCTTCATTGGCAAGTGGCGACTGCATGATGCATTTCCCGAATGTATGCGGATACTTTAGTGCGGCCAATAAGGAAACTGTACCGCCAAGAGAGTCACCGATCAAAGTTCGACCATGTCCCATTTGATAGGTTGGGAATTCATCATCTAAAAACGGGACAAGTTCATGGGCAAGAAAACGTATGTATGCAATGTGCTGTTCCCCGTCCGGATGATATTTGCGCCTGCGGTCAAAGCGGTCTTTATAGGGAATGCCGACAATGATGATATTCTCGATCTCATCGTTCCCTAACAGTTCATCTGCTACCCGACCAATTCGACCCATTTGAAAATAATCACGGCCATCCTGAGCAATCACAAGCGAATATTTATACAGTGGCGAAAAATTAGCAGGCAAGTAAACAAGCAGTTCCAATTCCTCTGCTAAAGCTTCGCTTTTAAACATGTACTCTTTAATTGTGCCTTTGCGTAAACTCATTCTCCCGCACCTCAATGATAATTAATAATGAAAAACAACTTACTTGATTATTTTAGCATAGCCTTGCGACTTTTTCCCGTGACAAGATTTTAGAATAGAAAATTTTCAGCGTATTTTCTAAAAATTTGAATAATAAGGTGCTATAATAAAAGGATATAGAAAAATAATACAATAAAAAAGGTGGCGAATAAAATGGCAGATGTACAGGTACACAGCAGGGAAGTAACGAAGGCGGCTAAACGAACATTATTAGAGCGTGGTGTCAGTGTGGAGGCAATTGCAAAAATCGTTTATGAATTGCAGTTCCCGTACAAAGCTGATCTTAAGCTGGAGGAATGCATCCACAGCGTTGAGCGTGTCCTGTTGAAAAGGGAAATTCAACATGCCATTTTAGTCGGTGTGGAGCTGGATAAACTGGCCGAGCAAAAAAAGCTATCAGAACCCCTGCAATCGATTGTTGAATCTGATGAAGGGCTGTTCGGAGTGGATGAAACGATTGCCTTTGGTGCAGTATTAGGTTACGGAAGCATTGCTGTAACGACCTTTGGTCATTTGGATAAAAATAAAATAGGCGTCATACACGAACTTGATAAGAAGCAAGAAGGAATCGTGCATACCTTCCTGGATGATATCGTTGCAAGCATTGCCGCGAGTGCCGCCTCAAGGTTAGCTCATCGTCTGAGAGATGAAGAAGAATCGTTAACTGAACAGGAAAAGGACATCCAGGAAGAAGAAGAGTTAATCGGTTAACCCTTGATTAACAATCTTCAGCCAGACCTATCAAACCTGGCCTTAATGAGGCGGGCAGAAAGGATATTGGCCACTTTAAATGTCCGTTTTGTCTGCCTTAGGAAACAGAATGCGTGAATATGGCCAGGATAAATTTCAAGCACCTGAATTTTCCGCTGTGTAATCTTACCTTGTTCGGAAAGATAAATTATCTCCAATGGAGCATTTTCTTCCATATGTTTACGAAGTATATATTTCATTCCCTGTCACTCCTTTGCTGACTTGCTTGCTATCATTATATGCGAACGTGTGTTTTATATGCAAGTGCAAAGGGAATGTTTGTTCGTGTTTTGTGGTGGAGGGAAATAAAATGAGATAAAACTAAAACTTTTTTAATATAATGCGTTGACTTTTTAACAAAAAAACTTATAATAAATTATGTACTTAAGTAACCAGTCAGTCATTACATACGACTTGTTAGCTCAGTGGGAGAGCACTTCCTTGACAGGGAAGGGGTCGTGGGTTCGAATCCCTCACAGGTCATCAACTGCCAAAGGCTCAAATCCTTGATATAACAAGGATTTGGGTCTTTTTTTATTTATAAAGAATTAGTTCATTTTGTATTATTTACTTAATTGGTGGCGGATAGAGAAGGATTGAAACATGATTAAATTTAGGAATCGTATAAAAGAGAGTAATACGGGTAGTATACGTTAACCTATAAAGGATGGTAAATAATGGAAACTTGTAGCAAATGCGGCAACGAACTTACGAGAGCCTATATTTCTGGAATTCAAGGAGAATTTCAGATAAACAAAAAACCAAGAGGTTTTTTCAAGGATAGTCCGATTTACAGCAAAGTATCTGCTTATGTTTGTTCTAAATGTGGGTATTTAGAGTTCTATGTAGAACAACCTGACAAATTCAAATAATGAAAGGGATTCTACTTCTTGTAAAAGACTCAAGGTTGCTGCTGCAGTCTTTTTTTATGGAGCAAACGGGGAAGGTTGGTTCATAAAGGATTCTGAATTAATGTCATGATAAATGGGTTATTGGGTAGAGACGTTTATAGGTTGACCATACCTCATATTTCTCTCTATCTAAAAAAAGTAAAGGGTGAAGTTCATGATTGACCCAATATTATTTGTTGCTATCGACACAAGTCTTTCTAAATCAGTAAATATGGAAAAGAGGAAACAATTTAGTATTAAAAGAATGCAGTAAGAAGAATTGTTTCCAACTGTCAAATTTACTTGCTATGAAAAAAAAGATACCTTAATTCGCACCTATTTCATTAAGAAACACCTTATTTTATTTGTAGAAGTAACGCCTTATATTCAACTATTTGAAGAAATATTTGGTGGGTGCATAACAGAAATGGATGTATTGGTTACCGATATGACGCCTGAAATTCTTATCCCAAACTTTGAAAAAGTCATTGCCGAAAAGGGACAGGGTTATACAGAACCATCATATTTCCATATATACGGACAAAGGTACTGGCATGATGATGCAATGATAGTTGGTAATAAAACAGCACTCAAGGAATTGAGAGATGCTATTGATAATGCTCTTCAATATGGTGAGGCACGAATAGGTCCTCTATCTAGTGATGGCGAGGGTTATAATTTGTTCATATCTTGTATGCCTGGTGAAACAGAAAACAACGAAGACTGGAAACGGATAAGGCTTCCTTATCATGATAGAGAGATTTATAAGCCAGATGATGATAATGAAGTTGACCCATTTGAATATTTAAAGTCCTATAAAAGTTTATTAAGAAGATAACATTTATCTTTTGCAACGGGGCAGGATAGTTGCATAAGAATTTAGATAGAATAATTTATAAATACCCTTGACCTGGAGTTCACTCCCAGCTGTTATGCTTTCAAGAGTTAGTAGGACATTGTTATGATAATTTCAGAAGTCAGCGAAAAATTACAGGACTGTCATTGGATTCCAGTAATTTTGTTTATGCGTAACGCAGGTATGTCTATAGAGTTGTTGCTGGAGTATGTAAAAATGGTTCATCAAGGCGATGAGACTATGCAAACAAGAAAGGAACTATTAATTGAACAACGAAACCAGTTGGTTTCAAGAATTAAGGATCAACAAAAAACCTTGAAGCTTTTGAACGGGAAAATTGAGAGTTATGAAAAGTCTGTAGTTCCGAATGAAAAAAACTAAAAAAACAAAAGAATAAGTAATAAACAGGGGTGATCAAACTTATGTCTAAACAGAATAGTTTACTTATAGTTATTTTGACCATAGGAGTTTTCGGTATCCTAACTACTGAGATGGGCGTAATCGGGATATTACCTTCAATTGTTGAGCACTTTGATATCAGTGTAGCCAAAGCAGGTTTGCTAGTGAGTCAGAAAAAAACACAATTTACCTTTTGGAATTTTCACGTGAAATGGTGGGAACCAAACTGTTCCCCTCCTGAATGAAACTGCAAGTCTCAATTCATCTATTACTCAAAAGTTCCTCAACCGAATACTTCTATAGCTTTCCAACCACCTCCATTTTTAACGGGAGAAATGGATAAACCTTCTTCCTCTGCATGAGGAAAATTCCAGTTTTCCTTGTTATCTCATGGGATATTTGCCAATACACTCGTTATGTTAATAAAATAAAACATTCTTCCTATATCTATTTGCTATTTCAATACTGGGGGCCTATGGAAGTGACTTAGTAATTATAGTAACATTTACTTATCTAAAATAGGGAATTGTTGTATTAAAATGGTATTTGAGAATAAATATAGAAAAAGTACGTTGACTCAATAATGAGGTGAAAAGATGAATTCGGATAAAGTCAGAGCATTAACAAAAGTGTTTCAGGAATCCTCTGAGGAGTTAAAATTAGATGAATCAAAATTAATGCAGAGTATACATACAAATACGGAGACATGGGCTGGCGAAGCCCGGAAAAAATTTGATTCAATACTACATGAAGCAGCTGTCCTATTTCAAAGACATTCAGACAATCTTTATCAAATAAGTAGAGAATTAGAAAGCGCAGCAAATGATGTTGACAGAGTGAGAGAAGAGATTGAAAGACAAAGAGAATTAGAGCGGCTTGCTTGTATGAAGGATGAGTAGAAACAAAATGAATGAAGGATATAAAGAGGTGTCATATGAAACCGAAGAATAGGGATCGTAAAAGTTTGGAAGAGGAAGGCTGGATCCTCCCGGATAAGAATGAGCAAAATAAAGATGGTAGTTTACTCCCCGGCTGCGGTGGTTTTTTTATTTTGTTCATTCAATTTGGTGTTTTGGCGCATCAAATAATCACTCTTTTTTAAGTCTCCCTTATGTCCGCTAAAGTTTTACAACTGTACTTGCCATTAATGATAATTGTTTTGAGAGGTTTAAAATGGCTCGTAATTAAGTAGAGGCAAGGAAAGAAAAAAGAAGATGACGGTAAGCAAGGAATGGATGAAAATTGGGTACCGGGTTGTGTCGACCTATTTATCCTGCCTTTACAGATTATACTATTAGGACATCACTTTTTTCATAGTATATAGATGAAATAGTTCATAAAGGAAAAGAAAAGAGGATGATACAGTGGGGAATAAAATTTCAGTAGACCCAGATCGTTTAGAAGATTTAGCAAATGAGTTTGTCTCGCACTTGTCAAAAATTGAAGAAGAATACAAGAGTCTTCATTTGGAACTAGTGAACCTAATTAGCAGTGCTCCAGCAGAGTATAGTCATTGTTTTTACCAAGTAGGAGATCCGTGGGGAACAGGAAATCAATTAGTTGACCTTCTGAGTGAAATGGAGATCGACCTTCGAATGACCGCCAATAAATTTTCCGATGCTGATAACTTAGTAGGTCAACTTTATAAACTGCATGAGAAATATGGAGCGCTCACTGTGATGGGTGCTTTAGTATCAAAACAGCTGGCATTTTATGGGCTAGGTTTTACGCAATTTATCAAAAATAGTGATGATGTCTATATGTATAAACATATGAATGCTCTAAATAAACTAACAGATGTAGTCGATAATTCCAAATTTCGTAATGTAGCGAGAGCCTATTTAAATCCAACCTTTTTATTGAAAAAATATAGAGATGTTCCATTTGCTGATTTAGTTCACAAAAAGGTTGCTAAATATCTTCCTGGTGATGTTGTTAAATATACAGATAGTTCAAAGGCATTATTTGAAGGGATTAATCATCGAGCATTGGACTCTACAACGTTTAAATCATTTCTTCAGACGGGAGCGAAATTTGCCAAAACCAACGCTGTTAGTGCAGTACTAGTAACAGGAGTAATGGAAGCAGGTGGAATGGGACTGAAAATTTCCGAAAACTATGCGAAATATGGAAATAATCCAGAGGTCTTAAAGCGAGAAAATGCAAAAGCGGTAGGAAATGCAGTGAATAATACCGTAGCGATTTCTGGAGGTTCCATTGCGGGAGCATTCGTAGGAGGTGCTCTAGGAAGTTTAGTAGGCCCAGTCGGTACGGTTGTAGGAGCCGCTGCAGGTTCATTTGTAGGAGGACTTGTTGGAGAGCAAGCGGCTAAACTTACGGCAGGTATAGCAGAGGAAGCAGCGATTGTCATGAAAGAACCTATACATGATGGGCTTGAACTGATTAAAGGTGGTTTTGAGAAAGCTGGTAAAGTTGTTGAAGGTGTTAATAAAGGTGCTGATTTCGTAAATGATCAAATTAAGGATACTATTGCTGACCCAATAGGGAAGGTGGGGGAAATTGGTAAGGGATTATCGAAAGCAAAAGAAACAGCGAGTTCCCTTGCCGATGGAGCAAAAGATTTTTTTGAGGATAAATTTTCATTTTTTTAAGGAGGATATATGAATACCGTTCAATTAAGTATTGAAGAGTTACTTTTTTCATTTTATAGTGAAGGTTTATTTGAACAAGGAATGTCGATTAAGGGAGCCTATTTTCCAACGCTTCAAGATGCCGAGTTGAAATTAATGCTAGAAATTGCCTCTCGCTCTTTGTTAGCAAAAGATATGTTAAAGGAAGTAAATAATCAATATAAGTTAAAAGATGAATTTGCTGCCTATATTCATACATTGAATAATGCAGAAAGTACCGTAAAGGCTTCTAAACATCAGCCAGACTTAAATGGAGAAGATAGTATTTCCTTTCATTTTAAAAATGGAGAGGTTTATTTACATAAAGTATTGTACGATCATCAAGTTCACTCTATTTCTAAGCTGCCGGAAGAAGAAATCCTTTCAGTTATAAGCGGTTTTTTCCATTTCCATACGTTAGAAAAGCAAGGTGAAGTTATTCTTCAGTTAAAAAGTGAAGAATTTGAAGAACTTTTAGAAGATGTAAGTCAATCTCATTCTTTACCGGAGTCAATTGTTGAGAAATGGGTAAGTAAAAAGGGAGATTCTACTAGTATCTTAGAGTTTTTAAATGATATTTCGAATAGAAACGGTAAAATGGATAGTTTAGTAAGCTTAATGTATGACTCAGAGAATAACCCTGACCTAAAAGATCTTTATTTTATGATTCCAGGAAAGAATGAATGTTGGCTAGCTACAAGGGACAACAACCTTGACCTGAGTATTCAGAGAGCAAATGAGGCATCTATTAATCAACTATTATTAACCAACAAGATTCTTCCAGCTTAAGGAGGTGCATTATTTGGTAAACGTTAAGAAAGAAAATAACGCCATTCAGATAAAAGGGTCCAAGTTCATGTACGGGTGGATGTTTCTTGCGACTGTAGGTTTTTTAATTGCTTGTTTTTTCTTAATCATACACGGTTTGAAATTTGAATCCAAGTATTCTTTATTTTACCTTGGTGGTGGTCTCATCTTTACTCCTTTTTACCTTTACCTAACGCTTTGGTCACTTCCAGGTTTTATTCCAGGAAAGGTCCTGTTAACGATTGTCCAAGGTGAAAATGGTACGATTGGGTCGAAGAAAGGTACAGTTTATATTAAGAATATCCGGAATATCAATTTAGTAAGAAATCCACTGAATTTAATCAATGATATAGTCATTGACACCCTTGATAACAAAACCATAAAAATTCGTACGTATAATTTACTTGATGACCTGGATTATCAGGTGGTTGTTGATCAATATCTTTATCCCTATATTACAGAAAATGCAAAAAAAGTATGGGATCGTAAGGTGGATTTAGATAAATTGCAAAGAGTAGCCAAATACGAGCGGCAAGAGCAGAAAATTGATTAACGTCATTCAAATTAAAAGATCTCAGTCCAAAGCTGGTGATTCGCGTCCAATTGTCTTTTTCATTATCGATGATACACAATGTAAAAAGGATTGTTCATATGCTAGTACTTTTATGTCAAAGAGTTTAAACAAAAATTGAGCGGTAAAAACAACTTCTACATCCATTTGTTTACGGTCTCTACAAGTCATGTAGAGTGTGTAATCATTGCAACAAAGAGATGCATGTAGAATTTGCATCGCTTTGTTGATTTGTGAGTAATTCCATATCGAATATCTGCTAACATTTTGCTAACGAAATATAATAAATTATGTTAAATCCAAGTTAAAGATGTACAGCTAGCACGAGTAATACTTTGATTTCATGCTGTTTCTTTCTACTGTTGTTAAACATATTACACTTTGAAACCACATGGGCGGCATAATATAATGATTCAAAAAGCCAAAACCAGTCCCACCAGTCACTTCGCACGATAGCATAACATCCTCTTTATTTAATTATAGGGAGTGGATTGATTTGTTTGCCATCTTTTCAACTTAACAACTGCAACATCAAATATATTTTTATAATTACTTTTGTGGAGAATGGTTAGCAAGTAATTATATAAGAAACAGTAGCTGACTTAGTTTTCTACTTTAATGGGAAATAAAGTTTTTATTTACCATCAAATAGGACTCTTATAACACAAGGGGTTTTCTGGTGGTAAATTGGTGGCAGACTGGTGGCAAAACAAAACATATTCCCACCAATTACATCTGTTTAGAAAAAATTGACCATTATATCAACGTTTTCTTACTAAATCTGTTATAATCCGATTACTTTCACTTCCTTGACAGGGAAGGGGTCGTGGGTTCGAATCCCTCACAGGTCATCAACTGCCAAAGGCTCAAATCCTTGATATCACAGGGGTTTGGATCTTTTTTTGTTTTTTGATTTCCTTATTAATCCTGTGTGTTGCTGCATTGCACAAAGTTTTATAGAAACTGGATATATGACGCCGGCTCGTTCGTTGCATGCCGTTAGCCACTTTGGTACACTATGCAGAAGTGCTTTTTTAGTTTGATTGCTAGGATTTACTAGGTAATCGCATGGATGAGCTGCAGGATTTTTACATAAATCATGGTCCAGTTAAGCTGTGGGGGCATCCTAAACGAAACCTGAAAATGGAACTCCTTTTACTGTAGACTTGTGGAGCAGCTACAAAACCCATTAACAATTTAAATATGTTTCTAAGAAAGGACAATCTGTTCCCTCATACAGCAGGAGTTGTATGGGGGCTTGTATTTTATCAAGAATTTTCTGTTTAGATGACTATACAGGAATAAAATAAGGAGGACGCAATGAACAATTATAAATTGACCATTCAATATGATGGCGGGCGCTATAAGGGCTGGCAACGACTAGGTAATAGTGATGATACGATTCAAGGGAAAATAGAAAATGTATTAACGGAAATGGCAGGGGAAAAAATTGAAATCATCGGATGCAGCAGAACGGATGCCGGTGTACATGCCCTTGCACAAATCGCCAATTTTAAGATCGGTGAAAATCTGACTGAAGCTGAAATCATGAATTATTTGAATAGATATTTACCCCGAGATATCAGCATTGTCGAGGTTAGTCTAGTTCCTGAACGTTTTCATGCCCGTTATAACGCCAAGGATAAAACCTATTTGTATAAGATCTGGAACGAGCCATATACTAATCCTTTCATGCGAAAGTACAGTATGCATGTAGAGGAAAAGCTGGATATCTCAAGAATGAAGAAAGCATGTCAACATTTTATAGGTGAACATGATTTCACTGCTTTTTCAAATGCAAAGTCTAAGAAAAAATCCATGGTGCGTGAGATATATTCCATTGATATAGAAGAAAATGCCGGCTTCATCCAAATTACGGTGCGAGGCGATGGATTTCTTTATAATATGGTCAGAAAGATTGTCGGGACGTTGATAGAAGTTGGGTTGGATGAAATAGATGCTGAAAATATACCAAGTATTATAGAGTCAAAAGAAAGAATCCAAACGGGCCGTATGGCGGAGGCAGCTGGGTTGTACTTGGTGAAGGTTGATTTTTAGGCCAAATGTTGATGATAGGTTAATGCATAAAAGTGTACAGGCAGTAGAAAAAGGGAAGTAATAGGGAAGAATGGTAAAGGGTAATAGAACGAAAGAAGGAGAGGTTTTCATGAGATTAGCAGGAAAGAAAATAATCAGTCTTGTGCACCATGATTTTGAAGATTTAGAGCTCTGGTATCCGATTTTAAGATTAAAAGAAGAAGGAGCGATTGTTCACCTCGCTGGAGAAAACGCGAATGAAACATACATTGGAAAGTATGGTGTACCAGCCATTTCTGATTATGAGTATGGCAGTATTAAAGCTGAAGAATATGATGCCATTCTTGTACCGGGCGGTTGGGCACCTGACAAAATTCGCCGGTTTCCTGAAGTGATATCACTTATCCAAAGCATGGAAGAAAGTAAAAAACCCATCGGGCAAATTTGTCATGCAGGTTGGGTGTTGATCTCCGCTAAAATTTTACAGGGGAAGAATGTAACGAGTACACCGGGCATTAAAGATGATATGGAAAATGCGGGGGCAACTTGGATAGATCAGCCCGTCGTAGTAGATGGAAACCTGGTATCAAGCAGGCGTCCGCCTGATCTACCGGATTATTTAAGGGAATTGATAAACGTGATTGAAAAGAGTTAATTAGGATAGGCTGAAAAACCAATCAGTTTGTCGGCATAAGGGGGTTCGGAATGGTCTCACCCCGAACCATGATGGGGAAAGAGAGCGGATTTCTGAAATCAACGGGAACGTTTTTCAAAGAAAAAAACTGTAGGTAAACTCGCTTTCTTCGAATTTGTCTACAGTCTGAATGGAGTGGTTTTTCCTTCTGGAAAAACCGCTTTTTATTATTCCAACTATCCAATTATGAAATATTAAAATGATTTGTATTGCATACCACAAAGGATTATTACCTTGATTGATCCTTAATCAAATCAATATACAAATTTCCTTTTGTCCCTATGACAGCATACGAGATGTCAAAAACAGCAAGATTTCTTTTTTTGAGTTCAGCCATTAACGATTCGTGATCGTAGGTGTGTTTGGATAAGTTGTCATATAGAATCTTCCCATCTTGGACCAGTTCAATCGGTACAGTTCCTGCTGGGGGGAGTAAAGGTAAATCCTGCTTGGCGGCATTTTGGTATTGTTCTTTTTTTAAGACAGAGAGGGAGCCATTTGTCTCTAAAATGGCACAGTCCACTTCTTCTATGTTGAAGATATCTTTTCCTCGCAAAGCCTGTTTAAGAGAATCCAGTGAATACCCCATTCGTTTCATTGACTCTTCGAGGATTTGTCCTTTTTCAATTAAGGTCGCAGGTTCTCCAGCGATCCATTTCCCGAAGCGGGGATTTCGAATCGATAGAAGATTCAGCATAAAAACGACGGTACCCATAATAATAATTGCAAGGATAAAATACAGGAATTGAATTTTAATATTGAATGCTAGATTCCCTGCAATTGTCCCCATCGTTATTGAAGCGATATATAGGTGATAGGTCCTCTGGGCAATCGTCTGTTTACCGAGGAGATGGACAAATACCCATAATAAAATAAAAGAGGTAAAGGTTCGAAAGATGATTTCAACAGATTCTGACATGACTATTTCTCCCATACAAAACTCCCGACATTTTGTTTGTGATAGTATGTTCTTACACCTTGCCGTTTATTCTGTAACTAAAAAAGGAGAAAAGACAAGAAACCGTCTTTGAATTGGGAACCCACCTTACATAAATTGATAGCTACATTTTTAAAACCAGGCATTCAGGATAAGTGAATTCTCAGGAAGTAAGTAGTTCGTTGCTTGCTTCTTTTTATTTGGTCTGAAAAATCCATGGATATGTTTACTTAGTATCGATAGGGAAATTTCTTCGAATAATAGTATCAAAATACTTTTGCACGGGGGTATGTTTTGAGAAATATTCGGGAAATTTTCATTGACGATTTAAAAAGCATTTATAAAAATTTCTTTGTTTGTATTGTGGTTGTTTTTCTCATGTTCATCCCTTCCATTTATGCGTGGTTTAATATTGTCGCATCTTGGGACCCGTATGCAAATACGGAAGGAATCCTTGTCGGTGTTGCCAATAATGATAAAGGTGCTGAGTTAAATGGCGAAGCCGTGAACATAGGCAAGGAAGTCATGGAGGGGTTAAAGGAGAATAAGGATCTGGGCTGGAGATTCACATCGGAAAAAGAAGCGATAAGAAAGGTGGAAAAGGGGGATTATTATGCATCCATCATCATTCCGGATAACTTTTCCGAACATATTGCGACGATCATGACCGATGATCCTAAGAAGGCGGAAATTGATTACTATGTTAATGAAAAGATCAATTCCATAGCTCCTAAAATTACGGCAGCGGGTGCCAACAGCATTGTGGACAATGTGAGCAAAACCTTTATCAAATCAGCTAGTGGCAGTATCCTTGCAATCTTTAATGAACTGGGAATCACCTTGCAAAACGAGTTGCCGACGATTCAAAAAATGAAGAATATGGTGTATTTATTAGAGGGTGAATTGCCTGAGCTTGAACAAAATATCAAAACCGTTCAAACACATGTCAAAAAGGCCGAAGATATCATTAAGAAGGTTAATGATGGCCTTGATTCAATAGAAGGAATAACATCGCAGAAGGACAAATTGGTATCGGACGTTTCTAGTTATGTAGATTCAACAAGGCAGGCATTCGCAGAAATCAATCCCCTTTTGAAAAATGATATTGCGAACATCAGGAGCGATAATGAGTCCATCTTAGTGCTGGCGAACCGGTTAACGGGTCAGGGTCTGCCTGGCAATGAGTCGGATCAGCTAGTGGAACAAGGGATAACGAGGATAAATAAAGAGTTGTACCTTTTGGACAGTATGTATAATCTATTGGTGAGAGTCAATCAATTTAATGAGAAAAACATGCTTCAGCCAGAAATACAGCTAGTTGATGAACTAAGGGATAATGCGTCAAACCAACTTCAAGCGCTGAATGACCGAGCCTACGGCAATCTTATCGAACTTGGCGGGAACAATGATCAGGTCTTGGCGAGATTCCAGGAGAGCTATTCAAAGGAAACAGGGCCAAAATTCACTGAAATCTGGAATGAAACGGAATCAATATTGAATAATGTCCAGCTTACGATGGAGGAGGGCACCAAGGTTCTTCCTGAGGTGAGGACGCTGTTGAATGAGACCAATCGAACATTGGAAACACGTACAGGGGATATCGATAAGTTACAGAAAAAGTTTCCGGAAATCGAAACGAAAATAAAGGCTCTAGCTTCTAAAATGAGGGAAATCGATAAGTCTTACAATATGGAAGAAGTGATCGATTTCCTAAGGAATGATATTGAACAAGAAAGTGAATTTTTTTCAGAACCAGTGCTGCTCAATAAACACAGTCTCTTTCCGATTCCGAACTATGGATCAGCCATGTCTCCTTTCTTTACGGCACTTTCCCTTTGGGTCGGGGGTACAATATTGATTTCCATGCTTAGCGTGGGTGTTTCACAAAAAGTCTACAGCCCGTATCAAATTTATATCGGGCGGTATCTTATATTTTTCATCATTGGGGTAATGCAGGCTCTTAGTGTTTCCATTGGGAATATCCTCCTGATCGGTGTGTATGTAGCGGATAAATTTGAGTACATCCTGTTTTCTGTTCTGATAAGTACAGTATTTACACTCATAGTCTACACCTTCGTTTCCGTTCTTGGAAATGTTGGAAAAGGGATAAGCGTCGTCTTGATGGTCCTACAAATATCAAGTTCAGGAGGCACCTTCCCGATTCAAGTCACACCGCCCTTTTTTCAACATATTAATCCCTTCTTGCCATTCACCTATGCTGTAGGTTTACTTCGTGAATCTGTTGGGGGAATAACTTGGAGCGTAGCTGGCAAGGACATTTTTATCTTGATTCTCTTTTTAATAATCACGCTCATCTTAGGTATCATTTTGAAAAAGCCTCTGCATGCAAGGACACAAAAGATGAAGGATAAATTGTATGGAAGCAGGATTTTTTAAGGCCCATTGAAAGAGTGCAGGTGACTTCGGTTAACTAAACTTAATGAATACTAAAATTAGCCTGAACCCTTACAAAGGGCTCAGGTTTTTTATTTACTGAATGGAATTTGTTCATATGTATTTTTGTGTAAGTTTGGAATATTTATCAATACATTGACAGTTGAATAGAAAGATACCGATAAATTAGAATTTTTGCATTTTTATAGTTGACAAAAACCATTGGATTAATCATTATTAAGAAATAATGTTTAGTAAATCGATGCGATATAAAAGTGGGGTGACTTTATGTATTTAACAATAGATGGCATTGAAAAAAGTTTTAAGAATGAAAAGAAAGAAAGCATAAAGGTGCTCGATAAGATAAACATAGAGGTCGAGAAAGGAAGCTTCGTTTCGATCGTCGGCCCTTCAGGATGTGGTAAATCCACACTCCTTTATCTGATTGCCGGCCTTGATAAGGCAGATGTAGGTGAAATACGTGTAGCTGGGAAAAAAGTGGTGAAGCCAGGTCCGGAACGGGTCGTAGTGTTTCAAGAGGCGGGGTTATTTCCTTGGTTGACGGTACTTGAAAATGTTACATACGGATTGAAGTTAAAGAAAATTCCCAATGAACAGGCTAAAGCCAAGGCATTGGACATTTTAAAGATGGTTCACCTCAGCCGGTATGTTGACTCCTATCCACATCAACTCTCAGGGGGCATGAAACAGAGGGTAGCCATCGCAAGAGCGTTGGTGATGGAACCTGATATCCTGTTGATGGATGAGCCATTCTCTGCACTTGATGAGCAAACGAGGATGGTCTTGCATAAAGAGCTGCTCGAAATCTGGAGAAAAACTAAAGTGACGATTTTTTTCGTTACCCATAATATTCGTGAGGCTGTTCAGCTTTCCGAAAAAATCATCGTCTTTGCTACCCGTCCCGGGAAAATCAAAGAAACGATTTCCGTCCCTTCCATGAAAGATGGAGTTATGCCTGATAGTGTAACTTTGCATACAGAACAAAGGGTTTTATCGATTTTGCAGGAGGAAATTGAAAAAGTGCTGAAGGAGGAAATGGGGAATGATTACAGCTTTAAGACGAATCATATTCATCGCGATGATAGCGGGGATATGGGAAGTCACATCTAGACTTTCCAGTCTTCCGGAATTCATGTTCCCAAGCCTGACCCAGGTTTTGGAAACTCTGTATAATGGACTGATGAGCGGACAAATAACCGAAGCCATCGGAAAAAGCCTTGGCCGTATCCTGATCGGCTTTATGATTGCCATTATAGTAGGTCTGATATTAGGATATTTCATTTGGCGCTTTAAATTGGTTGAAGACACTTTAGGATTCCTCGTGACGGCATTACAGTCCATCCCGAGTATCGTGTGGTTCCCCTTGGCGATCATTTGGTTTGGATTGAATGATTTTTCGATCCTCTTTATCGTCACCATCGGCGCAACTTGGACGATGACGGTTAATGCAACCAGTGGATTCCGGAATGTACCCCAGTTGTATCAGCGGGTTGCCAAAACATATGGATCGACCGGATTTCATTTTCTTCGCACCGTGATTTTACCAGCATCCGTCCCGCAAATAATATCCGGTCTGCGAATCGCATGGGCCTTTTCCTGGCGTGCATTGATGGCCGGTGAATTACTTGGCGGGGGAGGCGGTCTTGGACAATTGCTGGAAATGGGCAGATCACTTGGACAAATGGATCTGGTCATCTCCGTGATGATCATCATCGCAATCATCGGAACAATCGTGGATAATGTCGTCTTCTCCCGCCTTGAACGTAATGTTCAACTGAAATGGGGAGTGAAGTAACGGTAGTTTAATAAAATAATAGTTCAAAAGGAGAGAAAAATATGCTGAAAAAATCATTTTTTGCCCTAATTCTGTCTGTATTGTTAATCGGAATAGTGAGCGGATGCACTCAATCCAGCAGTAATGATGAAGAAGGAGAAGGGGCGGGGGGGAAATCCGTGAAAATTGGGTATTTTCCTAACTTAACTCACAGTGCAACGATCATTGCACTTGAAAAAGGCTTTTTTGAAGAAGAGTTCGGTAAAGATGTTAAGATTGAAACAAAAACAGTGGCCAATGGCGGATTATTCATGGAAGCAATGGCTACAAACGCCATTGATGTCGGAACGGTCGGGCCTGGTCCATTGCTTAACTTTTACGTGAAAAACCCTGAATACCACTTGATCTCCGGGGCAGTAAATGGAGGTGCCGTACTAGTGGCTAGCGAGGGCAGCAAGGTTACGGATTTAAAAGATTTAGACGGTAAAAAGGTAGCGATTCCCGTCATTGGGAGCACACAGGATGTCATGCTTAGGAAAGCCCTTAAAGATGTTGATTTAAAACCGACTACAAATGGGGGGACAGTTGAGCTTTATGCAGCAGCACCTGCTGACACAACCGCCCTTTTTGTCCAAAAATCCGTCGATGCGGCAGCAACGCAGGAACCATGGGGTTACGTATTGGAAAACCAGGCAAAAGGAAAGTTAGTGCTTGACTGGGATCAATTTGCATGGGGAAAAGATTCACCTAACACGGTAGTCGCTGCAAGCCAGAAGTTCTTGGATAAAAAGGGGCTCGCTGCTTCCTATTTGAAAGCGCATGAAAAAGCGGTGAAGTTTATACAAGACAACCCTGAAGAAAGCCAGGAGCTGGTTATTAAGCATTTGAAGGAATTGACTGGAAAAGAATTAAGTAAAGAAGAAGTGGCTTCAGCATTTTCTCGCCTTGAAGTGACAACTGAAGTTAATGAGCAAGTCATTCAGGAAATGGCCGACATAAGCAAAGAAGCTGGTTATATCCCTAGCAATGATATAAAAGGCATGATCGATTTATCAATTCTTGAAGAAGTGTCCAAATAAATTGAAATAAGCAAGCGCCTCAGCCATCCTGGCTTTGGCGTTTTTTTTTGTAATCAGGTAAAGGCCTATTCCGTTTAATTAATTGGGAATATGATTAAACACGGCAGGTCATGAACTCCCTGTTATGGACAGACTTGATCCAATGCTTGGATAACATGATCAACCTCTTCCCAGGAATGGATGGTAGCACCTGAAGCCAGTGAATGTCCTCCTCCATTGAATTGACGTGCGACTGAAGCGATGGGAATATTCCGTGAACGTATCCTGACACGGATTTCAGAAGGATATTCGATGAAGAAGGCCCAGATTTTATTGCCCCTTACACTTGATAGTGTATTGACTAAATTCGAAGCTTCGAGTCGATCCACACCATACATATTTAAAAGATCCTCCGTAATAATGAAGTAAGCCACCCCTTTATCGGTTACCTTGAAGCTCATGAGAATGTCTTTTTGTAGTCTTGAAGCATTTTTCCCCTTTACATTAAGGCTGTTATGGATTCTTTCTGGCTGAATATTATAAGTTCTTAAGTGCGAAACCATCTTTAATGTCCTGGGAGTGGTATTCCCATTCATGAAATTCCCTGTATCACTAAGTATTCCTGCATAAAATGATTTAGCCGCTTCTTTATTCATGATAAAGCCTTCTGGAAATTCCAAGAACAAATCAACAAGCATTTCACTTGCAGAGCTATAAGAAGGGTCGACCCAAGAAAGGTCACCGAATTGTTCGTATTCGGGATGGTGGTCAATTTTGATGAGCATGTTCCCTTGATCATAGCGGGAATCACTGATCCGTGAAATATTGGCCGTATCACAAACAATCACTAAGGCACCTTTGTAACTTTTATCGGAAATGACATCCATATCACCAATGAATCGAAGCTTATCAACTTCCTCGCCTACCGCATAGACTTCTTTTGAAGGGTAGGAATGCTTCAATAGCTTCTTTAAACCGATTTGTGATCCCAATGCATCCGGATCCGGATTAACATGGCGATGAATGATAATTGTGCGGTATTTCTTGATCGCTTCGATTATTTCCGTTTTTTTATTGTCCATATCGCCATCTCCCTTTTAATCTTTCCTTGTCTGTCGAACGATAATTGATAGTATGAAAACTTCATATATTGATAGTTATACATATTCAATCATCACATGCCAAACGAATAAAGGCAATTCCGATTTCTATTTATGGATTGAGGGAGTCCTGGAAGTATTTTTATATTAAACGGGAAGTATGGTAGTAATAAAAACACCCGAACAAAATTATTGCAAAATTCAAAAAATAGAACTATACTTAATTTACCAAACCGATGACAGCAAGTTACCTTGTTGCATGGCCGGCTTGTCATAAAACTGGAATCCATAAAAATTGACTTGGTTCACTTGATCTTCCTTTGCAGGAAGACAGTTCGTGGATAAGGGTCAGTGAAACATTCAATGTATTGACATTGTTGGTTTTACTGGCTCTTTTTTGTGTATCCCGACAGTTTGAAAGGGGTGATGATATGAATGGAGCTTTGGAAGGAGTCAGGATTATCGATGTATCCCGTGTTTTGGCGGGGCCGTTTTGTTCCATGATTCTCGGTGATTTGGGTGCCGATGTTATTAAAATCGAGCACCATGAATCAGGTGATGAAACGAGAGGATGGGGTCCGCCATTCGCCCAAGGAGAAAGCGCTTACTACATATGTGCCAATCGAAATAAGCAAAGCATGACCTTGAATTTAAAGTCGGAACAAGGGAAAGAGATTTTCCGGAAGTTAGTGGCTTCAGGGGATATAGTGATTCAAAATTTCAAGACGGGTACATTGGAAAAAATCGGACTGGGTTATGAGGATTTAAAGGAAATGAACCCCAAACTGATCTTGGCATCGATTACGGGATTTGGTTTAACAGGACCTTATAAGGATTTGCCTGGCTATGATTATATCATTCAAGCGATGAGTGGTTTGATGAGCATTACAGGAGAAAAAGATGGGAGCCCCGTGAAGGTCGGGGTAGCCATAGCTGACATATTGACTGGCTTGTATACATGCATTGGCATTTTATCCGCTTTACATCATAGGGACAAAGCGGGGGAAGGTCAGGAAATTGATATTTCGTTAATGGATTGTCAGGTTTCTTCATTGGTGAATGTCGCCAGCAACTATTTATTCAGTGGCTTGACCCCTGAACGAATGGGAAACCAGCATCCCAATATCGTTCCATACCAGACGTTCCGGACAAGGGATGGGGAGCTTGTCGTGGCTGTAGGAAATGATGATCAGTTCAGGAGATTTTCAACCGTTATAGGCAGACCTGATTTAGCCGAGCAGGAACAATTTAAGCATAATGATAAACGTTTGCAAAACAAGGAAGTATTAATACCGATAATAGAGGGTTTGTTGAAAGGAAAGACAAAGAAGGAATGGAAAAGGCTGTTTGATGATGCAGGGATACCCAATGGTCCGATCAATGATATCGCAGAGATGTGCGAGGATCCGCAAATCATCGCAAGAGGCATGTTGGTGAGCATGGAGCATCCCACAATCGAAGACCTTAGGGTGACGGGATCGCCCCTGAACCTTTCAAAAACGCCGGTTACGATGAGGAAGCATCCGCCGCTCTATGGTGAGCATACCGATTCCATTTTGGCTGAAATTGGATATAGTCCAGACCAAATAAGTAAATTCAAGGAAAATAAAATTATTTAGGAGGAATTTTAATGATGAATTTCGAATTAACAGAAGAGCAGCAAAGTGTGAAGAAAGTGGTAAGGAAATTTGTCGATAAGGAAATTATCCCTTACATTCAAGAGTGGGATAGGAAAGGTCAATTCCAGCCGCATATTTTAAAAAGGTTAGCGGAATTGCAGTTGATGGGCGTTTGTATACCCGAAGAGTATGGTGGAGTCGGAATGGATTATAATACCCTGGCCATCGTTTGTGAAGAGCTGGAGCGAGGCGATACGGCTTACCGAACTGCAGTATCGGTACATACAGGGTTGAATAGCATGACCCTGCTGCAATGGGGGACGGAAGAACAAAAACAGAAATATTTAGTACCGCAGGCAAAAGGGATCAAGATTGGTGCTTTTGGTCTGACTGAACCGAATGCAGGGTCAGATGTTGCTGCAATGAAATCAACCGCAAAACGTGTTGGGGACCATTATATCTTGAACGGGTCAAAAACATGGATTTCGCTCTGTGATTATGCAGATCATTTCCTCATTTTCGCCAAGACGGATCATGATGCCGGTTCAAGGGGAATCACTGCTTTTATTGTGGAACGGACTTTCGAGGGAGTGGAGTCGAAAGCCATTAAAGGGAAATTGGGAATTCGTGCCGGGAATACAGGCGAAATATTTTTAACGGATGTAAAAGTTCCGGTGGAGAATAGGCTTGGTGAAGAAGGTGAGGGCTTTAAAATTTCGATGTCGGCATTGGACAGCGGTCGGTTTACGGTGGCCGCAGGTGCTGTAGGGTTAATTGAAGCAAGCCTGGAAGCAAGCTTGAAGTATTGTCATGAACGAAGTACATTCGGAAAAGAGATTGGCAGGCATCAGCTCGTTCAACAGATGATTGCCAAGATGACCGCAAATTTAGAGATTTCCAGATTGCTCGTCTTTAAAGCGGGTTCCTTAAAAAACCAAGGAAAAAGGAATACGAAGGAAACATCACTTGCCAAGTGGATTTCATGTAATGCTGCTAACGAAGCGGCCAATGATGCTGTTCAAATTCATGGTGCCTATGGCTACTCAGATGAATATCCAGTGGAACGTTTTCTGCGGAATTCAAAAGCTCCGGTCATTTACGAAGGAACCCGTGAGATTCATACTGTAATGCAGGGTGAATACGCACTTGGCTACAGACAAGATAAAGAGCTTCGTAAGCAATTGCCTGCATGGCCCTTCGAGCAGGTTTCCGTACATTAACTATAGATAGAGGAGATCAGATGATGAACACATACTTTATTGCAGGGCATGCAAAGCTTCCACAAGGGATGGCAGCGAGAAATATATATGATTCCATCACCATCACGGTAGAGCTTGACTTTAAATATGGTGTAATAGTCGAGGCTTCCTGTACACTTGCCACAGAACATGGCAGGGAATTCATTCGTCAGCTGCTGCGGGGGTATTGCCTGAAAGATGGTATCGAAGAATTGATTGATCGTGTGCAGATGCATTATCGTGGGAAGGCTGGTCAAGCCATTCAAGCAGGGCTGAAGGATGTGTATGCACAGTTCGAATTGGTCTCCGTTAAATAAGCGAAACTGGAAGGATCCTACCGTATGTAAGAGGGTGGGATCCTTTTTAATATGTTCAATAAATGATGGAGCTGCTGATTTTATGAAAATATTAGTGGAACTGATTCTAACCCGCTGCTCGTTTGGCTTCAACAGGGTAATGCTAGAGTTGGACTAACAGTTGTGGGTAAGTTTGATATTTATATTAGTTTAACTGCTAAAACAAATGTTCATTCTAAGGCAAAATATAGAGAGGTGCTAAATCATTCATGGATAGATATTTTAAATTAATTCTTCTGCTATTACTATTTAATAGTGGTTCAAATATTTATGGCTAAAGCATTATTTGATCTTTTCGACCGATTGGCTAGTATTTCTCAATCGTTAGCAAACCATATTTTTAAAACAAAACTTGGTTATACTCCATGATTTTTTATTGTTTTATATGGGATGAAACCTTATTGGATTGAAGAAATTTGACTCCTGCCGAATAACTGGCTAGCCGAGACCCCACAGACGCTAGCGGCGAGGAGGCTTGGCAGACAGTCGGCGGAAAGGGAGCGGATTTCTGAAATCAAGCAGAACTTTTTTTTGAGGGTTTGTAAAATATGAACGTTGATTTCCACGCTAGGCACTCGCTTTCCGCGGGCATCCGCCCTGGGCGCTCTTCGCGCCTGTGGGCCTCCCTTGGATGCGCTTTTCCCGCAGTGGTCTCGAACACCCGCTCCAATCAACTAAGGAAAGGACATTTGATTATATAAAACCAATCCTGATAATTTTAAAAACACAAAACTCGCCGCTATACGGCGAGTTTGTGTTTTTACATATAAATTGGACTTAATGTTAATCTTAATATCCTGTACATTAAAACGGAACCATGAAACTAGAAGCACCATTTCCGTTTATTGCGAAAGTTATTGCAGCCGAACCACCTGCAGTGTTTGGAGGAACACCGGTTTCTGCTGGCCCGCCTTTGTCTGCTGCATATAGAACACCGTTTTCTGCTGGTGCGCCTTTGTGTGCGGCATGTCGATCTCCGTTTCCAGCAAGAGCCCCTTTGAGTGCCGGAAGTGGATCGTTTCCAGCAAGTACCCCTTTGCGTGCCGCAAGTGGACCGATTCCTGCTCGTGCGCCTTTGCGTGCTGCATGTGGACCTGATCGTGCCCCTTTGAGTACCACAAGTGGACCGATTCCTGCTCGTGCAACGTTTGGTGCTGCAAGTAGAGCATCTTTTTTTGTTGCTTGTACGTGAAGATCTGCCTTTTGAATGTGGGTCATTAAACATGAAATCGCTTAATCCCATGGAATTGGCTCTATCCACCGCATTCTGTATGTCACGAATGATGTCTGACATATATACTCCCCCTTTCTATACATTAAACTATGTTGCTTGTACGTGATGTGCTAAAGATAACCCTCAATTTTTTTAAAAATAGTGGTTTTTTTTGGTGACATCCTTCGCTTTTTTCCATAATTTAATAGGAAAGTGAAGGGAAGGGTTATATGAATTCTGACAAGAATCTGCCTGTGTACCAGCTTTTTATTCCACCAGTCAATTTAATGGAACTTCGCAGAGATATATGGTGCAATGATCCTTTACCGGCAAAGTTAACACTTAACAGAAAAAAACTTGATATTGATATTGTGTACCGTGGCTCTCATATCCGCGGTTTTCGCAAAAAATCCTATAATGTAGTCTTTTATAAACCTAATACTTTTAAGAATGCCAAGGAAGTTCATTTAAATGCCGAATATAAAGATGTATCTTTACTAAGAAATAAATTATCTTTAGACTTTTTTGCGGATATAGGCACCTTATCACCGGACTCCCAGTTCGTTTTTCTGAATCTGAACGGAAAGGACGAAGGGATATACCTGGAATTGGAATCGGTGGATGAATATTATTTGAAGAAAAGGGGGCTGCCCAACGGGTCCATTTTCTATGCAGTGGATGGTGATGCCAATTTCTCATTGATGAGCGATTTGGATAAAGGAATCAAAAAATCATTGGAGATGGGCTATCAGAAAAAATGCGGGACAGCAAAGGATGAATTATATTTACAAGAGTTGATCCTTCAAATCAATACAATTTCAAGAGTGGATTTTGAAAAGGAAATCGTAAAATATGTCGACGTGGAAAAGTACCTGCGCTGGCTGGCCGGTGTCATATTCACACAAAACTATGATGGGTTCGTTCATAACTATGCCTTGTATCGAAATGGAGATACTGGACTCTTTGAAATGATTCCATGGGATTATGATGCGACATGGGGCAGGGATGTTAACGGGAAGGTGATGGAAGAGGATTATGTGGGAATCGAGGGATTCAATACATTGACTGCCAGAATCCTTGATGTAAGGGGATTTCGTATCCGATACCAAGAACTTCTTAAGGAGATTTTGAACAATCATTTTAACGTGGGCTATATGAAACCTATCATTCAGGAAATGCATGAACAAATAAGACCTTATGTTTCAAAAGATCCATATATCAAGGGGAATATTGTGAAATTTGATAATGAGCCCGAATTCATCCTGAAATTCATTGAGGCCCGTGCAGAGTATATAAAAAGCCGACTGCATAAATTGGATTCATAATTCCTATCCTTTAGTGATGGAGCCATGAAAAATATAACAGTAGGAGTGTTGAACGAAAAGCATTCCTGCTTTTTTCTGCACGATTCCATTTGCTTTTCTATCCTATTACAGCTATGTTTGATAGAAAGATATAATCTAAAGTAATGAAGGATGGGAATGGATTGACTAATCATAGCCGCAAACCGGCATATATATATACGTTTACATGCAGCCCTGACGAACGCTCATTATCTAAAATGGAGATGCGCTCGTTCTTTGGCTTTGAGACTTCAGGGAATATTGTGAAAAGTGATATAGCAATTGAACCGAGCAGGAGCCCTTTCATGAAAGGCCGGGTCGACGTCATGTTTGAAGGGGAAAGCATATCCGAAATCGTTGAGCAAGTGAAGGGTATTCATTTGCCTGATTCGACGTTCAAAGTATTATTCGTAAAAATTAACGATTTGAATAAAGAAGCAAAAATAGATTATGATGGACAGCGTGAAATTGAACGTGAGATTGGCTGGCACATTCAGGGAAATGCCGATGTACGTAATCCAGATCAGGTCTTTGGAATCGTGACCCTTGGCGGACGTTGGTATTTTGGGAAGTATGTCAAACCTGAAGCGGTTTGGTTAAAACATATGAAGAAGCCCCGTGAATATTCAACAGCGCTTAGCACAAGAGTGGCGAGGGCCATTGCCAACATAGCCGTACCGCATCCGGATGGAGTGAAGGCAATTGATCCATGCTGCGGAATTGGAACGGTATTGGTAGAAGCACTGTCGATGGGGATCAATATTGTCGGCAGGGATATCAACCCGCTTGTTACCGACGGTTCCAGGGAGAACATTGCCTATTTCGGACTCGAAGGTGATGTAACTACAGGTCCGATTTCGGAGGTTACCAGTAAATATGATGTAGCGATTATCGATATGCCATACAATTTATATACACATGCGACGCCGGAAGATCAGCTATCTATCCTTAAACATGCCAGGAGCTTTGCTGACAAGGTCGTCGTCGTAACGATTGACACGATGGACCATATGATTGAAGAAGCAGGATTTGAGATTGCCGATCGCTGTGTAGCCAGGAAAGGCATCTTTTCCAGAGAGGTTGTAGTGTGCGTGTAGACTTCGTCTACAAGAAAAGGCTGAAATCTTTGAATGGATATGGACTTTACCCGGTCAAGTTGACAACTAAAAAAGGCTATGCTGCCATCTGGCTCGATATTCAACCGGTGCCGGATGGCGGACAAGCCCCCTTTAAAATTAAGTTTCAAACTTGACTAGATTCCCGGTGTAGATGAACTTTCAGGAATATTTTCATAGTCTGATGGATTAAGATTATGAACCGATCCATCTGTAACACCATTGATAATACCCATTAGCCCCGTTTCAACCGTTTTTACGAGCTGGCCTTTCTCTTTTTGCCCAAAGTTTTGTGTTTGACCACTAACTTCAAATAGAACCGTCCCACTTCCGTTTAAAGCAAACGTCCCTAAAGCAGTTCCTGGCAGGTCAATAGATTGATCGTATAGTGAAATATTTGTAAACACGGAACTCCCTTTTGCTTGTAGTGCGTTATACGCAGTAAGTGTCAACTGACGGGAGAAATCATATTTAAAATTATCTGCATACTCTGCATATTTAGCCCCTTCGGGAGTGCTTGGGTTAGGAACGAATTTTCCTGAGATTGACATAGTTGCACGCTCATCAGTTCCTTCGATATATGGGAACCCTTGATGATGAAGGTCGATAAAAACATCCACTTTCCCGAATTTCGACTTTAACCCTTTATATGTGTCACGTACCGTTTGCGCTTCAGGTGTAATAAACCAGCCCGGCTTTTCAGATGCCCCCGGGAAGTCTTGAGGCTTCGGTACATAGTTAAGATTAGGATTAAAGTCACGATTAACATCAAATCCCGGTTTGCTAGCATAGTCGTCGCCTGATCTGGGAGTAGTGTAATAGTTCCAAGTAGGTTTCACATTAGAAAGTTGGGGGAATTTCCCTACAACCTCAGACCATGTCATCTCATTTCCACGACGATCAAGCTCTGAGCCGTCTACGTTCATCATTGGAATAGCAACAATTGTTAGTTCATCAAGCACTTTCTTTACCTCAGGTGAGTTACTTTGACCAAGGTTTTCAAGAATGTTCAATAACGCAACAGTTCCTGTTTTTTCATTTCCATGAATTTCACTTTGAATAAGAACGACTTTGTCACCATGACCGACAGTCACTTTTTGAATGGAACGACCCTGATTTGTTTGTCCAGCCACTTCTACCTTGACTTTCCCTGCACTCACTTGCTCAAGTTGATTTAATTTTTTTACAAGTTCGTCATAATTAAGGAATGCTTCGGTGGAAAGATTCGTTCCACTTGTCGGATTTGGTCCTCGTTCAGCTAAGCTGACATTTGTTCCGAGTAATGCTGCGGCTACTACTGTTGAACTTAAAACCTTTAAAAATTTCCTTTTCACATTCATTCTCCTGTTCTGAAAATATTTAATATTCAGAAACTATTCTTCATTTTCTCTTCTTTTTCCTGTTCGATTAATTAAAACACCCAAATAGGCCTATGTATTTCAGATTCAATGTGGTTTACATATTTTTTCTAGATATAGTAAAATCCCCTCCAAGTGTGAGTGTATCATCTACGGATTACCAGTAGCTTTTTACATTTTCCACTTAGTGGGGATCAATTTCAGCCTTTTTTGATGTCATTTAGCTTGATAATGAACTACATTTTCAACGAGTTGTTTCGTGACCTTCCCCTGATATTCTAAATAATCCAAATGGCCGATTATTTCTGACATGACGAGCGGGAATTCTGTTATATACTTTTGTTTGTAAAATTCCTTTGCCAGTTCATTGCCTGTAGAAATTCCGGATTCTATCAAGGCCAGGATTTTTTGTGATTTTCTCTCTATACTGTTGAGTCTTTTTTCAATCAGATGACCAGGTTGTTCAATGATGTTACCATGACCAGGAAAGAGGAGATCTACCTGTAATGCTAAACATCGTTTTAATGAATCGATATGATCTACAAGGGTCAGCATCCTATTACCGTTTTCATCAGGTTCGATCAGGGCATTGCTTGATATATGTTCAATCAATAAATCACCGGCAAGAAGCCGTTTCCCTTCTTGGTCAAGGAAAGCAATTTGATCCGGGGCATGCCCGGGAAATTCGATCACTACAAAATTGAGCCATTGTTTTTCCGTGATTGCGATGATGTCAGCATTCAGTTTTTGATCTCTATTATTATCGACCGCGTTGAATAGGTAAGCCACTTGTTTTTCTCCAAGTTCACCACAGCCCATCTCAAGGTAAAGCTGCTTATAAAATTCAATTCTCATACTTAAGAAGTCAGGGTCCCTTTTTAAACGGGGAATGGATTTAGAATGGGCATAAACGGGAATCGGATGGAATTCGGTAATCCGGTTGACCAAACCAACATGGTCTCCATGGTGATGGGTTAACAAAATTTCCGTGATATCTCCAACGGTAAATCCATTTTCGTTTAATGTTCGCTGCAGTGCATTCCAGCAGACGTCATCATTCATACCTGCATCGACTAATGTTAAAGATTCATCCTGTTTAACTAAATAAAAGTTTATACTTTTTAAAGATAAAGCGCTTGGAGCTATAATTGGATAAATTTTAAATATTGTATTCGTTTTCATTTTCATGAACGTCCCATATCCTCCTAAATCGAGATAAACTTCATCTGGAAAATTGCGATATTACTAATGACCGAATAGATTTAAAGGTTATTATTCTATGATTAGTTGAATGAACTGAAACTGTCAAGCAGAAGCATCCAGGCAATCGAGAAATTTAATAGTAAGTTTGATTGGAAATGGATGGTCTATTTATCTAGTTTATTTTAAAATTGAATAAACAAGCCAGTAATTTAGCCAATATTCTTTTAATTTTTTGTGTAATGAAAATAGAAGGCGAAAAAAGGTACAAGAATGCGTTCCATGGAACGAAACGGTATAGGAGGTAATGGTTTGAAGCCAAAAATTTATATTACAAGGAAATTGCCAGAACAAATCATCGAAGGTCTTAGTCTGGATTATGATGTCAGGATGTGGGATCAAGAGGATATACCGGTCCCTAGAGAAATCCTTGCAGAAGAAATGAAAGAAGTCGAGGGGCTGCTTTGCTTATTGACGGAACAAATCGATGAGTCACTGATTGAACAGGCTCCTAATCTGAAAATCATCGCGAATATGGCAGTGGGCCATAATAATATTGATGTTCAAAGTGCAAAAAAACGGGGCATCATGGTCACGAACACACCGGGGGTTTTAACGGAAACGACAGCTGATTTAACCTTCGGCTTATTGCTTGCAACGGCGAGAAGGATGATGGAGGCAGAAGATTATTTAAGGAGTGGAAAGTGGGAAACCTGGTCGCCGATGCAGCTGACCGGACAAGATGTACACGGTGCAACGCTGGGTATCATCGGGTTAGGCAGGATTGGGGAAGCCCTTGCAAAAAGAGCTAAGGGATTCGATATGAACATAGTTTATTTTAATCGAAGCCGTAAATATGAACAGGAAAAAGAATTAGAAATACAATATCAGCCTCTTGAAAAATTGCTCCAAATCTCGGATTTCGTTTGTATCATGCTGCCGCTCACACCGGAAACCACTTACATGATTGGCAAGGAGCAATTGGAATTAATGAAAGGGACGGCTGTGCTCATAAATACAGCAAGAGGCGGGATTATCGATGAAAAGGCGTTGTACCATGCGCTGGAAAGTCGAGAGATTTGGGCGGCTGGATTGGATGTATTCGAAAAGGAGCCCGTCCCTGTGGACCACCCGCTGCTAACATTGCCCAATGTGGTTACATTGCCGCATATCGGGAGTGCTAGCATTGCCACAAGATTGAAAATGGCAGCCCTTGCTGTACAAAACTTGATGGAGGGGCTATCTGGTGATACTCCCCGTAATTTAGTATTGTTGAATAAATCAAAATGAACCTAAAATTGGGTTCGGGATGGTTTCATCCCGAATCCCTTTCACCATTTTAAAACGAGACTTGGTTATATTCCGTGAGTTTCCACTGTTTTATATAGGATAAAACCGAACTAGATTGAAGAACTAGGCAGCGGTCGGCGGAAAGGGAGCGGATTTAATCCGAGGACTTTAAAATAAATGCTTCGGAGTCCGAATAGTGCGGTGTAGGTCGAAAAAAATCGTGAACGGTCGAATAAAGTGCGGGGGAGGTCGGATAAATTCGTGAACGGTCGAATAAAGTGCGGTGTAGGTCGAAAAACTTCGTAATCGACCGAAAAAAAGTTCCGGAAAGCAAAAAAAGTCCGATTTAGGTTGTAAAAAGTGCTCCGGCTGATCAACTACAACGTTGTTCAAATAAAAAAACTGCTGCCAAACTGACTTTACTTTGAGTTTGTCTACAGTCTATAATGACTCCAAAAAAATGGGGTCATTTTTTATTGAATTTTTTTGCCGAAGCTGAAAATAACCCTCAAATGGAGTTAAATCCGAAGGCGGGGAATTGTTTCGACCTTTAAAAGTTTACATCCTCAAATATATTTCCTAAGCATGGGCTTAATTGAGTGCTGAAAGGTTGAAACCAATTGAAGTGAAGCATACTTATCGTAAATTGTTCCGATCTTTTGTAAAATAAAGAAAGTCGAGTTTTATTTAGGAAATAATTAGTTGAAAGGGATAGGGGTAATAATGATTGAAATGAAGGAAACGATATCATCAGGCAACGAAATGACTAAATCCAAAAGGCTGTTGATGGCTCTTATGCTGGGGTCTTTTGCAGCGATTGGACCACTGTCACTTGATATGTATTTACCGGGTCTTCCCACACTGGCAGAGGATCTGAAAAGCAGTACGTCTTTAGCGCAGCTGAGCTTGACGGCCTGCTTGTTAGGTTTGGCTTTGGGCCAAATTTATTTAGGGCCTCTAAGTGATGCAAAAGGAAGACGGACACCGTTAATCATATCTTTATCCATTTATTGCATTTCATCTCTGTTATGCGCTTTTGCTCCAACCATTGAATTGCTTTTATTATTACGTTTTATCCAAGGGGTTGCGGGAGCGGGAGGTATTGTCATTTCAAGGGCCATAGTTCGTGATCTTTTTTCAGGAACGGATTTGACCAAGTTCTTCTCCATGTTAATGCTGGTGAATGGGGCGGCACCGATATTGGCTCCGGTTTTTGGCGGTCAACTTTTGCAGTTCACTTCTTGGCGGGGAGTTTTCATTGTCATTTCAGTATTAAGTATCATTATGGTTGCAGCTGCATTTTTTGGGATAAAGGAAACTTTAACGTCTAATCTCAGGAGTGCCGGTGGGGTAAATGATACTATCAGGACTTTTGGGAACTTATTGAAGGATCGTGTGTTTATGGGCTATGCTTTTGCACAAGGGTTCATAAGTGCCGCAATGTTCGCTTATATTTCCGGATCGCCTTTTGTTCTCCAGAACATTTATGGGGTTTCCCCACAGACCTTCAGCCTGATTTTTGCAATTAACGGAATTGGGATCATCATCGCTTCACAAATTGCCGGGAAGCTTGCCGGTAAGGTTAAAGAAGAAAAACTGCTTCAAATGGGATTATGTCTAGCTTTATTTGGGGGAATATTACTTCTTGCCTCAGTCCTTCTCGAAATGGGGTTGGCAGGAATCTTGGTCGCTTTATTCTTCTCCGTCTCCAGCGTCGGTATTGTCGGTACAACGAGTTTTTCTTTAGCGATGCAAAATCAGAAAAAAACAGCAGGCAGTGCTTCGGCTTTAATTGGCCTGCTTCCCTTCATATTAGGATCATTAATGGCTCCCCTGGTGGGATTAGGTTCAGGTGAGTCACCATTGCCGATGGGAATTGTGATGGTAAGTTGCCATGTCATCGCCATGTGCGCTTATTTACTCCTTGCCCGTCGCGGGTTAAGACGAGTTGCTTAAAAAGGTAAAAAGCTGAAATCCTGATGTGGATTTCAGCTTTTTCTTTTTGAATCATAATAGTGATTCTGCACCATCGATATAAACTTCCGTGCCCGTAATATGGGAGGACATGTCTGATGCTAGAAACAATACGAGATCACCAGCTTGTTCGGTAGTCCCCGCTTTCCTCGCCAGGGGCTGAGAGCCTTCCGGATATTCAATGGGAATCGTGATTTTTTTTAAGTTTTCATCTTCCGGGAATGTGTTATCGTGAATGCTCGTATCGATGGAGCCGGGACAAATGGTATTTACCCGGATTTTATATCTTGCCAACTCGAGTGCAGCCATTTTACCGAAAGCGACTTGACCGGCTTTGGATGAACTATAAGCGGAAAAACCAAAATTCTTGAAAAATCTGTTTCCATTGATGGAGCTGTTGATTACGATGCTGCCTCCCGTTTCCTTCATGTAGGGAATGGCGTATTTGATGGTGAGAAAGGTGCCTTTGAGGTTGATGGTATGTGTCTTATCCCAATCTTCTGGCTTAATGTCTTCTATAGGGGCAATCACTCCGTTGATGCCTGCGTTTGCAAATACAAAATCAATTTTCCCAAAATGTTCATAGGCCGTCTTGTAGGCATGTTCAACTTGCTCAGCCTTGGAAACATCAGTTTTAATGATTAAAGCCTCTCGACCAAGGTTTTCCACTTCTTCCTTCACTTTTTCGGCATTTTCGACTGTACGATCAAAAAAGATGATGTTCGCGCCGTTTTCAGCTAGTTTCAGTGCGGCACCCCGGCCAATTCCTGATCCTCCACCGGTAATGATGGCAACTTTGTTTTTCATTAATTCTGTCATAAACTTCACACGCTCCTTTTTAGTTTTCTTTCCCATTTTGGGAGTATGTAGAAACATCATGGCAGTGTAATATAGAAAAATTATAAACGAATATTGCCTGAAAAATCCAATTTAAACAATTGCGAGTGTTCATTATACTTTGTTTTTCAGTGAAATGTCTGTATATTGAGGACATAATTAAGTTAGCTTGAAAGGGGATAGTGTGTTGATAAGATTAGGGGTAATAGGTACAAACTGGATCACGGAACGATTTTTGGAGGCTGCAAAGCATGTAGAGGATTTATCTTTAACCGCCGTGTATTCACGTACAGAAGAGAAAGCCAAGGAATTTGCCAATAAATACGAAGTACATACGACTTTTACGAATTTAGAAGCAATGGCTGCCAGCGATGAAATCGACGCTGTATATATAGCAAGCCCTAACTCTCATCATTGCAGGCAAGCCGTGTTGTTTTTACAAAATAAAAAACATGTATTATGTGAAAAACCAATGGCCTCGAATGCGGCAGAAGTAATGGAAATGATTGCAGCTGCAAAACAAAATGATGTGCTATTGATGGAAGCGATGAAATCGACCATCATGCCGAATTTCGAAAGCATAAAGGGGAATCTGGATAAAATCGGGAAGATAAGGCGTTTCTCGGGAAGCTTTTGCCAATATTCTTCACGCTATGATTCATATAAACAAGGCACTGTGCTGAATGCATTCAATCCTGAATTCTCCAGTGGCTCTTTAATGGATCTAGGCATTTACGTCCTCTATCCACTTGTTGTACTGTTCGGTAAACCGAATAAGGTGCAGGCATCAGGAACGATGCTTGAATCAGGAGTTGATGGGCAGGGTACGATCCTGCTTTCCTATGATGAAATGGAGGCAGTCGTCATGTTTTCCAAGATTACCGAATCCAATTTGCCATCGGAAATTCAAGGTGAACTTGGAAGCATCATCATTCAGAAAATTTCAGGACCGCAAGCGGTGGATATTCAGTATCGGGATGGAACCACTGAAAATATTTCTGTTAAACAGGATATGCCTACCATGTATTATGAAGCGAAAGAATTTGTTGAATTGATACAGCAGGGGAAAACGGAATCCGATATAAATTCATATATGAATACACTGTTGACTATGGAAATCATGGATGAAGCAAGAAAGCAAATCGGCATCGTCTTTCCTTCAGACCGAGGACAAGGCCAATCATGAAGGGTAAAAATGGATGTTACTGATAACCCTTAATTGGGTAGAATTCAGTACAGGCATAATTTTATTGTTGGGGGAATGGACATGAATTGCAAAATAAATCGCAATGCAGCAAAGGTCTTACAAAAAATGCTGAGCACTGAAGAAGCCGAAGGGAAAATGATTCGTGTATATATCACCCATATGCATGGCGATCATGCCCATTATGACATGAAGCTGGATTCACCGGCAGAACATGATGAAGTCGTCAAAACAGATAAAGATATCGATATTTTGCTTGATTCACGTGAAGATTTTCTTGATGGTGTCTGGATCAAATATTTTTATGTACCTGAAGAAGGCTTTGAAATCACGAATCCTTCTAAAGAACCGCACGGACATCATCACCACTAAGAGTAAAGGGGGAGGATTGGCATGAATCAAAAATACGAAAAGATCTTTCAACCATATATATTTCCATCAGGGGTAGAAGTGAAAAATCGTATCTTGATGGCTCCTATGACCACTTATTCTTCGGATGACCAAGGTGTTGTAACCGATGATGAACTGGCCTATTACGCTGAACGCTCTGCTGGTGTAGGTGCGGTGGTCACGGCATGTGCCTATGTATCTGCTGGAGGCAAGGGATTCCCAGGCCAACTTAGCGCAGATGACGATTTCTTTATCCCATCCTTGAGAAAACTGGCCGAAACGATCCAGTCCAACGGGTCAAAAGCGATTCTGCAAATCTATCATGGAGGCCGGCAAAGTCCGCCGGAATTATTGCCTGATAACCAACCTGTTTCTGCAAGTGCCATTGCTTCCAGCGAGGAAGCACCTGTACCGCGGGAAATGAGTGAAGATGAAATACAAGACGTTATTAAGGCATTTGGCGAAGCAACAAGAAGGGCAATCGAAGCAGGATTCGATGGCGTGGAAATCCATGGTGCCAATACGTACTTGCTGCAACAATTCTTCTCGCCACACTCGAACCGTCGTACGGATAACTGGGGTGGAACACTGGGAAAACGATTGATTTTCCCGCTTACCATTGTGAATGAAGTCGAGAAAACGGTTGCCGAGCATGCGGAAAAGCCGTTTATCATCGGTTACCGCCTTTCTCCTGAAGAAGGCAGCAATCCTGGAATCACTTTAGATGATACTATTCAATTCGTTGATAGATTAGCGAATCAAAACCTGGATTATCTACATATATCGGTAGGCCACTTCTGGAATGGCTCATTCCGTGAGAGTGATAGGACAAAGTCACGCATCGTTAAAATTTACGATAAAGTAGGCAATCGTATTCCGGTTGTCGGTGTAGGATCACTACATACACCCGATGAAGTTGCAGAAGCTATGGAAACGGGTGTCCCTTTTATCGCGCTTGGCCGTGAACTTCTTATGGAACCGCATTGGATTGAAAAAATCAGGTCTGGAAAAGAAGCGGAAATACGGACTACCCTTTCAAAAAAAGATCAGGATGAACTGGTCATACCAGATCCGCTTTGGGAAAAGCTGATTGGGATAAAAGGTTGGCTCCCGGTTGTGGAGTGATTGCTAACATCTTTAATATGCGTAACCCGTCCCCAAAAGGTGGACGGGTTTTTGTATGTTCATATGCTACTAAAAATCGATCATCTTTTGCTAGAAAAAGAGAGAGTGATTCAGCAGAATTCTGGATTTAATCATTCCATGATAGTAAATACTATCTTTAAGGCTTATGTTTTACGTGAATCAAAAAATAATATTTGTGCCAATGAATAAAATATATTATTATAAATTTAATAAGCGGGTATGAAAATGGAGGGTTATAATGAAGTTTCCACACGATTTTTTATTCGGAGCAGCTTCTGCTTCTTTTCAAATAGAAGGAGCATGGGATGAAGATGGTAAAGGCATAACGAATTGGGATGTCTTTGCAAAGATTCCGGGGAAAACATATGAAGGTACAAACGGGGATGTAGCGATAGACCATTATCATCGTTACAAAGAAGATATTAAATTAATGGCAGAGATGGGACTTGAATCATATCGGTTTTCCATTTCATGGGCGCGTATTTTGCCAACCGGTGACGGGGAAATCAATGAAAAAGGCTTGGAATTTTATAATAATGTTATTAATGAATGCTTAAAATATGGGATTGTTCCATTTGTTACGCTGTATCATTGGGATTTGCCTCTGACGCTTGAACAAGGTGGGGGGTGGACGAATAAGCGAACAGCTGAAGCGTTCGTCAAGTATGCGGAGATTTGTTTTCGCGCATTCGGAGACCGCGTCAAACATTGGATCACGTTTAATGAAACGGTTATGTTTTGCGGTTTGGGGTATTTAAAAGGAGCGCACCCGCCTGGAGTCCAAAACGATGAAAATAAATACTTCCAAGCGACACATTACGTTTTTTATGCACATGCCAAGGCGGTAGAGGTATACAAGGCACTGAATCATTACGGTGAAATTGGGATTACCCATGTATTCCTGCCTGCTTATAGTATTGATGAAAAACATGAGAATGTATTAGCTGCTCGGCATGCCAATGAATATGAAACTTTTTGGTATTATGACCCAATTTTAAAAGGTGAATATCCAGCTTATGTGGTTGAGCAATTAAAGGAGAAAGGCTGGACACCAAGTTGGACCGAAGAAGAACTGGCAACGCTAAAAAGAAATGCGGAGAAAAATGATTTTATTGGACTCAATTATTACCAGCCCATTCGCGTGGAAAAAAACCGGGAAGCTATTTCAAACATGGGGCATTCAAGAGAAACATCAACACTAGCTCCAGGAAACCCGTCTTTTGATGGCTTTTATCGGACCGTGAAAATGGAAGATAAAACATATACAAAATGGGGCTGGGAAATCTCGCCTCAAGGATTTTTGGATGGGCTGCATATGTTAAAAGAGCGTTATGGTGATATTAAAATGTATGTGACAGAAAACGGACTTGGTGATGAGGATCCGATTATAGATGGTGAAATAGTGGATGTTCCCCGTATTAAATATATTGAGGAACACTTAAAAGTGATTAAGCGCGCAATCAAAGAAGGCATCCATTTAAAAGGGTATTACGCTTGGTCTGTCATTGATCTATTAAGTTGGTTAAACGGGTATAAGAAGCAATACGGATTTATTTACGTGGATCATCAAGATCAGTTAAACCGGAAAAAGAAGCTGTCGTTTCATTGGTATAAGCATATTATCGAGACGAGAGGAGAAGAGCTGTAAGAGGTTTTGTGTATATGGAGCCTTGAGTTTTTTTAGAGCATGTTTTGAGCAATCTTTCTCAAAACATGCTTTTTCTATTGGTCATTAATCAAGGTTTCCGGTATGGGGAATTAGTCCAAAGTCCAAACCTCCTGATTCGTAGTCTGAATCTCCGGCATCAAATTAACCAGACTGGAAGTATGGTCCCAAATTGTAATGTAAATGTAAAAAGATGCAAAAAGTTGTAAACAAATGTTAACGTTACTAACAATGTACAGTTTTACGTTTTACTGTATAATGTTGAAGCGTGGTCGAGACCATGTCAGATAACCTAACAAAAGGAGATTACATATGACGATTATTTCTTAGCTTTGAAAAGTCCTCCGTATCGTTTGTCCCGTTGGAAAAATATCCCCAACAATAGTTAGATTAATTTCGATCAAGCAACTCCCTCAAAAATGAAAGAATGTCATTTTTCCTGATGATGGTAGATCCCGACTTAAAAAACGACTAAGGATGTGAGATTTAAAAGATGATAAAAGATTCTAGATTTCAAGGATATAATATGAAGGGTTTTCAAAAGGACGTAACGGCAGGATTGGTCGTAGGTGTTGTAGCCATTCCTTTAGGATTGGCTTTTGCAATTGCTTCAGGCGTGGAACCGATATACGGGTTATATACGACCATCATCGCTGGAATCCTCATATCGATTTTGGGTGGCTCCAAATATCAAATTGGAGGGCCAACCGGGGCGTTTGTTCCTTTATTATTTGGAATCGTCATGCAATATGGGTATGAAAGTCTGCTTATTGCCGGGTTTTTAGCCGGAATAATGTTAGTCTTGATGGGTCTTCTTAAGTTAGGCAATTTGATGAAGTTCATTCCCCGTCCAGTCATCATTGGATTTACAACAGGAATTGCGATAATAATCTTTTCAGGGCAAATCGCCAACTTCTTTGGTATGAAAGTGGAAAAACATGAAGCGTTCTTGGATAACATGAAGGAACTGGTGATTAAAGCAGACACGATCAATATATATAGTGTGGTTGTTGCGATTATATGTTTTGCCGTCATACTGCTCGCACCTAGACTTCTGCCTAGAGTGCCAGGACCGCTTCTGGGTCTGCTAATATCCACAATGGCAGCTTACTTTTTATTTCCCGATAAGGTGGCTACGATTGGTTCCACGTATGGAGCGATTCCGAAAGGTTTTCCGGAATTCCAAGTGCCGGAGCTTTCAGTGGAAGTCATCATCACACTCCTTCCCGTTGCTTTTACGATTGCCTTGTTAGGCGGTGTCGAGTCATTGTTATCCGCTACCGTGGCCGATAACATGGGGGGAACCAAGCATGATAGTAATAAGGAATTGGTTGGGCAAGGAATCGCGAACATCGCGACCCCATTCTTCGGCGGGATACCTGCAACAGGTGCCATTGCCAGGACAGCAACCAATATAAAAAGCGGGGCAGTCTCCCCGATGTCCGGAGTCATTCACGGAATTGTCGTTCTGCTGGTTTTGCTGGTACTTTCTCCATATGCAGCACATATACCTTTGGCTAGCATGGCGCCCATATTGATGTTTGTCGCCTGGAATATGAGTGAAAGAAAGGAATTCGCTCACGTATTGAAAACGAAGACGGCGGATTCTGCGGTTTTGCTAGTCACCTTCCTCGTCACGGTCTTCACTGATTTAATCATGGGAGTGGGAATCGGCTTATTGATTGCATTCATCACCTTCATTGCAAAAATGAGCCATACGTTAAAGGTTAGGGAAAGAAGTCATAAGATTACTGAGATTGTTCCAGTTGATAATTCGGATTCAAAGATCAATGTGTATAACTTGGAAGGTCCCCTCTTCTTTGGTTCGATAGATGTCCTGGAGTCATCGATATTGGAGAACCTGGATAATAAGACGAAAGTGTTGGTATTAAGCATGCGCCGGGTGACATATATGGACACTTCAGCCGAGGCTGCACTATTGGCGATTGTTAATCGCATCGGAAAATATAAGGGGAAATTAATCATTTCCGGAATTCAGCAGCAACCAAAGGAATTGTTACTCAGCACTGGTTTGTATCATAAGATAGAAAAACAGCACTTTTTTAAATCGAAGGAAGATGCCCTGTATTTTGCCAAGAAGCAGTTGAGGGGCAATTCGGATAAAGTAGTCTAATATTCATCCTCGAAGTCACCTTTTAGGATAGTTATGTTATAGTATCGTTAACAGTAGATTTTAAAAGAAGGTGACTATCTGGGTGAATGTATATCGGATTGGCCAGCTTGCTGAAGTTGCGAATGTTTCGAGAAGAACCATTGACTATTACACACAATTAGGAATGCTCAACTATGAAAAAACTGGGTCAAGATATCGATATTACACAGAAGATGCTTTAATTCGTCTTCAGATGATTAATCGGTATAAAGCACAGAATATGCCGTTGACTGAAATCAAGGAGCGGTTACAAGTCTTTTCTGAAACCACTGTTGATTCTGAGCAAGTGCTCTTGATGGTGGACAAGATATCCACAAATCTTAAAGGGCTGGAGAATGAATTGCTTGAATTAAAGCCGTTACTGGAACAGCTCGATGAACAGCAATTAACATATGCTGCACAACAGCTTTCCGTTCGGAGCAGCTCTTTATTGAGCATCATTGCCATGCTCGCCTAAGCTTTTTGCCAAGTTCAACAAAAAAAGACCTGATTGGGTCTTTTTTTGTTAACTGGTCATTTAATGAAAACTTCAAACTCATGAGGATAACCTGAAAACTTTATATACGATAGGGTACTTTATTTTGGATGAACTGACTCTGTAGATCTTTTTTCAATAAAGATGAAGGATATAAAGGAATGAAAAAGAAGAACTTAAGTATCTACTACTATATGAAGAGGTGAAAGGGAATGATTGGATCAATAGTTACGACGGTAAAAGGACATCTTCAAGGTGCTATGGAAAACGATATATGCGTTTGGCGTGGAGTCAGGTATGCGAAAGCGCCGATTGGGGGTCTGCGTTTCCGCTCACCGGAGCCAGTTGATAAGTGGAGCGGTGTCATGGATGCAGTGGATTTTGGTCCGATTCCCCCGCAGCCGATGGATCGGGCGGTAAGGACAGGAATGGCCGGAAATGAAAAAATGGATGAGGATTGCTTGTTCCTGAATATTTGGTCGCCTAGAGCCGATGATAAAAAACGCCCGGTCATGGTGTGGATTCCTGGAGGGGCATATATAACGGGAGCTGGATCCCTTGATATGTACAATGGACATTTACTGGCTAAGAATGGAGATGTAGTCGTAGTAAGCATCAACTATAGGCTGGGGGCGCTGGGATATCTGGATTTTTCCGAGTTGGCAGGTGATGGGGAAATATTTGAAACCAATTTAGGTTTACGTGATCAAGTTACGGCTCTGAAATGGGTTAAAGAGAATATAGAAGCGTTTGGCGGCGCCCCTGATAATGTTACGATATTTGGTGAATCAGCTGGTGGCAATGCGGTGACGACTTTACTTACCGTTCCTTCAGCGAGAGGTCTTTTTAAACAGGCCATTGCGGAAAGTCCCGCTCCGACATCTGTTTACGGAAAAGGATTTGCGCGCCAATTCAGTGAAAGGTTCCTGGATATATTGGGCATTGGAAAGGAGGAAGTCCACCGCTAAAAAACATTTCCGGTTCAAGAGATTGTCGCGGCCTCCTACCAACTCTTACAGGAAAATTCACAGGCCATGCCGGGCTCACTATCATTTGGACCTGTCGTAGATGGTGACTTCCTGCCCGATTATCCATTAGATTCGATTCGATCCGGAAAAGCAAAGGGAATACCCTTGCTTATCGGAACCAATAGGGACGAAGCGACGTTATTCGATCAGATGGATCCCCCATTAATCCCAACTAATGCGGCGATGATTCATAAAATGTTCGAAAACACTGATCCAGAGGCGAAAGAGCGAATTACGAATGCTTATATAAACTACCCAGAAAAAAAAGCTGTGCTTGGCATTGGCCGTGATGCGACCTTCCATATTCCCTCGGTTTGGTATGCGGAGGCATACAGCCGCTTTGAAAAAACATGGATGTACCGTTTTGATTATAAAACGGCGGCAATGCGCATAAGTAAATTAGGGGCGACGCATGGCATGGAAATTCCTTTTGCCTTTCAGACTTTCGACTCGGCATTTGGGAAACGGATTACTTCATATGGTTCAAGGCCAGCTGCCCTAAAGGTTTCCCATAGAATGCAGGGCCATTGGGTCAACTTTGCGAAACATGGAAACCCCAATCCCCCGGAAGGCGAAATCTGGCCGAAATATGATGAAAGAAATCACTACACAATGATTTTTGATAAAAAGGATTATATTGAAAAAGATCCTGACAGAATGATAAGGTTGGCATGGAAAGGGGTAGGGATTTACAAGTGAAAAATAGTGGATTGGAAGAAAACGGGGAGAACAACGATATCAATAATTTCATGTCAACGAAAGAGTATGCGAAAACTTTGGATCAGGAAGATCCATTAGTTGCTTACAGAGAGGAGTTCTACTTGAACCCCGGGATGATTTATATGGATGGGAACTCATTGGGACTTTTATCGAAGCGGGCTGAGAAAAGTTTAATGAAGTCATTGGAAGATTGGAAAAAGTATGGAATAGACGGCTGGACGGAGGGTACAGAGCCCTGGTTTTACTTTTCTGAGAGATTGGGTGAATTGAGTGCCCCGCTGGTAGGTGCTTCAGGGGATGAAGTGATAATGGGAGGGTCAACTACAGCTAATCTGCATCAGCTTGCGGCCACTTTTTTTGAACCGAGAGCTGGCAGGAATAAGATTTTGGCGGATGAACTAACCTTCCCGAGTGATATCTATGCACTTCAAAGCCAGCTCCTTTTGCATGGGCTTGATCCTTCGGCACACTTGGTTCAGGTGAAAAGCCGAGATGGTAAATTCCTTGAAGAAGATGACATCATTGCTAAGATGAACGAGGAAATAGCGTTGATTGTACTTCCGACGGTTTTATATCGAAGCGGTCAGATCCTTGATATGGAGAGGTTAACAAAGGAAGCGCATGCACGTGGAATCGTGATAGGATTCGATGCCTGTCATTCCGTTGGTGCCGTTCCGCATTTGTTTGACAACTGGGAAGTGGATTTCGCGTTTTGGTGTAACTATAAGCATTTGAATGGCGGGCCAGGTTGTGTAGCGGGGTTATATGTGAACCGTAAGCATTTTGCAAGGAAGCCCGGGTTGGCTGGGTGGTTTGGCTCAAGGAAAGATAAGCAGTTCGATATGGAACATACCTTTACCCAGGCAAATTCGGCAGGTGCCTTCCAGATTGGAACTCCCCATATATTAAGCATGGCTCCCCTTTTAGGCTCGCTTGAAATGTTTGCGGAAGCGGGGATAGAACAAGTCCGGAAGAAATCCTTGAGGCTGACTCAATATCTTATGGATTTATTAAAATCGGAATTAACGGGATATGGATTCGAAATCGGGAGCCCAAGGCATGAAGCGAAAAGGGGCGGTCATATCATCCTTGAACATCCAGAATCTGCGAGAATATGTAAAGCATTGAAACAAGAGGCCGTCATACCCGATTATCGTGAACCGAATATGATTCGTTTAGCACCTGTTGCCCTTTACACCTCTTTTCAGGAAGTCTATGAAACGGTACAGGTGCTTAAGAAGATCATGGACGGCAGATTATATGAAAACTATGAAAATAAAAGGGGAATCATTGCCTAGAATGGGAGCAACATATGGAGAAAAATAAGCTGCATCGTGAATTATCATCGAATCAAATCACTATGATAGCAATGGGATGTGCAATTGGCACCGGGCTATTTTTGGGGAGCGGCCTTGCGATTTCAACGGCAGGTCCAAGTGTACTTATCAGCTATGCAATAGGTGCATTCATTGTCCTTCTGCTGATGGGCTGTTTGGCGGAAATGACTGTAGCCTATCCAACATCGGGATCCTTTGGAACCATTGCTGAAAAATATATAAGTCCATTTGCGGGTTTTGTTGTGAGATATTCATATTGGATAGCGAATGTCCTTGCCATTGGTGTCGAAGTGAGTGCCATCGCTGTTTATATGAAATATTGGTTCCCGGCTGTACCTGGAAGCGTTTGGATTTTCCTTTTTGCTGCACTGCTAATTTATGTAAATGCGACAAGTGTCAATACATTCGGGAATTTTGAGTATGTATTTTCAATGATCAAAATAAGCGCCATTGTCATATTCATTCTACTGGGCGCCTATGTGGTGATTGGCGCCGAACCTTCAAGCGGGATCGGTGTAGAGAACTATGCCAATGATGGAGGTTTTATGCCTTTCGGGTTTTGGGGGCTCTGGGTCGCCATATTCATTTCGCTCTTCAGCTTTTTAGGAACTGAGTTGATTGCGGTGACGGCGGGAGAAGCAAAGGACCCGGATATAGCCGTCCCTAAAGCTTTGAAGGCAACTGTCTTCAGGCTTGCCACTTTTTATGTACTGACAATCGGGATCATGTTAATGATTGTTCCCTGGCAATCTGCCGGTATTGATAAAAGCCCATTTGTTAAGGTAATGGAAATCCTGAATGTTCCGGGGGCATCGGGGATAATGAATTTCATTATTTTAACCGCTGCTTTATCTGCAATGAATAGTCAATTATATGCCTCCACCAGAATGATATTTTCATTATCCGAACAACAGCAGGCTCCAGCCCTATTTCAAAAAGTGAGCAGGAAAGGTGTCCCGGTAAGGGCACTTCTCATATCCACTTTAGGAATATTTCTTGCTGCAGGGGTAAAGGTCCTGCTTCCGGAGACTTCATATGCATTCATGATGGGGATATCGATGTTCGGAGCCATTTTAACCTGGTTCATGGTGTTCATTTCCCATTTATATTTCAGGAAGAGGTGGGAGAAATCAGGGGGCCGCAAATTACCGGTTAAAATGTATGGATTTCCATACCTGACGATTCTTGGTGCATTTCTTTTGTTTGCTTTGACGGTATCTACCTGGTTCACTGGCCCATTTAAAATCGTGCTCCAGTTCGGGGTTCCTTGGCTGATCTTTCTTTGCATCGTTTATTTATTGATGTCGAAAATCAAAAGAAAGTAAAGGGAAAGAGGGATAGTATGGATAAGGGTCCAAGAGATGAACATCGTTTGGAAGAAAGTATGGTAACTGATTTTGAAAAGGATATGTCCTATGGGGACTACCTGCATATAAATCAAATATTATCAAGTCAGCATCGGCTTTCCGGCCATCACGATGAAATGCTGTTCATCATCATTCACCAAACAAGTGAATTATGGATGAAATTGATCCTCCATGAATTGACTGCGGCTACCGACCATATTGAGGCAGGACGTTTGGAGCCTTCCTTTAAGATGCTATCCAGAGTGGCCAGGATCCAACAGCAACTAGTTCAATCCTGGAATGTGCTTTCGACCTTGACGCCATCCGATTATATGGAATTCCGGGAGAAACTAGGAAACTCTTCAGGGTTTCAATCATTTCAGAATAGGTTGATAGAATTTGCGTTGGGTCAAAAGAATTCGCACATATTGGCCGTTTTCCGTCATCAGCCCGATCTTTATGGATCGATGATGTCAGCCTTGAATAAACCTAGTATTTATGATGCGGCTATAGGGGCATTGGCTGCAAGAGGGCTTCCCATTGATCAATCGGTCTTGAACAGGGATTGGTCAGAAATTTATCAGGAAAATGCAAGTGTTGAAAATGCATGGCTGACCGTTTACCGTGATGTGAATAATTACTGGGATTTGTATGAGTTGGCCGAAAAACTCGTTGATATTGGAAGTCAACAACAATTCTGGAGATTCAATCATATGAGCACCGTAGAACGGATCATCGGTAATAAAAAGGGAACTGGCGGATCGTCCGGTGTAAGTTATCTGAAGAAAGTGGTCAAACAGCCATTTTTTCCTGAGCTTTGGACATTAAGGACCAAACTTTAAGCTTTGACTGGAGGGGGAAATACATGAATCAATGGTTAGATATTTCTCAGCGCCTGAATGAAAATACGCCTTATTGGCCAGGAGATACGCAATATTCTTATCAGCTGAATTCATCAATGGCTGAAGGGTCAGCTGTCAATGTGGGGGAAATCCGGATGAGTACCCATTTAGGGACTCATATTGATGCTCCCTATCATTTTGATGACAATGGAAAAAAAATCACCGAACTTGATCTTGATTTATATATTGGCACTGCTACCGTAGTAAAGGTGGATGCAGCTGAAAGCATTGGCATTAAAGCCTTTGAAGGCATCGAATTGACAGGGGTCCGGCGGTTGCTGCTGGCAACAGGTCAATGGAAGGACCTCAGCCTTTTTCCGGAATGGATTCCACCGATTGAACCAGATTTAGCCCCCTTCCTTGCAAATAAGGGGTTAGGCTCCTTGGGCTTGATTTACCTTCCGTCGACTGTCTCGACAGCAAAGAATTGCCTGCCCACAATGCACTGTCAGGCTGTGGGATTACTATCCTCGAAGGGCTGGTCCTTGATGGACTGGAGCCTGGGCTGTACGATTTGGCTGCATTGCCGCTTGCATTAGAAGCCGGGGACGGGAGCCCGGTCAGGGCCGTGGTGAAAAAGAAAGGCTGATGAGGGGGATATTAGGATGGGCAAAATTGGAGTTTATGGATCTTCCTTCGATCCAGTCACGAATGTGCATTTATGGACAGCATCCACCATTGCGCATCGTGCTAAGCTGGATAAGGTGATTTTTTTACCTTGCTCAAATGGCCGTATCGATAAACAGATGAAAACGAGCAATGATCACCGTTGGGAAATGCTCAAGCTGGCAATAGGGGGGAACCCGCTATTCGAAGTCAGTGATTATGAAATTAATGAACGAGCCGGAACGAGTAAACAATATACTTGGTATACGATGGAATATTTTAAATCACGATTCCCAAACGACGAAGTTTATTTCATAATGGGTGCAGATTTACTTGAAGATATTGATAATCAGGAGTTACCGGTACACTTAAGATGGAAATTCAGGGAAAAATTGATTGCGAATCATAAATTCATCGTCATGGCACGGGATGGGATCGATATGCTGAAAATCATATCCAAAAGTCCATTGCTAAGGAATTATGATGATGGCAATACATTTCACCTTATCGATAAAGGTCTTTCCATGGAAATCAGTTCTACATATATAAGGGATGAATTCGCGATGGGCGGGGAACCAAGATATTTACTGCCTGATCAGTGTTATCAGTATATCGTGGATAATAAGCTGTATCAAAAAGCATCAAATTAATAAGCGTTAGCCAGGTTAAAAAGGGCTCGATCTCACCGTTGGATCGAGCCCTTTTCGTTTGGTAAATACTTTGATTTGCAAAACGTGAATGAATTTAAATAAAAGGACATGCAATACCTAGTTGACAACTAGGTTAACTTTGTTTTATGGTAATGATATACAAAACAATACTTGCTGATCAGAGAACTGAAGGCATACTATCTCCTGAATATTAGATGGGAAATAGCATGCCTTTTTTTGTTGTAAAAAAAGGGGGAAGCTCATGAAAAAGCTAATGTTGATAAGTTTGATTTTAGCATTCGGTGTAATTGCGGGATGCAACTCGGAAAAAACGAAAGGGGACGGGACATCAAAGTCAGTCGAGCTTTTGAATGTGTCATATGATCCGACAAGGGAATTGTACCAGGAATTCAATGAAGCGTTCGTGAAGCACTGGAAAGAAGAATCCGGTCAGGATGTAACGATTCAACAATCACATGGCGGATCTGGTAAACAGGGCAGGGCAGTTATTGATGGATTGGAGGCGGATGTCGTTACATTGGCATTGGCTTATGATATTGATGCCATTTATGAAGCTAGTAACCTATTAGCGAAGGATTGGCAAAAACGTTTACCGGAGAACTCGACACCATACACATCAACCATTGTGTTTTTGGTGAAAAAAGAAAACCCTAAAGGCATTAAAGATTGGGATGATTTGATTAAAAAGGATATGTCAGTCATTACGCCAAATCCAAAGACAAGCGGAGGGGCAAGGTGGAATTACCTGGCTGCCTGGGCTTATGCGGAGAAGAATTTCGATAATGACGAAACAAAAGTGAAGGATTTCATGAAAAAACTTTATCAGAATGTTGAAGTCCTGGATTCAGGGGCCCGCGGTGCAACGACCACTTTTGTGGAAAGGGGAATTGGTGACGTACTAATCGCTTGGGAGAATGAAGCCTATTTAACACTGGAAGAATTCGGTAATGACAAATATGAAATCGTCAATCCTTCAATCAGTATATTGGCAGAGCCACCGGTAGCTGTTGTCGATGAGGTGGTCGAGAAAAAAGGAACAAAGGAAGTGGCTGAAGCCTACCTGGAATACCTCTATACGGATGCCGGTCAGGAAATTGCCGCGAAAAACTTCTATCGCCCAAGGGATGAGAAGGTTCTCGCTGAATATGAAGGCCAATTTGCCAATATCGATATGGTGACTGTTGATGATACGTTTGGAGGTTGGAAAAAAGCACAGGAAACACATTTTAATGATGGTGGCACATTTGACGAGATTTATCAACCGCAATAAGCATGAAGGAGAAGATGGCTTTAACATCTTCTCCTTCATAAATCAGATAAAAGGGCTGAGGAGAAGCGATGAATATAGTGACTGAAGGCAAACAGACGAAAAAGAGGACCATACCCGGTTTCGGGTTGACGATGGGTTTTACGCTGCTGTATCTCTCCATCATCGTATTGATCCCGTTATCGATGGTTTTTCTAAACACATTTTCAATGGGGTTCCAGGATTTTTGGGCGACCGTAACTGAACCAAGGGTTCTCGCTTCTTATAAATTGAGTTTCATGACAGCGTTAACTGCGGCCTTTGTGAACGCGGTTTTTGGTGTGTTAATTGCCTGGGTGCTTACTCGTTATGAGTTTCCCGGCAAACGGATCATCGATGGACTGGTTGATTTGCCTTTTGCCCTCCCGACTGCCGTGGCAGGAATTACGTTGACCACCTTGTACTCACCGAACGGATGGATCGGACAATTTTTCAGCTTTAAAGTCGCTTTCACTCCCGCAGGGATCATCATCTCCCTTATATTTATCGGTCTGCCATTCGTAGTGCGGATGGTTCAACCGGTGCTTGAAAATATTGAAAAAGGGATGGAAGAAGCATCTGCCTCTTTAGGGGCTAATCGAATGCAGACATTCATTAAAATTATCTTTCCGGAATTGATTCCAGCGATATTGACGGGTTTTGCACTTTCTTTTGCGAGGGCACTTGGAGAGTATGGATCCGTTGTCTTCATTGCCGGAAATATGCCGTTTAAAACGGAGATTTCACCGCTGATCATCATGACAAAGCTTGAACAGTATGATTATGAAGGTGCAACAGCTGTTGCAGCCGTCATGCTCATCATTACATTTATAATTTTGTTTACCATCAATATCTTACAATGGTGGACCGGCAAAAGATTTTCAGGGAAATAGGAGGGATATGATGGAACATGATAATTCAGTGGTTGCAAAAGCGAATCACCCGGTCATTATTACGGGAAACGCAACGAAAGAGCCTAAATCCATACAGTGGGTCCTTATTTCCATTGTATTGCTATTTCTCACTTTGTTTTTAGTTGTCCCATTAATCGCAATCTTTGTAAAGGCCTTAGAAAAAGGTGCCGAAGCTTATTTTGCTGCCATTGCCCATCCTGATGCCGTGGCTGCGATTAAGTTAACATTGATCGTTGTCCTCATCACCTTGCCACTCAATGCCATATTTGGAGTGGTTGCCGCGTGGACCATAACAAAATATGATTTTAAGGGAAAAAACTTCTTAATAACATTGATAGATTTGCCTTTTTCCGTTTCACCCGTCATTGCTGGGCTGATTTTTGTCCTTCTGTTTGGCTTACATGGAACACTTGGTCCACTGCTGCAATTTCTTGACATTAAAGTGATCTTTTCTATACCAGGGATTGTCATCGCCTCCATTTTCATTACCTTCCCATTCATTGCGCGCGAATTGATCCCGCTCATGCAAAGTCAGGGAACGTCTGAAGAAGAGGCCTCACTCACGCTGGGTGCGGGAGGGTTCAAGACATTTTGGTATGTGACGCTTCCTAATATAAAATGGGGACTTCTATATGGAGTCATCCTTTGCAATGCAAGGATAATCGGGGAGTTTGGAGCTGTATCGGTCGTATCGGGCCATATACGGGGCATGACCAATACGATGCCGCTTCATATTGAAATTTTATACAATGAATATCAATTTTCGGCCGCTTTTGCCGTTGCATCCCTGATGTCCATTTTTGCAATCATAACCTTGATCATTAAAAGCTTCATAGAATGGAAAACTGACTTTAAATCAACCAAAGCGAGTTAGGAGGAATGAAATGAGTATCATCATCGAAAATGTTACAAAATATTATGGGGCCTATCAAGCACTCCAAAACATCGATTTGGAAATAAAGAGCGGTGAACTTGTCGCCCTTCTTGGCCCTTCAGGATCGGGAAAAACGTCATTACTGCGTATCATCGCGGGTCTTGAACAGGCAGAGAACGGAAAGATCCTTTTTAATGAAGAGAATTACACGCATAAAAATGTAAAAGATCGAAATGTGGGTTTCGTCTTTCAGCATTATGCCCTTTTTCGTAATATGACCATTTTTGATAATATTGCCTATGGATTAAAGGTCCGACCTAGAAAAATAAGGCCCAGTAAAGAAGTTATTGCACAAAAGGTTACCGAATTGCTTCAACTCGTCAAGCTGGAAGGATATAAAGATCGTTATCCATCGCAATTATCAGGCGGCCAGCGCCAGCGTGTCGCATTGGCAAGGGCACTTGCCGTTGAACCGAATATCCTTTTGCTTGATGAACCATTCGGGGCATTGGATGCCAAGGTTCGCAAAGAACTTCGGCGTTGGCTAAGAAGACTTCACGATGAATTCAATGTTACGAGTGTGTTCGTGACGCATGATCAAGAAGAGGCGATGGATGTCGCTGATCGGGTCGTAATCATGAATGAAGGGAAAATTGAACAGATTGGAACACCTGAAGAAGTATATGATCACCCTGAAAATCCATTCGTTTATGATTTTCTCGGCAGTGTCAATCTTTTCAAGGGAAATGTCCATCAAGGGAAATTGGTTACTGGTAATGTAGAAATGAATGCCCAGGGCAGTGAAGATGGAGCGGGTACTGGTTATGTAAGGAATCATAACTTTATCATAGAAAGAGAACCATCAGAAAAGGATTCGATCGCATCCATAATTGACCACATCCATACAATTGGCCCTATTGTCCGGATAGAAGTCTTTCGTCAGGATACAAATGAACCGCTGGAAATCGAACTGATGAAAGAACAATATTTGAATCTGAAAATAAGCAAAGGGGAAAGGGTATTCGTCCGACCAAAAGAATTGAAAGTTTTTGTCGACTTTATGGCTGGAATTTAAGGGTGAGTCGAATATTGACGGAAAAACCGCTAATGAGCGGTTTTTTTAATGGGGACGCAAGCGTACCTTCCTGTATGCAAGGTAAAAGGGCTGCAATCTGTTACAAGAGGGCTTCCATGCATTTGCAAGTGGTTGGTTTTTGCCTGCCAATAGTCTATGGTCCCTTGGTGCTAAACACTAGATAGAAAGTCTTGCATCAAAATACGAAGGTGGTTATGTAAGATATTGGATGTTTTATCACGTGAAAAAGTCGAATTTTTATGGTTAATGTTAAAATTGAAATATAAATGTAATATTGTTATTACGTATTTGACAAAATCTGATGATATACTACGACTTAGATGAAAACATAGTAGAGTTTAAGAAATGTATTTAATATTATCTCAACCTTAGAAGATTACATAAAGAGTAAAAAAAATAGAGAAGAGTTCCCAGCAATTTATTTTGACTAAGTATTTTTCATAGAGAAAAAGAAGTGGGTCGATGGAAATGCAAGGGGAGGAAAGCAGGGGAAATGAGTTTGAAGAAAAAACTTATCGTATTGAACACGACAATTATGCTTGGATTAGGAAGCGCTTTTGCCATACCGTCTGTAAAAGCTGAAGAATCTATCACGAATATTCAATCGCAACGTACAGGAGTACAATCAGATATTTCAGAGGCAGAACAAGTTATTCAGGAATTGAAAAAAGAACAAACGAAAATGAATGCCCAAATTGCCCAGATCGAATCGGCAATGAAAGAAAATGACCAAAAAATCAAAGATACTAAACAAGAAATTAAAGACACCGAAAAAGACATAGATTCTTTAAAGAAAGAAATTAAAGCCTTGGAAGAAAGAATCGCAAAACGCGAGGAAGTCTTGAAAGAGCGCGCGCTTTCATTCCAAGAAAGCGGCGGGGACGTTGAGTACCTAGAAGTTGTTTTAGGTTCTAAAAGTTTTGGTGAATTCGTTAACCGTGTTGGCGCGGTAGCCACTATCGTGGAAGCTGACCAACAAATCCTTAGCGAGCAGGAAGCGGATAAAGCTGACTTAGAAAAAAAACAAGCGACCGTTGAGAAAAAATTGCAAAGCCTTAAGGATATGGAAGTAGAGCTTAAAGGCATGCAATCTCAAATTAAAGATCAAAAAGCTGAAACTGTCAATATGAAGGCTAAGATCGAAAAGAAAGAATCGGAAACAGAGGCCCTAAAACAATCTTTAGAAAATAAAGATGCTGGTTTGGAAGCACAAATAGCATCCATTCGTGAAAATATCAAAAAAGAAGAAGAACGTAAGGCATCAGAAAAAGCAGATCTTGACCGTGCTGCTGAAGAAGTGAATTCTTCAAATTCTTCTAGCCAAGAACCATCAAGCTCTTCTAGCGAAGAATCATCAAGTTCGTCTAAAGGCGAATCGTCGGCAAAAGGTTCTTCTAAAGGTGAATCATCTTCAAATTCATCTAAAAGCAGTGCTGCTGCTAAACCTGCAGCAAGTAAAACTGAAACATCAAGCAAGCCAAGCAGTGCAAATACAGGCTCTGCCATTACAGCAGGTTATAAATATATCGGTAACTCCACATATAAATTTGGTGGCGGAAGAACGGCATCCGATATCGCTAACGGTCTATTCGATTGTTCAGGGTTCGTTGCATGGGCTTATAAACAAGCTGGTGTGAACCTTCCAGCCAGTACGGATGCATTGAAAAATGCAGGACGTCAAGTATCCAAGAGTCAAATACAACCTGGAGATTTAGTGTTCTTCAATACCTATAAAACTGATGGGCATGTCGGAATTTATGTCGGCGGCGGCAAATTTATCGGTTCCCAAAGTTCAACAGGTGTTGCAATCGCCAATATGGAAAGCGGATATTGGGCAGGTGTATTCAACGGACGTGTAGTTCGTGTAAACTAATCGTTCTTTAAGTAGGCAGGGGAGTAAATGCCCCTGCCTTTTTTTTTTGAAAAAAATCGAAAAAAATGAAACTTATTTTGAAATTAAACGTATATACTATAAGATTAAACAAGGATAGGTGATGTGGACTTTCAGTAATCTGGGTAAAGATATAATGAAACAACATTCCATACTATTAAACGGAGGCAAAAAAACATGATGAAAAAATTTATGGCTGCATTACTTACAATTACACTAGCATTCTCGCCAGTCGGCACTTATGTATTCCAGGATCATACGGAGTCAGTCGATGCAAGGGGATACAAGTCCGGAAAAAGAAGCTTTAACAGCAACACCAATAATAATTCGAATTTCCAAAATAAAGAAACGAAGAAATCCGATGCTACTACTGCCAATAAAGCTAAGACTGGAAACACATTCACAAAAGGCGGCTTAATGAAAGGACTTATGCTAGGTGGACTGGCAGGTTTACTTTTTGGTAGCCTATTCGCCAATATGGGAATGCTTGGTTCTATACTTGGTCTATTAATCAACGTGTTGGCGGTTGTGGTATTGATCGTTGTAATCCGTAAAATATTCACATATTTCAAAGATAAGAAGAAGAAAGAGGATACAAATCCATGGAGAGGCTAAGGATTTCCGAACAGGATATCATCAATGCGGTTTGTGTTTACATTGCCCGTAAAAAGCAGGTACAACCTAATGAGGTAGAAGTGGAGTTAATGTATGATGATGATTATGGCTTTTCGGCGGAAGCGTTCGTCGATGGCCGGAAACAAGTGTTAATTACCATCAACTTGATAGAAGCGCTTCGCTTATGGCTTGATGAATACATGAATAAAGATCCATACTCGGGAATTGAACTTGTTCTGGATGATGAAGAAGGCATAGTGGCTTTAGTAAATGAAAGTAATAGATAAGTAAAAAAGGATGCCGTAACGGCATCCTTTTTTTTATTTAATAAGGTACAAGTCGATTAGGTGCTATGGAAAAGGATAAAAGAGAAAAATAGTAAAGCAAACTAAGCAAAATGCTAGATTACCAACACAAATATATTATAATGAAGTATATTTTCCATTTGTTGCAAAAAATGGTCGGTGGAAGTAGGATGGATATATGTTCAAGTCAAAGGAGGAGAATAAGTGACAGGTTACATAGAAGATATCACTTTTTTAAATGAAAAGGCCATAAAGTTCGGCAATGAAAAAGTGGAAGCGATACTTGCGCCATCTTTAGGAAGCAATCTGCTTTCGTTGAAGTACAAGCATATGGATATTGAGGTGCTGCGAACTCCGGTTAGTGTGGAAGAGTATAAAAAAGCTCCCATTTTATACGGAATGCCAATCCTGTTTCCTCCTAATCGAATTGAAGATGGCCAATTTACATATAAGGGGACTGTGTATAGGTTTCCGGTCAATGAAACGGAAAAATTCAATCATATTCATGGTTTTTTACATGACAAGCCTTGGCAAGTCTGCAAAAAGGAAGTGAATGGGGAAGAAATCGTCATTAATACTGAGTTTTCAAGCAGAGATTTTGATTTAAAAGGTAGCTTTCCACAAAATATCACTGTGAATATGTCTTTATCTTTAAGGGCTGAAACATTGGATATACAATTGGAAATCACGAACAAGGACATTGAACCCTTTCCTTGGGGAGCAGGTTATCATACTGTATTCAATTTTCCATTTGGATCAGGGGGGAAATTGGAGGATTGCAGAATATCTCTTCCCGTCAATAAACATTGGGAGTTGAATGAAAGGTCATTGCCCACTGGTGCAATTCATGAAACGGCCAATACATTGGAACTCCAAAACGGCTTTAGCTTGGAGGGCCGGCAGTTTGATGATCTATTTGGCTATGATGAGGAAAGATCTCTCGAAAACGAGTGCATTCTCACTGACCAACAGGCTGGCATACAGGTCATCTATCATGGCGATCAACATTTTAAGTTTTGGGTATTGTTCAACCAGGAGGGGTTCGTCTGTCCTGAACCATATACATGGGTAACGAATGCTCCTAATTTGGATTTGTCTCCAAAATTGACTGGATTGAGGGAGTTAAGATCAGGGGAAACGGTTCAGCTGAGAACTAGATTGGCAATCAAGGATATATAAAAAAACACCTTGGCACTTATTAATGCCAAGGTGTTTAAGTTTATGCTTTTTTTCTCATCCAAAGTGGGTATAAGACGATTCCGAATACATATAAGGCTATGCCAAGTATGAATGTATTCATATCGGCTGTACCTGTCCTGATGACCCAGAGCGAGTAGATTAACGCCAGGATGGTGATGATTCCATCACGTACCCTTGAGCCTTTCATGATGTCATAGGTTTCCCCAGTCATGACCAATTTCAATTGATATAGAACGGATGCAAGATACGGGATCAAGTAAGCGAGTGTAGCGACGATCATAGAAAATTTATAAGCCTCCAAAATCGTACCAGAAATAGTGGAGAATAAGAATATCTGTGTCATGATATTTGTTATTGTCATAGAACGGACGGGTGTGCCATTTTTGTTTGCTTTCGCAAAATAGGCCGGAAACAAATCCGATTTCGCTGCCTGGTATGGAACCTCAGATGCAACGACAATCCATCCGATTGTCGATCCCAATAAGGAAATGACGGCAAGAGCAGCCATTATATACGTGCCGCTTGAACCAACTACTGCTTGTAGTGCGTCAACAAGTGGTTTTTGCGATATTTTCAAATCATCTTGTGATATCGCTCCCATCGTCAATAAAGTAATGCCGATGTAAATGGCAACAGCGATAAGTAAGCCAAGAATCGTCGCTTTCTTTACATCATTTTGTGACTTGGCACGGTTTGAAAGCATGACGGCAGCTTCAATTCCGATAAAGGCCCATAATGTTGAAATTGCAGCAGCATTCACTTGATCACCTAAAGAGACGGCTGAACCCGCCTTATCATAAAATTCAGCTCCGTTTCCTAGATTGGAAGTATCGAAGATGAATATCGTGATAATGATGAAAAATAAGAATCCAAGCACTTTGGTAACTGTAGCAAAAAGATTCATTTTCCCAGCACTGTTAAAACTTCTTACCAAGATTGCCTGAATCCCCCATAGTGCAATGGAACATACGGCAAACGTTAATGCTTTACCTAGTTCAAGTTGAAACGAACCCGCTGTATAAATCACTTTCGCACTATGCATCACCGGGAAAAACGTTGATAGGTAACCAGCAAATGAAATGATGACAGAAGCTGTCGCAGCCCAATTCGCAGCCCAATAGCCCCAAGCCATGCTATACCCTGAAACCCTTCCTTTTGCAGGAGATTTAAATAATGATTGAGCATAACTTTGCGGTCCAGCCTTCAAATCCGGTTTCCGGACTGCCAGGTTACCAAACACCAAAGCTATTAGAAAAACTCCCAGTCCAGTAACAATCCATGCCAATGTGGCCCCTAATGGACTGGATACCTGTGCTAATTGAGCAGGGAGCATGAAAATTCCGCCGCCGACCATATTTCCAATTACGAATGTGGTCAAAATCAATAAACCCCATTTTTTATTTACCATTTATATCGAACCTTTCTTAAATACAAAGTGTGTTTATACCGATAACTTATACTAAAATAGTATATCTCAAATAGTTTAGTTTGGTAAAGTGGTAAATAAGTAAAATATAAAACGCAGACTAATCAGAAAATTTAAAAACGCAATTGACAATAGGAGGAAATTGGATTATATTAGTAAATACCAAGTTAATTGGTAAGAATAATATGGTTTGTAACTTGAATCGTATTTTTCTATAACAAAAGCAACTCCTGAATATTGCCGATTAGTCAACTAAAGGCACCCTTACATCTAATCTCTTAGATGGCGGGTGCCTTTTATTTATAGTGAGGGGGGGAATATGGAATTCCTATTAACTGGTTATTCTTATTCGGAAAGTAAAGTGATGAGGATATGATAGGTAAACCAAGTTCCTCAAGAAAACATTGAAAGTGGGAAGCGCGCATGTGCTTTTTTAATATTAGGCATGAAACGAAGCTTTATTACCAGTAGTGAAGGGGAGATATCATGGAAAAGAAAGAAGAATTGAAAATCAGGCATATCATTTCAAGCTTGGAAGATCTGCAATATGGATCAGTTTTAATAACCGTACATGATGGTGAAATCACACAGGTGGATACAACCGAGAAGAAACGATTCCCATTAGCGAAGGGCCGGGCCGTTAAAGCCAGATGAATAACAGTTATTAAGGGGGCCTTCGATATGAAGGCTCATTTTTTATACAAAAATTTATTCAATTTGGAATTTATAAGAAGATTGTACTGCTTTTAACATGGTAGAATAAGTTAGGGTATAAGGGGTTTTAGTATAGGGATTAAAAGATATATAAGGGAGGAACAGGGGATAGATGACCTTACAAACTATAGAACATGATATCTTGGCATTAGTTGAAACATTTAATGGGAGAATCGCATATAAAATTGAAAATGGTCTTGGGGACACGATTGGATATCACGAGAATGAATCCTTTCAATCAGCGAGTTTGATCAAAATACCAATGATCATCGAAGGTTATCGTCAAAGTGAACAAAAGAAAATCTATTTGAATCAACCAGTGACCATTCCGCCTAATGAAGTGACTGGGGGATCCGGAGTCTTGCATGTCTTATCGAACAAGGTATTTTTAACCGTAGAGGATTTATTGACATTGATGATAACCGTTTCCGACAATACATCCACGAATATGATGATGAACCTGCTGGGCTTTGAGGAAATCAATCAATGCATCAAGGAACTTGGTTTAAAAAATACTGTCCTTGAACGAAAAATGCAGGATTTTAAGGCATTAAAAGAAGGGCACGACAATACCATATCGGCGGAAGATACGATAACCTGCTTAAAAGCCATACATACAGGCAACTTTTTAACGAAAGAAAGCCAGGAAAGAATCTTGCGTGTATTTGACAATCAGCAATTAAGGGATAAACTTCCATCACTGATGGGCAGAGGGGTCAAGGTCGCGAGCAAAACGGGCGGAATTCGTGGAGTTGCCCATGATTGTGCAATCATTCGGTCAGAAACACAAACTGTTTATGCTGCTGTTCTTACTGAAGATATGAAATCAGAAGAAGAAAGCCGTCAAGTAATCAGTAAAATTGGAAAATTGATATATGATGATATGGTTGCAGAATAAACTGTTGAATTCAATATTTTTGGAAGAGAGGGAAGTCTTTCATGATTTCCCGCTCTTCGATCTTAGTTATGAGGGAGTTAGTGGGAAGGCATGTTATATAATGAAAGGAAAATGAATCGGGGAAAAACTTTAAAGAAATTTTGTGTAATTAGCGTCATTGCAGTACTGGGGTATTTTGGGTTTTTACACATGAAAATTCAAGATAGCATTACCCAGCAAATTCCGGAAAATGCCGATTATCTCATAATTCTTGGAGCAAGGGTCAAAGGTTCGGTTCCATCATTATCCTTACAATACCGGATTGACAAAGCTGCAGAATATTTGTCGGCGAATAAACATACAGTGGTCATTGTATCAGGCGGCAAAGGACCGGGAGAAGAAATATCGGAAGCAAAAGCAATGCAACAGGAGCTAATCGCCCAGGGAATTGAAGAAGCACGCATCATGATGGAAGACAAATCTACGACAACTCACGAAAATATTGTTTTCTCAAAAGAACTCATTCCTGATACAGCCTCTTCAGGATTGATCGTTAGTAATGACTTTCATATCTACCGGGCAGTCGAAATAGCAAAAAAAGAAGGCTTGGACATGAAAGGAATACCGGCAAAGACACCAAAAGTGTCACTGTTGAAATCATATACCCGTGAATATCTGGCAATTACCAAATACTATTTGACCGAGTTGATTGGGAGGTGAATTCGAATTCTCCTAAAGATGGGGGATGCTTTCATTATTCGACTTCCACGACAACATTAGGAACTTCCCAAAAATCTTTCTCTTGATATAGCTCCTTAAGTGTTTTATAAACGGGATACCCGGTATAGGAAATCTCGACTCGTTCATCAGCATCCACTTCTTCCACATCTATATCATCAACAAAACCAAGTTGATCATCGATTTCCATTAAATAATATCCGAGTGCCTCATACCCGCTATAGGCTACAATAACTTTACTGTCAAAACCGCTATTAGAAACTTTGTAATATTTCATTGTGACCTCCTTGTTGATAATTCTTAAGTGAAAATCGCACTGTTTCTTATTACTCTGATATACCCATAATTTAATATCTGAATCATTAAATTGGATAAATCAAGAAAATAGGAAGGCAAAAAGAATGTGAAGCCGTTTTTAAAATATCACTGGATAATTTGCTATCTGCATCATTTCATGTTAATCTAATAAAGAATTGTTTTTGGTTGTGGAAGAGGATACTCGTTATTTTCCAAATGATTGAAAATAGTAATACAATGTGTGTTATGCACTAGGAGGCAACAAAAATGGAACAAGGTACAGTTAAATGGTTTAATGCAGAAAAAGGTTTTGGATTTATCGAACGTGAAAACGGAGACGACGTATTCGTACATTTCTCAGCTATCCAAAGCGAAGGCTTCAAATCTTTAGACGAAGGTCAAAAAGTAACTTTCGAAGTTGAGCAAGGTGCTCGTGGAGCTCAAGCTGCTAACGTTCAAAAAGCTTAATTTTAAAATTAAATCGTAACCGATATGAACAGACTTCCTCGATGGGAGTCTGTTTTTTACTGTGCTAAAAAATGAAGGCGAAAAAAAATCCCACTCTGAACTGAGTAGGGTTTTAGGGACATGACATTAAGCTTTTTTTAATTCTTCTTCAAAGAAAAAAGTAGTTGGAAGTTCTTTAACAGTATAAGAATATCTCTTCATGTTTTTTACATATGCCCATTTATTAATGGTTACTGATTCATTAGTATCCTGAATGGTTACTGTTTCACCAGTATTAAACTTATTGCTTTTCAATTTAGCCACCCTCTTTAATAATAGTATAACATATTTGGGAATGAAAAATGTGTTCAAGATATTCCAATGATTTATTAGGTTTAAATATCAGGCTATGTACGGCACTGATCCCACTAATTGATAGCAGTTTTAACCAAGATATTGGAATGGCAGAGGCTCAAGCCAGTGTAGGCGGTAAAAGTATTCTTCCTGTTGTAAAAGCTGATGGAGCCGTTGATATTGCAAAAGTGAAATCGCAGCTTGATAAGGAAATTGATTACGTAGGCAGTACCGGGGTAGAAGCTAAAGGGGAAATTCTTAAAGCGAATGCTTACGCTGGAATAGATAATAGTTCTATCGGGTTTGGGGCAAAAGCGGCAGTGGCTGAAGGTGAAGTTTCAGGAATCTTTCCGCTGCCTTTTACTGACTATACAATAAAGGGAACAGCTGGTGCTTCAGCATTCAGAGCAGGTGGAGAGGCTAAGATTGGGAAAGAAATTATTCTGGACCTTCGATTATTGATAGGAATTAAGCTGGGATTAAGTTTTGAAAAAGAATAAAAAATAATTAGTTTGAAAGGAGCTATTTATTAATGACAAATGAGGTGGGATACTTAAAACGTCGGGACGCATTTATAAAAAACGATCCAGCTTTAATAAAATCTTAGAACTAAGAGAGGACAGGTACTTTTGAAAAAATTCATTTTAATCATATTTACAATTTCTTTGTTACTTGTAGGTTGTAGTGAGAACTCTTCTTTGGAAAATCAATCCGAAAAAGAAAAGACTAAAACTGAAGCCACAAATGGAAACAAGCAATCTTTTGAGGATAAACAAAAAGAAATTGTTAATTTTATAAACAAGGATATACAAGAAATAGTAAGTTATGAAACAGAAGCAAATCAAGTATTAGCAACTGTATCAGGTGAAAATTATCATAACGATGAAGAATTATATGAGGTACTTGCAAACAAGGTTATACCCACCTATAAAAAAGCATTAAGTAAAGCAAAATCACTAGTTGTAGAAGTTGAAGAATTAAAGCCGTTAAAAGCTAAAATTGAAGAAGCTACAGGTATATATTATGAGGCTTTAATGCTTGAAAAAGAGGGCTTGGAAAAGAAGGATACGGAACTTATAAATCAATCAAATGCCAAAGGGCAAGAATATAAAAATGTGATAACTGAGTATCATGTAGAGATGAAGAATCTTGCCCAAGAATACAATATCAATTATGAACAAGACTCGACTAAGTAATTTTAAGATGATTCAAGCTATGTAAAATATAATAGCTCTAAAAATGATGAGAATGCTTGATTACTTACCTAGAAATATTATTACCTAGTCTTTTTAAAAAGATAGTAAGTCAGGATTTGTCGTTTGTAGAATATCTTTCATTAAAGAATTCAAATAGAGATAGTTTGAACCGTATCATAAGTAAATGTGAAGACCTTGTCATAGAGTAATGCGGACAAGGTCTTTTTTAAATTGGTAACTTCTATTAGTCAAGGTGAAAATAATGAAAAAGGGAAATACTCGGTGGTACAGTCTCCCTAACAAAATTCAGGATAAGGGTTTAGAGATTAAATGATGATGTTGAAAACTTAGGCGATAAAGCTAGGGTTACCTACAATCCGTTTTCATGATTTAAGGCATACATATGTTACGATGTTAATTAAACAAAATGTGAATGTAAAAGTTATTTCAGAGCGAGTTGGACATACATCCATTCAAATTACGCTAGACAAGTATAGCCACGTGCTTCCTAGTATGCAGAAACACGTGGCTGATGAACTTGATAATTTGTTTCATAAAGAACTGTGACCAATACTGTGACCACTCAAGGTTTTAGACCTTCAAAACCCCTCTATATCAACGCTTTAATTAAAACGCCCAATCCCCATTACGGAAGACAGGTTCTGAAGTGCCGTCCTGTTTGATGCCGTCGATGTTCATTTTTTCCGATCCAATCATGAAATCGACATGTGTAAGGCTTTCATTCAATCCATTTTCTGCAAGCTCTTCTGGACTCATGTTTTTTCCGCCTTCAATGCAGAAAGCATAGGAGCTGCCGATAGCGAGATGGTTTGATGCATTTTCATCGAATAATGTATTGAAGAATAAAACATTCGATTGGGAAATCGGTGAGTTGAATGGAACAAGTGCCACTTCACCAAGATAGTGTGAACCTTCATCCGTTTCAACCAATTGCTTTAGGATTTCTTCCCCTTCTTCAGCTTTAACTTCAATGATCCGTCCTTCCTTAAAGGTCACGGAAAAATTATTGATGATGTTGCCGCCGTAACTAAGTGGTTTCGTACTGGAAACCGTACCGTTAACGCCTGTTTTCAATGGAACTGTAAACACTTCTTCGGTTGGCATGTTAGCCATGAATTCATGACCTTGTACGTTAACGCTTCCTGCTCCGACCCAAAGGTGTTTGTCGGGTAACTCGATTGTCAAGTCGGTTCCAGGAGCCGTATAATGCAATTTTTGGTAATGCTTATCATTTAAATAATCAACCTTTTCATGCAGGGTATCATCGTGTTTTTTCCAGGCTTCTACAGGATCCTTCACATCAACACGAACTGCCTTGAAAATGGCTTCCCATAGCAAATCAACTCGTTTTCCTTCTGCCTCTTCTGGGAATACTTTATCAGCCCAAGCCTTTGAAGGGACGGCAACGATGGACCAGCTCACTTTATCGGATTGCATATACTGACGCCACTTCTTTAGAGCAGTCCCTGATGCTTTTTGGAAGTTGGCAATCCTTTCAGGATTTACACCTTTCAATAAGTCAGGGCTGGAGGAGATGACGGATAGATAGGCAGCTCCGTTTTCGGCAAGTTCGATCGTTTCTTCTGCGCGCCATTTTGGATACTCGTGGAACACCTCATCCGGAGCCAGTTCATATTTGGTACGTGAAACGATATCGTCATTCCAATTAACGATGACATTGCGCGCTCCGTTTTCATATGCTTTCTTTACAATGAGACGCACAAGGTCAGCGCCCTCTAATGTTGTGTTTACGACAAGGGTTTGATCTTGTTGGATGTTTACGCCGACTTTTACGGCAAGTTCTGCATATTTTTCTAAATTCGTTTGAAAATCACTCATCATTTTAAAACTCCTTTTCCATTTTCTACATTTATAATTGTACTTATTGTCATATAAAAAAGAAACTTTTTACACCGAATTTGAAAACTAATCGTTTCATGATAACCGGCAAGGAGCTGAATTCACTTCACATCAGTTTTGCATCAACACCTGCAATCTCGTTTGCACACATAAGTCCTCAAGCTCCAGCAGCTATTTTGTCTATCTTGCATTTTACCAAAACTAAAGAAGGAAAGATTATTGAAAAGGTTTGAATAGTTGAATAACTTATTTGGTACAGTGAATCAATGGACTGAAAGAAAGAGGGCCTCGTTGAGACCCTCTTTCCTAATAGTCAAAAAATCATTTACCCAAATTAATCCAGACGCTTTTCACTTCAGAATAGTTGTCCAGTGCATAAGATCCCATTTCACGCCCGATTCCGGATTGTTTGTAGCCGCCGAACGGGGAAGCTGCGTCGAAAGCGTTATAACAGTTCACCCATACTGTACCGGCACGGAGTTTTCCAGCAACATAATGGGCATTGGCTATATCGCTTGTCCATAAGCCTGCAGCCAATCCATATTCACTGGCATTTGCACGGTTAATGACATCATCTAAATCCTCGAATGGCATTGCCGCTATGACCGGCCCGAAAATCTCTTCTTTGGCAATCGTCATATCCTCTTCAACACCGGCGAATATAGTAGGAGAAACAAAGTAGCCTTGTTCACCCGGCTTATTTCCGCCGACAAGAACTTCAGCACCCTCGTTTTTCCCTTTTTCAATATAGCCCATTACCCGATTCTGCTGCTCCTCGGAAACAAGCGGTCCAATTTGTGTGCTTGGATCTAGACCTATCCCTTGTTTGATGTTTTTTGCATGGCTGGCCATATCGGCAACAACATTATCATAATGCTTCTTTTGAATATAAACCCTTGAACCGGCACAGCATACCTGACCTTGGTTAAACATGACCCCATTCAAAGCTCCAGGGATGGCTTTTGAGAAATCAGCATCAGGCAGGATGATGTTTGGCGATTTCCCTCCGAGTTCCAATGTGACCCGTTTCAATGAATATGAAGCGGAGCGCATGATCAATTTTCCAACTTCGGTCGAACCGGTAAATGCAATTTTATTTACTTGCGGATGGTCGACAAGTGCTTGTCCGGCGGTTTCACCAAAACCGGGAACGATATTGACGACTCCATCAGGGAAGCCGGCTTCATCCAATAATTCAGCCAGGTAAAGAGCGGAAAGCGGTGTTTGCTCAGCAGGCTTTAATATGACCGTACAACCTGTAGCAAGTGCCGCTCCGAGCTTCCACATCGCCATAAGAAGCGGAAAGTTCCATGGGATGATTTGGCCGACAACACCAACAGCCTCGTGTTTTGTGTAGTTAAAGTAATTACCGCTTACCGGAATGGTCTGTCCGACAATCTTGGTGGACCAGCCAGCAAAATATCTCATATGTTCTATGGCTAAAGGAATGTCGGCATTGGTCGTTTCATTGATTGGTTTCCCATTATCCAACGTTTCCAATTGAGCAAGTTCAGTTTTATTTTCTTCCATTAAATCGGCTAGTTTATACATAAGTCTGCTGCGTGCAGCTGCGCTCATCCTTGACCAAGGACCTTCATCGAATGCTTTGCGTGCAGCTTTGACGGCTAAGTCGATATCTTCTTTATCAGCTTCATAAACATCGGCAAGTTTTTGTCCTGTTGCAGGATTAGGAGTGGAGAAGGTTTTTTTTGAAGCACTTTCCACAAACTGACCATTAATATAGAGCTTTTTTGGTCCTGTTAAAAATTTTTGCAGCTTTCCACTTACTTCTAACGTTAGATTTGTCATAATTACCCTCCTGAATAAAATGATTATCTTGGGCAAAACATGATGACTTATTGTTAACGCTATGATTTATGCCAATTTTTATGATAAATGAAAAAAAGGGAATATTCAATCTATAACATTCGACAGAATATCCAAGATTTCTTCATTATTTTAAAAATGAAGTATTTTTTTGTCATGACATGTGTAATTACTATAGCAAAAATGAAAGTTAATAGTTAAAATGAATAAGGATAAAATAACAAGAAGGTCTAAAGTTCTTCAGGAGGAATATATGGGAAATGATGCAAAAATGATATCGCAGCGTAAGTTACTTGGTGTTGCGGGTCTTGGATGGATGTTCGATGCACTTGATGTCGGTATGCTTTCTTTCATTATAGTTGCTTTGAAACAGGACTGGAACTTAACCAGTGAGCAGGTTGGCTGGATTGGGAGCATAAACTCCATAGGAATGGCTGTTGGAGCCGTATTCTTTGGTGCGATGGCCGACAGGGTCGGACGGAAGAATGTCTTTATCATTACATTATTATTGTTTTCAATCGCAAGTGGCCTGTCTGCAGCAGTCAGTACGCTCAGCTTGTTCTTGATATTGCGATTTTTGATTGGAATGGGACTTGGAGGAGAACTTCCGGTTGCCTCGACATTGGTCTCTGAAAGTGTTGAAGCGAGTAAAAGGGGAAGGGTGGTCGTCCTTCTTGAAAGTTTTTGGGCGGTTGGCTGGATTTTGGCAGCACTCATATCCTATTTCATCATTCCGGCTTATGGTTGGCGGGTTGCATTGTTATTGAGCGCCGTGCCTGCTTTATATGCGCTTTATCTGCGCTTGAAACTGCCGGATTCACCGAAGTATACGGAACTTGAAAAAAAGCAGAGACCATCTGTATTAAGCAATATGAAAAGTGTCTGGAAAAAGGAATACTCCCGTCAGACCCTTGTATTGTGGATTCTATGGTTTTGTGTGGTCTTTTCTTATTATGGGATGTTTTTATGGCTGCCAAGTGTGATGGTCCTAAAAGGATTCAGTATGATTCAAAGCTTTGAATATGTTTTGATCATGACGCTTGCACAGCTTCCGGGCTATTTTTCAGCTGCATGGCTGATAGAGAAGTTGGGACGAAAATTCGTTTTGATCACATACTTAATTGGAACGGCCGTCAGTGCCTTTTTCTTTGGATCGGCAGAAGGGCTGGCACTGCTGATAGTTTCCGGAATGTTCCTATCTTTCTTCAACCTAGGGGCATGGGGTGCGCTTTATGCGTATACTCCTGAGCAGTATCCAACAGCAGTTCGCGGTACAGGTGCTGGTTTAGCCGCAGGGATCGGCAGGATCGGCGGTGTCCTGGGACCGTTGCTTGTAGGGTATTTAGTTGCTGCCGGCACCCCGATTTCATCGATTTTCACCCTATTTACAATTGCTATTCTAGTGGGGGCCGTTGCCGTAGCTTTTGGGAAGGAAACAAAGAATACCGTTTTGACGTAAACAAAAGGAAGGGGACTGTAGTCAGTCCCCTCTTTTCGTTATTTGAAGTCTTTTATTATTTTTAAAAGGGATTCGGAGGCAGTCTTTGGACTATCTGCATTCATGATGGCCGATACGACTGCGGTGCCGGACAGCCCGCTATCAGAAAGGGCGGAAATGTTATCGGCAGTGATACCCCCGATGGCTACGGCGGGAATTGATACGCTGCGGCAAATTTCCTCCAGATCCTCAATTGCCATTAGGGTGGCATCTTGTTTGGTCTTTGTAGGGAAAACGGAACCGACTCCGATATAATCCGCTCCATTTCGTTCGGCTTCGAGAGCTTCTTCAAGAGTGGAGACAGATACACCGACAATCATATCTTCAGGAACCATTTTTTTGACGACAGGCAGTGGAAGGTCATCTTGCCCAATATGAATTCCGTCCGCTGCAACAGCAAGGGCTATATCCACCCGGTCATTGATGATAAGGGGAATGGACAGCTCGTTCAATAACTGTTTTAATGCAGAAGCTTTATTATAAAAGGAGAGGGAGGAATTGTTTTTCTCTCTAAGTTGTACGATCGAGACTCCTCCTGAAACCGATTCTGCAATGATTTTGGTCAATTCTTCTATTGCTATGGACTCTTCAGTAACTAAATACAGGCTTAAATCAATTTGGGAATTCTTCATTTATTTTCACCTCATGCATCCAGATTTCCTTATTAATTCTTGATATTGCATCGATTAACCGTATACGAAACGTTCCTGTTCCTTCATCCTTTTGAAGGTTTGCGGCAGCTAGTTCCCCTGAAATGCTCATGGTTGAGATACCGGCAATTGCCGCAGAATAGAAATCATCGGTGATTCCGGAAAAAGTGCCGATAAGAGCAGTGGACATGCAACCGGTACCTGTAACATTAGTTAATAGGAGGTTCCCGTTATCAATGATGGACGTATGTTTTCCATCGCTGACCGCATCCTTCGCTCCGCTGACCACGACGATACAATTCAATTTCTTTGCCGCTCGAGCAGCCAGCTCTGCATTGCTAACCGCAAGCTCCCCTGAATCCACCCCGCGTGTAACGGTATCCCCGCCCATCAATGAAAGGATCTCACTCGCATTTCCGCGAATGATTTGGAAAGTAACCTTACTTAGGAGCACTTTGACCTGCTCTGTACGATAGGAGGTGGCACCAACTCCCACCGGGTCCAAAATGACCGGGATATCCAGGGCGTTTGCCGTCTTGCCGGCAATCTCCATTGCTTCCAAAGCTTTATCATCGATCGTACCGAAATTCAGGACCAATGCATCTGCTAATTTGACCATATCCGCCACTTCTCTTGGGCTCGATGTCATCACTGGTGAACCACCGATGGCAAGGGTGGCATTTGCACAGTCGTTGACCGTAACAAAGTTGGTGATTTGGTGAACGAGTGGTTTTCTTTCTCTTACCTTCACGAATAAATCGGCTGCAGAAACCTTCATATTAAGTCACTCCGTTCTTTTTTTGAATATGAATGAAAATGATGGACAGGCCCATGACCTTTACCGATTGAAAAACTATTGCGTATCGCCTCAGAAATATAGGTCTTGGCCTGTTCGATCGACTCTTGCAATGGCAGTCCATTTGCCAGGTTTGATGTAATGGCGGATGATAGGGTACAGCCCGTACCATGAGTGTTTTTTGTATGAATGCGCTCTCCCTTGATCCAGTGGAAGTCAGTCCCATCATAAAAAAGATCATTTGGATTGCCTGCTGCATGGCCTCCTTTAAGTAAAACGGCTTTGGGACCCATTTCTTGTATCGAAATGCATGCCCTGTAGAAATCTTGTTTCGTCCGAATCGACAAGCCAGTAAGTACTTCCGCTTCAGGTACATTTGGTGTTACAAGTGTTGCAAGCGGAAGCAAATCCATTTTTAAGGCAGAGACAGCTTTTTCGTCGAGCAAATGGTGGCCGCTTTTGGAAATCATGACTGGGTCAAGGATGACGATGGCAGGCAAGAAGGTTTTAAGGGACGCAGCGACTGTTTCCACGATTTCTTTTGATCCAAGCATGCCTATTTTTACTGCATCGACAGGAATATCTTCAAAGATAGCTGCAATTTGATCCGATATGATAGCTGTTTCAATTGGCTGTACTGACCGGACTTCCATTGTATTTTGTGCGGTTACGGCTGTGATGGCAGACATTCCAAAGACCCCATGTGCAGAAAATGTTTTTAAATCCGCTTGTATTCCAGCACCGCCCCCTGAATCAGAGCCTGCGATGGTTAATGCTGTTTTCATAAAAAAACCCCTTCATATAATTATTTTTTAGAAGTATTTTAAGTAATATGAAAGCTAAAATCGCACCTGCGAATGAACTAAGCATAAAAGCCGGTAAAAAACCAAAAAGAGCGGCTTTTTCTCCCAATAGGAGGATTGCAAGTGGATAACAGGCTAGGGAACCGAGAATGCCTGTCCCGATCACTTCCCCTAAACAAGCGAATTTTAAGCTTTGTGTTTTTCGATAAAGGATGGCAGCCAAAAGTGCACCGATCATGCTGCCGGGAAAGGCGAAAATTGAACCGGTACCAGACATGTTTCTAATGATGGAAACTAAAAAAGCTTGTGTCACAGCATAAGCAGGCCCCAATAGAACGGCAGTCAGGACATTTGCCAGATGCTGAATAGGAAAGACCTTTGCAAATCCTGCAGGGATGAAAATAAATGAACTGGTCAGCGTGGTTATAGCCGTGATCATGGCAGTCAACGTCAGTTTCTTGATAGGATTCATCATCATGTCAACGACCTACAGCGGCCAATCCTGCTCATTTTGAACCATATCCCAGAATAAATATTCATATCGGGAAGTAACCAAAAAGTGCTTTTCTAATCTAAGAAGTTCCTTTTCAGGCATGCCTTCCGTCAATTCTTCCAACAAAGCGATCAGCCATTTGTGTGCTTCCCCGAATTCAGGAGATGAATAGGAACTTATCCAATCTGCGTAGCGATTGTTTTCCAATGCTGCTCCATTTTGTTCTTTTAATAGCAAACCGATTTCATAATAATCCCATGCGCATGGCAGGAGACAGGCAATCAAGTCTGCCAAAGTCCCATGCTGAGCTGCATTTAGCATGTAACCTGTATAGGCTAGAGTGGTTGGAGTAGGTTCCGTGGCTTCCAATTCCTTGGAACTGATCCCGAATTCGGAAGCATAATGCCGGTGGATATCCATTTCCACTTGAAGGGTTTCATTTAAAATACTCGCAAACTTTGCCATGGTTTCGATGTTATGAGCTTTGATGACGCCTAAAGCAAAGAGCTTGGAATAATCCATGAGATAGATATAGTCCTGCTTCAGGTAATAGGCAAATTTCTTTTCAGGAAGCGTGCCGTTTCCAATTGCCTGGACAAAGGGATGTGAATGGTTCCTTTTCCAAATCTCTTTTGCCCGTGCATGAAGTCTATCACTGAATGTTTCTATTTTAGTATTCTCCATTGTTCATCCTCCTTTAGAATGGTTCCCCTCGATAATGAAAAACCCCGTTCCTGAATACGGAACGGGGTAGATGGATATAGTCTGTAAATGGACGATATCATCCACTTCCCTCCGCCGGTATGAGCCGGTTCAGGTTCAAAGGGTCCGGAACTAATTCCATCTCAGTCTTAAAAAGACTCCCCTAGTGGTGTGAATTGTATGTAATTACTGACATCATATCAGAAAGACAAGAAAATGCAACCCGTATTTGAAAGAGGCATCACTTTATGTCCAGGAAAAAAGGGAGAACCAGGTAATTGACTTTTGATGATTATTAGGATAGAATCATTTCTACATCATTTATATATCGAATTCTTATCCAGAGAGGTGGAGGGACTTGGCCCAAAGAAACCTCGGCAGCGGACCCGTTTTGGGAACTGTGCTAAATCCAACAAGCATATGCTTGGAAGATAAGAAGAGCCGTACGGACACTGTCAGCCTCTTCTTGAATTAGAAGGGGCTTTTATTTTTGGAAATAAAGTTTAGTGACATAATAGAAAAGGTATATATAATTTGGTGAAAATCAAACAAGTTGATAAAGTTTAGCTAACTAGAAGCAGGCTCTAGGATGACTAGGAAAGGAGCCATTTACATGGCAGAATTATTTAAGAGGATAGAACAGAGGAAGGCAAAGCTTATTGAAGAGTTATTAGCCAATGGAGTATACAAAACCTCTGATGAAAGGCACCTTTATGATGCCCCATTAAAAGTGCTTGAAGATGAATATAAGATTGTTATAAATAGACCTAATAACGAGTCACCTTCTGAATGGATGACATAGTAAGCGATGGACTATATTTTTGGTTCTGGATAAGGGATATGATGTAAGCATTCGCAGTCAACACTAGTGGATGCTTTTTTTGCGTTTAAGAGAAAATGACACAGAATATTCATAACTAAAGAATAAAATAGGTATTTTGTCACATTTTGCCTCTAAAATAACACATTTAATTTCTGAAAAATAGTTGATTTTAACTAGTAGTTTCATTATGATGAAAGTGTAAAAATATTGAATAAATGGGAGATGGCCATATAATGCCTTACCGTAAGGTTACTATAGAAAAAGTAGAAGAGAAGAGACAGGAAATGATCAAGTTGGCAGCGATTTACGGCTTAACAAGTCTGCTAACTGTTCAAGCCAGTCAAGAATTGGATATGCTATTAAATGCGTTAGCAAGTAAAAGAGATTCTGAATATTTTCCACTCCAAAAAGCATACAGGTATTTTTAAATTAGCCAATTCGGCCTGTATTAAACTGAAAAAGCTACTGCTCAAGGCAATAGCTTTAAAGAATTATATTAAATATCGACACGTTTACCAAGAATGATCAAATCCCGCTCAATGCCATCCAGCTCGGCAACTTGAGGTAAATGTGCCCATTCTTCAAACCCGAATTTGGAAAAAAGCTTAAGACTTGGTATATTGTGGGCGAAAATGAAACCCAATAAAGTCTTAACACCTAATTTTGGACTCAATTCAATGGCCTTTTTAATCGAAATTTGTCCAATTCCTTTTCCCCGGAAATAATCATCAATATAAATGCTGATTTCGGCAGTGGAATTATATGCAGGTCGGCCATAGAAGGATTGAAAGCTCATCCATCCAGCAGTTTTTCCTTCTATAGTAATGATATATAGCGGTCTACTTTCTGAATGATGTTCCTCAAACCATTTAACCCTCGATTGGACGGATACAGGTTCCGTATCAGCTGTGACCATTCTTGAAGCAATTGTCGAATTATATATTTCAACAATTCTGGGTAGATCAGATAGTTCTGCCTCTCTAAACTCTATGTGCTCTTCCATGATTTAAACTCCTAACTATCATTTATTCAATCTCCAGAATGAAGGGTAATCCCGTTTTTTGTTTAAGGGACGGTGAATGACACCCAATCCATTGAAAGTTTTATATTATCATACACTCTTTGCTCTTTATCTGACAATTCTTTTTTTATGTTAAGGCTGCAGATTTTTTGGGTATGTAAAAGATTAAATACTTCTAGTAAAAAAGACAGAGGAGAACTAAATGAAAAAATTGGCAGGTTTATTGATTATAGTACTAGTTATATGTTTTGCTGCATATGAATTTCAGGCCTCGGAGTCGGAAGATGTGCAAAGGGTTATGGCTTTTGGAGATTCGTTAACCTATGGAAAAGGGGATAAGGACGGGGAAGGATATATAGAAGGCCTGGAGGATGAATTGAATAATCCGGAATCGGAACAAAAAGTGAGTTTTTGGAATTACGGCATAAAAGGCCAGGAAACGGATGGGGTGATGAAACAGCTTGATGATTACCGCATTAAAACGAAACTTGATGAAGCCGATACTTTCATCGTTTATATTGGAACGAATGACTTGATCAATAGTAATGGAGGGGACTTGGAGAAAATAAGTGACCGAAAAATCAATGAGGGTAAACGGGAGTATATCAGCCATCTGAAAAAGATCACGTCCACACTGATAAAGGCAAACGATAAAGCGGATATTCTGGTAGTGGGACTATATAACCCAATTAAAGACAAACAAAAACTTGAAAAGCACATTCGCGATTATAACCAGTCAATAAAGGAAATAGCGGATAAAGATAAAAGGATGTTATTCATTCCTACGAATGATCTTTTTGAAGATAAAAAGAAAACAGAGTATTTCAGTGATAAATTACATCCGAATGAAAAAGGGTATCAGCTCATAGCGAATCGGGTTTTGGAAAGTTATGATTTCAAATGAAAGCAAAAATGCACAGGAAGGCCTTCTGTGCATTTTTGCCTGCTAAGCCGCTAGGAATTTGATATCGCTTTTAGTTGAGGGAACTGTAAGTCATGGAGCTGCTTGTATCTGCCGTTGTTTTGCAATAACTGTTCATGTGTTCCTTTTTCATGAACCTGCCCTTTTTCCAGAACGATAATTTGATCGGCATCATGAATGGTCGATAAACGGTGTGCAATGACTATTGAAGTCCGGTTTATCAATAAACGTGACAATGCTTCCTGGATCAAATGTTCGGATTCTGTATCCAAGGCCGCCGTTGCTTCATCGAGAATGATGATTTGCGGATTTTTCAAAAGTGCCCTGGCAATGGCAATGCGCTGTTTTTGACCGCCCGAAAGCTTGACTCCGCGCTCTCCAATTTGAGAATCATAACCATCAGGAAAGGAACTGATAAAGTCATGCGCATTTGCCGCTTTGGCGGATTCGATGATTTCATCATCTGTAGCATCAAGTTTGCCATACACGATGTTATCCCGGATTGAACCGTTGAATAAAATGATATCCTGGGAGACGATTCCCATTTGTCCCCGTAATGATTTCAACGAGACATCTTTGATATCATGGCCATCCATTTTAATTGTTCCATCTTGCGGATCATAAAATCGGATCAAAAGGCTTGTGATGGTCGATTTTCCTGCACCAGAGGAGCCGACCAGTGCGGTTACTTGACCGGCTTTCATGGTCAGGTTTAAATTGCTGAGTACAGGAACACTCTCATCATAAGCAAAATCAACACATTGAAATTCTATTTTCTTTTTTATGGAAGGGAGTTCAATGGCATTTTCCTTGTCACTTATTTCAGGTCGTGTTTCCAATATTTCAGTAATCCGCTCAAAGGCGGCGGCTGATTGCTGGACAATGCTGATGACCCGGCTAAAATTGCGAACGGGACTCTGCAGTAACCTCAAATAGGCGAGGAAGGCCACGATTAATCCTATTGTGAATTCACCCTCCATCACTTGCCAAGCACCGAACACAATGACTGCTACAAGACCGATATTGTTCAATAAATCAATAATCGGACCGAACATGGAACGTAGCCGAACGGACTTAATGTTTGCAGCCATATTTTCCTGATTACGCTCGGCAAACCGCCTTGATTCGAATTCTTCATTTGTAAAAGATTGAATGAGCCGCATTCCTGAAATGGAATCCTGTAACTGGTTGCTGACATCTCCTGCGGAACTTTGCACAGATCTAAATGACATCCTGATGCGTTTCCCGAATACCCTTGTGATATAGAACATGAACGGGAAAGTAAACAGAAGGACAATGGTCAGCTTCCAGTTAATGAAAAGCATATATACCGCCACGGCAATGAAAGTCACCGTGTCTGTCAAGACTTGAAGCATGCTCGAAGAGATGAGCTGCTGCAGTAGATTGACATCATTGGTCAACCGGGACATTAAGTCACCGGTACGGTTTTTGTCGAAGAATTTCATATCCAATGTTTGAATATGGTCATACATGCTATTCCGTATATCCATTATAGCCTTTTGACCGACCTTGGAAACGATATAGCTATTAAAGTAGTTCAGTAAAGCCAATAAGATGGCAGCACAAAGAATTCCTGCGCCAATCCAGATTAACAAATCATATCTTTTTTCGGGAATGACTTTATCAATCGTAAACTGCGTCAACTGTGGAATGGAGAACTCAAGCAATGAAATGAAAAGCATAATACATAAAATCAAAGTGCAAAACTTCCATTTGGCTGGTACCCGATTGAACATTTGTTTGAGCATCAACCATATGCTTCCTTTTGAGGGTATTGCATGCATGGCACTGCGGCCTTTGTGGCTGAATGGAATATGTCCTCCACTCATAGCGATCACTCCTATTTAGACTATCCATGATGAATTTTTTTGAAAGTCATTTGAATTAGGCGAATTTTACCTTAATGACTATCATAGAGCTTTTCAAAAAATAGACAACTTTTAATCGGTTCTTTTCTGCCAAAAAGTAATATTATTTTACACTTTCCTATAGGACATGGAATAATTAAAGGAGATTAGCGAGGCTTATAAGAGGAGATGCTAAAAATGAATGAAAATGAAAAAATCAGGGAAGAGCTTTTAAATGCGGTCAACGGACTATCGGATGAGCAGCTGAACGCACATCCTGAAACAGGACGATGGAGCATCACCCAGGTATTGGATCATTTATATTTAATGGAACGGGCCATAACAAAGAGCATTTCCGATAAATTGGAAAGCGACGATAGCATTCCTGCTGTGGATAAACCGATCGAGCTTACTTTAAATCGTGAAGTGAAGGTCCAGGCCCCGCCATTTGTCATTCCGTCAGAATCATACCAAACTTTGAGTGAGGTTAAGGAAAAATTGTCCGAATCCCGAAAAGCTTTTGTACAGGTCGTTGACCATGCAAAGGAAAGTGATCTCGAACAAAAGTCTTTTCCACACCCTTTGTTTAAAGATTTAAGCTTGAAGCAATGGATCCCGTTCGTGGGACTACATGAAAAACGGCATTTATTGCAAATTGAAGAATTGAAAGCAAAGTTATAATAGAAGAAAAACTCATCCGTCTTTGGTTGAGTTTTTCACTTTCAGACAGTTATTCGTAAAGGAAGGATTTTTCAGTGAAAGCCACTTGGGTAAGGACATGTTTGGTATTGGGCTTTTTTGGATTGTTGCTTGGGCTCTTGTTCAAGTATATGCTTCCTCCTGATCTAGATGAAATCGAACTGACTGACGAGCTGAATCCGATCGTCGCCGAAAAAAAAGACGAGCTCATTCAACTGGCTAATGACAAAGGCATTCCGATTATCATTACGGCGGGGTTCCGGTCTTTAGCCGAGCAAAATGAACTCTATGAAAAGGGCCGATCAGACTCGGGCAACATAGTAACGAATGCAAGAGGCGGCGAGTCGCTGCATAATTTCGGTTTGGCGATAGATTTTGCCCTCCTTAACAAACAAGGCGAGGCCATTTGGGATATGAGTTATGACGGCAACGATAATGGAAAGTCGGATTGGATGGAAGTCGTAACCATCGCAAAAGGGTTAGGTTTCGATTGGGGAGGGGATTGGGCAGGGTTCAAGGATTATCCGCATTTACAAATGACATTTGGCTTGAGCCTGCGTGAGCTGCAGCAAGGCAAGCAACCAAAAGGGCAGTGAAAGTGGTTGGCTTCATTATCAGCCGCATAATTTTGACTAAAAGCAGGAAAATAAGCATGTGAATTGCTTTACAGGTAAGAATTCGATAAAGTGGACTAGTGAGAAATCAGACATAAAGGAGTGCAGTCACCATGGAAGAAACAAAGCATTGCCGGGACTCTTTGGTCATAAAAACAAGCCTTGTCCTCCCGCCGGATACAAATAATATTGGTACGATGTTCGGAGGCAAATTAATGGCATACATTGATGATGTAGCGGCTATATCTGCCATGCGTCATGCGCGAAGCAACGTCGTTACGGCATCAACTGATTCTGTCGATTTCCTGCACCCTATTCACGAAGGAAATGCAGTTTGCCTTGAAAGCTTCGTGACTTATACGGGCAGAACATCAATGGAAATCATCGTAAAGGTGATTGCAGAGGATTTAGTTACAGGAGATCGGAATTTATGCGTCATTTCCTTCTTGACATTTGTTGCCATTAATGAAGAAGGTAAACCAATTCCGGTTCCGCGTTTGGTTCCTGAAACAGAGATGGAAATGAATTTAAATGAATCAGCAAAACAACGGGCCCAAATAAGGAAAAAAAGAAGGGAAGATACACAGTACATTGCAAGTACTTTCGGTGTGAAACTGCCATGGACCGATCAATCAAATCCAGGATTATATAAATAAGATACGGATCCCTTCAGCCGTTCTTATTAATGATTGAGACCAAATTCATTGTGATTTGGTCTTTTATTAATCGCCAGGGGTTTTGGGGAAATATCTTACAGCCTATCCGTATGGGAAAGAAACGTGAAAAGACGCTTGGATAAGTCCAAGCGTCTTTTTCTATTGTTTGGTTTGATTCTATCAGCCTTTTAGTCATCGCTTGCTAAAATACCAAAGAAGCGCAAGATGTTAATGAATAGGTTAATGAAATCAAGATATAGATTCAAGGCCATGAGCGGTACTTCTTCGGCTGTTACCCCGTAATGCTTCATTCGATTGAAATCATATAAAATATAACCACTGAAAACTAAAATCCCGATAAAGGAAAAGACCAGCATGGCTGTAGAGCTTAATGGAGAGAAAATGTTGAAAATGCTAATGACCACTAAAGCTAGCAAGGCCGCAAATAACATTCCTCCCAAGAAGGAAAGGTCCCTTTTGGTGGTTGTGGCATAAACCGCCAGTCCTCCAAATACGACAGTCGTCGTAACACCTGCCAGGATCACCACATTTGCTCCTGCGGCAGCTAGGTAGTGTGCGATGATCGGATAGGTCGTAATTCCAGAAATCAACGTGAAACTATACAAAAATGTGTATCCAATGGCTTTTTTCCTCCGCAATATGAATGCTCCAATCAACATGGCGATCTCAAGTATCGCTAAGGGAAGAAACAACGATGGCGGAACAAGAGTGCCGAGAGCCATCCCTAAAACGGAAACGGCAAGTGATAAAGCGAACGTCCGCATGACGGACGGCATATATGTTTGTACAGTCTGTGAATACATTCCATCACCTCATCATTTATTTTCTACCGTTTTCTACGAATCTGTTTTAAAAAGGTTTCATTGCAATACATGAAAATTTGGTGTTTTTTTTAAAGTATTGAAATATATATGAAGTAATTACCTTTTTTATGATATTCTTACAAATATACTAATTTTTCTGAAATATTAAAATATTTCAAACAGAACCATCCCGCGGTACGTAAAACGACAAGGTCAATAAATAGGCATGAACTTTAAAATAGTTATCTCGAAATAACAAATTTTAAATTATTGATTCCATATATTTAATCGGACTTCAAAACTTTACTGTATAACAGTTATAAAGGAAACGATTTTTTATTTCAGAAAATTATTCCTAAAGTTATAAAATTTGAAAAAAATGTGATTATTTTCTATAAAAACTATTGTATAAATGTAAAAAATTGATTAAAATTTTAAATAATTATCAGAAGATTAATTATTTTCCCGATAAAATAGTTTAGGGGGAGCAAGGATGAAGAAAGCTATTTTACAAATAGAGAACCTAACTACCTCATTTCGAATCGGTAACAAATATCATGCAGCGGTGGATGATGTTTCGTTTACTGTGAATGAAAATGAAATTGTAGCAGTTGTTGGAGAATCAGGTTGTGGAAAGAGTGCCTTGGCCTTATCTATCATGCAATTACATAATAAGCAGAGAACTAAATCCGAAGGAAACATCAATTATAAAGGTCAAAATCTACTAAAGTTGAATGATGTGCAAATGAATAAAGTCCGTGGAAAGGAATTGGGTATGATATTCCAGGAACCTTTAACGGCTTTGAACCCGCTCATGACCATCGGAAAACAAATCGAGGAGAATCTTGATTATCATACTGAACTCTCGAGTGCTGAAAAAAAGAACAGAACGATCGAACTTTTAACACAAGTGGGAATTCCATATCCTGAACGGACGTACAAGCAATATCCGCATGAGCTCTCGGGCGGAATGCGGCAAAGGGCAATGATATCGATTGCCATTGCTTGCAACCCTGCACTGGTCATTGCCGATGAACCCACGACGGCACTGGATGTTACGATTCAAGCACAGATACTTGATCTGCTGAAGGATATCCAAAGCAGGACAAAAATGGGGATCATCTTAATTACACATGATCTTAGTGTCGTAGCAGAGGTCGCTGACAGGATCGTTGTCATGTATGCAGGTCAGGTAGTGGAAACGGGAAGTGTTAAAGAGATATTCAACAATCCGCTGCATCCATATACGAGGTCGTTATTAAATTCGATACCTTCGGCTGCAAACGAGAAAAACCGTTTGCATGTTATCGAAGGAATCGTTCCATCGATAGCGAAAATGGATCGGATAGGATGTCGCTTCCAAGATAGGATTCCTTGGATACCTAAACATGCGCATGAAGAGACGCCCCGACTTCACGAAGTGGGCAACGATCATTTTGTGCGCTGTACCTGCCATAAAGAATTTTATTTTCAAGCTGAAGGAGATGCATCGGCCCATGACATTACTCAAATTAGATAATCTGAAAGTGCATTTTCCAATAAGGGGCGGTTTTTTCAGAAGGGTGGTTGATCACGTAAAGGCCGTGGACGGTGTTTCCTTTGAGTTGCAGCAAGGGGAAACATATGGTTTAGTCGGGGAATCCGGAAGCGGCAAGTCCACGACAGGCAAGGCAGTGGTCAAGCTGAATGATGTCACATCCGGACAAATCCTGTTTGAAGGCAGGGATTTAGCATCTTTAAGTAGAAAAGAAATTAAACCATTTAGAAAAGATATCCAAATGATTTTCCAAGACCCGTATTCATCATTGAATCCCAAGAAGAGGGTACTGGACATCATTGCCGAACCGCTGAGGAACTTCGAACGGTTATCCCCTTCAGAGGAAAAGAAAATCGTCCAGGACTTCTTGGACAAAGTCGGACTCAGTCCGGAGTCGATTCACAAGTATCCTCATGAATTTTCAGGGGGGCAGCGCCAGCGGATTGGGATTGCCAGATCTTTGACATTGAAACCTAAACTGATCATTGCGGATGAACCGGTGTCAGCACTGGATGTTTCCGTTCAGGCACAGGTATTGAATTTTCTTCAGGATCTCCAACAGGAGTTCAATTTGACTTATTTATTTGTCGGTCATGACTTAGGTGTAATCCGGCATATGTGTGACCGGATGGGCGTTATGTATCGCGGTAGATTGGTAGAGGAAGGCAAAAGCGAGGAAATCTATGAAAATCCCCAACATATATACACGAAGCGCCTGATTGCCGCCATTCCGGATTTAGAGCCGGAAGTTCGCGAAGATAAAGTGCAGCTTAGAAAAAAACTCACCTCGGAATATGAGTCTACCTACTCAAAATATTTCGATGAGAATGGACGTGCTTACGATTTGAAGCCAATCTCATCGACACATAGAGTCGCATTACAATAAGGAGGTGGAAGGAATATGTGGAAGTTTATCCTAAGACGTTTATTAGTTATGATCCCGCAGCTCTTTTTATTGAGCATCATCGTTTTCATGATGGCAAAAGCAATGCCGGGAGATGCACTGTCAGGTCAGGAAATCAACCCTAGGGCCAATCCAGCCGAGCTTGATAGGATCAGGGAAGAACTGGGCTTGAATGACCCTTGGTACCAACAATATTTAAGGTGGGCATCCAATGCAGTACAGGGCGATTTCGGTATTTCCTATACACATAAGACGCCCGTCATGGATGTTATCGAAGACAGGCTTTGGAACACGGTGTTCCTGGCGTTGGTCACGCTGATCTTTACATATATGCTTGCGATTCCATTAGGCATACTTAGCGGAAGGTATAACGATACCTGGGTGGATAAAACCGTTACGGGTTATAGCTATGTAGGGTTTGGCACGCCGATTTTCATTTTTGCTTTAATCATGTTATTCGTTTTCGGATTTGCCCTGGATTGGTTCCCGTCTGGCGGCAGTGTCGATTCAAAAGTGGATGAAGGAACATTTGCCTATGTTGTAAGCAAAATCAATCATTTGATTTTACCAGCTTTAAGTACAGCTTTAATTGCAACAACAAGTACGATCCAATATTTGCGAAATGAAATCATCGATAATAAAATCAAGGATTTCGTAAGGACTGCGCGTTCAAAGGGAGTGCCTGAATCAAAAGTATATTCACGGCATATCCTGAGAAATTCCTTTTTACCGATAGCAGCATTCTTAGGTTATGAAATTACCGGATTGATCGGCGGCGCGGTCATAATCGAGACCATTTTCAGTTATCCGGGACTTGGGCAGCTTTTCCTTAGTTCAGTCAGTCTGCGGGATTTCAGTGTTGTCACGGCCATCGTCATGATGACGGGATTTGCCACTCTGCTTGGCACTCTTCTTTCGGACATCATACTTAGTGCGGTCGATCCGCGCATACGGATAGAATAGGAGCGGGGTGAGTCGTATGGAAATGAAAGTAGAAACCGGAAAGAACATACAAGTTAAAGATGTGAGCCCTTCAGGAATCAAAATCATCTGGCAGGAAATCAAGAAAGACAAGCTTGCCATGGGCTCGTTGATTATATTGGCAGCCATATTACTTTTTGTTTACGGTGCGTCTTTCTTCATGGATGCCAAGGAAATAGCCAAGGTCGATTTTCTCTCCATTTATATGGAACCATCTTCAGACTATTGGCTTGGAACCGATTATGGCGGCCGGGACGTATTCGGACAACTGATAATAGGTACCAGAAATTCATTCACGATCAGTTTATTCATTACATTATTCACGGCTATCATCGGTTTATCATTAGGGCTTCTGGCTGGCTACTTTGGCGGGGCAACCGATAATGTGATCATGCGCGTTATCGATTTCGTGATTGCCCTGCCGCAATTGATGTTCATCATCGTTGTAGTCACGATTGTACCGATCTTCAATGTATATGTTTTCATTTTAATCATGACGATGTTTTTATGGACAGGAAAGGCCCGGCTGATTCGTTCAAAGGCTTTGTCAGAGCGTGAGCTGGATTATATCCACGCCTCACAGACACTCGGGACGCCACATTGGAAAATCATCCTGTTTCAGCTTCTGCCCAATGTCAGTTCCCTGATCATCGTTAACTTCATTTTGAACCTTGCTGGCAATATTGGCTTAGAATCCAGTTTGACTTTCTTAGGGTTCGGTCTTCCGGAGAGCACACCGAGTTTAGGTACGCTCATCAGTTATGCTCGTAATCCAGATGTTCTGGAAAACAAGTGGTGGATATGGGTACCCGCATCACTCATGATTTTGGTGTTGATGCTGAGTATAAATTTCGTTGGTCAAGCGTTAAAACGCGCAGCCGATGCAAGACAAAGAAGAGCATAAAAAAAGGGGAGTGTATGATATGAAAATCAAAAGCTACAGTAAGGTATTAAGTGCATTGGCCATTTCGTCTCTACTGCTTGCTGCATGTTCGGATGATACGGAGAAATCGTCAACGAAAGAGAAAAAAGGGAAAGATGTCGAACAGGTCGATACCTCTAAATTCCCGACAAAGACGACGAATCAAGGAGAGCCGATTGAAGGCGGCCATTTGACATATGGTTTGGTATCCAACACACCGTTTGAAGGAATCTTGAATAAAGTTTTCTATCAAGGAGAACCGGATCACCAAATCATCACATTCCTGGATGATGAAGATTTATTGGATACAGATGAAAACTATGTTTATACGAATGAAGGCGCCGCTTCCTATGAGCTTTCGGACGATCATAAAACGTTTACGCTGACGATTAAGGATAATGTAAATTGGCATGATGGAAAGCCTGTGACAGGTGCCGATTTGGAATATGCATATCTTGTGATTGGAAACAAGGAGTACAAAGGTGTACGCTATGATGAACAAATGGCTTTAATCGAGGGTATGGAAGAGTATCATGAAGGGAAAGCGGACAAGATTTCAGGCATTAAAGTCGATGGCAAGAAAATCACTTTCACTTTCAAAAAAGCGAATCCATCCGTCACGACCGGATTATGGTCATACCCGCTTCATAAAGAATACTTAAAAGATGTTCCGATTGCAGAGTTGGAATCTTCGGATAAAATCCGCAAAAACCCGATTGGCTTTGGACCATTCAAAGTGAAGAAAATCGTTCAAGGGGAAGCGGTCGAATTCGAAGCGAATAAAGATTATTACCGCGGTGCGCCTAAATTGGACAGTGTCACATTAAAAGTCGTGAATCCGTCTGTAGTCGTTAAATCACTAGACAATGGTGACCTCGATGTAGCGGAGGTCCTGCCTGAACAATATGAACAGGCCAAGGAATTGGACAATGTCGAATTATTGGGGAAAGTTGAATTGGCTTATTCCTATATTGGTTTCAATTTCGGTCATTATGATAAGGAAAAAGAAGAAAATGTTATGGATGATAATCCAAAATTCGAAGACAAACGCCTTCGTCAGGCAATGGCATATGCCATCAATAATGAAGAAGTTGGCGAAAAGATGTTCAAGGGCCTTCGCTTCCCTGCCAACTCTGTCATTACCCCGAACTTTAAATATAACAATAAAGACCTAAAACCATATGAATATAATCCTGAAAAAGCTAAGGAACTTTTGGATGAAGCAGGTTTTGTAGATACGAATAACGATGGCATTCGTGAGGATGCAGATGGAAAAGAGTTCAAAATCAATTTTGCTTCCATGAGCGGTTCCGATGTTTCTGAGCCACTGGCAAGGTATTATATCCAACAGTGGGAACAAGTGGGATTAGATGTAGAATTACTGGATGGTAAGCTGCATGAGTTCAATTCATTCTACGACCTCCTGAAAAAGGATAATGACGAAGTTGATGTTTATTCAGCTGCATGGGGTGTCGCTTCCGATCCGGATCCATCAGGTATATGGTCAAGGTCTGCAGAATTTAACTATACCCGCTGGGTGAATGAAAAAAATGATGAGCTTCTTGCTAAAGGGATTTCAGAGGAAGCCTTCGATGATCAATATCGAATCGATACGTATAATGAGTGGCAGGAATTGATCCATGAAGAGGTTCCGGTCATTCCGACATTATTCCGTTATCAATTGAAAGGAGTGAATGAACGCGTTACAGGTTATGATTTTCTTGCAGCCCGCCAATATCAATGGCATAATGTCGGGGTAACCAAATAATTGATGACTATCGGCTGCCTTTATGGCGGTCGATTTTTTTTGCGTTTCAATGGAGTGGATAAAGGTTATATAGATAATAGTAAGTAATTGGAAGGGTGATATTGATGGAAGTGAGAAATCCTAATGAAACAAAGAGAGAGTTAGAAATATTGTTTACTGAATCGGTTGGCCGTTTACTGAAACCTCTCGAAGAGGAAATCATTGCAGACATTGCAGCCTATCCAGACGAAAAGAGAATTGCCTTCTTGGAATATATGAAGGAAATGTCCAACAAACAAAGACAGTTGAAGTAAGTTGAACTTTCATCATGAAGGAGGTTTTTTTTATGAGGAACGAAGATATGGACAGATACAAGGTATGGCGCGATAAGTGGAAAAGAAGAGTGAATATGGAGAATTTAGCGTTATATGGAATTTCAACATTAGTTATGGCCATCTTGCCTGTCCTGGCTTTTATGAGTTAAATCGATTAAAGGACCGCCTTTTGGCGGTCTTTTAATATGTTAAAAGTTGCCACGAAAAGATATAATGAACTAAGAGGAAAGGAGAGATATGCATGAGTGTGATCGAAGAAAAGGAAATCGTATCTTACATAAAAGAATTGGTGTCCATACCCAGCCCCTCCGGCTATACGGAGCAAGCCATTAAATACGCGGCCGATTTCATGGAGCAGAGGAAGGTTCCTTACAAGATCACGAATAAAGGGGCATTGCTTGCTTCATTAAAAGGCGAAGATGATGGCAAACATCGTTTGCTGACTGCCCATGTCGATACTCTGGGGGCCATGGTAAAGGAAATCAAATCGAATGGCCGCCTTAAATTGACAATGATCGGCGGTTTCCGCTGGAATTCAGTGGAAGGGGAGTATTGTAAAATCCATACGGCTGATGGCACCATTATCACCGGCACCATTTTAATCAATCAGACCTCTGTCCATGTATATAAAAATGCCGGGGATGCCAAGCGTGATGATGAGACAATTGAGGTCCGGATAGATGCTATCGTGAAAACTAAAGCGGAAACCGAGGCCATAGGCATTTCTGTTGGAGATTTTGTCTCCTTTGAACCAAGAGTGGAAGTGACGGATACAGGCTTTTTGAAATCAAGGCATTTGGATGATAAAGCTAGCGTTGGCATCCTCCTCCATATCATTGACCTCATTTCCGCAGGAAAGATAAAAGTTGCATATACGACCCATTTCCTGATTTCAAACAATGAAGAAATCGGCTATGGCGGTAATTCCAATATCCCTGAGAAAACAGTCGAATATCTAGCTGTCGATATGGGCGCGATCGGTGATGGACAATCGACGGATGAATTCAGCGTTTCCATTTGCGCAAAAGACTCCTCGGGTCCTTATCATTATAAATTACGTCAGCATCTAGTCTCACTTGCCCAAGCAAATGCTGTCGACTACCGCGTCGATATATATCCATATTATGGATCGGACGCTTCCGCTGCGATCCGGGCAGGATATGATGTCGTTCATGGGCTGATCGGACCGGGGATCGATGCTTCACATGCCTTCGAGCGTACACATGTCTCTTCATTAAAGCATACAGCCAATCTGATTTTGCATTATATCCAATCAGAATTGGTATAATCGTGAAAAAAGCCCGCACTCCTATCATAGTAGTGCGGGCTTTTAACTGTTTTTTATATTTTTTAGCGATATTTTTTTAGTATAGTCATGTGTTTTTAGTGTAATACTCGTGAGTTATGGTGATTTACTCGTGAATTTTGGTCAAATACTCGTGAGTTATGATGCTTTACTCATAAATTTTGGTGTTTAACTCGTGATTTGGCGTAATACTCTTAAGTTTCAGCGAATTACGCGTGAATTCGGTCATTTACTCGTGAGTTATTGTGCTTTATTCGTGAATTTGGACGTTTTATTCGTGAATTCGGTCGTTTTACTCGTAAATTTTGGTGTCTAATTCGTGATTTGGCGTAATACTCGTAAGTTTCGGCGGATTACTCGTGAATTTCAGTCATTTACTAGTGAGTTTTGGTGATTTACTCGTGAATTTGGTCGTTTTACTCGTAAATTTTGGTGTTTAACTCGTGATTTAGCTTAATACTCGAATTTTGGTGCTTTACTCGTGATTTGGCATAATACTCGTGAAGAACAAAAAATAAAGATTTATAATGATAATTCTTGTGGAGGTTCACCGTTGTTGTTCATCAACCGAATGCTTTCCGGCTTAATTTGCAGGATTAAATAATTTGGATCTTTCGGCCCTTCGAACCAATCTTCAAATGATTCATTCCATAATTTATCCTTCAGTTCCTGCGAATCGTTTATTTTTGAGGTACCTGAGATTTCCAGGTAAGAGTCGCCCAATCCTTCATTATCATAGCCGATCAGAATATGGACATTAGGATTCTTTTCAATTTCATCAACCTTTTCCGTTTTTCCACTCGTTGGTGTGTATAAAGTTAAATCATCGTTAAAAAATGTCATATAGCGTGAATGTGGTTTGTTGTTTTCAACTGAAGATAAAACTCCTATTTTATGATCACGGATGATGTTCAATACTTTTTCTTTTATTTGGTTTTGGCTCATTTTTGCACACTCCTTTTATTTTTTTTTACCTATTACTTTTCCTCTCTTTTCATTAAGTTAAACAAAATTCTGCAGTTTGCCATTTTTTTGAATGAAGACTGATAGAAGTTGCCATACTAGTCATTATGTGTTCTGTTTTGAGCATTTTCATGATGTTAATCCATTTGTAAAGGTGAGTATGATGAATGAACTGTGGTGAATTACTTATCATTGGCGGGGCAGAGGATAAGTGCCTTGAAGGTGAAGTATTAAATAAATTTGTCGAGCTTGCAACCCGTAATAGTAATGGCGGAATAGGGATATTGCCTACAGCGAGTGAAATTCCTGAGGAAGTGAGTACAGAGTATATCAAGATTTTCAGGGATTTAGGCGTGGACAGGGTGGAAGTGATCAAGCTGGATTCCAGGCAGGATGCAGAAGACCCGGCAATTTGTGAACAGCTGCTATCTTTTTCCGCCATCTTCATTTCAGGGGGAAACCAAAGCCGATTGTCTGAACTTATTGGAAAAACCAAATTCCACGATGCCCTTTCTAAAGCCTGGCATAAAGGAATGGTGATAGCAGGGACAAGTGCTGGAGCTTCCATTTTAGGTAAGCATATGATCATTGCTGCCGACACGATGCTGAATGACAATAAGTTAAAGGTTGAGATTGGGGTAGGTTTCGGCTTCCTTGACGGTTTGATAATCGATCAACATTTTTCCCAGCGTGGCCGCTTTGACCGCCTGTTAAGTGCGATAGCGGGGAATAAGGAAATTATGGGTATTGGCATTGATGAAAACACAGCAATTTTAGTTAAAGATGGTCATTTTGAAGTAGTTGGCCAACATCAAGTATTGGTTCTTGATGGCAGCACCAGTGATTATATCAATATCACATCTTCTGATAATGGCAGTGAAGAGTTGACTCTTTCGGGATTTAACCTTCATGCACTAACCAGGGGATACCGTTTTGACCTGCTTACAAGGAAATTGTTGATGAAAAAGGGGATCCAACAATGATAATCAATCGAGTCCGTTATTTAAAAGGACCTAATTATTTTGCTTATACACCGACGATTTGCATTGAATTGGATATAGGGGAACTGGAACAGAAACCATCTGATTCAATACCTGGATTCAATGAAAAATTGTTAAATGCGCTCCCGAACTTGGGAAGTCATACATGTTCAAAAGGGTATCGAGGCGGTTTCGCCGAAAGGCTGAGAAAAGGAACATGGATGGGACATATATTGGAGCATATGACGATAGAGCTTCAAAACTTGGCCGGAATCGAAGCCATTCGTGGAAAAACGATAATGATGGAAAAGAAGGGTTTTTATTATGTGACCTTTGATTATCAGGAGCCTCACTCAGGTCTTCAAGCTTTTTTAGCAGCAAAAGATATCGTGGAAGCCATCCTGAATGGTGAAAAACATATAAATCTACAATCTTATGTAAAACAAATAGAGCAGTTATATTATAAAAATAAACTGGGGCCAAGTACCGAAGCCATTTTTAAGGCTGCACAAGCAAAAGATATCCCTGTCGAGAGAATAGGTGATGAAAGCTTACTGCGTTTAGGAACCGGTACAAGGCAGAAGTATGTCCAGGCGACAATTTCTAGCCAGACTTCGAATATTGCCGTTGAGAATTCATGTGATAAATCATTGACCAAATCAATTTTAAGAGGGTGTGGACTCCCTGTACCTGAAGGGGAAGTTGCCCATTCCATTGAAGATATCTTTGCCTCGGCGGACAGGCTGGGTTTTCCGCTCGTCATTAAACCGTATAATGGGAGACAGGGGCAGGGTGTCATCACCCATATCAAAAATAAAGATGAACTATTCAATGTAATCAATTGTTTGGAGTCGCATGTGGAGAAGTACATTGTCGAACGGCATATTGAAGGACATGATTATCGGTTACTGATAGTCAACGGTGAACTTATCGCCGCTAGTTTGAGGCTTCCTCCCTATGTTATTGGCAACGGTAAGGAAACGATACGCAAATTGATAGAAAAGGAAAATTATAATGATTTGCGGGGAGAAGGACATGAGAAGCCGATGTCAAAAATCCCACTAACACATACTGTGACGTGTTACTTGGAAAAGTCGAACCGGACGCTCGATACGATTCCTAATCAAGGGGAATTGGTTCAAGTTGTCGGCAATGCAAATCTTTCGACTGGTGGAAAGGCAATCGATGTAACGGACCAGGTTCATCCCACCATTAAGAAAATGTCGGTTGCTGCCGCGAAAGCGATCGGTTTGGATATAGCCGGAATCGATTTTATCTGTGAGGATATATCAAAACCAATCGAACATTCACGGACTGCGATTATTGAAGTGAATGCTGCACCGGGAATTCGAATGCATCATTATCCGAGCGAAGGAAAAAAAAGGGATGTAGGCAAAGCCATTGTCGATTATTTATTTCCGTCTCGGGAAGAGGCGGCTATACCGATCATCGCAGTGACCGGAACAAATGGAAAGACGACAACGACCCGGTTGGTTCATTATTTTCTTTCTAATGAAAAAACAAAGGTGGGTATGACGAATTCCGATGGAGTATATATCGGCGATGAGGTATTGGATCAAGGTGACTGCAGTGGCCCTGTCAGTGCAAGAATGGTATTGGCCCATCCTGAAGTTGATGTAGCCGTATTGGAAACGGCCCGGGGAGGAATTCTGCGTGAAGGTCTTGCTTTTCGTAAATGTGATGTGGGGATCATTACCAATGTAAGTGAAGATCACCTTGGCCGTGATGGAATCGATACTTTGGATGATCTCATTAAATTAAAGAGGCTGGTAGCCGAAGTCGTAATGAAGACAGGCTATTGTGTGCTGAATGCAGATGATCTGAATGTAGCTGCCATGAACGCTTATACAGATGGAGAGGTCATTTACACCTCTACTGATGCCACCCAGCCTCACGTAAAGGCTGCGATAAATGGGGGATGTAAAGTTTGGTACGTCAATGAACAAGGTGTTATCTGTCATTCATCTGATGGTGTCATCCATCAATTTATGGATTGCACCAAGATTCCAATAACGATTTCCGGCACGGCACGTCATAATATCGCCAATTTACTTCAGGCGTTAGCCGCAGCCGGAACACAAGGCATTTCCATGGAAGAACTAAGAAGGAAGGCTGCCACATTTATGCCTGATACGAATTTGTCCAAAGGACGTTTCAATTTAAAAAAGTTGAAAGAGCGCACGATCATCATCGACTATGCCCATAATGAAGCAGGTTTGAAGGCCATATTCGAAACGGTCAGTGCCTATCACAAAAATCGTCTTATCACTGTTTTGGCAGGACCTGGGGACCGTATTGATGAAGAGCTTATCAGGCTCTCCAAGGTGGCGGCCATGAATTCTGATCTGTTCATCATTAAAGAAGACGATGATTTGCGGGGAAGGGAGCCGCTCGAAGTAGCCGGGCTGCTTCAGGAAGCTGCGATTGAAGCAGGGTTACATAAAGATCGGACATTCATCGAACCTAATGAATTGGATGCATTCGTAAAAGCCTGGGAAACATCACAACCTGGTGACCTATTATTGTTCTTTTACACGGATTTTGAATATGTAGAGAGGTTTTTCGAAAAGGTTTCAACAAATCTATTGCCGAAGAAATAAAAAAGTGCATTTCGCCCTGAAAATTCACTTTCCATCAAGGCAAGCAAATATCACGAATTCAGTGAAGTGTAAAAAAAAGCTAATCCAAATGGATTAGCTTTTTTTCATAACCGTTTCATTTGCAGCAGGGACAACGGCATGGTCTTTTTTATATATTCGCTGAAGCACGATGGACTGAACAATCATGAATATACCACCGATTGACCAATATAGCGGCAATGCAGCAGGTGCGGAGAAAGAAATGAATAAAATCATTGCTGGTGAGAGCAGGCTCATCATCTTCATTTGTTTCTGCTGTTCCTCCGGCATTTGTCTCATGGAAATGACCGATTGGAAGTAATAAATGACACCAGCAATAATCGCCATGGCAATATTCGGCTGGCCAAGGCTGTACCAAAGGAAACTATGGGTCGCAATTTCATGTGAGCCTTGAATCGCATAATAAAAGCCCATTAGAATCGGCATTTGAATTAAGAGCGGCAAACACCCCATGTTTAAAGGATTGACTCCATGCTTTTGGTAAAGCTGCATCATTTCCTGTTGAAGGGCCTTTTGTTTAGCTGGATCTTTCGTCTCTTTGATTTTCTGCTGGATTGCAGCCATTTCCGGTTTCAGCCCATTCATCTTCGTTTTCATGCTGAGCTGTGTTTTGTATTGCTTGGCAGTCAGTGGAAGCAAGACAAGGCGAATCAAAAATGTCATCATGATGATGCTTAAACCATAGTTGCCATTAAATAAATCAGCATTAAATTCCAGCATTTTTGTCATCGGGTTAACTAAAGCAGTATGAAATGGACCGCTCGTTGCTGCTGAGCATCCTGTCAATAGGGTCGTTGCCAGAAATAGGATGGCAATTAGAAACATGTTTTTCTTCTTCAATTTAATTTCCTCCTCAAATTGTTAGTGGTTAAACAACGAGAAGGAGGCTTGGCTCATCGGAATCATCTGGTGAATCCTTTTGCCGGATAAATGTGAAAAAGCGCTGTGCACCGCGCCAGTCAAAAATGCTGCCCGCATGAACAGGGGACTTACTTTTATCTGTATGAACGGAAGCTTGGTATTTGTCGTTCAAGAGCGATTGCTTTTTATTTAAGAAGTAAAACGCAGCCAGTGGAAAGACAAAGGTAAATAAGTAACCTGCCCATACCGCATGGCGAACGGTCTGATAATCGAATTCTAATAATAATTCCCACATAGGAATCCCTCGTTTTTTCTAAGATAAGAAAATTTGGCCTTCAAAAATGATTCAGGGCCAGAAATGACTTATGATCTTATTGAGTTTAAATCATTAAGAACACTATATCAAATTCTAGTGCAAGAAAGCTAAAAAATATAGGGATTTTTTCAAAAAATAAACAGGGAATATTTTCTGATGCATTATTTTCCGATTAAAGATTCTGTAGAACCCAGAAAAGGGCCAGTAATTCGGAACGAAGATGCACACATGGTCGATCGTCTACATACGGATAAAAGGAAGTTCAATTATGAGGTGAAAAAGTATGAAACCATACGATTCATTCGATCAACAGAACCACTATAACGGTACAGAAAATATATATCAAAATGCACATCTCCAAAACATGGATAATGATTTCTTGGCAGTGCCATATCCATCTGAAAACCAGCTAAAGAATGCAAGGACTCCTCCTGGCCCGCCTGGTCCGTCCTACGGAGGGGGCCAGCCGCCGCCACGGCCGCCGCACGGAGGAGGTCCGCCTCATATAGCTCCGCCATTATTCACTCCACAACTTCACGATGGAATGTATAAGGCAATGGACACTGGCTCAATGAAAGGGTGTTTATACAAACATACGTATGTTTGGCTTAAAAATGGCCGATCATTTTGGTTTTATCCCACATATGTCGGCTATAATTCCGTGGCAGGTTATCGATGGAGACGAAGTCAACAGCGATGGGCCTATTATGGAACGGACGCGCATGAGATACAATTCTTTCATTGTTATTAAAATAACAATCCGCATTAGCGGATTGTTCAGTTTGTGGACAAAAAGGGGCCGAAAAAAAAGGAGGTTCAAAATGGTATCACCCCGAACCATGATTATAAATAGAAGACCTAGTTTTATATGGATGTAAGCCTCAAAGAAATTAGCGGCACTCCTGCCGAATAACTGGCTAGTCGAGACCCCGCTAGATGCTTGCTTTGATGAGGCTTGGCAGATAGTCGGCGGAAAGGGGGAGCGGATTTCTAAAATCAACTGTAGCGTTTTAAAGAAAAAATAGTAAGCAAACTCTTTCAAAGTTTCAATCAAAGAAATAATCTGGAAAATCGGAAATGATCCCATCTAACTGCATCTTTTTGAACATGCGGATTTGTTTTTTATTGTTGACGGTCCATGTATATACTTTCATCCCGTGCTTTTGGATTCGCATTTGCAGCTTCGTAGTCAAAATCGTTTGCTTCGGATTCAAAAATGATGCAAACTCGGCAATCTCTTTTAACTTTTGGTCATTAATTCGCCGTTTTATCAAAACGCCCACTTGTATGTCCGGCATTAATTGATGAAACCTTTTCATGGATTCCATATCGAACGAATGAACCATTATCCTATTTTTACTTGTTGAATATTCTTGGAATTTTCCTAATTCCTCTGCAAGTTTCTGTTCAATGCCGGGATAAGCAGAAGGATGTTTTAATTCGATTAAGATTCCAACTTCAGAACCGAAATTCTCCAATACCTCACTTAGTAAAGGAATCCTTTCGTTTTTATAACGAGAATGATACCAGCTTCCTGCATCCAGTTCCTTTAATTCGGCAGCCGTGTAATCACGGATGTTTCCTTTGCCGTTTGTAGTTCGATCCAAAGTGGGATCATGATGAACCACAAGTACATCATCTTTACTAAGATGGATATCCACTTCCAGGTAATCAGCTCCCAATTCAATTGCTTTATAATAAGATGCCATTGTATTTTCGGGGCAATATCCAGATGCACCGCGATGTCCAATTTTAAGGGGGGAATGCTGCATTATGAAGTCCTCAGGGAAAACACCCTTTGTTCGCTTAGAATAGATAGCGAACAGGACAAGTATGGTTACCAAGATAATAAGAAAAAATGCAATCATTTTACACACTCCTTTTAGGCACATTAATTAAAATTAGGACAGCCTCATTTCACAATTTTACATGTTAGGCAGGAAAAAATCATGTTTTACACAATGTTATAATCCCGACTTAAAGGATTTATTGGAAAGGTATGGAATACATATAATTTAAGTATCAATAAGGGGGGAAAGCAGATGGAATTGCAGGTGAAACCGAAGTCTAAAAAATGGAGGGGGAATTTTGGTTTATATTTTTCCCTGCCCATTCTCTCTTGGGCGTTTTACGATTTTGCCAATACGATTTTTTCTTCTAATATCAATACGATTTTCTTTCCATTCTTCCTCCAGGAACAGATTGGGGAAAATGCCGTTCTTGATCAGATTGCGAGTACCTTCATCTCCTACGCAAATGCGATTGCCAGTTTGTTTCTTGTTTTGTTTTCCCCGCTGTTCGGTGTCATGATCGATCGAACGGGAAAAATGAAAAAATACATTATAATTTTCACACTCATTTCTGTTGTATGTACATTTTTAATGGGGGTATTTGGAGGGGTGCCGTTCGATGGGAAGCTTCTTGGCATTCCAATTTCCTTAGCGATCGTCATTCTTTTATTTGTGATAGCAAAGTTTTTCTATCATTCGAGTCTTGTTTTCTATGATACGATGATGAGTGATTTAGGCACGAAACAGCAATTGCCGCTTATATCAGGATTTGGCGTGGCGGTAGGTTACCTTGGAACGTTAGTGGGCCTGTCGATCTATCCATTCATAAGTAAAGGGAGTTCACATGAAGCCTTTATTCCCACGGCCATTTTATTTCTGGTTTTTTCCCTTCCCTTATTCTTCTTTTTAAAGGAGGCTCCAAAACAGCAAAAAGCGAAACAACCTTTTTTATCCGGTTATAAGGAAATTAAATCAACATTTAAAGAGATGCAATCCTATCGATCGGTTTTTACATTCATGATTGCTTATTTCTTTTTGAATGATGCAATTGCGACCACTATCGGCATGATGGCCATATATGCCAAGACTGTTGTTGGATTTTCCTCAAGCGGATTCATTTTGCTTTACTTGGTTTCGACAGTATCGAGCATTGCCGGATCGTTTCTGTTTGGATACATCACTCAGTCCAAGGGACCGCGGCTAGCTGTGACATATGTGGGAGTTCTGCTCTTGGTTGCTTTATTTATAGCGGTCTTCGCACAAACCGCTCTTTGGTTCTGGGTTGCAGGGAGTATGTTCGGCATCTCGCTAGGTTCGATGTGGGTGACATCACGGACATATATCATTGAATTGACCCCAGATGAGAAGAGGGGGCAATTCTTTGGACTATTTGCATTCTCAGGAAAAGTCTCTTCAATAATCGGTCCGCTTTTATATGGAACGATAACGTTGGTATTCCATGACCTCGGTACATTGGCGAGCAGGATGGCATTGGGGTCATTGATCATCATGGCGGTAATAGGTCTGGGCTTTCTATTAAAAATGAAGCGATTGGAAGAAGTGAAATAAGCAAAAAGGGAATGGAGCCGGCCTTAATGCCGCATCCATTCCCTTGCATAATCTTTATACCATAATCAAGGTGACATCGACGTTCCCGCGAGTTGCTTTTGAATAGGGGCAGGTCATATGTGCCTTTTTGGCGAAGTCTTCAGCTTCTTCCCTGCTTAGGTCGGGAATCGAAACATCCAATCTTACAGCCAATTTAAATCCACCGTCTTCCTCATCTTTACCGATCGTGACATTTGCCGTCACGGATGTATCGACTTTTTTCTTTTCTTTTTGCAGAACAAGATTCAAGGCGCTGTCAAAACAAGCCGCGTAACCGGCTGCGAATAACTGTTCAGGGTTTGTAGCGCGCTCACCGGAACCTCCTAATTCCTTCGGTGACCTCACATCGAAATCCAGAATCCCGTCCTCTGATTTAACATGTCCTTCACGACCACCCTGTACGGAAACTGTAGCTGTATATAATGGTTTCAATGAAAACAACTCCTTTGTCTATTCTTACTATCATTAGTTCCCTCCTGTAAGTCTTGTTAAACAAAATGAAAGCGAGTTTATGGAGAGTATAGTTTGAAAATGGTTTTAAATTGGTTTTAAATTGGAAGATATTGTTTTATAATGTACTGTATTAGGAGATGTAATACACCCATGCAAGGAGGGTTTTTGATGTTTGAGTTGGATGTTCAAAATGGAAAGCCGATATATGAGCAATTGATGGATAAGTTAAAGGAACTCATGATTAATGAAGTTTTACAGGAACATAATCAGCTCCCATCCATACGAATATTGGCTCAGGAATTGACCATCAATCCAAATACGATCCAGAAAGCGTACAAGCAGCTTGAATCTGACGGGTTTATATATACATTACCAGGCAAAGGGAATTTCGTGGCACCTCCTAAATCCTTGAAAAATTCATTGAAAGAAGAAAAGATCAGAAACGAGCTTTCAAAGGTACTCGCTGAAGCTCTTTATATCGGAATCGATAAACATGAAATTTATAGATTGATAAAGGAAATCAGTCCATTGGCAAAGGGGGGAGATTCATGATTGAAATAAAACAAGTGAGTAAATTATATGAAGGGAAAGAAGCGATCAAAAACGTCACCTTGGTCATACAAAAAGGCTCCATATTCGGGTTATTAGGTTCAAATGGGGCGGGGAAAACGACTTTATTAAAAATGCTTTCAGGCAATCTGATACAGGATGCAGGTGAAGTTCTAATTGATCGATCATATGTGTTTGAAAACCGTGAAGTGAAAAATCGTTGTTTCTTCCTTCCTGATACGCCTTATTTCCTGGCTAACTATACGATCATGCAAATGGCAGGTTTTTATAGCCATATTTATAGTGAATGGAATCAAGAACGTTTCTATCAATTACAGGAAGTATTCCCGATACCCGTACAAAATAAAATACATAAACTATCGAAGGGGATGCAAAGACAGGTTGCTTTTTGGCTCGCACTCTCGACGATGCCGGAAGTTCTCATCCTGGATGAACCGTTTGATGGGTTAGATCCGGTCATGCGTAAAAATGTGAGGCAGTTATTGATTCAGGATGTATCGGAGAGGGATATGACGATTTTACTTTCGTCCCATAATCTCCGGGAAATTGAAGATTTAGCCGATCATGTAGGGATTTTGCATAGAGGTGAGCTTGTGATCCAAAAGGATTTGAATGACCTAAAAGCGGATGTACACAAGGTGCAAATCGCCTTTAAACATAAAATTCCCCACGGTTTATACCGCGGAATTCAAATTCTTAACAAGGAAAGACGCGGCAGCGTGATCGTTTGCATCGTTAAAGGTAAAGAATCCATCATTAAATCGCACTTTAATCAGTTTCAGCCAGAAATATTAGACATTCTCCCCCTTACTCTAGAGGAGATATTCATTTATGAAATGGGGGATATTGGTTATGTCATCCAGAATAACCTGGTTTAATAGAGAACTGATCATCTATATTTTCAGAAGCACTGGCTGGATTGGGTTCCTGTATCTCGTCGGCCTCATATTTGCGCTGCCTCTGGAAATGTTAGCGATTGTCTTGAATGAGAACAATGAATATTTGGAATTCGAAAACCTTTTTTCCTGTCAGCAGATGATACAGTTTGTCTTGGTCATCGTTATTCCAGTATTACTTGCCATCTTCCTTTTTCGCTTTTTACAAATGAAACAAGCCTCAGACTTTATTCATAGTTTACCGATTACTAGACGCAGCATCTACATTCATATGATTGGGACGGGAATTGGCTTCATGGGTTTGCCGATTTTACTTACAGGTTCAATATTGATATTATTCCACTCGGCAATTGATATAGAAAGGCTATATACCATGCCGGATATATGGTCTTGGATGGGGACTACATTTATTTTGGATGCTTTGATCTTTTCTGTTGCCGTTTTAATTGGAATGGTGACGGGATTATCAGCCTTTCAAGGATTGCTGACCTATATTTTTCTTGCTTTGCCGGTGGGGCTGTTTATTTTGTTTGCAGCAAATGTGAAGTTTTTGGTAGCAGGATTTTCTGCAGATTATTATCTAACCGCCAATATGAAGGGCATCTCCCCCTTATTAGCAGCAACGGAGATGGAAAAAATCAGTTTTTTCTCTGTTAATACTTTAATTTATAGTATATTTACCTTTCTTTTTCTGATTAGTTCTCTTTTTCTCTATGAGAGGAGAAAACTAGAGCATGTATCGCAGGCATTTGTTTACCCGAAGATTAAGCCGTTATTTAAATTCGGCCTGACATTATGCGTGATGCTGTTTACAGGGCTTTATTTTAGCGAAACGACAGGCGAACCTGGGTGGATTTTCTTCGGATATACAGTCGGTTCTTTGCTTGGATATTATTTAGGGGAAATGGTCCTGCAAAAGACTTGGCGAATACGGATCAACCTGAAAGGTTATGTAGCATTTATAGGGGCTATCATTGTGCTGGCACTCATTATAAAATTAGATCCCCTTCAGTATAAGGCCAAGATTCCTGATAAAAAGATGATTAGCCAAATTTATATTGGCAATTCTCCTTTGTTTTTTGAAGATGATGACACGTCGGATAACGCTTCCAATTACCTTAAAGAGAAGGAAAATTTAGAAGCGATTAGGTTATTGCATCAGGAAATTATCGATAAGGGTAAAAAGGTTTCCATTGGTGAAATGAATGATGGACAATCCGTATTTCTAATGTATGAACTCAAGAATGGAAAACGGTTAGCAAGGGAGTATCATTTGCAAAACTACGACTCATACAAGCCGCTATTGGCGAAAATTTATGAGTCGAATGAATATAAAAAAATGGTTAATGAGTTATTGAATGTTTCTGCTGAAGACGTATCTAAAATCAAGATAACGGCGAGCGGACAAGTGGACAAATCAATAACGATCACGGACTTTCAACAGCTGGAAGCTGCTGTAAAGGCATTGTCGGAGGATTTGAATAATCAATCGTTCGACCAAATGACATCTTCTTTTGGTGATTATGCCTCCATCGACATTCTCTTGAATAATGACCAAACCATTTATATGAATTGGGACTCTTCATATACTCAGTTTTCAAAATGGATGGAAAGTACCGGACAATCGGAAAAAGCGCGGTTAATGGTTGATGATATCTCTTATATCCTAGTTGCGAAGACCGATTCGAAGGTTTATCATTCGTATTCTGAAAGTGAAATTGCACAGCAGATTGAACAACAGCCAAATCGCTTGAAAATTAAGACCGCTTCGGAAATCGAGACGGCCATTGATAATGCCCAGATCGATTGGGGCGGGGAGTATTCAGCTGCCTTTTATTATAAAGAAAGCAGAGATGTGGATATCAAGAGTTTTTCTGGCGAACATGTTCCCGGCTTCATTTTCGATCATTTTAATGAAAGATAACGTGAATATGCGGCTTGTACACATATAAAGGAAAGGATGCCGCCCAATATGGGCGGCATCCTTTTGCATTTTCTATCAATTATGTTTGTGTATCTATGCTTTAGAGTTTTACGACGTTTTTAGCTTGAGGTCCGCGGTTTCCTTCTTCGATTTCAAATTCAACCTCTTGACCTTCATCAAGACTTTTGAAACCTTCTCCTTGAATAGCGGAAAAATGTACGAAAACATCGTCTTCGTTTGGTACTTCGATGAATCCAAATCCTTTGTCACTATTGAACCATTTCACTTTACCTGTTACTGTCATTCGATGAATCCTCCTAAAAAGTAAAAAAATATTAATGGTGATGATTTTACCGTGATGGAAAAATCAATTTCACACATTATCCAGCACCCACATTCAAGTTAAAATTATCATACGAAGATGCTTGATAATATGTGAAAGCCTACAGGAAAAAATAACCCACTAACCTCTCGAGAAATTTCCAGTTTTTTAGTGTATACCCATCTTTATAAAGGATAAAACAAATGGAAGTAATTTATACATTCCCATTTGGGAAAATAATATTAGACAGGTTTTGTAAGGGGAAGTATAACGGTATTGTCGCACAGGAGTTTCCTGGATTGAAATTTGACGGGGATGATATGTCCAATAGGAAAAGCTTTTATGGTTGATGATTAGGAAAACAATGTGGCATTAAAGTTTTTCACGAAAATAATCGGGTATAGGATAAGAAAGAAAGGACTGATGAAGAATGAAGAAATTATTAAAAAGGGCCCTCATTTTTGCTGCTCCAATCATATTCAAGGAAGTAAAAAAACGCTGGAAGAACAAACGGAATCAAAATGCGATTAAAACTGCAAGGTAAATAACTTAAAGCATGAATAAAGAACGATAACCATATGGATTAAGATAAGGGGCGCTGATTAAGCGTCTTTTGTTTTGCCATGGTGATTCATTCACCTCTACATCTTTCCTTCATATCGTGTTAAAATAGAAAGGTTGATTGAAATGAATGCAGAGTAGCCAATGCTTAAGCCTTATGATATATTTCTTCTTACATATATTGTGTATGATCATGATTTTTGCATACAAAGAAAGGTTGCCATTCCAATGTAAAAAATACAAATGAACCCCCAATAAATTTTTTTTTGATGACTCCAATTATGAAAGGAACATTTTATGACTACTTTAAAAGACGAGGTTCAATCCCGACGGACCTTCGCAATCATCTCTCACCCGGATGCCGGGAAAACGACTTTAACAGAAAAATTATTGCTGTTTGGCGGCGCGATCCGTGATGCCGGAACAGTTAAAGCTAGAAAAACAGGGAAGTATGCAACAAGTGACTGGATGGAGATTGAAAAGCAACGGGGAATTTCCGTTACATCTTCAGTCATGCAATTCGATTATGATGATTTCCGTGTCAATATTCTCGATACACCAGGTCACCAAGATTTCAGTGAAGACACATATCGTACACTGATGGCTGTTGATAGCGCCGTGATGATCATCGACTCGGCAAAAGGTATCGAGGATCAGACGGTTAAATTATTCAAAGTATGCAGGATGAGGGGTATCCCGATTTTCACTTTTATCAATAAAATGGACCGACAAGGTAAAACGCCGCTAGAATTGCTTGCCGAACTCGAAGAGGTATTAGGTATAGAAACATATCCAATGAACTGGCCGATTGGGATGGGAAAAGACTTCGTGGGAATTTACGACAGGTTTAATAATCGGATTGAGCAGTTCAAAACTGAAGGGGAAGAGCGTTTCCTTCCATTGAATGACGAAGGTGAACTCGAAGTGGATCATAAACTTAAGGATTCCCAGTTATATGAGCAAACTTTGGAAGAAATCATGCTGTTGACGGAAGCGGGTAACCAATTCTCTGAAGAAAACATTGCGAATGGAAAACTTAGTCCCGTATTTTTCGGGAGTGCTTTAACGACATTCGGTGTTCAGACGTTTTTGGATGCTTATCTGAAATTCGCACCAGCCCCACAAGCACGGATGACAACATCAGGTGAAATGGATCCTGTCAGTAATGATTTTTCTGGTTTCATTTTCAAGATCCAGGCTAATATGAACCCAAAACACCGTGACCGGATCGCTTTCCTTCGCATTTGCTCCGGTAAATTCGAGCGCGGAATGAGCGTCAACTTGAGCAGGACAGGGAAACCGATCAACCTTTCTTCTTCTACTCAATTCATGGCTGATGATCGGAACACAGTAAATGAAGCGGTAAGCGGAGATATCATCGGTTTATATGATACCGGTAACTACCAAATTGGCGATACGATTACAACAAGCAAAGACATGTTTCAGTTTGAAAGGCTGCCTCAGTTTACACCGGAACTATTCATGAGGGTAACAGCTAAAAACGTCATGAAACAGAAACATTTCCATAAAGGAATTAACCAACTTGTACAAGAAGGGGCAATTCAGCTCTTCAAAACGGTTCGGATGGAAGAATATCTGCTTGGTGCGGTTGGGCAGCTTCAATTCGAAGTATTCGAGCATCGAATGAGGAACGAGTACAATGTTGAAGTCGTGATGGAGCGCATGGGCAGCAAGATTACACGCTGGGCTGAAGATGAAAAGCTTGATGAAAATCTTCATAGCTCAAGAAGCATCCTTGTTAAAGACCGGTTTGATAAATATGCATTCTTATTTGAAAATGAGTTTGCACTTCGTTGGTTCCAAGATAAAAATCCTGATGTGGAATTATATAATCCAATGGATTTGAAATAATGGAGAAGCCCGTGTTATATACACGGGCTTCAGTTTGTAGACAAAAGGGGTTCGGAATTAAAAAATTCCGAGCCCCTTTTGAAATTTCCTTTGAATTTTGGCCCAAGGTTGAGAGATTAGGGCTCTACGAGCCCTCTATGTTAGGCCATTTTTGGACCTTGCCATGTCCAATTGGCCATCTTCTTTAAATTAATGCAGCGAAAGTAAGCATCGCC
>NZ_JAGGQJ010000038.1 GCF_018613325.1 Bacillus sp. ISL-34 | reverse complement strand
AAAAATGGCCTAACATAGAGGGCTCGTAGAGCCCTAATCTCTCAACCTTGGGCCAAAATTCAAAGGAAATTTCAAAAGGGGCTCGGAATTTTTTAATTCCGAACCCCTTTTGTCTACAAACTGAAGGGTGATACCCATTAGACATCTAATTGGTATCACCCTTCTTTATTTTAGCTGAAAGAAAAATTGAAATGTGATGGGAAACATCCCTTAGTTTTTCTCAGTTTTAAGCAAACTGTTTTATTTAGAGTCATCATTATCATCCACATCAGCATCATCATCTTCCCATGTGACTGTTTTTACTTCTTTTGTGTAGCCGTCCACTTGGACAACTGCGTCACGATCGTCTTCCAATTCAACTTCGACCAAATAATAAGGTGTCTGATTCGGGGGTTGATAAAATTCTGTATCATCACCTGTTCCTTTTACATGTTTTTCGGCAATCGCAATTGCTTCCTTTTCTGTAATGATACTATCTGCTACCTTTGTTGAGTCAATAATGGTTCCCGTATATGGGTCGAGTATTAATGTGGTTTTTTCATTATTCTTATTTACAACTGCTTTATAATAGGAGTTGTCTTTTTCCTGCACAAAATCAATTTGTTCCAGATCACCTTTTGCGGAAATTCGTTCCTTTATTTCTTTTTGGGTTAGTTGCTTATGAGGTGTTTTTTTCGTCGTTTCTTCAGTTGCATGACCTGAAGTTTCTTTAGTCAATATCTTCCTTTTTATGGAATCAACTTCCCCGCTTTTTGCATCCATCCTAATTTGATATACCCCGGTTTCAAGCTGCATTTCAATCTGATATTCTTCACCATCATTTTTCGTTGTCTTAATAATGGTACCAGGATATTTATCCTTTGCTATCTGGTTCACTTCTTCTATAGTCAAGTTTTCCGCGGATAATGATGGAGCCCACCATTGAAATCCGACAAATGAAAGCAGACCAAACACGACAATTAACCCAACTGGTACCAGCCATCTTCTACTCTTCATCGTATCACCCATCCAACGTCATCTGAATTAAATCTTGGTAAAATGAGAACTCGATAAGAATTCTCCCATTCTTTTATTTAAATCTCTTTCAGTTAAGGGACTTAAGTAAATAAAAGAGTGACGATTGTTCCCCTGCCTTCGAGACTATCCATTTCAATCCGGACATCAATTGCCTCAGCAATTTCCTTTGCCATGGAAAGCCCTAATCCTGATCCGCCTTGCTTTCGGCTTCTTGCTTCATCTACACGATAAAAGCGATCGAACACTTTTGGCAATTCAGCCTTTGGGATTCCGTCCCCTCTATCTTCGATGCGGATATATGCTTCATTACCTGTTTTTCCTATGTAGACTGAGATATGTTCGTCACTATACTTTCTTGCATTGTCCAAAAAAATGAACAAAAGCTGTTTTAACTTTTGAACGTCCGTTAATGCTTCAATTGCATCGTTGCTATGAATTTCCACTGTTCGATCGTACGCATTTTTATACACCTTTGCTAAATCTTCCATGATATCAGTCAAATTTACGTTTTCCTTCACTATATTCCATTTTTCCTGATGCTTTGCAAGCAGGAGCAATTGCTCTGTCATCTCTCTCATTCTAATGGCTTCAGAATGAATGGCCTCTATTGATTCATCAAACAAATCAGGACGCTTTAAACCCCTTCTTTGCAAAAGACTCGCATAGCTTTCGATGACAGTTAGCGGTGTTTTTAATTCATGTGAAGCATTTGATACGAATTGTTCCTGTTTTTCGAAGTTAGCTTGCAGCAAATCGATCATGTGATTAAAGGTTTTCCCCATTTCCACAAGTTCATCTTTTGAATTTTCTTCTAGGCTGAGTCGCTTAAATTGGCCACTTGTTTGAATCTCTTTCATCGTTTCAATCATCGAGCGAATCGGACGAGCAATGAAATTACTGAGAATACTGCTTGATATCAGAACAGGAATCGTGGCGATGACCGTTACAGCAATTAATACAATGCGAAGAACAGAAAGCATTTCTTCTGTTGCTGTAATGCTTTTGGTAATTTGAAGATTAACTACACTTCCATCCCCCCAAACGATCGGGTTTGAAACGAACACATACTTTTTCTGATCAAAAGTGATGATCGCGCTCTCCTCACCTGGGTAAAAGCTGCTAGGTCGATTGCATAACTGTTTTTCAGAATTGGATGTAACAACTGTTCCTTGCCTTTGACCCTCTATTACAATACCAACCATGCCATCTATAGGCACATAGGCACGTAGTAGATCATTTGGTGAAATACGATTTACATTTTCACTAACATCAAATGCCATTTTCTCTGTCTCCGCTTTCGCACGATCAAGTTCATGCATCATCACCTGTTTACTGAAAACAAAATAAATGGAAACATTCATCAAAAGAAGCAGGAAAATGAATAACACCGTTGTATATAAATTTATTTTCCTTCGAAGTCTCATTTGGCTTCCTTTATGACGTAGCCAACGCCTCTTACAGTATGAATAAGTGGCGCATCAAAGCCATATTCGAGTTTTTTTCGAACATATCGGATATACACATCCACTACGTTTGTTTCTCCATAGAAATCATACCCCCAGACCGCCTCCAGAATTTGATCCCGGTTTAGCACTTGACGCTTATTCTTCAGTAAATAAAGAAGTAAATCATACTCCTTTGGGGTTAGGTCAATTTCATTTTCTCCTCTGATGACTTCGCGCGTTTTGACATTTAACCTTAAATCAGCAGTATTTAGCCATTCATCGCCATCATCTTCCATTGAAGGTGCTGCAGTTCGCATTCTTAAAACCGCACGAATCCGAGCAAGCAATTCCTCAATTTGAAAGGGTTTTGTAATGTAGTCATTAGCGCCGAGATCAAGACCAGAAACTTTATCTTCAACCGAGCCCTTTGCCGTTAACAGGATGACAGGTGTAAAGGTGTTTTTCGTACGAATTTTACGAAGCAGCTCGATTCCGCTAATGCCTGGAAGCATGACATCCAATAAGATCAAATCCCATTTTCCTGATCCATATACTTCAAGTGCTTCATTCCCGTCCATTGCCTTTCCGATTCGGTAGCCTTCGATTTCAAGCTCTAATTCAAGCAGTCTCAAGATTTTCTCTTCGTCTTCTACGATTAATATTGATTCTTTATTCAAATGGAATGCCTCCTTTTGGGGGTTTTTTTTGTGGGACTTTATATTTTGCGAAAGAGAAATAGGATTCATTAAAGATCATGAGATTAATAGCGAAGTTAAGTTCAATAAGAAAAAGGCTGCCTCAGCAACCTTACTATTTTGAAGCAAAGCACCTGTTAGAATGTTAGGTTTTTATAGGAACCATTCACCTTGAGCAATTTTCACTACTTTACCTCCTACATGAACGTTGATTTTCCCGGTCTCATATCCTGCTTTTAAAAACAATAAAGAAGGCCTTCCGATCTCGTATCCTTGTTCTACGCGAACGTTTATTTCACTATTTTCAAAATACCGGTATTTAACTAAGTAAGAAGCTAAACATCCATTAGAACTGCCAGTGGCTGCATCTTCAGGGATACCATAATAGTCCGCAAAGTCTCGAACATTCAAATCATTTTTCGAATCATACGTTTCTGGCGAAAAAACCATAATGGCTTTTGCATCCGTATGTTCAATTAACTCAAAATATTTTTCTCTTTTAATCTTTACTTTTTTAACTGCTTCCAATGATTTTAATGGGACAACAAACACAGGGAGTCCCGTCGAAACTTCTTGAATGGGAAATCTATCATCTATGTTTTCTTTATGTATATTTAAAACTTCAGAAACTTTATCTGTATCTAAAATCCGGCCAAAAGTCGGTTCATTTTGTTTCATCCATAGAAGCTCTTCTTGATTATTGAATGTAACTGTTATCTGTCCACCTTTAAAGTTTAAAATAATATTATCCAATGGTGCTTCCAATACTTCATTTTGAATGATATATGCAGTTCCTAAAGTCGGATGTCCAGCAAAAGGAACCTCTTCATTAGGTGTGAAAATCCGGACATCATAGCCGCCATCATTTTTTGAATCAGACAAGATGAAGGTAGTTTCGGCAAAATTAATTTCTTTGGCTATTTGTTGCATTTCATTATCCGGAATATTTCCAGCGTTTTTAAAAACCGCGAGTTGATTTCCTGTATATTTTCCATTAGAAAACACATCAACAATAGAATAATTAACTCTCTCCATAAACTTTCCCTCGTTTACTTTTTAGTTATTTTAACGAATGTACAAATTATTGCATGTAAAATTTTAAAAATAAAGACGCTATTTACCCAGTTAGCTCCAAAAAAAAAAGAGCTGCCGGAGCAACTCTCATGTTAAAAGCCCTATTTTTACTTTAAGTATTATTCCGCCCCTTAATTTACGGCGTCACCTAACTTTATATAAGGTATACAGAAGTCATTAAAGATAAATTAAAGAGAAAAAGGAGGCGTATTCTATATTTTTCTCAGTAAATACAAGAGATATGGAGTGCCTATTAGAGCAACGACAAGTCCAGAAGGAATTTCTTTAGGGGCTAAAACAAGTCTTCCTATAAGATCAGCTGAAGTTAAAAGGATTCCTCCAAGAAAAAGACTGACTGGAATAACCTTTTTATGTTCAAATCCAACCATTCTCCTAGCTGCATGAGGTGCTAGTAAACCTATAAACCCGACTGTCCCTACAATGGATACACTGACTGCCCCCATACAAACTCCTAACATAATAGCTAAAAGCCTCGTCATAATAATATTTACTCCCAGTCCCTCAGCAACTTCATCTCCAAAGGAAATCACATCAAATTTCCTAATAAATAAAAGGCTCAAAGGAATTGTAATGAGAGCGACCACGCCAGCAAGTTTCAATTCATCCCAGCCCTTGGCATAGGTGCTTCCCGCTAGCCATGCCAGGGCAGGAGCTACGCCAATATTTGCTTTAACAATCAATATTTGTATAATGGCTGAACCAAATGCAGAAACCGCTACCCCCATTAACGCAAGTAGGATCGGCTGCCATTGAGTTTTCCATGACAGAAGTAAAATGATAGTGATTGAAATACTTGAACCAATCATAGCCGCAATAGGCAGAAATTGTATCGAAACGGCAGGAAATAAGACTAGGAAAATCAATGCCCCGGCCCCGCCACCAGAAGTGATCCCTAAAACTGAAGGGTCAGCCAGAGGATTTCTTAATACAGCCTGTATAAATAATCCACTTGTCGCTAATAGCATTCCAACTAGAAAGGCAGTCAATATTCGCGGAATACGGAATTGCATAACAAACGGTGAGTTAAATGACTTATCAAGCCAATCTTGAAATGTAAAAACACTTCCTGTTCCATATGAAACTGAAACTAATATAATCATAATGGTCAATCCAAATAATCCAAACAAGATCCAGCGATATGATATCGGGAGAAGTGAACTGCCGAGACGGCTTTCTCCCCTTGATTGTCTTTTTCCAGTTTTGTATGCTAAATACATTAACCAAGGTGCACCAATTAAAGCCGTCATGGCCCCAACCGGAATTTCTTGTCCTGGTTGAATCCACATTGCTAATACATCTGCGGCAACAAGTAGGTTGGCTCCCCATAAAAAAGAATGAAGTATTAAAAGCTTGTGCCCGTGTATTCCCATTAACCGAACTAAATGCGGTGCCATTAGACCGATAAAGCCTATGGGGCCGACAACACTAACTGTCACAGCAGAAAGTAAAATAGCCGTGAACCAGGCGAATGCCTTTACACGGTTTACCGATTGTCCTAACGAAGTGGCCAAGTCATCTCCAAGGGATAGGAGATCAAGTGACTTCCCTTGGAATAAAGCTATAATCAAGCCAATTAAAATGAAAAATATCGAAAATTTCACACCAGACCAATCTAGTTGTATAAGAGTTCCGGATCCCCATAAAAACAATCCATTTGTTTCATTTTCAAAAAGAAGCTGTACAGCTCCTGTAATAGAAGAAAAAAGTAAGGCAACAATCATTCCTGTAAGAGCGACACGAACCGGCTCCATAATTCTTCCTACTAAAGCTATCAACAGACCAGCGGATAACCCTGCACCGAGAAAGGAAATAACAAAAGGATAATCCCCTATATATTGTGGAAAAAAGACCATAGCGATAACAGTGAGCAAATAGGCTCCCGAATTAATTCCTAAAGTGCTGGGGGAAGCAAGGGGGTTCTTCGTTAATGTTTGTAACAGTACACCAGCAACTGCTAATGCTCCCCCGGAAAGTATACCGATAATGACTCTGGGAAGCCTGAGCCCCAGTACTATATTTTGAACATTTCCTTCATGCCAAACCTCTGTCATCATTGTTCGTATCGTATAATCTGCTTGGCCTTGATATAAATGCAGGATACTAAGAACAAACAATAGAAGGAAGCCCCCTATGAAAAGCCAAGGGGAACTCTGTTTTATTGAAGTTTTCATTTTATTCTTCCACCAATGCGTTTTCAATTTGATCTACGAGTACTTTTGCCGATAGTGGGCCTCCGAATAACCAAGTATCTTCCCCTAATGAATAAGTACGATCCTCTTTAACGAACGCTATGTTTTTCCAAACGGCATTATCATTTAATTGGTTTTCAATTATATTATCATTATCTTGAACGACATAAATGAAGTTGGCTTCTTCTAAGGCAGGAAGTGCCTCCACATTGACTGTAGAGAAACCATATACTTCAAATTTTTCATTTTGATAAGCGTTTTGTAACCCTACCTTCTCCAAAATAACCGATGCCATTGAGTTTGGTGTAAATACCCGAAGAACAGGTACTTGATTCGAGCTATAAGCCTGAGTTAACACAAATTGATTTGTTTTCAATTTTTTTCCTTGGATTTTCTCTTTTGTTTCTTTATATCTTTCATTTAATTCATTTAAAACCACATCAGCTTGATCTTCCTTTTGAACTGCTTTAGCAATTGTTTTGAAGGTTGTAACCATTTCATCGTATTGGCTAATGGATTCATCTTGTGGGTAAGGTTCAAAGAATATAGTAGGGGCAATTGATTCCAGCTCTTCTTTAATGCCCTCATGACGAAATTTTGTTGTAATAATTAGATCCGGTTCTAACTGAGCGATAGCTTCAAGATTCGGTTCTTGTCTGGTGCCCACATCTGTTACATCAGTTGATAGCTCTTCATCAATTTGTACCCATTTGTTATACCCTTCTATATCTGTAACACCAACAGGCCGTATATCAAGAGCTAACAAGTCCTCTACGTATGTCCATTCTAATACCACGATTTTTTTCGGTTTTGCGTGCAGTTCCGTGGTTCCTAATACATGCTTAATCGTTACTGGTTTATTTTCATTGGATGTTTGCCTATCAGGATTTGTCCCATCCATTTGTGATTGGTTACAAGCTGCCAATATAGTTGCAAATGATAATAAAAACAGCACCCTGAATAATTTTTTCATCATTCATTCCCCCGATTTTTTCAAGAATAGTAGATACCCAATAATGAATGGCATGTTACTTCCCATCATTTACTTTTCTCCCTTTGCCATATGGAATGCATAAAGGTGTCCCAAACAATGGATCGACAGTAATCTCACATTCTATTTGAAAAACGGAACGAACCATATCAGCGTTTACAATATCTTCTGGTTTTCCTTGAGCAAAAACGTTTCGGTTATGAATCGCTACAATATGTTGAGCATATCGACAAGCGAGATTTATATCATGAAGAACCATCACGATAGTACGCTGTTCTTTCTCGTTCAATTCAAACAGCAAATCAAGTATTTCTATTTGATGGGTCATGTCTAAATACGTGGTTGGTTCGTCTAAAAGAATGATGTCTGTTTCTTGCGCAAGTGTCATGGCAATCCAGGCTCTTTGTCGTTGCCCCCCAGATAGGGAGTCAACCGAACGATCAGCTAAAGATTTCATTCCTGTAGCTTCCAATGCATTATTCACTATCATTTCATCTTTTTCCGACCATTGTTTCAGCCAATTATGATAAGGGTATCTCCCTTGCTTTACCAATTGAATGACAGAAAGTCCTTCCGGAGCAATTGGTCCCTGTGGAAGAATAGCCAAATGTTTGGCAATTTCTTTTGTCGGCCATTTTTCTATCTCTTTCCCATCGAGAATAACAGAACCTTCCTTTGGACGTAATAGACGTGCTAAAGAACGGAGCAAGGTTGATTTACCACAACCATTACTACCTATAAAAACCGTGATTTCCCCATTTGGAATTTGTAAGTTTAGTTGGTCAATAATTATCGTTTCCCCATAGGCTAATGTTAATGATCTTGCTTCCAATGGATGCATGTTATCACTCCTAGTATTGCTCCCGACCTTAATATAGTAAATAAAATAAGGAACTCGAATGGTCTCTCTAACAACCTAAGTTTTAATATGTTATGACAGAGAATCTTCCATTGTATGGTGTCTTGTCCTAAAATACGAAAAAAAGCACAGCAGCTTAGCAACTAGAATGGAGTTCTTGAAAAACGCCTGCCTTTAAGCGCAATCCACGGATATGCAGTGATGTAGAATTCCATAAGGGAAAGATTGAAGGATTGAAGTACATACTGAAGAAAATTAGGGGACAAATTACGCTCTTCTGCTTATAATTAGGACACCAGCTCAATATTTGCACTATATTAGGCTTCCACAAAAACTGGCCACCAATTTAGCCTTTCAGGCAAGTGACTTATTGATAGTAGGAATGAGGAGAATTTAATGAAAATGAAAAGGCATCTATGTATCTGAGCCATAGATGCCTTTCTATTTGATAAATGATTTGAGTTTGAAGACCAAAAATATTTGTATCACTATATACATTCCAATACCAAAAACACTGCGAACCAGATAAACACAAGTCCAATAATATCCGACTCTTATTTTTTCAAATCCTTCTATTATTGAACTAATCTCTTTTATTGTAGCATTCATCTACGACTAACCTGCCCCATTTGTTAAAGAAGAAACTCAGCATAATTGTTTTAACCGAGCCAATGTATAAAAAAACCAGCAGATATATTGCTGGTTTTTTGTAAGTACTTCTTTTAATTGATATTGGTTCAAAGGATGGGTTGAACCTGTCTCTATTTTTTATTTAATGCTTTCTAATGCTTGCTTAACGTTTGCGAAAGAAGTAATTCCGGACATATTAATTCCGCTATTTACAACGGTTTTGGCTAATTCAGGTCGTAGCCCCGTTGTAAGGGAATGTATTCCTAGCAATTCAAGCATTTGTCCTATTTGATGAAGATGGCGTGCAATATCTGTATCTATTTTCAATATGCCTGAGAAGTCGGCAATCACATAGTTTAACCGAAGTTCAGAAATTTTGGGTACGACTTTTTCCATAATGTAATTCGCCCTATATGAATCTATAATTCCAATCAATGGGAGTACCGCAATACCATCTTTAATCAACACAATGGGCGCTGAAAGTTCAGCCAGTTCTTTTTGCGTCTTCTCCTTGTATTCGTCGGAAAGGCGTTCGAAAGCAAAAATGGTTTCATTAAGGCTTATGTCCAACATATTGTTTATCCGCTTAATAATGAAGGAATGATCTTTTAATGAAAGCTCAAACTCTAAGCTGATTTTCGTAATTATGTCGGTAAGAATGTCCCTCGTTGGCGGATAACGAACAATTATCTCTGAAATTTTCCCTTCGGGAGATATCTGTCCAGCTGCGTTCTTATTACTCCATTCAATGAGTGTTTGTGGCACTCCCTCTTCCTCGACAAAAAGAGATTGCCCTAAAAAATTTATAAATTCAATATACATTTTTATCGCTTGCTCTTTTTCCCACTGTGGAATTTCTAATTTCATACTATGCAGAACACCTTCAACGATTTCTCCAGCTAGAGATTCTGCATTATCGATTAAGTGGTTTGAAACATTCAAAACCCAGGTCATATTAGTCCAACACCTTCTTTAATCTAATAAACTCTTGTAGTAATAATAATCATTTACGTCATTGATAGTCAATTGAATTAAAAAAACATGGACGCTGCTTCCGACCTAGCTTAATACCAAATTACTAGAACGTATCTCCGGCGTGTATATTCCTCATTGAATTTAATCCAATGGTTGGATTTTAATCCTTTTTTTCGTGGGACCTTTTTGTTGAATTTTCATGATGGAAAAGTCTTTAATTTCAGTTGTGTTGTTGACGTGGGTTCCGCCACATGCTTGCTCATCAATATCAGTTATTTGAACGATTCAAATTTCGTTAAGAGAAGCTGGAAGTAAATTAATGACCGTTTTGATAAATCCTTCTTTTTGCTCCGCTTCAGCTCTACTAATTGTTTTCGTAAAACATTATGGGATTGTGCCAGTACCTTCTTTATTGATCGTTCTAATGAATCGAATGGTATTTCTTGTAGGAGAAAAAGACAGTTCTAATCTCGCATCTCCTTTTTCAATTGAACTGCTTGTAGCTAAAGCGTTGTAATGTTGATATAAATAACCTGAAATGACATGCAATAATGTGTGATACTGCATAATCCGATACCGCCAGGACCAGTCAATCTGCATTTCTACTGTTCGATTAATGTACTGTAATGGACGTTCTAGTTCATGAATAATTTCACCATCTACTTTTTTACTGTTAATATATTATAAGTTTCATCACCTTGTTTAATAATCCCTTGGTCACAAGGCTGGCCACCGCCACCTGGATAAAAAAACTGATCAAACACAACAAACCGTTCTTGTATGGAAACAATATTTGCCGTACATTCTTTTAGATAACTATTGTCTGATTATAATTCTATCGTGGCCATTTTTTCTCCTTTTTCCCTTAATATCCTCTACGAGCATTTCAACATGTTCTTTTTTCGTAGCCCAACTGGTACAAAATCTCACAACACTGTGTGTAGCATCGACTTTTTCCCAGAAGGAGAATGAATACTTTTTGCCTAATTCCAAAATTACATCATCCGGCAAAATCGGAAACTGCTGATTTGATGTGGAATCATATCGTAATGAAAATCCATTTTCAACAAATGCTTCTCGAATCATGATTGACATTTCAACGGCATGATTGGAAATTTCATAGTATAGGCCATCTTCAAATAAGGTTTCAAACTGGATCCCCAAAAGTCTCCCTTTAGCCAGTAATCCTCCCTTTTGCTTGATATAATAGCGGAAATCCTTTTTAAGGGCATCATTCATGATGACTACCGCTTCACCAAACATTTCACCAACTTTCGTTCCCCCTATATAGAATACATCACATAGCCTTGCAATATCGGCCAGGGTTAAATCGCTGTCTATTGATGCCAAACCATACCCTAATCTAATTAACATTTTTTATTAAACTTTGAAGTATCAATCGATAACACTAGTTTGACCAATTTCAAAAAATTCACTTTTAGAGCTCATACTTCAATTGCACTACCCTGCCCAATAAGAAAAGGGGCTGCCAATAAGCAGCCCCAAACGATTTATTATTGTTGAACTAACGCACTTGTTAGAATCAACTCCCTTATTGCAGGAAGAACCCGTAATTCATAGAGGACTTTCAAAAAGCCTTTTGTTTCTCACTGTTTCTGTCAATTGTCTTAATTTTTTTAATGAAATAATAATGTTTGTAGAGGGCGAGCACTACCAACAAGATTTTCACGAATAGGATGTCCACATAAAATACAGAAATTACGATGAAGAAATCGGCAATTAAGTTGATTCTGATTTTCTCTTTTCGAGTCATACCTTTTTTTTGCAGGAATGCTTCAACGTACTTTTCATATAAAGAGGTGCTTTTGAACCAGTTTTCAATTGACTTGGAACTTTTAGCAAAGCAAAAAGCAGCAAATAAGTAAAACGGACCGCCCGGCAGAACTGGTAACACAGTCCCTGCAACACCAATCACAAGAGATATGGACCCAAGAAGAAAAAATAGGATACTTTTTACTTTTTTAATTGTAATCACCTTTTTATTTATATTCTATTCCCTTATAACGTAAAGAGGAAGTCTAATTGATTCATAACATTGATTAGTATCTTCCCATTTTCTCCTTGAACTAACCTGCCCCTTTTGTTTCATAAGAAACATAGTTATTTTATTGGAAGAAACCACACATCTTCTTCTCCATATACATCTCCTGTGGGAAGAAAGCCAAAACGTTTATATAATTCACGAGCATTTTCGTTATCTTTAAATACGGTTAGACGAACTTCTTTACAATTGGTAAACCTGTTTGCTATCCAATGTACCATCTCAGACAGTGCTGCCCTACCATATCCTTTCCCCTGATATCTCTCATCAATGATGAATCCATTAATCCAGTACATATTCGTCGTATTTTCATCGTAAGCATGCATGATAAAACCGACCATTATCTCTTTGTCATAGATGGCAAAGGGCAAATAAACAATATTATCCCCGTCCGGTTTAATATAAACTTTGGCAAGTGATACGGCTACTGGCGGTACAAAGTTACTTTGCTGCTTCTTAACTTTTAGTGCTAATGCCTCTTCCCAATTTTCTCTCGTAACACTTTTCAAAAGTACTTTCATAAAACCCACCTCTAAACATAATCACCACGCATAACAGATAGCCAAAAGTATATCCTTGTTTTTAGATTGACTCGACCCCATTATTCCAACGCCCTTTCAAAACAATAATCCCCTAATTTTAACATAGTTTCCAAATAATTTTACCCATGTTCCTGCCGCTTAACTCCATAAGAAAAAGAGCTGCTATAGCAACTCCCTTATTTAAGTGTTGTTTGACCATTTAGAGCGAGTAACATTCTTTAATAGTGTTACGAATTTATATGTTACTCCATTTAAGTTTTCTACGACGGTATACGAACTACTTATATTTATACGAGTCTTTTCGTCTATGCTTGAATTAAAGCGTGACAATAATCGGTCCATTTTTAGTAAGGATAATCGTATGTTCCAATTGGGCTACATAGCTTTTTTCTGTAGCATAGGTCCAACCGTCTTCTTTTTGGAATACTTCTTCTTCAAAGGTTGAGATAAATGGTTCGAATGCGATAACCATCCCTTCCTTTAATATTTCATTATCCCATGGATCATAATAATTACAAATATGGTCAGGTGCCTCGTGTATTCTACGTCCAACACCATGTCCTGTAAGGTTTTTGATAACAGTGAATCCATGCTGTCTCGCTGTTTCGAATACTGCTTTTCCGATTCTGCTTTTTTTGGAACCGGGTTTCGCTTTCTTAAGACCTGCTTCAAATGCCTTTTTAGCAACGTCACATATTTTCGTTAATACTTCTTCTCCTTCTCCTACTACAAACGAGATTCCTGTATCTGCGAAATAACCGTTCTTTGAAGCAGATACATCGATATTTACTAGATCCCCTTCACGAATAACCCGATGACCCGGAATACCATGTGCCACTTCTTCATTAAGACTAATGCAAGTATAGCCAGGAAAATCATATTCACCTTTTGGAGCTGAAATAGCACCTGCTTTTTCTAAAAGTTCTCCGGCTATATCATCAAGTTCTTTGGTCGTTATGCCAGGAATTGTTCTTTGCACCAATTCATCTCTAATGGAGCCAACAACTTTACCTATTTCCTTCAAACCATTAAAATCTTCTTCTGTTTTTGCAATCATTTTTTTCTACCTCATTATCTTTTATCATCAATATAATAAATACGTATTAATTGTACCTTTATTTTCCCGAAAAATAAAAGCAATGTAAATTTTTTGGTACAATACCCCTCAGCTGAATTTTTCTTCGGTCAAGAAATCGACAACAAAAAGGGCTATAGCAACCGTTAGCATTCCTGTAGATTGTTAAATATCAGGTTTGAAAAAAATAGAGCCCCTCAGTAAGATACGAGTATAGAGTCCAATCTAACTCAAAGTCTTAAGGAGGAAGCCCTACTATGAATTTTAAAATGCAAAACAAACAAAATCAACTAATTGAGAGAATTACGGAACAACATCTAGTTGTTGGTGTGGATATTGCCCAACACGTACACGTGGCCCGTGCTGTAAACTATAGGGGCATTGTGGTCGGGAAACCTTTGTCTTTTGAAAATAACGAAGAGGGCTTTACTAGCTTACTAAACTGGATCAAGGAACTAAAACACATGAAAAACCTAGACACCACGATAGTCGGAATGGAACCTACCGGTCATTATTGGATAAACCTCTCAAAGTGGCTACTCAAACAAAACATGGATGTCG
>NZ_JAGGQJ010000037.1 GCF_018613325.1 Bacillus sp. ISL-34 | reverse complement strand
ACTGAGTTAGTGAATATTTTAACAAAGTCTTATGATTTCGCTCAATCGGTTGCGACTGATGATGTTTTGAAAAATGATACGGTCAGCGCCATTTCGGAGATCGCGACACCTGTAGTCCATTCGGTGAAAGGTCTTGCGGCTAATGCCATCGAAGCTAAGGATCGTGCAGAAGCGAATAATGATGTGATCGGTCTTTTTGGTCTGTTAAGAATGATGAAAGATCCGCAAGCTCAAAAGCTTTTCCGCTTCGCCCAAGCTTTTCTTGAGGTCTCTTCAGAACGTAATAACCAAAAATAATTTGATAAACTTTCAATCAGTAAGGACGGGGGATTAACTATGTCAAAACAAATCGTCATCTTAGGTGCAGGTTACGCAGGATTGCTATCTGCTCTATCCGTACGTGAATATTACAAAAGAGATGAAGTGCAGGTTACAGTGGTGAACCAATTTCCAACGCACCAAATCATCACCGAATTGCACCGTCTTGCAGGCGGATCCATTTCTGAGCAGGCCGTTTCCATTCCGTTGGAAAAGCTTTTCAAAGGTAAAGATATCGACCTTGTCATTTCCAAAGTGGAGTCTTTCTCAGTCGATAACAAAGAAGTGAAACTTGCCAATGGTTCCACTTTATCTTATGATGCCCTGGTTGTTGCTTTAGGAAGCCAAACTGGATTCTTCGGCATTCCGGGACTTGAGGAAAACAGCATGGTCTTGAAATCCGTTAATGATGCAAACAAGATTTACAAACATATCGAAGATCGCATCCGCGAATATGCACAAACGAATAATGAAGCGGACGCAACCATCGTAATCGGCGGCGGCGGCTTGACGGGTGTCGAGTTAATCGGTGAAATCGTCGATCATTTCCCTAAAATCGCCAAAAAGTTCGGAGTGGACTTCAAGGACTTGAAAATCAAGCTTGTAGAAGCTGGTCCAAAAATCCTTCCGGTCCTGCCAGATCACTTGATCGAACGTGCGATGACAAGCTTGGAAGCACGCGGCGTTGAGTTCTTGACAGGTCTGCCTGTAACGGGCGTTAAAGGCAATCAAATCGAATTGAAAGATGGACAAACGATAACGGCCAATACGCTTGTTTGGACAGGCGGAGTTGCGGCTCTTCCTATCGTAGGCGAATCAGGCCTTGAAGTGGACCGCGGCAAAGCAACCGTAAATGAGTATTTGCAATCCAAATCCCACAAAGACGTATTCGTTGTCGGGGACAGTGCACTTGCTTTCCCTCCAGAAGGCGGCCGTCCATACGCTCCTACTGCACAAAATGCTTGGCAAATGGGTGAGCTTGTTGGTTACAACCTATTTGCAGCCTTTGAAGGCAAGAAACTTGAAGCATTTTCACCTGTAAACTCAGGTACACTTGCGAGCCTTGGCCGTAAGGATGCGGTGGCAACCGTTGGGGCCAATAACACGTCCCTTAAAGGCCTTCCGGCTACATTGATGAAAGAAGCAAGTAATGTACGCTATCTATCACACATCAAAGCCCTATTCAGCCTGGCTTATTAATTCATTATAATCGTGACATGTTCACGGTATATGCTCTTATTCCCGTTTGGGAGTAAGGGCATTTTTCATTATAAGAAATGGCGGGCACCCTACTTGAAGGGGGCCCGCCATATATCACTTTACATTACTATGTTTGGAATAAGTCCATATTATTCATATTCTTCTCAAATCGATTCCGAGCAAAAACTCTCCGCCATTTTTATTAGCCCGTTTGTTGTTAACCTATGTTCAAGTATGTACGATACTGCATATCATGAAATTAACCTTATTAAAGGAGGGGTTTGTATGCCGAAAGGGAAAAAAGGAAAAGGCGGCTCATCTGGCAGCGGCAGCGGCAGTGGCAGCGGTAGCGGCAGCAGTAGCGGCAGCAGTAGCGGCAGCAGTAGCGGCAGCAGTAGCACATCTACTTGCAGCACGTCCACTGGACACAAGTCTACTGGACACAAGTCTACTGGACATAAATCCACTGGACACAAGTCTACTGGTAGCACTTCAACTTCCACTTCAAGTTCAAGTACATCCACTGGACGTGGAAAGAAAAAAAGAAGAAGATAAATAGTTAAATCTAAAAAGCTTCAACTTGATCAATCTCTGATTGATTAAGTTGAATTTTTTCATACATTACATGTTTGCGCTTGACCATAATACATCTTCAAGAAAGGAAGGTGAGTGTATGCCTTATCATATTCCATCTTATTTCTTAACGATAGAAGAAGAAGATCTAGAAGATTTACGTGCGGACGTATGGAGTAATGACCCCATTCCTGCCTATTTGAAAGTGGAAAATGACATTTATGATATCGATATTGCCTATCGGGGCTCTTATACCCGAAAGTTCAGGAAAAGATCCTATTGGATTGATTTCATCGAGCCAGAAAGCTTCTTTGGCGCCCACAAAATCCATCTCAATGCCGAATACAAAGATCCTTCCCTCATTCGCAATAAACTCTCACTCGATTACTTCCAAGATCTTGGAGTTCTTTCCCCCCATAGCCAGCATATTGACTTATACCGTAACGGCTCTTGTAAAGGGGTATATTTACAACTGGAGTCCGTTGATGAATTCTTTTTAGAAAAAAGAGGACTTCCTGCCGGCCCCATTTATTATGCAGTAAACAATCATGCCAACTTTTCATTGGAAAGGGATGGGAAATCAAAAGAATCCCTTGTATCAGGCTATAAACAAGCTTTTGGAAAACCTTCCGACGATGAATACCTTATTGAAATGATCAAAAAAATCAATACCACCCCTCTTGCCAAATTTCCTGAAGAAGTCTCGCAGCATCTTGATATCCATAAATACTTACGCTGGCTGGCTGGAGCTGTATGTACAATGAATAATGACGGTTTCACTCATAACTATGCATTATATCGCAATAGTGAAACAAAATTATTTGAAATCATTCCTTGGGATTATGATGCCACTTGGGGACGCAAAGTCAGTGGCGGGATCATGGAGCACACATACGTCCCTATTGGAGGAAAAAGGACAAATCACCTTAGTCATCTTCTCTTGCAGGTTCCGGAATACCGTAAGTTCTACAAAGACCTCTTGGTTGAACAATTGGAAACCACATTTACGGTAAATCATATGGAAAATAAAGTATTATCACTGCACCAGGCGATACGCCCGCACATCCTTCTTGATCCATATAAAAAGAATAAGGTGGATCTATTCGACAAGGAACCGGAATTCATATTCGAATTCATTCGCAATCGCAGTGATTACTTAAATAAGCATCTTGGTGACCTAGATGAAACCAAACTGAAAGCCAAACAGGAATGGAAAAAAGCAATTGAGGCCATGTCACCAATCTGCATTAAAAATACGGGGAAATATGGCAGAGGAATATATGCGGTAAGGGATATTAAAAAGGATGAACTCATCGAGGCATCACCTGTCATCATTTCACCGAAAAGCGAATGGAAATATTTAAAGAAAACTTCCCTCTTTCATCACTGTTTCTATTGGGGAGATGACGATGAAACGGCCATTGCCTTAGGAAATGGATCGCTATTCAATCATTCATACACTCCGAATGCGGCGTATGACAATAATTTAGAAGATTTAACGATAGACTTTTATGCGCATAAAGACATAAAGGCTGGCGAGGAAATCACGATCAATTACAACGGTGAAATTGATGATAAATCCCCATTATGGTTCGATGTCATCGAGTAAGGTTTGAAAGAATCCATTATGAAAGTTCAAAATGGATTCTTTCATTTTAACTTTACATTTTATTAGGCGCTGAAATTCCCAATAGACTTAGCGCATCCTTTAATACAATCGCTACGGAAAAAGCGAATGAAAGCTTCATTTGTTTCCATTCATCTTCAACTAGGATTTTCGTATGTGCATAATACTTATTGAATGCACGCGATAAATGCAAGCTGAATTTCGCGATTTGTGATGGGTCGGCTTGTTCAAATGATTTTTGGACAATGCTCGGGTATTGCTCCAGCAGCTGGATGACTGGCCACGCATATTCTCCTAATGCGTCAAAAGTGATGGCCTGCTCTTTAAATTCACCTTTTTCAAGCAATGAGGAAATTCGCGCAAATGTGTACTGTACATATGGTCCCGTTTCTCCCTCAAAATTCATCATTTGCTCTAATGAAAAATCAATATCATTCATGCGGTTATTTTTTAGATCATTAAAGATTACCGCTCCGACACCGACCTGTCTTGCAACCAGTTCTTTCTGTTCAAGCGCTTGATTTTTTTCTTCAATATTGCGCTTCGCAGTTTCGATCGCCTCTGCCAATACATCCGCAAGCAGCACGACTTTCCCTTTACGTGTCGACATTTTCTTACCGTCTTTTAACATCATGCCAAATGCTACGTGCTGTAAGTCTTTTGACCAATCATAGCCCATTTTTCCAATGACGTTAAAGAGTTGTTTAAAGTGCAGGGATTGTTCGTTTCCGACAACATAAAATGTTTTCTTCGCCTCATACTGTTTTTTACGATACATGGCGGCAGCTAAATCACGCGTAGCATAAAGTGTTGCACCATCCGTTTTCGTAATCAAACAAGGCGGCATATCTTCCAATTGCACGACATAGGCACCTTCGGATAGGGTAAGTAAGCCTTTTTCTTTAAGTTCCCCGACAACCGCATCCATTTTGTCATTGTAAAACGCTTCGCCTGCATAGGAATCAAAACGGATGCCCAATAAATCATAAATCGTCTCAAATTCTTTTAGAGACGCATCCCTGAACCATTTCCACAGTGCCAGTGCTTCCTCGTCCCCATCTTCAAGCGACTTGAAGCTTGCGCGTGCTTGCTCATTCAACGATTCATCACTTTCCGCTTTTTCATGGAACTTCACATAGATTTTCAATAATTCCTGAATCGGCGAAGCTTCGATTGCCTCTTTTTCGCCCCACAGCTTATACGCGACAATCAACTTGCCGAATTGAGTGCCCCAATCTCCTAAATGATTAATGCGTACGGAATTGTAGCCATTTTTTTCGGCGATGTTAGCCAGTGCATTCCCTATGACCGTTGAGCGTAAGTGCCCCATCGAAAAAGGCTTGGCAATATTCGGTGAGGAATAATCAATCACGACATTTTCCTGTACAGGCTGCATCGAACCATAATGATCCTTTTCCCTTAATATTGTTTGCAGCACGTTTTCCGTCACCATCTGTTGATTGACGAAGATATTCAGATAACCACCCACTACGTTCACTTCATGAATCAAGTTACTGTTTAATTGTTCGGCTATTCCAGACGCAATCACCTGAGGCGATTTTTTGAATTTTTTTGCTAGCGTAAAGCATGGAAAGGCAATATCACCTAACTCCATCAATTTTGGCTTTTCCATTAATTTTTCTATTTCACTTGCTTGCATTTCATTGTTCAAAGCAGTTGAAATCAATTCTGCAATTGGTTTATTCATCGTCATTTTCCCTCCTAAACAAAAAAGCCCCCGCCTCTAAATAAGAGACGAGAGCATGAATTCCCGTGGTACCACTCTAGTTGCCACAAATTGTGACCACTTTCCATTGTTAACGAGGTGACTCCCCGATGTTCCCTACTAAACGTTCAAGAAATTTCTCCAAAGTGCGCTTCATTCATCCGTCCTGCATTAGGCTCCCACCATCCCTAACTCGCTTGCCATTTCAAATGAACTACTCTCTTCATCACAGAATTTTCAATATTATAATTTAATCCATCGTACACAATTTAAAAAACCGTGTCAACAGGATTTAGAAACAAATCCTAACCAGCCGGTAACTTCATTTTATCCTTGATGGTGGAAAAATATTTCCTTACTGTCCCAATTGTGCCGCTTTGCTGATTAGACGGCTCAATTGCGGATTGACCATCGGCTAACAGCCCTAACACTCCCATTTCGCGGACATTATTGCTGGAAGACTCATCAATCAGTTCGGGCGAGTATATTCGCTTGCCCTCCATTATGCTGCGAATCGAGCAGGCTAACTCTTCACCAGGGCTATCCTTCAATAAATAACCACATACATTTGCTTTTAATGCGAGTTGAAAATGACCAGTCCTTCGAAATGTCGTTAGTATGACCACTTTGCATTCAAATGACTTTAATGCTTCCGCTGCCTCAAGTCCGCTCATTACAGGCATCTCCATATCCATGATACACACATCAGGCTGTAATTGGTGTACTAGGGCCATCGCTTCTTCTCCATTACCGGCTTGCCCGACAATTTCTATATCTTCTTCAAAATTGAGTAGAGAACTTATTGCCTCTAACAGCATTTGCTGATTCTCTGCAATGACAATTCGAATCATTTTAAGTTCTCCCCTTTATCGAGTTCGTTATATAAAGCAAAGACTCCCCCAAATCCAAGGATTATTAAGGGAGTCTTGAATGATACATGAACGTTACAGTTCAGATTTCACTTGAACGGGAACACTTTTTTTCGTTAAATATTTAATGTCTTTGAAGCTAATAAAATTCTTGGATTCCTCATCCCATAAACGGAAACGGAGTGAACGCAAGCTTGTCGCAAGAGTAATCGTTGGAACGTTCTCTAAAGGCTGCGTATTATTGTGCGCCATTTCCAATTTATAGTTAGGTACCCTTGGACTTAAATGGTGAACATGATGGTAACCGATATTACCAGTAAGGAACTGCATCAGTTTTGGAAGCTTATAAAAAGAACTTCCTTCCACTGCCGCCAAAACATATTCCCACTCTTCATTTTCTTCAAAATAAGAGTCCTCAAAGGTATGCTGGACGTAAAACAGCCAAATGCCGACTGAACCAGAAATCATGAAGATGGAACCTTGTACCAGAAGGAACGACTGCCAGCCTACTGCCAGGCAAAGCAATGCCGCTAAAGCGACGATTATTACATTCGTCAAATACGTATTCATTTTTTCCTTCTTTCTAGCACCTTTACGGTTAAATCTGTTTTTAAGAAGGAAAACATAAATTGGTCCCAAACCAAACATAACCAATGGATTGCGATAAAAACGATAGGCAAAACGAAGTTTAAGCGGTGCAGCCAAATACTCATCGACAGTAAGGGTCCAAATATCCCCTGTACCCCGCTTATCCAAATTACCGCTTGTCGCGTGATGCACAGAATGCTCATGCCCCCACTGATCATACGGGAATAAAGTCAAAACACCCATGATCGTACCGACTATTCTATTCGCACGGCGGTTTTTGAAAAATGAATGATGCGTACAATCATGGAAAATAATGAATATTCTTGTCAAGAAGCCAGCAGCAATTACAGCTGGAATTAAAGCTAACCAATAAGAAACGGAAAGACTTATATATGCTAGGTACCATAAAATAATGAACGGCCCCAAGGTATTGATGATCTGCCATATACTTTGCTTTGTCGTGGATTGTTCAAAAGGAGCAATTTGTTTTCTCAAGTTTTTCGTATTTTGCAAGCTCATTAATCAAATGCACTTCCTTTTATTTGTCGTTATTTCTTAGTATAAAGAAATCAACCTGAAATTATTAGTACCAGGTGTCATGACTAGAAGATGACAAATGTCATGTACAAGACATTTCCAGCTGCAAACGTAAAAAAGGCCAACCAGTAAAAACCGGTTGACCTATTCACATGTATAGGATTTCATTATCTTCAAAATGACAGGTACTTTAAGAACAGGACTGTCAATTTTTCAATGTCAGGCGTACAGTCCCAGCAGCAAGCAAATGAAATCCAGTTACTCTCCTTTTAAAAATAAATAAAGACCGTAATCCGTCGAAGTAGAGGCATAACCCATTTGGCGCAACATGGCTGTGATATTGCCACGGTGATATGTTCCATGATTCACGACATGCGGTACCAATTCGGCTAAACTTGTTTTCATTTGGCCGCCAGTTGGATTCTCAATTATAAGAGGCTTATCTAAATTTTCTTTTTGGCTAAGCAGCGATTTGTACCGACCGGACAACTCAAAAAACATTGCCTCCATTTCCTCTAATTCCTTTGACTCTGTTTGTGCTTTTAGTTGTTCAGCCAGCTCCAATGCATGGTTCATGCTTTTACCGGAAAAAACCTCCACCCACCCCAGATCGGAAAGATACACATGGGCCATTACACTCGATACCGATGAAAACACACTTTGAACTTCTTGATGGTAAACATCCTTTGGAAGCTCTTTTAAGCGGTTGAAAATCTGTTTATTTGCCCATACGTTAAAATCATAAAACTGTAATGCAAAATGTGACATATAAAATCTCCCCTTTTTCTTATATGGACTAGATTAACGAATTAATTGTCCTTCATTTGGAATATACCGTCCTTCAGCGAAATAATTCATTCACACGAATTAATTCGACCTACGCACGGATTAATTCGACCTACAACGAAATGATTCGGCCCACGCACGGATTAATCCGACCTACAAACGATACTATTCGCCCTAATCGTAATATCCCTAATTTCTTCTATATCGGGCCTTTCCACAATGTACCTCTATTTTATAGCGATTCTCCATAGTAAACTAGTAAAGTTAAATTTTACAAAGGGGAATAAAATAATTGTGAAAAAAATCATTGGATGTTTTATTATGTTGTGCCTTCTTTGTATATGTCTCTTTCCAACCAGTGGTGAATCATCAGGTAAAACCCAATACATAGGTTCTGTTAAAGCGGACAATACAAAAGTTTTCAGTTCTCCTAAATTAGGTTCCACTCTATTAAAGACCTTAAAGAAGGGCGAGGAGTTTCCCATCATTTCTTCTTCCGTTGGGGATTCCGCGGGCCCTATCATTCATAAAGTAAAGACTGGAAACACATTATGGAAAGTGGCAAATCAATATGGTGTTTCAGTAAGTGAGCTACAAAAAGAAAATAAATTAACTTCTTCCGAAATTATCGTTGGCCAGAACCTGAAGATTCCCCAGAAATATAAGATCTATAAGGTTGTATCAGGAGATACATTATGGAAGATTTCTTCTAAATATAAGGTAACCGCCAGTGATTTGACGAAATTAAATAACTTACATACGGTTACCCTTAAAGTTGGCCAAAAATTGAAGATTCCGGAGTATTACTACCAGGTTCAATCGCTTGGTGGTAAAAAGGGATGGATAAAGATATCCCAGCTTCAAAAAAAGGCGCAAAAACCTATCGTCATGGGCTGGACGCATAATGGATCGAAAGAAAACTACACCCAACAAATTAAACAACCTAATTTAAATGTAGTATCTCCCCGTTCCTATACGCTGAAGGATACCGGTAATTTCGTTTCCATTTCTGCGGATGCAAAATTCGTCCAAAACGCCCATAAACAAGGAAAACAAGTTTGGCAGCTTATCGGTAATCAATTTGACCCTGTTTTAACTGGTTCAATATTAGGCAGTACAAAAAAACGCCAGAAATTAGTTTCAGCTTTACGTGATTCACTTGTTAAAACTAAAAGTGATGGAATAAATGTGGATTTTGAAAACATCGATCCAAAAAACAAGAAGGACTTTGTACTTTTCATAGGCGAACTTAAAAAAGCACTAAAACCGCATGGAATTAAAGTATCCGTGGATGTCACCCGGGAAAATGAGGACCCTTTTTGGTCAAAAAGCCTGGATAGGAAAGCTCTTGGCAAAATAGCAGACTATATAATCATAATGGGTTATGACGAGCATTGGGGAGGAAGCCCAGTAGCCGGGTCCGTTTCCTCGTTGCCTTGGATCAAAGAAGGAACTAAGCTTTTAATGAAAGAAGTACCTGCCCATAAGATCATTTTGGCTGTTCCATTTTATACGAGAGAATGGGTAACCGATTTATCGACCAAAAAAGTGAAAAGCCACGACCGTACCATGGCTGAGGTCAACAAAATCATTTCATCTCATAAACTTAAAAAGGTATGGGATAAAAAGACTCAACAAAATTACGTGGAGTATACTTCCAAAGGGGAAAAGCATCAAATATGGGTAGAAGATAAAAAATCGATGAAGCTCCGAATTGACCTGGTAAAACAAAATCATCTAGGCGGTGTATCTGCTTGGTACATTGGATCAGAAACCCCTGACATTTGGGATGTATATCATTTTAATCAATAGGTAAATAGAAAAACCATAAAGGAAAAAGGCCTCACATTGTGTGCGGCCTTTTTTGCATGACATCATTTTCAGTCGGTCTTGTCGTCTTAAGTGAATAGAGCACCCCAATAAATATCAATGTAATGCCCAAGATTTGAATCCTGTCCGGTTGAAAGCCTGAAAGCAGAATATCCAAAAGGATGGCAACTGCCGGATCTACAAAAATCATGAAAGATACTACATTTGTAGGCAGATGGCGAATACTATTAAAAAATAGAAGATACACGACGCCTGTATGGATGATGCCAGTAAGTACCGTATAAAACCATTCGGAAGATTTTAGCGTTGTGTATACTGAAAAATCGACAAATGGAATCAGTAATAGAAATCCAATGAACATTTGCAGAAAAGTGGTCGCGTATACACTGGTCTTTGTAATGCTCTTTCCTAAAAGCATGGTTGCCGCATAGAAAAATGCAGCAATTATCCCATAAATGATCCCTTCCCATTCAGGAGTTGATGATCGAAATCCATCAGTTCCCATAATGAATAATGTGCCAATGAAGCAAAGTGAAATGGCCAGGATGGAGAATAAATTCATTTTCTCCCTAAAGATGAAGCTCCCTATGATGAGTACAATGATCGGAGCTAAATGATAGAGCGAAATGGCAATTGTCACGGATATCAGTTCGAAAGATTTAAAGAGGAATATCCAGTTTAACAAGTTGGCCACTGCGCAGAAAATGATGAGCATTACCTCTCTTGAATTCCATATTTCGTTCTTGAAATGTCCTGTAATCATCCATGCTGCACATAAGAATACGGCAGCACAAATGCAGCGAACAAAAACCAGTTCCAATGCAGGAAGTCCTGATAGCTCTGAAAAGAAACCGACAGAACCAAAGATTGTCATAGCTAGAGACAGTTGAAGAAGTGCTATTTTATTCATTTAATTCCCCTCATATAATTCCCATTTTTTACATTATGTTATCATTTCTCAGGCATGCCGTCACGAGTGATGATATTCTCCCACATTTGATCTGGAATCATTAATGTACACTTACTATCGCGCTGCAAGGCCGTCATGATCTCGTCTTCCCTGCCTTCCTTTATTTTCGTGGCCCAGTCCGGTTCCATCAGTAATTCTCTTCCTAATGCGAAAAGCGGTATATTTTTCTCAAGCACAGCATTTGCTTCCTCTGGAGTATGAATCGATCCAAGTGATATGAAACTGGTCCTGCCTGCAATGATATCGCGGATGATTTCGGTCCTTGATATTCCCCTTTTCAATCCGCTTCTAGGAATGGACCAGACATTTTTAACAGAAAGATGTAAATAGGAAAGCTCTTGACTTGCCAATTTATCCACCAATGCAGCTGTGTCATCCATTTTCAATCCGCCTTCTTCCGGTTCTTCGGGGGAGAAGCGATACCCAATAATGAATTCCTTGTCTGCGTATAGATCACGGATTCGCTTCACCTCCGCGATGACGGCAAGTGGAAAATGCATTCTATTGTCCAAACTCCCTCCCCAATGATCTCTCCGTCTGTTAGAGTGGGGTGAGAAAAACTGCTGAAGGAGATATCCATTCGCACCATGGATTTCCACACCGTCGAATCCTGAACGAATGGCATGGCGGGTGGCTCTTCCAAAGTCTTGAATAGTGGATAGAATCTCACTGTGGCTCATTGTCCTTGGAATGTATTCCCCGCCCATTTCTTTATAAACGCTTGCAATGATGCCACTCGGACTAACCATTTTTTCTCCGCCTGTATAGCTTGGAAGGCTCTCGCTTCCGCCATGATGAAGCTGGAGAATGACTTTTGCGCCTTTTGATTTGATTGTTTTTGAAAGCTGTGTGAGTCCAACGATGCTTTGTTCATCATATACTTTCATTTGCCGGGGAAAGCTTGTCGCTACAGGGGAAATGGCTGCAGCAGCAGTAATGAACATGGCAGGTCCATCTGCTCTTCTTTTATAGTAAGCTAATTCCTCGTCAGAAACCAAGCCATCCTCTTGACCGGAATAAGTGGTCATGGGCGCAACTACAATCCTGTTTTTAAGAACCGTTCCATTCGAAAGCGTGTACGGTGAAAAAATTTGCTCGTATTTCCGTTTCATCATTTTTCCATCACCCATTCGTATTTTATTTATATAATTTTATTGTATTCTCGACCATACCATAAGTAAAATGAATGTTTTTCATTACTTAGATTAGAGTTTCTCATGTATAATCAATCAGAAGAAAGGTGTGGGGCATTTGAATTTTTTTCAGCTGGAAGTCTTTTTACATGTTGTTGAACATGGAAGTTTTACGAAAGCGGGAGACCGGATCGGACTGACTCAATCAGGGGTGAGCCATAACATTACAGCGCTTGAAACGGAGCTTGGTGTGACTTTATTAAAGCGTGATCGAAAAGGTATAACACTCACGACTGCGGGAGATCAGGTAATTCCACATATGCGGGCCATCGCTGCCAACGTTGCACATATCGAACAAAAGATTGCTGCTGTAAATGGAATGGAAATCGGGAAAATAACGATCGGCAGTTTTCCAAGCTTCACTGCCAGATTCATACCGCAGCTATTCTCTGCCTTTAAAGAAAAATATCCTAATATCGAATTGCTGATTCATGAAGGAGGATATGATGAAATCTTAAAGTGGATAGAAGAAGGAACAGTGGACATCGGCTTTGCGGCCAAGCCAGTTAAGAACGCGGAATTCATCCATCTGCTAACTGATCCTTTATCAGCTGTCGTATACGAAAGTCATCCCCTTTCAGGGAGAACCGCAATTAACCTTGAGGACTTCGTTGATGAACCATTCATCATGCTGCGATCCGGCTGTGAAACACTCATAGAAGATAGATTCCTTGAAGCCAAGCTAAAACCAAATATTTCATACGACATTAAAGACAATCAAACGGTGCTATCAATGGTAGCAGGAAAATTAGGCATCACGATAATGCCCGACCTGGCTATACCGGAAAAACCGGAACGGATAACAAGCCTGCCCTTGAATCCGGAACTTTCCCGGGAGATTGGATTGGTCATGAAGTCGTCTAAACACCTTTCACCAGCAGCCAAGGAATTTTCAAGGGTCGTTCAAGACCATTTCTTCGGGTAATGAGCTGACATTATGAAAAAACAAGAATCCCCTTTTCATGTAAAAGGGGATTCTTTTCGTGCAGTGATCATCCGAAGAATAGATCCAGCAGATTACTGCCGGCCGATGATTGCTTATTATAAAACTCCGAATAACCGCAATTCTTGCAATAAACAACCGTAAATTGATTATTCTGGACATCGAACATTTTTGACAATCCTGTTCCTGTCATGGCTACGTCCTTTTCAGCAGCATCATTGCTTCCGCATTTCATGCAACCCTTTTCGTTCATGATCCTTCATCTCCCAATCTACAAAAATGATAAATGTCTATACCGGTGCAGCATCGTACATAATGAAATATACGGATAAAGTAATAAATGGTTTCAGAAAAAAATGGAAATTTGTCCCCTTTGTTATTTCCCCTTAAACCTTAAAGTAGGCAAAGCATGATACACACTAATTGCAAAATAATAGATTAAAATCATATGCATAGCATCACTTATAGGGACGGGGGTATCATCAAGCTTAAAAATAGCAAATAATGCATATACCCCAACAAATATGATCGGATAAATGATGTAATGATAGATGAAATTTTTTATGAACATATTCTTTATCGCATCTCTTTCTTATTTACTTAAAAAGCTAAAACCGATAATCAGGGACGCTGGTGAAAAAACTTAAATGACATCTGCATCATCCAATCGTATTTCTGCAACCCTTCCACCTGGAACACACCAAAATTCTAAAGTAATATTCCGTTTATGGTCAATGTAGCCGATAATATCCGCTCCCTGTTCATAACTTTTATAATAATGATCTCCGTACTTCTTAAGAACGTCCGCTTTCTTACTACCTAATTTAATACCTTTGCTTGTTTGAAGGGAGTTTTCAAATAGATCGTCGTCCGTACTTGAAATGATTAACCGCATAATTTTCCCTTTATTCTCGTCTGTATTGATAGATGCCGTTTTTAACCCGCCTTTCCAATAATAATAATCATATGTATTATTATTATCTTGATCGATGGGTTCTCCATATTCCCTAATAAATTCTGGACTCGATATGTTATCCAAAACTTTAAATCCCCCGATGGATTCATCAGACAAATCTGTTGATTTTGTCAATTTTTCGGAGAATGCCGAGTACACATAGAACCCTAATGCTGTTCCAATAATTATAAATACAATGACTAACTTTCGTTTATAATGCATTTTCCCCATCTTTAAAGCTGCTCCATCTCTATAGAATTTTTCCGGCGTAGGCCGCAATTAAATAGTGTATTGTACATATGTAGGCACTAACTTGCAAACAGGTAGGAACTGATCCCCATTATGAGTCCTCCGCCTATCCCGATCACTACGCCAGCAACTGTCCATTGTGATATGATCATGCCTATAAGAAATAAAGAAAAACCTATAAGTCCAATTAATAGAACCTTATTTTTATTCATTTTACACCCCGATACCCAAATAAATATCCTCATATTAACTTATACGGATAAATTTAGGTGAAGTTTCACTTTATTCCAGATTCAACATCCTGTTGCATAAGAAAACCGAAATCAGCCACTGATTTCGGTTTTTCCTTCTATTTAATTAGTGATATCTTTTTTCTGGAAGAAGAAGAAAGTTAGCGCTAAAAAGATAAGATAATAGATGCCGAGTACACCCATTGAAAATCCAAGTGTAGCTCCATCGAACATTTCTATGGTTCCGGAAATATAGCCCCTTAAATCTAGGTGGGGGAATAAGACGAATTTTAACCACTCGTATTTGCCGATGAATGATTGAATGACCATATTTAATGTGGAAGAAGCAAATAGGATGAAAATGGATATACCTACTGCAAGTGCTTGGTTTTTAAATAATGTGCTTAACATGAAAGCGATGGTCGTGATGACCAAGAATCCTGGTATCCAGTAAACGATCATGTCTACGAAATATTCGCCGACCACTACCGGACTGAATTCACCGAAAGATGCTGGATCCATGATTTTGTCTGAATACGAGCCATTGCCAAAGAATATGATTCCGATTAGATAACTGAATATAAGTAGGCTCGCAAGTAATAACGCTGCAAATAGCAGGGAAGTAATATATTTGGAAAGCAGGATCTTCCAACGTTTATAAGGCCTGATCAACAGTTGTTTAATGGTGCCATCCGAAAATTCCGAGGAAACTAGCGAGCTGCAAACAATAACGACGAATAAAGTGACAAATGATGTTAATGATTTAGTCCATTCTGCCATATAGGTCCAATTCGTGTTTAAGTCAGGGTTTATATTATCTGCCAACAGTTGCTTGTTGAAATCGATATCGCCCATGATTGCGGCTTTTTCTTCTTCACTGATTTCCTTGGCTTCCAAAGCCTTTTGCTGTTCTTGTATATCTGCCTTTAACTCTTGCTTCCAATCTTTACCCGATTCTTCGGGACTTAGTTTATAATCGATGACTGCAGCCCCTAATGCTGCCAATAAAAGAAAAGCGATGAATATATAAGTTGATACTTTTGAAAAGATTTTCATCCATTCATTTTTTATTAAGGACATCATATAGACTCCCTCATTTCCTGCTCAGTGATTTCAAAGAATTTATCTTCCAGCGATTTTCTAGTAATGCCAATTTCATAGACATCCAGTTGATTTCCATTAAAACTCCTGTTTATATCTGCCGTTTGTTCACGTGTGGCCGATACGGAGATTGTCTTCGCATCATATTTTAAAATCGTAATATCCACAAAGTGTTCTTGAAGGATTTTTTTAGCTAGCTTCCCATCGCTGACAGTGAATGAAACTTCATTGATCGTTTCTGTTTTTTCATCTAATATATGTTCTTTCGTATGTATCAGTTTTCCCTTTTCGATAACGGCAAAACTATCACACATCAATTGCATTTCCGATAGTAAATGTGATGAAATCAATATCCCGACACCTTCACTCGCCAGTACTTTCAAATAATCACGAAACTCGCGAATCCCTTGTGGATCCAAGCCATTCGTCGGTTCATCAAAAATCAATAACGACGGTTTATGTAAAATCGCCTGTGCCACGCCAAGGCGCTGACGCATCCCTAATGAATATGTTTTAACCTTCTTATCGATGGCATGATCCAGTTTGACAAGCTTTATGACCTCTTCTATTCTCTCATTGGAGATGTCATTGGATGACATTCGGGCATAATGCAGGATATTCTTTCTGCCTGTCATATACTTATAAAACTCCGGGTTTTCAACAATGGCCCCCAATTGATTCATCGCACCTTCGAAATCATTATCGAGGTCACTGCCATTGATCATGACAGTACCGCCCGTACGATTGATGAGACCTGTTATCATACGGATGATCGTGGTCTTACCAGCTCCATTCGGACCAAGCAAACCAAATATTTCATTACTTTTTATTTCAAAGCTGACATTGTCTACAATGGTTGCTTTTCCAATTTTTTTAGTTAAGGATTGAACCTTAAGAACCGATTCAGACATATAATACCTTCCTTTTTTCATTTTTTCCAAAATCACACAAATTCAAGATTACCATATTATGCATATTATTACTATACTGATATTCTTCTCTTTGGATATATTGAACCAATACCTCCATCGGCGTTAACTTCCCGTCCCCATTAACATAAACACTGCCATCAATTTTTTATCTCTAAATAGCAACAACTCCTATGTATCGTTTTCTTTTAATACGTTTTCTATTGAATAATGTTTCAGGATTTTTTTATCTAATCAGGAAAATTTATGAATAATTATAGGTTAAGCAATATAAAGGTAAAGCCGATGGAAATGGCCAGCCCCAATGAAAAAAGAAGGACCTTTCTTATAGTGGAAGGTAAAAGCTTATATATCATCATTAAAATTACATCGATGAAATTCGTTGGTGTTCCGGAGCCGAACTCTTTAATCTCTTTCTTTTTGCCATATACGGCGAACCACATTACAAAAAGACCGCACAAAATAAAAATGATGGAAAAAATCTTATATCCCATTGTATTTCACCCGTTTCCTCATAGGCTAAACGATATTGTTATTATTATCTTAACTATCAAGTTTCAAAATGAATTCTTCAACCTCTTTGCCTCTTGCATGGGAATACCCTTTGTCTTCATCGAATCTTTCAAATCCGCATTTTTCCAGCACCCTGATGGAACCAAGATTATCCTTGGCTGTGCGGGCATATAGAGGACGGACTTTTATTTTCGGCAAAAAATGGAGCAGTGCCCCTGTAGCGATCCCTTTCCCCCAATATTGCTTCCCGATCCAATAACATACTTCCGGGTTACCAAACTGCTCAAACTTGAGAACGCTGCCCGCAACATATCCGTTGTGGATTATGGTCATTTTTTGAATATCCCGGTTCGATAAGATGTTCTTCCAGTGTGTCAAAAAAGCCACCTTGTCTGATGGATCCTTAGATGTGAAGGCAGCCATATAGTTTGCGGCAGGATCCAGTTGCTGATCGAAAAAGATAGGAAGATCACTCTCCTTGACCTCCCGCAGCCGGACTCCTATGTCATTGATATGCAATCCCATAAACTCATCCTCCCCACATAAAACATTCATTAAAAACCGGAAAAACCGAAGAGTCTGCCATCTTCGGCGTGGTTTCATTCCTTTATCATACTATAATTTCCTTCGAACGCTCATTGCTCAATATGTTTGATAACGTCAGACAAGCTCTTATCCAACATGGATCGGAGGCGTAAATGATGATTTTCAAATGCTAAAGCTTCCGTAACGGGATTAGGAACGATTACACACTTTAATCCAGCAGTCAGGGCCGCTTGAAGCCCATTTAACGAATCTTCAAATGCTACGGCTTCTGTCGGCTGAATGCCCAGGACTTCAATTGCCTTTACATACAAATCAGGCGCTGGTTTTACTTTTTCAACATCATCCCCTGTGATGATTACTTCAAAATAGTGTAACAGGCCGAGTTCTCCCAAATGATGTGTGACCCACTTGTCGAGCTTGTAGCGAGGGCGATTTTATATCCATTATTCTTTGCTTCTTCTAATAATCCTTTACACCTTCACGTGCCTGTGATGTTTTCATCTTTACTTCATGAAGGCTTTTTGCTCTGGATTCAATTTCTTCAATATTACAACTTTCCCCCAGCTGATCGTTGAAATACCGGTTAAGTTCAGTATTATCCATCCCGATACATGTAACGAATTGTTCAAGAGGCAAATCAGATTCATAAAAAGCCATCGTTTCTTTATAAGCCTCATACCATGCCGTTTCTGTGTCCAAAATTAAACCATCAAAGTCGAAAATAACTGCTTTAATCAAAATGATTTCCTCCTTTAACCTTGAAATAGAATTTCTATTAACCTAAACGTACATGAATGAATGCCCTTTGTTCAACCAAACTGTTCCGCTCGTTCCATGTGAAGTTTGATCATTTTTCCATAATTACCTAATTACTAAGGATATGGTAACCCGATGTCCGCCTCATTTCTTTTCTTTGTGTTACATGTTTTAACAATTACTTAGTGCCTTCGCGGTGTTTTTCCTTAACTGCGCCTTAAAGGGTGATAGTTTAACGAATCGTTTAATGCAGGAAACAACGAGGAGGATAAACATGAAGAAAATTTTATTAACGATCCTAACGGCTTCTGTATTCATTCTAGGAGTTTGCATGCCAACTAAAGGCGAAGCCGCTGCTTTGGATCGCACACTTTCATTTGGAATGAGTAATAGTGATGTAAAAGTATTACAAGAATTATTACTGACAAAAGGGGTTTTTCCCTATCACGAAGCAACAGGTTACTACGGATCGATTACAAAAGAATCCGTAAAGAAGTTTCAGGAAAAATCAGGGCTGAAAGCCGATGGAATTGCAGGAACACAAACGAATCAGAAAATACAGGTACTGAAAAGCGGGGATATGGGAAGACCTGTAGCTGAACTGCAAAGGTTATTGAAAGCCTGGAATGTTTACACATCAACGATCGATGGCATTTATGGTACAGGCACAAAGCAAGCCGTCATCAACTTTCAAAAGCAAAAGGGATTATCCGCTGACGGTATTGCCGGTGCACGGACCTTCAGTAAATTAGAAGAAAGAGCAAGTGCAGCAGGTTCAGCCGTTAAAGAACTGACGGTAACAAGTACAGCATATACAGCGAGCTGCGAGGGATGTTCAGGCACTACAAGAATGGGCGTTGACCTAAAGAAATATGATGATGCCAAACTGATAGCAGTCGATCCGAACGTGATACCGCTAGGCTCGATCGTTGAAGTCGAGGGCTATGGACAAGCCATCGCTGCAGACACGGGCGGCGCGATCAAAGGAAACAGGATTGATGTGTTCATCGCGAATGAATCAGATGCTTTAACGTGGGGAAGAAAGCAAGTGAACGTAAAAGTAATTAAATGATGCGTGACATACACATCGTTTTCATATAAAAATAGATACATAACCAAACCGGAAGAGCATGCATTGAATCAATTCATGCTCTTTCGGTCTGATCAAACCATTTTGAACATGATAATATCATCGACGTATTCACTTTGGCTCATCTTGAATTCCTTGATTTTACGGCCTTCTTCAATAAACCCCATACTTTTATATAGTGATATTGCCCGATGATTTGTTGAAAAAACTCCCAAACTCACCTTTTCAATGAACGGATTGGCTTCTGCCCAATCCAATAATGCTTTAATAAGCTGTTTTCCAATTCCCATCCCTCTGAAATTATTTCTGATCATCATCCCAAATGAGCCCTTGTGAGACATTCTCTTCCTATTTTCCGCTTGAAATCCGATCCATCCAACCACTTCACCATTTATTTCGGCAACGATGATCGTTTCTCGTTCATTTTCCAATAACCTTCGTATCCACTCTCTTTGTTGATCTAGTGTTTTATTGAACTCCTCCGATACCGTAATAAAATACTCACCTTCGGAAATGACGGAATCCTGTACATCCAAAACCGCTTTTGCATCTTCCAATTCACCTGTCCGAATTCTATAGGCAAGTCCATTATTTTTTACTTCTGACATTCCAATCCCCCTCAATGAACTACGTTCGGATCGAAGTGAACAATGGGACGGCCTTCCATGATTCTACGTTCGATTTCTTGAACAGTTTTATATAACTGACTATCCGCATTCTTCAAATCGTACTTTTTATGAAAAAAATTATATAACGTGAAATCCCTTAACTTTAAAAATAGAGGAATCGTTTCGTATTCCACAGTTTCCAGGATATTTTCCGTCTCATAACCTTTTATGAATGCCCTCATGAACTTGGCGGCATATTCATCGAGCCCCTTTACACCTTCACGTTCCAAGCTCCACATCAGATAGTACAGAGGTATGGCCAAATCGCTGGCAAACCAGTGATAAGAACAGTCATCAAAGTCAAAAACATGGATCTTCCCCTCATGAAAATGGAAATTGCCGTTATGTATATCAGAATGAATCAATCCAAAATTATTTTGATGAACTTGAAGGGCATTTAATTTCTTCATGATTAAGTCTTGTTGGTGCATCACTTGCTCTGGAACATCGGATTGGTAGAGTTCGGCATTCAATAATTCTTCTTCATGCCAATCCAGCCTTTTATATTCCGCTTCTGGCTTATAACTTTTAGTTTGTTTATGCATTTGGCCAATGGTTCTTCCCCATTCAAAAAATAAAGGTTCATCGAAATTTTCATCGGTGACTTTCATCCTTACACCTGGAGCTTTTTCAAACAGGCAACAATAAAATTCCGTACCATCCGAGCCCTTTACAATTTCAACTAAGTTATTATCTTTCGAAGAAAGAACTTTAGGTATTTCACTACCATTATTCTGTAAATGCTCAATCCACTTTAACTCAGCAAGCACTTGAACTTTTGTACGATGTGATTGATGTGTCATTCTTAAGATGTATGGCGTTACATCCCTGTAAACCTCAAATACATAGTTCTCTGCATCTCCAAGTTTAACCGGATTCCCAGCATTCACTTGAAAAAAATCCCCAGCCAATTTCACCAATTCATTAGAAAAAATTCGTTCTACCGCCGCTTCCATGATCTTCACTCCCATTAATGATATTGCTAACTTTAAAAACGATTTATACTATCTTTATACGATACCAAGATGCCTTTTCCCTTTATTTGTATATTATTGTTTTTTTATAAACCTTTGGACTATGCTCCCTGCTCTGAAGCAGAGCTCGCTCTTCAGCCTTAATTGAATCCATACTTTTCATAGGGTTCTTTGTGACCAGTACAAAGGAAAACCAATGTTTGGTATACTATTCGTATTATCATTAGGGAGCGTGTCTTATGAAAACAGAGATGTTTCAAAGTATCCAAAAGTTCCTAATAGACAAAATTGATCCTTCCTTCATCATCGTATTTGGTTCTTACGCGAAGAACACTACACATAGGGATAGTGACATCGATGTGGCATTCTACAGTCAAGATTCATCACATATTACATATGAGTTATTTTTATTGGCACAGGAACTGGCAGATATCCTGAAAATAGATGTGGACCTGATTAATCTTAGGACAGCATCAACCGTTTTTCAGGCCCAAATATACACAACCGGCATTGTGATTTATTCAAAAGATGACACACTTCTAAAAAACCAACAAATGATTGCTCTTAGCATGTACGCTAAATTGAATGAGGAACGTGAAATTATCTTAAAAAAAATAGGAGAAAGTGGGTCCATTTATGGAGAATGATGTGATTTTGAACAAGATCAGTATAATTGAGCGTTGCATGAACCGCGTTAAGGTTGTATACGCGAATAATCCAGAAAACCTAAATGACTATACAAAACAAGATTCCATCATCCTTAATATACAACGTGCATGCGAATCCTCGATTGACCTGGCCATGCATATTGTAGCTGAACAAAGACTTGGGTTGCCTCAATCAAGCAGGGATGCTTTTGATATGCTGAAGGGTCATTCGGTTATTGATGAAGATATAGCTAGGCGCTTAAAAGCTATGGTTGGATTTAGAAACATTGCTGTTCATGATTACCAAAACATTAATTTAGACATTTTAGAACAAATTGTAGTGAATCATCTCAGTGATTTCACTGCTTTTACAAAACAAATCCTGAATTTCCAAGGCGATTTCACCCTGTAAGGCTCTAGAAAATGCCCCCTTACTTTTTCGTATAAAAAAAGCGCCCTATAGGGCGCGTCCAAAATCAAGTTTCCTTTTCTTGTTCATTCGCTATTTTATTGAACTTCAAGATTGTTTCTTCGATTACTGGATTATTGAATTCCTCTTGGATGGCTGATTGTACAAATTTATCTTCACCATTCATTTCATCCCAAGCATTAACTCTGTAATCTGGATCATTATTATGCCCTGAGCCTTGCCGAATATTTGATTTGCCGTTTTGTTCCTCATTATTTGACAACTATCTTCACCTCTTAAACATAGTAGAGTTCGTAACAATCATAAGCAGAAAAAGTATAACTTTTTAAAAATCTTCCTTGATTGAAATGGGTGAACCCGTTGAGGTATGTTGATTAACCCAGTCAAGCGACACTTTTGAAACGGCATCCCACTCAGGTATTTGGGATTTATGCTGTTCCACCCAGCTCATGCAATATTGCGGATCTATATTGCTTTCTTGGGATTTTGCCAAGAATGACTGAATTGTGGTTTCCGTACAATTTTCCCATGATCCACATGTATCCTGCCAAATATGTTCCATTTTGATTTGTATATTTTCGTTAGCCATTGGGTTTCCTCCTTATTAAAATGTTACTTTTTGATATCTTAATTAAGTATGTCCAAGGCTAAATAAATCATTACAAAAATTTTTCGACCTGGGCTTTTCAGCGTAAGAATGAATTTACAGTTGTAAAAATGATGAATAAACTGATTCCGATGAACAAAATCCGCCAGAACCAATAGCTGCCTATGAAAGGAAAGTAATAGCCTTCTTCAAACTCCTTTACACCCTTATACAGCCAATTGTATTGAAACAAACCAAAATATAGAAAAACGACTCCCGTTAAAAAAACAAAAAAACAAACTAGCATTTCCAACACTTCCGTACTCCTCACCTTTCATCCTGACGTAATTTTTGTATTATGTTCCGTATGAAAAAAGGCATCTAGCTGGCTTCTACGTGAACCCATCCCTTGAATTTCTTCACACTATCCCATCATTTAGTAATCCCTTTTTTGAATCGAGTTGAACTTTTCTTCAATACGGTAAATTGTTCTTTTTTCATTTTGGAAGAACGCCAATATACCAATATAATTATTTAAAAAAATATCGGCACTCCAATGGTTAATAATTGAAAAATGATATCCCCGACATTTACTCCTGCCATCATCGTTTCCCCCTCTTCCATATCATTTTTTTATGCACCATCAACACCAAGACTTTTGTTCAAATTAAGTAGCAGAAGGATATTCTCGTCAATAAGCTGAGTAGTTACATATATTTTTTCAAAGGAATTGGATTCATTATTATACTTGCAATAATCGTGCCAATTCTATAACTTGGTGAATTACGTGGGTTTGGAGCATTTATATGTAAGTTTGGATCGTTTACTCGTGAGTTTCGGTGATTTACTCGTGAGTTTAGGCCATTTACTCGTGAGTTTCAGTGATTTACTCGTGAATTTCACGCTTTTACTCGTGAATCGGCGTTTACCCGTTGGCCACAAAAAAAAGCTGAATACTTAGCTCTTTTACACTGCTATTTCCACTCACAGCGTTTTTCTAAATGAGTAGCACCATTTATCATAATCTAATTTATCTTCATAGAAACGGTGTGCTTCGTTTCGCTGGATCCCAGATTCCAATGCCACATATGCAGCACCGTTTTCTTTTGCCCAGTTATGTATATAATTTAATAATTTCTCTCCAAATCCAAATGAGCGGTGCGCGAAATCTGTTAACACGTGACGTTTATTATAAAAGTTCACTCTCCAGCTTAAGCCAGCCAAGGATACAATCTGGTTATCCTTATATAATGCATACAGACAATACCCATCCTTCCTCATTTATTCAAGTAGCTCCAAATATGTTTTTTGAGTTAGTCAGTACGCAACTGATTCATGATTGGAAAGGCTTCTAACCATTGTTCTTCATTTGTTAATTTTTGTATTGTTTCTATCGAATTCACATTAACACCCCTGAAAGTTTTATTAAAATGTAATTCAATTTTGAATACCGTAAGTCCTTCTTCACTATATTTTTGTAATCGTTTGCAGGTGGAATCGATGCGAATGACGATGTTTAACCGTACTTTTTAACGGCTAAAGTATGACTAGATCAATAGTTTAAGAGGAGGAGATTTCTTTGAATATATATGAACAGCAAAAAAACGGACAGCCCGGACAAACACAGGAAAGACAGCCTGGCATTGAATCTGAGATGAATCCACTTCCGATTCAGCCAAAGGATTACATAGGAAGCGGTAAGCTAAAAGACCGCGTTGCCTTGATTACAGGCGGAGATAGCGGCATCGGGCGTGCGGTTGCGATTGCTTATGCAAAGGAAGGCGCCCATGTGGTTGTGAATTATTTAGATGAGCACAGTGATGCCGAAGAAACAAAGCAGCTGATTGAAGCGGAAGGCGTTCGCTGCCTCTTGCTTCCAGCTGACGTTTCCGTGGAGGCGAATTGTAAGGAATTGATCAAGAAGACGCTGGACGAGTTCGGAAAGCTGGACATCCTCGTGAATAATGCAGCGGTGCAATACCCGACGGAAAACATTGAGGATATCACGGACGAGCAATGGGACAAAACGTTCCGCACCAATATTTATTCAGTATTTTACATGAGCAAGCACGCGGTTCCTCATATGAAGCAAGGCAACTCGGTCATCAACACAACATCGATCAACCCGTACAGGGGCCATGCAACTTTGATGGATTATACGGCGACAAAAGGAGCAATCGTCGGATTGACTCGCAGCCTTGCACAGAATGTGGCTAAAAAAGGGATTCGGGTCAATATGGTTGCTCCAGGACCGATTTGGACTCCTCTCATCCCGGCCACGTTCGACGAACAATCCGTTGCCGAGTTCGGAACAGAAGCACCACTTGGACGCCCTGGGCAGCCGGCAGATCATGCAGGGGCCTATGTGCTGCTAGCATCTGATGAAGGTGCCTATATAACAGGACAGTGCATTCACATCAATGGCGGGATCACGATGTCGTCATAAACCCAAAATGACCGAAAAGCATGGTGCTTTTCGGTTGTTTTCATTTCATAATTTAATTTCCTATGCCGGGCGAATTCATCAATACAATTCTCCAACCATCCGGATCTTTAATAGTAACACCTGATTTTTCCCAATATGGATTTTCCGGAGAAACCGGTTCATAGCCCATACCTTTCAATCTATCCGTGATTTCTTCAATGGTTTTACGTTCAGGAATATAAAATACAAGCAGATTATCTTTTGATGGGGCAGGACAAGGACTGCCCTCTTTATGCTGAGTAAACTCCAGATGATAACTGGAATCAGGAAGCCCAATCATGATGCCGTCATATCCCTCATGCCCTTCAAAAGAACCGATCTTTTTCAAACCTAATCCTTCACAATAGAAGTTTACAACCTTTTTTAGTTGATCAGTAGGACGTGCAACCCGGATTTGTGCTACTTTCATATCATTTGGCCATTTACTTTCCATTGTCCCACCCCTCTCTGTATGATTTTCCCATCAATAATTTAACCGTTTGTCTACAGTTTATTATTAAAAAAAGTTGCAGCTGATTTCAGAAATCCGCTCCCTTTCTGTACGAAGACACAAAGATAAGTACATTGGGGACATGAATTTGAGTACATAGAGTTAATAATCCACTCAAAACCGCACCAATTCAATCTCTAAACTGTTTTGAGATACAAAATCGAGTACATTATAAACAATACAGTCATGCAAATTTACTGTAAACACAAAGGGGAAGGCAATATCTATACCCTCCCCTTTTTCGAACAACATATTTCTTTAATCTTCTTGATTATTTTATAAAAAAGCTTGATTATTTTTGTGATTCTTAATCAACTAAAGCACCCGTTAGTTCATTAAGGAGGTAATCCATAAACAGTCTGATAAATTTAGCAAATCATTCACCTTGGAAACAACGCACCTGTTAGTTGAAGAACAAAATATTTAATTACTATATGTACCCTCACTCTAATAGTTTCCAATTTGGATCTTTTATATCGGACTTATTAGGCTTTCTTACAAAATGTAAACTTCTTTCACCTTTAGCCCCAAATTTTTTGAAATTTTGTTGTGCTTCTCTAAAGGAAACATAATTTGCTCCATCCTCATCTGGATGTTTATATTGGTAACCATCATCTTCCCAAAAACAGATTTCACAAATATCATACGTATCTGGGGGTTCTTCATCTAAAGTTTTATAACCACAGCAAGGGCAAGTATACTTCAATTCCACGCTATTTCACCTCTTAATTGTTTGTTTTTCATTTTTATAGTTAAACATAATTCTTCAACTAACCTGCCCCTTTAGTTCCATAAGAAAAAGAGCTGATCAGCAGCTCCTAAAAATGAAGTAAAGCACCCGTTAGTTAATTAAGAAAAAGGTTGCTTCAGCAACCTCCCTTATTAAAGTATTTAATCAATCAATCTATAAAACATAAAAGGTTAGCTCATAGCTAATCTTTTTTGTTCTTAATGATAAATTCCCCTAATTTCCCCAATAAATGTAATGTGTAAATAATCATTAAGGCTCTGGCTACTACAAAACCATCTATAGCTAAGTCATATCCGCCTCGTAATAAGGCTGAATCCGAAAACCAAAAATAAGTTGATATTGCCAGAGGTATTAAGAGAAAAATCAAAGCTAATTGAGTTTTTTTATCCATAAGATCCCGCCTTATTATATGTATTTTACAAATAATAGCATTATTTCCGGAAAGAAAAAACTAAAAAATGGAAATGATTCACTACTTAAATGTCTCTGTAAGGCATTTTAGTAAGAGGTAATATAAATACGTCAGAGGATATAATTCCGTCCACCAATGCACATCGTTTTTGGCATTTTACAATAGGTCTTATAATAGCACTCCTTATGGAAAGTTCCATAAGGAAAAGCTGCCTTAAAGACAGCTCCGATTTTCAGCTAACGCACCCGTTAGTTCATTAAGGTATTACTACTTATTCCAATCCTTAGCTAACATACCGTAAATAATATGGTCAACATAATGGTTATACAACCATTATGCTTGTCTGATACAACCTTCATTAACAAAACCTAATCTTTCAGGAATCCCTCTACTTTTTTTATTCTCCAAAGCAACCCTAATCTCCACTTTATCTAGTTTTAATTCTTTAAATGCATAATCAGTCAATGCCTTAGCTACTCTTGTCATAATTCCATTTCCTTGATATTCTTCTCCGAGCCAATAACCAATATATGTAGTTTTATTTGACCAATTTATTTGGTTATAACCTGCTACACCAACAATTTGTCCCTTATACATAATAACTGTATTGACACTCTTGTTTTCAGCAAAACCTTTTAAACAAAAATTAATGAACCCTTTTGTATCTTCAAGTTTTTTTGTATTATCCAGCCAAGGAAGCCATTCTCGTAGATATTCTCTGGATTGATTTGTTATTTCGAAAACTCTTTCTGCATCCTTTAATTCTAACAGTTTCAATGATAACTCCTCATCTATCTTATGTAAGAACATACTGATCCCCCTGTTTTTTCTATTGGTTTATTTTGTATATTACCATAGATGATTAATGATAAATCACTTGTTTATTACGGAGCTAACCTGCCCCTTTAGTTCGATAAGAAAAAGCTGCCTTTTAAAGACAGCTCCGATCTTCAGCCAACGCACTCGTTAGTTGAATAATTCTTCATCTTTGTATGCGTGAGACCAATGATACGGCTGGACTTCTTCTAAGGTTTTAAAAAGTAATTGTTCCTGATCCTTTGAAATAGTAACTGCGACTTTTACATCCCTTCCCCAGTAAAATAATCTTTCTTGACAGACCCCACAAGGAGTTAATACTTTAAATTCTTGGTTTTCATCATCTCTTACAACGCAAATTGAATGAGTGATTTTTGTATTAAATTTATGTGCTTCCAAAATCGCACCTGTTTCTATACATAACTCTGTTGAAGCATTTATGACCTCTGGTGATACACTTGTCAATATTTCTCCATTGTTAGTGTACATTGCTGCTGCTCCACCCCAGCCAGAAGGGTATCTTTTTTCAATAAGTTCTTTCGCTGCTTGATATAACTTTTGTTCAATATTCACTCTTTTCCCCCACTTTTATTCTAATTCAAATATCCAACTTAATTTTAACATCTTAAATCGTTCTTCAACTAAACTGCCCCTTTAGTTCCATAAAGAAAAAGCTGCCTTAAAGACAACTCCGATCTTCAGCTAACGCACCCGTTAAATTAAGGCTGGTTTTTCACTTGAATATGAAAGTATGATAATGCTAAGAATCGTATTTCAAAAGGCCGCCAATTGGCGGCCTTTTAGAATTTAAACTAACTCTAAGATTTCTTTGAAATTATTCACTACAAAATCTGCTTGTTTTAATTCATCTTCTTGAGCAAAGTCAAAGTTCACACCAACGGCAATAAGTTCATTATCCTTAGCAGCAGATATATCTGAAGACCGGTCTCCGACAACGTAACCTTTTCCTATTTGATTTTTATTTTTAACCATTTGCACTAAATCTGACTTATGCCCAGATTTAATTAGTTGGATACTATATGTATTTTGAATAAATCTATCCAAATTATAAGTTTCTACAATTGCTTGTAAATATTCTATCTGTCCATTGCTGGCAATAAATAAGGGATACTTTTTACTTAACTCATTTAATGTCCTCTCCACATCAGCATATAATGCACCTTTTTGTGCTTGGATTAGTTCTATAAGCTTTTTATGAAAAATCTCATTGCTCTTTACTCGTATTTCTAGTGAGTGGTTTGGGCAAAGTGTTTCCCATACAACCGGTAGAGGTACACCCATGATTCCCCTATATTGTTCAATCGGTGTTTTTGTATCCCATAAATTTTCTTTTCGTAGTACATCAAATGTTTCTTCTAGGGCAGGTTCTAAAATTAAATTTGTTTGAAATAAGGTTCCATCCATATCAAAAATAATTGCTTTACTCATTGAAAATCCCTCCTCTCTCTATCTCTCATTTTTAAAAAGCGCTGCCTTAAAGACAGTTCTGATCTTCAGCTAACGCACCCGTTAGTTCAAGAATTATAAGCTCTTTTTATCGTGCCTTTGATGGCTTTTTTGCCATAATGAACGATAAAATTGCAAAACAAATTAAAAAGACAGAGAGAATCCCATAAGCCGCCCCTTCAAACCCTCCTATGTTTACGGAACCAATGTAAAATAGAATAATAGCAGCTATAACTGTTAGGATTCCTGGTACAATTCGTACAAATAGGGGAAGGTTTATTTTTTTAAACCACCACGTAACTAATAATATAATTACTCCAATCACAATAGCTACAAGAAATGGTACAAAAATCATCATTTGCCTCACCACCTTTTTCATTATTAAATAAATGAAAATTAATAAATGCTCTTTTAATCATTTCCTTAATATGTCTATTTAACTTTAGCATAACCACTGATAAATTGGGTGTTGTTTCCATTTTACTATTGAACAATCCTGCCCCGTTAGTTCCTTAAGAAAAAGCTACCTTAAAGACAGCTCCGATCTTCAGCTAACGCACCCGTTAGCTAAACAAGAAGTTATAGTTATTGCACTTTTTTTAAAAAATATTGAACATCTTTTGGTGATTTTAAGATAATAACTTCTTTATCTTTAGACAACTGATCAAGTCTCTCTAAAATTTTAGGTCTTTTCGTCTTGGGATATTCCCATATCCATTTAAAAAACTCAAAGGAAAATATTTCTTCGCAACTTTCTCCCATATCTGGTCTTGTTTTATTTCGATATTGAAGCATTCTTTTAAATGCACGAAAGACGCAAATTGTTCTCGGAATATCAAGAAAGATTATTGTATCGGCTGCATTAAGTCTTATCTCATTGTCCCACCATAGTTCCCATCAATAATCCATTCTTCTTCTTTAATGTACGAAGACACAAAGATAAGTACATTGGGGACATGAATTTGAGTACATAGAGTTATTAATCCACTCAAAACCGCACCTATTCAATCTCTAACTGTTTTGAGATACAAAATCGAGTACATTATAAACAATACAGTCATATAAATTTATCTGTAAACACAAAGGGGAAGGCAATATCTATACCCTCCCCTTTTTTGAACACAACTTATTATTTTAATCTTCTTGATTATTTTATAAAAAAGATTGATCATATTTGTGATCCTTAATGAAGTGTATTAGCCATAATAACCGACGGAGTTTAAGATTATAACGCCAATGATGGTAAAACTTAATCCTCCAGCTATTATTAAGACGAATGTTCTGAATTTTTTCGTATCAAACCACGCAATTACCCCCGTTAGAATTGTGAAAATAATTCCGAAAAATATTGATGCATAAGGATTAGTCGGTTGAATCCAATCATACCAATTTAAAAAATCCATTAAATCTCCCCTATTTTCAGGCTACGTTTCGAAATAAAAGCACTAGATTCTAGATTAGTTCATCTCTAAAAACAACCTGGATCTCCTCTCTGATCATTTGATAAGCAGACATTTCGCCTTGAATGTAACCACTTCTAAAATCTACTTCATCTTCTTTAAATTTAATTTTTAACATTTCAGCAATTTTTTTATATTTTGCTAAATTTTTTTCTATGTGAGCTATCTTGTCATTATCGGTAGATTCCAACAGTAATTCCAAGTCAATAACAATTTTTTCATAACCAAGGGCCATTCCTTCAAATAAACCTCTTTGTAATCCTTGAGGAACTTTAGCTATTTCTTCCTTAGCTTCTTCAGGTATATCGTCATAATACATTCCATTTACTAGGTCCAAGACGTTATTTTGACTTTGCTCTTTTGCTTCGGAAGCTCTTCTTTTTAACGAACTAATTAAATCTTTTACTTTTGTATTCACCATATCTCCACCTTTGAAATAATCAAATTCTCTTACCAGTCGATTAACAATCAGACGATACGCTTTACTCATCCCCAACAACAATTGTCTTTCCTGCTCATCAGCAGTTTCAAGCGTTCTACTAAGTTCTTTTTCCATATCTATAAAATCTAAAATGCAATCTTCAATCTTTGCTCCTCGAAACATTTTCTTTCTATAATCAGACATTTTAAACACCTCTTGAATTAAATCTACCATTTTTGTAAACAAATGTAAACAAATAATGTTTACATTTGTTTACAAAAAAAAAAAAAACGATTGAAATTTTTATCAGTCGTTTTAAACTTATATTCATCTTCAACTAACCTGCCCCGTTAGTGCCATAAGAAAAAGAGCTGCCGAAGCAACTCCCTTATTGAAGTAAAGCACCCGTTAGTTTAAGTACAATTCTTCACATATGGATGATGTAGCATTGAAAAAAAGTTTGATCATTTTCCATACTTCTTATAGAACTAAACCATCTGTTAGTTGAACAAGATTTTTTTATTTATGTTCTTTAATGGGCATAAAATTAGAAGGGGTTAATTCTTCAGACTCAATCACAATTGCAGTTAGTCCAGTAGTGGCAGTTGCTGTTTCGTGTCCTTCACCTTTTTCCCAAAAGACCACATCGTTAGCTTTTATATTTACTTTTAATTCATCATCACCGCGAACCCATCCTTCTCCATCTACAACAATGAGTAATTGTGGAATAACAGCATGATGGAAACCTACAATTCCATTAGCTTCTAAATGCATACAACTTATTTGTGTAGGTTTTTCTGTTTTTACAATTCGGGACATAATGAAATTTGAATTAAAATGAGAAATGTTTTTTCCTACTTCTTTGTCGGATCTATAAAATTCCAAAAAAATTTACCCCCTCTTTTTTTATATTCTAATTTGTTAATACTACTTACTTAATCAATAATCCTCTTTAAATATTATTCTTTTGCTAACCTGCCCCGTTAGTTGCATAAGGAAAAAGCTGCCTTAAAGACAGCTCTGTTCTAAAGCTAAAGCACCCGTTAGTTCATTAAGAAAAGCGAAACTTCTTCCAGAATCGCGCGCGATTCTGGAAAATCACAATTTAAATTAGAGTTATTATTCATTAATTGAAACTGCAGAAATAAAAAAGAAACTAAAATGACATGCAAAAAAACAGGGAATATTTTGCACTATTTCTTCCTTTTTTTATTACTCAACCATCTTTGTGTTTACATAGCCAAGTAGAATAACATAACCAATTATCATAATAGGAAATAATACTTGTGTATCTGGATCGTCAATAAAAGCTCCTATGAACATTACTATCCCCATTAGTAGGTTGTAAGAACCTACTAATTTTGCCAGTTTATCTTGATCTTTTACACGTTTTTGATTAAAACCCGATAATAACCAAGTTTGCTTTTTCACTCCAACGAGATACGCTAAAATAAAAAGAACGATTGCTGTAACAATGAATATTTGATTCATTTTCTTACCTCCCTTAGTAAGTTAGTTTCAATTCTTGACTCTTTTTTATCTCTTTCTTGCTATTAATGGGGCTATATAAAATGAAACAATAAATGTGATGGTTAGATAAATAATTAAATAATTCGCCTTAATCGAATGTGCGTTAAGAATTTGGTCTGAGATTAATAAGTAAACTAAGAGGGTTAAATTGGAAATTGAGAATGTCTGTAATGAATACTGTTTAATATTATCATTGACTCTTTCGTCATACTCGATTTCATCTTTAGCTTCTTGTTTTTTCAATCTAAGCCATTTAGCACTTCCAACGCCTACAAGAAGTCCTACTACTATCCCCCACTGAATTTGCCCCGTTATAAGGCTTACAATTGCAAAGCTAACAATCACACTGATAAGAATTGTTAAGAAATTTACTGGCATGGTTTTATCATCTCCTTTATAAGTTAGTCTTCTATCCAAAACAATTCATCTAATGGTCGTTCTAAATGTCTACTAATGATTAAGCATACTCGAATAGTGGGGTTATATTTTTGTGCTTCTATTAAATTCATTGTCTGTCGTGTTACGCCAACCAATTTTGCCAGTTCACCTTGAGTTAAATTACCTTTCTCGATACGGGCGACTTTTACCTTATTTTTCACTGTGAACTCCTTCAAATACTTTACTCACTCCTTTTATCCTTATATTTACATTGTAATATATATTTTACTTTTTATAAATATATATTACATATTTTATAAAAAAACCACATCCTTTTATGAGATGTAGTTAAAGGAACTAAATAATGTTTCCCAAGTAAACTTTACTAATTCCAAAGGGTAATCAAGAATTTATTGAGCGTACCCCTTCTGTTGTACTAAACAGCCCCGTAGTTTAATAAGCCTTATTCCATTAAATGGCCCTATTGTTGAATAAGTCAAACAGCACTCTTCAACTAACCTGCCCCGTTAGCTCCATAAGAAAAAGCTGCCTTAAAGACAGCTCTGATCAGCTAACGCACCTTTAGTTGAATAAAAATTATTTTGTTAAAAGCCAAATTACAAATAAAAAAATAGCAATTATAGCCCAAATAATAGCCTGTTTCGAACCTCTTTTTTCTGTACTCAAATAATCCTCTCCTTGATTTATTTTACCATAAAAATACAATGTCTTTCTTGAACTATCCTGCCCCGTTAGTGCCATAAGAAAAAGGCTGCGTTAGCAACCTTCCTTATTGAAGTAAAGCACCTCTTAGTTGTATAACCAATTTAAAATCCATTACCCTGGAATACTATTCTCATTAATTCGATGGCTATAATGTAAAAGAAACCAACAAATATACTAAGACCTAAAGCTAATTTTCTCCAAATTCCTTTCTCACTCAGAAAAGAAAAAGAAAACGATATAATGATTCCAAATATCATTAATACTCGAAAAGTTGTACTCCAGGATCAATTACTTGTGTTATATTCGCAGTAAAGAAACAAATAACCAAGATAATTAAAGCAAACGATATAACCCCTAAATATTTTTTCATGATTCCACACCCTTCTCCTTTATTCTACTTTACCAAATTTTGGTTAATATATATTTAATCATTTGATTACTTTGCTCCTTTACTTTCATAAAAAAAAGCTGCCTTAAAGACAGCTCTGATCTTCAGCTAACGCACCCGTTAGTTCATTAAGAAAAGCGATTCTTATTGATGAATCCTCCCGATTGCGAAACAATTAGTAAGTATTAATAGAGTCTTACTTTTAAAATCGCTCATTACACGGAATAATTCGGTTTTAAAAGAATCTATAATTGTTAATTTATTTTTTCTCTCCATAAATACTAAAAAGACCTAATACAAATAATAAAATAACGCCGATTAAAGTCGTTGTTGACCAAGATAATCTTGGGTCAAATAGTTGAAAGAAAAATGTAAACACAGGTACGAAGCAGAGCGACATCATCACTAAGAACGTCTCACAATATTGAATACCTTTCTGCAATAAATACATTGGAATTAAGACACCGGCAATTGTTACAAGGAAAATCCACAATACATTATCAAAAAAATAGTCAAATAAAATATCATAAGTAAAAATAAATGATAAAAGTACGATACCATAAAAACGGTGTGTTAAAATCATCGAACTTGTCCACCCGACCGAACTTAATTGCTTTGAATAGTTCGTACAAAGTACAGCTCCTAAACCACAAACAACACTCGCTATTACACCTAAAATAGTATTTGTATTTTGATTCATTTGAACACCTGAATTACCATTAAAGATAGAAACAATTAATAAAAAGCAAGCTAACAAAGTACCCAGTGCAATTCCCCACTGTGATTTACTGACAAACTGTCGCTGTGTTAATGTAAGGAAAATCACAAATAATGGTCCTAACCCCATCTCAAGTGAACTAACGATTGCTGGTTCAATGAATTTCAATGCGAAGTAAAACCCCATAAATGCTAGTACAGAGGCTAAATTTAACTTTAGTAGCGATTGCCATGTTGATTTCCATTTATATTCTACCTTTTGATTTCTCGCAAAAAAGGAAAAATAACAAGCAGTCAAAAAGAAACTGATACCCGTAAATATAAATGGATTCAAATTTTGTACACGACTTGCGTAAAATACTTGGCTTATTGCAGTTAATAAAGCTGATAATAATAACGCAATTACACCTTTCGTATAAGTTCGATTTTCAGAAATAATAGCTTTAAGCCCCATTTTTATTCCTCTATTTCCTATGTTTATATTAAATAAATTATTCTAATTTTAACATAGATATCCAATTACTCTTGAAGATATTGTTCACCAATCTGGCCCAATTGTTGAATAAAGATCAAACAGCACTCTGCAACTATCCTGCCCCTTTCGT
>NZ_JAGGQJ010000036.1 GCF_018613325.1 Bacillus sp. ISL-34 | reverse complement strand
GCGCGTCTAGGGGAGACCCCCGCAGGCGCAAGCCGAGGAGGCTCCCGGACCGCCCGCGGAAAGCGAGTGCCTGGAGTGGAAATCAACGTTCAAATTGTAAAAGCCATAAAAAGCCTGTAGACAAACTCGATTTTCATCGAGTTTGTCTACAGTCTGAAGCGTACTGCATAATGCAGTACGCTTTTTGTATTGGCCAGATTTAAAAAAATGAAGGATGACTGCCCATTCATGATTTTCTTCACACTAGTTAAATGAAAAGGACAAAAAGGGCATAAGCTATAAAAAGGACTTCTTACTTTTTTCCTTGAAAGAGTTTGAAAAAGTAAATAGAGGATAAAAAATAAGATGAGCGATGTGCTATAGGAATATTTTTTGCCAATAAAAGATCATGGCTGATATATTCATATTAAAATGGGGTGGATCACTTGAAAAACTATCTGGTAATCCTCTTTCAACTAATCGTTTGGAGCGGGTATACATTAGTTGAATGGCTGTCTGTTAACGATCGATTCGTTTTCAAAGTATTCATGTTTCTGGTCTTTTCTTATTTAGCCATCTACATTGGTAAGATGATTTTAAAATCCAATAGGCGAACAATGCTTGTTACCGTGATAAGTCTATTATGTTACGGGATTTTGCAAATCCTGTTGGAAACGCTAGTACCCGTTTATTGAATTATTAAGGAAGCCGCAATGACACAAGCAACCACGGAGGAATCATGATTAACAAAGTAGTAGCATTATTTACATTTGTATCATTTTTATTGATGGCTTGTAATGATCCGAGTTCCGGTCAAACGGAAAATGAGAATCAAAAAAGTGTGGAAACGGCAACAACGGTCCAGGGTGAAAGCCATCAAGAGAAAGATTTGAAAAAAGAAACGTCAAAAACAATTGGCGAAAGGAATGTAAAGGCAGAATATCGGGTGGATAAAGAAAATTGGTCATTTAAACCCATTGGGGATGCAAATCCGAAAGTTGTGTTGTTAACATTTGATGATGCACCTGATAAATATTCCCTGGCAATCGCCCAAACCCTGAAGCGACTTAAAGTACCTGCAATATTTTTCGTGAACGGTCACTTTCTTGAAAATGATGAAAATAAAGCGATGCTAAAAGAAATTCATGAAATGGGTTTTTCCATCGGCAATCATACTTATTCCCATGTGAATTTAAAAGAGTTGACCGAAAAGGAACAAGAAAGGGAAATCGTAAAATTGAACAATTTGGTCGAGGGCATTACAGGGGTACGCCCTAAGTACTTCAGGGCGCCATTTGGATCGAATACCGAGCATTCAAAAAAAGTCGCTGAGAAAGAAAAAATGCTGGTCATGAATTGGACATACGGATATGACTGGGAAAAAGAGTATCAGGATAAAAAAGCTTTAACGGAAATCATGTTGAACAGCCCTTATTTAGGAAATGGTGCAAACTTACTGATGCATGACCGGAAATGGACGAGTGAAGCGATAGAGGATATCGTGAAAGGTTTTCAAAAGAAAGGTTATGAGATCCTTGATCCGAAATTAATTGAAACGCCTGCATGAACCAATTTCGGCATCTGCAGGTTTTTTTATTTCCTTGGATAATAATACATCACCCGTTTATTGAAGAGATGCAGCTGCGCCCGTAATTTCTTTGCAAGGAACTTGCACAATTCATTTGCTTTTCCCTTATCACCGAAAGTGGCTGTTTCAGGGAGGGTGAATTGGATATAGGATTGAATCCGCTCTGATCCATCTTCATCCTTAACGACTTCTTGGTCAACGCCTATCAATATCATGTGATATTGATCTTCTTTGGATTGGAGGTATATGGCCTTATCTTTCATTCTTTCCGGTTCTTTCATTTCATAAGGAAATGCTTTCTTATCATAGTCCCAATCCAGTTGCTTTCCGGTTTTCGCTGTGATCATTCGATAATAGTTCAGCAATTCTTTCACGTCTTCGATGGTTACAGTCCCTTTCGCGGACTCAGGAACAAGTTTGATATAGGCATTTTCAGTCATGTGGATCCCCCTTAAATCGATAGAATGTAAGAATATATTAACATTTTATGGATGTATTATATACATATCTATATGTAAATGAAAAGGCGAAATTCCTTTTTCACCTTGTTATGCTGAAGCAAGGAGTGTGATGGAATATGTAAAAGCAGCTCCAGTGCCCTTCGTTTATAAAAAAAATTCTCGTGTTTCAATAAAAAGAATATGTCTAACGAACGATTGGAATCGATTTCTCCCAACATGAGGTTTCATTAAATGGGAAAAAGTATATATGTTATACTTTTTAGCTTGAAATAATAAATGTGTTATATTATAATTCATTTAAAGCGGTTACATTACGTCATTGTTGCATACAATATAGGGGAAGGGGTTGTAAAAATGGGAACTATCGTATGTCAAACTTGCAATAGCACGATTGAACATTTTGAAGATGAAAAAGTAAGTGTACTATATACACACAATCACAACTGCCAAAGCTGTGATACAGCTGCCTCTGAAAAATAAATGGAAAATGTATTTCAAGATTAATAGAATTTAAGGGTGTTTCAGGATTGTAACCTGGAGCACCCTTTTTATAGAAGTCAGTGCTTAATAATAAAAGGATCAAAAAAACCAGAGCAGTATCCTGCTCTGGTTTGATGGGGTCGATCAATTTTTAATAATGCGTAAATATTTTATTTCTGGGTCCTCAGGACCTTGAACAGGAAGGCCGGCCTCGATGTTTTTCCGGATGTAATTGATATTATCTTCAGTAATCAATTCACCCGGAATGAAGATCGGGATTCCCGGCGGGTAAACCATGATGAATTCAGCGCTGATTTTGCCGACAGATTCCTCAATGGGAACCACTTCGGTTTCTGCATAAAATGCCTCCCTGGGTGATAAAGCCAGTGGTGGAGTATCAGGAAGCAGGACTTCAATTTTTTCATGTTCAGCAGCCATTTCCTTAAACTCATCCGCCAAGTCCCTAAGGGCAGCGATCAGCAGATCCGCTTCTGTTTTCGAGTCCCCAGGTGTTATCAGGCAAAGGATATTGTACAAGTCAGAAAGTTCCACTTCGATATTATGCTTTTCACGAAGCCATTTCTCAACGTCGTATCCGGTAATATTCAATTCCTTAATGGATATGATCAATTTAGTCGGATCATAACTATAGGCTGCCTTACTCTCGAGAATTTCGCTGCCGACACAGTATAGATAAGGAATCTCATTAACGGCCTCACGGATATACCCTGCGAGATTGATCGCTTCATCGACCATTTCCCTGCCTACCGTCGCAAGTTGTCTTCTAGCCGTATCCAGGGAAGCCAGAAGGATATAGGAGGTTGAGGTGGTTGTGAGCATGCTCAATATAGCTTGAACACGATTTGCGGAAACCAAACCAGTCTTAACATTTAATATGGAACTTCCCGTTAGTGAACCGCCCAGTTTATGAACACTCGTTGCAGCCATATCTGCTCCAGCTTGCATGGCTGACATCGGCAAGTCTTCATGGAAGTGTATATGGACACCGTGTGCTTCATCTACGAGTACTGGGATTTGGTGGGAATGAGCAACTTCCACTATTTTCTGCAAGTCAGCGGAAATGCCGAAATAAGTGGGATTGATGACAAGCAATCCTTTTGCATCGCTATGTTCCCTTAAAGTTTTTTCAACGGCCTCAACGGTGATTCCGTGTGAGATGCCCAAATCTTTATCTATTTCAGGATTGATGAAAATGGGAACGGCTCCGGAAAATACAATGGCAGACATTACGGATTTATGTACATTCCTTGGAACGATGATTTTGTCCCCAGGTCCGCAGACTGTCATGACCATCGTCATGATTGCTCCACTTGTTCCTTGAACGGAAAAGAATGTGTGATCTGCCCCAAAAGCTTCAGCGGCAAGATCTTGAGCTTGTTTGATGATCCCTTTTGGCTGATGGAGATCATCTAGTGGAGCGATATTGATTAAATCTATGGATAATGCATTTTTTCCAATGAAATTACGGAAATCAGCGTCCATTCCTTTTCCTTTTTTATGACCTGGAATATGAAATTGAACGGGATTTCTTTTTGCATGCTGCAATAAGGCAGTGTATAAGGGTGTTTCATTCTGTGACAATTCTTTGTGGCCCCTTTTCAATAAAATAGGTACGAAATATTTGGGAGCATGTACTCCCTTTCTATTAACGATCGTATGTTTCTCCGATTCCATTCAAATGGTTAGTAAGCTTGTGGATAGACATAAAACATATGAATTATAGCACGTCTTATAATAAATGCCTAGAGTGACTTTAATGTCCTGACTTAAACAATTTATATATGTCTTTGTTGTTAAGGGGCTCAATAAAATTATCAGCAGATTATAAATGTCCATTTACCTAGTATTTACTGGATTTACTCAAGAATTCTCCTTTTATTAATATAGTATGTGTGAGTTAAAAATTGAACGGGTAAACAATATTTGCCATAATGAAGTTAATGATTTGGATCCAGCTAAATAAACAAACCGCCAAATGAAAAGGGAGATGAGGAGTTTGAAGTGGAAAACGCGTGTGACCGATTTGTTAGGTATTCAATACCCAATCGTACAAGGGGGATTGGCCCATTTAGCATATGCAGACCTGGCTGCGGCAGTTTCGAATGCAGGGGGGTTAGGGCAGGTGACGGCCATGTCCTTGGACAACCCGGAGCAACTGGTAGATGAAATTAGAAAAACCAAATCATTGACGGATAAACCGTTTGGTGTGAACTTTGCAATCGGTCAGCATGGAAGGCCTTATGAACACATGCTGGAAGCAGCCTTGAAAGAGGATATCGCAGCTGTTTCCGTAACCGGCGGCAACCCTGGCCCATTTCTTGATTACGTCAAAGGCACCCAGGTGAAAACACTCGTGCTTGTTGCTGCAAGAAGGCAGGCAATGAAGGCTGAACAGCTTGGGGCAGATGCAGTGATGGTAGTTGGTCAAGAGGGAGGGGGACATTTAGGCCGTGATGATATTGGAACTTCTGTGTTAATTCCTCAAGTTGTGGACTCCGTTAAAATTCCAGTCATCGCGTCTGGTGGTTTTGGCGATGGTCGCGGTTTGATGGCAGCATTGGCACTTGGTGCCGAAGGAATCGAGATGGGGACACGATTCATAGCAGTCAAGGAGTGTGTTCATGCACATGAAATATATAAAAATGCCTTGGTTTCCGGCACAGAAAATGATACCGTAATCATCAAGCGGTCCATTGGTGCACCAGCCAGGGTAATTGCAAACAGCTGGACCGATAAGATCCTTGATATAGAAAAAGAAAACGGCGGATATGAACAATTGAAGGAATACATAAGCGGAAAAGCGAACCAGCGTTATATCCATGACGGTGTTGAAGCTGAAGGCTTTGCCTGGGCTGGACAAGTGATGGGGCTGATTCATGATGTACCATCGACTGCTGAACTATTCAGTCGGATTATCGACCAGGCGGAAGCAATTCGTTCAAAATGGGCAGACTGAATATAATGGGTCTGCCGGACAACATGAAAAACTATCCAGAAGGAGCGTGTTGAGGGTATGGATTATCAATATCCAATGGATCTTGATTGGTCTACTGACGAAATCGTAGATGTGATTAAGTTCTTTGAAGCGGTAGAAAAGGCTTATGAAAATAAAATACAAAAGGAAGAATTCATGAAGGCTTACCGAAGATTCAAGGAAATAGTCCCCGGTAAGGCGGATGAAAAAAAGTATACGGATGAGTTCGAGTCAGTCAGCACCTATTCAGCCTATCTTGTTATAAAGAAGGCAAAAGGAATCGATGACGGAGAATGGATAAAAATGAAAAATTAAAAATATAATTTTTAGAAAACTCCATTGACTTACTGAAAAGATTGTTTTAACATAATAATCAAGAAAAAGATAAAGGCAGTGACGAAGAAGAGTACCTTAATGATGTTCTGCAGAGAGCCAGTGGTTGCTGAAAACTGGTGAACGAATTTAAGCGAATGGACTTCCGAGCCCCAAACCGAAACGGATGAACGGAGTAGGCTTTGGCGATTATCTCATCGTTAATGGAGATAGGCATGTTAATTTAATGCCGTAAAGTGAGCTAATTTAGCTAATTAAGGTGGTACCACGGGTTCCTCGTCCTTTGGATGAGGGCCCTTTTTGCGTTTTTATGGAAATGATAATTAAATCTATGAATGAGAGTAGTAATCTTTTTAGAGGCGTCACAGAGAGCCGGAATAGGTGGAAACCGGTACGATATAAGAAGATGAATGGACTTATGAGTGGTTTCTTGAAAATAAGTAGGGAAACTCGGCTGCCACCGTTAAAGGGTAATCGCAAGAATTTTTCATTCTTGCTTGAGAGGGAAAAATGATGCGTTTTTCCAACTTGAGGTGGCACCGCGGTATACCGTCCTCTGCAGACACATATTTGTGTTTGCGGGGGATTTTTTTATTGGAATTTCAATATATATACCTTTTAGAGAAGCATCAAAAAATATCCAGAGGAAATGAAAACTCCGGCATTGGCCAAAGGGTTTTCCCTTCGGGGTTTATAAGTACGCATAAGAATCGGGAGGGAATTGAGATGAATAATTTGGATGAAAAAAAAATACTCCGTTTTAAAATGGACACAATTGAAGGGGATATCCACACACCCATTGCCATATTTCAGAAATTAGATGGTGACCAGAAGTTTTTGTTGGAAAGTTCGAATTCGCATCATGACAACGGCCGCTACTCTTATCTAGGTTCAAAACCTTACCTGGAGGTGACATCACTTGCTGATCAAGTATATGTGAAAGACACTGAAACAGGTGACCAAATCATAAAGAACATCAATATCATCGAGTTTCTAAAAAACGAATTATTAGTGGAAATAGGAGAGGCTCCCATACATCTTCCGCCTTTTAACGGTGGCGCAATCGGATATATGGGCTATGATATCATCCGTCTATATGAAAATATAGGTCCGGTTCCTCCTGATTCTCTGCAAATGCCTGATGCTCATTTTCTTTTTTATAAAGAACTGTTTATATTCGATCATGTTCTGCAGAAGATCCATCTTTTGACTGCGGAAGATGATAGTGAAAAAAGTTTATTGGGGATGAAGGAAAAAATCAATCAGGCAAGCAAGCCGTCAAAGGAAATATCGTCGGAATATTTGGAATTCAATTCGAATTTCAGTCAGGAAGAATTCGAGAAAATGGTCCTTGAAGTCAAAGCAGCGATTGTAGCCGGTGAAGTGTTCCAGGTTGTTTTATCACAAAGGTTTAAGGCAGACTTCGATGGGGAGCCTTTCGATGCCTACCGTCGTTTGCGATTAGCCAACCCGTCTCCTTATATGTTTTATATAGAATTTGGTGACTATACAATTATCGGGTCGTCTCCAGAAAGCTTGATCAGTGTTTCTTCAGGAATGGTCCATGTTAATCCCATTGCTGGCACTCGGCCGAGAGGGAAAACGGATGAAGAAGATAAGGGCTTCGAAAAAAGCCTGCTGATGGATGAAAAGGAACTTGCCGAGCATAAGATGCTTGTTGATTTGGGTAGAAATGATCTTGGCAGGGTTTGTGAAATCGGGTCAATCCACCTTACCGAGGAAATGGAAATTCAAAGATATCAGCATGTCATGCATATTGCTTCGAAGGTTAGCGGAAAGCTTAGGGAAGGGTACACGAGTTTAGATGCGCTGACGGTCTGCCTCCCTGCCGGAACAGTTTCAGGTGCTCCTAAAATCAGGGCAATGGAGCTGATCAATGAACTGGAAAATTGTAAACGGGGGATGTATTCGGGCTCGATAGGGTACATAGGTTTTGGAGGGGACCTTGATATGGCTTTAGCCATTCGGACGATGATCATTAAAGATGGCAAGGCCTATGTACAGGCAGGGGCTGGAATTGTATATGACTCAGATCCAAAAACCGAATACGAAGAAACACAAAATAAAGCACGCGCTTTAATGGAGGTTCACACAAAATGATTTTATTAATTGATAACTATGACTCGTTCACTTACAACCTTTATCAATATTTAGGGGAAGTGGAGAAAGAAATCATAGTAAAAAGGAATGACGAAATCACCCTTGAGGAAATTGAGGAACTGAATCCAATGGCAATCGTCATTTCCCCGGGACCCGGCAGGCCAGAAGATGCTGGTATCAGTATGGAGATCATCCGTAATTTTTATGAGAAGGTTCCGCTTTTAGGCATTTGTTTGGGGCATCAGGCCATTGGTGCAGTTTTTGGTGCGAATGTGGTTGGAGCGAAACAAATCATGCATGGGAAAACATCGGTAATCGAGCATGATGGAACAGGTGTATTTGCCAAACAGGACTTACAATTCCCGGTAATGCGTTACCATTCCCTTGTAGTTGAAAGGGCGAGTTTGCCAGATGAACTGACTGTGACGGCAGTAGCACTGGATGATGGGGAAATCATGGCCCTGAAACATCAAGAATTCCCGCTCTACGGTTTACAGTTCCACCCTGAATCAATAGGAACGAAAATCGGCAAGGAATTATTACATCAATTTTATGAAATTGCCGGAACCTTTCAATCAGAGAAGGAACAAACCATTTTATAAAACAAAAAACGACTGGGGGAGTTAGCGGTGAAGGAATATTTAGCGAAGTTAGCAGAGCGTCAAACATTGACGGAAGAAGAGATGAGCAGAGCAGCCCAATCGTTATTTTCTAAAGATATCACCGAAAGCGAAATGGCAGCATTCATCATTGCCCTAAAATCCAAAGGGGAAACGGCAGGTGAAATAGCAAGCCTTGTCAGGGTCATGAGAAAGGAAGCAAGAAGTGTACAAACCAGTTCCCTTAATGTAATGGATAATTGCGGAACGGGAGGAGATGGATCACAAAGCTTCAATATAAGTACAGCATCGGCCTTCGTGCTGGCTGGTGCCGGAGTCAAGGTTGCCAAACATGGAAACCGGAGCATTTCAAGCAAAACGGGCAGTGCAGATGTATTGGAAGAGCTAGGTGTTAATTTGTACTTGGAGCCTGACATGTTAAAAGAACTGTTGGAGGAAAATGGGATCGCATTTTTATTTGCCCCATCGGTCCACCCGAATATTGCACGGATAATGAAAGTGAGAAAAGAATTGAAAATCCCGACGATATTTAATCTCATCGGACCTCTGACAAATCCAGTCCAACTCGAAACGCAATTAATGGGAATCAATCGACGCGATATGCTCGAGCTTTTTGCGGAAGTCCTACATAAATTAGGAAGGAAACGCGCGGTCGTGATAAATGGTGCCGGGTTTATGGATGAAGCGAGCCTACAGGGTGAAAATTCACTCGTGCTTTTGGAGCAGGGGGATATTATACCATTTACGCTGCATCCTGAAGAAGTGGATCTGCCGGTTTACGGAAATGATGCCATCCGCGGCGGTGACGCCAAGCAAAATGCCGATATCATGCTTAGGCTTCTCAAGGGGGAAAAAGGGTCCTATCGTGATACCGTTTTATTGAATGCTGGATTGGGATTATATGCACATGGTACGGCAGAAACGATCAAAAAAGGAATCTCCATGGCCAAGGAAAGCCTTGATAGCGGATCGGCTCTTGCAAAATTAGAAAATCTGATTGCTTATGGCAATAGAAATAAGGTGGTCATGTAATGGAAAATATCTTAACGAAAATCATCGAACAGAAAAAGGCGGAAGTCGCAAAATTAAAAGAAAGGGGCTTAGAGGATTCGGTCTTGATCAACATAGTCAGACCATCTTTGGTGGAAAATTTGAAAACGGCGAAATCGATGGCGGTTATCGCGGAAATAAAACGGGCCTCTCCTTCAAAAGGGGACATAAAAATCAATGTTAATCCGATCGAGCAGGCCCTTTCATATGAAAGCGGCGGAGCGGCAGCGATATCCGTATTGACGGATGAGGTTTTCTTTAAAGGGTCAATTGCAGATTTGAGAATCGTAAGCGAGGCCATACGGATTCCCAGGCTGTGCAAAGATTTCATCATCGATGAAATCCAAATCGATCGCGCCCATCAAGCTGGTGCAACTATCATTCTATTGATTGTGGCAGCACTTTCTAAAGAACGCCTTCATGAATTATATCAATATGCAAAAAAGAAAGGGCTTGAAGTATTGACGGAAGTCCATGATGAAGCCGAACTAAAACGGGCTCTCGAGCTGAATGCAGAGCTCATAGGGATTAACAATCGGAATTTAAAGACCTTCAAGGTGGATTTGGCTGTAACGGAACGACTGGCGACGTTACTTGATCCCAAACGCCATATCATTATCAGCGAAAGTGGGATCAAGACAAAAGAAGACGTGATGCGTGTGAAGGAAGCCGGCGCAAAAGCAATTTTGGTCGGGGAGACACTGATGACTGCATCAAATCTTCCGCACAAGATGGCCGAACTGCAAATGAGTATATAAGGAGATTAATATGTTAGTGAAAATCTGTGGGATTAAGACATTGGCAGCCGCTCAGACTGCTGTTGAATCAGGGGCAGACTTCATTGGTTTCATCTTTGCCGAGAGTAGCAGGAAGATTGAGCCAGAGATAGTAGGAGAATTCGGAGCGAATCTAGCTGGACATTTTAAAAAAGTCGGAGTGTTTGCCAATCAAACTGAACAAGAAGTGATAAAAAGTGCTGAAATTGCAGGATTGGATTATATTCAGCTTCATGGTAACGAGTCTGCCAGCTTCGCCCGCAGAATGCCCCTACCGGTGATCAAGGCTTTTGCCGTCAAGTCAGAGAAAGACCTTGAAAACCTTCATGAATACCCGGCAGATTATCTATTAGTTGATCTTCCTAAGAGTTCATCTGGAAAGGGATTGACTTTGGATTGGGAAATGATCCGAAAAGCGGAACTGCCACTGGGGAAGGTGATTCTAGCAGGTGGGCTGACTCCGGAAAATGTCGGAAAGGCGATTGATGCCGTTTCGCCGTTAGCAGTTGACGTAGCCAGTGGTGTTGAAACAAACGGATTAAAAGATGCTGCAAAAATAAAAGCATTTATTAATGAGGCAAAATATACAGCCGGAAAAGAGGAATGAATAGATGAACACTTATACACAGCCTGATAAAACTGGACATTTTGGAGCATATGGAGGCCGTTTCGTTCCGGAAACTTTAATGGCGGCGATTACGGAGCTTGAAGAAGTATATGAACAATCTAAAAATGATCCTGAATTCCAAAGTCAGCTAAGCTATTACCTGAAACAATATATCGGTCGGGAAACACCTCTTTATTTTGCGGAGAATTTAACGAGACTAGCTGGTGGCGCCAATATTTATCTGAAGCGCGAAGACTTGAATCATACCGGAGCCCACAAAATAAATAATACGATCGGTCAGGCTTTGCTGACTCAGAAAATGGGCAAGAAAAAGGTGATTGCTGAAACGGGTGCAGGACAGCATGGGGTTGCAACGGCAACTGTGTGTGCTTTGCTGAAGTTGGAATGCATCATCTTTATGGGAGAAGAAGATATCAGGAGACAGAAATTGAATGTATTCCGGATGGAGCTTTTGGGAGCCAAGGTCATATCTGTATCACAAGGAAGCGGGACACTGAAGGACGCAGTCAATGAAGCGTTACGATATTGGGTGGCGAATGTGGACGATACCCATTATATAATGGGGTCAGTTCTTGGTCCGCATCCATTCCCCGTTATTGTACGTGATTTTCAAAGTGTGATAGGGAATGAAACAAAGCGTCAATATTCGGAGGCAGTTCAGTCCCTACCGGATGCAGTAGTGGCTTGCATAGGCGGGGGAAGTAATGCAATGGGAATGTTTTATCCCTTCATTGAAGATGAAACGGTAAAATTATACGGAGTGGAAGCGGCAGGGCATGGACTTGAAACACCATTACATGCATCAAGTTTGACGAAGGGGAAACCTGGGGTGCTCCACGGGGCATTCATGTACGTATTGCAGAACGAGGACGGTCAGATCCAGGAGGCACATTCAATTTCAGCAGGGCTGGATTATCCAGGGGTAGGGCCTGAACATAGTTACTTAAAAGATATAAACCGGGTGGAATATACTTCCGTAACCGATGATGAAGCCCTGGAAGCTCTAGCGATGCTTTCAAGGGAGGAAGGGATCATCCCTGCTTTAGAAAGTTCACATGCGATTTCCTACGGTTTAAAGCTTGCTAAAGAAATGGAGAAAGGATCTGGACTGGTGATTTGCCTGTCCGGCCGTGGGGATAAGGATGTTGAAACGGTCCAATCATTGATGGGGGGTAGTGAGCATGAATAAATTAACAAAAGCGCTTTCTGAATGTCAAACAAAGCAGGAAAAAGCATTCATACCTTATATTATGGCAGGCGATGGAGGTCTTGAACGGTTAAAGAGCCAGCTTCTTTTCCTTGAAAACAACGGGGCGACTGCCGTTGAACTAGGTATACCATTCTCTGACCCTGTCGCTGATGGACCGGTTATCCAACAAGCTGGCATCCGTTCTTTGGAAAATGGAACAACTTTAAAAGATGTCCTGAAAAAAGTAATGGAAATCAAAAATGATGTGACCATTCCAATTATTTTAATGGGATATACGAATTCAATCCTGGCATATGGACTTAAAGAGTTTACGAATGACTGTCTTCAAGCAGGGATTTCCGGGTGCATCATCCCCGATTTACCGATTGAAGAAGAAGCCATCTTTTCATCAATCAAAACTGCAGGGATCGTTCTTATCCGACTTGTGACACTAACGTCTTCGAAAGAGCGTATCACTGAGATTACCGCAGGGGCGGAGGGCTTCATCTACGCAGTTACAGTCAAAGGCATTACAGGTGCCCGTGACGCCTTTGGGGAAGAACTTGGAGGCTATTTAAAGAAGGTAAAAGAGATAAGTCCGGTTCCCGTTCTTGCTGGGTTCGGCATATCGACGCCAGATCATGTCCGTGATGCAATACAATACTGCGATGGTGTCATAGTCGGCAGCAAGATCATCGATTGCTTCGAGACAGGTGAGGAAGATCAAATTAGTGATTTAATACAAGCAAGCAAAGGGGTAGTGCAAAAATAAGGAAAGGAGAGCCAACAAGGCTCTCCTTTTTCTTACCAGTTTAATTGAAGGCATCCGATATTCCATCCGAATACAACTCAAATGTGTTTAATTTAATTGATATAAGGGTAAAAGATGTTCAAACGCATCTTGAGTGATTTGAATGAAATCATCATCTTTTAACTTAATTGCGTCATCCCGGGAAATTTTTATACCGCATAGAATTTCGGCTTTCTTTACCGTTTGCAAACGAGTGAACATTGAAATCAAATCATCTGCTCCAAGACCATCATGGGGGATGACATCAGGTTTTGTATGGTCCATTGACCAAACATAATGGGAGGGAATGCTATTCACTAATCGGTCTGCCTGCTGCTCCAGATGCTTTCCGATTTCCGTTTTATTAGGGGCTTCATAAATGACGGCATACCAGATGAACATATGCGTTTCCCATAACCCGATTTGGAAATGCGGCATCATTTTATAACCTCTGCTGTTGGCAGCGAAAGCAACCCATGTATCATTAGGAGGATTCACTGTCCGTCTAGCATGCTTTGCAACGTGAGGGTACATTTCATCGCCGGTCATAACTGACAGCTTTTGAGAAAAGTGCTCTCCTAGGGCTTGTAATTTGGGCTGGATCCGTTCTTTTAAAGCATCCATGCGCGGTTCCAATCCATCAATTCTAAAAACATCAAAATCATCTGCTGTAAAACTTGCTATATTCATTTTCATCTCTCCTACCGTAATATCTGCACATATTGTAGCATAAGTAAAAGTAAAATTTAAAAAATACGATTTGGGTGGCAATGTAAAATTACTTATAGGTTAAAGCACAAATTAGTTGCTATTTGTGGTAGGAAATCATATGATAAAATAAATTCAGAAAATTACGTTAATTGATGAAGGGAGAATGTTAATTATGAAACAAGTCATGAACCAAGCATTAAAAGCTAAAGAAGTTGAAAGACATAGAGCTGCAGTGTTAAGAATGGAAATGGACTATGAATTAGCAACCCTTTTTGAAGCAATCGGTGAAGAGAATGACCAAAAGAGATCACAATGCAAGCAAAGGCTTGAACGCATTCGCTTGGAATTGTTAAAACTGAAAGCCTTGTAAATGATTGGCTGCAGAGATCTTGAAGGAGAATGAATAAAGGAAATGAATCAATTTCAATACAAGGAATTTTATTATAGATGAACGGACACTTTATTTTATTAATAAATAATGTGTCCGTTTTTCATTAAATGTCCTATATAAATAAGGTGGTATTTTTTTGTTCGGGTCCCTTTAATAAGGAAGGGAAACGTTAAGTCAAAGTGGTTTGAAGCGGGCTAACTCATGATCGGGAACCGATTAATGGATGGATGGTCAATATACCTGCTTTCCTCATATGTTTTAAAAAAATGGAAAATTTAAGATGTTAAAAACTTGAAGGCAAACTATATTTGCTTTAATCTTTAGAAGAGGATCATTTTAATGTAGTTTCTGATCATAAAGGACGGGGATATTATAATGGCATCGGTCAAGGAAATGGATACATATGCGAAGTTATGGATGAAAGAAGCGGGTACTAGGCTAAGGGCGTCCTTTACAACCAAGCTGAATATTGAAATGAAAACGAATCCGAATGATTTGGTCACTAATATGGATAAGGGGATAGAAAAGTTTTTTTGCGAAAAAATAGGCGAAGTCTTTCCTGAACACCGCATTTTTGGGGAAGAGGGAATGGGCGATGATATTAAAGACCTAAAAGGTACGGTGTGGATCATCGATCCAATTGATGGAACTTTGAATTTCATTCATCAACAGAGGAATTTTGCAATTTCTCTTGGGGTTTATGTGGATGGCATCGGAAAGATTGGTATGGTTTATGATGTCTTCAGTGATGAATTATATCATGCGGTCAAGGGGCAGGGAGCATTTCTGAATGATCAAAGGCTCCCATCTCTTGAAGAGGCATCAGTAAGCAAAGCGATCATTTCCATTAATGCAAGCTGGGTAACGGAAAATCGGAGGATCGACCCGAGTCTTCTGGCACCGCTAGTTCGGGATGCAAGAGGGACACGTTCTTATGGCTCGGCAGCATTGGAGCTGGCATTCGTGGCAGCTGGAAGGATTGATGCATACATAACCATGAGACTCATGCCTTGGGACTTTGCCGGGGGAGTTTTACTGGTTGAGGAAGTGGGCGGGGAAGTTAGTAATATTAAAGGTGACAAATTGAATTTTTTAGAAGGCGACTCACTTTTCGTATCTAAACCAGGGCTTCACAAAGAAGTTTTCGATAAATACTTATCAGGAAACTCCAGCCGTTAGTATAAAGGGCATGACAAAAGTTTTGCACGTTTGGAATCAAATAATCATTTTGAAATAATTAACAAAAAAAACTCGCTGTCTGTCAGCGAGTTTTTTATATTATAACTTCCCGGCTTCGCGTAATTTCTTCTTCTGAGTGAAACCGAACCCCATGATACCGCAAAGAATAACGATTGCAGCCAATATTCCAATCAAGCTTTTTTCAGCAATGAAGATGCCAATGGAGCCAATGCTGGATGTTGCCAATACCGCTAATATTAAGAAATTCCATTTAATGTTCATTAATATCACCCCTAATATATCTATTGTACATAATTTCTGTATTTGTTTCTAGTATGTTTGTGATATAATATGTAAGTTAATACTAGTGATACGTTATACACAAACTTTTTTAGGAGTGAATTTTTTGAAATTAAGAGAAAATATTCGTAATATAGCCATTATTGCCCACGTTGACCATGGTAAAACGACGTTAGTGGATCAGTTGCTTAAGCAATCTGGTACTTTCCGTGAAAATGAACATGTGGAAGAACGTGCGATGGATTCTAATGCGATTGAAAAAGAACGCGGAATTACGATTCTTGCGAAAAATACAGCAGTTCAATACCAAGATACAAGAATCAATATTTTGGATACACCTGGTCATGCCGACTTTGGTGGTGAAGTGGAACGGATCATGAAAATGGTTGATGGCGTTCTTCTTGTTGTTGATGCATATGAAGGCTGTATGCCGCAAACTCGTTTCGTGTTGAAAAAAGCATTGGAACAAAAGATCACGCCAATCGTTGTCGTGAACAAAATCGATAAAGATTCTGCACGTCCAAATGAAGTAGTCGATGAAGTAATTGACTTATTCATCGAATTAGGAGCTGAAGAAGAACAGTTGGACTTCCCTGTTGTCTTCACTTCAGGTATTGCTGGTACTGCAAGCTTGGATTCAGATCCTGCTAAACAAGAAGAAGACATGACCCCTCTTTTCGAAACAATCGTCGAAACGATCCCTGCACCAATTGATAACTCAGATGAACCGCTTCAATTCCAGGTGGCTTTACTTGACTATAATGATTATGTAGGACGTATTGGTGTTGGCCGTGTATTCCGCGGTAAAATGCATGTAGGTCAACAAGTTTCATTAATGAAACTTGATGGGAAGGTTAAACAATTCCGTGTAACGAAAATCTTTGGTTATATTGGCTTGAAGAAAGTTGAAATCCAAGAAGCCGTTGCCGGTGATTTAATAGCTGTTTCTGGTATGGAGGATATTAACGTAGGGGAAACGGTTTGTCCGACTGAACACCCTGACGCTCTACCTATCCTGCGTATTGACGAGCCAACATTGCAAATGACTTTCCTTGTAAATAACAGCCCATTCGCAGGCCGTGAAGGTAAATTCGTTACTGCTCGTAAAATTGAAGAACGTTTGAAAAACCAATTGCAGACGGATGTCAGCTTAAGAGTCGAAAATACTGATTCTCCAGATGTCTGGGTTGTTTCAGGTCGTGGGGAGCTTCACCTTTCCATCCTGATCGAAAACATGAGACGTGAAGGTTATGAACTGCAAGTTTCAAAACCGGAAGTTATCGTTCGTTTGATTGATGGTGTCCGTTGTGAGCCGGTTGAACGTGTACAAATCGACGTACCTGAGGAGCACACTGGTTCGATCATGGAATCAATGGGAGCCCGTAAAGGTGAATTACTGGATATGATCAATAGCGGAAGCGGTCAAGTTCGTTTACTGTTCACGATCCCAGCTCGCGGACTTATTGGCTATTCAACTGAGTTCTTAACGATTACACGTGGATATGGTATCATGAACCACTCATTTGACAGCTACCAACCAATGGCACAAGGTCAAGTCGGCGGAAGACGTCAAGGTGTACTTGTATCCATGGAATCAGGAAAAACTACACAATATGGTATTATGCAAGTAGAAGACCGCGGTGTTATTTTCGTTGAGCCAGGTACGGATATTTATGAAGGCATGATCGTCGGGGAACATAACCGTGATAGCGATTTGACTGTTAATATCGTTAAAGCGAAACAAATGACAAATATGCGTTCAGCAAATAAAGACCAAACTTCTTCCATGAAAAAACCAAGAATCATGTCTCTTGAAGAAGCTCTGGAATATTTGAACGATGACGAGTACTGTGAAGTAACTCCGGATTCAATCCGTCTTCGTAAAAAAATTCTTGATAAAAACGAGCGTGAAAGAGCAGCTAAAAGAAAAAAAGTTGCTGTTGAAGAAAAATAAATAGCAAGAGGAGGAGAAAAGATTGGATATCCAAGAGCGATTATCATTTTTTGCAGCATTGTATAGAGTGGATGAAAATCCTGAAGCAGGAATGTGGTTTTTATATTTAACGGTCTTTGGATTATGCATCCTTGTCTATCAGTTAGGTTTTGCCAAAAAGTTACCTTTGCTAAAAAATGTGGTCATTTATGTGGTAATGGCACTTGGATGTACCCTTCTTTCTTTCTTTGCGGTGTTTCTTCCTATGGGGGAAGCATTAGTCATCGCTTCGCTTGTTCTGGGGATTTATAGAATTCGTCTTCATAATTCGAGAAAAGAAGAACAGGCTTAGGATGATGAAATCATTACAGGATGCTTTATACAATTGGTTGACGATTAAAGTTGTCTGTGATGCAAGGCCTGATGATACAGCTGCACGCGATACAGAAATGTTTTTCATGCAGATGCTGAAAGACGATCATCAGGTGATAATCGATTCGGTTTCAAAAACAGAACCTTTTTATTTCGTCGAATATCTTTTGGGAGACGAAATGAAAAAGCAACGTTATCCGATTGAATTGATTGATATCATGTTAGACCAAATTCAGTTAGAGCCAGAAAAGTATAAAAATATCGAGTAATGGAAAAAAGAACCGTGCATACGCACGGTTCTTTTTTATATTGCTCTAGGGAGGAAAAGTCCGTAAAAAAGATGTAAGATTGTCCACAAAAAGAAAGCTGTCAAATCAGAAGGAAGGACAACTCCTGTTTTCGACAGCGCTGATAGTGGAAAGTAAAGTATGATGGCGGAATGATCGTGATAAAAGCAAGTGCGTATTTGTTCCATTTTCTGAAAATTTTCAAAGGATGAAGAATATAAGCGTAACTAAACGTAATGGCCAGTGAGAAAAGGAGGTGGAAAAAGAACAATGATGCCTCACTCCAGGAAACAGCTCCGATTAGAGGAAGGAAATCCACATTCAATAAAAGCTGATACACTTGTTTACCGGAAACCATTTCGGCCCACTTCATCATCACTCCAAGCAAAATTCCATTGATGATACCGATCAGGGATGCTTTATAAAATATTCTACCATTCATCTTCATTTTTAATCGTCCGGTACAGACGGAAGTTTCCGGTTGCAATCCGTTCGTTCGTACGCTCTTCAATGCGTTGGTTGCATGTATTGCACATATAGGTATGTATAGGACGGTTGCGAAGTTTCTTTGCTTCTGGGCTATCGTCAGGTATAGATTCGATTTGATCGCATATTACACATTTAACCTTCATATTAGTTGAACCTCACTTCAATTTGAATATGCTTTTAAGTATACCAATATTTTTATGGTAAAACGAGGATAAAGTGAAACTAACATTTGAACGTAACAATACCTGGTTCATGGCGGGCATAGCAAAAACCCGAAGATTGACTTCGGGTCAGGAAAATTCATTCTTTAAAGTGATTGGATTGATCGTTTTGCTCTTTATCGAGTTCTTTTCTTTCCGTATTATCATCAAGTTTATTTTTTTCCTTATCAATGTTCTTTGATGGTGTTGGGGTTAAAATATCACCAGGAACCTCAGGAATGACTCGACTTGTGATGTCAGCGAGTTCATTAAGTATACCTGTTACGGGTTTGCCGTCTTGAATATCCCTGGCTACCTCCCTGATCCGCTCATTTATATCCGGGTCAGCGACGATGATGGCATTTGCACCGTCAGGATCATGTTTTAAAGTTTCTCCAACTGAGTACTTTATCGTTCCAACCTGTGAACGCTCAATATCTTGGTCAATATCTATTCCGACGATGGCATATTTGCCAAGTACGACTGCGGTGGCATCGTTCACCTCCGGAATGGATCTAGCCAAACCGGTGAGTCTTTCCGCTGTTTTCTGACCTGTTTGTCTGTCTGCTTCCTTGATGGTCGAGTTATTGACTTTCGTTATATTGTTTTTCGCATTATTTTCAGACACTTCATTTTTATTATCCATTGTGCAACCTGACATCAACAGAACCGCAGCGAGCGACAATATGATTTTTTGCAATGTAAAACCTCCTTAATGTTTGTTCCAGCCTGTCCATCACTATTAAGTCTGATGCATATAAGTATAAAATGCAGCTAAACATGGTGTAATCAATGTTGGGGATTGCATTCTTTGCTGGAAGTTTTCTTTATAGTCTGTAAATGTTCTTCTATCTTTATGCAAAGGAACATATATTTTATCAACAGTCTCGTCCGCTACATAACTGCTGAGTGTAGTAAATGGTAAGGCATATCCTATAGAGCAGGCAGGAGGCGTCATATTGGGGAAAAAAATCTATGTTTTAGATACGAATGTCCTGTTGCAGGATCCGTATTCGATTTATTCATTCGAAGATAATGAAGTTGTCATTCCAGCAGTCGTATTAGAAGAATTGGATTCGAAAAAAAGGTACATGGACGAAATCGGAAGGAATGCCAGGCAAGTATCGAAATTGATCGATAGCTTTCGGGAAAAAGGGAAGCTTCATCAGAGCATTCCGCTTCATAATGGAGGCAGCATAAGGATTGAACTCAACCACCGTTCATTTCATAAGCTTCAGGAAATTTTTGTGGAGAAAACAAATGATAACAGGATATTGGCAGTCGCGAAAAATTTATCTTTGGAAGAAGAGACGAAAGAAGATGGAAAAACAGTCATTTTGGTTAGCAAAGACACTCTAGTCAGGGTCAAAGCTGATGCCATCGGTCTTGAGGCAGAGGACTTTTTAAATGACCGTGTCGTAGAACTGGACCATATTTACGCTGGGCACAAAGAAGTGTATGTATCGATTGATAATCTGAATAAGTTTTATGAAAAAAGTTTTCTGGCACTGGAAGAGCTGACAAAAGATTCATATTATCCAAATCAATTCCTGCTGATGAAGGACACGCTGGGCAGTTCAGCTTCTGCAATTGGGATTGTGGATGAGAACTGCAGGTTCGTTAAGAAATTGATGTATGAAGGAGAACATATTTGGGGAATTAAACCGAGAAATGTCCAGCAGACGATGGCCCTTGATTTGTTGCTTCGTTCGGATATCCAGCTTGTGACGCTCATTGGTAAGGCAGGGACAGGTAAGACTTTATTGGCGTTGGCAACAGGGTTGCTGCAAACTGAAGATTTGTCACAATATAAGAAACTTTTGGTTGCCAGGCCCATTGTTCCGGTTGGTAAAGATATTGGTTACTTGCCAGGGGAAAAAGAAGAAAAATTAAGACCCTGGATGCAGCCTATTTTTGATAATCTCCAATTTTTGTTCAATACGAAAAAACCTGGGGAATTGGATGCCATTTTAGCAGGCATGAGTTCGATTGAAGTGGAAGCCCTCACCTATATCAGGGGGAGGAGCATCCCGGATCAGTTCATCATCATCGATGAAGCGCAGAACTTAACAAAACATGAGGTCAAGACCATCTTGACGAGGGTCGGTGAGCGGAGCAAAATTGTATTGATGGGAGATCCGGAGCAAATAGATCATCCGTATTTAGATGAATATAATAATGGTTTGACATATGTGGTGGAAAAATTCAAGACTGAGCGTATTGCCGGCCATGTTAAATTGATAAAAGGGGAAAGATCTGGATTGGCCCAACTGGCAGCTACGCTTTTATAAGCAATCGGCAAGAGATATCCCTTGCCGATTGCTCTAAAGTTTTTGGTATGATTGGACTAAGTCTTATTTAACGGTGAAAGACCGTACATTTTTTATCGGATCATTGATGTTGGAAGCGTCTCCGAAATAAATTTCCATAGGGCCGCCCTCGGATATTTTAAGCGGCTTTCCATCCTTGGAAAAGCCCAGGAAAAATTCAAGTGCCGTTTCCAACGGGAATGTAAGCTCCTCATCATCGGTTGTAACGATGACTTCAGTTGTCCCATTTTCAGGTTCGGCATTTTTTAAAAAAGGTTCAAAAGGGATGCCAAAAGTCCCTTCCAGCAATCTTTGCTTCTCGAACTTTTGTTCCGTTTTTAAAGTAGGCGGCATTATTGCGCCTTCCTGTATTTCTTTTTGCCAATGTTTGGAGGCGGCAATCGTATATTCTTCTAATTCATTGACTTGGACTCTTTCAGCGTGGAAATATGTATCGATTTCAACTTTACGGTCATCAAAAATCCATACCCCAGGATCTAGCGTAATTGGATATTTCACTTTTCCATTTATAAATACGATGGGTTCCAAATATCTCATTCCTTTCTGTTGCTCTTTAATGATTATAATCAATTATAATTGAAATGTCACATCTTCACGATGGTGAACAATTTCCATGGCTGGGTATATTCATTTGAAAGGTGACCATGATATCTCAATGGCAAATTGTTTGTCAATGTCCTTGCTTTTTCCCAAAACTAAAGGTAGAATTTAGAGATAAGATTTAATCGCTCTGAGCGGGGGGATTTAACATGGCATCTGATATGCTTGTCAATCATCGAGAAAAAGCTTATGCTTTATTAAAAGCAGATGCTGACAAGATTCTAAAACTGATAAAAGTTCAAATGGAAAATCTCACTATGCCTCAATGTCCTTTATATGAAGAGGTCCTTGATACACAAATGTTCGGCCTATCACGAGAAATTGATTTTGCCGTACGCTTAGGTTTGGTAGAGGAAACCGAGGGTAAATCCCTTTTGGAAACCCTTGAACAGGAATTGTCAGTTTTGCATGAAGCATCATTAAAAAAATAATAGATAAAACATACTAACTCAAACAAATCTCGATGATTGTTTGAGTTTTTTATTTATGTACATAATTAATTTAATAATGTTATACTATATCAAATAGTGACATACTAATTAATCCACGGAAGCTCAATTTGAGTTTTTTAATTATTTTGAATTCCCAATGTGTTGTTTAATGGTCATCTTTACATTTCAGATTTCTCAATCGGAACTGGGAATTTATGGTTCCGCGCCATTGCTGAGCATTGGAGTCTTAGTGTGAAAGCAGAGTTAATTCCATGTTTTTATATACGAATATATGTAATTTTTTATTTTTTTATTGTATTCAGTTAATTTTAGTATTATGGTTATATTAATTGAATGTTAAAACAACTTGATGATATATTATTATAGCTAAATTTTCATTTGCTAATGGTATATGGCTCTTTTTAGTCTTTATCGGATGTAAAAAACAAGAATATAAAATATATCAAAATAATTACATCAGCGATAAAATGAGCTTTATCAGATTGATTTCCTTAATAGGGAAATAAAATTATGAATAAAAAGTGGTGAATTCTTTCGCGCTTTTTTTCTATATATTCAATAAAAATACATATTGATTAGGGTGGTAGCAATGGCGAAACGTATAGAAAAAGTACTTGCGGCAAATCGTGGAGAAATAGCGATACGAATTTTTCGGGCATGTACGGAATTAGACATTCACACAGTTGCAATCTATTCAAAGGAAGATTATGGTTCTTATCACCGATATAAAGCGGATGAGGCTTATTTGGTTGGGGAAGGCAAAAAGCCGATTGATGCTTACCTGGATATCGAAGGCATAATTGCGATCGCCAAAATGAGCGGAGTCGATGCGATTCATCCCGGTTATGGTTTCCTTTCAGAAAATATTGAATTTGCGAAACGCTGTGAGGAAGAAGGCATAATCTTCATCGGACCAGAATCAAGACACCTAGATATGTTTGGTGACAAAGTTAAAGCCAGAACACAAGCTGAACTGGCTGAGATCCCGGTTATCCCTGGAAGTGATGGACCGGTTACCAGTATTGAAGAAGTCAAGGAATTTGGTGAACAATACGGTTTTCCAATTATTATAAAAGCCTCTTTAGGCGGCGGCGGACGCGGAATGCGGATTGTCGAAAAAATCGAAGATGTTGAAGAGGCTTATGATCGCGCAAAATCAGAAGCTAAAGCAGCTTTTGGTAATGATGAAGTATATGTTGAAAGATTCATACAAAATCCGAAGCATATCGAAGTTCAGATCTTGGCTGATACTCATGGAAATATCGTCCATTTATATGAACGTGACTGTTCCGTTCAGAGACGTCATCAAAAAGTTGTGGAAGTGGCACCTTCCGTTTCCCTTTCCGATGATTTAAGGGAAAGGATTTGTGAGGCAGCCGTCAAGTTGGCGAAAAATATTGATTATGTAAATGCTGGTACGGTCGAGTTCCTTGTGGCAAATGGCGAATTTTACTTTATTGAAGTCAATCCAAGGGTACAGGTTGAGCATACCATTACTGAAATGATTACGGGCATTGATATCGTTCAATCTCAAATCATGGTAGCTGAAGGGCATGAACTCCATGGCAAAAAGATCGGGATCCCCGAACAAGCAGGAATCAAAACACATGGATATGCTATTCAATCACGGGTGACGACTGAGGACCCATTGAATAATTTCATGCCTGATACCGGGAAAATGATGGTTTACCGTTCCGGAGGGGGATTCGGTGTTCGTCTGGATGCTGGGAATGGGTTCCAAGGTGCGGTCATCACACCATATTATGATTCCCTTCTCGTTAAACTTTCCACTCATGCGCTTTCATTTGAGCAGGCAGCTTCCAAAATGGTTCGTAACCTTAAGGAATTCAGGATTCGTGGTATTAAAACCAATATCCCCTTCCTTGAAAATGTCGTTAAACATGAAAAATTCATAAATGGGGAATATGATACATCATTCATTGATACCACACCGGAATTATTTAGCTTCCCAATCAGAAAAGACCGTGGGACAAAAATGCTTTCATATATCGGAAATGTGACAGTGAATGGTTTCCCGGGAGTCGAGAAAAAGAAGAAACCTGTTTTTGAACCAGCTCCAATTCCGAATGTTGGTGGCCTGCCGCTTATCTCGGGTACAAAAAATATTCTTGAACAGCAAGGTGCAGAGGGACTGGTCAATTGGATCAAAGAACAAAAAGAGGTATTGATCACAGATACGACTTTCCGTGATGCACATCAATCTTTACTGGCGACGAGAATCAGGTCGAAAGATATCCTTGATATCGCTGAGCCTACAGCAAAACTCCTTCCTGATTTATTTTCAATGGAAATGTGGGGCGGGGCAACTTTCGATGTCGCATATCGCTTCTTGAAAGAAGATCCATGGGACAGGCTGTTAAGTTTCAGGAAAAAAGCGCCGAATGTCCTTTTGCAAATGCTTTTAAGGGCTTCAAATGCAGTTGGTTATAAAAATTACCCTGATAATGTCATTCGTGAATTCGTAGAGAAATCAGCGGATGCAGGCATTGATGTTTTCCGTATCTTCGATAGTTTAAACTGGGTTAAAGGAATGGAATTGGCTATTGATGCAGTCCGTCAATCCGGCAAAATTGCGGAAGCTACCATTTGTTATACAGGGGATTTGAATGATCCATCACGCAGCAAATATAATATCGAATACTATAAGAATATGGCTGTGGAATTGGAACAAGCCGGTGCCCATATTTTAGCGATCAAGGATATGGCCGGCCTCTTGAAACCTGATGCTGCTTACCGACTTGTATCGGAACTGAAAGAATCGACATCCCTTCCGATCCATCTGCATACTCATGATACAAGCGGAAATGGGATTTACATGTATTCGAAAGCGATCGAAGCTGGTGTGGATATCGTTGATACGGCGATTGGTTCTTTAGCTGGACTTACTTCGCAGCCAAGTGTACAAACACTTCATTATGCATTGGAAGGATCAAGCAGACAGCCTAAATTGGAAGTCGATTCACTAGAGCGTTTAGGAGAATACTGGGGAGAGGTCAGGAAATTCTATCATGACTTCGAAAGCGGCATGAATGCACCTCATACAGAGGTTTACAAACACGAGATGCCGGGCGGTCAATATAGTAATCTGCAGCAGCAAGCCAAAGCAGTGGGGCTGGGAGACCGCTGGCATGAAGTGAAAGAAATGTACCAGCGCGTCAATGTAATGTTCGGCGATATCGTTAAAGTAACTCCGTCATCAAAAGTTGTTGGGGACATGGCGTTATTCATGGTACAAAATAACCTGTCTGAAGAAGATGTTCTGACAAATGGCAAATCCATCGATTTCCCTGATTCAGTCATAGAGTTATTCGAAGGCTATCTAGGTCAGCCGGTTGGGGGATTCCCTAAAGAGCTTCAGGAAGTTATCCTGAAAGGGAAGAAACCTATAACAGTAAGACCGGGTGAATTATTGGAAGAAGTGGACTTTGCAGCACTTAAAGAAGAATTATTCAAGGAATTGGGACGGGCAGTCACTGATTTCGATGTGCTTGCATATGCCCTATATCCAAAAGTATTCCTGGACTACAATAAAACGATTGAGCTGTTTGGAGATGTTTCCAACCTCGATACCGCGACTTTCTTATATGGCATGAGGCTAGGGGAAGAAATCGAAGTTGAAATTGAAAAGGGTAAAACACTCATCGTAAAATTGGTTTCAATCGGCCAGCCATTGGCTGATGGAACACGGGTCGTTTATTTTGAGTTGAATGGTCAATCACGTGAAGTGATAATCAAGGATGAAAACATTAAATCTTCCGTTGTATCAAAAATGAAAGCAGACCCAAAAAATAAAGAACAACTCGGTGCGACAATGCCAGGTACGGTTATTCGTGTAGTGGTCGAGAAAGGCGATCAGGTCAAGCAGGGTGATCACCTGATCATAACGGAAGCGATGAAAATGGAAACTACCGTACAAGCACCATTCTCCGGGACCATTAAAGATATTTATGTAAAAGATGGAGAAGCGATCAGTACTGGAGACTTATTGATCGAAATAACTAAGTAATATCGCTGACTGTGACCTTGTGAATGATTTGGGGTATATTGGGTATGCTTGAGGCTTCAAGCTGCTCTGTACCCTCTTTTTAGGCAATTTACGGTCATCTTAAGACAAAACAAAAACCACCATTCCCCGGGAATGGTGGTTTTGTTTTATTCTTCTATATTATTGATTGAACAATCAGATATTAACGGGCGGGTACCGTTGGTGTTATATCCTGTTCATCCTGTCCTTTGACTGCATGCGTGGAGCTCCCTTTTTGCTTGGCTAGGGCATTTTTTTTGCTTCTTGACGTCAATAGCATCAAATAGCTCATTACACCAAAAAAGCAGGCAATGAATAATGCGTGTGTCAATGCGATATATAAGTTTTGCCTTGAGAAAATGATAAAGGCTCCAGCGGTAACCTGTAAAAATACGAGAATGAATGCAGCAATCCAACCGCCATATAAAACTTTTTGATTTTTGTAATGTTTTTTTGCGATATAAGCCACATATGATACCCAAATGAAAATGGCGCCTGCCATTGCACGGTGCCCCATCTGAATCCATTCATAAAGGTTGGAGGGGAGTGCAACACTGTCATTTACACATAAAGGCCAATCCTTACAGATAAGACTGGATTCTGTATGCCTTACAAGAGCACCCGTATATACGACTACCAGACAAAAAATCAATACGCCAATAATATGGAATTTCATTCGGTTGTCAACTATAAGTTTTTCGGCTTCGAACTTCTTGTCTACTTCAAAAATCAACAGTGTCAGTAAAAAGACGGAAGCAAAGGAAATGAGCGATATGCCAAAATGAAGGGCAAGGACAAAATCGGATTGTGACCAAATGACGGCAGCGGCTCCGATCAACCCTTGCAGTAACAGAAAACCAAAAGAAAGGACGGATAAGAAACGCGCTTCACGGATATGGCCGATTTTTTTCCAAGACATATACGATAAAATTAAAACCAAGAATCCTCCAGCACCTGAAACGAGTCGATGGGAAAGCTCAATGACCAATTCAATCGTGATTTTGTCCGGGATCAATTGGCCATTGCACAATGGCCAGGACCTGCCGCAACCCATGCCGGAATCCGTCTTCGTGACTAAAGCTCCACCAAGTAAGATGAAAAGCATTACGATCGTTGTTAAAACAGCAAACCATTTAAGAGACGATTTCACTAGTAGTCCCACCTTTTTCTCTGTAGCAAATTAGGGTTGTTCCATAAAATTAATAATAGCATAAGATTTTTCATAATATTTGTCGAACTTCCTCGATATTACACAAAATAGAATGATTTTACAAGTTCAGTTAATATTATAGCTATTAATTAAAATGCCTGAAATAGTTGAAAGTTACAAAAGACTTTGATAGAAATAAAGGGAGTGTAAACCTTCAAGTAGGAGCAAAATAGGGATAGAGCCTAGGGGATGATGATAATAGCATACTATTCATGTTCTTGATGAACATCTTACAACAGCAGTAAATTATTGAGACACAAATTGGTCAAAAAATATCCGAAAAATTTTCACAAAAGCTTCCAAAAATGTGTTTTAATATATTGAAGAAATGATTTTACTAAATTTTACTGTTATTAAGCATGATATTAAGAATGATAGCTCTCGATGGATTCCATTGACAACGGTCATTGGTAAATAATTTACTTTTTGTTTACGCTTCCTTGGTTACAAATATCAAAAAGTATGAAATAATGTTCTATAGCATATGTAAGTATTTTCTTTGCATTTGCGTCTGTGCTGAATGATTTAAAGGAGGAAAACAAATGTCAGAAACAAGGGGTTTGTCAGAAGCTGTCATGGAGGACAGTAAAGCCGCCCTTCAATCGGATATACCTGAAACAACAGCTTGGAAGGATTTTCTCGCACTTATAAAAGTGGGGATTGTCAATTCAAATATAATTACAGCTTTTACCGGCGTGTGGCTAGCTCTTCATTTTTCGAGGCTTAGCTTCTTAAGCAATTTAGATGTAGTGTTTTATACACTTGCAGGTTCGGCGCTCATCATGGCGGGATCTTGCAGTTTCAATAATTATTATGACCGTGATATCGATCATTTAATGGAAAGAACGAAAAACCGTCCAACGGTAACTGGGAAAGTACAGCCTTCAAAGGTATTGGCGTTAAGTTTCGGCTTGATTGCTGCAGGGCTGATTTTACTTGCATTGACTAATATGACAACAGCCATACTTGGTGCATTCGGCGTCTTCGCCTATGTTGTTTTATATACCATGGTTTTTAAACGCAGGTTTGTCTCGAATACGATTATAGGCAGTATATCCGGAGCGGTGCCTCCACTTATCGGGTGGGCTGCAGTCGACCCGGGCCTTGATAAGATCGCCTGGGTCCTGTTCGCGATCATGTTCTTATGGCAGCCTCCTCATTTTTATGCACTAGCAATGAGGCGTGTCGAAGAATATCGTGCTGCCGGTGTGCCAATGCTTCCGGTCGTAAAAGGGTTCAAGGCCGCAAAAAGGTCGATTATGCTATGGATCGTCTGTTTAATGTTCGTTCCTTTCTTTTTAACTCCATTAGGAACTCCGCTAGTTATTCTTGCTGCATTATTGAGCACGGGGTGGCTTATTTTGGGAATTAAGGGGTATAAAAAGAAAGATGATGTTAAATGGGCAACATCCATGTTTGTATATTCTTTAAATTATATGACCATTTTATTTGTAGCGATGGTTATTGTCACTCTCATCTAGTTTTGGTTAAAATAAGCTGGCGGCCTGTTCTTATACAGGCTCCAGCTTACTGATATATAATGCACTGACCGCCATTCATACATATTAACGGAACCAACGGGGTCATACATAAGAGCGGTTACATGAATCATCTTAATAATTCCTTAGTTTAGGGATTCTTTCTTTTTAAGAAATTGACATAGAGAGAATATTCGCAATTGCGCCCATTTTTATTTTTGTGAGAAAATTTTGACGAAAGAGGGGTTTCTGAAGCTATGAAAAAAAGGCTGCACAAATGGCGCCTAATTGCTCTGCTGGGTATTGTAGGACTTGTCCTTTCGGGATGCGGCGAACCATTTCTATCCGCGCTGAAGCCAGCTGGCGATGTTGCGCAATCTCAGTATGACTTACTGATATTGAGTACACTAATCATGGTACTGGTTATTATTGTTGTGATTATTTTGTTCGTTGTAGTTTTACTACGCTTCCGTCGTAAGGAAGGCGACGAAACAATACCGAAACAAATTGAAGGAAGTCATAAACTCGAAATTATCTGGACTGTTATTCCTATCCTTCTTTTAATTGTTCTGGCTGTTCCAACCGTCGTCACGACTTTCGATTTAGCCGACACAAAGGCGATGGATAAGAAAGATAAGGATGGAAAAACGAAGGATGCACTTGTCGTGAATGTCAGGGCGAACCTTTATTGGTGGGAGTTTGAATATCCGGACCTTGGCGTTGTAACAAGTCAGGATTTGGTTGTGCCAACCGATCAAAAAGTGTACTTCAATCTGACTGCTTCAGATGTTAAGCATTCATTCTGGGTACCGTCTGTCGGAGGAAAGATGGATACCAATACAGAAGGGGTCAATCAGTTTTTCTTAGAATTCGATAGTGAAAAGGCGGAAGATTCGAACAACTTGTTTTACGGAAAATGTGCCGAACTTTGCGGTCCTTCACATGCTTTGATGGATTTTAAGGTCGTACCGAAGTCCCAAACCGATTTTGAAGCTTGGACTAAAGATATGAAAGCCGCGAAAGAACCTGTCGTTGAAGGTGACCTAGCCAAACAAGGTGAAGATGTCTTTAATCAAAGCTGTATAGGCTGCCATGCAGTGACACCAAATGACAGCAGGCCTGAAGCTGCCCGTCAGGCTCCGAATCTGGCTACATTCGGTGAGCGTCAAAAAGTGGCTGGCGTATTGGATCATACGGAAGAGAATGTGAAAAAATGGATCAAGGATCCTGAGAAGTATAAACCGGGCAACACGATGACCGGTACTTACGGCGAACTTTCGGATTCGGATATTAATGCACTGGCAGCTTATTTATTAGAGCTTAAGGTGGAAGACAAATAGAACATTGATTAAGGAGGTTAAATCGTGAGTACGTACGCTAATAAAAAAGGATTTGGCGCTACGCTTTGGGATTATCTGACGACGGTTGACCATAAGAAAATCGCCATTTTATATCTTATCTCTGGCGGGTTATTCTTTGTAATCGGCGGTTTGGAAGCGATGTTTATCCGTATCCAGCTTGCAATCCCAAACAATGACTTCGTAAGTGCCGGATTTTATAATGAAATTTTGACCATGCACGGTACGACAATGATATTTCTGGCGGCCATGCCATTGGTATTTGCTGTTATGAATGCGGTTGTACCCTTACAGATAGGGGCACGTGATGTTGCGTTCCCGTTTTTGAACTCTTTAGGTTTTTGGTTGTTTTTCTTTGGGGGAGTCTTTCTGAATCTTTCATGGTTTTTAGGTGGGGCTCCAGATGCAGGCTGGACATCGTATGCATCACTTTCCCTGCACTCCGAAGGCCATGGCATTGATTTTTACGTCCTCGGACTACAAATATCAGGTTTTGGAACACTAATTGCAGGGATCAATTTCCTTGTAACCATTATTAATATGCGTACGCCTGGTATGACATATATGCGTATGCCGCTGTTTACATGGTCAACTTTCGTTGTTTCCGCATTGATATTATTCGCTTTTCCTCCGCTTACCGTAGGATTGGTGTTAATGATGTTCGACAGGATGTTCGGCTCGAATTTCTTTGATGTAGCAGCGGGCGGGAATACGATCATTTGGGAGCATTTATTCTGGATATTCGGTCACCCGGAAGTGTATATCCTGATCCTTCCAGCATTCGGTATATTTTCCGAAATTTTTGCTACATTCTCCAGAAAAAGATTATTTGGTTATTCATCAATGGTGTTTGCAACCGTTTTAATCGGTTTCTTAGGTTTCATGGTTTGGGCGCATCATATGTTTACGACTGGTTTAGGACCTATCGCGAATGCGATTTTTGCCGTGGCTACCATGGCCATTGCGGTACCTACAGGTATTAAGATATTCAACTGGATCTTTACGATGTGGGGAGGAAGCGTCAAGTTCACGGTGCCGATGCTTTATGCAGTTGCCTTTATCCCTACATTTACCATGGGTGGCGTTACAGGTATCATGCTCGCATCAGCACCTGCTGATTATCAATACCATGATAGTTATTTCGTTGTTGCCCATTTCCACTATGTAATCGTCGGTGGGGTTGTATTGGGCTTACTGGCTGGAATCAATTTCTATTGGCCGAAAATGTTTGGAACGATGTTAAGTGAAAAACTGGGGCAAATCACATTTTGGACGTTCTTGATCGGTTTCCATTTAACATTCTTCATTCAACATTTCTTAGGTTTGATGGGGATGCCTCGTCGCGTATTTACATTCTTGGACGATCAGGGACTCAATACAGGTAATATGATTAGTACAGTTGGAGCCTTCTTAATGGCATTTGGGGTCTTGGTTATGGTCATCAATATAATCATTACATCCGTGAAGAATGAGAAAGTCGGCAATGATCCATGGGGAGACGGCCGTACGCTTGAATGGGCCATTCCATCACCACCGCCGTTTTATAATTTTAAACAACTTCCGCTTGTCCGCGGATTAGATCCTTACTGGGTTGAAAAAATGGAAGGGAAAAAGGAAATGACTCCTGCAGAACCACTGGGGGATATCCATATGCCGAATTCATCTATACTTCCTTTAACGATTGCCCTCGGTTTATTTGTTGCCGCATTCGGTGCTTTATATAATATGGATGATAAGACATGGACCCTGCCTATAATGATTGTTGGACTTTTGATAACATTCGTTTCAATGTTTATCCGTTCCGTTAAAGACGATCATGGATTCCACATCCACAAAGAAGACCTTATGGACGATAAAGACAAGGGAGGTAAGGCATAATGCAAACAGATGAAAGATTCACGGATGCCACTTGGCCTGCTTCTCCCGAGAAAGCGACTTTAGAAGGTAAAAATAAGTATTTGGGATTCTGGTTGTTTCTCGGTGGAGAGACGGTATTATTCGCCTCGCTTTTTGCAACTTACCTTGCATTGAAGGATAAAGTTCCGAATGGTGATGCTGCCTTAGCTAAAGATTTATTCGAATTACCGCTGACTTTTGTAGCAACCATGCTGTTATTGACCAGTTCATTAACTAGTGTGTATGCAATGTACCATATGAAAAATAACCATTTTAAACAAATGCAAGCATGGCTTGTAATCACGGTTGCACTTGGCTTTGCTTTTCTAGGTCTCGAGATTTATGAGTTTAATCACTATGTTCATGAATTCCATCATACATTTACGAGCAGTGCCTTCGGTTCCGCGTTTTATACGTTAGTTGGTTTTCACGGAGGACACGTTGCTTTCGGTCTGGTTTGGATCATATCTCTTATGGTTCGTAATGCAAGAAGGGGCTTGAATTTATATAACGCTCCTAAATTTTATGTTGCGAGTCTTTATTGGCATTTCATTGACGTAGTCTGGGTGTTTATCTTTACTGTCGTATACTTAATGGGAATGGTGGGATAACTGATGGCGAATGAACAATCAAATTCAGCGAACCCGAATGTCGATTTAAAATATCGCCGTAAGAAAAATGCTGAAGAGATGAAACACCAAGTGATATCATTTACACTTATGATTTTCTTTACATTACTTGCTTTTGCTGCAGTAGGAATTGAGGGTTTTTCACATTGGTTCATTAAACCAGTCATTTTGCTGCTGGCAGTTGTACAAGTGATTTTCCAATTGTATTATTTCATGCATATGAAGCATAAAGGGCATGGCACCATTGCATTGTTCTTATTTTCCGGCCTTGCAGTAGGCTTGATAACTGTCCTTGTGTTCACAACGATTGTTTGGTTATAAACCTTGAAGGAAATCGGCTATTGAAAGATAGCCGGTTTTCTTTATGTGTTGATTTAGTTAGAAAAAGAATCCAAGTTTATCTATATTTGTTACCATGTTTCATTTTAGGTATAATGAAAGTAAGAAAAAGTTTATGAACGAGGTGATTTTTTTGTCTATTGATATTTTCGGATTTCGCGCTTTGTGGAGTCCTTATTATTTTGCCGTCCTCGTACTTATAACCGTTGGCTATTTTTGGCTGTTGACAAAAAAAGGGGAGAAGTTTTCGGGAAGTTCATCGCTTTCCGTTAAACAGGCAACTTATTTTTTGATAGCCATGCTCCTTCTATATGCAGTGAAAGGATCACCGCTGGATTTATTGAGCCATATCATGTTCAGTGCCCACATGTTTCAAATGGCACTGCTATATCTCGTGATTCCGCCTTTATTTATCATAGCGATTCCAGATTGGCTTATGAGAACTTTCATAAATTCAAGGGGAGTGAAGACGTTATTTCAATTTTTCACCAGGCCTCTTGTCGCCCTTTTACTATTTAATGTTCTTTTCTCGTTGTACCATATCCCGTTAGTATTCGACTTTATCAAAACGGGGATGTGGTTTCATGCGGGATACACGGTCCTTTTATTTACTACTGCTGTTTTGATGTGGTTCCCGCTTGTCAATCAACTGCCGGAACGTGAAAGTCTGTCAGGTGTAAAAAAAGTGGCTTATATTTTCGGCAGTGGCATTCTAATGACCCCTGCTTGCGCCTTAATCATTTTTGCTAATGATCCGATGTATGATACATTTACCAATGCGGAATCTTGGGCGAGTGCCATGGAGCTTTGCGTTCCGGCTTCAGCACTGGCGGGTTTAACGCTCAGTGGCCCGGAAATGTTCAATGGACTGCCATTGCTTGAGGATCAACAGCTTGGTGGGGTTCTGATGAAGGTGATTCAAGAAATCGTTTTAGGCTATGTATTAGGTGTCATTTTCTTTGCTTGGTTCAAAAAGGAGAACGGCGGCCAAAATGATATCGATCCGATACCTTCGGATTTTCAGACTGTAGAATAATTGTACGATAAAAGACTTGTCTTGGGGCGGACAAGTCTTTTATCTGCCTGATTTTCGATTTAAAGCAAATAGCCAGTGATTCGACTTGGCTATTCCATAAAAGTGAGCATTCTGTTAATAATCCTTGATTTTATTGAATTTTATGATTGCCTCTTATAAAATGGTAGTTGATTAATAAATATAGAGAGGACTACAATACATATGTCTTTACCAATCCTTCCAACGATAAGTACAGCTTTCATTGTATTAAGTGCCATCACTGTTGCAATAGGCTGGTATCAAATTAAACAACGCAAAATTGAGACCCATAAAAAAACCATGATGGCAGCTGCGGTTTTTGCGGTAATCTTTTTCACTATATATCTTTCCCGGACGGTCTTCATTGGCAGTACATCATTTGGCGGACCCGATGACATTAAAATTTATTATACGATTTTTTTGATTTTCCATATAACGCTTGCGACAACTGGGGCAGTATTGGGGATCATCATGCTTACCACTGGGTTTAAAGGTAAATTTGCCATTCATAAAAAAATCGGGCCTGCTACCAGCATCATTTGGTTTTTCACTGGGATTACAGGAGTAGCCGTTTACATTCTGCTTTATGTCATTTATCATGGCGGCGAAACAACATCTTTAATAAAGGCGATCCTGGGATTTTAAAATAACGAAAAAGCCTGGTGCAAAAAAAGCATCAGGCTTTTGTAATGGATACTAAAAAAAAGAGAGCATCACATATGATCCTCTCTCTTTGTACCTCACTTTTAACTTGCGGCTTTTACAGGCCGTTGAATTGTGTAAGTTCTTCTTTGATTTGAGCGAGGATTTTTTCACTTTGTTTAACCAGTGATGCAGGGAAATCCTCTCCTTCGCCATATTCAACTCCGTGTGGATAATAGTGTTTTCCTAATAGAGGGACCATAAGTTTAACGACGGCCCTGTGAGCGCCTACATCGCCTTCTGTAGCATGGCCAAGTATTCTCAGGTAAAACGTGCCTTCTTTTAATTCGAACTTACGATCGTAACTGACTCTTTCGTAATCCCATTGTTCTGCACGTATTAAACCATACTGCGGCATTAGGTCATCTAATCGGTTTAAGTCGGCTGTGATGTTTTCGATTCCAAAGCTTTCAAATTTCACGAGTAGTACCTCCTATGTTTACTATTGAGAATTAAAATGACATACCGGGAAAATATTATGTACATGAATATATTAAAAATCTCCAAGTATGTTTATAATATACCATTTTATCCTATATTTTATAATAGTACGAAATGGTGGAAGTTGCAATGAACTCAACTATGGTATTTCAATCATTCACAAAAGTTCCATTTTTAAAATGAATTTAATGAAGGGGCAGTCTATCGTAAATTAGAAAATTATGATTGAACAGTGATATAATCAGGAAAGAAAGGTTTTTTTGCATTGGATACATAAATTAGATAGAGAGAGGGAGTGTTCCTCTGCGCAGTTTAGGTAAGGTGTTGGTGTTAATCGTTATTTTTTTCGTAATCGGTATTTATCTTAATATCGGCGATGAAGATGAAGGGAACCCTCTTATTGATGGTAACAAAGGTGTTAACCCGAATGGACATATAAATGAAAAAAGCCCTTCCTCTGAAAAGGAAGGGGTTACTGAAGTGACAGAAGGTCTGGCAGCAACAATCGGGAAAAATGCAAAAGAGATAGAAAAGGAATACGGTAAGCCAGATCGAATTGATATGTCTGCCTATGGATATGAATGGTGGGTTTATAAAAAGGACTATAATAATTATTTCCAATTAGCCGTTGAAAGTGAAAAAGTGGTATCTGCTTATGGAATCGGTGATGAGGTCAATGTCGCTCCTTTCAAAATAGGACAATCGATTGATGCCATCTATTCCAGCTTATATGTGGAACCTACTGTTGATATTGAAGTTGGCGACAGTTCCTATCGTTTTGAATTGTCGGAGGAAGATATGAACATGAGGCCGTTGATTGATTTAGGGAAAATTAATGTTCAGCTTTATTTGGATAAATTCACGGGGACTGTTTCAAGCGTTCGATTTTTGAATGATTCCGCCCTATTGAAACAACAGCCGTATGAGTTGACCTATCATGGTGAACTTGTGACAGTGAAGGAACTTTCTGAGGAAGACATGGCGAAAGTGGAAGATGGCAATGAGCAGCAAATATTCGATATTACGAATATAATGCGCAGCAGGTTTGATTTGAAGCCTTTAGAATGGGATGCTCCAACAGCGGAGGTTGCTTACCTTCATAGCCGGGAAATGACGGACGCACCTGAAGGTACCCATGTTTCTGAAGCAAATGGGGATTTGGAAAAACGACTTGATGCAGGTCATGTAAAATACAGGGCAGCAGGTGAAAATATAGCGGCTAATTACGTGGACGCAGCTGCAGTCATGGAAGGTTGGCTAAATAGCAAAGGTCATCGTGATGCGATGCTGAATGAGGAATTTACTGGTCTAGGCGTCGGGGTATATAAAAAGTATTACACCCAGAATTTCATAAAGAGATAAAAAAACGGATCCAATTTGGGTCCGTTTTCTTGTTCTGGATATAACGCAAGCATCATCACGGGTGACCTTCCCCTCGATTTGATCGTTTGCCTATGTATTCGCATGTGAACGTAAATCGGTCGCCAATGGAGGGTTTTACGTAATGAACTTGGATATCCCCAGTAACGGAAGCATACCCTTTTGGAACTGTTGAGCTTTTAATGCCGAATCTATCAAGGAAGCTATCATGCCTCCATGAGTAATGTTCAATTCATTATGTACAAGAGGTGTATTAGGGATGGTCACCGTAAGTGTCGTCCCCTGTTTGCTTACATCCTTATTTAATTGCAGCAGGCTTGAAAAATAAATCCGTTTCCTTTGCTCACTTTTGGCTTTTGACCCTGAAACAATTCCCGATAAAACAGATAACTGTTTCATCTGCTGACTCAGCCAGGTTATGGAAGTTTTTATGGAAATTCAATTGGATTTAAAATGGAATGTGATGCACTTTTTATTTACCTTTAGCATATGGTGCAATAGGCGATGTCTAAGTGTGAGGTGAGCGTAATGGCAAAAAGAAAACGGCCCTCCGTGGATCGATTTCGGGAGTTTGTAAAGGAGCATCCTCATTTAGTGAATGAAGTGAGAAGCAAACAAGCAACATGGCAGGAACTTTTTGAAGAGTGGTATTTACTCGGTGAAGATCATCCACGCTGGCAGGCTGACGGCAGTGTGGGTGAGTCCAAAGTGAAGACAGAATCCCCATCACCGCCGGTTGAAAAGGGAGACCAAAGCACTGAGTTGATCGGTTCGTTAATGAGTGCAGTTAAAAATATGGATATGGGGCAGATTCAACAATATATTACGAATGCCAATCAGGCCATCGGTGCAATCCAAGGAGTGCTATCTGCTTTCCAAGGGAATAATTCAGGTGATACCAGTCCTCCCCCAAAAGAAAAAGAGCAGAGAGCTAACCCTTTTTTATTCACCAAAGATTAAGGAGGGTTTTTCATGCGTCAGAATATATATGAATTCATTCAAACAAACGAAGATATGCGAAATTACTTGAGGGTTCAGCCTGCATGGTACAAAAGGTTAATGCGTAATCCCCATGAAGTGGATGTGTTTGAAACCGAAGCGAAATATTATTTTGAAAAGTCGATTCCGCATCGGGTCTCTAAATTTTCGGAAAGCGTTCAGGTCGCCTCCATGATGCTTCATATGTTTCAAGCGATGAATGTTCCAGGTGAATGAAGAAAAAAAGAGTAAATTACTCCTTTTGGCGAACAATAAAGGCAAAAGGGGGACGATGGAATGAGAAAGTTGATATTGGCTCTAACAGTGTTGATGGCAGTGTCGGGTTGTGGAAAGAAAATACCGGAACCTGAAAATTCAGGAGTAGCCATGCAAGGTGTTTCTACACTTAAAGCTGCCACCACTGTATCGAGCATCCGAAATTCAGATGAGGACTTTCGGGTAAAAACCTTTGTAAAAGGCAACTCTGTTTATGTAGAATGCTACTTGAAAAACTATGGTTTTTCTGAAGCAAATCCAGAACAATTGGCAACTGTGTCCGTATTTATTGATAATCAAAAGAAAGTCGATATGAAAACGGCCGCATTTATCTTAAAGGATGTCCCGAATGGCAAGCATAAAATTAAGCTGGAGATTTTGAATGGTTCAGGTGACAAAACAGGGCTGGAAAAAGAGATTGAGGTACATATCACTTCCTCGATTTAATCAAACCATTAGCATCTAAAAGGGAGAAATGGTAAAATGGTTATGGAGGTGAGCTTGTTAATGCTTGCTACTATGGAAATCATCGACATTTTACAACAGGCTGATGGATTGGCTGAAATGATCCTTCATTCTGAAATAGGGGAAGAATACCTCCTTAGTTTATATAAATTACAAAGCGACAAAGAGGCCCAGCGGAAAATTTCCAAGTTTACTTCGCTAAAGGATCTATTTGAAGATGTTCAAAGGTTCGGTAAATATCATCCGGATTATAAACGCATCAATTTGGAAACCAGGCAAGCTAAACGAGACATGGATATGCATCCTGTCGTAGCAAGGTTTAAGCGGGCGGAGACCGAATTACAAGCAGTTCTTGATGAAATAAGCGGAAGAATTGGCCGAGCCGTTTCTGAACAGGTCAAAACCCCAGCGGGGAATCCATTTTTTGTTTCATCAGGTGGATGTTCAACGGGAAGCTGCGGAACCGGTGGAAGTTGTGGATGCTCTGCTTAAGGTAATGGCCAGATCGTGAACATTCAGGCCGGTATATAAGAACATGCAGCCATCGAAATTCGACATTGCTACGGAGTTCGGTGGCTGTGTCATGTAAGGAACCTTCGTCGAGACAGTGGGTGATCGTTACAAAGCGATTAACTGCGATATAAGATACAGTCCGGACAAAGGTTGCCGCAGCAAAACATTTTTTGCTGCGGCACATAAAAACGATGCCGGAATACATATAAATGTTCTTCCTGCCGTACGAAAATGGTTTCACAATGAAGTTGCTTGCCGCGCATTGAAAGGCTTGCGGCTTTTTTTATTAAAAAAGAAAGCTTACTATTATCATTTTGAGCCGGATGATAATGGATATATATAAATGGTATACCTGTGAACTTTTTTATCGAAGCTTGGGTAATTTCATCATTATCTAATAGATGATCAATAAATTGATGCCAAATATGGTTTAAATCCATCGTTTGTTAGGCTCCCTTCACAGTGTATATATTCATAATAGTGAGAGAATTTCGTTTATAATCTTTTTTCTTGGTTGAAAGTAAAGATTCTGCTATGCTACACTTAAGTTAAAACCTTTATAAAAGGGAGTTATTGATATGCTTGGAGCGAGACAGGGAATTATCGTCTATTTACATACATTAAAACAAGCCAAAATGCTTAGGAAATTTGGAAATATCCATTATGTTTCAAAAAAGTTGAAATATGTGGTGCTTTATACGAATATGGATGAAGTGGAACCACTAGTGGAAAAGCTGAATAATTATTCGTTCGTTAAAAAAGTGGATCTTTCTTACAAGCCTTTTTTGAAGGTGGAATTCGAAAACTCCAAACCGGATAAAGCGAAAGAATATGATTATAAAATGGGAATTTGAAAAAAGCTGACTCATGCGGAGTCAGCCATTTTCAATTCAGTGCATCAATATCTTTCACCCTAATGGGGGCAGATACCTATTCATTCGCAAAATGCCGATTAAGTGTTGGTAGTACAACTCGATTTCTGCAAAGAGCACCGAAGGTTTCACGTCGATTTCAATAATCGGCCTATCCAGTTCCTCCGCCAGGTTCTCAAAAAGCTCATAGCGTTTGTTTTTAGTGGCATGAGGGTTCGGTATACCTTCACGGCAAATGTAAAGTGGCTGGAATTTCCCGGGATCTGTGGGCTGCATGACGATCACCAATGACGTTACCTTTTTATCATTTATAGTAGTATGCATGGCCAAAAGCCTTGCAACTCGATGTTTCTGATTGCGTCCTACTTCCAGCAACTCATATATATCGGAATATCCTTGTCCAATTTCAATAAAACGTTGAATCAATTAAACCTCTCCTAACTAACTTATTATTCATTACTTTATCATTATCCCTCATAAAAGAGAAGGACAACTTCATTGACGAAGCATGACAAAGAAACATAGATATCAGAGGTTTATCAATAAAAAAAAGCCCTGCAAAAATATGCAGGGTCCTTCTATGTCTAAATAAGGACCAGAAGGCAAAGGGAGAGGAGAAACCGGAGGAAGAGCTTATGGGGAAACGTAAGCCTTCTCCGCGGTTGGCAACAACACCTAAAAAGGAATGTTGTTATTCACATTATTGCCAAAAACCACTTTATTATTCAAAATGTAAAAGATTTATAAAAAGAATGGATATCTTCTTTCCATGGTCCGAAATGATACATTGATTTTCATCTCGGAAATGAAGCCAAGTGGGTTTAAATATTGGCTAGCTTTTTCTAATATGTTAGGATAGGAAAGTAACAGAAATTTGTCATAAAATGTGGTGAGGATGATGAGGGTCGTTTCCGGAATTTGCAAAGGAAGACCACTTAAGGCTGTACCGGGTACAGGAACCCGGCCGACTACCGATAAAGTCAAGGAATCCATTTTCAATATGATTGGTCCGTATTTCGAAGGAGGGCTGGTCCTCGACTTGTTTGCCGGGAGCGGTGGACTGGGAATTGAAGCGTTAAGCAGAGGCATGGATAAAGCCATATTTGTCGATCGGGATTTTAAAGCAAATCAAACGGTTAAGGCCAATTTGGAACTATGCAAGTTTTCAGACCGTGCAGAAGTTTATAAAAATGATTCAGAGCGTGCACTGAAGGCTTTGGTGAAAAGGGAAATGACTTTTGAATTGATTTTTCTTGATCCACCTTATAAGAAACAAAAGCTAGTCGAGATTCTTGAAGAAATACATAAATACCGATTGCTGAACGATATGGGATACATTGTTTGTGAGCATGGCCATGATGTTACATTGCCAGAAAAAGTTGGTGACTTTACCGTTAAGAGAAAAGAAGTTTATGGCGTCATTGCCGTTACGATTTATCAATGGGGAAACGTACACGAACAGGGGGAACTATGAATGTCCAAAATAGCGATTTGTCCAGGGAGTTTTGATCCAATAACATTTGGTCATCTTGATATTATTCAAAGGGGAGCGAATGTTTTTGATGAGGTATATGTGGTCATCGTGAACAATTCAGCGAAAAATTCACTTTTTACAGTGGAGGAGAGGCTGGAATTGATTACTGAGGCGACTGCCCATATGCCGAATGTTAAAGTGGATTTCTATCAGGGATTGACGGTCGACTATGCTGAAAGCGTTTCCGCGAATGCCATTATCAGGGGATTGAGGGCGACTTCCGACTTTGAATATGAAATGCAGGGAACTTCGATGAACCGATTCCTTAATAATAAAATAGAGTCATTCTTTATCATGACGAAAAATCAATATTCTTTTTTGAGTTCAAGTATCGTGAAAGAGGTTGCGAAGTATGGCGGGGATATCTCAGAACTAGTGCCAAGCGTCGTCCAGAAAGCCCTGGCCAAAAAGTACGAGGAACTGAAAGGATAGAAAAAAGAGCATTGCCAAGGCGCAATGCTCTGAGTTTGTAGACAAAAGGAATTCCATCCGAATTTTTAAACAAAGTTGGTTGGAACGGAGAATACGAGACTCCTGCTTAGAAAAGCGCGTCCAAGGGAGACCCCGCTAAGAGCGCCGAGGAGGCTTCCCGGACCGCCCGCGGAAAGCGAGTGCCTGGAGTGGAAATCAACGTACATATTTTTTTACACTCCCTCAAAAAAAATGTAGGCAATCTTAATTAGTATCGAGTTTGTCTACAGTCTAAAGAGTATTGCCAAGGCGCAATGCTCTTTTTTTCTGTTTACGAAAGGCCTTTGAATAGCCTTTTGGTAAATATGATGATGTATAGGATCAAAAACAAGAGTGTTAGAATAGGGCCGAAATCAAGCATGTTCTGATATAGGGAATTCACGTGTTCACCGGATCCGCTTACTGGGAATGCATTTATCGGGCTGCCGCTATACATATTGCCTTTATAGAATGGCTCCCAAAACAAGATGGTAATAAAGGATGCCAGCAGGCCATGTGCTATCCTAGCCAGAAAAAAGGGAGTGAAACGAATGTCTGTTGCGGCAATTATGCTGGCAACTTGCGCTTGAATGCTGAAACCGTTGAACGCTAAGATGAAACTTGTCATCACAGTTTGCTGAAAGAGTGTCGCATCCTCGACCGTACTGGTTAATTTTGAACCAAGAGTCATTTCAAACATGCCTGATATGAAGGGGAGGCTTAAGGAATCTGGGAAATTAAAAATATGTAAAATTCCTCCGACCCCCGATGCTAGCAATCCGGTAATGTTCATATGAAATAAAAGCTTGTTCACCACCGAAAAGAGAATGATGAACCCCCCGATCATTAATAGGGTTTGAATGGATGAGAGTACCGCATCTCCAAGTAAACTGCCAAATGGTCTTGTTTCTTTTATTCTGGTACGATGCATTTGGCTAAAGGCTTGTGTTATGGAGGGGAGCTTGGTCATTACTTTTGTATGGGATTTTTCTTCTTTCCAACGGTAAAAACGCATGATGATGCCTACACAAAAATTTCCTAGGTAGTGGGAAAGTGCAAGGATGATCCCTAAATGAGGATTGTGGAAAAATCCGACGGCAACGGCAACGAACAGGAACAATGGATTGGATGAATTAGTAAAACAAACGAGTCTTTCAGCTTCAATGCGGGTCAATTGTTCTTCCTGACGAAGCCTTACAGTGAATTTCGCTCCAGCTGGAAATCCTGATGCTAGTCCCATCGCCCAAACGAAACCGCCCACTCCTGGTACACGGAATAAAGGACGCATAAATGGTTCGAGCATGACGCCAATGAACCTGACAACCCCAAAGCTGATTAATAACTCCGAGAAAATCAAGAAAGGTAGAAGCGAAGGGAACACAATTGTCCACCAAATATTCAGTCCGCTTTTGGAAGCTTCAAAGGATTCTTGGGGGAAGATGATCAAGCCAACTGCCATCATCGTGACGGAGGTAGCTAACAGTACTGTTTTAGATTTTGATTTTAGCAAAATTCAGCCTCCTCTTGAAGGTTACTAAATAAGGGCAGTTCGTTTCGTATATAATAAAATATGAACTTCCTTTTCTCGAAAAGTAAGCGCATGATGAAATGTGGATTGTTCCGACATGTATAAATGAGGATGATCCGCACGATGGAATTTCAATGAAGCCCTCACTTTATTGGCTGGCATGGTTCATATCCGCCATGCTTGTTTCACTGTCAATATAAATAATATGCTTCTATAAATCCGTTTTAGACCATAACTTTGAATGAGTGTTATTTCAATATTTTGAACTAGTTATAGCGGGAGGGATATCTTTGTCGGAACCGAAGGTCGGGCTTGCACTTGGGTCGGGAGGAGCTAGGGGGTTTGCACATATTGGCGTGATAAAGGTATTACAGCAAGAAGGCATTCCGATAGATATGATTGCTGGAAGCAGCATGGGAGCTATGGTTGCCGCCTTTTATGGAGCGGGTTCGGATATCGAGAGGCTGTATAAGTTGTCCCGTGCATTTAAGCGAAAGTATTATTTAGACTTCACCATACCTAAAATGGGCTTCATTTCGGGTAAAAGGACAAAGGATTTAATCAGGGTATTTACATATGGCAAGAAATTTGAAGAACTTGATATTCCTGTGGCGGTGGTCGCCACTGATATAAAAACGGGGGAAAAAGTCATTTTTCAGGAAGGTCCCATCGCACCTGCTGTAAGGGCAAGCATCTCCATACCCGGCATTTTCATTCCCGAAAAAATCGGAAACAGACTGCTTGTTGATGGCGGCGTTGTTGACAGGGTTCCTGTTTCAGTCGTGAAGGATATGGGAGCTGACATCATAATTGGTGTGGATGTAGCCCACGTGAAACAGGATATGGAGATAAACTCCATCTATGACGTCATCATGCAAAGCCTCGATATCCTGCAAATGGAACTGGTTAAAAGCAGGGAATTTGCTTCAGACATCATGATACGCCCCAGGGTTGAGAAATACAGCTCGAAATCATTTACAAACGTTCAGGAAATAATTAGTATTGGAGAAGAAGCTGCAAGAGGAAAGATAGATCAAATTAAGCAGAGCATTGTTACTTGGAAGGAGTCCTTTGAAGATGAGCCGTAAAATGTATGTACGCACTTTCCTGGTGGTGGCTATACTTCTCATAGCATCAGCCCTTTATTCCCTACCTTTTTATGTGTCAAAACCAGGAATGGCTAAAGAATTGGAGCCAATCATTGAGGTATCCGGAGGAGATGAAGCAAAAGGAAGCTTTATGTTAACCACTGTAAGGATGGGCCGGGCGAATATATATTCCTACATGCTGGCGAAGTGGAGCAAGTATCAGGAGCTTTATCCGGAAACCTCCATTCGAAGCGAAGATGAAACAGATGAAGAATACAATATCAGGCAGCTGCACTTAATGGATGGTTCTAAAAATAATGCCATCCAGATCGCATATGAAAAAGCAGGGAAAGAAGTCGATTACGAGTACCTGGGTGTATATGTTTTGGACGTGCTAAAAGGAATGCCGGCAGCTAAAGAGCTGAAAGCGGGCGATCAAATCATTCAGGTCGATGACGTTAAATTCAAGTCTGCACAGCAATTCATGAACTACATTAATGGAAAGAAGGCTGGAGATGAAGTTAAAATAGTTTATAAGCGGGAAGAGACGGAGAAAACGGCCATTCTTTCATTGCAGCCTTTTAAAAATGACCCAAATAGGGTCGGAATAGGCATTTCGCTGGATGATAATCGAAAAGTGACAACAAAACCGGCGATTGCCATAGATTCAGAACAAATAGGCGGTCCTTCGGCAGGTTTAATGTTTTCATTGGAGATTTATAATCAATTAACAAAGGGCGACCTTACAAATGGCTATGACATAGCGGGTACAGGAACGATGTCTGAAGATGGGACAGTCGGTCCAATTGGCGGAATTCAACAGAAAATAGTTGCAGCCGATAAATCTGGAGCCGAAATATTTTTTGCCCCAAATGAAAACGGAGCAGCAGGTTCGAATTATGAAGATGCACTCATTGCAGCAAAGGATATCGACACGGACATGAAGATCGTGCCGGTTGACAACTTTGATGATGCAATAGCCTACTTAACGAAGCTAAAAGGAGAGGGAAAATGAAAAAAAGCGCAGGCAGTCATCTACTGTTTGCGCTTTTTTTGATGATTGGATTATTACTCTTAAGGATGGACGGGCAAGCTTAAACCATTCTTCATTTGAAAATGATGGGAGATTCATATTCCCGTTTCATCAAGGCAGCTTGATACGGTTCGGACAAGCCAAGTGCATACACCTGTGCCGCTCGCAAGTCCGTATCGATGTCCTGCTTCTGATAGGACGAAAGTTTAGAGATGAGCGGGAGTGGTAAGCCTTTTTTTACTGTGCGAAGATATTCTTGTCCCAGGCCATTCATGCCAAGAAGTCTGATATAGGCTGGTTGGTCATTGTGAATCACCTGTTCCTTTAATGTATGCGTCAATATATGGACGCACATTCGCTGTAGTCGTGTCCATGTGTAGCGTTTTGTCTTCAGAGCTGCCATGAATTCAGAAAAGCTCGTAGATTGTTTGGCCATCTCCTTTATTCGGTGTTCGATGCCTTCCTCGATTTCGTATATCCCTGCCAATTCGGTTAAAGAGGAAGAAAGGATTCGGTATTTCAAAAGTGGCCAATACATTTCCCAGTCATGCAAGGCATGGTAGCGCGTTAAATATTGCTGAAGGCCATCCATAGTCGGCTGAGGAATATAACTGGAAACAGAATTTAATTCCTGGTGTTCATGGATGGCTTTACGTATCCCCGTTGCGCTGGCAATAGGGTCTTTGGACAACTTTGTTTCATGGTAACCGGCAGCGACCCTTTGAATCGTAAAAGGGCGAATGGAGTAGCCGTTTGAAAGGGCAGCACTTACATATTCCTTTCCAAGAATATTATTCGGCTTCGTCAAATCCAATGCCGCATCACCATTGATGATCGATCGATAAGCCTGGGCAGCACTGGCCGGATAACTATTACCGGCATCCATAGCCGATTTAATTGCAGCATCGAGTGCAGCGGAATTATCCGAAAGAATTCTGTGGGCGGTGATGAATGGTTCAATTCGGCCATCCTCGCTTCCGAAGCAAAAGGAGTCACAGCCAAGGGATTCCAAAAGAGAAATGGAGCCTTTTGCAAATATCTCCGCCTTCTGTGTCGCGAAAGCATAGGGAAGCTCAATGACAAGATCGATGCCGCCATTCAAAGCCATTTCGGCACGGGTCCACTTGCTGACGATAGCAGGCTCGCCACGCTGTAAGAAGGGCCCGCTCATGACAGCGACCACAACATCTGCTCCTGTTTTTTCTCTACTTTCTCTTGCATGTAAAACATGTCCATTATGAAAAGGGTTATATTCGACTACTAAACCGCAAGCTTTCATTCGTTCACCTCAGAGAAAAACTTTGTATTTTATCAACTTAGTGCTAAAATAGTATTTCAAGTAAAATTACTATAAGTAATCGTCCAGATTTTTTGTGTTTGTAATGATTCTTAAACCTAGAAAATCAGTTAGGATGACTACATTATAGTGTAAAGAAAAAATATTGACAAACTTATAATTGAAAGCTATAATTATTTTTGTTGCCTTGAGGTGATTTCAATTGAAATGGACGATTAGTCAACTTCAAAAAATTCGGGACAAAGATTTACGGTTTGATGAACTGGTGGATGTCTTGGACATTAGAGAAAGAGACCCGCAAATTCGCGATGTTTCTCCGATCAGAGTAACAGGAAGAGCTGATATCAGCTCGACCGAGATTACTTTTCACTTGCATCTTTCAGGTGAATTAACATTACCTTGCTCCCGTACACTGGTAGACGTTAAATATCCGATTGATATTGATACAAAGGAAACCTTTCTTTTAAAGGCAGATGACGCTGATTTCTACGGAGATGATGTCACTGTTGTGGAAGGTGAAGTTGTAGACTTAATACCGGTAATTAAAGAAAATTTATTGCTAGAAATTCCGATGCAGGTTTTTTGTGAGGATGTCGATTCGAATGAAGCTGCTCCTCAATCCGGGAAAGACTGGGCTGTTATTTCTGAAGAGGAAAATGAGCATAAGGTTGATCCGAGATTTGCAAAGCTTGCCGACTTTTTTGACAACAATAAAGAATCTTGATTGGAACGAAAAATCGTTAATCCGATTTTTCCAGCTTTTTTATATTTTTTAAGGAGGTGGGAATAATGGCTGTACCTTTTAGAAGAACGTCGAAAACTGTAAAAAGAAAACGTCGTACGCACTTCAAGCTTCAAGTACCTGGTATGGTAGAATGCCCGAGCTGTGGTGGAATGACTCTTTCACATCACGTTTGTAAAGAATGTGGAACATATAAAGGAAAAGAAGTTGTCGCAAAATAATTTCTTGACCTACTTGAGAGCTTTGCTTTCTTGATGCAACACGCTAATCAAAGCGCAGGGATTTTTCTCTGTGCTTTTTTTACAAATATATTTGGCAGAATATTTTGAATAATCTATGTTTGCCGATGGTTTCGGAGAAGGTGTTTATGTGGATCAAGTAATTAATGTTGAAAAGGATGAACGCGGTTTCATGAAGCTCCTGTTTAATAGACAGGAGAAAAGGAATGCCGTGAATTATCAATTGATGGACGAACTTGAGACAATATTGTCAGAAGCTGCATGCGATGATGAAGTTAAGTTGCTGGTCCTGACAGGGGCGGGCTCTGAGGCATTCTGTTCAGGTGGTGATTTAAGGGAATTTCAGGATTTGCGTACAGAAGAAGAGGCCTTTGCTATGTTATCGAAAATGGGTGAAATTCTGTATAAACTAGCAGTTTTCCCAAAACCGACAATAGCGCTCATCAACGGAAGTGCTTTCGGCGGTGGATGCGAAATAGCGACAGCTTGTGATTTCAGGTTAGCAAAGAGCGAAGTTAAGCTGGGGTTTGTACAAGGTACTCTGGGAATAACGACAGGCTGGGGCGGAGCTTCACTTTTACTTGAAAAAATATCAGAGCAAAAAGCGCTAAAGCTATTATTGGATGCAAAAATACATAAAGCCGAGGAAGCAAAGGAATTGGGTTTCGTAGATGAGATAGTCGGAGAAGGTGCGGATGGATGGGAAGGTTTCGCAGAAGATTTTCTTCGCCATGAGACAGGGGTATTGATGGCCTATAAACGATTGCTGGTCCATAAATGGCAGGGTAGCGGGCTTAAAGGAAGAATGGATGCGGAAATCCGGGAATGTTCTAAACTGTGGGCGAGTGATGAGCATCATGCTGCAGTCGATCGTTTTATAAATAAGAAAAAATAAATATTACACGCTCTATATATCTTCTATCTTTCCTAGCATGTGCATATTATGAATTAAAACTTGCTAAGGAGGTAGAGAGATGACGATTGCGAGACAAGATGCATGGACTCATGATGAGGATCTGTTGTTGGCTGAAGTGGTGCTAAGGCATATACGAGAAGGCAGTACACAATTAAAGGCGTTTGAAGAAGTGGGGAAACAGTTATCGAGGACATCTGCTGCTTGTGGGTTCCGTTGGAATTCATTTGTAAGGAAGCAATATAAATCAGGGATAGAGCTGGCGAAAAAACAAAGGAAAGAACAGGTGGTCAATAAGCCTGAAATGGAAAGGGATTCGGTTGCAGCGGTGGAAAATGTCACGATTGAAGAAAAGGCCCCCCAGCATGAAGATAAAGAATCTATTACCCTTCAGGAAGTTATATTATATTTAACCAAGATGGATGAATTCTTTCAGCTTGATAATAAGGAAAAAGAACGGATTTCTGAGCGGTCCCTATTTCTTGAACGGGAAAATGTCCGATTGCTGGAAGAGAATGCTTTGCTTAAAGAAAACCTGAAAGCGGTTGAGGAAGATTATCGTGCATTAATGCAAATCATGGAGCGGGCAAGAAAGCTTAGTGTACAAGAGGACGAAAAGACTAATCCGAAGGTGAGTTTCCAAATGGATAAGAATGGTAATCTTGAAAGGGTCAATAAATGAAAAATGCGGGTGGAAAATCCGCCCGCATTTTTCTTGAATTTCCTTATTCTTGCGTATCTATTTCTTTTTTATCTTGTATGTCAAATGGGCTCCAAATCAGTGGGTTTTCTCCAAGGTCCCTGTCCAAATCATAGGAAACAGCAGAAAAACCCATCTTTTTCCAAAAGTCTTGTGAATGAACTCTTGGATTGGTTTTGATAGGCATGTTCAGGCTTTTGGCGAATTCAACCAAAGCTCTTCCATAACCTTTTTTCTGATAGTTAGGCAGGACTTCAAGTTTCCAGAGAACAAGGAAGTCCCTAGAATTGTCAAAATACTGGTCAAATTTAGCGCTTCTTTTATACAGGCTCATGCGGGCTACAAGTTTGTCGCCATAAAAGATTCCGTAAAAAGGTGATTGGCTGTCATTTTCGATGATGTTAGCCTCTAAATCATCGAGCATGGACAGTTCCTGTATCCCGTATTCTTTGAATTTTTTGAATTCCTCAAGCGTTTTAAAATTTACAAGTAATCGTTCAACCTTGTATTCCATAAAAAAGCTCCCCCTTAATTCTGATAAACCTCTTCCGATAAGTACCCTTTGAAAGTCATCCCACTGATCTTTACCATGTGGAATTCCAGCTTAGGTTATATCTAGTATGACATCATCGATTTATCCTAGCTGATTAAATGCTTATAGCCTTTTATCCCCCGCCCTTTTCCCTTCGTTTTTCTCGTGGGTAGAGATTGGAGTTATCTTTTGTTCCTATAAAGTCTTCAAAATGGCTAAGCTTTTCGTATCTAATATACCATTAAATTAACGCTTAAAGAAGAGAATATATCTGGCGTATTAATAATTCTTTCCATTGATATTTTATGGCGAGCCTTGTTGATGGCAGTTCAACTTCATTCAATCAGGTTGGCTGCGTTTCAAAAGCAGTTGATGTTAAATTGATGCGGGATAAAAAAGATAATGTGATAAAATAGTAAATATATTTCAAAAAGTAAGGAAGGGTTTTATGAGGATTGGAATCATTGGGGGAGGGGCCATCGGTCTGCTGTTTGCGTCTCGTTTAAGTGAAAAACATCGTGTGACTCTCTATACCCATACTGCGGATCAGGCGTCCATCATCCAACGTGATGGAATCCGTCTTATTGCGGATGATGAAAGCCGGCTGCTGACAGGCATCATTTCTATGGGGCTGGATGAAGGGGTATCGGATGTGGATCTTCTTATACTGGCCGTCAAGCAGTATCACCTGCCGCAAATACTGCCTAGAATCAAAGGTATTCAGGTTCCATTGCTATTCTTGCAGAATGGCTATGGACATATTTCTTATTTAAAGCAGCTTCAATCCCCGACCATATATGTGGGGGTGGTGGAGCATGGGGCATTGAAACATGACGGGAATACCGTCGAGCATACAGGGCTCGGCATTACAAGGGTCGCTTCCTTTAAAGGGGAACTTGAGCAACTATCGTTAGTGGATGAAAAGATCGATCATTTTCCTTTTACGAAGAGTGAGGATTTTCACTCGATGCTGATGGATAAGCTTGTCGTCAATGCAGTGATAAATCCATTAACAGCGATACTTGGCGTGGAAAATGGCGGTTTGATCAACAATCCCTTTTATTACCGATTGTTTCAAGACCTTTTTGAAGAAGTCTCCGGTATTTTGGAACTTCAAAATAAGGATGAGTCCTTTGAAAATGTGAGGTCCGTTTGTATGGCAACAGCGGAAAATCGATCGTCGATGCTAAAAGATTTAGAAAATGGCCGTAAAACGGAAATTGATGCTATTTTGGGTCATATCCTCTCGGAGGCAAAGAGCAAAGGGAAAAGTGATTGCCTGACGTCTTCTTTATATAAGATGGTCAAAGGAAAAGAGTCTCAGGGGGGATGAGGATGTGCCGTACGTAGTTTCAAACCTTGCCGCGATATTTATTACCTTGCCTTTCGCAGGATACATACTTTTTTTTATAAGTGCTAAACAATTCACTGGAAACCATAGGCGCTCCGTTCAATTTGCAATGGACATGAGTACGCTGCTGTTCATATTATCCGTCCATTATTTGATCATTACGATTTGGGATAAGCAAATTCTTTGGGTGATCATGCTCATCATGATTCTTAACGCATTCGTGGTGGCCCTTGTCCATTACAAGGTAAAAGAAGAAATCATTTTCCATAAGGTATTAAAGGGTTTTTGGAGAGTGAACTTCGCCTTCTTTTTCGTGGCTTACCTTCTGTTATTTTCCATTGGTATAATTACGAGTATTACGAAGATATTGACTACATAACATAGAACATCGCATCAATTTTCTGCTGCTGGGCAACTTCTTTTGTTTTCTTAAACCGGAATGTTATACTCTAAAAAGAATTGTAGTTGCAGAGAAAGGGAGAACAGAAATGGAGATGAAAGATCTCGCGTTACCATCTTTAAACCGTTTTGCATCGGACTATTTACAAAACCGTCTTGAAACGGAGGATTATTTTCACTATGACTTGTCTAAGCCTGACATTTATCTCAATAGATATAGTGAATTGATGAACCGCTCTTTTTCACGTGATGAATTGTCGAATTACATACAACAATACATGTCTCGTCTTTCATTCAGTGAGGCAGTTAAGGGGAATATTGAAAGGTTGCGCATGGATGATTCCGTGGTTGTGATTGGGGGACAGCAGGCAGGGTTATTATCAGGGCCGCTGTATACCATTCATAAAGTGATTTCGATCATTAAGCTTGCGGAAGAACAGGAAAAAGAATTGGGGCAGCCAGTCATCCCAGTTTTTTGGATAGCTGGAGAAGATCATGATTTGGCTGAAGTCAATCATGTTTATGTCATGAAAAACGGTAAACCCGATAAAAAAACCTATCCTTCCTATCAATCGTATAAAACAATGGTTTCCGACGTGGAGCTGGAAACGGAAAAGGCAGAGAAGTGGCTTGAGGAAATCATTGAAACATATGGAGAAACGGCCTTTACGAATAAACTCCTGATTGAGATGAAGGAAACCATTAAGCAATCGAATACCTTCGTCGACTTCTTCGCCAGGCTGATTCATGAATGGTTCAAAGAATATGGCCTTTTACTAGTCGATGCCGGAGATCCGGAATTAAGGCGAATTGAGAAGGCATATTTTGAATCGATGGTCAATGAAAGTGGACGGATTGCTGAAGTGGTCGAGGAACAGCAATCATTCATGCATGCGAAAGGGTATGCAAAAATGATTGAAATGGATAAACAAGCTGCTAATTTATTTTATTATGATCCAGAAAAAAAAGATCGATGTTTACTCGAACGTGTAGAAGGCGGTTTCAGCGGAAAAAACGGTGAGGTATCATTTACCGAGCTCGAACTGTTGCAGATAGCCAAAAATCATCCAGAACGCTTAAGCAACAATGTCATTACACGCCCACTTATGCAGGAAATGCTTTTCCCTGTATTGGCTTTCGTTTCTGGGCCAGCGGAAATAGCTTATTGGGCAGAATTAAAAAAGGTATTTGAGTTGTTTTCCATGAAGATGCCGCCAATCATTCCTAGGTTAAACATCACGCTGGTAGAGCGCAGTATCCATAGCGATCTTGAAGAAATGGAACTCAGTTTGGAAACTGTTCTGACTGAAGGAACCGCTAATGCTGTGAAAAGTTACCTTGATTCCGTGAAGGATGAGACGATTGAAACCCTGTTCGGGACGCTGAAATCACAGCTTGAAGAGAACCATGAAAAGCTATTTGTCCACGCTGTTTCTTTAGATAGAGGACTTGAGCCGATGCTGAACAAAAATATCGAATTCATCCAAAAGCAATTGAATTTCATGTATGGCAAAATCGGTGACCGTACAAAGGAACGGCATTCGGTCATATTGAAAAGATATGAACGGATAGCAAATTCACTGTACCCTCTTGAATCACCCCAAGAGCGGATTTGGAACGTTTTTTATTACTTGAATCAATACGGGCCAGAGTTCGTTCGGGATATGATGAAACTGGAATACCGGTTCAATAATCAGCATAAATTGATTTTCATTTAGAATAACCATCCGTTTTGGGGGAAAGTGGTGGACTGATCATTTTGAATAGGATTGCCACTTTCCAATCCTGACGGAGGGATTAAAAAGTGAAAAGAAAGACAGGTGCTAAAAAGCCTGTCTTTTTTTCTGTTTCCCGGGTACTTGTCAGGTAGTGCTTCGACAGTAATAGTGAGGCTGCGTCTTAGTCTGAGTCAATTCGAGGGAAATGCACGTTTCTTTGAATAATTTGGCTAAATAAACTTAAGTAGAAAAGAAGGGAATTTTTACTTGGAAGGAGAAAGTAAAAACAAGTGGAGAAAGGTGGGGGAATGTGGTACATTGAGATTAGAATGTGGGGGTAATGGGTATGTTCATGGGAGAGTACCATCATAACATCGACATAAAGGGCCGTTTGATAGTCCCGGTGAAATTCAGGGAAAATCTCGGGGAGCAATTTGTTCTTACCCGCGGACTCGATCAATGTTTATTTGGTTACCCTATGGAAGAGTGGAAGCTGCTTGAAGAAAAGCTGAAAGCCCTGCCCTTAACAAAAAAAGATGCCCGAGCCTTTACCCGTTTTTTCTTTTCTGCAGCTACAGAATGCGAAATTGATAAACAAGGGCGAATTAATATCCCCACGCCGCTTACTTCATATGGCCAATTGGAAAAAGAATGTGTAATTCTTGGTGTTACCAATCGTATTGAGATTTGGAGCAAATCCCTTTGGGAAAACTATTTTTCAGCTTCGGAGGATTCTTTCGCTGAGATAGCAGAAAATATGATTGGCTTTGATATTTAAGGCTGCCCTCAGAAATAGAGTCACTCAATAACCGATTGGAAGGATGTCTAGCATGTTTCAACATACAACAGTGTTATTAAAAGAGACGGTTGATGGATTGAACATCAAACCTGATGGAATTTATGTGGATTGTACTTTAGGAGGAGCCGGTCACAGCGAATACTTACTTTCACAGCTCTCTGATAAAGGCAGGCTTTATGCTTTTGATCAGGACGAAACGGCGATTCGAAATGCTAAGGAAAAGTTGGAAAGCTATGGCGAACGTATTGTTCTTGTTCCTAATAATTTTAAATACTTAAAAGAAGAGTTGAATGCCCGGGGAATCGAGAAAGTGGACGGGATCCTTTATGATTTAGGTGTGTCATCCCCACAATTGGATACACCAGAGCGTGGTTTCAGCTATAACCATGATGCACCTTTGGATATGAGGATGGACCAAAGTGCTGCCATTTCTGCCTATGATGTCGTGAATACATGGTCATTCCATGATTTACTGAGAATTTTCTTCCAATATGGAGAAGAAAAGTTTTCGAAACAAATTGCTCGGAAAATTGAAGCGGCACGTGAAATAAAACCTATTGAAACGACGTTCGAGCTTGTGGAGTTAATTAAGGATGGGATACCGGCCCCGGCAAGACGTAAAGGCGGACACCCTGCGAAACGAGTGTTCCAAGCAATAAGAATCGCTGTGAATGACGAACTTGGTGTCTTTGAAGATTCCTTGGAGCAAGCCATATCGCTTTTGGATAAAGAGGGAAGGATATCTGTCATTACCTTCCATTCGCTTGAAGATAGAATTTGTAAAACGGTATTTAAAAAGGCCAGTAGCATGCCGGACCTTCCGCCTGGACTTCCAGTTATCCCGGATGAATTCAAGCCAACTATGAAAATTATTACGAGAAAACCGATTTTACCTTCAGAAGAAGAATTGGAAGGGAATAATCGTTCCCGGTCGGCTAAGCTAAGAATCGCCGAAAAGCAATAATTACAGAAAAAAATCAGTAAGGGGGAACATGAATGAGTTCCATAGCCAAAAAAATGCAAGAACAGCAATATGAAGACCAACAGCCGCAACAGACACATCAAACAGTGGTCATCCGTAAAGCGAAGATATCCATTGGTGAAGTTTTCTTACTATGTGCCCTTGCTATCATGGTTACCTTTATGGGAGTGAAAATTGTCTCTAATCAAGCGGCCATCTATGAAACGAATAAAGAGATCCAGCTAGTGGAAACGTCGATTGAAGAACAGGGCAAAGTGAATGATGATTTGAAAGTGCAGGTTGCTGAACTTAGTACATACGAAAGAATTTGGAAAAAAGCTGCAGCGCTAGGGTTCAAGCTAAATGAGAATAATGTGAAGGGTGTGCAGTGATAATGCAGAAACAAAAAAATATGAAGCATGGGGCAGCCGGATTATTCTTCTTATTCGGCCTGCTCTTTTTTGTATTAGTCTGCCGCTTTTTGTATATTCAGGTGACAGGAACAGCAGGCGGGGAGGTACTGGCTTCGAAAATCGACAAGAAATATGAAAAAAAACAGGTCATAGAAGCCAAAAGGGGAAGCATACTCGATACAAAGGGTGAAGTCATCGCCGAGGATACTTCCTCCTATATCTTAAGGGCTGTACTCAGTGAAAAGGAGCCCGAGCATGTCAAGGATCCGGAGATGACCGCGAGTAAGCTTGCAAAATATATCGACATGGATGAACAGGACATTTATGAAAGACTTACGAAAAAAGGGGCATACCAGGTGGAATTTGGCAGTGCCGGCAAGGATTTGACTCAGGTCGTCAAGCAGCAAATAGAAAAATTGGAACTGCCGGGAATTACATTCGGAAGAACCAATAAACGTTTCTATCCTAATGGAATTTTCGCCTCCCATCTGATTGGCTATGTAGAAAAGGATGAAGAAACGGGAGAAATGGCTGGTAAGTTCGGCATTGAAAGGTACCTCAATAAAGAATTGCAGGAAACGGATGGGAAGCTGACATATGACAGTGACTCATGGGGCTTCCTTTTACCGGATAAGGAGGAAAAGGTGGTTGCCCCGGATAATGGCAATGATGTCATGCTGACCATCGATAAGAAAATACAAACGTTCTTGGAAGATTCGATGAGCAAAGTGCAGGAAAAATACGATCCCGAGCAAATCATAGCGATTGTCTCCAATCCAAAAACGGGGGAGATTGTGGCGATGGGGCAAAGGCCTACCTTCCATCCGACAACGAAAGTCGGGCTTACGGATACATGGCGTAACCTGGCTATTGAAGAAACCTTCGAACCGGGTTCAACGATGAAAACATTCACCCTTGCCGCGGCTGTTGAGGAAGGGGTCTTTAATCCGAATGAAACTTTTGTTGCAGGAACCTACAAAGCCGGATCGGGGAAAATCGGAGATCATAGCGGAATCGAAAGAGGGAAGAGCATGACCTTTCTTGAAGGGGTTCAACGCTCCTCCAATGTCGCTTTTGCTACACTTGCAATGGATAAGATAGGGGCGGAAACTTTTCGTGAGTATTTAACTAAGTTCGGATTTGATAAAAAAACGGGAATTGACCTGCCGAACGAGATAACCGGTAAAATTCAATACAAGTATAAGCTTGAAAAAGTGACCACATCCTTTGGACAGGGTTCGACCGTTACACCGATTCAACAAATCCAAGCTGCATCCGCAGTAGCCAATGACGGAAAAATGATGCGGCCATACGTGATAAAAAGCATTTCCGATCAAGATACCGGCAAAATTTTGAAAACGACAAAGCCGAAAGTGACAGGGCAACCGATTTCGAAAGAAACTGCAAAACAGGTACGTGATTATTTGGAAACGGTAATTTCCGCGAAAAAAGGAACTGGGAAAAAATATGCCATTGATGGATATGAAGTAGCGGGAAAAACCGGTACTGCACAAATTCCAGGTCCGACAGGTGGATATTTAGAAGGGAAAAATAACTATGTATTCTCCTTTCTAGGTATGGCTCCAAAAGATGATCCGCAGTTGGTCATGTATGTGGCGGTCAAGCAGCCGAAGTTAGGTGTATCTTATGTTGGGGCCGATCCTTTGTCAGAGATCTTTAATCCTGTCATGCAAAATAGCCTGCAATATCTAAACATCAAACCATCTGATGTTAAAAAACAAAAAGCAAATAAAATCGTTGACTATACGAATCAAACCGAGAGTTCAGCTGCCAAAGAACTGAAGGAACTTGGCTATGATGTAAGTACGATCGGAAGTGGACGTAAAGTGGTCGATCAATCCCCAAAAGCCGGGAGCATACTGTTACAGGGTGAAAAGATAATCCTGAGGACGGAAGGTGAAATGAAAGTTCCTGACATGAAGGGTTGGTCCCTGCGCGATGTCATGAAATTGGCTAAGGTTGCAAAACTGGATCTGAAAACTGAAGGTACTGGATATGTGAGTAAACAGAGTCTTGAGGCCGGGAAAAAGGTGAAGGAAGGAGAATCCATCAATATTGAATTATCCCAGCCTGATGGGGCTGGTGTAGATATACCGACTAAAGAGAAAACAGAGTGAAGATAAAGAGGGAATCCATTTGGATTTCCTCTTTATTTCTTTCAAAGTTTCTAGTCTAGCATCGAGTAGACAAGCATATATTGAAGCATGTATGAAATGGAGGTGCCTGTTTTTGCGTGTTTCGAATGTTACTGTCCGAAAACGGCTGGCAATAGCATTGGCGATCGGTATCGTTGTTTTTTTTATCATTGATATCCGATTGGGAATTGTACAGTTTTATCTAGGGGATAAGTTGACGGGGCTGGCTAAAGATTCCTGGAGCAGGAATATTCCTTTTGAAGCCAAACGAGGAGAAATTCTGGATCGGAATGGTGTCGAGCTGGCAACGAATATATCTGCGCCAACGGTCTATGTCATCCCAAGGCAGATCGAGAATCCTGGGGAGACGGCGGAACAGCTTGCTTCAATATTGGATATGACAAAGGAAAAGGCTTATCAATGGTTAACGAAACAGGCGATGAGCGTCAGGATTCCGGAAGGCAGAAAGATATCTCATGAAAAGGCGAAGGAAATTAAAGCATTAGGGATAAAGGGCGTTTATATCGCTGAAGATTCAAAGCGCCATTACCCATTTGGTGAATACCTTTCGCATGTCCTTGGCTTTACGGGCTCTGATAATCAAGGGTTGATGGGTATTGAATTGTCGTATGATAAGGAACTAAGCGGGGAAAAAGGATTTGTTAAATTTTACTCGGATGCGAAAGGGAAACGGCTTGAGAATATGGCCGATGACTATAAGCCTCCTGTTGATGGTGATAACTTGAAGCTTACGATCGATAGCAAAATCCAGACAATTGTGGAGAGGGAGCTCGATAATGCGGAGGCGACATATGACCCCGATGGTATAATTGCCATTGCAATGAACCCGAATACAGGGGAAATATTGGCAATGTCTAGCAGGCCAACCTTCGACCCAGCTAATTTCCAAAATGTACCTTCAGAAGTGTATAATCGTAATTTACCAGTTTGGAGTATATATGAACCAGGTTCGACTTTTAAGATCATCACACTAGCTGCGGCGCTTGAGGAAGGGAAGGTCGACTTAGAAAAGGAACATTTTTATGATTCCGGACATGTGGAAGTGTCAGGGTCTACACTGCATTGCTGGAAAAGCGGTGGACATGGGGACCAAACTTTTCTTGAAGTCGTCGAGAACTCATGTAACCCAGGTTTTGTAGAATTAGGGAACCGGCTTGGTAAAGACAAGCTGTTTAAATATATAAATGATTTCGGGTTTGGGCAAAAGACGGGGATTGATTTAACCGGTGAAGGAAAAGGAATCATGTTCAACATGGATCAGGTGGGTCCGGTTGAGCAGGCAACGACCGCGTTTGGACAAGGTGTAGCCGTAACGCCCATTCAGCAGGTGACAGCGGTATCGGCGGCTGTGAATGGCGGAACTTTGTATACACCTTATATCGCGAAGGAACTGGTGAACCCCAAAAATGGGGAAGTGCTGATGCGAAAGACCCCACAGGCGAAGAAAAAGGTGATTTCAGAAGCAACCTCGAAGAAAGTCCGTGAAGCACTTGAATCCGTTGTCGCCCAAGGTAGCGGTAAAGGAGCATTCGTGGAGTCGTACCGGGTCGGCGGGAAAACGGGTACAGCCCAAAAAGCTGAAAATGGCCGATACCTTGAAAATAATTATATTCTCTCATTCATTGGTGTCGCACCGGCGGATGATCCGCAAATCGTCGTTTATATAGCGGTGGATAATCCGAAAGGAACGGTACAATTCGGCGGGGTAGTTGCCGCACCGATCGTTGGGAACATCATGGAGGATTCACTTAGGGCCATGGGCATCAAGCCAAGGAAAAACCAGATTGAGAAGGAAACGGTCTGGACGGATCCCGTCATGGTCGAGGTACCTGACGTTGTGGGTCTCAGCAAAAAAGAGTTGCAAACCCAGCTCATCGACCTTAAGCTGGATATTGCCGGAAATGGGGATAAAGTCATAAATCAAGCCCCGGATCCAGGCGTTAAAGTAAAACAAGGCTCTACAATAAGAATTTATCTTGGCGAAAATACAGAATAAGTATAATATAATATATGAATAGTTAAAGCGGCTGAAGAATCATCAGCCGCTTTGTTTACGGAGTCGGGATAACCCCGTATAATTGAAATTGGTTTCTCGACAAGCCAAGGCTAATCACATATAATGAATCCTCAAATTAAGTTGAGAGGGATGGAAAAATGAAGCTTCACAAATTACTATCTTATTTAAACTCCTTATTTACGTATGAAGGAGAAAATCCTGAAATCACCTCCATTGAAAATGATAACCGTAAAGTCATAGACGGAAGTTTATTTGTTTGTATAAAAGGTTATACAGTCGATGGTCATGATTTTGCCCAACTTGCTGTAGATCATGGAGCTGCAGCAGTCATTGCCGAAAGGCCGCTTGACCTCGATGTTCCCGTGATCGTAGTCAGGGATTCGAGCAGGGCGATGGCGGTGCTTGCCGATGCATTCTATGGCCATCCGACTCAAAAGATGCGCTTGATCGGAATTACAGGTACGAATGGAAAGACGACGACCAGTCACTTATTGGAAAAGATTTTCGAGGATCGACAAGAAAAAACGGGCTTGATTGGCACGATGTATACAAAAATTGCCGATAAGGTATATGAAACTAAGAATACGACGCCAGATAGCGTAACGCTGCAGAAGGCTTTTCATGAAATGGCCGAAGCATCCGTTACCACGGCCATTATGGAAGTCTCATCGCATGCACTTGAGCTTGGACGCGTCCATGGCTGTGATTATGATATTGCCGTCTTTACGAATCTTACACAGGATCATTTGGATTTTCATAAAACCATGGACAGATACAGGCAGGCAAAATCCTTATTTTTCTCACAGCTCGGCAATGCTTACATAGAAAACCGTCCTAAATATGCTGTGCTTAATGCTGATGATGAGGCAACAGCTGATTTCATTAAAGCGACTGCTGCTACAGTGGTTACATACGGCATAGATAAAGAAGCAGATATCAGGGCCACGGATATAAAAATTGATGCAAATGGCACATCTTTCACCTTGACAGCTGGTAAAGAAGAGCGTTACATTCAGCTGAAGCTAATTGGTAAATTCAGTGTTTATAATGTACTCTCTGCCATCTCTGCCGCTCTGTGCGCCGGTAACGATCTGGATGAGACAATTAGATCCATCGAGGAAATAAAAGGTGTTGCAGGCCGTTTTGAGCTCATTGCAGCAAATCAGGACTTTCCGGTCATTGTTGACTATGCACATACTCCGGACAGTTTAGAAAATGTTCTCAAGACTGTTGGTGAGTTTGCTAGAAAGAAAATCTTTGTGATAGTGGGCTGCGGCGGGGACCGAGACAAGACAAAGCGCCCCATCATGGCCGAAATTGCTTGCAGCTTGGCGACTGACCCGATCTTCACTTCGGATAATCCGCGCAGTGAAGATGCTGCCCAGATCCTGCGGGACATGGAAGCTGGTGTAGCAGGCAAAGAATATACGGTTATCGAAGACCGCAGGCAGGCGATAGCTTACGCTGTTTCCAAGGCGGAAGAGGGCGATGTTATATTAATAGCTGGAAAAGGTCATGAAACCTATCAATTGGTCGGTGACGAAGTGCTTCACTTCGATGACCGTGAAGAAGCGGAAAAGGCGATTCAAAGTCGTTTGGGTTCAGTTTGAACCGAAGCTGAAATTGCCCTGCAGCAAATAAGAAAAGACATCAAGCAGAATTTTATATTTGAATTGTGTTAGGAATGAGGGAGTAAGGAATGTTGGAACAAGTGATTTTTTATACGATTTTGGTGGCGTTTTTAGTAACCGTTCTTCTTTCGCCGATTTTCATCCCGTTTTTAAGAAGATTGAAATTCGGGCAAAGTATCAGGGAAGAAGGCCCACAATCGCATCTGAAGAAAACGGGAACACCCACCATGGGCGGTTTGGTCATATTATTATCCGTTACCATCGCTACACTAATCATGACTTTGAAATTTTCGGCACCTTCAACCGAAACGTATTTATTATTATTCGTTACTTTAGGTTTTGGTTTATTAGGTTTCCTGGATGATTTCATCAAAGTGGTCATGAAGCGTAACCTAGGATTGACTTCCAAGCAAAAACTGCTTGGACAAATTGTGATTTCGGTCATCTTTTATTTCGTCTTTAAGCAGACAGACCGTTTTAATCCTGAATTGACGATTCCAGGCACTGACTTTTCTTTTGATTTTGGCTGGTTTTATCTGTTTATCGTTATTTTTTGGCTTGTAGGTTTTTCGAATGCCGTCAATTTGACGGATGGGCTTGATGGACTTGTCTCAGGAACATCAGCCATTGCCTTTGGTGCTTTTGCCATTTTGGCATGGAGTCAGTCACAATATGATGTCGCCATTTTTTCGGTGGCGGTTGTCGGTGCAGTACTTGGATTTTTGGTATTCAATGCACATCCAGCAAAGGTTTTCATGGGGGATACCGGTTCCTTGGCCCTTGGAGGAGCGATCGCAACCATCGCTTTGTTAACGAAGCTTGAAATCCTCCTGGTAATCATTGGCGGTGTCTTCGTCATTGAGACGCTCTCGGTCATCCTGCAGGTAGGGTCTTTTAAAACGACTGGTAAACGTATTTTTAAAATGAGTCCGCTTCACCACCATTATGAGCTTTCAGGCTGGTCGGAATGGCGCGTCGTCGTGACTTTCTGGACAGTGGGGCTGCTGTGTGCGGTACTCGGAATCTATTTAGAGGTGTGGATATAATTGAAAGAGACTGCAAAGTATTCAGAGAAAAAGATATTAGTATTGGGTTTGGCAAAAAGCGGAGTGATGGCAGCTTCGCTTCTACATAAATTAGGTGCGTTCGTGACGGTTAATGACATGAAGCCATTATCGGAAAATCCTGAGGCTCAAGGACTTCTTGAACAGGGAATCAAAGTCATCTGCGGCAGTCATCCGATCGAGCTTCTTGATGAAGGTTTCGAGCTGATCGTGAAAAACCCCGGAATCCCCTATCGGAACCCTATTATAAAAGGGGCATTGGAAAAAGGGATTCCTGTTATCACGGAAGTTGAACTGGCCTATCAGATAAGTGAGGCACCTTTCATAGGAATCACTGGTACAAATGGGAAAACTACCACGACCACATTGATATACGAAATGTTGAAGACCGGTGAAAAATCCCCGCTGATTGCCGGTAATATTGGGACAGTGGCTTCCGGTGTTGCTGAAAAAGCGAAGGCCGATGACTCGATCGTCATTGAATTGTCGTCGTTTCAGTTAATGGGAATAGACGAATTTCGTCCTGAAATCTCAATCGTGACAAATTTGTATGATGCACATTTGGATTATCACAGTTCCAAACAGGAATATGTCGAAGCAAAAGCTGCCATTACGAAAAATCAAATAGCCTCGGATTTCATGATTTATAATGCAGATCAAGATCTTGTTATATCCATGGCGAAAAAGACCAAGGCTGAACTTGTTCCTTTTTCAGCTGAAGTGAAACATGAGAATGGTGCCTATGTGGAAGATGGTGCCGCCTGTTTCCGAGGAGAAAAAATCATTGAAGTTTCAGAGATAGCCCTTCCTGGGAAGCATAATTTGGAAAATGTACTCGCGGCCATCTCGTCAGCCAAACTGAAGGGTGTAGCTAATGAAGCCATTCAGACTGTACTGAAAACATTTTATGGTGTGGAGCACCGTCTGCAGTTTGTGGCAACGATCAATAACCGTAAATTTTATAATGATTCGAAAGCGACGAACATTCTTGCAGCATCCAAAGCGCTAACATCCTTTACGGAACCTGTCATCTTATTGGCAGGCGGTTTGGATCGCGGAAATGAATTCGATGAGTTGAAACCGGCGATGAAAAATGTCAAAGCCGTGATAACTTTTGGTGAAACGGCAGAAAAAATTGAACGGGTAGCCAAAGAAATAGGAATAGCGAATATAAAACGTGTCGATAATGTAGAAAAGGCCGTGCCGGCTGCATTTGAATTTTCAAATGAAGGCGACTGCATTCTTCTCTCCCCAGCTTGTGCGAGCTGGGATCAATATAAAACTTTTGAGCAAAGAGGAGACATGTTTATGGAGGCCGTGCATAAACTTAAGTAAGAGCTTTCGCAGAGAGAAGTGAACCTGCTTCTACGTTGACACCAAGGAAAGAAGCGATAATGAGCCGTTATCGCTTTTTTTTTGACTAAAGTGCTGACAAGCAATCAGCATTGATGTTTATATTCGCAGGCTCGAAAAACTTCCTAGAGGTGGATGTCCGTGCCATTAAAAAAATCGAATCCTGATCTCATTCTCATTATCGTCACCTTAAGTCTTTTGACTGTTGGATTAATCATGGTTTACAGCGCGAGTGCCATATGGGCAACATATAAATTTGATGATTCGTTTTATTTTGCTAAAAGGCAGTTGCTGTTTGCCTGCGTTGGTGTCATAGCCATGTTTTTCATCATGAATGTGGATTACTGGACGTGGCGGACCTGGGCCAAGATCCTTATCATCATATGTTTCATTATGTTACTGGCTGTGCTTGTACCAGGTATAGGGATGGCGAGAAATGGTTCCAGGAGCTGGATAGGTGTAGGTGCCTTTTCGGTCCAGCCCTCTGAGTTCATGAAGCTGGCGATGATCGCTTTTTTAGCTAAATTTTTATCAGAACGGCAAAAGCTGATCACCTCCTTTAAAAAAGGGATGCTTCCATCTTTGGGTTTAGTGTTTTTGGCATTTGGTTTGATCATGTTACAGCCGGACCTTGGAACGGGAACGGTAATGGTGGGAACGTGCATCGTCATGATTTTTATTTCCGGGGCAAAAATCAGTCATTTTGTCGGCTTGGGCCTTATCGGGGTAGCAGGTTTTATCGGTCTGATTTTGTCAGCGCCATACCGGATAAAAAGGATCACGTCTTTTCTGGATCCTTGGGAAGACCCTTTGGGCAGTGGATTTCAAATGATTCAATCGTTTTATGCAATCGGGCCAGGGGGATTGTTCGGACTGGGACTCGGGCAAAGCCGTCAAAAGTTTTTCTATTTACCAGAACCGCAGACTGATTTCATTTTTGCCATACTTTCCGAGGAACTAGGCTTCATCGGGGGCTCTCTCGTCATTTTATTATTTGCGCTCATGCTTTGGCGGGGCATTCGGATCGCACTTGGTGCACCTGATTTATATGGGAGCCTTGTGGCGGTGGGAATCATTGCGATGGTCGCCATTCAAGTGATGATCAATATAGGGGTGGTAACGGGACTGATGCCAGTTACGGGTATCACCTTGCCCCTCTTGAGTTATGGCGGTTCATCACTGACGCTCATGTTGATGGCGATAGGGGTGCTCCTGAATATTAGCCGTTATTCAAGGTTCTGAAATAAATAAAATATATGGTTTGGCAAAAGGGAAGTCCTGTTATAAACGCAGGGCTTCCTTTTTTTAGTTGAAAACCCTTGCAGGAAAACGATTTTGGAAGGTACCTTGCCGAAATTTAGAAATAAATGAAATGCCGCTTAAATATTACCATGTATGAATGTTGTGGAATCCACAATAAATATTGGCAATAAGGCTTTGTTTAGACTATAGTATAAGAGGGTTAGGCCGTACTGGGGCTTGCTTCTGTTCATTTTTCTGCTAAAAAGCGTTATTAATCTTGTAATATAAGTGACCTCATGGAAGAGGAAATGAAAATTATAACTTGGAATTTTTGGAACAACAAGGAGGTTTATCATGGATAATGTGATAAAGCAATTAACTGAAATGAAAATCGGCAAAGTTCTTGAACAGGAACCGCTTGCGAATCATACAACTATGAAAATTGGGGGGCCGGCCGATTTATTCATCGTGCCGTCATCCATAGAAAATATAGAAAAAACGATGCAGGTCATCAAAGAGCATGGAATGCCATGGAGGGTGGTCGGCAGGGGCTCGAACCTACTTGTCAGTGATGGCGGAATTGAAGGTGCCGTACTTAAATTGGGTAAAGGACTTGATCATCTCGAGATGAATGGGACGGAGATAAAAGCAGGAGCTGGGGTATCACTTGTCAGCCTGTCCGTGCAAATCAGTAAAAAAGGGTATGCAGGATTGGAATTTGCGAGTGGGATTCCCGGTTCCGTCGGCGGAGCCGTCTATATGAACGCTGGGGCACACGGTTCCGATATGAGTGAAATTCTCAAGGCGGCATATGTTCTTTTCGAAGATGGAACGTTGGCTTGGCTTTCGAAGGAAGAAATGGATTTTTCTTATCGAACTTCTCTGCTTCAGAAGAAAAGACCCGGTATCGTACTGGAAGCAATTTTTCAATTGACAGAGGGCGATAAAATCGAAATCGTTGAAAGAATGCAGAATAACAAGAATTATCGTAAAGAAACCCAGCCGTATAATCTTCCATGTGCCGGGAGCATATTTAGGAATCCACTTCCGCATCATGCTGGTAAATTGGTCGAAAATGCAGGCCTGAAGGGTCATTCTATTGGCGGTGCCCAGATTTCACCAATGCACGGGAACTTTATCGTTAACACAGGTAATGGAAGTGCAGCGGATGTTCAAGCCTTGATACAGCATGTGAAGGATACTGTGTATGATAAATTTGAAATTGAAATGGAAACAGAAGTGGAAATTATCGGCAGAAAATAATAGGATTCATTATATCCAAATATTGTGATATAATGTGTTACCTTTTAAAGTTTGTTAATAACCAAATATTGAGTTTGTCTTGATTTCGCACTTTCAAGAACCATCCATTTTTTCAGGAAGAGGTGAAGGGGATGGAAAAGGGGAAAATCGTTTCCATTGAGGACCGCATCCCGAAATTAAAACAATTAAGAAAAAGCAAAGCAAACAGGCGACTTATTCTTTTGCTTTCCCTTTTCTTCATTCTGGTTGCTTGTGTGCTATATTTCTTATCCCCGTTGAGCTATGTGAAATCAGTGCAGGTAGAGGGGAATCGTTATATTACTTCCAAACAGATCATTAAATTGAGTAAGGTGAAGAAGGATCGAAGCATCTGGAAGGTTGATACAGGGGAAGCAGCAGCCAATATCAAAAAAAATCAAGAAATAAAAAGCGTTAAGGTGACACCGGTATTTCCTAATTCCATTAAAATTACGGTTTCGGAACATAACAGGATGGCATATCTGTCCAATAATGGGAAGTTTGCACCGATTTTGGAAAACGGGTCCGTTTTAGAGGAGTTAGCAACAGGCGAAATTCCAGTATTTGCCCCTGTTTTAATTGGTTTCAAAGAGGGTAAACCATTAAAGTTGCTTTTAGAAGAGCTGGACAAGCTTCCTGTCGAGATTCAGAATGCCATTTCAGAAATTCATTACGCTCCAACCAAAACCGATGACTACCATATCGTCATGTTTATGAACGATGGGTTTGAAGTAAGTGCCACAAGCCGTACTTTATATGAGAAAATGATTCACTATCCATCGATAGTCAGCCAGTTGGATCCAGACGTTAAGGGAGTCATCGATCTGGAAGTGGGTTCTTATTTTAAAGCATATGAAGACGCTGAACAAAAGGAAGACACCAATGAGGAAAATTAATGGCAAACGGGTGGTTTTACCCCTGGTTTGCGTGGTTCTCGGATTCATGATTGCCTTCTCTTACAATCTGACCAAAGATGGTGAAGGTGCAGGGAAGGATAAAGCCTGGGACCAGGAATATGAGCTCAGGCAGCAGCTGATCGAACAAGAGAAACAGAACCGGGAACTTCAGAAGGAACTCCTTCAGAAGCAGGAAAATGTATCCCAAATAGAAAAGGACTTAGCGCAGGAAAAACAGCTTTTTTTCAATTTGGCAAAGGATACGGAAAAATACCGGATGTTTCTCGGAAAAGTGAAAGTGAAAGGCTCAGGCCTTCAGGTGACGCTTGAAGATGGTACGGATATGGATTCGGAAGCCAATGTTAATAACTACCTCGTCCATGAACAGCATGTCTTCAAGGTCGTCAATGAACTATACATATCGGGTGCAGAGGCTGTTGCGATTAACGGTCAAAGGTTAAATCATGATTCATACATAATCTGTAATGGGCCTGTGATTACAATCGATGGCCATCAGCATCCTGCTCCCTTCATCATTTCTGCGATCGGGGACCCGGATGTCCTGGGTGCTTCACTGGACCTGCCCGGTGGCATCAAGGAACAGCTGGTTAATGAGAATATTATCTTTACAGTGGAAAAGCAAAAGAATATCATTTTTGATCCAATTATTGGAGGGTGATCAGACCGCCGGATTCGATGAAAGATTGGTGAGAAATTGGAATGAAAAAAAAGCTTTCTTTTAGTTTGGTTACGTTGATTGCTGGCTTCATGCTCGCTATTCAATTCAATTTGGTGAATCAGCCTGTCGTTTCCGATACAAGGGATATGTGGGAGCTGAAAAATGATTTATTGAAAGAACAGCAGACCCAGGCGGAGTTAATAGAGGGTATCAGTAAGCTTGAGGGAAAAATAGCATCCTATGAAACAAAGAAAAATGAGAGTAAAGAAGAAGTATTGCGTGACACGCTGACCGAATTAAAGACTGACGCAGGTTTGACCGAAATAAAAGGCAATGGGGTCATCGTATCTATACAGCCTATCAAAGCGGATATCCTTCTTGGTGAGAAGGTCGAGTACATTTCACCGGTATTGATCATTCGGCTCATTAATGAAATGTATAGGTATGGTGCTGACGAAATTTCCATTTCAGGACAAAGGTATATATCAACATCGGTTATTCGTGATATTAATGGGCAGCCGAAAATGGACGGATACCCTCTTGTTCATTACCCGGTCGAACTGCAGGCAATAACCGTTAATCCAAAGAAACTGAAGCAGCGCATAGAAGGTTCCGAACTTATGGATGATTTCTTTATAGATAATTTTGAAGTGCAGATTAAGCTGCCTTCCGGTGAATTGACATTGCCGGCCTACCAAAATGCTATTAATGTAAAACACATGGAACCCATTATGGATGGGGGGGAATCGTAATGTGGCTTCCCGTTTTTGGGCTATTGATTGGGATCACCCTTGGTTTTTTGGTGGATTTTGATATTCCCCATGAATATTCGAATTACCTCTCCATTGCCGTGCTTGCTGCTTTTGATACCTTATTTGGGGGCATACGGGCTCATCTGCAAAATCTTTATGATGAAGTTGTTTTTGTAACAGGATTCTTCTTTAATATTGTTTTAGCCGCAGGTTTGGCTTTTCTAGGTGTACATCTTGGTGTAGACTTATATTTAGCCGCAATCTTTGTGTTCGGCGTAAGGCTGTTTCAAAATATTGCCCTGATTAGAAGGATCCTAATTGAAAAATGGTCCATTTCCCGGAAAAACAGAAAAAAAATCGATAATTTTAAAGGGAATTAAGTTATAAATGACGAATAGTTTATGGCAGTATCTAGTTTATTAAGGATATCAGTTTCGTTAAAGAAGCGAACGATAAGCACCGTAAAGAGAGAAATCTACGAGTTTTGTTCGGGAAATACAAAAATGAACCGCTTATTATGAAATTCGCGAGTTGTTGTAATCAGTTCTGTCATTCTATAATGTATAAGTCTTCGATATAAAAATGTTATTCTACTAATACATGTATAAAACTGAAGGAGGTGCCATGGAATGAACAGCAACGAAATATACGTAAGTCTTGACATCGGTACATCCAGTGTAAAAGTTATCATTGGGGAAATGGTCAATGACACATTAAATATAATCGGTGTGGGAAATGTTAAATCAGAGGGGCTCAAAAAGGGTTCGATCGTCGGCATAGATGAAACCGTCCAATCCATTCAAAAGGCTATAGAGCAAGCAGAACGGATGATAGGGATGGAGATAAAAAAGGTAATCGTCGGCATAAGCGGAAATCATGTGACGCTTCAGCCGTGTCATGGGGTAGTAGCGGTATCCAGTGACAATAAAGAGATTACCGAGCATGACGTTTTCCGTGTCAGGGAAGCGGCGGAGTTAATAACGATACCATCCGACAGGGAAATCATCGACGTGGTGCCGATCCATTACAAAGTTGATGAACTTGATGAAATCAGTGATCCAAGGGGCATGATAGGTGTCCGGTTGGAAATGAGAGGGATTTTAATCACAGGTCTTCGGACAATTTTACATAATACGCTGCGCTGTGTGGAAAGGGCAGGGTTAGAAATAACCGATATCGCCCTTCAGCCCTTAGCCGCAGGTTCCCTTGTTCTATCCAAGGATGAAAAGGAACTTGGTGTGGCACTTGTCGATATTGGCGGAGGTTCCACGACTCTGGCAATTTTCGAACAAGGCTATTTACAATATACGTCTGTGATACCTATAGGCGGGGAAACACTTACGAAGGATCTTTCCATCGTTCTAAGGACAACGATGGAAGAAGCTGAGAAAATAAAAGTGAAGCATGGACATGCCTTTTATGATGACGCGTCTGAAGATGAAGTATTCCAAATACCGATCATCGGCAGCGATCAGCAGCAGACCTGCAACCAGTTAATGCTTTCGGATATCATTGAAGCGCGGGTGACCGAAATATTCGAGTTGATTCAAGATGATTTGAAGAGACTTGGCTTCCAGGATATACCGGGTGGTTTCGTGTTGACCGGGGGCGTCGTCAAGATGCCGGGAGTCCTGGAGCTGGCTCAATATGTGTTCCAAAACCGCGTAAGGACAGCTGAACCGAATTACATCGGTGTCAGGGAACCTCAATACACGACAGCTGTTGGTTTGATTAAACACGCATGCAAGAAAGAGAGAATGCAAAAAAACACCGCTAATAAAACTCCTGTAGCAGCTGGACAAGCACAAGAAGATAATGACCAGCGCAGCCAGAAGGTTTCTCAGAAAAACAAAGAGAACACGGCTAAAAAACAAGGTGAAAAAGGTGAATCTAAATTCAAAAAAATCCTAGGTTACTTTTTTGAATAACAATCATTAAGAATCGGGAATTTCGTCAAAATAGGAGGATTGTCATGTTGGAGTTTGATTCTAATCTAGAACAATTAGCAACGATAAAAGTAATAGGTGTTGGCGGCGGCGGAAACAATGCGGTAAACAGAATGATCGAGCATGGTGTACAGGGTGTTGAGTTTATTTCTGTCAATACCGACGCACAGGCTCTTAATCTATCAAAAGCAGAAATCAAAATGCAAATCGGCGGGAAGCTTACACGCGGTTTGGGTGCGGGTGCCAATCCCGAGGTGGGAAAAAAAGCTGCAGAAGAAAGCAAAGAGCAGATAGAAGAAGCGCTTAAAGGTGCCGATATGGTATTCGTAACGGCTGGAATGGGCGGCGGTACAGGAACGGGGGCTGCTCCTGTCATAGCTGGCATTGCTAAAGATCTAGGGGCACTTACAGTGGGTGTAGTTACGCGTCCATTTACCTTCGAAGGCCGAAAACGTGCAACACAGGCACAAGGCGGCATTTCATCCATGAAGGAATCGGTTGACACACTGATCGTCATTCCGAACGACCGCCTCCTTGAAATCGTCGATAAAAGCACGCCAATGCTTGAAGCATTCCGTGAAGCCGATAATGTACTTCGTCAAGGTGTACAAGGGATTTCAGATCTAATTGCTGTTCCAGGTCTTATTAACTTGGACTTTGCCGATGTGAAGACCATCATGTCCAACAAAGGTTCCGCACTTATGGGAATCGGGATTTCCTCAGGGGAAAACCGTGCGGCGGAAGCGGCGAAAAAAGCCATTTCCAGTCCGTTGCTTGAAACATCGATTGATGGTGCCCAAGGCGTACTGATGAATATTACCGGTGGTACGAACTTAAGTCTATTTGAAGTCCAGGAAGCGGCCGATATCGTGGCTACTGCATCCGATCAAGACGTAAACATGATTTTTGGTTCGGTTATCAATGAAAACTTAAAAGATGAAATCGTCGTTACGGTAATTGCAACAGGCTTTAACGAGGTTGAAGCTTCAATAAGGCCTACTGGACGTCCAACACTCGGACAACAGCAGCAATCTAGACCTCAGACACAACAAACGCCACAGCCAAACGTGAAGCGTGAAGTGAAGAGGGAAGAAGTCAATGAACAGCCTTCACGTAATGCCAATCAAGGTGACGAGGCCTTGGACATTCCAACCTTCCTCCGTAACCGTAATAGACGCCGGTAATACCGACGTCACTTGCCGTCCCCGTATGGGGACGGTTTTTTGTCGTTAATCAATGAATTCCTTAACAGCATTAGTGTCCAATGACCTTATAATAATGGGGCACTCTTCAGCTTTATCACCCGGACCGAAGTGCTTCAACGAAATCTTCATAATAGCATCCTTGATCTTGTCTGAATGTCCCTGAGCGGTATCTGACGGATTGCCTTGACAGAAGGCATCCAAAAAGATGAGAGAACTATAAATTATTAAACTTTTATAACATAAATCGACAGAAGTAAAAGGGAGCAGGATAGTCTCTAAGACAGTATTGAAAATATCAATAGTTGTTTTTCTACAAAAAGGGTAAAAATGACTGAAAAACTCTTAAGTTTTCAGTACAAAAAGTGACACACTTTCTAAGGGCAGGTACGCTATACTTTTTGCTAGTGGAAGGTTAGTTCATAAAAGGAGGGGAGGGTGTTTGACTTTATATTTAGATGTGATCTGGTTGTTGAATTGGTTATTTGACTGCCTCCTTTTATATTGGACCGCAATCATTCTCAAACGAAGGGTAGCTCTTTGGCGGGTATGCATTGGCGGGCTGATTGGTTCCGTCATTATCGTATTGGCATTCACTCCTTTTTATGCAATTGCCGACCGAGTGTACATGAAGATTTTAGTATCCCTGGTCATGGTGCTGGCAACCTTTGGGTTCAATAGGTTAAAACTTTTCATGAAATCGGTGGCCACTTTATATTTCGTGACGTTTTTATCGGGGGGAATCCTTCTGGGACTTCATTACCTATTTGAATTCCAAGTCGTGTCCAAGGACCCTGGTCAATATGCAGGAATCAACCGTTTTGGCGACCCTGTCAGCTGGATATTCGTAATGATCGGGTTCCCGCTCGCATGGCAATTTTCCAAGCGAACACTTGAAGGAATGGAGATGACAAAGCTTACACATGAACAAATGGTTTCGGTCTCGGTTAAAATTTCTGACTTTGAAGGAAAATTTCATGGATTGGTGGATAGCGGCAATCAACTATATGACCCGATTACACGTTCCCCAGTCATGATCATCTCTCTTTCAGGCGGGGAAGCAGGAATCCCGGACGATATGCTGGAGCTCTTTAAAAACCCTGATAACCTCATTAGTCAGGAAGTGCAGCCCGAATACTCATGGACAGGAAGAATGCGTGTCATCCCTTATAAAGTCGTGGGTCATGAACATCAGCTGTTAACCGCAATCAAACCGGATTACATCAAAATCATTCAAGGAGAAAAAGAATTTCATGTCAAGCAGGGTCTCGTTTCGTTTACCTTTCAGCAACTCTCTCCCGACAATAGCTATCAATCTATCGTTCACCCGAAAATGTTAACCGGGATACCGGTGCAAAATGCCTCCTGAACCATCGATTCACTCTAAAATTTGACCCATAATCCGTTTATTAGAAGGGAGAATTATTTTGAAGAAATTCATTCTTCGGCTCACTTATTTTTGGTACAAACTATTGTTCAAGCTCGGATTGAAAACGGACGAAATATTTTATATTGGAGGGAGTGAGGCACTGCCGCCTCCCCTTTCAAAGGAAGAAGAGGCAATACTGATCAATAAATTACCCAATGGTGATGAAGCTGCACGATCGATCTTGATTGAACGTAATTTAAGGCTTGTGGTTTATATTGCCAGGAAATTCGAAAATACTGGCATCAATATTGAAGATTTAATCAGCATTGGTACCATAGGTTTAATCAAAGCTGTGAATACATTCAATCCTGAGAAGAAAATAAAACTGGCTACATATGCTTCGAGATGCATCGAGAATGAAATATTAATGTATTTGCGCAGAAATAACAAAATCCGTTCTGAAGTTTCTTTTGATGAACCTCTGAATATTGATTGGGATGGAAATGAACTACTGTTATCCGATGTACTTGGAACGGACGATGATATTATCACGAAGGACCTTGAGGCAAACGTTGACCGTAAGCTGCTGACAAAAGCACTTACACAGTTATCCGAACGTGAAAAACAGATAATGGAACTCCGTTTTGGACTTGCAGGCGGAGAAGAAAAAACCCAAAAGGACGTTGCCGACATGCTGGGGATTTCCCAATCTTACATTTCGCGTTTGGAAAAAAGGATTATTAAGAGGCTTCGAAAAGAATTTAATAAAATGGTGTAAAAAAATAATGTGCTTAAATGTCAATCAAATCAATACTTTGGTAGCTATAATGAAAAATAATGGGGATTTTCTGTTCTAGCCATGTGCATATTTTTTCCTCCCACGGAGATACTGTTTTTTGTACAGCGCTCCTGTGAGGAGGGAATAATTTTGTCTCGTAATAAGGTTGAAATCTGCGGTGTGGATACATCAAAATTACCGGTTTTAAAGAATGAAGAAATGAGAAAACTCTTTAAAGAACTGCAAGATGGCGATATTTCAGCAAGAGAGAAACTGGTAAACGGGAATCTTCGACTCGTTCTAAGCGTCATTCAACGCTTTAACAATCGGGGAGAGTATGTAGATGATCTATTTCAGGTAGGCTGTATAGGGTTAATGAAGTCGATAGATAACTTTGACCTAGGTCAAAATGTTAAGTTTTCAACGTATGCTGTACCGATGATTATTGGAGAAATCAGAAGATATCTTCGTGACAATAATCCGATTCGGGTATCCCGTTCTTTAAGAGACATCGCTTACAAAGCTTTGCAGGTAAAAGAGAAGCTCATAAGCCAGACCCTTCGTGAGCCGACGGCTGAAGAAATCGCCAAGGTGTTGGAAGTACCTCATGAAGAAATTGTTTTTGCACTAGATGCTATACAAGATCCAGTTTCACTTTTTGAACCGATTTATAATGATGGCGGGGATCCGATTTATGTACTCGACCAACTGAGTGATGAAAAAAATAAAGATAGTACCTGGATTGATGAAATAGCTATAAACGAAGGCATGAGACGGTTGAATGACCGGGAAAAAATGATCCTTCGCAAACGGTTTTTCCAAGGGAAAACGCAAATGGAGGTAGCCGAGGAAATCGGCATTTCACAAGCACAGGTCTCCCGATTGGAAAAAGCCGCAATCAAGCAAATGAATAAAAATATCCAACAGTAGAAGCTGAGCATGAGAAGTAGTTAGCTGAAGCGGGTAGGGCAGAAATGTCGATACCCGCTAAGCAGCTGCTTATCCATAGCGGCTTTTTTATTTTGTGGAAAATCCCTTCCGGAAGGTATCGTGAATAGAATGGACGTTTATTTATCGTATTCTTCATCCTTGAGCGCATCATGTCATATACATAGGAATAGGACCTTCATCTATGATGAAATTTTGAGGAGCTGAGTGATGTGACCAGGATTTCCGAATTTCAAATTAAGGATATCGTCAATATAGCGGATGGTAAGAAATTAGGTAATATGTCAGATCTTGAAATCAATACGGCCACGGGGAAAATAGAGGCGATCATCGTTTCAAATGGAACCAGGTTAATGGGTTTTTTTGGCAGGGAACAGGATATTGTGATTCCATGGCGTAAAATAAAAAAAATCGGTGCAGATGTCATTCTTGTTGAACATCAGACGGTATTTCAAGCAGAACTGAAAGATGAACGGTTTTAAAGGTGCATGGCGCAAATATATGATACACTAGACTAAAAATAAAGAGGTTTATAGCATGAAAGAGCCATTTGTTTTAATAAAAGATCAATATATGCTCATTGACAGCTGGAGACAAAAAAATCTCCAGCTCGTAGCGGGCTTCACCACAAAAAATGGGGGAGTCAGTACAGGTGATTTTCAAACATTGAATACCGGTTTTCATGTCGGTGATAAACTTGAAGATGTCCAGGGAAACCGTAGGATTTTAGCCGATACGCTGAAGTTTCCGCTTAATGTATGGATAGGCGCCGAGCAGACACATGAAACGAAAATCCAGCAAGTCACCAGCCGTGATGGCGGGAGAGGTGCTACGGATTATGATTCAGCCTTTAAAGCGACTGACGGCTTCTTTACGAAGGACCAAAACGCTTTATTGACCCTTTGCTATGCAGACTGCGTGCCCTTATATTTTATTGCTCCGGCACATGGTATGATTGGGGTGGCACATGCTGGCTGGAAAGGTACCGTTAATGGAATTGCACGAAAAATGGTTGAGGCATGGCTGAGTGAGGGTATAAAAGCAAGTGAGATATTTGCTGTTATTGGACCGTCGATTTGTTCGAAGTGCTATGTAGTTGATGATTATGTCATGGATTTAGTGCAGAATTTGCTGGTAGATATTGACGAAAAGCCCTATAATTTAATCAGTGAAGGACAATATCAATTAGACCTTAAGCAACTTAATGCATTGATTCTTCAAAAATCAGGAATTCCAAAAAGCCAGATCGACGTAACATCATACTGTACAAGCTGTGATCATGAATTGTTTTTTTCACATCGCCGTGATAACGGGAAGACAGGCAGATTGATGAGCTTTATCGGTTGGAAGGAGGATTTAGAGTAACAGTGAAAGTAGTGGACAATTTAAAAAACATCGAAGAAAAAATAAATAGAGCATGTGAAAATAGCGGAAGGGACCGTGAAGCGATAAAGTTGATCGCAGTGACGAAATATGTTTCGGTCGAGAGAGCGAATGAAGCATTGGAAGCGGGAATACTTGATTTGGGTGAAAACCGTGACGAAGGGCTTTTGACTAAATATGAAGTGCTGAAGGACAAGCCCAACTGGCATTATATTGGTTCCATGCAAACACGCAAAGTAAAGAATGTCATCGATAAAATTTCGTATATCCATTCTTTGGATCGCATTTCTTTGGCAGAAGAAATTCAGAAACGCGCAAAAGAGCCGATAAACTGTTTAGTGCAGGTGAATGTATCTGGTGAGGAATCAAAACATGGTTTGAATCCTGAGGCGACAATGGATTTCATAAAAGGGTTATCTGATTTTGATAAGGTGAATGTTGCAGGATTGATGACGATGGCGCCATTGACCGATGATGAACAGGTCTTGCGGGAATGCTTCCGGAAACTGAAAGGCATCCAGGTTGAAATACAAAATTTAGAGTTGAAGCATGCCCCCTGCACTGAATTGTCCATGGGTATGTCCAATGATTTCATGATAGCCATTGAGGAAGGCGCTACAATGATCAGGATTGGTACAGCACTTGTAGGCGAATAATTTTAAGGAGGTACGCTATAGATGTCGTTCGTATCAAAATTTAAATCTTATTTCGCGCTGGATGATGAGTATGAGTACAGGGAAGAAGTGATCGAAGAAGAGGAGGCTGAACCAAAAGTCGTGAAGTCAGCTAAACAGCAGCAGTCCGCTTCTGGAGGGAATAATAGCAATCAGAATATCGTAAGTTTGCAAAGCGTACAGAAATCTTCTAAAGTAGTATTATTGGAGCCTCGTGCTTATGCAGAAGCCCAGGAGGTAGCTGACCATTTAAAAAACAGGCGCGCTGTAGTCGTGAACCTTCAACGAATCCAGCATGACCAAGGAAAGCGAATCATCGATTTTCTAAGTGGGACTGTCTATGCAATCAGCGGGGATATCCAAAAAATCGGAACAGATATATTCTTATGTACCCCGGACAACGTCGATGTTTCCGGTAATATTACCGGCTTCGCCGCCGAAGAGGAGTACGAAGAAGCGAGGTGGTAATGGTTAATGGGTTTAGTGCTTCAAGGTTTATATTATTTAATTGAAATTTATTCAATGGCATTAATCGTTTACATATTGATGTCATGGTTCCCCAATGCAAGGGAGACATCGATTGGTCAATTTCTGGAAAAGATTTGCGAACCGTATTTAGAACCGTTCAGAAAGTTCATTCCGTCACTTGGCATGATTGATCTTTCACCTCTTGTGGCCTTGCTGGTTCTTAATTTTGCCAGCGGTTATGGAATCTATTACTTACAGACTTTGATAGGATGATCAACAATTAACCTGACATGCATCTTACTACACAGTCGGAAGATTCTCCGCTGTGTAGTAGCAACGCAGAACGTGTTTAATCCATGATCGACCATTAATTTGATAACTAAGGAGCATTTATTCAATCATGAGTATTTATCAGCATTTCAGGCCGGAGGAAAAAGATTTCATTGACCAGGCCATGAATTGGATTGATCAGGTTAAAAATTCCTACGCTCCGAAACTATCTGATTTTCTTGATCCGCGTCAGCAGGAAATCCTTACTTCCTTAATTGGGAATGATCCGGATGCGAAACTGCAATTCAATGGCGGGAGCGATTTCGTAGAGCGAAAACGTGTGCTCATTTACCCTGATTATTACTCTCCTGAACCATCGGATTTCAATATCTCCTTATACGATATCTCCTATCCAAAAAAGTTTGTTACGCTTGAACATAGGCAAATACTTGGAACCTTGATGTCACTAGGGGTAAAACGTGAAAAATTTGGTGATATAATAGTGACGGAGGAGCATATTCATTTTATAGCTGCCGAAGAGATGGATTCATATCTCACAGGAAATCTGGAGAAAATAGGTAACGCTTCCGTTTCCATTAAACGGCTTCCGATCGAGAATATCGTCCAAGTTAAGGAAAAATGGGAAGAGCAAGTAACCACAGTCAGTTCCCTTAGGCTTGACAGTGTGATATCTTCCGTCCTGAATATGTCACGTCAAAAAACGCAGGCCTTGATAACGTCAGGAAAAGTAAAGGTGAATTTCAAGCAAACGGAAAACGTCTCGGAAGAATGCCGTGAAGGTGATACACTTTCCATCAGAGGTTTTGGCAGATGTAAAATAGCTTCAATCGATGGGAAAACCAAGAAGGATAAGTGGAGAATCTCGTTAGGCAGACAAAAATAATTCAATAAAAAGCAGGATTTATAAATTTATTGTCGAATATAGAGTTTTAACATACTAGAGTAGAAACCGTTCTGGAGGTGCCGTAATGCCCTTAACCCCGATAGATATACATAACAAGGAATTTAACAAAGTATTTCGAGGGTATGATGAAGATGAAGTAAATGAATTTCTCGACCAGGTCATTAAGGATTATGAACTGATTTTGAGGGAGAAGAAAGAACTTGAAGATAAACTGAACGAAACTTTTGATCGTTTGGGACATTTTACGACAATTGAAGGTACACTTAACAAGTCGATTATTGTCGCTCAAGAAGCAGCCGAAGAATTAAGGCGCAATGCCCAAAAAGAAGCGAAACTGATCATAAAGGAAGCAGAGAAAAATGCAGACAGGATCGTCAATGAGTCACTTGTGAAAGCAAGGAAAATAGCGATGGATATTGAAGATTTGAAAAAGCAATCCAAAGTATTCCGGACGCGTTTCAAAATGCTTGTCGGTGCACAGCTGGATTTGCTGGACAATGACGATTGGGATCATCTTCTGGATTATGAAGTGGATGCGACTGAAATAGAATTAAATGAGAGAGTGGAAGAGGAAATTTAAACGATTCCTTGACTTTGAACACTTTTTTCGCATATAATTTTTTAACAATACTATTCATTATGATATTAGACGATGACAGGGAAAGTAAATTCTTCACACACTTATTTTTAGCGAACCGGGGATGGTGAAAGCCCGGAATAAGCGAAGATATTGAAGATCACCCTTGAGTTCTGAGTTGAACCTGCTTATGCAGTAAGTAAATGAAGCGTTTCATTCACGTTACGAATGCTCGAGAGGTTGGATTCACTATGTGGATCTTTCTAGCCAGGGTGGTACCGCGGGAAGCAAAGCTTTCTCGTCCCTTTTTTAGGGATGAGAGGGCTTTTTATTTTGGCCGGATATCAAGTCATCGGTTCGAATGAATTTTTTTAAAAGACGGATGGAGGATTTTATGATGGAATACAAAGATACCTTATTGATGCCTAAAACTGAATTTCCAATGCGGGGGAATTTACCGAAACGTGAACCGGAAATCCAAGAAAAATGGAAAGAAATGAACATCTATAAAAAAGTGCAAGAACAAACGGAAGGACGTCCTTTATTCATTTTGCATGATGGACCTCCATATGCCAACGGCGATATCCATATGGGCCATGCAATGAATAAGGTTTTAAAGGATTTCATTGTCCGATTTAAATCGATGAGCGGTTTTCAAGCACCGTATGTACCTGGCTGGGATACGCATGGGCTTCCAATCGAAACGGCATTGACGAAAAAAGGCGTGAAACGGAAAGAAATGAGCGTTGCCGAATTCAGGAAGCTTTGTGAAGAATATGCTTATGGTCAGATTGACAATCAACGTGAGCAGTTTAAGAGAATAGGGGTCCGTGGTGATTGGGAAAATCCTTATATCACATTAAAGCCTGAATATGAAGCACAGCAAATCAAGGTATTCGGTGAAATGGCGAAAAAAGGCTACATTTATAAAGGGAAAAAACCTGTTTACTGGTCCCCATCAAGTGAATCAGCGCTAGCCGAAGCTGAAATTGAATATCAAGATAAACGCTCTGCGTCAATCTATGTTGCTTTTGAGGTCACAGATGGAAAAGGTGTAATCGATGAAGGCGTCAAAATCATCATCTGGACGACAACTCCATGGACGATCCCGGCTAATCTTGGTATCTCATTGCATCCGCAATTAAATTACGTAGTAGTGGCTGTCGAAAATGAAAAATTCTTACTTGCTGAGGCACTGCTTGAATCGGTAACGGAAACATTAGGCTGGGAAAACCCGTCTATCCTGAAAACGGTAAAAGGTAGCGAGTTGGACCGTGCTGTTGCCAAACATCCTCTTTATGACCGCGAATCTTTAGTGATGTTAGGTGAGCACGTAACGACTGAAGCTGGAACGGGTTGTGTTCATACGGCGCCTGGCCATGGTGAAGATGACTTTATCATTGGGCAAAAATATGGCTTGGACGTACTTTGTCCTGTAGATGAAAAAGGAGTCATGACGGAAGAGGCTGGGGAGTTTGCCGGATTATTTTATGATCAAGCGAATAAACCAATTACCGAAAAATTAACTGAAGCAGGCGCGTTATTGAACTTGACGTTCATTACGCACTCTTATCCACATGACTGGCGGACGAAGAAGCCAACAATCTTCCGTGCAACAGCACAATGGTTCGCGTCAATCAAAGACTTCCGCAGTGAACTTCTGGAAGCGATTGAAGAAACCAAATGGGTACCGGCTTGGGGCGAAACGCGCCTATTCAATATGGTCCGTGACCGCGGGGATTGGTGTATTTCCCGCCAACGCGCTTGGGGCGTCCCAATTCCAGTGTTTTATGCAGAAAATGGCGAGCCGATCATTACAGATGAAACCATCGACCATATTTCAAACCTATTCCGTGAACACGGCTCAAACATCTGGTTTGAGCGTGAAGCGAAAGATCTTCTGCCTGAAGGCTATACACATGAAGGCAGCCCTAATGGTATCTTCACGAAAGAAACGGATATCATGGACGTATGGTTCGATTCCGGTTCTTCCCATCAAGCGGTGCTTGAAGAAAGAGACGACTTGCAGCGCCCAGCTGACCTTTATTTAGAAGGTTCCGATCAATATCGCGGCTGGTTTAACTCATCACTTTCAACAAGTGTTGCGGTAACAGGCAAAGCGCCATATAAAGGTGTACTTAGCCACGGGTTCGCATTGGATGGCGAAGGCCGTAAAATGAGTAAGTCGATTGGGAACGTTGTACTGCCATCCAAGGTCATGAACCAACTTGGAGCAGATATCTTACGCCTTTGGGTAGCTTCGGTGGATTACCAATCGGATGTCAGGGTTTCCGATCCTATTTTAAAACAAGTTTCGGAAGTTTATCGTAAAATCCGTAATACATTCCGCTTCCTGCTAGGGAACTTGGATGGATTCAATCCAAAAACCGATAAAGTGTCAGTTCAAGAATTGCCTGAAGTCGATCGATACATGCTGGTAAAATTGAATAAACTGATCAAACAGTCGAAGCTAAGTTATGAAAATTATGAGTTTGCTACTATTTATAATATGGTCAATAATTTCTGTACACAGGATTTAAGTTCGTTCTACCTTGATTATGCTAAAGACATTCTTTATTGTGAAGCACCAAATGGTAAAGAGCGTTTGGCCATTCAAACGGTCCTTTACGAATCATTGGTCAGCTTAACGAAATTGGTGTCACCGATCCTCTCTCATACAGCTGATGAAGTATGGGCGTTCATTCCGGGTGTAACGGAAGAAAGTGTACAGTTGACATTGATGCCTGAAGAAATTTCCATTGATGATGCTGAAGTCATTGAAGAAAAATGGACGGCGTTCATGGATGTCCGTGATAATGTACTTAAAGCATTAGAAGAAGCCCGTAACCAGAAGGTCATCGGAAAATCACTGAACGCTAAAGTGATGGTATATGTTAATGAGGAAACGAAGAATCTGCTTGATGGCATCAAGGAAAGCTTTGAACAGCTATTCATCGTATCCGAATTTGAAATCGCTGGCGATGTGGCAAGTGCCCCGGCAGAGGCGGTTAAACTTGAGGATATAGCAATCCTTGTTACAAAAGCAGAAGGTGAAACGTGTGAACGTTGCTGGAATGTTTCGAAGGAAGTAGGTCAAGTGGAAGAACATCCGACACTTTGCCCGCGTTGTGCTACAGTCGTCAAAGAGCATTACGTGAATCAATAATTCAAAAAAGGAAAGCCGGTCCCTTTATGAAGGGCCGGCTTTTTTGTGGGAATGAAAGCTAAAACCTCCATAGGGAATATTATTCTTCAGGTACCGACAGCTGACTTCCGCTTTTCGGATTAGTCATTATTTCTAGTTTATGCTACAATTCAAAAGTGAAGATTTGATTAGTTTGGGGGAAAAAATGTGTTTTATTATTTGATTGCCCTTTTGGTCATAGCTCTCGATCAGCTGACAAAATGGATGATTGTGAAAAAAATGGAGTACGGAGAAAGCATTGAAATTATTGAAAACCTTCTATATATCACCTCGCATCGTAATCGTGGGGCAGCATGGGGAATTCTACAAGGTCAAATGTGGTTTTTCTACATCATCACCATCGCTGTCATTATTGGACTTGTCTATTATATTCAGAAAATGGCGAAGGAAAGCATTTTGCTTGGAGCTGCACTTGCTCTCATGCTAGGCGGTGCGATTGGTAATTTCATCGATCGTGTGGTTCGTCAGGAAGTAGTGGATTTCGTCCATACCTATATTTTCAGCTACAGTTTCCCGGTATTTAATGTTGCTGATGCTGCGCTTTCAATTGGTGTCGGACTGCTCGTGATTCATATGTTTTTAGAAGAAAAAAACGCTAAGGAGAAAGATAATGGATAAAAGGTTATACAGCATCGATGAAACACTAAAAGGAGTTAGGATTGATAAGGCCCTTTCCACTTTGAATGAGGAATGGTCACGTACTCAGGTCCAGCAATGGATTAAGGATGATCATGTTTTGGTAAATGGCACGGCGATAAAGACGAATTACAAAGCTGTTCCTGGCGATACAATCGAAGTGACGATTCCTGATCTTGAGGAATTGGATGCGGTGGCAGAGGAAATGGATTTGGATATCTATTATGAAGATGCGGATGTCCTTGTGGTTAATAAACCGAGCGGTATGGTCGTCCATCCGGCACCTGGACATGTATCCGGTACGCTTGTAAATGGATTGATGGCTCACTGTAAGGATCTTTCTGGAATCAACGGTGTCATGCGGCCTGGAATCGTCCATCGAATCGATAAAGATACATCAGGTCTATTGATGGTAGCCAAAAATGATATGGCACATGAAAAACTGGTACAGCAGCTTGTTGACAAAACGGTTACCCGTAAGTATCAAGCTGTAGTTCATGGTGTGATCCCTCATGACTTCGGAACGATCGATGCACCGATCGGCCGCGATAAAAAAGATCGCCAAAGCATGACTGTCACAGATTCGAATGCCAAAAATGCTGTCACGCATTTCCGGGTCATCGAACGTTTCAAAGATTTCACTTTGGTGGAATGCCAGCTTGAAACAGGAAGGACACATCAAATTCGTGTTCACATGAAATACATTGGCTTCCCGCTAGCGGGTGATCCGAAATATGGTCCGAAAAAGACCTTGAAATTAGATGGACAAGCATTGCACGCCGGTCTTCTAGGTTTCATTCATCCTCGTACAAATGAGTATATGGAATTCGAAGCTCCGATTCCTGAAGAGTTTGAAAATCTAATTAATCAATTGCGTAGAAGTAAGGATTGACAAATACGTTTTTCTGATATATTATAATAACAACTTAATAAGAACCTTTAACACAGTTCAGAGAGACTGAGAAGGAAACGGATGCGCAAATTGGGATAATTATGCCCATGGCGATAAAATCCCCATGCCTTCTTGGCATGGGGATTTTTTGTTGAAATTGACCTATCAGAAAAATGGAATCGGGGTGGCCGACGTGTTGACTGAGAAAGCCATAGTACTTGATGAGAAGGCCATTAGCAGAGCCTTGACGAGAATTGCCCATGAAATTATTGAGAAAAATAAGGGTATTGAAAATTGCGTCTTAATCGGGATACGTACACGCGGGATTTTCCTCGCTGACCGACTTGCAAAGCGCATCAATCAAATAGAAGGCAAGGAAATAGAACTGGGTGAACTCGATATTACACTTTATCGCGATGACCTTTCAAAAAAGACCAATGATGGGGAACCCATCGTAAAAGGTTCAGACATTCCGGTCAATATCACCGACAAGAAAGTGATACTGGTGGATGATGTTCTTTTCACAGGCAGAACCGTTAGAGCGGCAATGGATGCTCTGGTGGATTTGGGAAGACCTTCGCAGATCCAGCTTGCCGTATTAGTGGATAGGGGACATAGGGAATTGCCGATTCGCGCGGATTTCGTCGGCAAAAACGTTCCGACTTCCCAATCTGAAAAAATTACAGTTACGTTAACAGAAGTTGATGAAGTAGATCAAGTTACTATATTAGAAAACTAAACAACATGAAAATTTCATATCACCCTTTTAAAGACAGTCCAGAGAGGCTGGCAAAGGGGAGTCAATCGGGAGAGCTATGCCTATGCATAGGCATTCGCCTTCTGAGAAACCCTCTTTGTATACTGCAAAGAGGGTTTTTGCAGTTTTGATGGAATTTTCATGAGGGGGATACGGAAATGGAAGAAGCAAAAAGGGACATCGTACTGGATGTCGAGGACGTGCCAAAGGCTGGCCAATGGATTACGTTAAGCATCCAGCATTTGTTCGCCATGTTCGGTGCAACGGTGCTGGTGCCATTCTTGGTAGGGTTAAGCCCGGCGGTAGCACTGGTTTCAAGCGGATTGGGCACACTCTCATACTTATTGATAACCAAAGGTCAGATACCAGCTTATCTCGGGTCATCTTTCGCTTTCATTACGCCGATTATCGCGGCAAAGGCATTAGGTGGTCCGGAGGCGGCCATGATCGGCTGTTTTGCAGCAGGGTTCATATATGGGATAGTAGCATTGATTATCCAAAAAGTCGGATTGCGCTGGTTAATGAATATACTTCCTCCGGTTGTGGTAGGTCCGGTCATTATCGTAATCGGATTAAGCCTTGCCGGAACGGCCGTGGACATGGCAATGTATGATCCACAAGATAAATACAGCGTCACATATATAGTTATAGCGCTGATCACTTTAGCGGTGACCATCATCTGTAACGTGTTCTTTAAAGGATTCATTAACTTGATCCCGATTTTAATGGGAATCATAGTGGGCTACGCCTGTTCGGCTGTGGCAGGAATAATAGATTATGAACCGATCAAGTCTGCACAATGGTGGGAAATGCCTGAATTCATGTTTCCATATGTAACCTATACACCGACCTTCTCATGGGAGGTCATTGCCATCATGGTACCCGTCGCCATCGTAACTTTATCAGAACATATTGGTCACCAAATGGTACTGAGCAAAGTAGTCGGCAGAAACTTTTTGGAAAAGCCCGGTTTGCATCGCTCGATTTTAGGAGATGGAGCAGGAATCATGATTGGTTCCTTCATCGGTGGGCCGCCGCTGACATCATATGGTGAAAATATTGGGGTCCTGACGATGACGAAGGCGTACAGTGTGTATATCATCGGTGGGGCAGCATTAACTGCAATCATCTTTGGCTTTAACGGTAAGATTTCAGCAGTGATCAGCTCGATACCTAGCGCCGTGATGGGCGGTATTTCCATCTTGCTCTTCGGTATCATCGCATCAAGCGGATTAAGGATGCTGATTGATAATAAGGTCGATTTTGACAAGAAAAGAAACCTGATGATAGCTTCGGTCATCCTGGTATTAGGAATCGGAGGAGCGTTCGTACAACTATCGGAAACGGTATCGCTTTCCGGAATGGCACTTTCAGCCATCGTCGGAATCCTTCTAAACTTGATTCTTCCGGACCGTGAAAAAATATCCGGAGATATATTTTAAAAATAAGATACTGCATCAAAACAATAAATCACCTTTTAAAAGAAGTCCAGAGAGGCTTAAAAGGGTGTTGCTGTAAAGATGAATGAGAACGGGATAAGGTGTAAACCATTCCGTGTCCCACAATCTTTATGACCTACACCCTGTCCTTAATGGCGGGGTGTTTTTTATGCCCCGCATCACAAATGTGAAAGGAGCAGGATCGATGAAAAAATTATTGACCATGAATGAATTGTCTTTAACTGAAATTGAAGGAATTTTACATGAGGCAGAGGGTTTTGCCAACGGATCTAGCTGGAATCCAAAGCAGCAGACCACAGTTGCCAATCTCTTCTTTGAACCAAGCACACGTACAAAATCAAGTTTTGAAATGGCTGAAAGAAAACTGGGACTTGAGGTCATTCCTTTTGATGCGGGGACATCATCCGTGTTAAAAGGCGAAACCTTATATGACACTGTTAGAACGTTAGAAGCAATAGGAGTAAATGCCTTGATCATCCGTCATGAACAGGATAATTATTTTGACGAATTGAATGAGAAGATCGGGATTCCAATAATCAATGCAGGGGATGGCTGCGGAAATCACCCAACCCAATCATTACTGGACTTATTGACGATAAAACAAGAGTTTAAAAGTTTCAAAGGTCTGAAGATTGCGATAATCGGTGATGTGAGGCATAGTCGGGTTGCAAAATCGAATGCAGAAGCATTAACCCGTTTAGGAGCGAATGTCGTATTTTCGGGTCCGCCTGAATGGTTTGACAGAACAAACAGTTTAGGAAGGTATGAAGAAATCGATCATGCGGTAGCTACATCGGATGTCGTCATGCTGCTCAGAATACAACATGAAAGGCATGTTGAAAAATACGATCAGGCAAATGGAGATTATCTGGAAAGTTTCGGCCTGACCAAACAACGTGAAAAAAATATGAAACCGGATGCGATCATCATGCATCCTGCACCAATAAACCGCGGTGTTGAAATAGACAGTGATTTAGTCGAATGCAGCCGCTCAAGAATTTTCAAACAAATGGAGAATGGCGTGTTCATTAGAATGGCCGTATTAAAAAATGTGCTTGACCAATCCGAAGGGGGAAACATCCATGAAAACAGTAATCAAAAATGGAGTATTGCTAGATAATCAAAACTCATTCAAAAAAGCGGACATTGAAATGGAAGGCAAGGTCATCACAAAAATCGGTGAGAACTTAGCAACGGAAAATTGTAAGGTAGTTGACGCTGATGGATTGCTTATTACATCAGGATTTGTTGACCTGCATGTCCATCTACGTGAACCGGGCGGTGAACATAAAGAAACAATCGCAAGTGGGACGCTTGCAGCGGCAAGAGGCGGTTTCACTACGGTAGCGGCGATGCCGAATACAAGGCCAGTTCCTGATACAGTGGAGAACCTTGAAGCGCTTAACAGGAAAATTGAAGAAACGGCTCATGTCAGGGTACTCCCATATGCATCCATTACGATTAGGGAAGCAGGCAAGGAGCTGACCGACTTTTCTTCATTAAAACAAAATGGTGCTTTCGCCTTTACGGACGATGGTGTAGGAATTCAAGAGGCCGGGATGATGCTGGAAGCGATGAAACGGGCAGCAGCTCAAGATATGGCCATAGTTGCTCATTGTGAAGACAATAGCTTAATCAATAAAGGCTCCGTCCATGAAGGAAGATTCTCAAAAGAACAGGGGATCAATGGAATTCCGTCCGTATGTGAAGCTGTACATATTGCCCGGGATATCCTTCTTGCCGAAGCGGCAGACTGCCATTATCACGTTTGCCATATATCCACGAAGGAATCGGTAAGGACTGTAAGAGATGCAAAACGCGCAGGTATCCGAGTCACAGCTGAAGTAACACCACATCACTTATTATTGTGTGAAGATGATATACCTGGACTTGATACGAATTATAAAATGAACCCGCCATTAAGGGGCCGTGAAGATCGGGACGCGTTGATAGAAGGACTTCTTGACGGAACCATTGATTTTATAGCAACAGACCATGCCCCGCATGCGGCAGAGGAAAAGGCTCAGGGAATGCAGCTGGCTCCTTTCGGAATAGTAGGATTGGAAACGGCCTTCCCGCTGCTTTACACCGAATTGGTTAAAAAGGGCGTAATAACATTAAAGCAATTGATCGATTTCATGACAATCAAACCATCTGAAAGTTTCTCCCTGCCTTATGGAGAGCTAAAGGAAGGTGCTCCTGCGGATATCGTGCTCATCGATTTGGAAACGGAAAAAGAAATTAATGCTGAAGAGTTTGCTTCAAAAGGGAAAAATACACCTTTTAATGAAAAGAAATGTTATGGCTGGCCAGTCATGACGATTGCGGAAGGAAAAATAGCATGGGAAAAAGGACGTGTTCAAGGATGAAAAGACAGCTAATTTTAGAAGACGGGACAGTATTCCTTGGGGAAGCATTCGGAGGGGACGTAGAAAAAATAGGTGAAGTCGTTTTTAACACAGGAATGACGGGGTACCAGGAGATTCTATCCGATCCATCCTATTGCGGTCAGATCGTTACACTTACTTATCCATTAATCGGGAACTACGGGATTAACCGGGATGACTTTGAATCCATCAATCCAGCGATATCAGGATTCGTCGTCAAGGAAACAGCAGAACTTCCTTCCAACTGGCGAAACCAATTATCACTTGATGAATATCTGAAAATGAAGAACATACCTGGAATAAGCGGAATCGATACGAGAAAGCTGACAAGAATCATCAGGAAATCAGGCGCACTTAAAGGGGCGCTCTGCAATATCAATAAAGATGCAAATGAAGTGGTTTCCCAATTGAAAGCAACGGTGATTCCTTCAAATCAAGTGAAACAGGTTTCAACAAAGGCACCTTATTCCAGTCCGGGCAGAGGCCCGCGGGTAGTTCTTGTAGACTACGGCATGAAGCATGGGATTTTACGTGAGTTGACGAAGCGCGGCTGTGATGTCGTGGTTGTGCCTTATAACGTCACGGCCGAAGAAGTGCTGCAATATCATCCGGATGGCGTGATGCTTTCAAACGGTCCTGGAGATCCGAAAAGTGTTCATGAGACGCTTGAAATGATCCGTACAATCCAAACGCAAGTGCCGTTATTCGGAATCTGTTTAGGACATCAATTATTCGCACTTGCAAACGGGGCGGATACGGCAAAATTAAAATTCGGCCATCGAGGCTCTAATCATCCGGTTAGGGACCTTCGTACCGGCAAGGTATCCATCACATCTCAAAATCATGGATATACAGTTGAAGAGATTTCCATAGAAAGTACAGATCTTATTGTGACACATACAGCATTGAATGACGATACGATTGAAGGTCTGCGCCATAAAAAGTATCCGGCTTTCACCGTACAATATCACCCGGAAGCATCACCAGGTCCGGAAGATGCCAACTACTTATTCGACGAATTCTTACAAATGATTGAAGCTGCAACCAACAAGGGGGAAAAAACATGCCAAAACGCACTGATATAAAAAGCATCCTAGTAATTGGTTCCGGTCCGATCATCATCGGACAGGCCGCCGAGTTCGATTATGCAGGAACCCAAGCGTGTATAGCCTTAAAAGAAGAAGGTTATCGAGTGATCCTGATTAACTCTAACCCTGCGACAATCATGACAGATAGTGAAATGGCTGACGCGGTTTATATCGAACCGATCACTTTGGAATTTGTCAGCAAAATCATCCGTAAAGAGCGCCCGGATGCACTGTTACCTACCTTGGGCGGACAGACTGGCTTGAACATGGCCGTCGAGCTTGCCGAAGCAGGAATCCTGGAAGAATGCAATGTGCAGATTCTTGGGACCAAACTTTCAGCTATCCAACAGGCTGAAGACCGCGACCTTTTCCGTACGCTAATGAACGATCTTGGGGAACCAGTACCTGACAGCGACATTATTCATAACTTGGAAGAGGCTTATACATTCGTGGAAAGAGTCGGCTATCCGGTCATTGTTCGTCCAGCCTTCACGCTTGGCGGAACAGGTGGTGGGATTTGTGATAACGAGGAGCAGCTTATCGAGATTGTCGAGGGTGGCCTGAAAAGCAGCCCGGTTCACCAATGCCTGCTTGAGAAGAGCATTGCCGGTTTCAAAGAAGTGGAATATGAAGTGATGCGTGATTCGAATGATAACGCAATAGTCGTTTGTAATATGGAAAACTTCGATCCTGTCGGTGTCCATACAGGCGATTCAATAGTTGCCGCACCAAGCCAAACATTAAGTGACAGAGAGTATCAAATGCTTAGAAATACTTCTTTGAAGATTATCCGTGCCTTGAAAATTGAAGGTGGATGTAATGTTCAGCTTGCGCTAGATCCAAACAGCTATCAATATTATGTCATTGAAGTGAACCCAAGGGTCAGCCGTTCGTCGGCACTTGCATCAAAAGCAACAGGGTATCCAATTGCAAAGCTAGCAGCAAAGATAGCCGTTGGTTTGACGCTTGATGAAATGATGAACCCTGTCACTGGCAAAACCTATGCCAGCTTTGAACCGGCACTGGACTATGTCGTCACGAAAATTCCGCGCTGGCCTTTCGATAAGTTCGAAAGCGCCAACCGCAGGCTCGGGACCCAAATGAAAGCGACCGGAGAAGTCATGGCAATCGGCCGTACATTCGAGGAATCCATCTTAAAAGCTGTCCGTTCCCTTGAAGCGGGTATATACCATCTTAACTTGAATGACGAGTTTGAGGATGGAAAAATAGAGAAACGCATCAGAAAAGCGGGAGATGAACGGTTATTCTATATCGGTGAAGCTTTAAGAAGGGGGAAAACGATCGAAACCATCCACGAATGGAGCCAGATCGATTTATTCTTCTTGCATAAGTTGAAAAAGATAATCGACTTTGAAAAGCAGCTTAAAGATCATTCTTTTGATTGTGAAGTATTGCAAAAGGCAAAAGAACTAGGGTTTTCTGACAAAACGATCTCGGAAATATGGGAAGTTCCCGAAATTGACGTCTATGAGTACCGGAAACAGCAAGGAATCATCCCTGTTTACAAAATGGTTGATACATGTGCGGCCGAATTCGAATCGGAAACACCGTATTTTTATGGGACATATGAAGATGAGAATGAATCCATCGTTACTGACAAGAAAAGTGTCATTGTTCTGGGATCAGGCCCAATTCGGATAGGGCAAGGAGTAGAGTTTGATTATGCGACCGTACATTCGGTATGGGCCATTAAAGAAGCGGGATATGAAGCGATCATCATCAATAACAATCCCGAAACGGTTTCGACGGATTTCAGTATCTCAGACAAACTTTATTTCGAACCATTGACTATTGAAGATGTCATGCATGTCATCGATTTGGAAAAACCGGAAGGGGTCATCGTCCAGTTTGGTGGACAGACAGCAATCAACCTTGCAGATGGTCTTGTTGAAAGAGGAGTGAAGATCCTTGGTACTTCACTTGAAGACCTGGATAGGGCGGAAAATCGCAATAAATTTGAAAAAGCACTTAAGGATTTAGGCATTCCGCAGCCGAAGGGTAAAACCGCAACATCTGTTGAAGAAGCGATCGTCATCGCAGAAGATATTGGTTACCCGGTATTAGTTAGGCCATCGTATGTTCTCGGAGGACGCGCGATGGAAATCGTCTATAAACAAGAAGAATTGCTGCACTACATGAAAAATGCCGTGAAAATAAATCCGGATCATCCTGTCCTGATAGACCGCTACTTAACGGGTAAGGAAATCGAAGTCGATGGTATTTCCGATGGTGAAACGGTCGTTATCCCTGGAATCATGGAGCATATCGAACGTGCCGGCGTCCATTCAGGCGACTCGATTGCAGTCTATCCGCCGCAAAATCTAACGGAAAAACAAAAAGAAGTAATCATCGACTATACGACCCGATTGGCGAAGGGCTTGAATATAATTGGTCTTTTGAACATTCAATATGTCATCAGCAATGAAGAAGTGTATGTAATTGAAGTTAATCCGCGTTCCAGCCGAACCGTTCCATTCTTAAGTAAAATAACGAATGTGCCGATGGCAAACCTAGCCACGAAGGTCATCTTGGGCCACACACTTGAAAGCCAAGGTTACAAATCGGGGTTAGTGCCAGAACAAACTGGGGTCTTTGTGAAAGTACCGGTCTTCTCTTTTGCAAAATTAAGAGGTGTGGACATTTCACTCGGACCAGAAATGAAATCGACTGGTGAAGTAATGGGGAAAGATAGCACCCTAGAAAAGGCTTTATATAAAGGGTTGGTCGCTTCCGGCTTCAAAATTAAGGGGCATGGTTCGGTATTGTTGACGATATCGGATAAAGATAAGCAAGAAGCGCTACTTTTAGCAAGACGTTTCCATAATATCGGTTTCAAGCTGATAGCCACCAGCGGAACTGCTGCCCTGTTGGAGCAATCAGGCATCCCGACCGCGATTGTCGGTAAAATTGGCGAAGAAGGTACAAACCTGCTGGATGTTATCCGGAACGGGGAAGCGCAATTTGTCATAAATACTTTGACAAAAGGCAAGCAGCCGGCCCGAGATGGTTTCAGAATCAGACGTGAATCGGTTGAAAATGGAGTGACATGCTTAACATCACTTGATACGGCAGAAGCTATTTTAAGAGTGATAGAATCCATGACCTTCTCGGCAGAAGCAATGGGGAAAACGGAAAAAAGTCGTGAGGTGAGCTATATATGATCAAGAAGGAAAGAATGAAGGTGTTAAATCATAAGGAGCTGGCCCCATCCATCTTTGAACTAACTCTGCAAGGTGAATTGGTTTCAGAGATGAAGCAACCAGGCCAGTTTGTCCAAGTCAAGACAACTGACGGCACTGAGCCATTGTTAAGACGCCCGATTTCAATTTCTTCTTACAACAGCAGTGAAAAACAGTTCACGATGATATACCGGGCTGAAGGTAAAGGAACGACGTTGTTATCACAGCGTAAAGAGGCGGAAGCGGTCGATATTCTTGGACCCCTTGGCAACGGATTTCCCGTTAATGAGGCCAAAAAGGGCGAAACGGCATTATTGGTGGGTGGCGGGATTGGTGTCCCGCCCCTGTATCAACTATCACAGATGTTGGTTGCGAAAGGTGTCAGGGTAATCCATGTATTGGGCTTCCAGACCAAGTCAGCCATCTTTTACGAAAAAGAATTCAGTGAATTAGGTGATACCTATATTGCCACGGTAGATGGCTCATATGGGACAAAAGGATTTGTTACGACTGTAATAGACAACCTGGAGCAAGAGTTTGAAACGATCTTTTCCTGCGGGCCTACACCAATGTTAAGCGCGTTGGAAGCGGGCTATCGTGAGAAAAAGCTTTACCTGTCCCTCGAGGAAAGAATGGGGTGCGGCATCGGTGCATGCTTTGCCTGCGTGTGTCATACAGGGGATGACCCAACTGGTTTCAGTTATAAAAAGGTATGCAGCGATGGACCCGTATTCCGGGCAGGAGAGGTGGTATTATGAGCAGGCTTTCAGTTGAATTACCAGGATTACACTTAAAAAACCCGGTCATGCCAGCATCTGGATGCTTTGGATTCGGCCGTGAATACAGTCAATTTTTCGACTTGGATATTCTTGGGGCGATCATGATCAAAGCGACCACTCCTGAGCCGAGGTTCGGTAACCCGACTCCGCGTGTTGCGGAAACCTCTTCGGGAATGCTGAACGCCATCGGTCTGCAGAATCCAGGTTTAGAAAAGGTCATCAGTGAAGAACTGGCATGGCTAGGTGGGTATGATGTTCCCATCATCGCCAACGTTGCAGGTTCGCAAATAGCTGATTATGTAAAGGTTGCCAGGGAAATAAGCAAGGTGGGGAATGTAAAAGCACTTGAATTGAATATCTCTTGTCCGAATGTAAAAGAAGGAGGCATAGCTTTCGGTACGGTACCGGAAGTTGCCAAAGAGGTAACCAAGGCGGTAAAGGAAGTATCTTCCGTTCCTGTATATGTGAAGCTTTCACCGAATGTCAGTAATATTGTGGAAATGGCCAAAGCTGTAGAAGAAGGCGGGGCCGACGGGTTGACAATGATAAATACATTAGTCGGCATGCGGTTGGACTTAAAGACTGGCAAACCGATCCTTTCGAACGGAACGGGTGGGTTATCCGGTCCTGCAATAAAACCTGTTGCGCTCCGGATGATTTATGAAGTAAGCCAGCAAGTGTCGATTCCAATAATCGGAATGGGCGGCATCGCTACAGCGGAAGACGTCATTGAATTTTTCTATGCGGGTGCCAGTGCTGTTGCGGTGGGAACCGCGAACTTCGTGGATCCCTTTGTATGCCCGACCATCATTGAAGAATTACCTAAATTGTTGGATGAGCTGGGATTTGACCATATTTCAGAATGTACCGGAAGGAGCTGGAAGCAGAATGAAACAGTCACTAATTATCGCTCTTGATTTCCCTGACTTCATTCAAACAGAGAAATTCCTGAAACAGTTCCACTCGGAAAAACTCGCTGTAAAAGTGGGGATGGAATTATTTTATCAGAATGGACCATCAATAATCTCTTTCGTAAAAGAGCAAGGCCACGATGTGTTTTTGGACTTGAAGCTTCATGATATTCCGAATACGGTCAAAATGGCCATGACAGGATTGGCAACTTTAGGTGCCGACATGGTCAATGTACATGCGGCGGGCGGCCAAAAGATGATGGAAGCAGCCATTGAAGGCCTGGATAAGGGAACATCCGCTGGTAAAAAACGTCCATTATGCATAGGGGTTACCCAACTGACGAGCACATCACAAGAACAAATGAATGTTGAGCAAAACATTGCCGGATCCCTGGAGGATTCGGTCCTCAATTATGCAAAACTTACTAAACAGGCAGGATTGGATGGCGTCGTCTGTTCCACCCATGAGGTAAAAAACATCCATGAACGCATCGGTCATGAATTTTTAACGGTCACACCTGGAATCCGAAATGCAGGAGGACAGACGCATGATCAAAAGAGAATTGCCACGCCTGAACAGGCTAGGGAATTTGGAGCGGATGCCATCGTTGTAGGGAGAGCCATAACGGGGGCGGAGGATCCATTACGGACTTATTTGGATATGAAGGCAGCTTGGGAGGGAATATCATGTTAAATAAAAAGATAGCGGAACATCTATTGGAAATAAAAGCAGTGTACCTACAGCCGAATGACCCATTTACTTGGGCATCTGGAATTCAATCACCCATTTATTGTGACAACCGCTTAACTCTTTCGTACCCAGAGGTTCGCAATGAAATAGCGGAAGGATTGAAAGGATTGATTGACCAGCATTTCCCTCAGGCTGAACTGATTGCAGGCACAGCAACTGCCGGCATTCCGCATGCAGCTTGGGTGAGTGAAAAATTAAATGCACCGATGTGCTATGTTCGATCCAAAGCCAAGGAGCACGGAAAGGGCAATCAAATCGAAGGCCGCGCTGTTCCAGGACAAAAAGTGGTGGTTGTGGAAGACTTGATTTCAACCGGCGGAAGTGTAATTACTGCTGTTAACGCGCTGAAAGAAGCAGGCTGTAATGTTCTAGGAGTCGTTTCGATCTTTACTTATGAATTGGAAAAGGGAAAAGAAAAATTCGAAGCTGAGGGCATTATTAACCATTCGTTGAGTGACTACTCGACTTTGATAAAAGTCGCTAATGATAAAGGGTACGTCACGGCAGATGAATTGGAAAAGCTAAAAAAATGGCGGGAAAATCCGGCTGATACAGCTTGGATTTCAGCATGAAAATAGAGGTGGCCCAATCACGGAGGATTGGGCCACCTTTATTTTTTTACTCCTTTACCGCTTCCTTTAAGCGTATGACGGTATCGGCATCCGGTGTAATATATACGGTCTGCTGCTGCTCATAGATCACGAACCCGGGCTTGGAACCATTCGGTTTCTTAACATGGCGCACTTGTGTGAAGTCAACGGGCACTGAGCTCGATTGCTTAGCTTTACTGAAGAAAGCTGCTAATACCGCTGCTTCTTTTATCGTTTTTTCACTTGGCGCTTCATTTCGAATCACAACATGTGAGCCAGGTATGTCTTTGGTATGAAGCCATATTTCATCACGGCGTGCAAACTTATTCGTCAGGTAATCATTTTGTTTATTATTCTTCCCGACAAAAATGAGATCTCCATCTGTAGCATAATAGGTTTCAAGCTGGGGTTTTGCATTTGCAGGCTTTTTCATGCCTTTTTTCTTTTTTTGCCGAATGTATCCTTCTTCCTGAAGTTCTTCGCGAATTTCCTCTATATCTCTGGGTGACGCTGATTGAAGCTGCTGATGCAACGCTTCAAAGTAGGCCAATTCCAATTTTGTTTTTTCGATTTGTTCTTGGACGACTCCGACTGCATTTTTTGACTTTTGGTATTTGGAGAAGTACTTTTGTGCATTATCTGATGGATTTTTTAATGGGTCAAGCGGGATGGTGACCATACTTTGTTCTTCATCATAATAATTGACGACTTCTATTTCCTTCATGCCTTTTTTCATTTGATATAGATTAGCTGTAAGCAGCTCACCAAACAGCTGATACTGTTCCCCGCGTTCCGTATCTTTTAATGTACGTTCGAGCTTCCCGATTTTTTTTGAGTTCTTTTCGATTTCATTCGTAATGAACCGTTCTACATCCTGGCTCTTTTGCTTAACCCGATCTCTTTCTGCCTTTCCGAAGTAATAGCGGTCGAGCATCTCGCTCAATGAAGAAAACGTACGTTGATTTCCAGTCAGATGCTCAAGTGAAAGCATATAAAAAACTTCTTTATTTCCATCTTGTTTGATCGTCGCAGCATACTTCTGTTCCGAGATTTCTTGGATAATGCTTAAAAAAGCTGATGGAAGGGTCGTGCTGTTGGCAAGTCCAGCACGGTAGACGGCTTCCTTTGCAACTAATGGTGAAACCCCAGAAAAATGGGCAACAAGCTGTCGATCCAGCTTTCCTGCATTGAAATCGATATTCTTCCTGATATCGTCCTCGGTAGCCTCGAAGGGATTATTCTTTTCTTGTGCGGGAGGAGCCTTATACTCCTGGCCGGGCAATATCGCCCGATAACTGTTTACTGCATGTGAAACATGCTTAATGCTGTCCAAAATCATATTGCGTTCTTTATCGACTAAAACAATGTTGCTGTGACGTCCCATGATTTCGATGATTAACTGCTTTTGAGAGACATCACCAAGCTCATTGCGGCCCTTCACTTCAAAAATGATCATCCTATCAAGTTCATATTGATAAATATTTTCTATCGTGTAGCCTTCGAGGTGCTTCCTGAGAAGCATGCAGAACATGGGTGCTTCTTTGGGATTTTCATAGCTTTCTTCGGTCATTTGCACCCTCGAATAACTCGGGTGGGCTGACAATAAGAGCTTATGGTTCTTACCTCCAGCACGAACAACCAGTATTACTTCATTTTTATAAGGCTGATGTACCTTATTGATTCGTCCACCTTTTAATATAGAAGCGATTTCTTCCGTCATCGCTTTCGTAAATAATCCATCAAATGACATTCTATTTTTACTTCCTTTACATAAGATTTTCTAAGATACTCATTTTGCTAGGCGTTATCAATGCATCAGGGCTGCCCATTTTAGCTAATCACAAATTTTAATCGGACTGGGTGAAAAGCTGAAGTTGCCGTTCGGGTATATTGAATGGATGTTATTTTTATAGGTTCCTGAGATTAATTTCAAATTTTGACCATCCATCATGATTAGCGGACGTTCATTCATTATATTATCCGCATCGTTCTTCTTTCCGCAATTCTGTTTAATTATAGCATTATTTTGGACGAGTCTGAATAATCATGGAAGAAGAGCAGGTTGTTTTATGTATCGGTAAGCAGGCAGGTGTTGGATGAGTAAAGCAAAAAGCGCCTGTTGAGATGTATACAGGAGCCTATTTCATTCTATTCAAAGGGATGTGTGATACTTGATGGAGTTCAAGGAAATGAATAATCAAGAAATGGAGAAAGCACTTCAAACAAACGTTACACACGGTTTGGACGATGATGAAGTAAAGGACAGGCTGCGAAAGCATGGCTTTAACGAATTGAAGGAAGGAGAAAAACAGTCTGCCATTCTTTTATTCTTCGCCCAATTCAAAGATTTCATGGTCATAGTTTTACTTGCCGCGACCTTAGTCTCCGGGATTTTGGGTGAATATATCGATGCGATTGCCATCATGGCGATTGTTTTTTTGAATGGATTACTTGGTTTTTTTCAAGAACGTAAGGCAGAAAAATCCTTGGATGCCCTAAAGGAAATGGCTGCGCCGCAAGTTAACGTGCTTCGAGGTGGACAGTGGCTAAAAATCCCATCTAAAGAAGTTGTTGTGGGTGATATCCTGAAGTTTTCGAGCGGTGACCGAATCGGTGCCGATTTACGGATCGTCGACCATTCAAGCCTCGAAATAGAAGAGTCTGCACTTACCGGTGAATCACTCCCGGCCGTTAAATGTTCTGATCCATTGATGAATGAGGTCGAAGGTATCGGTGATCAGGAAAATATGGCTTTTATGGGAACGATGGTGACAAGAGGAAATGGAGTCGGAATCGTAACCGCTACAGGAATGAATACGGCGATGGGCAAGATTGCGGATCTCCTACAGACTGCAGAAACAAAAGAAACACCGCTTCAGCGGAGGTTGGAGCAGCTAGGCAAAATTTTGATCGTCACAGCTTTAATATTAACTGTAATTGTGGTCCTGACTGGTGTCATTCAAGGGCATGACCTCTATACGATGTTTTTGGCCGGGGTATCATTGGCTGTTGCGGCGATTCCCGAAGGCTTGCCAGCCATTGTGACCGTAGCCTTGTCTTTAGGCGTTCAGCGTATGATCAAACAAAAAGCGATTGTCCGCAAGCTTCCTGCCGTAGAAACGCTAGGCTGCGCAACGGTGATTTGCTCAGATAAGACTGGAACACTGACCCAAAACAAAATGACGGTGACGAAGGTTTGGAGTGGAGGGAAAACTTGGGATGTCAGCGGTACTGGTTATAAACCTGTCGGAGAGTTTTCTTTAAAGGGGGTTTCAGTTGCCCCTAAAAACCATAATGCCTTGCTTCAAATAATTACCTTCGGCATGCTCTGTAACAAAGCTGAGTTAAAGGAGAATGGTAAACAATATATTTTAGACGGTGATCCGACAGAAGGGGCGATGTTGGTCGCGGCAATGAAAGCAGGGTTGACGAGGGAACACTTGTCCAAGAGGTTTACGATAGTCAAGGAGTTTCCATTTGACTCGAGCCGCAAAATGATGAGTGTCATAGTGAAGGATGATAAAGATAATCATTTTGTCATCGCAAAAGGGGCCCCTGACGTATTGATCGCCCAGTCCGATACGATTCTTTGGGAAGGAAGGTCGGAAATATTAAATCGGGAGAGTAAGGAAAGGGTGCAGCAGGACATGAATGAGCTTGCCTCGCAGGCACTTCGAATGATTGCTGTAGGTTATAAACCCCTTTCAAAAGGGACGGTTTTGCTTCATGAAACCGAAGCTGAGCGTAATTTGACCTTCATGGGACTGCAGGGCATGATCGATCCCCCGCGTCCGGAGGTGAAGCAAGCAGTTAAGGAATGCAGGGATGCCGGGATCAAAACTGTCATGATTACTGGCGACCATGTAATAACCGCAAAGGCAATAGCTAAAGAACTTGGTATTTTAAAAGGAAAGGACCGTGTACTTGAAGGACGGCAATTGGCGGACATGGACGTCGGGGAGCTTGAGGAAGTTGTTGAAAGTGTTTCAGTATTTGCCCGCGTTTCCCCGGAACATAAGTTGAAAATCGTAAAAGCCTTACAAAATAAAGGACATGTCGTTGCAATGACTGGGGATGGTGTCAATGATGCCCCTGCGATAAAATCAGCGGATATTGGTATATCCATGGGAATCACGGGTACTGATGTCGCTAAGGAAGCTTCTTCCTTGATATTGGTTGACGATAATTTTGCCACAATTAAATCGGCCATCAAAGAAGGCAGGAATATTTATGAAAACATCAGGAAGTTCATCCGTTATCTGCTTGCTTCCAATGTTGGGGAGATTCTGGTCATGTTTTTTGCTATGCTATGTGCCTTGCCGTTACCTTTGATACCAATCCAGATCTTATTCGTGAACCTTGTAACTGACGGACTGCCCGCGATGGCGTTGGGCCTGGATTCCGCAGAAGAAGATGTAATGAAAAGAAATCCAAGGAATGCTAATGAAGGTGTTTTTGGAAGAGGGCTTGGCTGGAAAATCATCTCACGCGGTTTTCTGATCGGGGTTTCTACATTGATCGCATTTTATGTTGTATATCGTGCAAATCCGGATAACCTTGCTTATGCACAAACGATTGCGTTCGCTACCTTGGTCCTGGCTCAGCTTATACATGTATTCGATTGCCGAAGTGAACGTTCGATCTTCTCGAGAAATCCATTCGGTAACCTTTATCTAGTGGGGGCGGTATTATCCTCCTTATTATTGATGGTAGCCGTCATGTATGTGCAGCCTTTGCAAACAATCTTTCATACGGTACCGATTTCAGGAAGGGATTGGCTATTAGTAATAGGAATGGCATCCATTCCAACTTTTTTACTGGCTGGAACCTTTTTAGCAAGAAAAGCACAATGATATATGATATAATCTTTAAGGTGGTAGAGTCTTGCTCTATTGCCTTTTTATTTTTGTAGTATTTTATTTGTGAGCTAAAGTTTTCGTGCTGTAGCTAATATATAATGAATGTTAAAGGCTAAATTACTACATTATGTTTGATAGGATGTGGAACCATGGTTACCAGTATGACGGGCTATGGAAGAGAAGAAGCGGAAAACGAACAGGTCAAGGTTTTTGCTGAAATCAAGACCGTGAACCATCGTTTTTGTGAATATACGATTCGAATGCCGCGCCAGCTTTTGGTTTTGGAAGAAAAGGTGAAGAAGAAGGCTAATCAATACATAAGAAGGGGACGGGTGGAAATCTTCATTACAGTGGAAGGTGAAAGCCTGGTTTCCAAAAAGGTGAAGATCGATTGGGATCTTGCTGATCAGTATGTGGGATTGATGGATGAAGTCAAGGGAAAATACAATCTGGAAAGTTCCATTACATTACAGGATATGCTGCAACTTGAATCGATTTTCATGACGGAAGAAGTACCTGCGGTTCCTGCCGATTTGGAATCCCTGTTATTGAAGGCTGTCACGGGGGCATTGGAAAACCTGAAAAAAATGCGGAATCTGGAAGGTCAGGAACTGGCCTTGGACATGAAACGCCAGCTTGAAAAGTTTGGTGAGATTGTTGAAGGGGTCAAAATGCATGCACCTTCAGTCGTCGAAAAATATAAAGCCCGGTTGGAAATCAAACTGGCAGAGTTGACTGATGGATTGATCGAAGATAGCCGCATTGTGACAGAAGCGGCCATTTTTGCTGATAAATGTGATATAAATGAAGAACTGACCCGACTCGATAGCCATGTACAGCAATTTTCAAGGACGCTTACCCATAGTGAACCAATTGGAAGGAAACTTGACTTCCTTGTCCAGGAAATGAATAGGGAAGTCAATACGATTGGATCAAAGGCAAATGATTCGGCCATTACCAAAGAAGTGGTGGAAATGAAAAGTCTGCTTGAAAAATTAAAGGAACAGGTTCAAAATATCGAGTAGTCGGTTTATGATGAACCTAACAAGGTGACAATAGATATGAATGGGGGACAAAAATGTCAATTAAGCTCATTAATATTGGTTTTGGGAATATCGTTTCCGCGAATCGGATCGTATCCATCGTGAGCCCTGAATCGGCTCCGATCAAAAGGATCATCCAAGACGCCCGAGACCGCGGATCCTTAATAGATGCTACATATGGTAGAAGGACTAGGGCCGTTATAATTACAGACAGCGACCATGTCATCTTATCTGCCGTTCAACCGGAAACGGTTGCCGCACGGCTTCAAGATAGAGATGACAGCGTAGAAGAGGGGTAACTGAAACAATATGAGAGAAAAAGGTTTATTAATCGTTTTGTCCGGTCCATCCGGTGTTGGTAAAGGAACTGTAAGAAAGGCGATTTTTTCTCAGCCAGGAACGGCATTCGAATATTCAATTTCGATGACGACACGGCTGCCACGTCATGGTGAAGTGGACGGAGTGGACTATTTCTTCAAAAAACGCGAGGAATTCGAAGCACTGATCAAAGAAGGCAAATTGCTGGAATATGCCGAGTTCGTCGGTAATTATTATGGAACACCCGTGGATTATGTCCGTGAAACAATCGATTCCGGAAAAGATGTATTTCTGGAAATTGAAGTTCAAGGAGCTAAACAGGTCCGGGAGAAATTCCCTGAAGGACTTTTCATTTTCCTTGCTCCTCCGAGTTTGACCGAACTCGAAAGCCGCATCGTTACTCGCGGGACCGAGACGGAGGAAGCGATAAAAGGACGGATGAAAGTGGCCAAGGAGGAAATAGAACTTATGGATCTGTATGATTATGTTGTTGAAAATGATCATGTGGATGCCGCATGTGCTAGAATTAATGCAATTGTAATTGCCGAGCATTGCCGTCGGGAAAGAGTTGCTGTTTTATATAAAAAAATGTTGGAGGCGGAATAAATTATGTTATATCCATCAATTGATTCTCTATTACTTAAAATCGATTCTAAATACTCACTTGTATCAGTGGCAGCTAAACGCGCCAGGGAAATGCAAATAAAAGATAATTGCCTCGTAACTAAACCGGTTTCCTATAAATCAGTAGGTCGTGCCCTTGAAGAAATTCATTCCGGTAAATTGACTTACGATAATTCTTACGAGGAAAACTAAGAGAACACATAGCTTGACCTATCGGGCCTGACACCCTAAAGCAAACAGGAGCGTTACATGCTTCCATCCTGCGGCCAAGGTGTCAGGCCTGTTTGTTTTGATTTTTAAAAACGGAAGTCATGAAAGCAGGCGAGATATGAAATGTTGGAAAATCCAAATGTTATTGCGCATTTCAAATGAATTTTCTTCGCTTTTCAGTCATAATTAGAAAAAATAGAAAGTATAGTTAGGGGAAATTTGCATGCTTATCGATAAAAAAGTACTTCTTTGTGTCACCGGCGGGATTGCTGTATATAAGGCTGCTGCCCTGACAAGTAAATTAACTCAGGAAGGTGCGCATGTTAAAGTGATCATGAGTGAATCGGCACGTAAGTTCGTTACGCCGCTCACCTTTCAAGCACTTTCGAGAAATGATGTGTATACAGATACTTTTGATGAGAAGGATTCATCAGTCATTGCCCACATCGACTTGGCTGATTGGGCTGACATCATCCTATTGGCTCCAGCTACAGCCAATGTCATCGGCAAGGTAGCCAATGGAATCGCGGATGATATGATCACGACCACACTCCTGGCAACGGAAGCGCCTGTCTGGGTTGCGCCGGCAATGAACGTGCACATGTACGCCCACCCGGCGGTTCAGAAAAATATGGAGACACTTCGGTCGTTCGGATATCAATTCATTGAACCGGGTGAAGGGTATTTGGCCTGCGGTTATGTAGGGAAAGGGCGATTGGAGGAACCGGAAACAATCGTAGAACATCTCAATCGATATTTCGGTGATCGCAAATCACAACAACTGCCTCTTATAGGAAAGAAATATTTGATAACGGCGGGACCGACTCGTGAAGCAATCGATCCCGTGCGTTACGTGACGAATCATTCCAGCGGCAAAATGGGCTATGCCCTAGCCGAAGAAGCAATTGAAATGGGCGCTGAGGTGACATTGATCACTGGCCCAGTGAACTTGACACCACCTTCCAAGGCCAAAGTAATACCAGTGGAATCAGCAGCAGATATGTATGATGCGGTATTCGATCAGTTTGATTCCAGTGACGTCGTAATCATGACGGCTGCAGTGGCGGACTATAAACCGAAGATTTATCATGCTCAAAAGATGAAAAAGCAGCCAGGGGAAAATGTGATTGAATTTGAACGGACAAAGGATATCCTCATGGAACTCGGTGAAAATAAAACTCATCAGATCTTGGTAGGCTTTGCGGCTGAAACGAACAATGTTGAAGAATACGCAAAAGGGAAATTAGTCAAAAAGAACGCAGATATGATCGTTGCCAATAATGTTACCGTCGCAGGGGCAGGATTTGGAACGGATACGAACATCGTGACCATTTACGATAAAGATGGAAGTGCGACCGAACTTCCAAAAATGAGTAAAGCGGATATAGCTAAGAGCATCCTGGCAGAAGTATCTCGCATGCAAAAGGAATGATGTCATATGGATATAGCATCCGTCATCGTGGATGTACCTGCTAAACAAACGGATCGAGAATTCGACTATCGCATACCTGAAAAGTGGAACCAAGTCATCAAGCCCGGAATGCGGGTCATCGTCCCATTCGGCCCAAGAATGGTGCAGGGATTCGTCACAGGCTTTAAAGCTAAAAGCGACTTTGCGAAATTACGCTATATAAAAGAACCAATGGATTTGGAGCCCATCCTTAATGATGAATTGCTTCAGCTGGGTGACTGGTTGACCAAAGAGGCGATGTGCTTTAAAATTTCAGCGCTACAGGCCATGCTTCCGGCAGCGATGAAAGCAAAGTATGAAAAAGTGATCAAAGTCGTTGAAGATAAAAAGGATCGGCTGCCTCCATTCATTCAAAACCTTTTCGGAAAAAATGATTCAATATCTTGGAAAGACGTGATTGAAGGGGAGAACGCATCCCTCTTCCAAAAGGAAATGCAAAATGGCAATCTTGAGCTCATATATAATGTGAAAAACCGACTTAATAAGAAGACGGTCCGTGTCATTAAATCTTTGCTTTCCCCTAAGGAACTGAAAGAAATGGCATCAGCCATGTCCAGCCATGCAAAGAAACAACAGGAACTCCTTCAATACTTTATTGAACATCAAGAACCCATTCCGTTAAAAGAATTGCTTGAATTGATGAACACATCAAGCGGTACCGTCAAATCCCTAGTGTCAAAAGGGGCCTTGGCGGAAATGGATCAAGAAATATACCGTGATCCTTATGAAAACCGTGTGTTCGAAAAATCCACTCCCTTTACACTTACAGCTGAACAAGCAGCTGCCTTGAAGCCTATCCAAGAGAAAATACATCATGATGAACATGATGTTTTCCTTTTATATGGTGTAACCGGCAGCGGGAAGACGGAAGTGTACCTCCAGGCAATTGCCTCTGTCATTGAAAAAGGGAAGGAAGCCATCATGCTTGTACCTGAAATCTCCTTAACGCCACAGACGGTGAAGAGGTTTAAGGAACGGTTTGGGGAGCAGGTAGCTGTCATGCATAGCGGTTTATCTGTAGGTGAAAAATATGATGAATGGCGGAAAATTCACCGTAAAGAAGTAAAAGTGGTGGTGGGCGCGCGTTCCGCCGTGTTTGCTCCTTTTGTAAACCTGGGGCTGGTCATCATTGATGAAGAGCATGAATCCAGTTATAAGCAAGAAGAAACGCCAAGGTATCACGCCAGGGACGTTGCCATTGAAAGAGCAAAATCATATAGTTGCCCGGTTATTCTTGGCAGCGCCACACCTACACTTGAATCATTTGCGCGGGCCAAGAAAAATGTCTATAAATTATTGACACTTAGCCAGAGGATGAATAAAAATGCGTTGCCAGCAGTGGATATTGTAGATATGAGGGAAGAACTAAGAACGGGAAATCGTTCCATGTTTTCGGAGCTGCTCTTTACCAAGCTGAAAGACCGGCTTGAGAAGGGGGAGCAAACAGTTCTGATGCTAAATAAAAGGGGGCATTCTTCCTTTGTGATGTGCCGAAGCTGCGGATTGGTCATCAACTGCCCTAATTGTGACATTTCACTCACATATCATCGCTTTAATGATATAATGAAATGCCATTATTGCGGATTTGAAGAGGGAATGCCTTCAGTTTGCCCTGAATGTGAAAGTGAACATATAAGGTTCTTCGGTACAGGCACTCAAAAGGTTGAAGAAGAGCTTGCGAAAATCCTCCCTGAAGCACGGGTCATACGGATGGATGTTGACACGACGAGTAAGAAGGGTTCACATGAGCGGTTGCTGAATGCCTTTGGAGAAGGGAAGGCCGATATATTGCTAGGCACCCAAATGATTGCCAAGGGCCTTGATTTTCCTAATATCACCCTTGTTGGAGTCCTTTCAGCTGATACGATGCTGCATCTGCCTGATTTCCGTTCTTCGGAAAAGACATTCCAGCTGCTGACACAGGTCAGCGGAAGGGCAGGACGTCATCAGCTTCCGGGAGAAGTCGTCATCCAAACCTATACACCCGAGCACTACAGCATCGAGCTTTCTGCCTTTCAGGATTATGATGCTTTTTATGAACGGGAGATGCATCTAAGGAGGCAAAGTCATTACCCTCCCTATTATTATGTTGTTCTTATAACCGTTTCACATGAAGACTTGATGAAGACGGTGAGTGTTACTGAAAAAATCACCAATTATTTAGGCTCACGATTGAATCGGGATTCTATCGTACTAGGTCCGGTTGCTTCGCCCATAAGTCGAATCAACAATAGATATCGCTATCAATGTCTGATAAAATACAAACGAGAGCGGGACCTGAATCAGCATTTACGCACACTTTTGGAGCATTACCAAAAAGAAACCGCTCAGAATCAGCTGCAGATTTCAATAGATTTAAATCCACAGATCATGATGTAATTGTTTAAAAGATGGATGATTACCGCGAGCTGTTACAGCTTGCGTTTTTATATAATGAAGTGTTGTTTTTCATATCTAGGAGGTTACCTTTAATTTTGGCTATTTTACCGATTGTCTTGTTTCCTGAAAAAATTTTACAACAAAAATGCGATAAAGTAACAAGTTTTGATAAAAAGTTGGCAAAGCTGTTAAATAACATGTATGAAACGATGGTGGAAGCGGATGGCGTTGGACTTGCAGCACCTCAGGTTGGCGTGAAAAAGCAAGTGGCCGTCGTTGAAATAGAGGAAGGATCAGGTGCAATCGAACTGATTAATCCTGAAGTGCTGGAAATCGAAGGCGAACAGACAGGTGTTGAAGGATGCTTAAGCTTCCCGAGTTTATATGGTGAAGTATCGCGTCCATACCGTGTCAAAGTCCGGGCACAAGACCGAAAAGGATCTTTTTTCGAGATAGAAGCGGAAGATTTCCTCGCAAGGGCCCTTCAGCACGAAATCGATCATCTGCAAGGAGTTTTATTTACAAGTAAGGTTTCCCGGTATATTTCGGAAGAAGAGTTAGAAAGGTATGGAGAAGAATGACAAAAATAATATTTATGGGTACACCGGACTTTTCAGTGCCGGTATTGAAAAGAATCATTGATGAAGGGTATGATGTGATCGCTGTTGTCACACAGCCCGATCGTCCAGTAGGCCGCAAAAAGGTGCTTACGCCGCCGCCAGTTAAGGTCGAAGCCGAAAAGCATGGGATTCCCGTTTATCAGCCCGAAAAAATCCGTGAAAAAGAGGAACTTGAAAAGATCATCGCATTGAATGCTGACTTGGTGGTGACGGCGGCTTTCGGACAAATCCTTCCGAATGAATTGCTGGATGCCCCTAAGTACGGATGTATTAATGTACATGCCTCCCTGCTTCCTGAACTGCGTGGAGGGGCGCCCATTCATTATTCCATTTTACAGGGGAAAGAAAAGACTGGGATAACCATCATGTATATGGCGGAAAAATTGGATGCCGGTGATATATTGACTCAGGCGGAAGTTGCCATAGAGGAAGAGGATAATGTCGGAACAATGCATGATAAATTAAGCAAGATAGGGTCGGATTTACTTGCAGAGACACTTCCGAAACTTATTAATGAGGAGTTACAGCCGATCAAGCAGGATGAGGCTAGAGCGTCTTTTGCGCCTAACATCAAACGATCGGAGGAAAGAATCGACTGGTCGAAATCAGGGGAAGACATCTATAACCATGTACGCGGCCTGAATCCTTGGCCTGTTGCTTATACAACCTTAGACGGGTCCATTTTGAAGATTTGGCAGGTAAAGAAACTTGAAGATGGCAATCAGGCTGCGCCGGGCACGGTCATTGATGTACAAAATGATGGTTTCATCGTTTCGACAGGCAATGAGACGGCAATACTAGTTACAGAACTGCAGCCTTCAGGAAAGAAAAAAATGCCGGCGAAAGATTACTTGCGCGGAGCCGGATCGTTCATTAAAGCAGGCATGAAGTTAGGAGAACAGAATGAAGCAAACTAAAAAGGGAGTACGTGAAATCGCTCTCGATATTTTGGAATCTGTAGAGAAAAACCAATCCTACAGTAACCTATTATTGAACAACTTGATTAAAAAGCACCAGTTATCCGCCGTGGACAGCGGTTTGCTTACAGAAATAAGCTACGGTACCATACAGCGGAAGATGACTTTGGATTATTATTTGAACCCGTATATTAAACAACCTAAAAAAACACAAAGCTGGGTCATCAATTTACTTAGACTTTCCGTTTACCAAATGGTCTATTTGGATAAAGTGCCTGATCATGCAATCATTTTCGAGGCTGTCGAAATTTCCAAAAAACGCGGACATAAGGGTACATCCTCCATGGTCAATGGCGTGCTTCGCAATATCCAAAGAAATGGTGTTCCTTCTTTAGATGAAATTAAAGATGATCTGGAACGGCTTTCCATAGAAGTAAGTCATCCAATTTGGCTTGTGGAGCGTTGGGTAGAGCAATTTGGCTATGAAAAAACCAGGGAAATGTGTGAAATCAACTTAACTGCGCCATTACAGACGGGCCGGGTTAATTTAAAGAAGATTTCACGCCGTGAACTGATCAGCATACTAACGGAAGAAGGATATGATGTTGAAGCAAGTGAAGTCGTTCCCGAAGCAATTGTCAGCTATAAAGGGAATCTTGCTCATTCGGAAAGCTATAAATTGGGGTATTTATCGATTCAGGACGAGAGTTCAATGCTTGTTGCCCATGCATTAGGTGCGAATGAAAATGATGCCGTACTCGATTGCTGTGCTGCACCTGGAGGGAAAACGACACATATCGCAGAAGGCTTGACCACTGGACAAGTATATGCGCTCGACCTTCATGAACATAAGGTCAAGCTCATTAAAGAACAGGCGGAGCGCCTAAAGCTCAGAAACAATATTAAGACAATGGCCCTTGATAGCAGAAAAGTGCAAGAACACTTTAATAAGGAAGGTTTTGACAGGGTCCTGATCGATGCACCATGTTCCGGGTTGGGAGTCATGCGCCGGAAACCTGATGTGAAGTACACTAAAACAAAAGATGATATAATGAAACTCTCAAGTATACAAAAACAATTATTGGAATCGGCTGCCCCGCTTGTTAAGCAAGGCGGACGGTTAGTATATAGTACCTGTACGGTGGATAAAGAAGAAAATGACAAAGTCGCTGCAGCATTTTTGGAAAGCCATCCGGATTTTGAAAGCGATGCAACCTTGTCCACAAGAATGCCTGAAAGCGTTCAGCCATTTATCGAGGGTCATACTCTGCAAGTTTTTCCGCAATATTTTAGCAGTGACGGATTCTTTATTGCGAGTTTTAGAAAGAAGGTGCTGTAATGGCAGAAATCACTAAATCATCTAGAGTAAGAAAAGACACGACACCAGAAAAACCATCGATCTACTCATTGGAGCTACACCAAATTAAAGAATGGCTTGTTCAAAATGGAGAGAAGGCATTCCGGGCCGATCAAGTATATGACTGGCTTTATAAAAAGCGTGTCTCCAGTTTTGAAGATATGTCCAACCTTTCGAAATCATTACGTGATAAGCTGGAATCACAATTCACCTTTACAACTTTGAAAACTTTGATTCAGCAAACGTCCAATGACGGAACGATGAAGTTTTTATTTGAACTCCAAGATGGATATTCGATTGAAACGGTGCTGATGCGCCATGAATACGGAAACTCCATTTGCGTGACAACACAGGTCGGATGTAGAATTGGCTGTACATTCTGTGCGTCGACACTAGGCGGTTTAAAGCGGAATCTTGAATCAGGGGAAATTGTTGCCCAGGTCGTTAAAGTTCAGCAAGCACTTGACGAATCGGAAGAACGTGTTAGTTCTGTCGTAATCATGGGAATCGGTGAACCGTTTGATAACTACGATAATATGATGTCATTCTTGAAGAACATAAACCATGAAAAGGGCTTGAACATCGGGGCACGTCATATTACCGTTTCCACAAGTGGAATCATTCCTAAAATCTATAAGTTTGCCGAAGAAAGCATGCAAATAAACTTTGCTGTTTCCCTTCATGCACCGAATACCGAATTAAGAAGTAAATTGATGCCGATCAATAAGGCCTACAAACTTCCAGACTTGATCGAAGCCATCAAATACTATACAGAAAAAACAGGTCGCCGTGTAAGTTTTGAATATGGTCTATTCGGTGGCGAAAATGATACAGTGGAGCACGCAGAAGAATTAGCAGATTTAATAAAAGGGATAAAATGCCATGTTAACTTAATACCAGTTAACTATGTACCTGAACGCAACTATGTACGAACACCTCGGGACCAAATTTTTGAGTTTGAAAAAACATTGAAGAAGCGCGGCATTAATGTAACGATCCGAAGGGAACAAGGCAGTGATATTGATGCAGCCTGCGGCCAGCTTCGGGCCAAGGAGCGTAAAGAAGAGACGAGGTGACCCTATGAGGGCAATATTTAAGACAGACCGTGGAAAAGTCCGCCAGCATAATGAAGATAATGGCGGAATCTTTAAGAACTCGGAAGGCGTTCGCCTTGCCATCGTTGCAGATGGCATGGGCGGCCACCGTGCCGGGGATGTAGCCAGTGCAATGACGATAGACCTTCTGAAAAAGGGCTGGGAAGTATCCACCGGAATCGAAACGGCAAATGATGCCGAGGATTGGCTGAAGCAGCAAATCTTTTCGGTCAATCAGTTGCTTTTTGAACATGCAGAAGCGAATACGGAATGTAAGGGCATGGGGACCACCATTGTTGCAGCCATTTGCACAGACAAGTTTGCTACCATTGCCAACATCGGGGACAGCCGATGTTATTTGTATAATGAGAGCGGTTTTAAGCAGGTCACGGAAGACCATTCACTCGTTAATGAATTGGTCCGTTCCGGGCAGATTTCGAAGGAAGATGCCGAAAACCATCCACGGAAAAACGTTTTATTACGAGCCTTGGGGACAGAAATGCAAGTGGAAATGGACATTATGACGGTCATCTTCGAAGAAAATGATTTACTATTGCTTTGTTCGGATGGATTGACGAATAAAGTGAGTGAACAGGAACTGGAAGAAACGGTAACCAATGGACAGTCACTTGAAGAAAAGGCAAATTCATTAATAGATAAGGCCAATCACTACGGTGGGGAAGATAATATCACCCTTGTGCTTGTTCAATTTACTGAAGAAAGTGAAAGCAGGTGAATTGAATGTTGATTGGTAGAAGAATCAACGGCCGTTATAAACTGATCGAGATGGTCGGCGGCGGCGGTATGGCGAATGTTTACCTTGCAAGGGATATGATCCTAGATAGGGATGTTGCATTGAAAATCCTTCGCATGGATTTTAATAATGACGAAGAGTTCATCAAGCGCTTCAATCGGGAAGCCCAATCGGCAACCAGTTTGGCCCATCCCAATATCGTAAGCATTTATGATGTTGGTGAAGAAGATTCCATCTATTATATTGTAATGGAATACGTGGACGGTTTTACACTTAAGCAATACATACAAAAATATTATCCAATTCCAGTTGATGAAGCCTTGGATATCATGAGGCAAATCACGGCAGCGATTTCCCATGCCCATCATAATGGGATCATCCATCGTGACATCAAGCCACAGAACATTTTGATTGATAAAGAAGGAACCGTCAAGATTACGGACTTCGGCATTGCATTGGCCCTAAGTGCAACTAACATAACGCAGACTAACGCAGTCTTGGGCTCGGTTCATTATTTATCCCCGGAACAGGCCAGAGGCGGTATGGCCAATAAGAAATCGGACATTTATTCACTTGGCATCGTCATGTTTGAATTGTTGACGGGAAGATTGCCTTTTTCGGGTGAATCAGCCGTGTCGATAGCTCTTAAACATTTACAATCGGAAACTCCTTCGCCAAAACGCTGGAACTCTGAAATACCCCAGAGTGTGGAAAATATTATCTTGAAAGCGACAGCCAAAGATTCATATCACCGCTATGAGAGCGTGGACTCGATGGAAGACGACATACGGACGTCGCTTAATCCTGAGCGTTCAAATGAACTGCCTTTTGCCATTCCCGAAGATCATGATGCAACAAAAGCCATCCCCGTCATAACGGATGATCAGCTTTCAAGCGTCGATGAGACAATCATAAGGGGTCCTGAAAAAAATACTTTAGTTTATGCGGATGATGAGGAAAGTGTTTCTGAAGCAGAGAGTAAATCGAAAAAGAAACAGAAGAAACAAAAGAAACAGAAAAAACAAAAAAGCAAGTCGGAACATAAAGGTAAAAAACGAAAGAACATGCCTGCAATCTTGGTGACCACCTTTTTAGTTCTCGCCCTGCTTGCTGTTTTATCTGTCACTGTTTTACCTCCCCTCCTTGTTTCGAAGGAAGTGACGATCCCGGACCTTAAAGGGGAAGAATTGGATGATGCCATTACTGAATTGCTTGAATTGGATTTGGAAATTGGAGACACGATCGAGATTGAAGATGAAGAGGTCGAAGCTGGTCTTGTGATCAAAACCAACCCTAAGGAAGGTAAGACGGTCAAGGAAGGTGCAGTAATCGATATTTATCAAAGCATTGGCAAAGAGACGATTTCATTGTCCAGTTATGAAGGTCGAGACTACTCTGATGTTAAATCCCTGCTTGAAAAAATGGGATTCAAAAACATAAGCGTGACCGAAAAATATGATGACAGTGCTGCCGGCACGATCATAGATCAATCGCCCTCAGGTGCCACTGAGGTCGTACCATCCGAAACTGAGCTTGAGCTAACGGTCAGTAAAGGAGCAGATCTGCTGAGCTTGAAGAACTTAACGGGGTTCAATCAAGCTGGCCTTAATGATTATTCCAATGAAAGTGGAATAAAGATCGATGTCGAAGAAGAAATCTATGATGATACAGTAGCAGAGGGACTTGTCATTTCCCAGTCACCCGAACCTGCTACGAAGGTGGAAAAGGGCAGTACTGTGAAAGTGGTCATTTCAAAAGGGAAAGAAGAGATTCCTCCCAAGAGTGTAACGGAAGAAATCAAAATCGAGTATGACCCGGTTGAGCCGGGCAAAACGCAAAAAATACAAATTTTCATCGAGGATATCAACAATAGCATGACGGAGCCTAAAGAAACATTCTTTATCTTGGAAGATGCCAAGAGAACGATCGTATTAAATGTTTCCCCGGATAAGAAAGCCGGATATAAAGTCATGCGGGACAATCAGGTCATCATTGACCAAGCGGTCTCATATCCAGAATAAATTTAATAAATTAGGAGTGTGGTTATGCCCGAAGGAAAAATTATCAAAGCATTAAGTGGATTTTATTATGTCCTTGATGGTGAAGAGGTCTATCAATGCCGCGGACGGGGAGTGTTCAGGAAGAATAAAGTAACGCCACTTGTGGGTGATTATGTTGTTTTTGAAGCGGAAAATAAAACGGACGGGACCGTGACCGAAATAAAACCGCGAAAGAATGAATTGATACGTCCGCAAATCTCGAATGTAGACCAGGCAATCCTAGTCTTTTCGGCAGTAGAACCTGATTTCAGTCCAGCCTTGCTTGATCGATTTCTCGTACTTATCGAAGATAACGAAATCGAACCGATTATCGTCGTGACGAAACTGGACTTGGTTACTGCTGAAAACCAAAAGAAATTGTCACAGTATATCAAGGACTATCAGAAACTTGGCTATACTGTACTGGAAACATCTTCAGTTACCGCTGGAGGAATCGAAGAACTAGTGCCGTATTTAGAAGGAAAAACCAGTGTATTTGCCGGTCAGTCCGGTGTTGGGAAATCGTCGTTGCTGAATGCAATCAATCCTGAATTGGCTTTAAAGACGGATGATATTTCTTCACACCTGGGACGTGGGAAGCATACCACCCGCCACGTTGAATTGATTCATATCGGCTCTGGACTTGTCGCGGATACTCCAGGGTTCAGTTCACTTGAATTCATGGAAATGGAAGCTGAACGGTTATCCTATTGCTTCCCGGAAATGCATAAGCATGGTGAAGACTGTAAATTCCGGGCCTGCCTGCACGATAAAGAACCGAAGTGTGCAGTGAAGGAAGCGGTTGATACCGGGGAAATTCCACATTATCGATATGAGCATTATATGCAATTCTTAGAAGAAATCAGAGATAGAAAGCCGAGGTATTAAAATGGTTAAAATCGCACCATCCATTTTATCAGCTGACTTTGCAAAATTGGGAGAAGAAATTCTTGATGTCGAAAGGGGAGGAGCGGATTTAATCCATGTGGATGTCATGGATGGGCATTTCGTGCCGAATATAACGATAGGCTCACTAATTGTCGATGCTATCCGCCCAATAACAAAGCTTCCGCTTGATGTTCATTTAATGATCGAACAACCCGATCGTTATATCGAGGCCTTTGCGAAGGCGGGAGCCGATTATATAACTGTACATGTGGAGGCATGCACACATTTGCATCGGACGATCCAATTGATCAAATCCTTTGGTGTAAAGGCAGGCGTGGTGCTTAATCCAGCCACTTCAGCTTCCTTGATCCAACCTATAATCGAAGATATTGACATGGTATTGTTGATGACGGTCAATCCTGGTTTTGGCGGGCAAAAGTTCATTAAATCCGTTCTTCCCAAAATTGCCGAAGTGAAGGCGATGGCGGAAATGTATAATCAAAATCTGGAAATAGAGATTGATGGCGGAGTAAATGAAGAAACGGCTAAACTATGTATTGAACAAGGGGCGACAATCCTGGTGGCCGGCTCGGCAATATATAATCAAGAAGATCGACACGCAGCGATTCAAAGGATTCGGGGAAAGTGATATAAGCCGACACTATCATATTCGTATGATGGTGATCGGCTTTTTTTATCAATCAATCAAAGGCAGCTTGGATTATATGTAGAAAAGGATGATTTCGATGATTATTAGTATAATGGCTGGAGGTCCGGAATGTTTTTGGCCGGATCTGACATGGTATAAGGAGAAGACTGACCTTTGGGTAGGGGTTGACAGGGGAGTATGGTCCCTGCTTGAACAAGGGATCGAACCTAGATGCGGTTTTGGGGATTTTGATTCAGTTTCGGAAGGTGAATACAAGATAATTGAGCAAAGGCTGGAACAAATCAATCTATATTCTTCGGAAAAGGATGAAACGGATTTAGAGATCGCATTTAAATGGGCAATAGGGCAAAAGCCAAGTGAAATTCACATCCTGGGCGCAACAGGAGGAAGAATGGACCATTTTCTTGGGAATATCCAGCTGCTCCAAAAAGAAAGTGTCCTCCCTCATCATGGCGACATGGATATATACATAGTCGATCGGCAAAATTTATTCACAGTAAAGACAGCAGGTTCATATGAGGTCACTGCTTTGAAAGATAAGAAATACTTGTCATTGCTCCCCGTAACGGCGGAAGTCACCGGCATTACACTTTCGGGTTTCAAATACCCGCTGGATGATGCAAGCTTGGAAATAGGTTCGACGCTTTGCATCAGCAATGAACTAATTTCCGAATCTGGGAATGTTTCATTTGAAAAAGGCATATTAATGGTGATAAGAAGCAGTGATTAAAATTCATGCTTAGAGCAGATTCGGATATAATTACGATCATCCTATATCCGCTTAAAAGCTTATGTTGTAATAGAAAAATTCCACTTCATCTTTAATTGTGGGATGCAAAGAGGAGGGGCATGATGAAATTTTATACGATTAAATTGCCAAAAGTTCTGGGCAGTTTGGTAAGGGCTATGCTCGGAGCGTTTAAAAAAGGCTGATACTTATCTCCATGACACCTCTCAAATTAAGGGAGGTGTTATTTTTCGGTAAAAAGGGGCGGCCATCCATTAATGGGTGAAGGCCTTCCCTCCTTGAAGCAGACTAGACCTGATCAACGATTTGAACCCTCCCCATTAAATACCGGCCATTACAAGTAAAAAGGCATCCTAAGAGGATGCCGTAACATTATACGCGTTCTACTTTGCCCGATTTAAGAGCTCTTGCAGAAACGTATACACGTTTAGGTTTACCGTCAACTAAAATACGTACTTTTTGAAGGTTAGCGCCCCATGTACGCTTGCTAGCGTTCATTGCGTGAGAGCGGCTGTTACCAGAACGAGTTCTTCTTCCAGTGATTACACATTTACGTGCCATGTCAAATTCCCTCCTAACTACAACAAGCTTAAGTTTTTCGCAGTCGTCTTAAGTCTTTGTAAAATACTTTAATAATTTATCATACCTACCGTTAGAATGCAATACTTCAGTTAATTACTTTCAAGAAAAAAACCTTGACATACATACTTCAAAATTGAATTATATAGAGTACCGTAAGACATTTACTTTTAAAACCATGGACATTATAGTAAAATGTCTTTAGTTGATTTGATTTTTTGGGAGGGAAAAGAAAATGTCTATCGAATTACAAACGAAGTATGGACAAATTGATATCTCTAATGAGGTTATCGCTACTGTAGCAGGCGGCGCAGCCGTGGATTGCTACGGAATTATAGGAATGGCTTCCAAAAAACAATTTAAAGACGGCATTGCCGAAATTTTAAGAAAAGAAAACTTTACTAAGGGTGTAATTGTCCGTCAAGAAGAGGAAGAAGTTCATATCGATATGTATATTATCGTAAGTTATGGAACGAAAATCTCTGAAGTTGCACATAATGTGCAATCAAAGGTAAAGTACACTCTGGACAAAACTGTAGGATTAGCTGTTGATTCCGTCAACATTTTTGTACAGGGAGTTCGTGTGACGAACCCTTAAGTATAGGAGGAAAGTTTTGTGTCAATTACAAGTTTGAACGGAAAGCGCTTTGCAGAAATGATCATTCAAGGTGCCAACCATTTAGCGGCTAATGCCCAAATGGTTGATGCGTTGAATGTTTTCCCTGTTCCAGATGGAGATACAGGAACGAATATGAATTTATCGATGACTTCGGGAGCGAAGGAAGTGCAAAATAACGTCCAGGAACACATTGGGAAAGTGGGTGCGTCACTTTCAAGAGGACTGCTAATGGGCGCACGCGGCAATTCGGGTGTTATCCTTTCGCAACTGTTCCGCGGTTTTGCTAAAGCGATTGAACATAAATCGGAAATCAATAGTGAAGAATTTGCCCAAGCTTTTGAAGCAGGGGTTCAGACAGCTTATAAGGCTGTTATGAAACCTGTTGAAGGAACCATATTAACGGTTGCAAAAGATGCAGCCAAGCAAGCGGTTTCATCAGCAGCAAAGCATATAGACCTTATTCAGGTAATGGAGGAAATCGTTACGGAGGCCAATGCTTCATTAAAACGCACACCGGATCTTCTTCCAGTCTTAAAAGAAGTGGGAGTCGTTGATAGCGGCGGGCAAGGGTTGGTGTTCGTTTATGAAGGTTTCCTTGCAGAGCTGAAAGGTGAAGCCCTTCCAGTCCGACCTGCAAATGGCCCAAGCATGGATGACATGATCAATGCCGAACATCACATGAATGTACAAGGGCATATGAACACGGAAGATATATTGTATGGCTACTGCACGGAATTCATGGTCCGATTGGAAAGTGAAAAACTTGCCAATAAATCATTTGATGAAGAAAAATTCAGAAATGATTTAAGTGAATACGGAGATTCTTTATTAGTCATCTCAGATGATGAAGTCGTCAAAGTACATATTCACTCTGAACAGCCTGGAACGTGCCTGAATTATGGACAGCAATATGGTAGTTTAATAAAAATGAAAATCGATAATATGCGTGAACAGCATACTGCGATTGTAGGTGAGACGAATACACCGCTTCAAACTAAAACGTCCACCAAAGAGAAGTACGCTGTAGTGTCAGTGGCGATGGGTGCTGGCATCAGCGAATTATTCAAAAGCATCGGCGCTAAGTCCGTCATCGAAGGCGGACAAACGATGAATCCTAGCACGGAAGATATCGTTAAAGCTGTCGAAGAGGCATATGCAGATCATGTGATCATCTTGCCTAACAATAAAAATATCATCATGGCGGCCAATCAGGCTGCTGATGTACTTGGGGATCATGTGACTGTCATTCCAACGAAAACAGTACCACAGGGAATGGCTGCATTGCTGGCTTTCAACCCTTCACTTGATGCTGAAGAGAATAAAAAAGCGATGATCGAAGCCCTTTCGCATGTGAAAACGGGCCAGATTACTTATGCTGTCAGGGATACCAACATTGACGGTCTTGCAATCGAGACCGGGGACTTCATGGGAATTGCTGAAGGCACCATCAAAGTGAAGGATAAAGACATGACTCAAGCGGCAAAAGATCTTCTCTCCGATATGATTGACGAAGATTCAGAAATCCTTACCATTTTATATGGAGAAGATGCCACTGCTGAAAATGTCGAAAGTCTTGTTGCGTTTTGTAATGAGAATTTCGAAGACATTGAAGTTGAAGTGCATAATGGGAAACAACCTTTATATTCTTTCATTTTTTCAATTGAATAAGTAGAGAACCATGAAGATGAGGGAGACTTATTCGTCACAATGGTTGAAGGATCCTGAATAAAAATAAAAGGCAATAAACTGCATATGTCATTAGGCTATGCAGTTTTATTTTTATGAAAAGAAGGATTACGGACAGCGTAATTGTAATTACAATATATCAGGTTTTATTATTAAACTGACTCCCAGTGTATAGAAGGAGGAGCGAATCATGAAATTTAGAAGTGTATTCGATATAATTGGTCCTGTTATGATCGGCCCCTCTAGTTCCCATACAGCAGGAGCTGCAAGGATCGGTAGGGTTGCCAGGAATTTATTCGACCGGGAACCAAAATGGGCCCATATTTCTTTTTACGGATCGTTTGCCAAAACCTATAAAGGCCATGGAACGGATGTAGCCATTGTAGGAGGCTTACTTGATTTTGATACGTTTGATGAGAGAATCAAAGAATCGCTGGAAATAGCCCGCAAGAAGAAAATGAAAATTACTTTTCGAGAAGAAGAAGCAGTACCGGAGCATCCCAATACAGCAAAAATAACGGTTGGTGATGATGATGGTGAACTGGAACTTGTCGGAATATCGATCGGCGGGGGAAAAATCGAAATCGTCGAACTGAATGGATTTAAATTGAGGCTCTCCGGGCACAACCCTGCCATACTCGTCGTTCATGATGATCGATTTGGTGCCATTGCCAATGTTTCAAACATATTAGCCAAGCATCAAATCAATATTGGCCAGATGGAAGTCTCCCGAAAAGAAAAAGGGCAGATGGCCTTGATGACGATTGAAGTGGACCAAAACCTGGAGGATGACGTCATCGCTGAAATTACAGCACTCCCCAACATCACTCAAGTAGCGAGGATTGTGGATTGATAGGGCCATCGTTTCCACCTTAGGAAGGAGAAGAAATCATGTTTCGAAATGTAGCCGAATTAGTAGAATTAGCTGAATCAAAGCAAAAAAAAATTTCAACGCTGATGATAGAACAGGAAATGGAAGTAACGGGAAAAAGCCGTGAAGAAATCATTCGCCAGATGGGTGTCAACCTGGATGTTATGGAACAGGCAGTTGAAAAAGGACTTCAAGGTGTACGGTCCGTTTCCGGCCTGACGGGAGGGGATGCAGTCCTTCTTCAGACTTACATTAAATCAGGAAATTCCTTATCTGGTGAGCTGCTGTTGGATGCGGTAAGCAAGGCCGTGGCAACAAACGAAGTGAACGCAGCCATGGGAACGATCTGTGCGACACCGACTGCCGGATCTGCTGGTGTTGTGCCTGGAACCCTTTTTGCTTTGCAAAATAAATTAAAACCGAATCGGGAACAGAAAATTGAGTTCCTGTTTACAGCAGGGGCGTTTGGTTTTGTTGTAGCGAATAATGCTTCGATCTCTGGAGCCGCAGGGGGCTGTCAGGCGGAAGTCGGTTCTGCTTCGGGCATGGCAGCGGCTGCCATCGTTGAAATGGCAGGAGGGACACCTGCACAAAGTGCAGAAGCGATGGCCATCACATTAAAGAACATGCTTGGTCTAGTGTGTGACCCTGTTGCTGGGCTTGTGGAGGTGCCTTGTGTGAAGCGTAATGCCATGGGTGCAGCCAATGCCATGGTTGCCGCAGATATGGCGCTAGCAGGGATCACAAGCCGCATACCTTGTGATGAAGTGATTGATGCAATGTACAAAATCGGGCAAACGATGCCATCGGCTCTTAGGGAAACTGCACAAGGAGGTTTAGCGGCTACACCGACTGGACGGGAGTTGGAAGCCAAAATCTTTGGCTTACCGCTGAATAAGAAGTGAGCTCCACTTTACAGGAATCCATAACAGCAGTAAAGGGCATTGGGGCCGAAACGGCGGCAGCTTTGGGGGAAATGGAGATCCATACCGTCGCGGATCTCCTTGAGCACCTCCCATATCGCTATGAAGATTACCGATTGAGGGATTTAGAAACGGTCGAGCATGATGAGCGGGTTACCATAGAAGGCAAAGTCCATACGGTGCCGACGTTAGGGTACTTCGGAAAGAAAAAATCCAGGCTTACGATTAAAGTGTTAACTGGGAGATATTTAATAAATGTCATTTTTTTTAACCAGCCATATCTAAAGCAAAAGCTTGCGATCGGCGAAACCGTAACGGTAACAGGAAAGTGGGATCGTCATCGCCAAACCATTACAGGCTCGGAATGCCATGTTGGTGATCGTAGCCGGGAGAAAGAGTTCGAACCGGTGTACTCAGTGAAGGGCAGCATTACTGTCAAAGGGCTCCGCCGCTTAATCTCCAATGCATTTTCTCAATATGGGACAATGATAGAAGAAAATCTGCCCCCGCAATTATTGTCGGCATACAAACTGATGCCGCGTAACGATGCTCTTCGTACCATGCATTTCCCCCAATCGGCCAATGAGGTAAAAAAGGCTCGCCGCCGTTTTGTGTATGAAGAATTTTTATTATTTCAACTTAAAATGCAGGCACTTCGCAAAGTACAGCGGGAGCAGTCAAAGGGAATTGGCCAGGAGTTTGACATGGAGCAGCTGGAAGCCTTTATTGGAACTCTCCCTTTTCCTTTGACGAACGCTCAGAATAGGGTCGTCGGGGAAATAATGAATGACATGAAATCTCCCTACAGGATGAATCGTTTGCTTCAAGGGGATGTCGGGTCTGGAAAAACGGTGGTTGCCGCCATATGCCTGAAGGCGACGATTACAGCAGGTTTCCAAGGTGCACTTATGGTCCCGACGGAAATCTTGGCTGAGCAGCATACTCAATCGCTGAAGGCGATGTTGGAACCGAGTGGAGTGAAGGTCGCATTGTTGACAAGTTCGGTAAAAGGCAAAAAGCGCAAGGAACTATTGCAAATGCTGGAATCCGGGGAGCTAGATCTTTTGATAGGAACTCATGCATTGATACAGGATGAAGTGAATTTTCGGAACCTGGGACTTGTCATAACGGATGAACAGCATCGCTTCGGAGTGGAGCAGCGCCGCATCCTTCGGGAAAAGGGTACAAATCCAGATGTACTTTTCATGACGGCTACACCGATTCCGCGAACGCTCGCAATTACGGTGTTTGGGGAAATGGACGTCTCGACGATCGATGAAATGCCTGCCGGGCGTAAAGCGATAGAAACCTATTGGGCGAAACACCAAATGCTTGATCGGATCTTAACATTTGTCGAAAAGGAACTAAAGAAAGGGAGACAGGCTTACGTTATCTGTCCATTGATTGAGGAGTCGGAGAAACTCGATTCTTTACAGAATGTTCTTGATGTTCATGCAATGCTGACACAATACTTTGCGAACAGGTACAAAGTGGGACTAATGCATGGAAAGCTCCCTGCGGATGAAAAAGACGAAGTGATGCAGCAGTTTAGTGCCAATGAAGCACAAATCCTTGTTTCCACGACGGTTGTCGAGGTCGGTGTGAATGTTCCAAATGCAACGGTAATGGTCATTTATGATGCGGAGCGCTTTGGGCTTTCACAGTTGCATCAGTTACGCGGAAGGGTTGGACGGGGAAGCGATCAGTCCTTTTGCATCCTGCTGGCTGATCCGAAAACGGAAGTCGGCAAAGAACGGATGAAAATCATGACCGAGACAAACGATGGTTTTGCCCTTTCCGAAAAAGATTTGGAGCTTCGCGGCCCCGGGGACTTCTTCGGTAAAAAACAAAGCGGCCTTCCCGAGTTCAAGGTAGCCGACATGGTCCATGATTACAGGACCCTGGAAGTGGCAAGGGAAGATGCTGCAAAATTGATTGCCTCCCAAAGCTATTGGCATTCCCCTGAGTATGCACCTCTGCGAAACTATTTAGAGGGAACTGGAGTATTTACGGGAGAAAAGCTGGACTGAACTGAATAAAATATCAATAGCAGATTGTGAGATTTTACGCAATATCTTGCAATCTGTTTTTAAAATATATATACTACTATTAGTACCTAGTCATAATACTACGGATGGTGACCTTCAAATGCGAAGAAATAAGAAGGAACGCCAGCAATTATTAATCGAAACGATTAAACAGAATCCTTTTGTAACGGATGAGGAGCTGGCTGAAAAATATTCGGTGAGCGTCCAGACCATTAGGCTTGACCGTCTTGAATTATCGATACCGGAACTGCGTGAACGTATTAAAAGCGTGGCCGAGAAAAAATTCAGTGACGAAATCAGGGCATTGCCTTTGGATGAAATCATCGGGGAAGTAATTGATCTTAATTTAGATGACAATGCAATTTCGATTTTGGATATAAATAAGGAGCATGTCTTTAAGCGGAATGGAATTGCAAGGGGACATCACCTTTTTGCCCAAGCAAATTCATTGGCTGTAGCAGTCATAAATGATGAATTGGCATTAACTGCGAAAGCATCCATTTTATTTACTCGTTCTGTAAAGGAAAATGAAAGAGTGGTAGCTAAAGCGAGGGTTAAAAACGTGGACCACACCAACGATCGTTCCGTGGTGGAGGTTAGAAGCTACGTAGGTAATGAACTGGTTTTTAAAGGCGAGTTCGAAATGTATCGCTCTTAACTTGCTAGTAAAGGATGAAAGAAAATGAAGATAACGATAGATGCAATGGGTGGCGATAATGCTCCCAAGGCACAGGTTTTGGGAGCGATGAAAGCTGTCGAGACTTTTTCCGATGTGGAAATCACCTTGATAGGCAATGAAGCGGAGATTAACCAATACTTAGCGAAACATGGCCGTATAAGGGTTATACATACTGATGAAAAAATATTAAGTACCGATGAACCTGTTCGTGCGGTTCGCCGCAAGAAAAGCGCCTCGATGGTATTGGCTGCACAGCAAGTGGCTGACGGAGAAGCGGATGCATGCATTTCTTCAGGCAATACCGGGGCGCTAATGGCTGCAGGTTTGTTTGTGGTCGGAAGGATAGAAGGAATTGAACGTCCGGCGTTGGCTCCCACCCTTCCGACAATCGATGGCAAAGGTTTTGTACTGCTGGATGTAGGAGCGAACTCCGATGCGAAACCGGAGCATCTCCTTCAATTCGCGATAATGGGGTCTGTTTATGCCCAAAAAGTGCGGGGAATCGAAAAGCCCCGTGTCGGATTACTTAATATCGGAACAGAAGAAAAAAAAGGGAATGAACTGACTAAGCATGCCTTTACATTACTGCAGCAATCACCGGAGATATCCTTTATAGGTAACGTAGAGGCAAGGGACCTCCTAAGCGGGCCGGCAGATGTTGTCGTGACGGACGGCTTCACGGGAAATATGGTGTTAAAGACTCTTGAAGGGACTGCCATGAGTGTATTTAAAATGGTGAAAACGGCCTTGATGAGCAACCTCAAGAGTAAGCTGGCTGCAGCAATGGTAAAGCCTGAACTAAAAGGCATAAAAAATAAAATGGATTACTCGGAGTATGGCGGTGCTGGCCTCTTCGGTTTGAAGGCCCCTGTCATTAAGGCTCATGGTTCTTCAGATGCGAATGCAGTCTATAATGCAATACGCCAGACTCGCGATATGGTTGGGAATGACGTCATATCGACAATTGCGGAGACGATAGAAAAACAATAATAAATCATAGAGGCAGGGGAGTAACATATGGGTAAAATTGCTTTTGTCTTTCCAGGACAAGGATCACAATCAATAGGAATGGGGCATGGCTTATTTCAGGAAAACGAGCGTGCTCAGCAAATTTTTCGATCAGCAGATGAGAAACTTGATTTTCCACTATCCGAATTGATCTTTAATGGCACACAACAAGAATTAACGGTGACTTATAATGCACAGCCTGCTTTATTGACCACGAGTTATGCTTTTGTCAAGGAGCTGGAAGAGGCGGGGATCAAACCCGATTATACAGCCGGACACAGTTTAGGTGAATATACGGCATTAGTGGCATCTGGTGCAATTTCTTTTGAAGATGCCGTATATACAGTGCGTAAACGTGGTGAATTCATGGAAGCTGCGGTACCAAATGGCCAAGGATCAATGGCTGCGATATTGGGAATGGACCGTGAAGCTCTATCTGAAGTCACTTCTGAAATTACGGCCAAAGGTGAATCCGTTCAATTGGCCAATATTAATTGTCCAGGGCAAATCGTCATTTCAGGCACCTCCGAAGGGGTTAAACTTGCAAGTGCAAAAGCCAAGGAAAATGGGGCTAAACGGGCTCTTCCACTTGAAGTGAGTGGACCGTTCCATTCGGAATTAATGAAACCGGCAGCAGAAAAATTACAGGGTGTCCTCGATGAAGTAAGCTTCAAACAGGCAGAAATTCCTGTCATTTCAAACGTAACGGCTAAGCCCATTACAGCACCTGCCGAAATAAAAGAAAAATTGATCGAACAGCTGTATTCACCGGTCCTTTGGGAGGACAGTGTGAAAAATCTACTGGAATTGGGCGTGGATACGTTCATCGAGGTGGGCCCTGGGAAAGTATTAGGCGGATTGATAAAGAAAATTGATCGTTCCGTTCAAATTCACTCGGTATCCGATATAGATACTCTAACTAAAACAATTGAAACATTGAAGGGGGTACAAGCATGATCCTCGAAGGTAAAAAAGCACTTGTAACGGGAGCTTCACGAGGTATTGGCAGGGAAGTTGCATTGGAACTTGCCCGTCAGGGAGCTGACGTTGCCATCAACTATTCCGGCAGTGAAGCTAAAGCGAATGAAGTGGTTGATGAAATCAAGGCATTAGGCCGTAAAGCATTCGCCATCCAATGCGATGTTGCAAACAGTGATTTGGTGACAAGCATGATCAAAGAGGTCGTCGAACAGTTTGACAGAGTGGATATCCTGGTAAATAATGCAGGCATCACACGTGATAACCTATTGATGCGTATGAAAGAAGATGAATGGGATTCTGTGATCAATACGAATCTTAAAGGCGTATTCCTATGCACAAAGGCGGTTACAAGGCAAATGATGAAGCAGCGCAGCGGCAGGATCATCAATATGGCATCGATCGTCGGCGTCAGCGGAAATGCAGGGCAGGCTAATTATGTAGCGGCTAAAGCTGGAGTGATCGGTTTGACTAAAACCACGGCAAAGGAACTTGCTTCAAGAGGCATTACGGTCAATGCGATTGCCCCAGGTTTCATCTCAACGGATATGACTGGGGAATTGCCTGAAGACGTCCAAAAAGCCATGCTGGACCAAATTCCGCTTGCACGGTTCGGTGACCCTAAAGATATTGCTGCAGTGGCGTCTTTCCTCGCTTCCGATGCCAGCAAATATATGACCGGGCAAACTCTTCATGTAGATGGCGGCATGGTCATGTAAGTTTTCTTTGATTTTTTTCGAAATTAATTTATAATGTCTTGAGGGGAGGTGAACACATTGGCAGATGTATTAGAAAGAGTAACTAAAATCGTTGTAGATCGTTTGAACGTAGAAGAATCAGAGGTAAAACTTGAAGCTTCTTTCAAAGAAGATCTTGGTGCCGATTCCCTGGATGTAGTTGAACTAGTCATGGAATTCGAAGACGAGTTTGATATGGAAATTTCGGACGATGACGCTGAAAAAATCGCCACAGTAGGTGATGCTGTGAATTACATACAAAGCACTATGTAATGAATTGTCATTTGACTAAAAGCTCCGTTTTTTAACGGGGCTTTCTCTTATTGCTTAAAGAAGTATGATGCAGCGGCAGATAAGGGAATGAGCATGTACATGGGGTAAGCCCCGCCTGCATGGCAGTGGTCTTTGCCATTAGTTTTCTTTAAGCGGATAATAATGTATGATGGTACATAGGAAAGCTTGACAGGAATTCCTGCCAGGTTTCTTTTTATATATTGGAAAAATATGCTTTTTGAACCGTTGTGGAGGGTTTTGTGTGATGCGTAGGAACGGAAATAATCGTAAACCATCAATAAAGGATAATAAATTTAAACAGTTGCAAGAAAATCTGGGTTTTCATTTTAAAGATGAAAATTTATTGAAACAAGCTTTTACACATTCATCTTATGTGAATGAGCATCGCCGTAAGCCTTATGAAGATAATGAAAGGCTTGAATTCTTGGGGGACGCTGTACTTGAACTGACCATCTCTAAATACTTATATCAAAAATATCCGATGATGAGCGAAGGTGAACTTACCAAACTGAGGGCAGCCATTGTGTGTGAGCCTTCACTTGTTGCTTTTGCCAATAGCCTTTCTTACGGGGAATATGTATTACTCGGAAAAGGGGAAGAAATGACAGGTGGAAGAGAACGCCCTGCCATGCTTGCGGATGTATTCGAAGCCTATATTGGTGCTTTGTACCTTGATCAAGGATTAGAGCCAGTTGTGCAGTTTTTGACGAATGTCGTGTTTCCGAAGATAGACGAGGGTGCTTTTTCTCATGTGATGGATTATAAGAGCCAGCTTCAGGAGCTGATCCAGCGCGATGCCATCGGGGTCCTGCAATATAAGATCTTGCAGGAAAAAGGACCGGCTCATAATCGGGAGTTTGTTTCGACGGTCTCCCTGAATGGGGAAGAACTTGGCTCTGGAATAGGAAAGTCCAAAAAAGAAGCGGAGCAGCATGCTGCCGAGCATGCATTGATCGTTTTAAAAGAAAAAAATCAACAAGATAGTTGAACAGTAGAGGGGGAAAGGTCATGTTCCTCAAACGTTTGGACGTTGTAGGATTTAAATCTTTCGCAGAGAAAATTTCGATTGATTTTGTACCTGGTGTCACGGCAGTGGTCGGACCAAACGGAAGCGGTAAAAGTAATGTGACCGATGCAGTCCGATGGGTACTTGGAGAGCAGTCTGCGAAATCACTGCGTGGAGCAAAAATGGAAGATATCATCTTTTCGGGAAGTGACACGAGGAAAGCGTTGAATTTTGCGGAAGTATCATTGACCCTTGATAACGAGACCAATTCCCTGCCGATTGACTTTCATGAAGTCAGTGTGACAAGACGTGTTTATCGATCGGGAGAAAGTGAATTTTTCATTAATAATCAAGGTTGCCGCCTGAAAGACATCATAGACCTTTTCATGGATTCTGGTCTTGGGAGAGAAGCGTTTTCCATCATCAGCCAAGGGAAAGTGGAAGAGATCCTTAGCAGTAAGGCTGAAGAAAGACGAGTGATTTTTGAAGAAGCAGCCGGTGTCCTGAAGTATAAAACGAGAAAACGAAAAGCGGAATCGAAGCTGACGGAAACACAGGATAACTTAAACCGTGTCCATGATATCCTCCATGAATTGGAGGGGCAGGTGGAGCCGTTAAAAATTCAGTCTTCCCTCGCCAAGGAATTTTTGGCGAAGAAAGACGAGCTTGAGCAAATAGAAGTGGCTTTAACCGTTTTTGAAATAGAAGAACTTTATGAAAAATGGGAAAAACTATCACAGGAACTTGAAAAACATAATGAAATGGAACAGCAAATGGCAGGACAGCTTCATGACAGGGAAGCGCATCTCAAAAAGCTAAGGGATAGTCTTGCGACGCTTGAGACATCGATCAATGGCCTTCAGGAAATTCTCCTGAATGCCAGCGAAGAACTTGAAAAGCTTGAAGGCCGTAAAGAAGTTTTGAAAGAACGGAAAAAAAATGCCGCCCAAAACAAGTCACAGCTGGAAAAAGCGATTGTGGAAGGTGAGGCTGCCGTCGAACGTTTGTCTTTGCAAAAGGAAAGAGAAACGGAAATCCTGAATGCACTGAACTTGGAAGTGAAAAGGATTTCTGAAACCTTACATGAAAAACAAAAAAGCCTGGGCCTATTCAATAGTGATATCGAAGCGATGATCGAAGCGAAAAAGAGTGACTATATCGAGTGGTTGAATAAGCAGGCATCGGCTAAAAATGAAAAACAGTACCTGCTTCAGCAGCTAACACAGCAGGAACATAGAAATGCTAAACTTGATATGGAAAATGAAAAGTTCTTAACCGAAAGAATGGATATCACTGCTAAAAAAATGGAATATTCACAGCTGATGGACAATATGACCAAGCAGCTTGAAGAGCATGTCACTTATTTCCGGAATCAGCAGAATAAATTGAATGCGGCAAAAGATACGTATCAAAAACAAGAAACCACCCTTTATAAGGCCTATCAATTCCTTCAACAGGCAAAATCACGTAAGGAACTGCTTGAAGAAATGGAAGATGATTATGCAGGCTTCTTTCAGGGTGTAAAAGAGGTTTTGAAAGCGAAAGAAACCCTCCGAGGCATTGAAGGGGCAGTTGCGGAATTGATAAAGGTTCCAAAGGAATATGAAACGGCCATCGAAACGGCACTGGGCGGAGCGATGCAGCATGTTGTCGTGGAACGCGAAGAGCATGCACGGGAAGCCATTTCCTTCTTGAAGAAAAATAGGTATGGGCGTGCGACGTTCTTGCCATTATCAGTCATAAAGGCAAGAGAGATATCAGCTAACCAATTATCGATGCTGAAGAGTCATTCAGCTTTTGTAGGGACTGGATCCTCATTGATCCAATATGATGATAGGCATGCAGCGATTGCTGAAAACCTATTGGGAACCGTGATGATCACCACAGATTTAAAAGGTGCAAATGACCTGGCGAAAATGATGCAGCACCGTTTCCGCTTCGTAACACTTGAAGGGGATATCGTCAATCCAGGCGGTTCTATGACTGGTGGGGCCTTAAAGCAAAAAACGACCTCGCTGCTTTCAAGGAAGACGGAATTGGAAGAGCTCCAACAAAAACTTGCTGACATGGAAGCTAAAACGAATCAGCTAGAAAAGCAAGTCAAACAGCTTAAAGTGGATGTGGGTGTCCAAGAGCAAACGCTTGAACAAACCAGAAAAACAGGAGAGAGACTTCGATTACAAGAACAAACCCTTAAGGGCGAACTCCGTGAAGTGGAGCTGCAGGAAAGAAATGTGAATGAACGGCTGCATCTTTATGATTTGGATAAAAATTCATATTTAGAAGAACAACAGCAAAAAACAGCAAGACTTGAAGAATTGGAAGAACTTTTGGAATCATGTAAATCGGAAATTGAAGGGCTGGACCGACTGATTTCCGAAATGACCGAACAAAAGCAATCTCAACAATCTTCTAAAGAGAGCCTTGCTGAAGAAACGAATGAACTGAGGGTAATGCTCGCTTCTAAGCGTGGGCAGCTGCAAAACCAAAAAGAGAAGATGGAACGCATTGAATCGGATCTTTCTAAGGAAACAAGCAGGCTTGCCGAAAACAAAGATGATTTAGGGCTACTGACCAATGAAATGACAGACAGTTCAAGCGGGGAAGAGTCCCTGGAAGATATGGCTCAGCAGAAATTGCTCGACAAAAATGGAGCAATTGAAGGAATCACCATAAAAAAACAGGAAAAAAACGAGCTTCTAACGCAAGTTGAATCGCTTGAACTGTCCTTGAAAGAAGAAAATCGCCTTTATAGAGGCATTGTCGAAGTGATAAAGGATGAAGAAGTGAAATTAACTCGTCTGGATGTCGAACTGGAAAATCGCCTCGACCACTTGAGAGAAGAATATACCCTAACCTTTGAAGGTGCTAAAGAACAGTATCCATTGATGATGCCTGCAGAAGAAGCTCAAAAAAGGGTGAAGCTCATCAAGCTTGCAATCGAGGAACTGGGGACGGTGAATCTAGGTGCAATTGATGAATACGCACGTGTAGCTGAACGCTATGAATTCCTTCTAAGTCAAAAGGAAGACCTTCAACAGGCGAAAGATACATTATTCCAAGTCATCGATGAAATGGATGATGAAATGAAACGGCGCTTTGCGGATACCTTCTATTCGATCCGTGAAGAATTCGAACAAGTCTTCAAAGCTTTATTTGGAGGAGGCAGAGCGGAGCTGAAACTGACGAATCCGGATGATTTACTAAATACAGGGGTGGATATCATTGCACAGCCTCCTGGGAAAAAACTGCAAAATTTGAGCCTCTTATCCGGGGGAGAACGAGCATTGACAGCCATAGCCCTTTTATTCTCCATTCTAAAAGTGCGTCCTGTGCCTTTCTGTATCCTTGATGAAGTCGAGGCAGCGCTTGATGAGGCGAATGTCGTCCGGTTCAGCCAATTTTTAAGGAAGTTCAGCAGGGAAACGCAATTCATCGTGATTACTCACCGCAAAGGCACGATGGAAGAGGCAGATGTCCTATATGGCATTACGATGCAGGAGTCAGGCGTCTCCAAACTTGTTTCCGTCCGGATGGAAGAATCAGAAAACTTTATTGAAGTTTAAAATTCATGAATTAGAGGAAGTGGGACAATGAGTTTTTTCAAAAAGCTAAAAGAGAAATTTACGACCCAGGAAGAAAAAGAAAAATCAGTTGAAGCTGAAATATCCATAGGGGAAAAATTCAAGCAAGGTTTGTCAAAGACGAGGAATTCCTTTACGGGAAGGGTTAATGAACTTGTTGCCCGTTATCGGAAAGTGGATGAGGACTTTTTTGAAGAACTTGAAGAAATCCTGATACAGGCTGATGTTGGCTTCGATACTGTGATGGAACTGATTGATCAATTAAAAATGGAAGTCAAGCTTCGCAATATCTCTGATACGAGGGAAGTGCAGTCCGTTATTTCCGAAAAGCTTGTTGAAATCTACCAAGGTGATGATGAAGCGACTTCAAGCCTGAATATACAAGAAGAAGGTTTGACGGTCATTTTGTTTGTAGGGGTTAATGGGGTAGGTAAAACGACGACCATTGGTAAACTTGCCCATAAATTCAAAACAGAAGGTAAATCTGTCGTATTGGCTGCAGGGGATACCTTCCGGGCCGGTGCGATTGAACAACTTGAGGTTTGGGGAGAGCGTGTCGGTGTCAGTGTAATCAAACAGGGTGAAGGCTCTGACCCTGCAGCGGTCATGTTCGACGCCATTCAGGCCGCCAAGGCACGAAAAGCGGATATCCTGATCTGTGACACTGCCGGTCGCTTACAAAATAAAGTGAATTTAATGAAGGAATTGGAAAAGGTGAAACGTGTAATTGAACGTGAAGTACCAGGTGCACCACACGAGGTGCTGCTTGCCCTTGATGCTACAACTGGACAAAATGCCCTTATTCAGGCCAAGACATTCAAGGAAGCGACAAATGTTTCCGGTATTGTTTTAACAAAGCTTGATGGCACCGCAAAAGGTGGAATTGTTTTGGCGATTCGCAATGAATTGGCCATTCCCGTTAAATTTGTCGGGTTAGGTGAAAAAATGGACGATCTACAGGAATTCGATGCTGAGAAATATGTTTATGGCCTTTTTGCTGATATCATCGATAAAGAAGAGGTATAAGAAAAATTGTAAGCCGGAAGAGATGATTCTCTTCCGTTTTTTTATAGTGCAAGGTCCAAAAAAGAGGCTGAAAAAGAAAAAAATAATGCTTTGCAACACGTGGTAAGGAGTTTAACTTGACATCAAATAAACAAGGCTTTACAATATAAACTTGTAAAGGGTTTTCACTTAACAGCAGGGAGGCTTGCTAAGATGCTTGAAAAGACAACGCGGATTAATTATTTGTATGACTTTTACCAATCGTTGTTAACAGAGAAGCAGCAGAGCTACATGTCCCTCTACTATCTGGATGATTACTCTCTTGGCGAGATTGCCGATGAATACGAAGTAAGTAGGCAGGCAGTCTATGATAATATAAAAAGAACAGAAGCGATGCTTGAGGAATATGAAGCAAAGCTATTGTTATTTCAAAAATTTCAAGAGCGTAACCAGTGGATTGCGAATATGAAGGGACTCTTAGAAAAGGAATCCTTTTCAAAAGAGAAGCTGCTAGACGCAATCACAACGCTTGAGAAGTTGGATTAGGAGGCGGCAATATGGCATTTGAAGGATTGGCCGACCGACTGCAGAGCACGATGCAAAAGATTCGTGGAAAAGGGAAGGTCAACGAAGCGGACGTTAAAGAAATGATGCGTGAAGTTCGATTGGCCCTGCTTGAAGCGGATGTTAACTTTAAGGTCGTGAAGGATTTTGTAAAACGTGTCAGTGAACGTTCGGTAGGTCAGGAAGTGCTGAAAAGCTTAACCCCCGGTCAACAGGTAATAAAGGTAGTCAAGGAAGAGTTGACGGAGCTGATGGGCGGCGAACAAAGCAAGATTGCCGTTGCCTCGAAACCACCGACTGTCATTATGATGGTAGGTCTTCAAGGTGCAGGTAAAACGACGACCACAGGAAAGCTTGCCAATCTTCTTAGGAAAAAATACAACCGTAAGCCATTGCTCGTTGCGGCTGATATTTACCGTCCGGCGGCGATTAAGCAGCTTGAAACACTTGGCAAACAGTTAAGCATGCCTGTTTTCTCCCTTGGGGACCAGGTAAGTCCTGTTGAAATTGCCAAACAGGCAATTGAAAAAGCTAAGGAAGAACATCATGATTATGTGTTGATTGATACCGCAGGCCGCCTTCATGTTGATGAAAACTTGATGGGCGAACTGAAGGATATCAAAGAGTTGACAAAACCTGATGAAATCTTCCTGGTTGTCGATGCGATGACCGGTCAGGATGCGGTCAATGTAGCCCAAAGCTTCAATGAACAGCTAGGCCTGACAGGAGTCGTATTAACGAAACTTGATGGGGATACACGTGGTGGTGCGGCACTTTCAATTCGTTCAGTCACCGACACGCCGATTAAATTCGTCGGTATGGGTGAAAAATTGGATGCACTTGAAGCGTTCCATCCAGAACGGATGGCGTCAAGGATCCTCGGCATGGGTGATGTATTGACCCTTATCGAAAAAGCACAGGCCAATGTAGATGAAGAAAAAGCGAAAGAATTAGAGAAAAAGATGCGTACAGCCACTTTTACCTTTGATGATTTCCTTGATCAGCTTGGTCAGGTGCGGAATATGGGACCGCTTGATGATATTCTGAAAATGATTCCCGGTGCGAATAAAATGAAAGGGATGGACAACCTTCAGATCGATGAGAAACAAATCGGTCATGTCGAAGCTATCATCCGTTCAATGACAACGCATGAAAAGGAACATCCGGAAACCATGAATGCATCCCGCAAGAAACGGATTGCCAAAGGAAGTGGCAGATCGATTCAAGAAGTGAACCGTCTACTGAAGCAATTCGAAGAAATGAAAAAGATGATGAAACAGGTTACGAACATGCAAAAAGGAAAGAAAAAGGGATTCAAATTCCCGTTCATGTAAGGTTTATTTTAGGCAAAATCGAGGCGAAATACGGGTCGAAGCCATGTATTTCAACACTTTTTTTACCTGTTAAGAAAAAAACCTTTACAAACATGCAAGACATTTGATATTATACTATCTTGTGTGAAACTATTCGGAGGTGCTTATTTAAAATGGCAGTAAAAATTCGCTTAAAACGTATGGGAGCTAAAAAATCTCCTTTCTATCGTATTGTAGTTGCAGATTCTCGTTCACCACGTGACGGACGTTACATTGAAGTGGTAGGAACTTATAACCCGGTGACTCAACCAGCTAAAGTTGAAATCAACGAAGAGCTTGCTCTTAAATGGTTACAAGATGGAGCTAAACCATCTGATACAGTACGTAACTTATTCTCTACACAAGGCATCATGGAAAAATTCCATGTTGCAAAAAACAGCAAGTAATCGACGGTAGTTGATGAAAGCACTGATTGAAACGATTGTTTCAGCACTTGTGGATTATCCGGAAGAGGTCATCGTGACCTCCAAGGAAGAATCCGACCGGATTGTTTATATCCTCTCCGTTCATAAAGAGGATATGGGCAAGGTGATCGGTAAACAAGGGCGTGTTGCTAAGGCGATTCGGACTGTGGTATATGCAGCAGGATCTTCACAGCAGAAGAAAATCTATTTGGAGATTTCCGAATAAGGAGGGTTAATACCCCTCCTTTTTTTGTACTTCAAGAAAGCTTAGATCCCAATTGATCAGACCCGGATGTTAAACTTTACGCCTTTTAAGACGCATCTTTTACCGATTTACGTTATACTTAAGAGAATGACCCCCATTTCAAAAAGATTACCCCATCATACATAATTTTTGAAGGAAATACGAAATCATAGATAATAGGAGGTGCTGGAATGAAAATTCTCCAAAATGTAATCGTTAACCAAGTATTAACGGAATCCAGCAAGAATCAGCTCCTCGAGAAATACAAGTCAAAACGCCTTCAGCTTCAAAAAGAGAGTGAACAGCTTCGCTTTGAACTGAAAAAACTTGAAAAAACAAGAACTCTCCAACCTGCTAGTCTCCGTGCTCATTTCGAAAAAGAAATAAACCAGAGGCAAGAAAAAATTAAACTGCTTGAATTTCAAATGGAGCAGTTGGAGATCCTTCCCGCGGGAAGTGAATTGAAGGAACGGGAAGTTCAAAGTATCATTGATGTGGAAATTGGGGCAGATTGGGACGAAATTATGGCAACGAAGACCATTGTCATTAAAGATGGAATCGTCTCGGAAATTCGTTAGAGGTGAAAGAATGGAAAAGTGGTTTAATGTAGGTAAAATTGTCAACACACATGGTCTTTTAGGAGAAGTCCGTGTTATTTCTTCAACAGACTTTCCAGAAAAACGATACAAAGTGGGAAATACTCTGTATTTGTTTAGGGATACGGAGAAAAAACCTTTGCCGCTTGTCATCAGGTCGCATCGCACCCATAAAAACTTTAACCTATTGACGTTCGAGAACTATTATAACGTTGGACAGGTCGAGGCTTTTAAAAACGGGGTCCTGAAAGTCAAGGAAGCACAGCTTGGTAAATTGGACGAAGGTGAGTTCTACTTCCATGAAATCATCGGCTGTTCGGTATTTACCGATGAAGGCATGGAAGTCGGGGAAATCATTGAGGTTCTTACGCCTGGTGCCAATGATGTTTGGGTCATTAAGAAGGCTGGCAGTAAGGACATTCTTATTCCGTATATTGAACAAATTGTAAAAGAAGTGGATATCTCCGCTAAAAAGGTCATCATTACACCGATGGAAGGACTTTTAGACTGATGAAAATCGATGTGCTTTCGCTTTTTCCAGAAATGTTCGAAGGGGTATTTGGCTCGTCAATCTTAAAAAAGGCTGCGGAAAAGCAGGCTGTCAGCTATAAGGTGACCAATTTCCGAGATTATGCAGATAATAAGCATTCGACGGTAGACGATTATCCGTATGGCGGCGGTGCCGGAATGGTATTGAAGGCACAACCGATCTTTGATGCTGTGGAAGCTCTTAAAGGGCAAGCTGAGCTAACCCCAAGGGTAGTCCTGCTTTGCCCCCAGGGAGAGCGTTACACGCAGAAAAAAGCCGAAGAGTTTGCTGAAGAGGAACATCTCATTTTCATTTGCGGGCATTATGAAGGGTATGATGAGCGCATCCGGGAGCATGTCGTCACTGATGAAATATCGATAGGTGACTTTGTGCTAACAGGCGGGGAATTGGGCGCAATGGTCATTATTGACAGCGTTGTGCGCTTGCTGCCTGGCGTTCTGGGAAATGTTGACTCCCCGATTCTTGATTCCTATTCTTCTGGTTTGTTAGAGCATCCACATTATACTAGACCTGCAGATTTCCGGGGGATGAAAGTTCCCGATCCGCTAATATCCGGGAATCATAAAAAAATCGATGAATGGCGGATGAAGGAATCCCTGCGCAGAACTTGGATTCGACGTCCGGATTTGCTCGATAGTTATGAACTATCGGAAGTTGAAGAAAAATTATTGTCCGAGATTAAAAAAGAAGACTGATGTCTATTGCATCGACGTTTATAGTATGATAGGATATACCTTGTGACTTGGGCAAAATGCTCAGTCTTATAACGATGTTCCGCTGCAAACAATAAGTATTTGCAAGAGCGTCCAGGAGGAGTTGAAATCGATGCAAAATCTTATTAACGAAATCACAAAAGAACAACTTCGCTCAGATCTTCCATCATTCAGACCTGGTGACACAGTACGTGTACACGTAAAGGTTGTTGAAGGAACTCGCGAACGTATCCAGTTGTTTGAAGGCGTTGTAATCAAACGTCGTGGCGGCGGAGTTAGTGAAACTTTCACAGTGCGTAAGATCTCTTACGGCGTTGGAGTGGAACGTGCTTTCCCTGTTCACACACCAAAAATTGCGAAACTAGAAGTTATCCGTCACGGTAAAGTACGTCGTGCGAAACTTTATTACCTACGCGAACTTCGTGGTAAAAAAGCACGTATTAAAGAAATTCGTCGTTAATTCTTCGAATATCTTCATGCGGGTTTACCATGATCCACATAAGGTGAATAACCAAACAGTATCATGCAAAAGGGGAGCTTGTTTATCAGGCTCCCTTTTTGCACTTTAACGATGAATACACATACGGTGAAAACTATATAGAAACCTGCTCGCTATAGCGTCCGCAACATGTTAAAATAATTTTTGATATGCTTCAAAAAGGGTGGGTAAGGATGGCGAAAAAGAAAAATGAATTGTGGGAATGGACAAAGGCGGTCATAATCGCGGTTATAGCGGCGACGCTGATTCGTTATTTCCTTCTGGCTCCTATTGTTGTGGACGGTAATTCGATGATGCCGACATTAAAGGATACAGACCGCATGATCGTTAATAAAATCTCCTATTCGATTGGCGAACCGAAAAGATTCGACATTATCGTTTTCGAAGCTCCAGAAGGCAAGGATTACATAAAGCGGGTCATCGGATTGCCTGGGGAAAAAGTCGAATATAGAAATGATACTCTTTACGTGAATGGAAAAGCTTACGATGAGCCATACTTGGATGAATATAAAGAACAATTGATTGATGGCGGGGATTTGACGGAACCTTTTACATTAAGTGATGTCATAGAACAAGGAACGGTGCCTGAAGGCCACCTATTTGTCCTGGGGGATAATCGCCGTTTCAGTAAGGATAGCCGCCATATTGGCGTAGGTGTCGTTCCTTACGATAAAGTGTTAGGAAAAACTAAATTAGTTTATTGGCCGATCGAAGACTTTCGATTGGCGGAATAGTAGGAAGGTGCATTCCATTGACAATACAGTGGTTCCCTGGCCATATGGCCAAAGCAAGACGGGAAGTAACAGAGAAATTAAAACTGATCGACATCATCTTTGAACTTGTGGATGCCCGGATTCCGGCATCTTCACGAAATCCGATGATCGATGAAATTATTCAGCATAAACCGAGGGTCATCCTTTTGAATAAAGCTGATATGGCCGATCCGGTAAAAACGAATATGTGGCTGGAACATTATAAATCGCAGGGGAAAACGGCGATTGCCATTAACTCACAGGCAGGAAACGGTTTAAACCAGATTACAGCTGCATCCAAAAAACTTTTAAAAGAGAAGTATGAGCGGATGGAATCAAGAGGAATAAAGCCGAGAGCGATCCGTGCCATGATAGTCGGCATTCCGAACGTGGGGAAATCGACTTTAATCAATCGACTTGCCAAAAAGAACATTGCCAAAACAGGGAATATGCCTGGCGTCACGAAAGCGCAGCAATGGATAAAAGTCGGTAAGGAATTGGAATTGCTCGACACGCCGGGGATTCTCTGGCCGAAATTCGAGGATCAAGAAGTAGGCTTGAAGCTTGCGTTGACAGGTGCGATCAAAGATACGATCTTAAACTTGCATGAAGTCTCATTATACGGCCTTCGCTTTTTGGAAAAAGAATATCCGGATAGATTGAAATCCCGTTATAATCTGGATATAATTCCGCAGGAAACGCTCGAATTGTTCGATGCGGTCGGAAAGTTCAGGGGCTGTTTAGCATCTGGGGGCTTCATCGATTATGACAAAACCGCAGAGTTGGTCGTACGTGAAATCCGTTCAGAAAAGATGGGTCCGCTTACGTTAGAGGTCCCTTTGGATTATAAAGAGAATGATATCCCCGAATAACATTAACATTGACCTGATTGTTGAAGACAATCAGTGAAGAGGATTGATACGGAGTTGGAGTTGGATGTCAAAAGGCTTTCTCTTTTTGATGTCTCTTTTCCGCTCCGTATTTTTGTCTGAACTGTAGAAAGGGAGCAAGGCTGCCGATAATTAATATGATGGGTGATAAATATGATAACCGCAATGAGCATTAAGGAAATCTCCTCAAAGTTAAAGACGATAAGGGAGCCCGAAGATTTATTTTTACAGAAATGCCGGGAGGACGGACGAAAGGGAGTAACCGACTTAGTAAGCAAATGGCAAAGAGCTTATGAAAAAGAACAACAGGTAAGGGATGCTTTCACGGAAATGACGGAGTTTGAACGGCAATTGCGAAAACAGGGGTTTTCCATTCTGGCTGGTATCGATGAAGTCGGAAGAGGACCGCTGGCAGGACCAGTAGTGACGAGTGCGGTCATCTTGCCTGAATCTTTTTATTTGCCAGGGCTTAATGATTCTAAAAAGATTCCAGAAGCAAAAAGGGAACTGTTTTATGAAATGATTTTTAAGGAAGCACTATCCATAGGTGTAGGTGTTGTACATAGCGAAGTAATTGATGAAATCAATATATATCAAGCTACGAAAAAGGCAATGGTGGCCGCATTGAACGATCTGTCGGAACTTCCAGATCATTTGTTGATCGATGCAATGGAATTGGATGTGCCGATTCCGCAGCTTTCGCTCATAAAGGGGGATGCAAGAAGCATTAGCATCTCTGCGGCCTCCATAATAGCGAAAGTGACCCGTGATAGAATGATGAAGGAATATGGTGAAGAATATCCGGAATATGGTTTTGAAAAGCATATGGGTTACGGGACAAGCCAACATTTAGAAGCGCTCGGCACGCACGGGCTTACACCTTGGCATAGAAGAAGTTTTGCACCAGTTAAGGAAATCGCTGCACGAACGAAGGATTAAGGGGGGATGAGTGGTGCGATCCATAACAAGCGGTCAACCCGTAACTTCACCCATTGAAATAAAAGGAACTGCGAGTTGGACAAACGGGCAAATTCTTTTCGGGAAGGTAAATAAGGTTTTTCCTAACCAAAAGGCCGAGGTACAGATTTGTCATCAAAAAATGATTGCCATTCTCGATATCCCGCTTCGGACAGGAGAAAGGTATTGGTTTAAAGTGCAGCACCCAATTGAGGGCGTAGTCGTGTTAAAAGCTTTAGATTCCCCCGATTTGAACGATTCCGGCTTAAAGGGAACGGTTGCAAAATTAATCGCTCATCTCGGCGTAATGCCCGAACCGGCCGCAACGAAGCTTGCCGAATATCTCCTGACAAATCGCCTTCCGATAACCAAGGAAACGTTTCAGTCCGCTTTGCAATGGTTAAAAGCTGATGGTGCAGAAGTTGGTCTGCCTGTAATAAAAACGATGTTCATTCAGCAGCTGCCTTTTGTAAAAGATGTATTTGATGCCTTATTAACACAGTCCAAAGGTGAACCTTTCCACAAACTCCTCAGTGGCTTCAAGCAGCAGCTGGAGGATGGCGGGGCAGTAACGGGGACTGCCGTCAAGCTGATGGAGGTATTGGACTCCTTACAGGTTGCTAAACAGAACCAGTTTCAACAAATCGGTTTGCAAAAACTAGTGACCGCTTGGCTGGATTCCGATTCAACGCCAGAAATGAAATCCGGTGCATTTTCCCTCCTTCAAAAGACGGGTTTCATTCCAAAGGGAATGACGGAATCTGTCTTTCTGGAAAATTTAATTGATGGAGCTGACGCTAGGTCCGGTATTGCCAAGAATTCAGCGGTTGATAAATTACATCAAGGACTGCAGCTGCTTTCCGGGGCAAAAAGCGGGGCATTTGCAAAAGTTGAAGAGATCGATACTGCTATTAATCGCATATTGAACGGTCATGAACATGAGAGGGCAAAACTGACAATTGATATCCACTCGATGCCGAGAAAAAACATTGCTGCAGAAAAACTTTCCCCTCTTGCCTTTCATTTACTCCAGAGTGCTTTTACCGAAGTAACAGCTAAAAAGGCAGTAGGCGGAAAAATAGAAGTGAATGGCCTTATAGGCTACTTGAATAAGGACACAGAGCAAGTAGCTGAGTCGAAGGGTAAGGCAGCTGAATTACTGTTTAAGTCGCTTAATAAGCTTCCTGAGGCCCAATACGCTAGGATGAATGAGAAGCTGGTCCTTTCGCATGTATTGGAAGCTGAGTTTCAAACAATCGATTTAACCGATGGACCTTCTGTTGCAAATCAACTGAAAGAAATGACCAAGATTCTTGGTCTTCAGCTGGAACATGCACTCATCAACCTTTCTGGAGATGATATGGCGGAGTTCCCGAAGGAGTTGGAGACACTTAAACCGCTGCTGCTTAAATTGCTGAATGAGCAAATTCCTGCATCCATCAAGGAGATGGCTGAACAAGTCCTAAATCGGATTACTGCGCAGCAGATCCTTTCACAGGAAAATGGTCCGATTCAGAATTTACTCCTTACACTTCCACTCAATCTGGGATCTGCTCAAACGGACCTAACGTTACAATGGAGCGGAAGGAAAACAAAAGATGGCAAAATAGACCCGGATTACTGCCGTGTCCTATTTTATTTAGAATTGGAACGCCTTAAAGAGACGGTCATCGACATGCAGGTTCAAAACCGAATCATCAAAGTGACGGTCATCAATGGGCATGGTGCGGCCCTTGAAGAGGCAGCTGGTCAATATCTTGACATCCTGAGAGAGAATCTCGGAAAAATGGATTACAGATTGTCAGGGGTTTCATTTGTAAATCCCGTGAATGAAAAAGAGCGGGACCAAAGGGTGAAACCGATTCCATTTACAGAAGCCGGTTCATATAGTGGAGTGGATATTCGAATATGATGAATGATAAACGAAAAGAAGCGATTGCCTTAAAGTATGATCAAAAGACATCTAAAGCGCCCGTCATATTGGCGAAGGGGAAGGGTAAAACGGCTGAAAATATTCTGGAAAAGGCCATGAAACTGGATATACCGGTCCAAAGGGACGAATCGCTTGCTGCACTTTTAGGTCAATTGGATATAAATCAAACGATTCCGGAAGAATTGTATGGAGCTGTTGCAGAGGTATTCGCATTCATTTATAAAGTTGACAAGGATATGAATCGGTAGTTTCCTATTTTATCAGATGAATTCACCAAATGGATTTCTGTTGGTTTATGTAGAATATTAGGGAAATCACTGACGAATTTTCATTATATTAAAAAAGCACTAAATTATTTGCAAAAGGACAAGGCCATGGCCTTGTCCTTTTGCTTTTCCTTTGAATCAAGACAAGGATAACCGTGATTTTTCATAAAAGGATCTCAGAGTTAATGCGGTGAAAAGGCTTTCACAGAAGTGTTTTCACTAGATTTATAACTGCATTGACTTTTTTGAAAATAGAATTTCAGAACCAGACTATATGATTTTAATAAGAAAAAGACACAACGGCGAAGAAGGTTTTTTCCATTTTTCACATGGGTATAGAAGTATATTATAATAATATTTTAAAAATTGTGAGAAAGAAAATTATGCACGAAGGAGAATTTTGTTGTAATATGATAGAGAAAACACGCATTAAATTTCAAAGTTGTTTTTTAGTAGATAAGGAGGATGGGAAATGAATATCCATGAGTATCAGGGGAAAGAGATATTGCGACAATACGGGGTATCCGTTCCAAATGGCCGGGTTGCCTTTACTGTTGATGAAGCAGTGGAAGCAGCGAAGGAATTAGGTACGGAAGTTGTTGTCGTCAAAGCTCAAATTCATGCGGGTGGCCGCGGGAAAGCCGGCGGAGTCAAGGTAGCGAAGAATCTTGATGAAGCACGTACATATGCAGAAGAGATTCTTGGCAAGACACTGGTGACCCATCAAACAGGTCCTGAAGGCAAGGAAGTTAAGCGTTTACTTATTGAAGAAGGCTGCGACATTACAAAAGAATATTATATCGGGCTGGTCCTTGACCGTGCTACGGACAGTGTCGTATTGATGGCTTCTGAAGAAGGCGGTACGGAAATTGAGGAAGTGACCGAAAAGACACCAGAGAAAATTTTCAAAGAAGTAATCGATCCGGTTGTAGGCCTGACTGGCTTCCAGGCACGGAGGATTGCGTTCAATATCAATATTCCGGCTTCACTTATAAATAAAGCTTCCAAACTGATGGTTAACTTATATACAGCTTTCGTTGAAAAAGATTGCTCAATCGCAGAAATCAACCCATTAGTGGTAACGGGCGACGGCGATGTAATGGCGCTTGATGCTAAATTGAACTTCGATGATAATGCGATTTACCGCCATAAAGACATCGCGGAGTACCGTGATTTGGATGAAGAGGATGCGAAAGAGATTGAAGCATCAAAACATGGCCTTAGTTACATATCGCTTGACGGAAATATCGGTTGCATGGTAAATGGTGCAGGTCTTGCTATGGCGACGATGGACATCATTAAACATTATATGGGAGATCCGGCTAACTTCCTTGACGTTGGTGGCGGCGCCACTGAGGAAAAAGTGAAAGAGGCTTTCAAAATCATCCTTTCCGATCAAAATGTTAAAGGCATCTTCGTTAATATCTTCGGAGGAATCATGAAATGTGACATCATCGCTACAGGCGTCGTTGCTGCTGCTAGTGAGCTTGGCCTGGATGTCCCTCTTGTTGTACGCCTTGAAGGAACGAATGTGGACCTTGGCAAAAAGATTCTAAAAGAGTCAGGTTTAAATATTACGGCTGCTGAATCAATGGCAGATGGAGCACAAAAAATAGTATCACTTGTAGGATAATAGGCAGGGGGGAACATAATGAGCGTTTATATTAATAAAGATACGAAAGTGATCGTTCAGGGAATCACTGGTTCAACAGCATTATTTCATACAAAACAAATGTTGGAATACGGCACGAAAATCGTTGGAGGAGTCACTCCGGGTAAAGGTGGAACAGAAGTGGAAGGGGTACCTGTATTCAATACAGTTTCCGAAGCTGTCACAGAAACCGGAGCGAATGCATCTGTTATCTACGTACCGGCTCCATTTGCTGCCGATGCAATTCTGGAAGCCGTAGACGCAGAACTTGATCTTGTCATTTGTATCACGGAACATATTCCTGTCCTGGATATGGTCAAGGTGAAGCGCTACATGGAAGGCAAGAAAACTCGCTTGATCGGACCGAACTGCCCAGGAGTCATTACTCCTGAAGAGTGTAAGATTGGTATCATGCCAGGGTATATCCACAAAAAAGGCCATGTAGGTGTAGTTTCTCGTTCTGGAACTTTGACATACGAAGCCGTTCACCAATTATCGCAAGCAGGCATTGGCCAATCTTCGGCTGTCGGTATCGGTGGGGATCCCGTTAACGGAACGGATTTCATTGATGTTTTGAAAGCGTTCAATGAAGATCCGGAAACACATGCGGTGATCATGATCGGGGAAATCGGCGGAACGGCAGAAGAAGAAGCAGCAATCTGGGTGAAGGAAAATATGACTAAGCCAGTTGTTGGTTTCATTGGTGGCCGTACGGCTCCAGCCGGTAAACGCATGGGTCATGCTGGTGCCATTATCTCAGGAGGAAAAGGGACTGCTGACGAGAAAATCCGCGTTATGAACGAATGCGGAATTAAAGTTGCCGAGACTCCATCCGTAATGGGTGAAACATTGATCTCTGTCTTGAAAGAAAAAGATATTTACGAACCTTGTAAAACACATTGATTCATGCTGGGCCGACCTTTTTTTGGGTCGGCCTTTTTTCCCTCCAATTTCCTCGTTAGACACCAAGTACATCACTATCAACCAACATTAAAAAAATATCCGATTAGGGGCGTTTCCAATTGAATAAAAAAGAAAAGTTAATCCACCTCCATCATTGCCGCGGAGCAGGATGGAAAACAATCCAGACAATCATGTCCAAAGACCCGTCATTATCTTCCCTGTTCACGAAGAATCACGTTGAATGGGCAAAAATGCTCCCTATCCCTTCTTATAAGCTCAACCTCTTTCTCAAAGATTTACATTCACTCAATACCATCGATAAACTTAAAATATACGAAAATAGCCAAATTCATTGTTTGACGATCTTCGATGATGAATACCCTTTTTTGCTGAAGCAAATATTCGATCCTCCGTGGGTTCTTTATTTTAAAGGCGATAAGAGGCTTTTAACAAGGAAGAATACGCTAGGTGTTGTTGGAACACGTAAGCCAACCACGTATGGTCTGGAGGCCTTAAAAACGATTCTATTACCGCTTATAAAGAAAAAGTTCGTGATCATAAGTGGAGTGGCGGCTGGAATCGATGCAGAGTCACATAAGATCACATTAAGCGTAGGCGGAGATACGATTGGGGTTTTAGGAGGGGGGCTTATGCAAATATATCCGAAATCCAATGTACCCCTTGCTGAAGAAATCATCAATAAAGGCTTGCTTATATCTGAGACTCCACCGGAAATGAAGGCCGAACCTTGGATGTTTCCGCTTCGGAATCGGATCATCAGTGGATTATCACAGGGAGTATTCGTGGTCGAGGCAAAAGAAAGAAGCGGATCCCTTATTACGGCACAAGCTGCTTTGGAACACGGCAGGGAGGTATTTGCGCTTCCTGGTAATGTTACGAGCCCTGAATCACTGGGGACCAATCAATTGATTTCTGATGGTGCCAAACTTGTTTTGAGTGCCAGGCAGATTGAGGAAGAGTTTTGAACAATATAATATAGAAGATAGACGGAGAATCAAACGGGAAAATAGAAAAAAAGGTGGTTTTTTAGAAGGATGGGTTGAATTATTAGACAAAAAGGTTGAAAATATTGTAAAACTGTTATAAGTTTTGCAAATGGCACCTCTTGTCAAAATCCCTATTAATAAATGAATCAGGATGCTTTGAAAAGCAAAGAGGTGTTGACAAATGATTTTTGAATGATTAATAATAGTGAAGATTTATATTACCTCTTTGAGGAGGATTTATTGGATGTCAGAATACTTAGTGATTGTGGAATCGCCCGCAAAGGCGAAAACGATAGAACGTTACTTGGGAAAAAAATATAAAGTAAAGGCTTCCATGGGGCATGTGCGCGATTTGCCTAAAAGTCAAATGGGTGTCGATGTTGAACATGAATATGAACCTAAATATATAACTATCCGCGGCAAAGGCCCGGTTTTAAAAGAATTGAAAACCGCTGCAAAAAAAGCGAAAAAAATCTATCTCGCGGCTGACCCCGACAGGGAAGGGGAAGCCATTGCCTGGCATTTGGCTCACAGTCTTGATGTTGACGTAAACTCAGATTGCCGCGTGGTATTCAACGAGATCACGAAAGAGGCTATCAAAGAATCATTTAAATCACCGAGGCCAATAAATATGAAATTGGTTGATGCTCAGCAGGCAAGAAGAGTCTTGGATCGTTTGGTCGGATACAATATAAGTCCGCTTTTGTGGAAAAAGGTGAAAAAAGGCTTAAGCGCGGGACGGGTCCAATCGGTTGCTGTACGGATGATCATTGACCGGGAGAAGGAGATCAAAGATTTTATCCCGGAAGAGTATTGGACAATCAAGGCTGATTTTGTAAAAGGAAAAGAACAGTTTGAAGGTTCCTTCTTCAGCCTTGGCGGCGAGAAGAAGGAATTGAATACCGAAGAGGACGTCAAAAAAGTGCTCGCTTCTTTAAATGGCGGCGAATTTACGATAGGAGCTGTGGCTAAAAAAGAAAGAAGGCGTAATCCAGCCGCTCCTTTTACGACTTCTTCCCTGCAACAGGAAGCGGCACGTAAATTGAACTTCCGTGCAAAGAAAACCATGATGCTTGCTCAGCAGCTTTATGAAGGAATCGAACTTGGCAAGGAAGGTACAGTCGGGTTAATCACTTATATGAGAACCGATTCGACCCGGATTTCCGATGTTGCGAAAGAGGAAGTCCATACCTTCATTCAAAATAATTATGGTAAAGATTATGTTCAGGTTGAACAGCGCAAGGAAAAAAAACAGACTAATGCCCAGGACGCCCATGAAGCGGTCAGGCCAACAAGCACATTACGTGAGCCGGGTGTAGTCAAGGAGTTCTTATCCAGAGATCAATTCCGTCTTTATAAATTGATTTGGGAACGATTCGTTTCTAGTCAAATGTCTTCGGCGGTCATGGATACGATGAGCATCGACCTGCATAATGGGGATGTCATCTTCAGGGCAAATGGTTCAAAAATTAAATTCCCGGGTTTCATGAAGGTATATGTTGAAGGGTCCGATGACTCGGTGGAAGAAAAGGAAAATGCACTTCCGGATGTGAAAAAAGGGGATCAATTCTTTTCAAAAGATATCGAGCCGAAGCAGCATTTCACACAGCCTCCGCCCCGATATACCGAAGCCCGTCTTGTCAAAACCCTGGAGGAACTGGGAATAGGCCGTCCTTCCACATATGCTCCTACCTTGGATACGATTCAAAAACGGGGCTATGTTACCTTGGATAATAAACGGTTCATCCCGACAGAGCTTGGTGAGATCGTTCTTGAATTGATACGCGAATTCTTCCCTGATATTCTTGATGCAGAGTTCACTGCCAAGATGGAACAGGAATTCGACAGCGTCGAGGAAGGCAGTATCGAATGGATAAAGGTCATCGATGAATTTTATAAAGAATTTGCAGTTCATTTGGCTAAAGCCGAAGTCGAGATGGAGAAAATTGAAATCAAAGATGAACCTGCAGGTGAAGATTGCGTTGAATGCGGACATGGGATGGTCTTTAAGATGGGGCGTTATGGAAAGTTCATGGCATGCAGTAATTTCCCGGATTGCCGTAACACAAAGCCAATCGTTAAAGAAATCGGTGTTAAATGCCCAAAATGTAAAGAAGGAAACATCATTGAAAGGAAAAGTAAAAAACGCCGCATATTTTACGGGTGTGATACCTATCCTGGATGTGACTTCATATCTTGGGATAAACCGCTGCCGCGGAGCTGTCCGAAATGTGAAGGTACACTTGTTGAGAAAAAACTCAAAAAGGGCGTCCAGGTCCAGTGCATGGATTGTGATTTCAAAGAATTGCCCCAAGCATAGAAAAGACCGTGAAATCGTTTACTTTCATCGTGAACTATCGAAAAAACCAGGATTTAAATTGACTCGGCATTTGCCGAGTTTCTTTATGTTCAGGGAAGTATGATATCATGATAGTATGTGGATTTACTTCCAAGAAGAAAATGGATAAGGCTTGAAACTTTTTTATTTAGGCCATGTGATGTAAAATTCAGTGGACAAGTACATTCTTTTAAAGATATAATTCCTATTTGTGTCCGTTACCCTTTTTAGAAAAGATGGATTACAGGAGGAATGCCGCCTTTCTGGCATATTTTTTATAATTATCGTTAGCAGGAATGAGTATTTCGGGTATAAATACATAGATATCGTTAAAAATGAAACTTTTATGAAAGCAGTTTTAATGATAAATGATCCTGTCTTATCATATCTATACATGGAGGTTCGAAAAATGAAAGAAACAAAAGTAAGTGTAATCGGTGCTGGGCTTGCTGGAAGTGAAGCGGCGTGGCAGTTAGCTAAAAGAGGAATTAAAGTCGATCTATATGAAATGCGCCCTGTAAAACAAACGCCAGCCCATCATACCGATAAATTCGCTGAACTTGTTTGTTCCAATTCACTTCGGGCAAATACGTTAACAAATGCAGTCGGTGTATTAAAAGAAGAAATGCGTATACTGGATTCGGTCATCATGTCCGCAGCAGATGCTTGTGCTGTACCGGCTGGCGGTGCTTTAGCTGTTGATCGTCATGAATTTGCCGGTCTTGTTACGGAAAGGGTCAAAAATCATCCAAATGTAACAGTCATCAATGAAGAAGTGACGGAAATTCCGGAAGGTCCTACCGTCATTGCAACCGGTCCGCTTACAAGTCAGTCACTATCTGACAGCTTAAAGCAAATCATGGATGAAGAATACTTGTACTTCTATGATGCTGCCGCACCAATTCTTGAAAAAGACAGCATTAACATGGATAAAGTATATTTGAAATCCCGCTATGATAAAGGCGAAGCAGCTTATTTGAACTGTCCGATGACGGAAGAAGAGTTTGACCGCTTTTATGAAGCATTGATTGCTGCTGAAACAGTCCCGCTTAAAGAATTTGAAAAAGAAATCTTTTTTGAAGGCTGCATGCCCATTGAAGTGATGGCATCACGAGGGAAGAAAACGATGCTATTTGGTCCATTGAAGCCTGTTGGCTTAGAAGATCCAAAAACGGGAAAACGTCCTTTTGCTGTAGTTCAATTGCGTCAAGATGATGCGGCAGGAACACTTTACAATATTGTTGGTTTTCAGACACATTTGAAATGGGGGCCGCAAAAAGAAGTATTGCAGCTCATCCCTGGATTGGAAAATGCGGAAATTGTCCGTTATGGAGTTATGCATCGAAACACTTTCATAAACTCACCTAATGTTTTGAAGCCTACGTACCAATTCAAGAATCGGGATGATTTATTCTTTGCCGGTCAGATGACTGGCGTCGAAGGGTATGTAGAATCGGCTGCATCGGGACTGGTTGCAGGTATCAATGCTGCAAGGATCGTCCAAGGATTGGAGCCTATCATTTTCCCTGCGGAGACGACGATGGGCAGCATGGCAAGGTACATAACGTCGACTAATGGTAAGAGCTTCCAGCCGATGAATGCCAACTTTGGATTGCTTCCAGACCTTGAAGTGAGAATCAAATCCAAAAAAGAGCGGAACGAAACGCATGCTAAACGCGCTTTGGACACAATTCAGAACTTTGTGAAAAATTTGTAAAATATTTGCCTGCCGTTTTAAAGTATGATACTATTTATTAGCCTTTGCGAGGTGTTTCCATGATTAATCAAAAAAAGGCTTTATCATCCTTCATCGAATATTTACAAATTGAAAAGAACAGTTCACATTACACCATTGAAAATTACAAACGTGATATTCACGAATTTTTTCTGTTCCTTAATGAACAGGGCATTGAGGATATCACGTCCGTTGAATATTTTGATGTCCGGTTATATTTAACGAATTTATATGAGAAAAAACTTTCTAAGCGCACTGTTGCAAGAAAAACTTCTTGCTTGCGGAGCCTTTATAAATTTTTACTACGTGAAGGTGATGTGAAGGATAATCCTTTTTCACTTGCTTCTTTACCTAAAAAGGATGGAAGACTGCCACGATTTCTTTATGAGAAGGAAATGGATCAATTGTTTTCTTCTTTAAAGAAAGATTCACCGATAGGAATAAGGAACAATGCCTTACTTGAATTATTGTATGCTACAGGCATTCGCGTAAGTGAATGTTGTGAGATTAAACTGCAGGATATCGATCTTTCCTTAGGGACGGTACTGATCCATGGAAAAGGAAAAAAAGATCGCTACGTTCCGGTTGGTAGATATGCACAGGAAGCAATAGATTTATACATACGTACAGCCAGGATGGAATTGACTTCGTCTGACGCCAAGGCGCATGTTTATTTATTTGTTAATTTTCGTGGAGACCCTCTGACACCTAGGGGAGTTCGCTATATATTGAATGAATTGATTAAAAAGTCAGCCGCAGATGGAAGTCTTCATCCCCATATGCTAAGGCATTCGTTTGCTACACACCTATTGAATAATGGGGCGGACATTCGCACGGTTCAGGAATTGCTTGGTCATTCAAAAATTTCATCAACGCAAGTGTATACGCATGTTACAAAAGACCAATTGAAAAAAGTCTACAATGCATCACATCCGCGGCCTTAAATGTTGAAAGGGGACACTTTATGACAACGATATTTGCAGTGCATCATAAAGGTGAATGTGCCATGTCCGGTGATGGGCAGGTTACTTTAGGAAATTCAGTAGTGATGAAGCATACAGCGAGGAAAGTAAGAAAAATCTTTAATGGTAATGTCCTTGCAGGTTTTGCAGGTTCCGTTGCAGATGCATTCACTTTATTTGAGATGTTCGAAGCTAAACTTGAAGAGTATAATGGCAATCTTCAGCGCGCTGCCGTCGAAATGGCAAAGCAATGGAGAAGTGACAATGTATTGAGGAAGCTGGAAGCCATGCTGGTCGTGATGGATAAGAACCATTTACTTCTCGTTTCTGGCACCGGGGAAGTAATTGAACCGGATGACGGGATTCTCGCCATAGGATCGGGTGGGAATTATGCACTGGCTGCCGGCAGGGCATTAATGCGGTTTTCCAGTGACCATTTATCGGCAAAGGAAATCGCGCAATCATCTTTACAAATTGCAGCGGAAATTTGTGTATTTACGAATACGAATATAATCGTGGAAGAGTTGTAAGGAGGAGCGCAAATGTCAAAAAAAGCTAATTTAACACCGAGGCAAATCGTTGAAAAACTGGATCAGTATATCGTAGGGCAGCGTGAGGCAAAACGGGCAGTGGCAGTGGCTCTTCGGAATCGCTACCGACGTTCCCTTCTCTCGGATCAACTTCGTGACGAAGTCGTTCCGAAGAATATATTAATGATTGGACCGACAGGCGTCGGGAAAACAGAAATAGCTCGGAGAATGGCTAAATTGGTAGGTGCTCCTTTTGTAAAAGTTGAAGCAACGAAATTTACGGAAGTCGGGTATGTCGGCCGGGATGTAGAGTCCATGGTCCGTGATTTGGTGGAGACTTCCGTCCGCCTCGTGAAGGAAGAAAAGATGGCCAGCGTAAAGGAACGGGCAGAAGAAAATGCAAATCGCCGTTTAATAGAGCTATTAGTGCCATCCACTAAAAAACAGAGTAATTTCAAGAATCCTCTTGAAGTCTTTTTTGGAGGCAATAACAATCAAGACGAACAGGACTCGGAAGAAAATTCCGAAGATTTAAGTTTGCAGGAAAAAAGAAAAATCGTCGCTGAAAAGCTGGCTAATGGTGAGTTAGAAAGTGAAATGATAACGGTCGAAGTGGAAGAACAGGCTGCTTCGATGTTTGATATGCTCCAAGGTTCGGGAATGGAACAAATGGGGATGAACATGCAGGACGCTTTAGGAAGCTTGATGCCGAAAAAAAGCAAGAAGCGCAAATTGAAAGTAAGTGAAGCGAGAACCGTTTTAACAAATGAAGAAGCGGCAAAGTTGATTGATATGGATGAAGTTACTTCGGATGCAGTATACGGGGCTGAGCAAAATGGGATTATCTTCATTGATGAAATAGACAAAATTGCCAGTAAGCAATCCGGAAGTTCATCTGCGGATGTATCAAGAGAGGGTGTCCAAAGGGATATCCTGCCAATTGTTGAAGGCTCGACAGTAGTGACTAAATATGGGTCAGTTAAAACGGATCATGTCCTATTTATTGCTGCAGGTGCCTTTCATATGGCTAAGCCATCCGACCTTATCCCTGAATTACAAGGTAGATTCCCAATTCGTGTTGAATTGAACAAGCTGACTGTTGACGACTTTGTACGGATTCTTCATGAACCGGATAATGCCTTGTTAAAACAATATGTTGCTTTATTAGAAACTGAAGGTATAGAAATTGAATTTTCTGACGATGCTGTTCGTAAGATAGCTGAAGTGGCCTTCGAAGTAAATCAAAACACAGACAATATTGGTGCAAGAAGACTTCATACCATTTTGGAACGGTTGCTTGAAGACTTATCGTTTGAAGCTCCGGAAATAACGATGGAGAAGATTACAATTACGCCCCAATATGTCGAAGGTAAGCTTGGTTCTATCGCCCGGAACAAAGATTTAAGCCAGTTTATCCTTTAATTAAGAAATAATTTGGCAATGATTTGCCTACGCAATGAACATAAAATTACGGAAATACAACTTCATAGTTATTGTGAACCATGGTATTTTTAGGAGGAACAAATCAAATGAACTTATTAGCAAAAACAAGAAAAATCAATGCAATGCTCCAAAAAGCAGCAGGTAAAGCAGTTAACTTCAAGGAAATGGCTGAAAGTTTAAGTGAAGTTATCGAAGCGAATGTATTCGTCGTAAGCCGCCGCGGGAAATTACTAGGCATAGCGGTAAGTCAGCAAATTGAAAACGAACGCATGTACAAAATGTTGGAAGATAAACAATTCCCTGAAGAGTACACAAAAAACCTGTTCAATATTCCCGAAACCTCTTCGAACCTTGATATCGAAAGCGAATATACTGCTTTCCCAGTCGAAAACAAAGAGCTTTTCGCAACTGGATTAACAACGATCGTACCGATTATGGGTGGGGGAGAACGTTTAGGAACATTGGTACTTGCCCGATTACAAGAAAAATTTCACGATGATGATTTAATTTTGGCTGAATATGGTGCAACTGTAGTCGGCATGGAAATCCTGCGCGAAAAATCAGAAGAGATAGAAGAAGAAGCTCGTAGTAAAGCTGTCGTTCAAATGGCAATTTCCTCGTTATCTTACAGCGAATTGGAAGCAATTGAGCACATCTTTGAGGAACTTAAAGGTAATGAAGGTCTGCTTGTAGCATCCAAAATTGCAGACCGTGTTGGCATCACCCGTTCGGTTATCGTAAATGCACTAAGGAAACTGGAAAGTGCAGGAGTCATTGAGTCACGCTCTCTTGGAATGAAAGGTACTTATATCAAAGTATTGAACGATAAATTCCTTCTTGAATTAGAGAAGCTTAAAAATAATTAACATACTAAAACGGCAGTCCTTGAAAAAGGGCTGCCTTTTTTTGTGATATTTGGATCTGTTGCTGTCTGTGACTAACAGGCAAATGCGGGTGAATGGCAGGGATGGAAAGGAAATAGAGGTAATTCGGATTAAATGGAATTGTGAATATAGGCTTGTTTTCTATTAGAAGCAGTAAAAATAGTTAAATATTTCTTAGAAAGGGTAATTATATTATTATAACTGTCGCAATGATGAAAATGAACGGTGATGTAACTTTTTGATTACTAAAACCTATGGATAACGGGTTTTAGCTGTTAGGGAATTTTGTCGAATGAATCAGCACTTTGAAAAAAACCGTTTTTTTCAAAAAAAGAAAAAAGGCAGTAATCCTTTGTTTTCTTATGATTCCTTTATTTTAAAGGGTGAAATCAACTAAAATGAAAAAAAAATTGAAAGTAAATTTGAAAATTAGTACTAAAGTATCAGGTATATAGGTTTGTTTTTCGATATGATATATAAGCTAATAGCAGTAAAATTTGGTTAATATGTAGAATATCATAATAAAATGTAATATAACGTAATAATAACCCTATAATCATACTAAGAAAACGACAAATTTGAGCAATTTGTGACAAATTTCGACGATAATAGGTCTAAAGTCCATGTATTATTTATGGACATAGTTATAATGTTTCTTTAAAATTAAAAACGTAAATGCGCTGGGTTAATTTATGGATAAAGTAATTATCTGTTAATTATAGAAAGAGGTGATCGATGTGGAATTATTTTCAAATACTTTTCAATCACTTGAAAAAGCACTTGATTATTCTAATGCAAAACAAAAAGTCATTTCACAGAACATAGCCAATTCGGATACGCCTAATTATAAAGCTAAAGAGGTAGACAAAACACAATCCTTTAAGGCAGAGCTTGAATCTTCCCTGGAGTCATATCGTACCGATGAACGACATTTCACCTTCAAATCAGAGGGGAGCCATGCTTCTCACATCGTTACGCAGAAAAATGTCCGATATAACAATAATGGAAATAGCGTGGACGTTGATAAGGAAATGACGGAACTTGCTGCCAACCAGATTTATTATAATGCCGTAACCGACAGGCTTTCAGGTAAGTTTCAATCATTGCAGAATGTAATCAGAGGAGGTAAGTGATGGGAATCTTCCAAAGTATAAACATGACCGGATCTAGCCTGACGAGTCAAAGGGTAAGGATGGATGTAATCTCCGCTAATATGGCTAATGCCGATACGACCAGGGCGGAATATGACGCCGAATCGAAAACATGGAAGCCATACACAAGAAAATCGGTTGTGCTGCAAAGTAAGGAAAACGGTTTTTCGAGTTTCTTAAACGCAGCATCCCGAAAAATGAGCGAGGTAGGGAATGGAGTCAAGGTGACTGGAATAGTAAAAGATAAAACACCTTTTGAACTGGATTACAATCCCGAACATCCTGATGCCAATGAAGATGGTTATGTTGAAATGCCAAATGTCGACCCGCTTCGGGAAATGGTTGATTTAATGAGTGTCACACGTTCATACGAAGCAAATGTGACAGTTTTAAATGCATCAAAGGGAATGATGATGAAAGCTTTGGAAATTGGAAAATAAAAGTTTGAAAGGAGATTGTTGATATGGAGGGGATTTCTCTTTCTGCTGTGAACAATGCAAGTGATGTACTGAAAAAAGATCAAAGTAAGACTAATACACCATACGAAGCACAGCGGAATTTTGCGTCGGTATTAAAAGAATCAATGAATAAAGTCAACGAAACACAAGTGGCATCTGATGACCTTACAACCCAATTGGTTAATGGAGAGGATGTTGAGCTTCATTCGGTGATGATAGCTTCACAAAAAGCCAGCGTTACGATGCAGGCTACATTAGAGGTTCGGAATAAGGTTGTGGAAGCCTACCAGGAAATGATGAGAATGAGTATATAGCATTCATTTTTTAACCTCATTATATAGAGAAAAATGACCAGGGGGAAAAAATCCCCCAATCATAAATTCATAGACTGACCGGGGGATTTAAATGAATGAAGTACTAGTGAATTTTAAAAACAAAATAACCGCTTACTGGACGGGCCGCAGTAAAAAACAAAAATTCATGATGATTGGTTCAGCGGCATTAATTATCATCATCATTACGGCAGTTTCAATTTTAACCACGCGTACGACGCTGGTGCCCTTATATTCCAACTTAACTCCATCGGAAACGGGGAGCATTAAAGAAAATTTAGACAGTCAAGGGATTATGAATGAAGTTTCTGAAAATGGAACGACGATAAAAGTTCCAGAAGAAAAACTGGATTCACTTAAAGTGGAACTGGCAGCTGAAGGAATTCCGGAATCAGGCAGTATCGACTATTCCTTTTTTAGTCAAAGTGCCGGTATCGGAATGACTGAAAATGAATTCAATGTCATTAAACTGGACTCGATGCAAACGGAATTGGCCAGTTTAATAAAAAAGATTGATGGAGTAGAAGATGCCAGTGTTATGATCACTCTTCCTGATAAAGGAGTTTTTGTCAGTGATTCAGCTGGGGAAGCGTCAGCATCCATTGTATTGAATACGAAACCCGGTTATAAATTTGAAGAAAGCCAAATCAATTCCCTTTATCATCTGGTCTCAAAAAGTGTTCCGAATCTTCCTACAGATAATATCGTCATTATGAATCAAGAGTTTGAGTACTTCGATCTTGAAAATGAAAATTCTTCTTTCGCGTCCGCCTTTGCTACCCAAAACGAAATTAAAAAAGAAATAGAACGGGATATTCAAAGACAGGTACAAAATATGCTTGGAACGATAATGGGGAGAGACAAAGTGGTTGTTTCAGTCACGACAGACATTGATTTCACTCAAGAAAATCGGGAAGAGAATTTAGTGGAACCGGTCGATGAAGAAAATATGGCTGGAATTGAGATCTCTGCGCAAAGGATCAATGAATCGTATAGCGGGGACGCAGCAGGTGCAGGAGGCGTTCCGCAAAGTGAGGATTCCTCGGATTCATTGGGATCCAGTTACGTTGAAGGCACAAACGGATCCGGTGATTATGAAAAAGTGGATGAAACGATAAATAGTGAAGTGAACCGAATCAAGAAAGAAATAGTCGAAAGCCCATATAAAGTTAAAGATTTAGGTATTCAGGTCATGGTCGAACCGCCCACAGCTGACGATCCGAATTCTTTATCTCAACAGAGTGTGGATGATATAACACAAATCCTTGGTACGATAATCCGCACGACAATCGAGAAAAAAGCTGAAGGGGAAGAGCTGACGGACGAGGAGCTTAATAATAAAATTGCGATTTCAGTTCAGCCGTTTAACGGACAAATGAAGTTGCAAAAAGATGAAACGAAACCTTCGTTACCAATATGGGCATACATCGTCGGCGGAGTGCTTTTACTAGCCATTATCATTCTCTTAATCTTATTCCTCCGTTCCCGAAAGCAAGCTGAAATGGAAGAGGAGTACATGGTTGAAGAGGAAGAAGTCGTATTCGATGTTCCGGATTTGAACAAAGAGAAGGAAACGGAAGCATCTTTAAAAAGAAAACAACTGGAGAAGCTGGCAAAAGAAAAGCCGGATGAATTTGCAAAATTATTAAGAAGCTGGATAGCAGAAGACTAGGAGGCTTTAGAAAGTGACAGATAGAAAAAAAAAGGCCGGATTGACTGGCAAACAGAAGGCTGCCATCCTCCTTATTTCCTTAGGCCCGGATGTTTCTGCATCCGTATATAAGCATCTTTCTGAAGAGGAAATTGAGAGATTGACTCTTGAAATTTCGGGAGTGAGAAAAGTGGACTCCCAAGATAAGGAAGAAATTCTGGATGAATTCCATAATATTGCTTTAGCACAGGATTACATCTCCCAGGGCGGGATAGGATATGCGAAGCAGGTACTTGAAAAGGCATTAGGTACTGATCAGGCAACCGCCATCATAAACCGTTTAACATCATCCTTGCAGGTTCGTCCATTCGACTTTGCGCGAAAGGCAGATCCTGGACAAATCTTGAATTTCATTCAGAACGAGCATCCGCAGACCATTGCCTTAATCTTGTCCTATCTTGATCCCACACAGGCTGGACAAATATTGTCTGAACTTCCGCAAGAGGTGCAGGCAGATATTGCAAGAAGGATTGCTTTAATGGATAGCACTTCTCCGGAAATCATCAATGAAGTGGAGCAAATACTCGAAAGGAAACTTTCTGCGACTGTAACCCAAGATTATACACAGACTGGTGGAGTGGAAGCTGTTGTAGATGTGTTGAATGGTGTTGACCGCTCAACGGAAAGGACGATCTTGGATGCACTTGAAATCCAAGATCCGGAGCTTGCTGAAGAAATCAAGAAACGAATGTTTGTCTTTGAGGATATCGTGACCCTTGATGGCAGAGCGATTCAGCGCGTTGTCAGGGAATCCGATAACGAAGACCTTAAACTTTCTCTTAAAGTGGCTAGTGATGAAGTGAAGGAAATCGTTTTCCGAAACATGTCAAAACGTATGGTTGAAACGTTCCAGGAAGAAATGGAATATATGGGACCAGTACGTTTGCGTGATGTAGAAGAAGCACAATCAAGAATTGTTGCCGTCATTCGACATCTGGAAGAAACTGGAGATATTGTGATTGCCCGCGGCGGAGGGGATGATATCATTGTCTAGAATTATCAAATCCCAGCAGGCTAACCAGGAGAAAAGCAAAAAGATCGCGATAAAAGTTCGCCCTTTTGACTTTCTTCAAAATGATGATGCAGATGAGCATAATAACCTTCATTATATTCAAACTGATGAACTTTTAAAAGATGCCAAACAGGAAGCCGAAACGTTATTGCTCGATGCGAAACAAAAAGCCCAAGCGATTGCTGCTGAAATCCAGCAAGACCGAGACCTATGGGAGAATCAAGAAAAAGCAATGTTTATCGAACAAGCTCAAAAAGAAGGGTATCAGCAGGGAGTCGAAGATGGGATCCAAAAGGGTTATAGCGAGATTGCCGCGGAAATAGCTTTCGCAAAAGAAGTGGTGGAGTCGTCTAAAAAAGATTATCGGCACAATATCGAATCATCTGAAACCGTTATTTTGAATCTTGCCCTGAAGGTGGCAGAGAAAATTATCGGACAACAGCTTGAAAAAGATGAAGAGTCTTTTTTATCCATAGTCAAAAGAGCCATCAAAGAAGTGAGGGATTACCGTGAGGTGCAATTGCATATCCATCCGATCCGATATCAATCGATTCTTTCCCATAAAGATGAGTTGATGGAAATATTTCCGAAAGATACTGAGTTGTATATCTATCCGGATGATGAGCTTGAAGAAAGCAGCTGTATCATCGAATCCGAAAACGGAAGGATGGATGCCAGTGTCGACAGTCAGCTGCAGGAAATAAAAGTGAAACTAACTGAATTGCTGGAAGGGGAATAAAGATGAAAACTAGAGACCTATTGCCCTTGGTTGATGAAGTTGATCCTTTCAAACATTATGGACGGGTCAAACGTGTCGTGGGGTTAATGATAGAATCTCAAGGCCCTGAAAGCTCTGTAGGTGATGTTTGTTATATCTATACAGGCATACAAAAAAAGAAAAATCGAATCTTAGCTGAAGTTGTCGGTTTCCGTGATGAAATGGTTATTTTAATGCCATTTACAGCAGTTAGTGATATTGCACCGGGCTGTATCGTGGAAGGAAGCGGACGGAGCCTTGAGATAAAGGTGGGAAGTGGGCTTATTGGCAAAGTAGTCGATCCATTGGGACACCCCATTGATGAATCACTGCTTCCAAAAGGTCTCGCGACAATTTCTGTGGATCAAGATCCGCCGAATCCAATGAAACGGCCTCCCATTAATGAACCTATAGATGTAGGAGTCCGGGTGATTGATAGTTTATTAACAGTTGGACAAGGACAACGTGTTGGTATCTTTGCAGGAAGCGGTGTCGGGAAAAGCACGTTGCTTGGGATGGTAGCAAGGAATACGACGGCTGACTTAAACGTTATCGGTCTTATTGGAGAACGTGGCCGTGAAGTTCGAGAATTCATTGAGAAAGATCTTGGACCAGAAGGGCTGGCTCGATCAATCGTTGTAGTGGCGACATCTGACCAGCCAGCGTTGATGCGGATAAAGGGTGCTTTGACGGCAACTGCAATCGCGGAATATTTTCGTGATAAGGGATTGAATGTGATGCTGATGATGGATTCGGTCACGAGGGTTGCGATGGCCCAGAGGGAAATTGGGCTTGCCATCGGGGAACCGCCGACGACCAAAGGGTATACGCCATCCGTTTTTGCCATCCTACCAAGGTTACTCGAAAGAACGGGTACAAATCAGCTCGGTACCATTACAGCTTTTTATACGGTTCTCGTCGACGGTGATGATATGAATGAACCGATTGCTGACGCTGTCAGGGGAATTTTGGATGGTCACTTCATACTAGACCGTAACTTAGCCAATAAAGGACAGTTTCCAGCGCTCAATGTATTAAAGAGCATTAGTCGTGTCATGAATAATATTGTTGGTGACAAGCATAAAAACGCCGCGGAAAAATTACGGGCGAGTTTATCAACCTATATGGAGTCGGAAGATTTGATTAATATAGGAGCTTATAAGAAGGGTTCTTCCAAACAAATTGATAGCTCGATTACACGCTATCCGGAAATCATTTCATTTTTGAAGCAAGGAACCCATGAAAAAGCTTCCAAAGATAATAGTATCAACGCCCTTGTCGAATTGATGGAGAAAGGTGATCAATAATGATTTATCAATATAAATTCGAGAAGATCCTGACCATCAAAGAAAAAGAAAAAAACGATGCATTAGCTAAATATAATGCAGCTTTTAAAAAATTTGAAGAAGTGGCAGAAAAGTTATATAAGCTTTTAAAGAAAAAAGAAGAGTTGCTTGAGTTTCAACAGGAAAAGCTGCGAAATGGATTATCCATACAGGAAATTCGTCACCATCAGTTATTTATGGACAACTTGGAAAAACTCTTAAGCCACTGTCAACAGGAAGTCATTGAAGCGCGATACAAGATGAATATTCAACGGGATATATTAATGGAAAGAAATATCGAGGTTAAAAAGTACGAGAAAATGAAAGAAAATGATTTTCTTAAATTCCTCGATGTCATTAAGGAAGCTGAGAACAAACAAATGGATGAAATATCTATCCGGCAATTCTTAAGCAAAGGCGTAAGGTGATGGAATGCGTAAAAAAAGTGAATCTAATGGATTGGAAGAATTGGAAGAAAGCAAGATAAGTAAGTTTCAATGGTTTCTTGTCATCTTCATTCCATTAATCTTTGCGGTAACTGTAGCGTTGATCGTTTTTACAGTTGCAGGGGTGAATGTAGTGGAAAAGGCAAAGGAAATGTCTGCGAAAATACCCTTCATTGAATTGGATCAAAAGGATGAAGAGAAAGATAGACCAGCCAAGAGTGATGAGAAAGTTTCCATGAAGCTCGAAAAATTAGAAACCGAGATTGAAAACAAGGAAAAAGAGATAGACAAGCTAGAGAGCATCATCGATACACGTGACAAGGCCATAGAAAAGGCAGAAGCGGAAAAACAGCAGCTTCAAACAGAAATGAATCAACTTAAGGATAGTCAGAATAATAGTAAACAAGCGTTCAAAGATATAATCCGTACTTATGAAACCATGGCCCCCAAGAAGGCTGCACCTATCATAACGGAAATGAATGATGAAGATGCAGTGGAGATTCTCTCAAGTATGAAAGCAGCCACTTTAGCTAAGGTTTTGGAGCAAATGACAACGGCTGATGCTGCAAGGTTAACGAAGAAACTAACGGAACAAAGTCCTTGAGTGGAAAGAGTGAGGAGGTGTATACATGAATTCAGCCATTAATTCTTTATTTCCCTTGGCATCATTAAGTCTAAAGGTACCAATTAAGGCAAATCAGCAAACTAATTCAGGGTTTGGATCAGTCCTTCAATCAGCGATAGGGGCAGAACCTCCCATTCTAACGGATATAGCTGGCATCTTTGAAGGGCAATTGTCTGTAATAAAGGATTTGCTTGGTTTTTTGAAACTTGAAAGATTAAGTGATATAGGTGAAGAGAGTGTTGCCGAAGCCCCTTCAGTAAAACAACAAGAAAACAACCTTATTTTACAGGTTCTAAAAAATGTAGCCGGAAATGATGAGGGTGCCCTTGCTGATTTCTTTGCGAGCATCGAAGAACTGGATTTAGAACAAGAAGTGGATGACTTCAGCCTGAATCCACAAAGTTTGTTATCAGCCAATGTCATGGAACTGTATACCATCCTGAAGAAAGTTACTTTATTGAGCGAAGAAGAATGGCATGAGCTCCCATTATCTGGTGTGGTGAATCTTTTGAAACTGGTGAAAATTCAAGATCTCCTCTCGGAGAATAAGGATATGACACAAGATGAAGCGGCCATCCAGAAACAAATGAAACAGCTGCTTGAAGGGATAACGGGGAAGCTGGAGAAATGGCTGTCCAATCAGTCAATATCAAAAACAGAACCTGACCAGCCCAACACTTTGGGGAAAGGGCAAACTAAAGCAATAGAAACATTGAAAAGCGCATTCTCGCAATTATCTAAGAGTGACAAGGTAAATAAAGACGGGGTAATCAGCAGCGGTGTGACTTTGCAAAGTCCGGATAGCGGTAAACATCAAGGGTCTGGGATGCCTTTTCTCATGACAAAGCTTGAGCAATTCGTCTTGGCAGCTCCCAAAGGTGAGCAAACTGTCAGTCAAGAAGAGTTTGTTAAGCAATTTGAAAATATTTTAACTAAGGCGAACTTTAGCGGAACTAACGGTGTAAATAAACTGTTGATCAGATTGTATCCTGAACATTTAGGGTCCCTAAGAATCGAGTTGATTCAAAAGGATGGAATGCTGTCAGCCAAGATTATGGCTACTACTGCCCATGCCAAAGATATGCTGGAGAATCAGATTCATGGTTTAAAACAAGCCTTTAGCGGACAAAACATTCAAATTGAAAGAATTGAAATATCACAGGCCTTCAATGTTTTTAACTCTGAGAAATTCAGCGAGAAAGATGCGGATGAACATAATGAACAACAGGAGAGTAAGGAAGAAAGCAATGATGATGAGACGGATAGCGAGTTTACGGGATCCCTTGCCGATGCTCTGTTAAATCTGGAAGTGTAGGTGAAAAAATGACGACCATCGATACGTCACTATTATTATCAAAATCTCAAACTGAAAACAGAAAAACCGGGGATGCATTGGGAAAAGATGATTTCTTGAAATTATTGCTAACCCAGCTTCAAAACCAAGATCCGTCAAGTCCGATGGACAATACGGAATTCATCGCCCAAATGGCCACTTTTTCTTCTCTGGAACAGATGATGAATATGGGAGCCCAAATGGAAGAAATAATCGGGATCAATCAACAAAATAGTTTAATGAACTACAACTCTTTTGTCGGTAAAGAAGTCACTTGGCACAAATTGGATGAAGGCGATGATGACCTTGCGATAGAAGAAGGGACAGGCATCGTTAAATCGATCCAATATAAGGGTGATGGTGTTTATTTTCTTTTAGAAGATGGCACAAAGCTTGAACCCGCAAATATTTCGGCAATGAAGCAAACAAGTTCCACGTCGACTAGCTTGACGGCGGCAAGTGAATTAATAGGCAAGCGCGTTTCCTGGATGGACGAAAAAAATGGAGAGTCATCAGCTGTCGTTATCTCGGTATCCATGAGTAATGGCAAGCTGCAAATTGAAGTGGATGATGAAAACAACACCAAGTTATCATCAGAGCAATTGATAAAAATCGCTGAAGCTTAATGGGCGGGAATATGAATAAACTTGGTTTTCAAGCAAATTCCGCTCAGCTTTTGCCACAAACAACATTACCTTTAAGGCAAAGGCAGATGATCCAGCAAGGTTTAAACAGCATTTTCAAGCTGCTGTCTCCACAAATGAAGAATTGACCATTAGTAAACATGCTCAATTGCGGATGAGTCAAAGGAATATAGAAATAGCGCCACAAACCTGGGAGAAAATAGCCAATAAAGCCAATGAAGCCAAAAAGATGGGTGTAACCGAATCTCTTATCATTACAGATAATGCGGCCTCATAGTAAGCACGAAAAACAACAAGGTCATCACGGTCATGCCAGGGATGAAGCGACATCACAAATTTTCACGAACATCAATGGAACCATAATTTTAGATAAATAGGCTGGACCTGAAATAGGAAGCCTGGACTGTGGAATGACGGAAGCAGTCTTTATATGAAAGGGGAGCTTATACATGCTTCGTTCAATGTATTCGGGAATAAGCGGATTAAAAAACTTACAAACAAAATTGGATGTTATCGGTAATAACGTCGCCAATGTCAATACATATGGTTTCAAAAAAAGCCGTGTGACATTCAGCGATGCGATGAACCAAACAGTATCTGGTGCAAGTGCAGCAACAGCCAATAAAGGCGGAACCAATTCTAAACAAATTGGATTGGGCTCCACGATTGCTACAATCGATACGATCCATACACAGTCAAGCCTGCAAACCACCGGCCGCGATCTTGATTTAGGAATATCTGGTGATGGCTATTTCGTCGTCAAGCAAGGCGATTCTCTTTCATATACACGTGCAGGAAACTTTTATCTGGATGATAATGGTACGCTTGTCAACGCGAATGGTTTGAAAGTACAGGCTTACAAGGTTGATGAAAACGGGAAACGATCAAAAACGATTGGCGACGTTGCTGTTAACGTAAATGCGATCTTACCTGCCATCACCACTACTAAAATATCAGTAAGTGGAAATCTAGCTGCTGACGCAATTGATGGTACCGTATTTAGCCAGCAAATGAAAGTTGTGGATGACAAGGGGAAAGAGCAAACGGCAACTATCTATTTCCAAAAAACCGGTGATGATAAATGGGAGCTTTTTGATGAAGAACCTGCTGCTTTGGGGGATACATCAGCTACTAAACCAAAACCGTTCACTTCGGTTAATTTCGACGCTAATGGTCAGATAGTGGCAGGTGATAAAACCCAGGCAGGTCAAACCATTAACATTTCAAGCGGCAAAGAGGATGACTCGGATACACCAGTTGATGAAAGCGTACAAAAAGTTAATTTGGATTTTGATTTCTCGAACCTTACTCAAGTTAAAGGTTCCACCACTGCTCTTGTCAATCCGAATGGTAATAAAGAAGGTAAACTGGAAAGCTTTAATATTGGTTCATCAGGGGAAATAAATGGTGTTTATTCCAACGGTCTGATCACTACCTTAGGCCAACTGGCCGTCGCCAAGTTTTCCAATGCATCAGGCTTGACGAAAACCGGTGGCAATACTTTTCAGGAATCAATCAATTCAGGTACTGCAAATATCAATATCGCAGGTGAGGGGCGCGGTGTGATTGCATCAGGTTCTTTGGAAATGTCCAATGTGGATTTATCCGAAGAGTTTACTGAAATGATCGTTGCGCAACGTGGTTTCCAGTCGAATTCGAGGATCATCACGACGTCGGATGAAATTTTACAGGAATTAGTTAACTTAAAACGATAGGTTAAGGGAGGGAGGAGCCAGGCGCTTTTTGCTCTGGCTCCTAAATATCATTATCAAAGTCACAAGGCTCAATGGAAAATCCTTTTATATCAATGCATTGTACATAGACACAGTCGAGTCATTGCCAGATACTACCATTACTTTTACAAATGGTAAGAAAATCGTTGTGCTAGAGAAGGAAGAGGAACTGGTTGAAGCTATAATACAATTTTATCGTACCGTTAATATTCTCGGTTTTCGTAAGGATGTGGAGGAAAGTTCATGAAAAAAAATCTATTGACCATTATGTTGATTATACTCGTGGCTATAACGCTTGTTGGTGTCATGGCGGTCGTGGCTGTGACAAAGTTATCTGATCCCTCATCTGCCGAAGATAAACCTAGCATTGACGAAATTGTCAAATCTTCAGTTGAGATTCCTGAAATTACTACGAATCTTGCCGGCAATGATTATATCAAAATCTCATTCATGGTCCAAACAGAAAATAAAAAAGCAAAAGAAGAGTTGGAAAAAAGGAATTTTCAAGTGATAAATATCATCATTACCGAACTATCCGAAATGAAAGCGGAAGAGTTAACCGGTAAAAAAGGCAAGGAGAAGCTTCAAGAAGCGTTAAAGACTAGAATGAATGAATTAATGGAAGAAGGAAAAGTTGAAAAGGTTTATATAACCTCCTCGATTCTGCAATAAGAACATCCTTGCTTCATTAAATAAGAAGGAGAAGCTTTGGAGGTGAGTGTTAATGTCCGGGGAAATATTATCGCAAAATGAAATCGATGCTTTGTTATCGGCCATTTCCACAGGTGAAATGGATGCAGATGATTTAAAAAAAGAAGAAGTAGAAAAAAGAGTGAAAGTATACGACTTTAAAAGGGCGCTTCGGTTTTCAAAGGATCAAATCAGGAGTTTGACCAGGATACACGAGAACTTTGCAAGGCTGCTGACCACCTATTTTTCTGCTCAGCTTAGAACATATGTCCAAATATCCGTTGCTTCGGCAGATCAAATACCATACGAAGAGTTTATCCGATCGATTCCTAAAATGACCATCATGAATGTTTTTGAGGTGCCGCCCTTGGATGGCCGAATCATTCTTGAGGTCAACCCGAATATCGCTTATTCCATGATGGACCGTGTTTTGGGCGGGCGGGGCATAAGCGAGAATAAGGTAGATAGTTTAACCGAAATAGAAACGAAAATCATGTCGAATTTATTCGAGAAGGCTTTTGAAAATTTACAGGAGGCTTGGGGGACGATTGTTGAAATCGAACCGGTGATGACAGAGTTCGAGGTGAATCCACAATTTTTACAACTGGTTTCGCCCAACGATACTGTTGTGGTCATTTCCTTGAATACACAAATCGGCGAAACAAGCGGAATGATTAATGTTTGCATTCCTCACGTAGTATTGGAACCGATCATACCAAAGTTATCTGCTCATTATTGGATGGAAAATTCCCAAAAGGAAAAAATCCCAGAGGAAATCATGATTTTGGAAAAGCGTATCCGAAACGCAGATCTTCCCATTATTTCCGAACTTGGTTCCACGGACATCACCATCCAAGATTTTTTGCTGCTTGATGTTGGCGATGTCATCGATTTAAATAAGGCAATCGATGAACCTTTGACGATTACAATTGGAGGGATCCCAAAATACAGCGGCCAGCCAGGAAAAGTAGGAAAAAAACATGCTATCCAGATTCTTGATATTTTGAAAGGGGGAGACGAAGATGGTAAGTGATGAAATGCTTTCACAAGATGAGATAGATGCCCTTTTAAAAGGTACAAGTGATATAGAAGATGAGGTGCTCCCTCTCTCGATTGAAGATTATTTATCGATGATGGAACTCGACGCCCTCGGTGAAATTGGTAATATCTCCTTCGGAAGTTCGGCCACTGCCCTATCTACTTTGTTGAATCAGAAAGTGGATATCACCACCCCGACGGTTACCTTAATTGAAAGGGGACAGATCGCGGAAGAATTCCCGCATCCGTATGTAGCGATTCAAGTGCAATATACAGAAGGTTTTTCAGGTATAAATATGCTGGTCATCAAGCAGAGCGATGCTGCTATCATTGCGGATTTGATGCTTGGCGGAGATGGGGGGAATCCTTCCGACCTGCTTGGGGAAATTCAACTGAGTGCTGTCCAGGAAGCCATGAACCAAATGATGGGTTCCGCTGCAACATCCATGTCGACCATTTTCAGTAAAAAAGTGGATATTTCTCCACCTAGCATAGATTTACTTAACTTTTTAAATGGTGAAGGTGAAAATGCGATACCGGATGAGGATTTATTTGCAAAAATCTCATTCCGTCTCCGTGTCGGCAACTTAATTGATTCCAGCATTATGCAATTGTTGCCATTAGAGTTTGCTAAAGGGTTAGTTTCTGAATTATTAAATGGGACGAGTGAAAGCGAACCTGCCGAGATGGAAAAGCAAAAGGTACTAAGTGATCCAGTAACAAACATTCCAACTCAGGAGCCGGCACCATTCCAGGACACCCGGTCTGATCGAGCGGCAAATGAAACGTATGGACAAGGCGGTCACCAAACCCAACCTGTGAACCATATACCGAATGTACCACAACATTTTGGAGTTTCATCCGTACCAACAGGACAGCCGGTAAATGTTCAGCCTGCCAGTTTCACTAGTTTTCAGCCTAATCAGCTTCAGGAGTCTGAAACGAAAAATCTCAGCATGCTGATGGATATCCCTTTGCAAGTAACTGTGGAGCTTGGAAGAACGAAACGCTCTGTCAAGGATATTTTGGAGCTGTCCTCCGGATCAATCATCGAATTGGATAAATTAGCGGGTGAACCAGTGGATATCCTGGTAAACAGCTGCTTGATAGCAAAAGGTGAGGTAGTGGTGATTGATGAAAACTTTGGAGTGCGTGTTACGGATATCATGAGTCAAAGTGACCGATTAAATAAAATAAGATAATTTGGGGGACGAAATAATGGTTAATAGAATTTTAATTGTGGACGATGCAGCATTTATGAGAATGATGATAAAGGATATCCTTTCTAAAAATGGTTTTGAAATAGTCGGGGAAGCAGCAGATGGCGCCCAAGCAGTGGAAAAATATAAAGAAACCCATCCGGATCTTGTAACGATGGATATTACCATGCCCGAAATGGATGGAATTACAGCATTAAAGGAAATTAAAAAGGTGAATCCTCAAGCTAAGGTCATCATGTGTTCAGCGATGGGACAGCAAGCCATGGTCATTGATGCAATCCAGGCGGGTGCAAAAGACTTTATCGTGAAGCCATTCCAGGCAGACCGTGTTTTGGAAGCCATAAATAAAGCATTAAGTTAAGAGGGTGTCTTCATATTGTTTTTAATTAAAAAATGGCTTCAGGTCTCACTGATGATCGCAATATTCTTCTCTGGGGCCATACAGGCCCAGGCGGAAGATCTTGAAAAAACAGTGAAGGATGTTTATGTACAGCCAGATGATCTAAAGGTGGATAAAGGTGGATCAATAGACTCGAAATCTACCAAACAGGCAACGAATCCTGGCAAAGTGGGAATAACCGCTTGGGAGTTTCTGAGGATGATATTTGCTACTATTTTTGTAGTGGCACTTCTATATATCCTATTAAAGTTCATCAATAAAAAAAGTAAATCGTATCAAAAGGCGAATTCAGTGGAGAATTTAGGCGGTACGAGCCTTGGTGCAAATCGTTCTGTCCAGCTTGTTAAAGTCGGCGGGCGAATATTGGTGATCGGGGTCGGCGAAAATATTCAGCTCTTGAAAGAAATAGATGATCCCGAGGAATATGAACAGCTTTTGAAAGATCACAACGATAAGATCGATCAAATGATCCAGCCTGGGGAACTTGCAATGAAGTTGAAAAATAAGTGGAAGAAGAAAAGCGGATCCGAAACCGCTAGTTTCTCTGCAGAATTCAAAAATCAGCTTGATCAAATGTCTGATAGCAGGAAAAGGCTGTTAAAGGAGCTTGATAGGAAAGGAAGAGACAATGAATGAATGAGTTCATGGAGTTTTTTAATAACAGTGATCCCACCAATGTCTCTACTTCCGTCAAACTTGTTCTTCTGATGACTGTCTTATCGCTGGCTCCAAGCATATTGATCTTGATGACCTGTTTTACAAGAATCATCATTGTCCTGAGCTTTGTGAGAACATCTCTTGCCACACAACAGATGCCGCCGAATCAGGTGTTGATTGGCCTGGCACTTTTCATGACATTTTTCATAATGGCACCGACTTTTCAGGAAGTGAATGAAAAGGCACTAACCCCGTTATTTAATGAAGAGATAGATTTAGAAGAAGCATATGTACAGGCCTCGATACCATTTAAGGAATTCATGAGTGCCCATACAAGGCAGAAGGACCTTGAGCTATTCTTGGAATATGCCAAGGTGGATAAGCCTGAAACGATACAGGACATTCCCTTGACTGCCTTTGTACCTGCTTTTGCAATCAGTGAAATCAAAACAGCTTTTCAAATAGGTTTCATGATTTTCATTCCCTTTTTGGTTATTGATATGGTCGTTGCAAGTGTCCTGATGTCGATGGGGATGATGATGTTGCCGCCAGTCATGATTTCCCTGCCATTTAAAATCCTCCTTTTCATTCTTGTTGACGGGTGGTATTTAGTAGTGAAGTCTTTATTACAGAGTTTTTAAGCAGGTGAGAAAAATGAGTGCAGATTTTGTTATTGATATAGCAGAAAAAGGAATTTATATGGTATTGATTATCGCTGGCCCATTGATGGTAATCGCTCTTATTGTAGGACTATTAGTAAGCATCTTTCAGGCGACTACACAGATTCAGGAACAAACCTTGGCATTTGTTCCAAAAATCGTCGCAGTCTTATTGGGACTCATTTTATTGGCTCCATGGATGCTGAGCCACCTATTATCATATGCAAATGAAATATTCGGTAATCTGAATCGATTTGTAGGGTAGGGCATGGAGGAATTATTTCCGCACTTTCCCGCCTTTTTATTAATTGTGGTCCGGGTCACTACGTTTTTCGTGGCCATGCCGATTTTTTCGTACCGTTCAATACCGGTACAACATCGGGTCGGGCTTGGAATCTTCCTTGCCTGGATCATGTACTACACCATCGATGCTCCGGTTCTGGAATTGGATGTCACATATTATTTATTGATCATGAAGGAAGCGCTTGTTGGCCTTTTCATTGGGTTTGCAGCGTATATGATTTTATCGGCCGTTCAAATCGCTGGAGGATTGATTGATTTTCAAATGGGTTTTTCAATAGCGAATGTCATCGATCCCCAAACGGGGGCACAAAGCCCGTTGATGGGACAATACCTCTATACAATCGCTTTGTTATTCCTATTGAGTACCAATGGCCACCATTTGCTTTTGGATGGAATTTTTTATAGTTATCAGTTCATCCCGATTGACCAATTATTTGTACCATTCGGAGATCATGCACTGATAGAATATTTGGCCAAAGCTTTCAGCAAAGCTTTCATGATTGCTTTTCAAATGTCCATACCTGTAGTGGGCAGTATTTTCTTAGTGGATGTCACGCTGGGGATCCTTGCCAGGACAGTCCCTCAATTAAATGTGTTCGTTGTCGGGATTCCAGTGAAAATCATTGCCGGCTTAGCGGTTATCATACTGGTAATGGGGATGATGATGACGGTTGTCACCCAACTCTTCAATTTCTTGCTTTTGACCATGCGTCATCTAATGCAGTTGATTGGAGGCGTTTAATATGGAGAGGTTTCAGTTGGATTTGCAGTTTTTCGCTGGTGAGAAGACCGAAAAGGCGACTCCCAAAAAACGTCAGGATTCGAAGAAAAAAGGTCAGGTGGCAAAGAGTCAGGATGTAAATACCTCTGTGAATTTAATTGCAGTGTTTTCGGTGTTATTGCTTATGGGACCGTACATGTATAATCATCTGCTCGGTCTCATGAAAGAATATCTGCAACATTTTTCCTTGACTGGATTCAGTGAGGAGAATATGCAAATCATCATGATTGAGGTTTTAAAGGAGATGGGCATTATCCTAGGACCCGTTTTTGCTGCAGCGATAGTGGCTGGGATATTGGCTAATGTCATGCAAGTCGGTTTTTTGTTTTCGACTGAATCCATTCAGTTCCAACTTGATAAATTGGATCCCATTAAAGGATTCAAACGTATTTTTTCAATGAGGGCCATTGTTGAATTATTGAAATCCATTCTTAAAATATCATTTGTTGGTTTTGTTGCCTTTTATGTACTATGGCAGCGCATGGACGAGATTATGATTTTATCACAGATTTCTGTGGGAGAAGCGATGGCAACATTGGCGGATATTACGATTAAAGTAGGATTTTATGCTGCCGTGGCTTTATTGTTCATTGCTCTATTAGACTATTTGTATCAAAAATATGACTTTGAAAAAAACATCCGGATGTCCAAACAGGATATTAAGGATGAGTATAAAAATTCTGAAGGGGACCCGCTCATCAAATCCAAGATAAAGCAAAAGCAGAGGCAGATGGCCGCTCAAAGAATGATGCAGGAAATTCCCAATGCGGATGTCGTCATCACTAACCCTACGCATTTTGCCATTGCTTTAAAATATGATGAAGAAAAAGCTGAGGCTCCGTATGTAGTGGCAAAGGGCGTTGATTTTGTTGCTCAGAAAATTAAATTCATTGCCAAAGAAAACGATGTGACCATGGTGGAAAATCGGCCTTTGGCCAGGTCTTTATATGATCAAGCTGAATTAGGCCAGGCGATACCTGAAGAGTTCTTTAAGGCGGTCGCTGAAATACTGGCCTTTGTATATAAAACCAAAGGTAAACTGTAAAGAAGTAATAGGGTAACCCGCTAGTTAGGAGAGAAAAAAACATGCGAGCAAGAGATTTAGTTGTTATATCGAGCGTCATCATGATCGTTGCCATGTTGGTCATTCCATTGCCAACATGGTTGTTAAGTATTTTACTCCTTTTAAATATCTCTCTTGCGTTGCTGGTTCTATTGACTACGATGAATATGAAAGAACCTCTCGAATTTTCAATCTTTCCTTCCTTGCTCCTTTTACTGACATTGTTCAGGCTGGGGTTGAATGTTTCGACGACTCGTGCCATCTTGACCTATGGTGATGCTGGGGGAGTCGTAGAAACCTTTGGGTCGTTTGTAGTCGGCGGTAACGTGCTTGTAGGATTAGTTGTATTCATCATTTTGGTCATCATCAATTTCATCGTCATCACGAAAGGTTCCGAACGGGTTTCCGAGGTAGCGGCAAGGTTTACGCTGGATGCGATGCCGGGGAAACAGATGGCCATCGATGCAGATTTAAATGCTGGGATGATCTCCGAAAACGAAGCACGTGCCAGAAGGGAAAAAATTAGTAACGAAGCAGACTTTTATGGATCCATGGATGGAGCGAGTAAGTTTGTTAAAGGGGACGCCATAGCGGGCATCATCATTGTCATCATTAACTTGATTTTCGGTATGATCATTGGCGTCATGCAATTGGACATGAGCTTTGGAGAAGCAGCCGTCCATTTTTCCATGTTATCGGTTGGTGACGGTATCGTAAGTCAGGTACCAGCTTTATTGATTTCTACAGCTACGGGAATTGTCGTAACCCGGGCAGCCTCGAATGGAAACCTTGGAGCGGATATTGTTGAACAGTTATTTCAATTTCCCAAAATGCTTTACCTAACAGCAGCAACCATTTTCCTTTTAGGGTTATTCACTCCCATTTCCGACATATTCACCATTCCGATCGCTGCTTTATTAGTCGTTGGAGGGTATACAATTTCAAGGATACCGAAGCAGGACGAAAGTGAAATACAAGAAATGGAAGAAGTGCTCGAAACCGATGAAATGAAAAGTCCAGAAAGCGTCGTTAACCTTTTAAGTGTCGACCCGATCGAGTTTGAGTTTGGATATGGATTGATTCCGCTTGCGGATGCCAATCAAGGGGGAGACCTGCTGGACCGGGTCGTCATGATCCGCCGGCAGCTTGCAATTGAGTTGGGGCTCGTGATCCCTGTCGTCAGAATACGAGATAATATTCAATTGAATCCTAATGAGTATCGGCTGAAGATTAAGGGAAGTGTCATGGCAAAGGGGGAATTGCTCCTTAATCATTTCTTGGCCATGAGTCCAGGGATGGAGGATGATTCAATAGAAGGAATCGATACGATAGAACCGTCTTTCGGTTTACCGGCCAAGTGGATTACGGATGATATGAAAGAACATGCCGAGATGCTGGGTTATACAGTTGTGGACCCGCCAAGTGTTGTATCCACCCACTTGACGGAAGTCATAAAGGCCAATGCGCAGGAATTATTGGGCAGGCAGGAAACGAAACAATTGATCGATCATCTCCACGAATCTGCACCTATACTAGTAGAGGAAGTCACTCCGAACCCCTTGTCGATAGGAGATGTACAAAAGGTATTGGCAAAATTATTGAAGGAGAAAGTTTCGATAAGGAACTTACCGATCATTTTCGAAACACTTGCTGATTATGGCAAGTTATCGACTGACACGGATTTGCTTACTGAATATGTAAGGCAGAATTTAGCAAGACAAATAACGAATTCTTTTATTTCGGATGAAAATAGAATTAAAGTCATAACATTATCGGGTAAAGTTGAAAAGACCATCGCGGATGGTGTACAGCAAACTGAACATGGTAATTTTTTATCATTGGATCCAACTAGATCGCAATCCATATTGGAGGCAGTTGCAGCCAAATTGGAAGAGCTGACCCTAATGGATCACCAACCGATCCTACTCTGCTCTCCAGCAGTAAGGATGTATGCCCGGCAATTAACTGAACGTTATTTTCCTAATGTACCGATTCTTTCATACAATGAACTCGAATCTAATGTAGAAGTACAAAGTGTAGGGGTGGTGAATATCGATTGAAGGTAAAGAAATATTTGGCGCCATCAATGAACGAGGCAATGAAGCGAATAAGGGCTGAACTAGGCAGTGATGCAGTAATCTTAAGCTCGAAGGCTGTATATAATGGCGGTTTCTTAGGGTTATTCAAAAAGAGGAATATTGAAGTCATTGCAGCCAGGGAACCCGTGTCCCGGCCTATCCATGCCGTAACCAAACAAAAATCGAAGAAGTTGCCATCAAAGCTGGATATGGCAAGTCATGTCCCTGAACCTAATGAAGGGAATAGGGAAAGTGCTGACCTATTAAAAGAAATCGAAGGCTTGAAAGATATGATAAAGAGTTTGCAAATCTATTCACCTGATAGAAAATATCCGGGGAAACTGGAGAAAATCCACGAATACCTAACCGAGCAGGAAGTGGATATATCACTTCGGTCCAAAATCATGGATGAACTACTTGAAAAATGGTTCGTTTTTAAACAACAATCCACTGATGAAGAGGTTCAAGTTTGGTTGGAAGAAGCCATGTTCGGGATTTTGGAAAAGGTTGAAAACGGAAAACCCGGGCTGCAAAAAAGGTATATTAATATTGTTGGCCCAACAGGTGTGGGAAAGACAACGACCCTGGCAAAAGTAGCTGCGGAAACCATGTTAAAGCATGATAAAAAGGTGGCTTTCATTACGACGGATACGTACAGGATTGCTGCAATAGATCAACTTAAGACATATGCCAAGATTTTAAACGTCCCAATTGAAGTCGCTTATAATTTGGAAGACTTCAAAAGGGCGGCTGAACGTTTCTCCCATTATGATTTTGTTTTTATTGATACGGCCGGAAGGAATTTCCGTAACCCGCAATATGTCAAGGATCTTAATGAAATCATCCATTTTACAGATGAGATGGAAACCTATTTAGTGTTGTCATTGACCTCTAAACAAAAGGATATGGAAGATATTTATCGGCAGTTTGCTGCCATACCTATTAAACAGGTCATTTTTACAAAAGCGGACGAAACCTCCACTTTCGGGCCGATATTCAATTTTATACACACTCATAAATTAGGAGCCGCCTATATAACAGATGGACAGAATGTGCCAGACGATATTGAAATAGCTACATCATCACAGCTATTGAAAATGGCCTTTGGGGCTAAAAAATATGAAAGATCAAGCTGAGAATTTACGAAGAAGATTGGAAGCCCGCCAAAATCAATCAATGGCCAAAACGATTGCCGTTTTAAGCGGGAAAGGTGGAGTGGGAAAATCAAACTTTTCTTTGAATTTTTCCATTGCCTTATCCCAAAGAGGCAAAAAAGTGCTGTTGTTCGACATGGATATCGGTATGGGGAATATTGATATTTTGATCGGCGAACACTCTCCCTGCAGCATTATTGATTTTTTTGAAAACGATTGTAGTTTGAAGGATATCATCATAGCAGGACCGGGAAACATTTCAATCATTACAGGTGGAACGGGGTTGACGAAACTCTTTTCACTTGATGAAGATAAGCATACCCGGTTTAATGAAGAATTCGGTTTATTGTTGGCGAATTACGATTATATCTTATTTGATATGGGTGCAGGCATCACTCAGGATTCCATGAAGTTCCTGTTATGTGTGGATGAATTAGTCGTTATCACGACGCCTGAACCCACTTCTATCATGGATGCATATTCCGCAATGAAATATATCCATTCAGTAAATAAACAGATTCCATTGTTCCTGGTTTGCAATCGGGTTTTCACGAGTAAGGACGGCAAAGAAACGATTAAGCGGCTCCAAAATGCATTAGTGAAATTTTTGGGACTGGAAACTGTAGCTCTAGGGTACTTGCCAGATGATAGAACCGTACCCAAATCTGTTACCAAACAAATGCCCTTTCTCCTTTTCGATTCTGAAGCCGATGTATCCAAAGCCATTATTGACATTGCTTCGAGATATGCAAATCATTCATTTGGAGAAGAATTGACTTTGCAAAAAAGCCATTTCCTCCAAAATATGAAGAGATATTTTTTTGGAAAGTAGGTCTCCTTATATGGGTAAAGTAAAAGTGCTGATAGTGGACGATTCTGCGTTTATGAGAAAGTTAATTTCAGAGTTTTTAGCAGAAGATAGCAGGGTGGAAGTCATCGGTACTGCCAGGAATGGAAGAGATGCCATAGACAAAATAAAGGCTTTAAAACCCGATGTTGTGACTTTGGATGTGGAAATGCCGATTATGGACGGATTGGAAGCATTAAACCTGATCATGACGGAATACCCAACCGCTGTAGTGATGCTATCAAGCACAACGAAAAAAGGAACGGAAAATACATTTGCCGCCATGAACAGTGGAGCCTTTGACTTTGTGGCTAAACCTTCAGGTGCCATTTCATTGGATTTACATAAAATCAAGAAAGAACTCCATGAAAAAGTAATGGCTGCCAGCAGGGCAAATGTTCACAAACTAGAAAAAAATGCGATGAATTTTGAAAGAAGTCCATTCGTTTGGGAAAAATATAGTAAAATAGATTCAATAGAATCGTCGAAAAATGAAAAAAATCAAAAAAAATGGTACCATGGGTACAAAAAAATAATAGTCATAGGTACATCAACAGGAGGCCCGAGAGCTCTGCAGACCGTCTTGGCAGGACTCCCGGAGGAAGTTGATGCTCCGATACTCATTGTCCAGCATATGCCCCCCGGTTTCACAAAATCCTTGGCAACACGCCTTGATACATTATGCAAGATTAAAGTGAAGGAAGCTGTAGAGGGGGAACTGATTCAAAAAGGTGTCGCCTACATCGCACCTGGAGGTTTTCACCTGAAAGTGAGGAAAGTCGGGATGAGCTGGGCAATCCTTTTGGATCAATCCGAATTGCGTAATGGACATCGCCCGTCGGTTGATGTGCTATTTGAATCGGTAAGTGAAATGAATGATTCTGCGAAAATAGCCGTTATCATGACCGGGATGGGGATGGACGGGGCGACGGGACTCATGAAGCTTAAACAAGAGGGTCCTTTAAAGGCGATAGCCGAATCACAGGAGACATCAATCGTTTTTGGTATGCCTAAGGCGGCAATCAATACCAAGTTAATAGATAGCATAGAGGATGTAGAAAAAATAGCAAAAGCGATAATAAGCTATTGTTAACATGTGGAGGTGTGAGATTGTATGGATATGAATCAGTATTTAGAGGTATTTATAGAAGAAAGTAAAGAACATCTTCAAACGTGCAGCGAACAGTTGCTGGTACTCGAAAAGAACCCGGAAGACCTCTCGATCGTAAACGAAATCTTTCGTTCCGCCCATACCTTAAAAGGGATGTCGGCAACTATGGGGTATGAGGATTTAAGTAATTTAACTCATAAAATGGAGAATGTGTTGGATGCGATCCGAAACAGTCAAATCACCCTTTCGTCAGAATTATTTGACGTGATATTTTTAGCGGTGGATGATTTAGAAGCGATGGTCATGTCCATTGCTGAAGGTGGAGATGGAAAAAGAAATGTGGAGGAGGTTGTCCATCAGCTGGAAATGATTGAAAAAGGGGAGTCACCCGTTTCTTCCACCATTGCAGAGATTGCAGCAGCTTCTGCCGTCCTTGAAAAAGAGGAAATGACTGCGGGTGAGTACGATGAATTTGAATGGACAGTGCTTCAGCAGTCCAAAGATCAAGGCTTCAATAGCTTTGAAATTTCGATAGGGTTGCGTGAGGACTGTCTTTTAAAAGCTGCCCGGGTGTTTATGGCATTCGAGGTGCTTGAGAAGTCAGGTGAAATAATCAAGTCACACCCACCCGTCGAACTTTTGGAAGAAGAGCAATTCGATCAGCAATTTACGGTCACGATGGTAACAACAGAATCGAGTGATGAGATAAAGAAAAAAATCATGAAAGTTTCCGAAGTGGATCAAGTTGTTGTAAACCCTCTTGATCTTGAAGGCTTGAGGCATGCAGCCAATTCTATAGAGGATCAAGTTGCTGAAATTCCGGAACAAGAGACAAAGCATGCCGTGCTTCCAACTGATAATGATGATAAGAAAAAACAGGTACCCGTTAAGCCGGCATCAAGCAAGACCATTCGGGTGAACATTGAGCGGCTTGATATATTAATGAACCTATTCGAGGAACTAGTAATCGATAGAGGCAGACTTGATCAAATTTCCAGTGATTTGGATAATCAAGAATTGCATGAAACAGTAGAAAGAATGTCCCGTATAACAAGTGATTTACAAACAATCGTATTGAATATGCGGATGGTTCCCGTGGAAACTGTATTCAATCGTTTTCCTAAAATGGTTCGTCAATTGGCAAGGGATTTAAACAAGAAAGTCAATTTGGAAATCACCGGTGCCGAAACGGAACTTGATCGTACAGTCATTGATGAAATCGGTGATCCTCTGGTCCATTTATTAAGAAACGCCATGGATCATGGAATTGAAACACCTGAAGAACGTTTGGCGAAAGGAAAGAATGAAGAAGGTAAAATCCTGTTAAAAGCCTACCACAGCGGCAATCATGTTTTCATTGAAATCGAGGATGACGGTGCAGGAATCAATAAAGATCGAGTTTTGAACAAGGCGCTATCCAATGGGATATTAACGAAGGAAACTGCCGCCACCCTAACGGATAAGCAAATCTATGAATTGATATTCGCTTCTGGTTTCTCAACAGCGGAAACCATTTCTGATGTATCGGGGCGCGGTGTGGGGCTGGATGTGGTTAAAAATACTATTGAGTCTCTCGGTGGATCTGTCACGATCGATTCCAAAGAGAATGAAGGTTCCATCTTCCTTATTCAGCTTCCGCTTACATTGTCCATTATCTCTGTCATGCTGGTTGCAATCCAAAACGAAAAATATGCCATACCGCTTTCTTCCATAATAGAAACAGCAATCATAAAAAAAGCAGATATCTTGAATGCCCATAATCAACAGGTTATTGACTTCAGGGGGAAAATTCTGCCGCTTCTATTCTTGAAAGATATATTTGAAGTGCCTATCAGTCAGGAAGAAGATGAGTCCCTCTCTGTTGTCATTGTAAGAAAAGGCGATAAATTAGCCGGTTTAGTCGTTGATTCATTCATCGGGCAGCTGGAAATCGTTCTGAAATCATTAGGTAATTATTTAACTAGCGCATTTGCAATATCGGGGGCAACGATTCTTGGTGATGGTCAAGTTGCGTTAATCATAGATTGCAACACATTGATTCATTGAATGATAGATAAATGGGGCAGGGTAATGGGACGTTGGTTCAACCGTTTCGATTCAGATTTTCGTTAAGACTACACACCAATCATGAGTTTATTAAAAGGAGGGGAATGGATGTCGGAGGATATGAAAGTAATCGTATTTCAAATTAAGGATAAAGAATATGCAATTCCAGTGGATAAGGTCAGCGGTATCGAAAAGATCCTGCATATTACCAGAGTTCCAAAGGCAGTAAAGTTTGTTAAGGGAGTCATAAATCTAAGGGGTGTAATCACTCCGATTATTGATTTACGGGTGCGTTTTGGTTTCGAAGAGGTGGAATACGATGAATCAACAAGGATTATCATCGTCATTCTGGATGATATGGAAGTCGGATTAATAGTGGACTCTGCCAATGATGTTTTGGATATTCCAGTCGAAAGTATCGAACCTCAGCCTGAAGTTGTGGGACATTTGGCTTCAGAATACATTAGCGGAGTGGCTAAAATTGAAAAGCGACTGCTAGTCCTGATCAATTTGGAGAAGGCTCTAAGTCTGGAAATGACTGAAAATATGTTTAGAGAAGGATAATCATATGTCGTTCATTGAGAAAATAAACCCTCTCCAACTCGATATTTTGAAGGAAATCGGCAATATAGGTGCAGGGAACGCAGCAACTGCACTTTCTGCCATCCTTAATAGGAAAATTGATATGAATGTTCCTAATGTCCGAACCGTTTCCTTTGATGAAATGATGGAAATGGCTGGCGGGGCCGATCACGTCGTTGCCAGCGTTTTCCTTAGAATAGAAGGTGATGCTTCAGGAAGTATGTTTTTTATCCTTTCGCTTCCTGTAGCTGAATACTTGATTCGTAAGATGACCGGGGATGAAACCTTTTTGATAGAATCCGCACCATATACTGAATTGGCACTCTCTTGCCTTCTGGAATTAGGGAATATCTTATCGGGATCCTATCTCTCTTCCCTTTCTGATTTCACCCGATTGAATATCCATCCATCCGTTCCATCCTTGAGCATCGATATGGTAGGGGCAACGATCAGTTATGGATTATTGGAGTTATCTCAAGTAAGTGACGCAGCCATCGTCATTGATACTGTACTAGAAAAAGACCAGCTTTTTGCTGACTCCATTAAAGGTCATTTCTTTCTATTACCTGATCCCGGATTTTTTGATATCATTTTTTCCGCTTTAGGAGTGTCACCTAATGACTGAATTGTTAAAGGTCCAGGTTGTTAAGGTTGGAATAGCGGATATGAATATTATAAAACCTCCCTATACGATTCGCACTTCCGGGTTGGGGTCGTGTGTTGGTGTTGTAATTTATGATGAGAAAAAAGATATTGCGGGTTTGGCACATATCATGCTGCCTGACTCTTCACTAGCTAAATCGGGACCGATTAACGTTGCCAAATTTGCAGATACGGCGATAAAGGAATTAGTGCAGCTCTTAGTAAAAGAAGGCGCAAAAATGCCATTCCTAAAAGCGAAGTTGGCTGGCGGAGCGCAAATGTTTCAATTTGCCTCCGGAGGGGATTTAATGAGAATTGGACCCCGGAATGTGGAAGCTGTCCGGAAAGAATTATCTGACTTGCGCATTAGAATCGTTGCCGAAGATGTCGGCGGGAATAGCGGGAGAACGATTGAATTCAATTTAAGTGATTGTTTGCTAAATATACGGACCGTTACAAAAGGGACTAAAAACATATAAGATCGGATTTGGCTTTTGAAAAGCCTATGACAGGTACAGTAGCAATCGAATTATTATTGCATTTATGGCTTTAGGGGCCGATTTGATCACAAATCGTATAACAATGTTAGGAGGATGTCCAATGTCTCATCTGACCATCGAAGAAGAGCAGTTATGTTGGAAGAATTGGGTGGATCGCAGAGATTCGCTAGCCGGGGACATTTTGGTGAAGAAATACATACCTCTCGTATCGTATCATGTTCAACGTATTTCAGTAAGTCTTCCCAAAAATGTGAGCCGGGATGATATAAGGAGTTTAGGGATGATGGGGTTATTCGATGCCCTGGAACGTTTTGACACGAAGCGTGACCTGAAGTTTGACACATATGCATCATTTAGAATACGTGGTGCTATTTTAGATGGATTAAGAAAAGAGGATTGGCTTCCGCGGAGTGCAAGAGATAAAGCCAAGAAAATTGAAGCTGCAATAGAAAAGCTGGAGCAGCAATACATGAGGAACCTTTCTCCAAACGAGATTGCCGCTGAGTTGAATATTCCGGAAGATGAAGTATATGCTGCATTAAATGAGAACTTCTTTGCCAATGTACTATCAATGGATGAAAATCCCCAAGAGGACGATAAAGAAAGCGCGAATTTTCATATTAAGGATGAAAAGGCGGATTTACCTGAGGAACATGTGTTAAGGGAAGAACTGTATGTTGAATTAGCCAAAGTCATCGAAACCCTTAATGAAAAAGAACAGTTGGTTTTACAGCTTTTTTATAAAGAAGAACTAACATTAACCGAAATCGGGCAAGTGATGAGCCTATCTACGTCCCGGATATCTCAAATTCATTCAAAAGCGATATATAAATTAAGAAACACGATGCAAGATCAAAAAAATTAATCATGATATTTTGATTGAAGAGGGCTATGGAGTCTGGGAAGCATAAAAATCCCAATTGAACGAAGAAAGCCCCCTGCCAGCTTGAAAGAATTCTACGGGTACTCGCATCAATAATACTGTACTTAGTCAAGACGAGCTTAGAGAGTAATCAAGAAAAAACAACAGTGAAAAAAATCCCCAAACGTATTAAGGTAACAGGATTGACTATTCCGGTTAATTTAGGAGGCAACATGTCAGCATTTTTTATATTTCTGTTGTTTGTATTAAACATATTCACCATTTTCGCCATCATCGTTTTATATCTTCGTCAAAATCGTTTAAGTAAGATGGAAAAAGACCAAAAAGCCATCATTGGAGAAATGGAACAACTTTTGTCTGGTTATTTAATGGAGATGAAAGAGGACAACGAGACATTGGTGAAGGCATTCACCAATTCGGTGGCAATGAATCCCGAGCATGGACAAAAAGGACAAGTACATGGTTCAATCAAAGAAACAAAGGAAGATAAAGAAGAAAAACAAGAGCAAAACATCCTGCTAGATTATAAAGAGGGAAGCCGCGCCGCTGCAAAAAAACAGGCGATCAACGCCTATAAAATTATGCCTGAAGAAAATGGGACCAATGCTTTACCCGTAAAAGTCGAGGACAAATTGGAGCTTTCATCGGCTGTCACTTCCCCTCAAAACGAGGGGAAGCCGGCTGGCATTTCAGACATGCTGCAGGCCTCGTTAAATGAACGATCATTAAATGAAAAAGTGGATATGTTAGCGGATCAAGGATATTCAATAGAGGAAATCGCCAAAAAGTTAGGTCGCGGTCAAACCGAGATAGAGCTATTACTAAAGTTTCGCATGAATAGATAAAGTTATCTCTTGATTGTGCAGGGCTATTATGATATATTATGAAATGGTGTTAATACACACGCCCCGTGATTCTTGCAGATGGTGCTGTTATAACAGTTTCTGTATGAAAATGATCGGTGCGGAGGAAAAACAAAACCATTTAGGAGGAACTAAAATGTCAGTCATTTCTATGAAACAATTGCTTGAAGCTGGTGTGCATTTCGGACACCAAACACGTCGCTGGAACCCAAAAATGAAGAAATATATCTTCACTGAGCGTAACGGCATCTACATCATCGACCTTCAAAAAACAGTTAAAAAGGTTGAAGAAGCTTATAACTTCGTGAAAGAACTAGCTGCTAACGGTGGTACTGTTCTTTTCGTCGGAACTAAAAAACAAGCTCAAGAATCCGTTAAAGAAGAAGCTATCCGTTCTGGTATGTACTATGTTAACCAACGTTGGTTAGGTGGAACTTTAACAAACTTTGAAACAATCCAAAAACGTATCTCTCGTCTTAAAGATATCGAAAAAATGGAAGAAAACGGAACTTTCGAAGTCCTTCCTAAAAAAGAAGTTATCCAACTTAAAAAAGAATGGGATCGCTTAGAGAAATTCTTAGGCGGTATTAAAGATATGAAGACTCTTCCAGATGCGATCTTCGTTATCGACCCTCGCAAAGAGCGTATTGCTGTTGCGGAAGCACACAAATTACACATTCCGCTTGTTGGTATCGTTGATACAAACTGTGATCCGGATGAAATCGATGTAGTTATTCCTGCGAATGACGATGCAATCCGTGCTGTTAAATTATTAACAGGTAAAATGGCAGATGCTATCTTAGAAGCTAAACAAGGCGAAGAAACAGCAACTGAAACAACTACTGCTTAATAAGTAAAAAGGTTGCTTATTCAGTAAGAAAAAGGTGATAAGAGGATAATGCCTTTTATCCCTTTTTTTTGCACTAAATAAGCATACATAAAATCACTGTACGTAATGTCTTTTTTAAAAGGTATGGGCGATTTTTTAGGGATGAAAATCATCAGCTGATTTAGTTCCGTCATATTGACTGAAAAAGTGGATGTTTTTTCTGAAATATTGTCAAGGCTCGTTATTTTCTTTGATGATAATCAGTATTTTTTGGCAATAATGGGTAAAGATTGAATAAACTGCATTTAATTTGAGGAGGATATATATTATGGCAATCACTGCACAATTAGTTAAAGAATTGCGTGAAAAAACTGGTGCCGGTATGATGGACTGTAAAAAGGCACTTGTACAAACAGAAGGCGATATGGAAAAGGCAATCGATTTCCTACGTGAAAAAGGAATTGCAAAAGCTGCTAATAAAGGCGACCGTATTGCTGCTGAAGGTTTAACTTCAATCGTTGTGGAAGGTAACCAAGCGGTTATTCTTGAAGTGAACTCAGAAACTGATTTCGTTGCTAAAAACGAAGGCTTCCAAAATCTTGTTAAAGAATTGGCTGCATTCCTTCTTGCTAACAAACCTGAAAGCGTTGAAGCAGCTCTTGAGCAAACAATGGAAAATGGAGCAAAAGTAGCAGATCATATCAATGCTGCAGTTGCTAAAATTGGGGAAAAATTAACTCTTCGCCGTTTCCAAGTCGTTTCTAAAACAGATAACGACGCATTTGGTGCATACCTTCACATGGGTGGACGGATCAGCGTACTATCAGTTCTTGAAGGTACAACTGACGAAGAGGCAGCTAAAGGCGTTTCAATGCATATCGCTGCAATCAACCCTAAATATATCTCTCGCGACCAAGTAGATGCTAGCGAATTAGAACGCGAACGCGAAGTTCTTACGCAACAAGCGCTTAATGAAGGCAAACCTGAAAAAATCGTTGCAAAAATGGTTGAAGGACGTATCAATAAATTCTACGAAGAAATCTGTGTTAACGAACAAGCTTTCGTTAAGAACCCTGATCAAAAAGTGGGACAATTCGTTGAATCAAAAGGCGGAAAAATCCAATCATTCGTTCGTTATGAAGTAGGGGAAGGTCTTGAGAAACGTCAAGAAAACTTTGCTGAAGAAGTAATGAACCAAGTTAAAAAAGACTAATTGTCAGATAATTAATAATAGGGAACACTCTTGTGTTCCCTATTTTTTGAAATGTCATGAATTTTTGGTAGTATTGCAAGAAAGCATGATGAACGAATGAAAAGATTACATAGTTGGAGGTTCTCATGAGTAACGCTAAATATAAACGTGTCGTTTTAAAACTAAGTGGCGAAGCATTAGCCGGTGAAGAAGGATTTGGAATTAACCCTGCAGTAATTAAATCCATTGCTGAACAAGTCAAGGAAGTGGCTGAGCTTGATGTTGAAGTGGCTGTTGTTGTCGGCGGCGGAAACATTTGGCGCGGGAAAATAGGCAGTGAAATGGGCATGGATCGCGCTAATGCCGATTATATGGGTATGCTGGCTACAGTCATGAACTCATTGGCATTACAAGACAGCCTTGATCAGCTTGGAATTGAAACGCGCGTGCAAACTTCCATTGAGATGAGGCAAGTCGCAGAGCCATACATTAGACGCCGTGCAATCAGGCATCTAGAGAAAAAGAGAGTGGTGATTTTTGCAGCTGGTACAGGTAATCCATACTTCTCAACGGATACCACTGCCGCACTTCGTGCTGCTGAAATTGAAGCTGATGTCATCTTGATGGCGAAGAATAATGTGGATGGCGTATACAATGCAGATCCGGTTAAGGACAAAAATGCAGTGAAGTATGATAAACTTTCCTATCTTGATGTGATTAAAGAAGGCTTAGAAGTAATGGATTCAACTGCGTCCTCACTATGCATGGACAATGATATTCCATTGATCGTCTTCTCGATCATGGAAAAAGGTAATATTAAACGGGCCGTATTAGGCGAAACGCTTGGTACTATTGTAAGGGGGAAATAAAAGATGCCGAAACAAGTTATTTCGAATGCGAAAACGAAAATGGAAAAAGCCATTGGAGCGTACACACGTGAATTAGCAAGCATCCGTGCCGGAAGGGCAAATGCCTCATTGCTTGATAGAATCTCGATCGATTATTATGGATCGCCGACACCAGTCAATCAGGTGGCAGGTATTTCTGTCCCGGAAGCTAGACTATTAGTCATTCAACCATATGATAAAACGGTTTTGGGTGAAATCGAAAAGGCGATTTTGAAATCAGACTTAGGCTTAAATCCTTCTAATGATGGATCGGTCATCAGGATAGCCATCCCGGCCTTAACTGAAGAGCGCAGAAAAGAGCTTGTGAAAGTTGTTAAAAAAGAAGCGGAAGAAGCGAAAATAGCTGTCCGTAATGTGCGTCGCGATGCTAATGATGATTTGAAAAAGCTTGAAAAAAGTGGTGAAATCACTGAAGACGATTTACGTGGCTATGCTGATGACATCCAAAAGATGACAGATGGCAATATCACGAAAATCGATGAAATTACAAAAGATAAAGAAAAAGAAATTTTGGAAGTATAATTCCCACTGAAGAATGATTAAATAAAGAGGGCCGAATCCATACTGGGTCATGTCTTGGTTCTAACATATAGGTGTGCTTAAAGGAGAAAACTGTTATAATAAGGTTTCTCCGATAATGATTACTCCTTGAGTTAGTATGTTGCATGCAAACGTTGGAGGTGGTCCTTTTTTTGCATTTTTCATGGTAATCATAACCGGTTTTAGAAAAAAAGAAGTAATGATTTCTCCCTTTCTAGCTTCTAATGAAGAAATAAATTTCATAATAATAATATGAGAACCAGTTTTTTTTTGATATTATAATATAGATTCTTTTTAAGCGGCAGAAAGCTTGATATACATAGTGCACGAAAACTTTGCCTTTGTAGAGAGATAAGTACAACCTGATGGGGGACTAACATATGTATTCACTTTGGAAGCGTTTCGTTAAAAAAGATGCTTCTTCCGATGTAACAAATAGGATTCAGCATAATAAACAGTTTGATGTTCCTCAGCATATCGCCATCATTATGGATGGGAACGGCCGTTGGGCCAAAAAGCGTGCATTGCCACGTGTGGCGGGTCATCATGAAGGAATGAAAACCGTTCGTAGAATTACGAAAGTTGCCAATAAATTAGGGGTCAAAACTCTGACAGTCTATGCGTTTTCCACTGAAAATTGGAAACGTCCGAAAAGTGAGGTCGACTTTTTGATGAAGCTTCCCCAGGAATTTCTGGGGACATTTTTACCCGAGCTCATTTCCGAAAATGTAAGAGTTGAAATGATAGGGGACTTGTCACTCATTCCGTCACATACTCAAAGTGCCGTTAAACGGGCAATGGAAGACACGAAAGACAATGATGGGATGATTCTGAATTTTGCCCTGAACTATGGAAGCCGTGGGGAGATTGTATCTGCAGTGAATAGCATCATTCAAGATGCTAAGAATGGTATAATAAAGGAAAATGTAACTGAGGAAATGCTATCCAGTTACTTGATGACCAAACATTTGCCGGATCCTGATTTACTGATCCGCACAAGCGGTGAAATCCGTTTAAGTAATTTCATGCTTTGGCAGGCTGCTTATACTGAGCTGTGGTTTACTGAGGTGCTATGGCCGGATTTTAGTGAAGAGCATTTATTGCAGGCAGTTGAGGAGTATCAAAAGCGTTCACGAAGATTCGGTGGCGTTTAATGTAGAAGGCGAGGAAAATGGAATAATGAAACAACGAATTATTACGGCGGTCGTAGTTGCCGCTATCTTCATTCCACTAGTCATTTTAGGGGGCACTCCCTTTTTACTGACGGTATATCTGTTAGGGTCAATTGGTTTGTATGAGCTGATGAAAATGAAAAAGTTACGTGTACTGTCTTTTGAAGCATTTCTTTCTCACATATTATTGTGGGTGCTTTTATTGCCTAATGAGCATACCGCTTTTTTAGCAGAAATAAATTACGATAAAGTTCAAGTCTTCTTAATAGGGGTTTTGCTGCTGTTACTTTATACAGTCGTTTCAAAAAACCGTTTTACTTTTGATGACGCAGGCTTTCTAGTGATTTCGATACTATACTTGGGGATAGGCTTCTACTACCTATTTGAAACACGTGACTCATTGGGGTTGGGGCTGATCTATATCCTGCTTACCCTATTTACGATCTGGGCAACCGATTCCGGGGCATATTTCATAGGTAAATCACTTGGTAAAAGAAAGCTATGGCCAGAAATAAGTCCAAACAAGACGGTGGAAGGATTTATCGGCGGTTTATTTTCCGCGATGGTAGTGGGTGTTCTATTTTACGCCTTCTCCAGTCTTGACTACACGTTATTACAATTATTATTGATTTCATTAATCATTGGGGTATTCGGCCAATTGGGTGATCTCGTCCAATCGGCGTATAAACGCCATTATGGCGTTAAGGATTCAGGGACGCTTCTCCCGGGACATGGCGGTATTTTGGACAGGCTTGATAGCGTGATATTCATTTTACCGATTTTGCATTTATTGCACGTTTTATAATATAAATATAGGCAAGTGTTATCTGAATTAGGAGATGAACAATTTGAAAAATATCAGCCTTTTGGGCGCGACAGGATCGATTGGTCAACAAACAGCGGATGTAGTAAGGTCCCATCCAGATCAATTCAAGATCGTGGCGCTTTCTGCTGGAAAGAATATAGAATTGGTCAGGACTTATATAAAAGAGTTTGAACCGAAACTGGTTTCAGTCCAGACGGAAGAAGATTATCATGTTTTGAAAAGTGAATTCTCCAGCCGCAAAGATATCGAGTTCATGTATGGAGATGAGGGGTTGACTGCTGTTGCCGTTTATGGTCAAGCGACTATATTGGTCAATGCCGTAATCGGAAGCGTGGGTCTTTATCCGACACTTCAAGCAATAAAGGCTAAAAAAGATATTGCTATCGCCAACAAGGAGACTTTGGTGACGGCAGGTCATTTGGTCATAAGTGAAGCAAAAAAAGCGGGGGTTAGATTGCTGCCGGTTGACAGTGAGCATTCAGCTATTTTTCAGGCATTGCAAGGTGAAAAGGAAAAAAATATAGAACGTCTTATCATTACTGCTTCAGGAGGCAGTTTTCGGGATCGGACCAGGGAAGAATTGAAGGATGTAACGGTGGAAGAGGCACTGAACCATCCGAACTGGTCAATGGGAGCTAAAATCACGATCGATTCGGCATCAATGATGAATAAAGGATTGGAAGTAATTGAGGCGCACTGGCTATTCGATCTTCCCTACGATAAAATTGATGTATTGCTACATAAGGAGAGCATCATCCATTCCATGGTTGAGTTTCATGACTCCAGCGTGATAGCGCAGCTGGGGACACCGGATATGCGGGTTCCGATACAATATGCACTTACTTATCCAGACCGCGTTCCGCTAGCAGGGCGCAAACGGCTTAACCTTGCTGAAGCAGGCAAACTGCATTTTAGCGATATGGATTTCACCAGATATCCTTGTTTGCAATTCGCTTATAAAGCGGGTAAAATGGGCGGAACGATGACTACTGTGTTGAATGCCGCCAATGAAGCCGCAGTCTCTGCATTCTTATCTGGAAAGGTAACCTTCCTCGATATAGAAACATTGATTGAAAAGGCGCTGAATCAGCATTCCGTCATAGCCCTTCCAGATTTAGAAACGATTCAGGAAGTCGATAATATGACTAGGCAGTATATAGAATCTTTAGTGAAAGATAGGTGACCGGAACATGCAGACTTTAGAAACGATTATAGCGTTCATCATCATTTTTGGAGCTCTAGTATTTTTCCATGAGCTTGGGCACTTAGTGTTTGCAAAGCGAGCAGGAATTTTATGCCGTGAGTTCGCAATCGGTTTCGGGCCAAAAGTATTCACATATAAAAAGAAGGAAACCGTTTATACCATTCGTTTGCTTCCTCTTGGCGGGTACGTGCGTATGGCTGGTGAAGACGCAGAGAATATAGAATTGAAGCCCGGCTATCGAGTCGGATTAATGTTTGATAATGATGAAAATGTTACAAAAATCATTTTGAACAATAAGGATAAATATCCTGATATTCGCCTTGTGGAAGTTGAAGTGATCGACCTTGATCATAAACTGATCCTTACTGGTTATGAAGAGGGCGAGGAAGATACACTAAAAACGTTTGCCATTCATAAAGAAGCGGTGATCGTCGAAAATGGTGTAGAGAACCAGATTGCTCCTTTTGACCGGCAATTTGCCTCAAAGTCGCTTGGGCACCGTTTTCTAACGATTGTAGCTGGACCGGCAATGAACTTCGTTTTGGCTTTTGTCATTTTTGTGTTGATCGGCCTGTTTCAAGGAGTCGTGGTGGATGAAGCGAAACTTGGAGAGTTGACTCCGGATGGTTCGGCTGTAAATGCCGGTTTAAAATCGGGGGATGTCATTCAATCCATAGAAGGGACGGAAGTCTCTACTTGGGGAGATGTTCAGGAAAGCATCCAAAAGAACCCTGGGCAAGAAATCGAGTTCGTCGTTGACAGGGATGGGAAAACATTAGAAGTTCCGGTTGTTCCGCAAGAAGTGGAGAGGGAAGGGAAGAAAATCGGGATTATCGGTGTCTACCCTCCGGTTGAAAAAGCACCGATTAAAGCTATACAATATGGTTTTACAGAAACGTATTTTTGGACAAAACAAATCTTCATCATCCTTGGTGACCTCGTAACGGGTGGATTTACGATTGACAGTTTATCTGGTCCTGTAGGAATATATAAATCAACTGAAGAAGTAGCGAAACAAGGTTTATTCACGTTAATGAAATGGGCAGGGCTGCTCAGCATTAACCTGGGAATCATGAACCTACTTCCGCTGCCGGCATTGGATGGGGGAAGATTGTTATTTTTTGTGGTCGAATTCTTAAGAGGGAAACCAATTGACCGTCAAAAAGAAGGAATGGTCCACTTCATCGGATTTGCTTTGCTGATGTTATTGATGATTGTCGTTACATGGAATGACATCCAGCGATTCTTCCTGTAAGACATGTTTAAAGCAAAACAGGCCAGCAGATTTATCTGTTGGCCGTTTTCTTATTTGAAGCGATTTCCTAGTTTTTTAACCGTTTTTGGGAAATTGTTTGTTTTCTAGGGAAATCGTAAGTATAATCGAGAATGAGTATATTAAATTAGCTTTTCTGAATAACGAGGAAAGTCTTTTTTGTATGAAATGACCGTAGTTATGTTGCGGTATCAAATTTACCGCAGCAGCAAGTAATTTAAAGGAAATTTGAAGAGGTGCAGATATGAAACAAAGTATGACGTTGATCCCTACATTGAGGGAAGTGCCTGCAGATGCTGAAATCAAAAGTCATCAGCTGCTATTACGTGCAGGATTTATGAGACAAAACTCCAGCGGGGTTTATAGTTTTATGCCGCTTGGAAAAAAGGTGCTTCAAAAGGTTGAGGCGATCGTTCGGGAAGAGATGGAGAATGCTGGCGCTGTAGAGCTGTTGATGCCGGCTTTACAACAAGCGGAATTCTGGCAGGAATCTGGACGCTGGTATACGTATGGTCCAGAGTTGATGCGGCTTAAGGATCGCAACAACCGTGAATTTGCGCTTGGTGCAACACATGAAGAAGTGATAACCAGCTTAGTTCGTGATGAGGTGAAATCCTATAAGCGTCTTCCATTAACGGTTTACCAAATCCAAACCAAATTCCGTGATGAAAAAAGACCGCGTTTCGGATTGTTGCGTGGACGTGAGTTCATCATGAAGGATGCTTATTCTTTCCATGCCAATCAAGAAAGCCTTGATGCTGTTTATAAAAATTTATATGCGGCATATTCGAATATATTTAGCCGTTGTGGGTTGAACTTCCGTGCCGTCATTGCCGATTCTGGGGCAATGGGTGGTAAGGATACACATGAATTCATGGTCCTATCTGACATCGGGGAGGATACCATCGCATATTCGGATACTTCCGATTATGCAGCTAATATTGAAATGGCACCTGTGAGTGTAAGCTATGAAAAAAGCTCCGAAGAACAAATGCAACTTGAAAAAATTCATACACCAGGTCAAAAATCGATTGTAGAAGTTGCTTCATTCTTGAATACTGATGCAGAGAAACTAATAAAATCGTTATTGTTTAAAGTGGATGAAAAGTATGTGCTTGTTTTAGTACGAGGAGATCATGAAGTCAATGATATCAAGCTGAAGAATTTCTATAACGCTTCAATTGTTGATTTGGTCGATCCGAATGAGACGAAAGAAGTCTTAGGATGTACAGTTGGATCTCTCGGACCAATCAATGTCACTTCTGAAGTGGAAGTGATTGCGGATGTTGCCGTCGAAGCAATGGTTAATGGAGTTTGTGGTGCAAATGAGGAAGACTACCATTATGTGAACGTAAATCCCGCTCGTGATTTTAACGTGGCCAATTATATAGATCTTCGTTTCATCCAAGAGGGTGACCCATCACCGGACGGAAACGGAAAAATTAAATTTGCCAAAGGGATTGAGGTAGGTCACGTATTCAAACTAGGAACTAAATATTCCGAAGCCATGAATGCGACATTCCTGGATGAGAATGGACGGTCGCAGCCCATGATCATGGGCTGTTATGGTATTGGGGTTTCCCGTACACTTGCAGCTGTTGCTGAACAATTCAACGATGAAAAAGGATTGGTCTGGCCAGCGAATTTAGCGCCATACCAAGTCCATTTGATTCCAATCAATATGAAGGATGAGGCTCAGGCTGCCCTGGGAGAAGATTTATATAATGATTTAAAGGCACAAGGCATGGAAGTTCTTATGGATGATCGTCAAGAGCGTGCGGGCGTAAAATTCGCAGACTCTGACCTGATCGGTCTTCCTGTCAGGGTGACTGTAGGTAAAAAGGCATCCGACGGAATCGTCGAAGTGAAAATCCGTAAAACGGGTGAGGTTCTTGAAATTGAAAGAGCTGAACTAACTCAAAAGCTTCACGAAATACTGGGATAATTTAAAAATAGGGGAATTAGGCATCATTCAATTGGATGATGCCTTTCCTTTTCATGGATTTGGATACTAGTGAAACATTCATGATATGTTATAATAGCTTCTGATATCAAAACGAAAATGATCGTGAATAATATCTAAAGAGATAGTAGATAGGGGAGAGAGGGAATGGATCAAAATCCAAATAGCGGTAGAGAGAGATTTCAACTCTTGCTCCAGCAAATGGGCTTGACTGATGATGCCTTTGTGAATTATTTCATAGGTGCCGAAATTGATAAACTCTCAATCGAGAGGGAGTCCAAAACATGGCATTTTGCCTTTAATATACCTGCATTGATTCCTTGCAGTGTTCATACAAGACTTGCTACCCATCTAGCAAGTACGTTTTCCCATATTGCAAAGGTCACATTCAACTTGAATGTGGCCAATCCGCAGGTGACGGAACAATTGGTGAAAGAGTATTGGAAAAATTGCATTGGCGAGCTTGAAGGCATGTCTCCAGCACTGTTATCACTTCTGAATGAACAAGTGCCGACGGTGAATGGATATAAGCTTATCGTAAGCGCCCGAAATGATACGGAGGCTGGTCAGTTGAAACGAAAGTACTCCGGCATCATTTCGAATATCTACCAAACATTCGGTTTTCCTCCGCTGACACTTGAAGCGGAAGTGAAAGAAACGGTTTCGAATCCTGATTACCAAAAGTTTTTAGAAGAGAAACAAAAGGAAGACACAGAAAAGGGACTTGCCGCCCTAGTGGAAATGCAGAAGAAAGAATCGGAAAAAGGCAGCGACGATGGCGTCTACGAAGGCCCGGTTAAAATTGGCTATACGATTAAAGAAGATGCGGATTTCCGCAGAATCGAACAGATTATCGATGAAGAGCGCAGGATTGCTATCGAAGGCTTCGTATTTGATGCAGAAGTGCGTGAGTTACGCAGCGGACGAAGCCTGTTGACATTTAAAGTCACCGATTATACGAGCTCGATATTGGTCAAAATGTTTTCGCGTGATAAAGAAGATGCCGCCATACTTGCCCGAGTGAAAAAAGGGATGTGGGTACGTGCCCAAGGCAGCATCCAAAATGATACTTTCGTACGTGACCTTGTAATGATTGCAAATGATATAAATGAAATTTCTAAACAAGGACGGCAGGATAAGGCCCCAGAAGGGGAAAAGCGTGTAGAACTGCATATGCATACCCCAATGAGCCAGATGGATGCAGTGACACCTACTTCTGCGCTTGTTGCCCAGGCTGCAAAGTGGGGGCATAAGGCTGTGGCCATTACAGATCATGCGGGAGCACAATCATTCCCTGAAGCTTATAGTGCCGGGAAAAAGAATGGCATCAAAATCCTATATGGCGTCGAAGTGAATCTTGTGGATGATGGTGTACCCATTGTTTATAATGAGGCGCATATCGCTTTGGCAGATGCCACATATGTTGTGTTTGACGTTGAGACGACAGGCCTGTCAGCCGTTTATGATACGATCATTGAATTTGCTGCAGTGAAAATTCGTGACGGTGACATCATTGATCGATTCGAGTCATTTGCGAATCCGCATCACCCACTATCCAATACGACGATAGAATTGACTGGAATCACTGATGATCTTGTACAAAATGCTCCAGAAGTCTCGGAAGTCCTAGAAAAGTTCAAGGACTGGGCGGGCGATGCGATCCTGGTTGCCCACAACGCAGCCTTCGATATGGGCTTTTTGAATATAGGTTATAAAAACTTGGGTTATCCTAAAGCTTCCAATCCTGTTCTTGATACATTGGAACTTGCCCGTTTCTTATATCCGGAGTTTAAAAATCACCGGTTAAATACATTATGTAAAAAGTTCGATATTGATTTGACCCAGCATCATAGGGCCATTTATGATGCCGAGGCCACAGGTTACCTTATGCTGAAGATGCTGAAGGATGCAATGGAAAAGGAGATTACCCATCATGATCAACTTAATGACAATATGGGTAAAGGAAATGCTTATCAGCGTTCCCGGCCGTCCCATTGTACGTTGATCGCGCAAACACAGGCTGGCTTAAAAAACCTTTTCAAATTAATTTCAATATCACACATCGATTATTTCTATCGTGTGCCCCGGTTACCGCGCTCACAACTTAAAAAGTATCGTGAAGGAATCTTGGTCGGATCGGGTTGCGATAAAGGGGAAGTTTTTGAAGGGATGATGCAGAAGGGTTTTGAGGAAGTCGTCGATATCGCCGAATTCTACGATTATCTTGAAATCCATCCAAAGGAAGTGTATCAGCATTTGATTGAGCTTGAATATGTCCGGGATGATAAATCATTAGAAACGATCATCTCCAATATCGTCAAGCTTGGTGAAAAATTGGATAAGCCAGTCGTAGCCACGGGAAATGTGCATTATTTGGATCCGAATGATAAAATTTACCGTAAAATCCTCGTGAATTCACAAGGTGGCGCAAATCCGCTCAATCGTCATAAGCTTCCTGATGTACATTTTCGGACAACAGATGAAATGCTGCGGGAATTCTCCTTCCTCGGTTCCGAGAAGGCCAAAGAGGTCGTGGTAAACAACACGAATAAAATTGCCGATATGATTGAAGAAATCAAGCCAATCAAGGATGAGCTGTACACACCTAAAATTGAAGGTGCAGATGAAGAGATGCGTGAAATGAGTTATGGCATGGCAAGGAAGATTTATGGAGAGAACCTGCCGGAAATCGTGGAAGCGCGTCTTGAGAAAGAATTGAAAAGCATCATTGGTCACGGTTTTGCCGTTATTTATTTAATTTCTCACAAACTAGTTAAAAAATCATTGAATGATGGTTATCTAGTTGGCTCAAGGGGATCGGTAGGATCATCTTTCGTTGCCACGATGACTGAAATTACAGAGGTAAATCCGCTTCCGCCGCATTATGTATGTCCGGAGTGCAAGAAATCCGAATTCTTCAATGACGGTTCTGTAGGTTCCGGATTTGACCTGCCCGATAAAGACTGCCCCGATTGCGGCATTGCTTATACAAAAGACGGGCATGATATCCCGTTTGAAACTTTCCTTGGGTTTAAAGGTGATAAGGTTCCCGATATCGATTTGAACTTCTCCGGTGAATATCAGCCGAAGGCCCATAACTATACGAAGGTCTTATTCGGTGAGGAATATGTATATCGTGCCGGGACGATTGGTACTGTCGCTGAAAAAACGGCTTATGGATATGTAAAGGGGTATTCCTCTGATAATAACATCCATATGCGTGGAGCCGAGACTGATCGCCTTGTTGCCGGCTGTACGGGTGTGAAACGGACGACAGGACAGCATCCGGGCGGAATCATCGTTGTTCCGGATTATATGGATATCTATGATTTCACACCTATTCAGTTCCCTGCCGATGACAGGAATTCCGAGTGGAAAACAACTCACTTTGATTTCCATTCCATTCACGATAATATTCTGAAACTGGATATTCTTGGACACGATGATCCGACTGTAATCCGGATGCTTCAAGATTTAAGCGGCATCGATCCAAAGACCGTTCCTACCGATGATCCTGAAGTAATGAAAATATTCAGCAGTACTGAATCTTTAGGAGTTACCGAAGAACAGATCATGTGTAAAACGGGTACGCTTGGCATACCGGAATTTGGTACGCGTTTTGTCCGGCAAATGCTTGAAGATACGAAACCAACGACATTTTCCGAGCTTGTTCAGATCTCGGGGCTTTCCCATGGTACGGATGTATGGCTGAGCAATGCACAGGAACTGATCCACAACCGGATATGTACACTAAGTGAGGTTATAGGCTGCCGGGATGATATTATGGTCTATCTGATTTATCAAGGTCTCGATCCTTCACTAGCGTTTAAAATTATGGAATCTGTACGTAAAGGGAAAGGGCTCTCTGAGGAATTCGAAGAGGAAATGAGGAAAAATGAGGTACCGGAATGGTATATCGATTCATGTAAGAAGATTAAATACATGTTCCCTAAAGCCCATGCTGCAGCTTACGTCTTAATGGCTGTCCGGATTGCCTATTTCAAAGTCCATCTGCCTTTATTGTATTATGCAGCCTATTTCACAGTGCGTGCCGATGATTTTGAAATCGACGCCATGACACGGGGATCGCAGGCAATCAAATCGAAAATGGAAGAAATCATGGTCAAGGGATTGGATGCATCGACAAAGGAAAAGAATACATTGACGGTTCTTGAACTAGCTTTGGAAATGTGTGAACGCGGATATTCCTTCGCTAAAGTTGACTTGTACAAATCCAGTGCAGATCAATTCTTAATTGAAGGAAATACTTTGATACCGCCTTTCAATTCGATACCAGGTCTTGGGACGAATGCGGCGATCAATATCGTCAATGCACGGAAAAACGGTGAATTCCTATCCAAAGAAGACCTTCAGCAACGGGGGAAGGTTTCGAAGACCATCCTTGAATACCTTGATAAACAAGGCTGTCTGGAGTCATTGCCTGAACAAAATCAGTTATCTTTATTTTAAAGGGGGAACTGATTTCAAAAAGGAAGAAACAGACATGATATTTGCATAAATATCTTGATTATGGTATATTTTTATTGGAAATACTAAGAGGAACCAATGGCAAGAGTGGGGAAACCCACTCTTTCGTGTTGTATTGACCATTTAATTTTGAATCCGAAACCAAGCGCATACAACGCACGTATGGAGGAAACAAATGAGTAAAAAGGTAACGGAAGTCGTAGAGGAATTAGCATTACCAATTCTTGAAGAATTGCAGCTTGAATTAGTCGAAGTGGAGTATGTGAAGGAAGGTAAAAGCTGGTTCCTTCGAGTGTACATTGATAAAGAAACAGGCGTAGATATTGATGATTGCGGAAATGTGAGTGAAAAACTCAGTGAAAAGCTTGATGAGGTTGATCCGATTCCACAAAATTATTTTCTCGAAGTTTCATCACCCGGAGCAGAAAGGCCTCTGAAAAAAGAGAAGGATTTCCTTAATGCTATCGGTAAAAATGTTTACATAAAAACATACGAGCCCATTTTAGATGAAAAAGAATTCGAAGGAATCTTAACCAGTTTCGATGGGGAAGAAGTGACACTCGAAGTCAGAATCAAGACAAGAAAGAAAACGATTGTCATACCATTCGAAAAGGTAGCCAAAGCAAGATTGGCGATTACCTTCTAAGTCAAGCAAATCATTAATTTAAATATCCGTAAGGGGGATCACCATGGGCAATGAGTTATTGGATGCTCTCTATATTTTAGAAAACGAAAAAGGAATTTCCAGGGAGGTTTTGATCGACGCGATTGAATCTGCCCTTATATCGGCATATCGCCGTAACTTTAACCAGGCACAAAATGTACGTATCGACTTGAACCTTGGTAAAGGAACAATGCGTGTATTTGCCAGAAAAGACGTTGTAGACGAAGTGTTCGATTCACGTCTGGAAATTTCTGTTGAAGAAGCAAGAGCAATTGATCCCAACTATCAGTTAGAGGATATTGTCGAAATGGAAGTAACACCTAAGGATTTCGGCCGTATTGCTGCACAAACAGCAAAACAAGTCGTCACTCAAAGGGTGCGTGAAGCGGAACGGGGCATCATTTATGCCGAATTCATCGATCGTGAAGAAGATATCATGACTGGAATCGTTCAACGCCAGGATTCCCGGTTCATTTATGTGAGCCTAGGTAAAATCGAAGCTTTGCTCCCGGTGAATGAGCAAATGCCGAATGAACAGTACAAACCACATGATCGCATTAAAGTTTTCATCACTAAAGTTGAAAAGACTTCCAAGGGCCCGCAAATTTTTGTATCCCGTTCACATCCTGGCCTTTTAAAACGTTTATTCGAAATCGAAGTGCCTGAAATTTTTGATGGAACAGTAGAAATTAAGTCAGTTGCCCGCGAAGCAGGCGACCGTTCAAAAATCTCCGTGCACTCCGATAACGAAGAAGTAGATCCAGTCGGTTCTTGTGTAGGCCAAAAGGGACAGCGTGTTCAGGCCATCGTCAATGAATTGAAAGGTGAAAAAATCGATATCGTCAAATGGTCGGAGAATCCGGTCATTTTCGTTGCGAATGCTTTAAGCCCTTCAAAAGTACTTGAGGTCATTGTTAAAGAAGAGGAAAAGGCGACGACTGTAATCGTTCCGGATTATCAACTTTCCCTGGCAATTGGTAAGCGTGGACAAAATGCCCGTTTAGCTGCCAAGCTTACAGGCTGGAAAATTGATATCAAGAGTGAAACGGAAGCCCGCGAAGCTGGTATTTATCCAGTGGAAGAACAGGAATTCCTTTTGAGCAGAGATAGTTATGTTACTGAAGAGGAAACAGATTTCGAAGAGGATAACGAGTAATTCGAGGTGAAAAAAGATGAATAGCCGAAAAAAAATCCCGATGCGTAAATGTGTGGCTACAGGCGAAATGAAGCCGAAGAAGGAACTCATTCGCATCGTTCGATCTAAAGAAGGGGAAGTCAGCCTGGATCCGACCGGAAAGAAATCTGGAAGGGGAGCTTATTTGACTCTTGATCGGGATGTTATCGAGCTGGCCAAAAAGAAAAATGTGCTGGCTAATCACCTTAGTACCCAAATCGATTCTTCCCTTTATGAACAATTGCTTGATTTAGTGAATAAGGAGAAAAACTAACACCATGACCCAACAACAACAATGGATGTCTCTATTAGGTTTGGCCAATCGAGCACGCAAGCTAATTTCGGGTGAAGAATTAGTGGTTAAAGAGATTAGAAGCGGTAATGCCAAAGTTGTTATTTTATCCGCGGACGCTTCAAAAAACACTGAAAAAAAAATATCTGATAAGTGCGCATTTTATCAGGTTCCTTTAAAAAGAGTCGAAAGCAGGTCATTGCTCGGCCATGCGATAGGCAAGGATGCTAGAGTTGCCGTCGCAGTTCTGGATGAAGGTTTTGCACAAAAACTCCGAACGCTGCTCGATTAAATTTTACGGGGGTGAACGTATGACAAAATTGCGTGTATATGAATATGCAAAACAAAAGAACGTTTCAAGCAAGGATGTAATAAATAAACTTAAAGAAATGAATATAGAGGTAACAAACCATATGACAGCATTAGACGATTCAACTGTAAATAAATTAAACGATTCAATCAAACCTAAAAACGAAGATAAAAGCCAAGAACCAAAAGCTAACGCTACGGTCGCGAAGTACGAAGCTGAAGCGGATGAAAAGAGCACAGTCAATAAAGAAAAACTGAAGAAGAAACCACCCGTTAAACCTGTAGGGACGAAAAAACCAACAGGTCAGTTCAACAAGGGTCGCAATAACAAGAATAAAAATAATAAACAAAGACAGCAAGCGCCTCAGGCACCTGTTACAAAACGTAAAGAAAGAGAACTTCCAGAGAAAATTACGTTTTATGAGTCTTTGACGGTTATGGAACTTGGAAAAAAACTTCACCGTGAACCTTCTGAAATCATTAAAAAGCTCTTTATGCTTGGTGTTATGGCAACAATCAACCAAACTTTGGATAAAGATGCAATTGAATTGATTTGTGCGGAATACGGTGTAGTGGCCGAAGAAGAGATTCGTGTCGACCTAACAGACCTTGAATCACTTGTCACTGAGGACGCTTCTGAAGATTTGATTGAACGTCCGGCTGTCGTGACGATCATGGGGCACGTTGACCATGGTAAAACGACATTGCTTGATTCTATTCGCCATACAAAAGTAACTGAAGGCGAAGCGGGCGGAATCACTCAGCATATCGGTGCTTATCAAGTTAAAGTTAACGATAAGAAAATAACATTCCTGGATACACCAGGCCATGCTGCGTTTACAACAATGCGTGCCCGAGGTGCACAAGTTACCGATATCACCATTCTTGTCGTCGCTGCGGATGATGGCGTTATGCCACAAACGATTGAAGCGATCAACCATGCTAAAGCTGCAGAAGTTCCAATTATCGTCGCTGTCAATAAGATGGATAAAGAAGGGGCCAATCCGGACCGTGTCATGCAAGAGTTGACAGAACATGGTTTAGTTTCTGAAGCATGGGGCGGAGACACGATTTTCGTACCAATTTCAGCTAAAAACGGTGAGGGCATCGACAGCTTGCTTGAAATGATTCTTCTTGTAAGTGAAGTGGAGGAGTATAAAGCGAATCCATCTCGTAAAGCAAATGGAACGGTCATCGAAGCACGTTTGGATAAAGGGCGCGGATCGGTTGCTACTTTGCTTGTTCAAAACGGAACGTTGAAAATCGGTGATCCGATTGTTATCGGTAATACATTCGGCCGTGTTCGTGCCATGGTTAACGATCTTGGACGCCGTGTTAAGGATGCAGGTCCTTCAACACCGGTTGAAATCACTGGATTGAACGAAGTGCCACAGGCCGGCGATCGTTTCATCGTCTTTGAAGATGAGAAAACGGCCCGTCAAGTTGGGGAAGTGCGTGCACAGAGACAACTTGCTTCACAACGTAATGAAAAATCCCGTGTAACACTGGATACATTGTTCGAGCAAATGAAAGAAGGGGAAATTAAAGAATTGAACATCATTCTAAAAGCTGATGTTCAAGGTTCTGCGGAAGCAGTAGCCGCTTCCCTGAATAAAATAGAAGTAGAAGGCGCTAAAGTAAAGATCATACACATTGGCGTCGGTGCTATCACAGAGTCTGACATCATCCTTGCTACAGCTTCGAATGCAATCGTCATCGGATTTAACGTCCGTCCTGACGTGAATGCGAAGCGTGCGGCTGAATCAGAAAATGTTGATGTCCGCCTTCACCGCATCATCTATAAAGCGATCGAAGAGATCGAGTCGGCCATGAAAGGGATGCTTGACCCTGAATTCGAAGAAAAAATTATCGGTCAGGCTGAAGTTCGTACGACTTTCAAAGTATCCAAGGTAGGTACGATTGCCGGTTCTTACGTTACAGAAGGAAAAATTACACGTGATAGCGGAATTCGCTTAATTCGTGAAGGTGTCGTCATTTACGAAGGTGAAATTGATGCATTGAAACGTTTTAAAGATGATGTAAAAGAAGTGGCAACGAACTATGAGTGCGGTATTACGATTAAAAATTACAACGACCTTAAAGAAGGCGATGTAATTGAAGCGTATGTAATGGAAGAGATCGAACGTAAATGATCGTTGGCTCTGTCCAATGTGAATGCATCATCCATGACACCCATTCTTTGAAAGAAAAAAGGGCCGTGCTTCAGCGTGTCATGACACGGCTGAAGCAGAAGTTCAATATTTCTGTAGCAGAGACCGATTTTCAGGATTTATGGCAGCGGACAAAGATTACTATCGTAACCGTAACATCCTCAAGGAAGGCTACAGAACGGGAACTTCAAAATGCCCTTAAATTTCTAGATTCTTTTCCGGAACTAGAGCGAACAATAACAGATATAGACTGGCTTTAGGCTATCGAGGTGATATTATGAGCCTTCGTTCAAATCGTGTTGGCGAACAAATGAAAAAAGAGCTGAGTGAAATTATCGGCCGAAAAATTAAAGATCCAAGAATCGGATTTGTTACTGTGACGGATGTCGCGGTTACAGGCGATTTACAACAGGCAACAGTTTATATTTCCGTTTTGGGTGACCAGGAACAAAGGGAGAAAACCCTGCAAGGTCTAGCTAAGGCGAAAGGATTCATGCGTTCAGAAATTGGGCAGCGGATCCGACTGCGCAAAACTCCAGAGCTGTTTTTTGAATTTGATGAATCGGTCGATTATGGTAATCGTATCGAGTCGTTGATTTCCCAAATCAATAAACCGGCTGAAAAAGACGAGGAATAAGCAAGCAGTAAAAGGAGGCCGACTCAATAAGTGCTTTGCACTTCTTGTAGTCGGTCTCTTTTTTTTGAAAAATGAATATGTAAAAAAGCGAAAAACACCTATCTATCGGAATTGGAATTCATTTTGCTTTATGATAGTAGTTTAGGGTGTTTTAAAAATGATGAGGTGAAAGCGTGAACGGTATTCTTCCATTATGGAAACCCAAGGGATTGACATCCCATGATTGTGTTTTTAAATTAAGAAAGATTTTAAAGACAAAAAAGGTTGGGCACACAGGTACTTTAGATCCTGATGTAACAGGGGTTTTACCTATTTGTATTGGCAGGGCAACCAAGATAGCCGAATATTTGACAGAAGCCGGTAAAGCGTATGAAGGGGAAGTGACCCTTGGTTTTTCAACGACAACTGAAGACGTAAGCGGTGAAAAAGTGGAAGTGAAAAAGGTTGATCAAGTGATTCAGCGTAAACGGATTCTGGAAGTGCTGGAATCACTGACTGGAAAGATTGAACAGACGCCGCCAATGTATTCAGCAGTAAAGGTAAACGGGAAGAAGTTATATGAATATGCCCGTGCAGGGATGGAAGTGGAGAGGCCGACAAGGGAGGTAACCATTTATGATATTACCCTTCTCGATGATCGTTCTGAATTTAAAGGGGAAACCATTTCTTTTCGGTTTCGCGTCAAATGCAGCAAAGGAACGTATATTCGGACGCTGGCAGTCATGATGGGTGAAGAACTGGGTTTTCCTGCCCATATGTCAGACTTGACACGTATTGAATCAGCAGGTTTTAAGCAGGAGGACTGTTTCACATTTGCTGAAGTGGAAGACTTCATGGAAAGTGAACAAACGGATGAATTTCTGCTGCCTTTGGAACGGGGATTATTTCATTTGCCCAAATTTCAGATTAGTGATAAAGTAGCAAAGAAAGTACTTAACGGTGCGGTATTGGAACAATCAAAGGATGTTGTTGTTGAAAAAGGAAAGCCTTTTGTTATGGTCGACCCAGCAGATAAGGCCATTGCCATTTATCAAATACATCCGACAAAAGAGGGATTAATTAAACCAGTAAAAGTATTGGCACAAGAATTATAGACCGTTTTACCGCCGGAAAGAGGAGATTGAAAGGTGAAAGTGATCGCAATAGAGCATCCTCATCAATTTAATTCGGATGATTTTCCCGAGCTTGTAATGGCGCTTGGATTTTTTGATGGTATACATAAAGGTCATCAGATTGTTATTCAGACCGCCAAGCAAAAAGCCGATGAAATGAATCTTAAGTCAGCAGTCATGACATTTGACCCGCATCCTTCTGCAGTACTGGGTAGGAAAACGGAAAATATCCGCTATATCACTCCACTTGAAGATAAAGTGGATATCATAGAATCGATGGAGATAGATTATTTATTCATTGTCCATTTCAGCAAGGATTTTGCTTCGGTACTCCCGGAACGGTTCGTTGACGAATACATTGCCGGGCTGAATGTCCGTCACGTAGTTGCAGGCTTTGATTATTCCTACGGTCGCTATGGTCAAGGATCGATGGAAGATTTGCCTGTTTATGCACAGGGCAGATTTTCACAGACAGTCGTTGCAAAACAGACACTTGAAGATGAAAAGGTTAGCTCGACGAGAATCAGGGAAACTCTCGGTAATGGCGACTTTACGGACTTTTATCATTTGGCTGGCCGCCGCTATTTAACGAAAGGTCATGTCGTTCACGGTGAAAAGCGGGGCAGGAAATTGGGTTTCCCCACCGCAAATATTGAAGTGAGTGACGATTATATTTTCCCTGCTGCAGGCGTATATGCCGTCAGGATCAAAATAAGCGGTAAATGGTATAAAGGGGTTTGCAATGTCGGCTACAAACCTACATTCCACGAAAAAAAACCTAAATATCCGACTGTAGAGGTTCATGCCTTGGAGTTCTCGGGAGATATTTATGGCAACCAGGTTTCGGTTGAATGGCATACAAGGCTTCGGAGTGAGCAGAAATTTTCCGGACTTGAAGCATTGGTCGCTCAGATCGAAACGGATAAGCAAAATGCCATAGCCTATTTTGCAAAGCTTGAAGCATAAAAGACAAGACTTGCAATTTTAATGAAAAACATGTATTCTATTGTATGTATGAAAATAACCATTGCTTGGCTAGTCGAGACTCCGACGCTGGCTCGGTAATAGGTGATTTTACAGAATTTTAGGAGGAATAATAACATGGCAATTACACAAGTACGCAAAAACGAACTTATCGCTGAGTTCAGAACTCACGATACTGACACTGGTTCTCCAGAAGTTCAAATCGCAGTATTAACAGAAGAAATCAACAACTTGAACGGTCACTTACGCACACACAAAAAAGACCACCATTCACGTCGCGGTCTTCTAAAAATGGTAGGTAAACGTCGTAATCTTTTAACTTACCTACGTAACAAAGACGTTACTCGTTACCGTACACTAATTAACAAATTAGGTCTACGTAGATAATTTTTTCAGGAAGGCGGGAAATTTCCCGCTTTTTTGATGTTAATCAAATGATTTGGACGTATTCTACTTAAGGCTGGGCCTTCGTCCTTGGGACTCGGCAGGAGCCGGGTCCTTTTCCATTTATAAATGATCGGGATATACATAATCAAATGAATGAAATTTTTATTCATTTTACTGTTAATGCTTGTTTTTTTCGTGCATAATAGGAATAGTTTGGTTTTAACTCGAGTTCAGTTACTTTCACATATAATTGATTTAATCCAATACAGGTTTAGGTAAACTAAGCCTCTAAGTGAAGATTCAGAGAGGGGTTTAATAAATGGGACAGGAAAAACATACGTATTCATTTGACTGGGCCGGCCGTAATGTAACGGTAGAAATAGGGCAATTGGCTAAACAAGCTAACGGGGCAGTTTTAGTCCGTTATGGAGAAACTGCTGTATTAAGTACAGCAACAGCTTCGAAGGAACCTAGAAATGTCGACTTCTTCCCTTTGACAGTCAACTACGAAGAAAGACTTTATGCAGTCGGTAAAATTCCGGGAGGCTTCATCAAACGTGAAGGACGACCGAGTGAAAGGGCAATACTTGCAAGCCGCTTGATTGACCGTCCAATCCGTCCGCTTTTCGCCGATGGCTTCAGGAACGATGTTCAGATCATCAGCATGGTCATGAGTGTCGATCAAGATTGCTCTACGGAAATGGCAGCTATGCTAGGTTCTTCCCTTGCACTTTCAGTTTCCGATATTCCGTTCGAAGGTCCAATTGCTGGAGTTGTAGTGGGGAGGATCAATAATGAATTCATCATTAACCCTACTGTTGACCAACTAGCTAAAAGTGACATCAATCTGACGGTTGCCGGCACTAAAGATGCTATCAACATGGTTGAAGCCGGAGCAAATGAAGTACCAGAGGAAACGATGCTTGAAGCAATCATGTTTGGACATGATGAAATCAAGAAGATCATTGCATTCCAAGATAAAATCGTTGCTGAAATCGGCAAGGAAAAAATGCAGGTCGCTTTATATCAAGTGGATGCAGAACTGGAAGCAGAAGTGAAAGGCCTATGTGAAGCAGACTTGAACAAAGCAGTACAAGTTCAGGAAAAACATGCCCGTGAAGACGCGATCAAAGAAGTAAAAGATCGTGTGTTGGTTCATTATGAAGAAGAAACTGATGAAGAAAAATTAAAGCAAATCAAAGAAATCCTGAATAAACTGGTCAAATCCGAAGTCCGCCGTTTAATCACGGAAGAAAAAGTGCGTCCGGATGGCCGTAATCCTGACGAAATCAGACCATTATCATCAGAAGTTACCATTCTGCCACGTACACATGGTTCCGGATTGTTCACACGTGGACAAACCCAAGCTCTATCCATCTGTACATTAGGTGCACTTGGTGATGTGCAGATCCTGGACGGACTTGGAACCGAAGAGTCAAAACGTTTTATGCACCACTATAACTTCCCGCATTTCAGTGTTGGTGAAACTGGTCCTATCCGTGGGGCAGGACGCCGTGAAATCGGTCATGGTGCACTTGGTGAAAGGGCATTGGAGCCTGTCATTCCAAACGATAAAGACTTCCCTTATACAATCAGACTTGTTTCTGAAGTGCTTGAATCAAACGGTTCAACATCACAAGCAAGTATCTGTGCAAGCACTTTGGCAATGATGGATGCCGGTGTTCCATTGAAAGCTCCAGTTGCCGGTATTGCCATGGGTCTTGTCAAAACAGGTGAGCACTATACAATCTTAACGGATATTCAAGGTATGGAAGACCATTTGGGAGACATGGACTTTAAAGTCGCAGGTACTTCAAAAGGTGTTACTGCCCTGCAAATGGATATTAAGATCGAGGGTCTTTCAAGAGAGATTCTTGAAGAAGCTTTACTTCAAGCCAAACATGGCCGGATGCATATTTTGGAATCAATGATGTCAACAATCAATCAACCGCGTGAGCAGTTATCCAAATATGCTCCAAAAATCGTTACAATGTCCATAAATCCGGATAAGATCCGTGATGTGATTGGACCGAGCGGAAAACATATCAACAAAATCATTGAAGAAACTGGCGTGAAAATCGACATCGAACAAGATGGGACGGTATTCATATCTTCTACTGATGAACCAATGATTCAAAAAGCGAAGAAAATCATCGAGGATATCGTACGTGAAGTCGTAGTGGGCGAACTATACTTAGGTAAAGTTAAACGTATCGAAAAGTTCGGTGCCTTCGTTGAAATCTTCAATGGTAAAGACGGTTTGGTACATATTTCTGAACTGGCTGAAGAAAGAGTCGGAAAAGTGGAAGATGTCGTTTCACTTGGCGATGAATTATTGGTCAAAGTTACTGAAATCGATAAGCAAGGAAGGGTAAACCTTTCCCGTAAAGCGGTCTTGAAAGAGCAAAAAGAGGCAGCCAACCCTTCTCAATCGTAATGGAAAATGAAAAACCCGGCATGCGGTTCCTTGTGAATCTGCATGCTTTTTTTGTTTAATATCCATAGTGTGAATGGCGTTAAAATGATGTCATGTTCTACCTTGTCCGTTTTCTTCATACATTTTGGTATGAAGGGGGCGTAAAAAATGAATAATAAATGGAAGCAGATAGTTGCGATAAGTGCCATTGCAGGTATATCATGGTTATTAGTGCAAAATCCATATACACAAATTTATTTGACCCAATTAACAGATGATTCAGTTGCTTCAATGAAGCAAGAAGACGAGCTTCTATTACAAATAAAAGAATCAACAAAAAAATATGAGATTGCACCACAGGATGCACGAATAGATTCTGTTTGGAAAACCGTTCCTGCATATAACGGCCTGAAGGTAAATATTGATGATTCGTATAAAGCCATGAAGAAGGAGGGCGTGTTCGATAAGGATAAGCTGGTATTTCAGCAGGTTCCTGCAAAGATACATATGGAGGATCTGGATCCGGCTCCGATTTACCGGGCCCATCCCGAAAAGCCAGTCGTTTCATTTTTAATCAATGTGGCCTGGGGGAATGAATACTTACAAGATATGTTGGCCGTGTTAAAAAAGAATAATGTCAAGGCCACTTTTTTCCTTGAAGGCAATTGGACCAAGAAAAACCCTGATTTGGCCAAGATGATCAAGGGCGGGGGACATGAAATTGGAAATCATTCTTACTCACATCCCGATATGAAAAACATCTCCGCACAAGCTACACGTGAGGAAATTCGAAAAACGAACGAAGTCATTGAAGCGGTGACAGGTTTGAAAATGAAATGGTTCGCACCACCAAGTGGAAGCTACCGGGACGAAACGGTGAAAATCGCGGATTCTCTCGGTATGGAGACCGTCATGTGGAGTGTGGATACGATCGACTGGCAAAAGCCAAGCCCTGAAGTCCTTCAACAAAGAGTGCTTTCTAAGGTACACCCAGGAGCATTTATATTGATGCATCCGACGGAATCTACTGCAAAATCATTGGAAACGTTAATAATTGAAATAAAAAAGAAAGACTTAGATGTTGTTACCGTTTCGGAAGCAGTAGATGAAGAGCGATCGAATCCATAATGTATTGGTAACGATAGCAGCATAGAATGATTGGGAGGAATGTTAGTTGATTAAGAAATACACGTGTCAAAATGGAGTTAGAATTGTATTGGAAAATATTCCAACTGTACGCTCTGCAGCAATTGGAGTATGGATCAAAACAGGTTCAAGAAATGAAACACCGGAATTGAATGGGGTTTCACATTTCTTGGAGCATATGTTCTTTAAAGGGACAACTACGAGAAATGCTCGTGAAATCGCCGAGTCATTCGATAGTATTGGCGGACAGGTGAATGCGTTCACTTCAAAAGAGTACACATGCTATTATGCTAAAGTAATGGATAACCATGCAAGCTATGCGCTTGAAATCCTTGCTGATATGTTCTTCAACTCAACATTTGATGGGGAAGAATTGAAAAAAGAAAAAAATGTCGTCTACGAAGAAATCAAAATGTACGAAGACACACCAGATGACATTGTCCATGACCTCTTAAGCAAGGCGGTATATGAAAATCATCCCCTTGGCTATCCGATACTTGGCACGGAAAATACGCTTGAAACGTTCAATAGTGATACATTAAAAAAATACGTCCATGACATGTATACACCTGATAAAGTAGTTGTATCCATTGCGGGGAATGTAGATGAAAAAATGATTAAGGAAGTCGAAAGCTACTTTGGCTCGTATCAAGGAGGGGAAGACCGTCTTGAATTGGTCAAGCCATCCTTCCATGAAAATAGGATCACCCGTAAAAAAGATACGGAACAAGCCCACTTATGCCTTGGTTACAAAGGGTTGGAAATCGGCAATGATAAAACATACAGCCTGATTACCCTGAATAATATTCTCGGAGGAAGCATGAGTAGCCGCCTATTCCAGGACGTTAGGGAGCAACGCGGCCTTGCCTATTCCGTTTATTCCTATCATTCCAGCTATCAAGATAGCGGTATGGTGACAGTATATGGGGGGACAGGCACAAATCAGCTTGACAGCCTGTATGAAACCATTCAGGAAACACTGGATACTTTAAAAAGGGATGGCATTACGGAAAAGGAATTACGGAATAGTAAAGAGCAACTTAAAGGAAGCTTGATGCTCAGCCTTGAAAGCACGAATAGCCGTATGAGCCGGAACGGAAAAAATGAGCTGATGTTGGGTGAGCACCGTTCCCTTGATGATATCATCATCAAGATTGACGAGGTGACGGAGGATACCGTTAATGAATTGGCAAACCAGATCTTTACGGAACATTCCTTGTCATTAGTGAGCCCGTTGGAAAACTGGGATAAATAAGTAACGAACAAGTCTGCATCTTCCTTTTACTAAGGGAGGTCAGGCTTTTTTTCTTTGAATGTGGGAGGGTCCAATGTTATGGACAATATTTGGATAAATGCCTTCTAAGTTTACCTTTTTCGGATATAGATTGAATAGAAAGCGAAAAAGGGGGAACCAATTTTGAGGTTGAGCGAATTGAGCGGTAAGGAAATAGTCGATGTGAATAGGGCGGAAAGATTAGGAATCCTTGGTCAGACCGATTTGGAAATAGATGAAACTGGACAAATTACCTCGTTGATCATCCCATCTGTCAAATGGTTCGGCCTTTTAAGGAATGGCAGTGAAATTAGAGTTCCATGGGAACATATAAAAAAAATCGGTGCGGATATGGTCATCATTGATTTTCAGGAAGGGCTTTCAAATAATGACGGAGAGCATATGGACGGATAATGACGCTCGCGCCATACTCCATGAACTTCTCGGAATGCACGCTCGAAAACGCCTTAGCTGGCAATAGCTATGGCGTTTTTTCTTTTCTTATCACCGTTTTTTAAGTAAAAACATAAGATGGCAGGGTAACTAGAGAATGTAGCAAAAACCGAATTGCTTCCTGAAGGAATTGTATCATGAGGCAAGGAATGTTTAGGATCTTTTATATAAAGAAGGTGACGGTTTTAATGCTCACAGGCATGCAAATCGCTGTAATTGGTGGAGATGCGCGTCAGCTTGAAGTTGTACGTAAACTGACGGAGCTTGATGCAAAGCTATTATTGGTAGGTTTTGAACAGCTCGACCATGCTTTTACCGGAGCGGTTAAGGAAAAAATGGAAGATATAAACTTCAAGGAAATAGATTCAGTTATTTTACCTGTCCGGGGCACGGATTCAGATGGGAAAGTAGAAACGATCTTTTCCAGTGAAGAGGTTGTTTTGACTGAAGAAATGATAAAAAATACCCCGGCACACTGCATTTTTTATGCAGGAATCAGTAACGATTACCTCAATGAGATATTCCAGAAAGTGGATCGCAAACTCGTTCTATTGTTCGAACGTGATGATGTGGCTATTTATAATTCGATTCCCACTGTTGAGGGTGCAATCATGATGGCCATTCAACATACGGATTTTACTATCCATGGATCGAATGTAGCCGTTCTCGGACTGGGAAGGGTCGGAATGAGTGTAGCCCGGTCATTCCATGCACTTGGAGCAAAAGTTAAGGTGGGGGCAAGAAAAAGCGAAGATATTGCGAGGATCAGTGAAATGGCATTAGCCCCTTTTCATTTAAATGATCTTGCTTCAGAAATGAAAGATGTTGATATATGTATCAATACGATTCCTTTTCCGATAATTACCGCAAAAGTTATAGCCAAAATGCCCGTTCATACATTAATCATCGACCTTGCTTCAAAACCGGGGGGAACGGATTTTCGTTACGCTGAAAAAAGGGGAATTAAGGCGCTGTTGGCACCGAGCCTACCTGGTATAGTTGCCCCGAAAACAGCTGGTCAGATATTAGCGAATGCACTGGGACTATTGATACAAGGCGAGTTCTTGAAAAGGAAGGGGAAAATGATATGAGTCTCAAAGGGAAACGGATTGGTTTCGGATTAACAGGATCACATTGCACTTATGATGAAGTGTTTCCTGAAATAGAAAAACTTGTGAATGAAGGTGCGGAAGTCATTCCAATCGTAACATCGACTGTACAAAACACGGAAACCCGTTTTGGAAAGGGAGAGGACTGGGTCGAAAGAATAGAAAAATTGACGGGGAACCATGTCGTTGATACAATCGTCAAAGCAGAGCCTTTAGGACCTAAATTGCCACTTGATTGCATGGTGATCGCTCCTTTAACGGGTAACTCCATGAGTAAAATGGCAAATGCACTTACCGATTCGCCAGTACTTATGGCTGCAAAAGCTACGATGAGAAATCACCGTCCAGTCGTGGTCGCGATATCAACAAATGATGCACTTGGGTTAAATGGTGTCAATCTAATGAGGCTGATGGCAGCTAAAGATATTTATTTCGTTCCATATGGCCAGGATAATCCCACAGGCAAACCAAGTTCCATGGTTGCAAGGATGAGCATGATAAGGGATACGATCATATCGGCACTGGAAAGGGAACAGATTCAACCTGTCATCGTCGAAAGGTTCAAGGATGATTTAGTCTGAACAAGTATTTATGCCTCGATCCCGCTTTGTAACGACTGACATATATGCATAAATTTGTGGGTTGAAGTTATAAAAAACCACTCCACTACCAGAATATTTTGTTAAAGTGCGACCCTTTGGAATGTTAATGTGTTAAAATAAATGATATTCTGAACAAGAAGTAGTAAATCCAATAAAATAACTAATTTAAGAGATAGAAAAGGAGTATGTATAAATGACTGAGACACAGGGATTGCGTATTGCAGTTGTGGGAGCAACTGGAGCAGTAGGACAACAAATGATTTCAACACTCGAACAAAGGGACTTACCGATTAAGAAAATCATCTTTTTATCATCGGCTCGTTCCGCAGGAATCAAACTTACGTTTAAGGGCGAAGAAATCGAAGTGCAGGAAGCAAAACCTGAGAGCTTTGAAGGCATCGATATCGCTTTATTCAGTGCTGGAGGAAGCGTGTCTAAGGAATTGGCTCCAGAAGCAGTGAAACGCGGTGCGATAGTGGTGGATAATACGAGTGCATTCCGCATGGATGAAAATGTGCCGCTAGTCGTTCCTGAAGTAAATGAAGAAGACTTGAAACAGCATAATGGGATCATTGCAAATCCGAATTGTTCAACCATCCAAATGGTTGTGGCATTAGAACCTATCCGCAAGACATACGGCTTATCAAAAATCGTTGTTTCTACGTATCAGGCTGTTTCGGGTGCAGGTGCAGCAGCGATAAATGAATTAAAGGAACAAGCTCGCGACTTGCTTGACGAAAAAGAAATAGATCCGAAAATTTTACCGGTAAAAGGGGACGAAAAGCATTATCAAATCGCATTTAACGTCATTCCCCAAATCGATAAATTCCAAGATAATGGGTACACATTCGAAGAGATGAAAATGATTAATGAAACAAAGAAAATCATGCATATGCAAAACCTTCCAGTGTCTGCAACTTGCGTGAGGCTTCCTGTTGTAACAGGTCATTCGGAATCTGTATACATTGAAGTTGAAAAAGAAGGCATAGCGGCTTCTCAAATCAAAGATTTAATGAAAACGGCACCTGGAGTAGTGTTAGAAGACGAACCTGAACAACAAGTTTACCCTACGCCTGCTTCATCCGTCGGCAAGAATGATGTATTCGTCGGCCGGATTCGCAAAGATTTGGATGAAGATAAAGGCTTCCATTTATGGGTGGTTTCCGATAATCTATTAAAAGGAGCAGCTTGGAATTCCGTTCAAATTGCTGAGAGCCTTTTGAAATTAGGTTTGGTTACCGTTAAGTAATAATTTATTCTTAATGAACTCGACAGAAAATTAAATTCCAATAGGATAGAGAGTTTTTGTCAGCTTCCCTGATTGGGAAGCTGGCTTATATTTGGGGTGCATATTATGAAAATTATCGTCCAGAAATACGGTGGGACATCCGTTCGAGATGAGGAAAGCCGTTCATTCGCCAAGGGGCATATTGAAAAAGCGATTAAAGAAGGCTATAAAGTGGTGGTTGTAGTTTCAGCAATGGGAAGAAAAGGCGATCCTTATGCAACGGATACCTTAATTTCCCTGGTAAATGGAGCGAAAGCCAGCCTTTCAAAACGGGAACAGGATTTACTTATGTCAGTAGGGGAAACGATATCATCTGTCGTATTTACGAACATGCTCTTGGAACATGGTATTGATGCGGTCGCTTATACTGGAGCTCAGGCGGGATTCTTGACGAATACCGACTATTCAAGTGCAAAAATTATCGAAATGAAATGCGACCGTCTCATGAAAGAGCTTGAGGTGAAGGATGTTGTCGTTGTAGCAGGCTTCCAGGGAGCGGCTAAAAACGGGGACATCACGACCATCGGCCGTGGTGGAAGTGATACATCAGCCGCAGCATTAGGTGCGGCATTGCAAGCTGAACGGGTCGATATTTTTACGGATGTGGAAGGAATCATGACGGCAGATCCACGTATTGCCGATCAAGCTCGTCCATTATCAATCGTTTCATATACGGAAGTTTGCAATATGGCATATCAAGGGGCGAAGGTCATTCATCCGAGAGCTGTTGAAATTGCGATGCAGGCGAAAGTCCCGATTCGGATAAGGTCAACATACAGCGAAGGTTTGGGAACACTTGTTACAAGCATGAACAAGGGAAGCCAGGGCAGTGACATACGTGAAAGGCTCGTGACCGGGATTGCCCATGTACCAAAGATCACTCAAATCAAGGTCCATGCGAAGAAAGATCAATATAATCTACAGGCTGAAGTTTTCAAAGCAATGGCCAATGCGTCCATTTCAGTGGACTTTATAAATATATATCCGAGTGGCGTAGTTTATACCGTTTCGGAAGAGGTGACAGAACTTGCGCTCTCGATTTTGGCCGAGCTTGGTCATGAACCGGTCATTGAACGGAATTGCGCCAAGGTTTCAGTAGTCGGTGCAGGCATCAATGGAGTGCCAGGCGTTGCAGCGAAGATAGTCACAGCGCTTTCCGAAAGGGAAATTGCCATTCTCCAGTCAGCGGACAGCCATACGACAATTTGGGTACTCGTAAAAGAGGAAGATTTAATAGAAGCTGTCAATTCCCTGCACTATGCATTTCAATTGCATGAAAGTGAAGTCCAATAATCAGGTTTTTAATGAATAAAGGTTTTAAAAATTAAAGAGGTGTTAGATGATGATATTTGGTAGAGTATCAACCGCAATGGTCACCCCTTTCGATAGCAAGGGAAATGTTGATTTTCAAAAGACGACTTCATTGGTTAATTACTTATTAACGAATGGAACCGATTCGCTTGTGATTTCGGGAACGACAGGGGAATCTCCAACTTTATCTTCTGAGGAGAAAATTGCGTTATTGCGTCATGTTTCCAAGGTTGTTGAAAAACGTGTGCCCATCATCATGGGTACAGGAAGCAACAATACGTATGCGTCCATCGAGTTGACAAAAAAAGCGGAACAAAATGGCGCCGATGCGATAATGCTGGTTGCCCCGTATTATAGTAAAACGAATCAAGAAGGTCTGTACCAGCATTTTAAGGCTATTGCAGCTAGTACGACTCTTCCTGTTATGGTATATAATATCCCTGGGCGCGCTTCGGTCAACATTGAACCGGAAACGATCATCCGCCTTTCAAAAATTCCTAATATCGTAGCCGTTAAGGAAGCGAGCGGGGATTTAAACGCTATGACCCAAATCATAGCCGGCACGGATGAAGATTTTGCATTATATAGCGGGGACGACGCTTTAACACTCCCGGTATTGGCGATTGGTGGTGTGGGTGTAGTTTCGGTTGCTTCACATATTGCAGGTAATGAGCTGCAGAAAATAGTTGAGGCTTTCATCAGTGGGAACTTGAAAGAGGCAGCCAGGCTGCATCAGGAACTGTTACCGCTTATAAAAGGTTTGTTTGCAGCGCCAAGCCCTGCACCTGTCAAAACAGCGCTTCAGTTATATGGAATTGACGTTGGATCGGTGAGACTTCCAATCGTGCCATTGACTGAACAGGAGCGCCTTGCATTAACCAAGGTATTAAAAAAATAAAAAGTAAAGTCACGAACAAGCTGATCGTTGAAGATTGGCTTGTTTTTACATAATGATGTATATGAATGGGATATACTTTCCGATTTCGGGATGAAAATATTTAAATTTTTTTTATGATCAATCGAAACTGGATAAACGTGCAAGGATCTCTTACATAATAGGTTGTTTTTTTTTGGATTAAATGAAAAAGTCCCTTTGAAAATGGTAAGTGTTGTCATGTTTTTTGAACATCGGTTATAATGAAATCATTGGGAAATTATGAACGGGATTTTTTAAGGAGGATATTCGATTGGGTAAAGATAAAAATAATGGAATAAAAGTGATTTCTCTTGGAGGACAAGGGGAACTTGGTAAAAATATGTACGTCGTTGAGGTGAACGAGGACATCTATCTTCTTGATGCAGGGTTAATGCTGCCAGAAGACGAAATGCTCGGAATCGATGCGGTTATCCCTGATATTACTTATTTGATGGATAATAAGGAACGGGTGCAGGGGATATTCATTACCCATGGTCATGAAGACCATATGGGAGCGCTTGCTTATGTCTTGAAATATTTACCGGTCCCTGTATATGGAACAAAGCTTACTCTTGCTTTAATCAAAACGAAATTAAAGGAAGATGGCTTTAACGGCAGGGCGACATTCACTGAAATCGATTCGGATTCTCTTTTAAGTTTCCCTCAAGCAGCCGTGTCTTTTTTCCGGACAAACCATAGTATTCCCGATTCCGTCGGAGTCGTGATCCACACACGTGAAGGTGCAATCGTTTATACAGGGGATTTCAAATTTGATCAAGCGGCAACAGATCTATATAAACCGGAAATCGGTAAAATGGCCAGTATCGGTGAAGAAGGTGTCCTATGCTTGCTTTCGGATAGTACCGGAGCCGAGAGGCCAGGTTATACCACATCAGAAGCAGTTGTGGCCAAAGATATTACAGAGGCTTTTCATGCTGCCTCCGGAAGGATCATTGTTGCGTGCTTCGCTTCGAACATCAACCGGATTCAACATGTTTTCAATGCAGCGGCAGCAAGTCGCAGAAAAGTGGCAGTTGTAGGGAAAAGCCTGCAACGCGTTTATGAAACAGCCTTGAACCTTGGCTACTTAAAGGTCGAAGAAGAGCTGATAATCCCAATTAATGAAATCAGCCAGTATGACGACCGTGAAATCGTCGTGTTATCGACAGGTCATCAGGGGGAGCCCATTGCGGCACTTCAAAAAATGGCAAAACAGACCCACAAGCAGGTGACGATCAAAAAGGGAGACACAGTTTTGATCAGTGCATCACCCCTACAGGGCGGCGAACTTATTTTATCCAAAACCGTCGATTTGCTATACAGGGTAGGTGCGGAAGTGGTATCTGCAAATAAATATAAAGTTCACGTAACAGGGCATGGCAGCCAGGAAGAACTTAAAATGATGATCAATTTGATGAATCCTAAATTCTTGATCCCTGTACATGGGGAATACCGCCATTTATATGCCCATCAAAAAGTTGGGATTGCTGCGGGGATTAAACGTGAAAACATCATCATTGCCGAAAAAGGTGATGTCATCGAACTAAAGGGCAATAAATTGGGCCTTTCCGGCAAAGTCTCTGCAGGAAATATCTTGATAGATGGCAGCGGTGTCGGAGATGTGGGTAATATCGTTCTTCGTGATCGGCGCTTGTTATCCCAGGATGGCATTTTGATTGTAGTGGTAACGTTGAACCGTCAGGATAAAAGCATTGCAGCTGGCCCTGAAATCATTTCAAGGGGCTTCGTATATGTTCGCGAATCAGAGAAAATGATTGGCGAAGCAACTGAAATAGTAAGTGAAATCGTAAAGAAAAATGGGTCGCGCCAACCTTTTGATTGGTCCACGCTGAAGCAGGAAATGCGTGATGCGTTAAACCAATTCTTCTATGAAAAAACGAAACGCCGCCCAATGATTTTACCGATCATCATGGAATATTAAGTAAGGAACCCCTGATTTAAAGGTCAGGGGTTCTTTTTCTGTTTCAAACCTCTTATATCTTGAAGAATGAAGTCCGAGACTCGTGACATAATAAAGCTATAGGCTAAAAGAGAAAGGGGTTGGCATAGTGGATAATGCACCATTACCAAATGAAAATGAAGGCAAGCAGGAAGGTAAGAATTCAACTTTAATCGAAAAGATCCAGCAGCTGGGGGCTACTAATGTTCCGCAACTATCTCAGGACTCAAAAATCCATTGTTTGACGATCATTGGACAAATTGAAGGACATATGCAGCTGCCGCCTCAAAATAAAACGACCAAATATGAACATGTTATTCCGCAAATTGTGGCAATTGAACAAAATCCCAATATAGAGGGGCTGCTTGTCATTTTAAATACAGTGGGAGGAGATGTCGAAGCGGGACTAGCCATCGCAGAAATGCTGGCTTCCCTTTCAAAGCCATCCGTCTCTATTGTACTTGGGGGAGGTCACTCGATCGGTGTGCCAATTGCGGTTTCGTGTGACCATAGCTATATAGCAGAAACAGCAACGATGACGATTCATCCCATTCGTTTGACAGGGCTAGTCATTGGCGTGCCTCAAACCTTTGAATACTTGGATAAAATGCAGGAAAGAGTCATTAAATTTGTTACGCGGCATTCCAACGTTACGGAAGAAAGTTTTAAGGAATTAATGTTTGCTAAAGGAAATTTAACCCGTGATATCGGCACGAATGTAATCGGGGCCGAGGCAGTTGAAATCGGTATGATCGATGATGTAGGAGGAGTAGGCCAGGCCATGAGAAAACTGAATAGCTTCATGGAAGAAAGAAGGCCAAAAATTGCCGGGGAAGAGGAGGGGCTTCTGCAATGACGCTTTATACGATCGTTCCTGAAGAAATCATTTTCCCTCACCATCATGAGAAGACGGCAAATTTAATAGAAATGATCTATAATGGTGTACATGTGATGGTCGAACATGACGGCGGCCGCACGTTTCGTATTGATCGAATCGTGAGCACGGATCCTGAAGATTATATGAATGTACACATTCAGCCGGGGGCTGTCATTAATGTGTTCGAACAGATGAATCCTTAGTAAAAACGACTAACTGAGGTAAATTATGATATACTGGAATGAAAATCAGCAGCCGCTTGGCTGCTTTATTCATTATAGGGGCAAAATGTTCGCTTTAAGAGTAAATGGTATATATATCAAGGACAGGGGCATTTTTATTTGGTATAATCAATGAGCGAACGTTTGTTTTGTGAAGGGAAATCATGTTGTGATGTTGAATAGGAAAGTTAGAATAGTTTCATGAAGAATCAGGTGATATTATGGCAAAGAAGAAACGCAGAAAAAAGAATAGTACAGAGAAGTTAAAACTAACGCTTAAATTTGAATTGATCGGCCTCACTTTAATAGGCTTGGCCATCATTGCCATTGCCAAGCTTGGAGCAGTGGGAAATGGGACGGTCTTTTTAATCCGCTTCTTCATGGGGGAATGGTATATCCTCTTTTTGTTGGGAGCAATCGCAGCCGGGTTCTATTTGATGATAAAGAGGGAGGTCCCTTATCTGTTAAAACGGCAATTCGTCGGGATGTATTTCCTTGTTGCGAGCATGCTCCTACTAAGTCATGTGACGCTGTTTAACATGCTTGCAGATGGAGGACCGTTCACGAAGCCCAGCGTCATTTCAAATACTTGGGAACTATTCTGGATGGAAGTGACCGGCAAGGCCAGCACCAAGGACCTTGGGGGCGGTATGATTGGAGCGGTATTATTTGCGGCCTCATACTTTTTATTCGACGAAGCTGGATCGAAAATCGTTTCATTCCTTTTTATCATTGTAGGTGCTGTCCTATTGACCGGGAAAACGTTAGGTGAAACCCTCGGGAAGTTTTTCATGGGTCTTGGCGGCTTTTTCAAAAAGCAATGGTCTGCTTTCAGAGATGATATGAAAACGTGGAATGAAGACAAAAAAGAAAAGAAAAAGAATCCCGTGAAAAAGAAGAAACGGGAAAAAGAACTGGTGGAAGAAACGGATCAGCCCCTTCACCAAGAAGAGGAAACACAGCAAATGGCGACGGAGCGGATCATTTCCAGCTTTGCTGATAAAGCCTATAGCGACGAAGACGAAATAATTCCGGTCGTTACGGAACCAGCAGCTGAAAGTGCAGAGGAACAGGATGATGCCGTTCCGCCTATGAATTTTACGGAAGTGGAGAATAAAGAATATCTTTTACCGCCACTTTCTTTGTTATTGCAGCCTAAAAAAACGGACCAAAGCGGAGAATACCAATTGATTCATGAAAATGCGGCCAAGCTTGAGCGTACCTTTCATAGCTTTGGAGTGAAAGCAAGGGTCACTCAAGTTCATTTAGGCCCAGCCGTAACCAAATACGAAGTTCATCCGGACGTAGGGGTGAAGGTAAGTAAAATTGTCAGCCTATCCGATGACTTGGCCCTTGCACTAGCCGCAAAAGATATTAGGATCGAAGCTCCGATTCCCGGAAAATCGGCTATCGGAATAGAAGTGCCCAACTCTGAAGTGGCGATGGTGTCATTAAGGGAAGTTTTAGAGGCCAAAGAAGTTGACAAGCCTGACGCAAAGCTGCAAATAGGCTTAGGGCGGAATATTTCCGGTGAAGCGGTTAAGGCGGAACTCAATAAAATGCCCCATTTACTAGTGGCTGGTGCTACTGGCAGCGGGAAATCCGTTTGTATCAACGGGATTATTACGAGTATTCTGATGCGGGCAAAACCGCATGAAGTGAAAATGATGATGATTGATCCAAAAATGGTGGAGTTGAATGTCTATAATGGAATTCCCCACTTACTCGCACCTGTTGTGACAAATCCAAAGAAAGCTGCACAGGCTTTGCAAAAAGTGGTCAGTGAAATGGAAAGGCGCTATGAGCTATTTTCTCATTCCGGTACGCGTAATATTGAAGGCTATAATGATTATATTAACCGGTATAACATCGAAGAAGATGCCAAACAACCACTCTTGCCTTACATCGTAGTCATTGTCGATGAGCTGGCGGATTTGATGATGGTCGCCTCTAATGATGTAGAGGATGCCATCACACGGCTTGCACAAATGGCACGTGCCGCTGGCATCCACTTGATAATTGCCACTCAGCGGCCATCCGTAGATGTAATTACAGGGGTCATTAAAGCGAACATCCCATCTCGGATTGCTTTTAGTGTCTCATCTATGACCGATTCGAGAACGATTCTCGACATGGGCGGAGCCGAAAAACTGTTAGGCCGGGGTGACATGCTCTTCCTGCCTGCAGGAGCTTCAAAGCCGGTTCGCGTCCAAGGGGCCTTTTTATCCGACAATGAAGTCGAGGAAGTTGTCACATATGTCATTTCACAGCAAAAAGCACAATATAACGAAGAGATGATACCGGATGAAATTGCAGAAACTTCAAATGGTGAAGTCGAAGATAATTTATACGGGGATGCGGTGTCCTTGATCGTAGAAATGCAGACTGCATCTGTTTCCATGCTGCAACGCCGTTTCCGGATTGGCTATACCCGGGCAGCGAGATTGATTGATGAAATGGAAGCGAGGGGAATTGTCGGTCCATATGAAGGCAGTAAACCACGAAATGTATTGGTCACTAAAGATGAACAGGATGAGGCGCATTCATCATAGATAAAAAAAACCGGGCAGCAGCCCGGTTTTTTAATTATTCATCGCCTCGTCTAAATGTTTAAGGCAGAAGTCGGTAATCATCGCTTCTTCATCTTCTTCTAAATCGAATTCGAGTGCGACTTCGTTCCCTTTTTCAAAAATATCATATTTAATCAATTTGCCTATTTGTTCTTCCACTGCAAAAAGCACCCGAATATATAAACCATTTTCTGAAAAGAGCTCATCCTCTTCAGGCACTTCAATATCCAAGAACAACTCGAAACGTTCCCCGGACAAAATACCAAATGGATCATTCAATTTTTCGATCGTGTATTCTGTAATCTTTAACATCTTGTGTACATCCCTTCAAAGAAGATAAATCCTATTATACAGGAAAACAGCATCTTGAACAGAGCTGCATTCATTTTGCATTTTCAAAAAAAAATTATCTGATTTAGGAGAATAATCGTACAAATTTCGCGGCCTTCTCTAGATTGAAAGACACAGGGAAGGGTAATTTCTCCTAAATTCTTTTGAAGTAAATAGTAAAACACTATTTATTTATATCAAAAAAAATGTTATATTATTTTCGATTAGTAGGAATGATTCAACATCAGAGGTCTGATGTCTTAAGAAATTAGCTGGGGGAAACCGTATGTCAATAAAATCAGATAGTCGACATTTATATTTGCAGGTCATTGATTACCTGAAGCAGGATATTGAAGCAGGAGTCTATCAGGAAAATGAAAAATTCCCTTCAGAGTTCGATCTTGCAAAAAAATTGGGAGTGAGTAGGGCGACACTTCGTGAAGCGCTGCGAATTTTAGAAGAAGAAAACATCATCATTCGCCGCCATGGAGTTGGTACTTTCGTCAATCCGAAACCTCGGTTCAGTTCAGGTATCGAGCAATTAAAAAGTGTCACGAACATGATTGAAGAGGCAGGAATGAAGCCGGGTACGATTTTCTTAAGCTCGACGGCCCAAGAACCTACAGAAGAGGATATACGCAGGTTTTCTTGTTCAACAGATGAACGCATCGTCATCATCGAGCGAGTAAGGACAGCGAACGGGGAGCCAGTTGTCTACTGTATTGACAAAATTCCTGAATCTATACTATCAGAAAATTTTGACCGTAATGATGAGTCTCTTTTTGATATTTTGGAAAGAGATGCGCATCGAAAAATTACGCATGCCGTAGCAGAGATCGAGCCCATTGGATATCATGAGAAAGTTTCTCCTATCCTTAAATGTTCGCCAGAAGCCGCACTACTCGTTCTAAAGCAGATGCATCTGGATGATTGGGACCAGCCTATCCTGTATTCTGTTAACTACTTTAAAGCCAATATGTTCAGCTTTCATGTTCTTCGTAAACGTGTGTAGGCAATGACTTTGCATACGGGTGAATGCAAGCGTTTGTTTCGATTCCTTAAAAGTCGATCAAACGTATGCAAAAAAAATTAACGAGAAGTGAAAACGCAAACATAAATGACTTTTCAGAACATTCCTGCTCAAAAAACTATGTAAATTAGGGGGATAAAAATTGAAAAAGCGCAAATTAGGTCTAGCTCTTTCACTTGTTCTTGCAGCCGGTACGCTACTAGGAGCATGTGGTAATTCAGAGAATGATGATAAAGAATCTTCAAATGGGAAAAACAAAGATAACTTCACTGTTGCAATGGTAACTGATACTGGCGGCGTGGATGACGAGTCGTTCAACCAATCCGCTTGGAAAGGCATTCAGGAATTCGGTAAGGATAATGGTCTGGAAAAAGGTAAAGATGGCTACAACTACCTGCAATCTAAATCTGATGCCGATTACGCTAAAAACCTGAATACGCTTGTACGTGAAGATTACCAACTGATCTATGGTATCGGTTTTCTTTTAGCCGAAGCTGTTGGTGAAGTGGCTGACCAACGTCCGGATTCACACTTTGCTATCGTGGATACAGTTGTAGATAAAAAGAATGTAGCCAGCATTAATTTTAAAGAGCAGCAAGGTTCATTCCTTGTAGGTGTAATTGCCGGATTGCAAACGAAAACAAACAAAGTCGGTTTTATCGGCGGTGTTGAATCTGAATTAATCAAGAAATTTGAAGTTGGCTTTAAGGCTGGGGTTTTATCTGTTAATCCGGATGCGAAAGTTGAAGTTAAATATGCCGGAGATTTCAATAAAGCTGATATCGGTAAATCGACAGCAGGCTCCATGTATTCTTCAGGCATCGATATCATTTATCATGCTGCTGGCGGAACTGGAAAAGGTGTATTCACTGAAGCAGTAGAGCAAAAGCAAAAAGATCCTAAGAGAGAAATCTATGTTATCGGTGTAGATAGCGACCAAGCTAAATTAGGGGCAGTTCCTGGAACTGACGACAACATCACACTGACTTCCATGCTAAAACGTGTTGACGTGGCAGTTAAAGACCTTTCCGAGAAAGCGAAAGAAGGAAACTTCCCAGGCGGAAAAGTAATTGAGTATGGTATCGAAGAAAATGGTGTAGGCATTTCCGATACAAAAGATAACGTAACAGAAGAATCTTTAAAAGCGGTCGAAGAGTGGACAGAAAAAATTAAATCAGGTGAATTCGTAGTTCCGGGTACGGATGAGGAATTCGAAAAACTTGGTTTATAAGCGGTGATGCAAGAATAGGGAGGCAGAATTGCCCTCTATTCTTTCTTTTCCCAATTGCTTTTTATAACTGAAAAATATCGAATGAAAAACTATGATAGAATCGTAGTTTTTCATTTGGTTTTTTTAAAAAAATCAATAAGCTAGTAGAAGCAATTAAATGATTTAAGAATATTTACACTCATTTTAGGAGTTGATAATACGTGGAATATGTAATTGAGATGCTTAATATCCGTAAGGAATTCCCCGGCATCGTCGCAAATGATAATGTTACCCTTCAGGTTGAAAAAGGGGAGATTCACGCATTATTAGGTGAAAATGGCGCGGGTAAATCCACTTTGATGAATGTTTTATTCGGCCTATACCAGCCTGAACAGGGAGAAATCCGTGTGAATGGCAAGCCAGTCAAGATTACCAGTCCTAACATTGCCAATGATTTAGGGATTGGGATGGTCCATCAGCATTTTATGCTCGTTGACCCTTTTACAGTAACGGAAAATATCATTTTAGGAAAAGAAACGTCAAAAGCGGGTAAGATCGATTTAAAAGAAGCGAGCGAGGAAGTTAGGAAACTATCTGAACAATATCAGCTACGTGTTGACCCCAATGCAAAAATTGCCGATATTTCAATAGGGATGCAGCAGCGTGTCGAGATTCTTAAAACGCTTTACCGTGGTGCGGAGATATTGATTTTTGATGAACCGACCGCTGTACTGACTCCTCAAGAAATCAAGGAATTGATTTATATTATGAAAGCCCTTATCAAAGAGGGGAAATCAATCATTTTAATTACACACAAACTTAAGGAAATCATGGAGGTTTGTGACCGGGTAACGGTTATACGCAAAGGGCAAGGAATTGGTACAGTGAATGTCAACGAAACGAATCCTAACGAATTGGCCAGCTTAATGGTCGGTAGGGAAGTTTTGTTCAAGACGGAAAAAACGGCAGCTACTCCTTCGGATGTAGTTCTCGAGGTCCGGGAGCTGGTAGTCAAGGATTCCCGGGGTGTTTCAGCTGTTCGGAACTTGGATTTAACTGTCCGTGCAGGAGAAATTGTCGGAATCGCTGGTGTAGATGGTAATGGGCAATCCGAATTGATTGAAGCATTGGCTGGCCTAAGGAAGACAACAGCAGGTTCCATAATGCTAAATGGAAAAGAAATCAGGAATCTGAAGCCGCGTAAAATCACTGAAGCAGGTGTCGGCCATATTCCCGAAGACAGGCATAAGCATGGTCTGGTTCTCGATTACAGCATTGGGGAAAATATTGTCTTGCAAACCTATTATCAAAAGCCTTTTTCAAAAGCTGGTATCTTGAACTCAAAGAAAATATTTGAAAAGGCCCGTTCATTGATCAAAAGTTACGATGTTCGTACTCCGAGTGAATATACCCCGGCAAGGGCGCTTTCTGGAGGAAATCAGCAAAAAGCGATCATCGGCCGGGAAGTGGATAGGAACCCGGATTTATTGATTGCCGCACAGCCAACACGCGGGCTTGATGTAGGGGCGATCGAGTTTATCCATAAACGTCTGATTGAACAGCGTGATGCAGGAAAAGCGGTACTCCTCATATCCTTTGAATTGGAAGAAATTATGAATGTGAGCGATAGAATTGCCGTTATATACGAAGGGAAAATCGTCGCAATAGTCGATCCGAAAGAAACGACTGAACAGGAGCTTGGCCTTCTTATGGCTGGCAGTAAACGGACGGAAGCAGGGGGAAAACAAAATGTCTAAGTATTTATCTAAATTAACGAGTCCGTTAATAGCAGTTATCCTCGGCTTAGTCGTTGGGGCCATAATCATGTTAGTAAGCGGCTATGACCCTGTTGCCGGCTATGGCTCCATGATAAATGGAATTATTGGGGATTCCTATTATGTAGGGGAATCCGTCAGGACAATCATCCCTTATATCCTTGCTGGTTTGGCAGTGGCTTTTGCTTTTCGCACGGGCCTATTCAATATCGGTGTAGAAGGGCAATTAATTGTAGGCTGGCTGGCGGCAGTTTGGGTCGGAATCGCTTTTGATCTTCCGAGAATCATCCATTTGCCGTTTGCCATATTAGCAGGTGCAGCTGCTGGCGCCTTGTGGGCATTTATCCCTGGTTATTTAAAAGCCAAGTTCCGTGTACATGAAGTAATCGTTTCGATCATGTTGAATTATACAGCTTTATATGTGACGAATTATTTAATTAGGAATGTAATGACTGACAAGCTGGATAAAACAGAAAGAGTTGCAGATACAGCATCACTGCGGTCTCCTTTCTTTGAAAGCATTACGGATTTTTCCCGGATGCATTGGGGAATAGTGGTAGCGATTATTTGCGTGATCATCATGTGGTTCCTTCTTGAAAGGACAAAAACCGGCTTTGAATTGAAAGCCGTAGGTTTCAATCAGCATGCGTCCGAATATGCAGGGATGAGTGTAAATAAGAACATCATCCTTTCCATGGTTATTTCAGGTGCATTTGCAGGGCTTGCGGGTGCGATGGAAGGCCTTGGGACTTTCGGTTATGCCGCAGTCAAAGGCGGGTTCACAGGTATGGGCTTTGATGGGATTGCAGTAGCCTTACTAGGAGCGAATACGGCTATTGGTGTTGTGCTGGCAGCCTTATTATTTGGGGGACTGAAAGCAGGGGCGTTAAATATGCCGCTAGAAACCGGCATACCTAGTGAAATTGTAGATATTGTCATAGCATTAATCATTTTCTTCGTCGCATCCAGTTATTTTATTCGTTGGATTGCCGCTCGATTTAAGAAAGGGGTGAAATAAGTGGATTTTTACCAAGTATTACAAATTATTATTCCATCTATGATTGCTCTAGCTGCACCACTTATTTTTACTTCACTCGGAGGAGTGTTTTCTGAACGGGCAGGTGTCATAAACATCGGTTTAGAAGGATTGATGGTCATTGGTGCCTTTACAGGGATTGTTTTTAACTTAATGTTTGCTGATGTTTTTGGGGAATGGACTCCTTGGCTTGCAGTCTTAGCGGCAATGATTGCCGGCTTGCTGTTTTCCATTCTTCACGCTGTGGCATGCATTACGTTCAGGGCGGACCAAACGGTTAGTGGGGTAGCCATCAATTTGTTGGCAGTAGGTCTGACCATGTTTTTGGTGAAGCTGATTTTTGACAAAGGTCAAACTGACAGAATCACAGAAACATTTCCAAGGATCGATGTTCCTTTACTCAGCGATATTCCATTTATAGGACCCATCTTTTTCGCAAATGGATATTATATCGTATATATAGCGATTCTAATATCTTTTGTCGTCTGGTATGTACTTTATAAAACACCATTCGGGTTAAGGATCCGTGCAGTGGGTGAGCATCCCATGGCTGCTGACACAATGGGTGTCAATGTTACGAAAATCCGATATGCCGCCGTTTTATTATCAGGTGCTTTTGGAGGTATCGGCGGAGCGATTTATGCTACCATCTTTTCGAATGAATTCAATCATGCGACAATTAATGGTCAAGGTTTCATGGCCATTGCCGCCATGATTTTTGGCAAATGGCACCCGGTCGGGGCAATGGGTGCAGCGTTATTCTTTGGTTTGGCTCAAAGTTTAAGTATCGTTGGATCGAGCCTTCCCTTCTTCAAGGATATTCCATCGGTTTACCTCTTGATCGCCCCTTATGTTCTGACGATCATTGCACTAACTGGTTTCATTGGACGTGCAGATGCTCCAAAAGCATCCGGACAGCCATACATCAAAGGGAAAAGATAATTTTTAAACCGGTCAGCAAACTATGCTGGCCGGTTTTTTATTTTTGAGGTTGAGCCGTAAGTGATGGTTGGCTGGTGAAAAACCAAAAAAAGTAGCTGTAACTTGCATGATTTTTCCTTTCACATGTATATTTTAAGTAGATGTTTAAAAGGGTTCCAATCTACAAACAATAAGCTAATAAAGGTGATTTATATAATGAGGAGGATTATTCATGTCTATTGCTTCCGATACAATTACGGAAAAAAGCGGCTACAAGCTTCATGTGGTCCGGACGGATAAATATAAAACGAATACTCTCGTGCTGAAGATGAAAGCCCCGTTGACAAAAGAGGACGTTACATATCGTGCATTGCTGCCATATGTGTTACAAAGCAATACAAGTAAATATCCTACAACACCCGAGCTTCGATCTTATCTTGATGATTTATATGGAGCAGGGTTTTATGTCGATGTAGCTAAAAAAGGCGAATATCAAATCATAAGTTTTACGATCGATATCGTCAATGAAAAATTCCTTAGTGATTCAACCCCGCTTCTCGAAAAGGCTTTTGGGTTATTATCAGAGGTGATCTTTAATCCGAAGAAGAAAGGCGAAGCCTTTGACTCTAAAACGGTTTCCAATGAAATCCGTTCATTAAAACAGCGGATCCAATCCATTTCAGATGACAAAATGCGATATTCAGCTACACGCCTTGTAGAGGAAATGTGCAAAAACGAACCATATGCTTTAGAAGCGAGCGGTAATCTTCAAGACTTGGAAACGATGACTCCAGAGTCCCTTTTCGCCTATTACAAAAAAATGCTGGCGGAGGATGAAATCGATTTATATGTAATCGGTGACATCGATGAATCGGAAGTGCAGGCCCTAGCTGACAAGTATGTGTCGTTGCAAGAACGAGTGCCTGTGAGACTGCCAGGGAAGACGGGCAAGATAGTGGAGAAGGAAAATGAAATCATTGAGAATTCGGATGTAAAGCAAGGGAAATTGAATATCGGTTACCGAACCCAGGTTGCCTACGGTGATCGTGATTATTATGCACTTCAGCTTTTCAATGGGATTTTTGGTGGCTTTTCACATTCAAAACTTTTCATTAATGTCAGGGAGAAAGCCAGCCTTGCTTATTATGCGGCTTCGAGGCTCGAAAGTCATAAAGGTTTATTAATGGTCATGGCCGGCATTGAAAATGCCAACTACAAGCAGGCATTGGATATCATTCATGCACAAATGAAGGAAATGAAGCAAGGGAACTTTTCCGAAGAAGAGCTGGCACAGACGAAGGCGGTCGTTAAGAATCAACTCCTTGAAACCATTGACGTTTCGAGAGGACTTGTGGAAATTTTATATCATAATGTAGTTTCCGGGCAGGATATTTCACTCGACGAGTGGTTTGCAAAAACAGAGCGGACGACAAAGGAAGAAATCATTGCAGTTGCTCAAAAGATTCAGCTTGATACGATTTATTTCCTAACGGAAGGGGAGGTGCAAGGATAATGGATAAAATAGCATTCACTCAATTGAAAGAAGAACTTTTCCATGAAAAAATGGATAATGGCCTTGAAGTGTATATTCTTCCGAAAAGTGGGTTCAATAAATCATTTGCCACTTTCACGACGAATTATGGTTCAATCGACAACCATTTCAAACCATTGAATGAAACGGAATTTTCTAAAGTACCTGATGGAATTGCCCATTTTCTTGAACATAAGCTTTTTGAAAAGGAAGATGGTGATGTTTTTCAGCAATTTTCAAAGCAGGGAGCATCTGCAAATGCCTTTACTTCTTTCACCCGTACAGCTTATTTATTTTCCAGCACGTCCGATTTTGATAGGAATCTAACTACCTTAATCGACTTTGTCCAGGATCCGTACTTTTCGGAAAAGACGGTGGAGAAGGAGAAAGGAATCATTGGGCAGGAAATCAACATGTATGATGATAATTCAGACTGGCGATTATATTTCGGGACGATAGCCAATATGTATCATCAGCATCCCGTGAAAATCGATATTGCCGGTACTGTGGAATCCATTGCAGATATCACGAAGGATATGCTTTACGAATGTTATAATACGTTTTATCATCCTAGCAACATGCTCTTATTCGTTGTAGGACCGGTAGATGTCGAAAGCACCATGAAACTGATCCGGGATAATCAAAATAATAAAGGATACAACGAACAGCCTGAGGTGGAACGTAAATTTGACCAAGAGCCGGAAATCGTTGCCAAGGATAAGGAAATCTTAAGAATGAATGTCCAGACACCAAAAGTGATGCTGGGAATCAAGGCTACCAATGTCCAACAATCAGGTTTACAGCTTTTGAAAAGGGAATTGGCAACCAATATCTATTTGGAAATGCTGTTTGGCAAGAGTTCACCTTTGCATGAGGAGCTATATGAGAAAGGGTTGATCGATCAAAGCTTCTCATATGATTATACACAGGAACAGGGTTTTGGGTTTGCGTTAATTGGCGGGGACAGTGCCAAACCTGATGAGTTGACGGAGTCTTTATTTGGTATCCTGCAAAAATCAAAAGCCGGAACCAGCCTGAATGAAGAAAGCCTGCAAAGGACAATCAAGAAAAAAATCGGTTCTTTCCTTCGTTCCCTGAATTCGCCGGAATATATAGCGAATCAATTCACCAGATATGCATTCAATGATATGAACTTGTTCGAAATTGTATCGGTATTGGAAAAACTAACGATCGAAGATATCAGGGAGATCGCCAAGGACTTAATATCCGATGAACGGATGACAGTCTGTCAGGTACTTCCTAAATAATATAAAGGGGGCTGGGATGTGGGGAAACGTTTTGCCCTTATTACTGGAGCCAGTGGAGGAATCGGCAGGGAAATCGCTATAAAGCTCGCCGAGGAGAATTATTCTCTTTATTTACATTATAACAGCAATGAAGAAGCGATACTTGACCTGATTGAAGAATTGAAGCCTCATCAAGTCGAACTTATTCCGGTTCAAGCGGATTTGGCCGCACCGGATGGATACAAGAAATTGGCGGAAAATATTTTTGCCCTTCATGCAATCGTCCTTAATAGTGGCAATAGCTATTATGGGCTTATATCGGACATGGATGAGAAAATCGTTAATGAAATGGTGCAGTTGCATGTAACCAGCCCTTTCCAATTAACAAAGGAACTGCTTCCAAAGCTTATGTACCAAGAACAGGCTGCCATCGTTGCGGTCACATCGATTTGGGGTCAGACAGGTGCATCTTGTGAAGTATTATATTCTATGGTCAAGGGCAGTCAAAATGCTTTTATCAAGGCGCTTAGCAAAGAAGTATCGCTTAATGGAATCCGGGTGAATGCCGTTGCCCCCGGTGCGATTTCCACTTCCATGCTCGAATCTTTCAGTGCTGAAGATCTGGAGATCATCAAAGGCGATATCCCGATGGGCAGGATGGGGCAATCCAAGGAAGTCGCCGAGGCCGTATACTATTTGCTTTCCGACAAGTCATCCTATATAACCGGGCAAATTTTAGGCGTAAATGGCGGATGGTACACATGATTTTTTTTAGACATGTATAATTTCCTCACTTCCTTCACAAAATATCTATGTACTATTTTGAAGGAAAGGGTGACCATTCATGTCTGTACTGGACAATTGGGATCAATGGAAAAATTTCTTAGGCGACAGATTAAATCAAGGTGAACAACAAGGCTTGTCAGAAAGTGCTGTTAACAACTTGGCTTACGAAATCGGTGATTACCTGGCAAATCAGGTTGAGCCCCAGAATGATCAAGAGAAAGTGCTTGCTGATCTTTGGTCAGTCGCAAGCGATCAAGAAAAACATGCCATGGCAAGTGTCATGGTCAAGTTAGTCGAGAACAATGGAACGAAGTAAAATATCAATCCAAAGGCCCTGTTATTAATTAACAGGGCCTTTTGGATTTAAGTGGATGACTATTTATCCTCTTATATAAAAATGAATATTTTTCTAGGGTTTTTCCTTTTAACTTATCACGAAATGCTATATTATAGAAGCTAGACAAATAATAATAAAGTGTTCAGACCTTGAAATTTACGATGGATAAGTTTTTTGCCCCTGAGTAGGGTAAAAGCTTTTAGGCTTAAGGAGTGTTATCGTGGATAATAAAGAATGGTATTTTGAATATGAAATCCAAGTCAACCGTCCTGGTTTATTAGGGGATATTTCATCCCTGCTGGGGATGCTTTCCATTAATATCATCACCATTAACGGGGTCGATGAAGGTAGGCGTGGTTTACTTTTGTTGGCGAAAGACAGCCGTAATATAGAAAGGTTCGAGTCAATCCTCCGTACGATGGATACGATAAAGGTCATTAAGCTTCGGGAACCTAAATTGCGTGATCGCCTGGCAGTCAGGCATGGCCGTTATATTCAGCGCGATGCCGATGAGAAAAACACCTTTAGGTTTGTCCGTGATGAACTAGGCTTGCTTGTCGATTTCCTGGCCGAGCTATTTAAACAGGAAGGTCATAAATTGATCGGGATACGAGGGATGCCTCGTGTCGGGAAAACTGAATCCATCGTAGCCTCGAGTGTATGTGCTAATAAGAGATGGTTGTTTGTGTCATCTACCCTTTTAAAGCAGACTATCCGCAGTCAGCTTATTGAGGATGAATATAATAATGATAATTTGTTCATTTTAGATGGAATTGTTTCCACTCGCCGTGCAAATGAGCGTCATTGGCAGTTGATTCGCGAAATAATGAGGCTTGATGCTGTCAAAGTAATCGAACATCCGGATGTTTTTGTCCAAAATACGGAGTATACCCTCGAAGACTTTGATTATATTATTGAATTGCGAAACAATCCTGAAGAAGAAATAACATATGAAGTTGTCGACCAAAAAGACCAGTTTTCAGGGTCCGATTTTGGTTCCTTTGACTTTTAAAATGGCAGGTGTTTTATTTGACTGAGTTAGGTAATCGATTAAAGGAAGCTAGGGAAGCCAAAGGTCTTAGCTTAGAAGATTTGCAGGAATTAACGAAGATTCAAAAGCGTTACCTCATAGGTATTGAAGAGGGAAATTACAGTATGATGCCTGGAAAGTTCTATGTACGGGCATTCATAAAGCAATATTGTGAAGCGGTCGGACTGGATTCAGAAGAGATTTTCGAACAATATAAGAGTGAAGTGCCATCAGTCTATAGTGAGGAATTGCCAGAACAGCTTTCAAGGGTCCAATCCCGGAAAACCATACCGGCAGGAGATTCTAAGGTTGTGGAGATGTTACCGAAGATCTTGGCTGCCGTTTTAATCATTGGTGCTGCCGTATTGATTTGGGTGCTCGTATTGAACTATATGAGTAATCCGGACAACGATGACAAAAAGGAAGCAAAACAGAGCGATGCCGTGGTTTATAATAAAAGTGAAGATTTTAACAAAGAAGAAGAGAATGCAGACCAAAAACAGAATGAAGAAAAATCAGAGTCATCTGATGAGAAGAATGAAGATGATGCAGTTGCCAAAGATGAAAAGAAAGAGCAAAAACTTGCCGTCACCAGTTCCAGCGGTAAAAATAGTACGTATGAATTAAAAAATACCGATACCTTTAAATTAAAGGTGACCTCAAAAGGCTCACCATGGGTCGGCATAAAAAATGGTGAAGGTAAATTACTGTTCCAGGGCACTATCGACAAGGACAAAAGCCAGGAAATTGATTTCACCAATGAAAAAGAAGCTGTCATCAATATAGGCAGGGCATATGAAACTGAGATTTATGTGAATGATGAGAAGCTGGAGTATTCCATTTCACCGACTGAAGTGAATACGCAATTGGTTACGATACAATTTACGAAAGCCGAATAGTCATCTTATAGATGACTATTTTTGCTCTATATAATAGGTAAGGCGGCTGGAAATGGACTACCCGGCATATAAGATTGGATTTTGAGTTAAATTATACATAAAAGCATTATTAAGATCTAAGACACAGGCCCAAATGGCATGTGTAAATTTTGGAGGTAAAAGTTTTGAATCTGCCTAATAAGATTACAGTAGCAAGAATCTGTTTAATACCAGTATTTTTAATCATCATGCTCGTTCCTTTTTCATGGGGGACGCTGACTTGGGGAGAATACAGTTTGCCAGTGGCGCACTTAGCTGGAGCCATCCTCTTTATTATCGCTTCCACTACGGATTGGATCGATGGCCATTTTGCCAGAAAATATAATATGATTACTGATTTAGGGAAATTTTTAGATCCATTGGCTGATAAACTTCTGGTTTCGGCTGCCTTAATCGTTTTGGTTGATCTAGATTTAATGTACGGTCAATCATGGATTGCCATCGTGATTATTAGTCGCGAGTTTGCAGTCACCGGGTTGCGTTTGGTGTTAGCGGGTACAGGGGAAGTGGTTGCAGCGAACCAGCTTGGTAAAATTAAAACATGGGCACAAATTGTTTCTATTTCGGCTTTATTGCTGCATAACCTTCCATTTGCCCTCATTTCACTTCCATTTGCCAATATCGCATTGTGGATTGCATTACTCTTTACAATCTGGTCAGGTTTGGATTATTTTATAAAAAACAAAGAAGTATTTGTTAATTCAAAGTAAAACGAATGGTGGTTTTGAAAAGATGGATGCAGAAATCATTGCAGTGGGCTCAGAGCTTCTTTTAGGACAAATCAATAACACTAATGGAAGGTTCTTATCGCAGCAGTTTGCGGAAATGGGGATTAACGTTTTTTACCATACTGTGGTCGGGGATAACGACCGCCGTTTACAACAAGCTATAGAAATCGCTGAATCGAGGGCGAACTTGATTGTCTTTACCGGTGGACTCGGTCCTACCAAAGATGATTTAACGAAAGAAACGATTGCTCGCCATATTGGGAAAAAGCTCGTTTTTAATGATGAAGCTTTGCAATCCATTGAAGCTTACTTCCAAAAACGGGAACGGCCGATGACGGAAAACAACAAAAAGCAGGCCCTTGTCTTAGAAGGCAGTGAAGTGTTGGCAAACGATCATGGCATGGCACCGGGAATGGTCTTGTCCAAATCCGGGATTACATATATGCTTCTACCTGGTCCACCAAGTGAAATGGAGCCGATGTTTTTAAGTTATGGTTATGAAAAGATCATGAATAAACTGGAAAAGCATGAACGGATCGATTCCAAGGTTCTTCGGTTCTACGGTATAGGTGAAGCCGAACTGGAAGCGGTGATTGAAGATCTTCTTGTCAATCAAACGAATCCGACAATTGCTCCGCTGGCAGCCGAAGGGGAAGTGACGTTAAGGATCACCGCTAAAGACTCTTCTAAAGAAAAATGCGAAGAGCTTATTTTAGAAGCGGAAAAAGAAATTCTTAGCAGGGTCGGTAAGTTCCATTATGGAAGTGATAATACTTCGCTAATAAAGGAACTTGTAAAAGAATTAACGGTTCGCAAGCTTTCAATTGCGGCAGCTGAAAGCTTGACCGGAGGGATGTTCCAAGAACAGCTGACAACCATACCGGGCGCCGGTAAAGTCTTCAAAGGCGGAATTGTCTGCTATACGAATGATGCGAAGTCGAATGTCCTCGGTGTCAGTGATGATACCATTTCCGAGCATGGGGTGGTCAGCGGTGAGTGTGCAATGGAAATGGCCTCTAATGTCCGGAGCAAGCTCGATGCGGATGTAGGCATAAGCTTTACGGGTGTTGCAGGGCCGGATGAACAAGAAGGCAAGCCTGTAGGGACAGTATTTATCGGTATTTCCTATCGGGATGGAAACACTCATTTCAAGGAGTTGAACCTTTCCGGAAGCAGGGCGCAAAACCGTATTCGGAGTGTGAAATACGGCTGTCATTACCTATTAAGGGATTTATAAACGCTATAGGCAGAGCTTTTTACAGCTCTGCTTTTTATTTTGGCTTTAGAAGTTTGTTTCTTGAAAAATAGGGAAAAAAGATAAAAGTTAATTCAATGAAAATGTTTTTTTTAGGGAGCAAGTGAATGGAAATGGAGATTTCCTTAAGGTAAAACGCTTTTTTACAAAGAATATCCCAAAAGAAAAAAACGAATGAATGTTCGACTTTTTGCTTGGCAAAATAGTAAAAAGAGTATATAGTAAAGATAGGTTTTGAGACAGGTTACAAACTTTGATCTCAAATAATTGCTAACGTATGTACACCTTTAATCGGGCAGCCGATTATTTGAATATAGAGGAGGAAATTGAGTGAGTGATCGTCAAGCGGCTTTAGATATGGCGTTAAAACAAATTGAAAAACAATTTGGTAAAGGTTCTATTATGAAACTTGGGGAACAGACTGATCGTAGGATTTCAACGATTTCAAGCGGTTCTTTAGCATTGGACGTAGCGTTGGGAGTGGGCGGATATCCAAGAGGCCGGGTCATTGAGATATATGGACCTGAAAGCTCCGGTAAAACGACTGTTGCATTACATGCTATTGCAGAAGTACAAAAGACTGGCGGCACGGCTGCATTCATTGATGCCGAGCATGCTTTAGATCCAGCATATTCAGAAAAACTTGGTGTGAATATCGATGAGTTACTGCTTTCACAGCCTGATACGGGTGAACAAGCCTTAGAGATCGCTGAAGCGTTAGTTCGAAGTGGAGCGGTAGATATCATTGTCATTGACTCGGTGGCAGCACTTGTTCCTAAAGCTGAAATCGAAGGCGAAATGGGAGATTCCCATATGGGTCTTCAAGCGCGTATGATGTCTCAGGCACTTAGAAAACTGTCTGGTTCCATTAATAAATCAAATACCATTGCCATTTTCATTAACCAAGTCCGTGAAAAAATCGGTGTTATGTTTGGGAATCCAGAAACGACTCCGGGAGGCCGGGCATTGAAGTTCTATTCAACTGTTCGTCTGGAAGTGCGCCGTGCGGAACAATTAAAACAGGGTAATGAAATCGTCGGTAATAAAACGAAAATCAAAGTTGTAAAAAACAAGGTTGCTCCACCATTCCGTCAAGCAGAAGTTGACATCATGTATGGTCAAGGGATTTCCCAGGAAGGTGAAATCATCGATATGGGTGCAGATCTTGATATCGTCCTTAAAAGCGGCTCGTGGTATTCATACAATGAAGAGCGTGTCGGACAAGGCCGTGAAAATGCGAAGCTGTTCTTGAAAGAAAATCAGGATATCGCTCAGGAAATTTCTCAGAAAATCAGAGATCATTATAATCTCGATGGAGAGCATGAATTACCATCAGAAGAAAATGAACCGGAAGAGCATTTTGAATTGCTTGATTAATGGTGTTTGGAAAAGGCCTAAGCTTGTTCGCTTAGGCCTTTTCTATATATTTTGAGAAAAGTGCGAAATTTTCAGCGGATTAAATGGCATTGAAATCAGATTTACAGACTTCTTCCATAATGAATGCTGTACATTATGATGGTTGATATTAAGAAAACTTGAATAATCATTGATACATAAGGGACAAACGCTTGACAATAAAAATTCTCAACTATACAATTAATATGTATATTTTACAATTTTTCAAACTAAAATTTTGAAAATTAAGTGCTGTATATTGAATTTATGTGCAATGTACTTGCCGACAGTTCAACATTTTATGTAAAAAGTTCATAGCAAGGGGAGGTGAAACGATGGAACCCATGACAATCATCTTCACTTTGCTTGGCCTAATCGTCGGTGCAGTTGTTGGTTATTTTATTCACAAATCAAAATTTGAGAGTAAAATAGCAGGGGCAAAGGGCTCTGCAGAACACATCCTTGAGGATGCAAAACGTGAAGCGGAAGCACTTAAGAAAGAAGCCTTGTTGGAAGCAAAAGATGAAATTCATAAAGTTCGTGCCGATTCGGATCGGGAAGCCCGTGAAAGAAGGAACGAATTACAAAAACAAGAAAATCGGTTATTGCAAAGAGAAGAGAATCTGGACCGCAAGGATGAAACGTTAGACAAACGTGAAAGCCTTTTGGAGAAAAAAGAAGATTCTCTAAACCAAAGACAACAGCATATTGAAGAGATGGAAAGCAAAGTGGACGAGACGGTTCGTAAGCAGCAAACAGAGCTTGAACGTGTTTCCGGTTTAACTCGTGAAGAAGCCAAAGCAATCATTATAGACCGAATGGAAAACGAGCTTGCTCACGATGTAGCGCTTATGATTAAAGAAAGTGATACCCGTGCCAAAGAAGAAGCTGATAAAAAAGCAAAAGAAGTTCTTTCTCTTGCCATTCAGCGTTGTGCGGCTGATCATGTTGCAGAAACCACCGTTTCTGTAGTAAATCTTCCAAACGATGAAATGAAAGGACGGATAATCGGACGTGAAGGACGAAATATCCGGACGTTAGAAACGCTAACAGGTATTGACCTTATTATTGATGATACTCCTGAAGCTGTCATTTTATCTGGATTTGATCCAATTAGACGCGAAACGGCACGCTTGGCTCTTGAGAAACTTGTTCAAGACGGACGGATCCATCCGGCTCGCATTGAAGAAATGGTTGACAAAGCAAGACGTGAGGTAGATGAACATATTCGTGAAATTGGTGAACAAACAACGTTTGAAGTTGGAGTTCACGGTCTCCATCCAGATCTCATCAAAATACTAGGACGTTTGAAGTTCCGTACAAGTTATGGGCAAAACGTACTTAAACATTCAATTGAAGTGGCCCAGCTTTCAGGTTTACTGGCCGCTGAGCTTGGTGAGGATGAAGTTCTTGCCCGCCGTGCAGGTTTATTGCATGATATTGGGAAAGCGATTGATCATGAAGTGGAAGGCAGTCACGTTGAAATTGGCGTTGAATTAGCAACCAAATATAAAGAGCATCCAACTGTCATTAACAGCATCGCTTCACATCATGGCGATACGGAACCAACATCCATCATTTCAGTGCTTGTGGCTGCCGCTGATGCATTATCAGCTGCAAGACCGGGAGCTAGAAGTGAAACGCTTGAAAATTACATTAGAAGACTTGAAAAACTTGAGGAAATTTCCGAATCCTATGATGGAGTGGAAAAATCATTTGCGATTCAAGCCGGACGAGAAGTGCGGATTCTAGTGAAACCAGAACAAATTGATGATCTTTCGGCCCATCGACTCGCACGTGATATCCGGAAAAGGATTGAAGAAGAGCTCGATTACCCTGGTCATATAAAAGTCACGGTCATCCGTGAAACAAGAGCAGTCGAATACGCTAAATAAATGTTAGAGAAAGACGAAGTGGTGCAATCCACTTCGTTTTTTCTTTTTCCGCTATTAATCGTTAAGGGTAATTCCTATGATTACCCCAAATTATGTTACAATACATACTTGAATAATTCATATAATTAGGTGAATCTAGAGAGGGTTTTACAATGAAATTGCTATTTATTGGAGATGTAGTGGGGTCTCCTGGTCGAGACATGATCCAAGAATACCTTCCTAAGTTAAAAGAAAAGTATCGTCCGCACATCACGGTCATCAATGGCGAGAATGCAGCAAGTGGCCGGGGAATTACAGAAAAGATTTACCGCAGTTTTTTAGAGTGGGGAGCGCAGGCGGTGACCATGGGAAATCATACATGGGATAATCGTGATATTTTCAATTTTATTGATGAAGCGAAATATCTCGTCCGTCCAGCGAACTTTCCAGACGGGGCACCTGGTGAAGGAATGAAATTTTTAAAGTTGAACCAGTATGAAATAGCGGTCATCAATTTGCAAGCGAGAACATTCATGCCGGATTTGGATTGTCCGTTCAAAAAGGCTGAAGAACTCGTGGCGGAGGCTCAAAAAAAGACACCAATCATCTTTGTCGATTTTCATGGAGAAGCCACAAGTGAGAAGCAGGCTATGGGGTGGTTCCTGGATGGGAAGGTTACAGCTGTTGTTGGTACACACACACACGTCCAGACAGCCGATAACCGTATACTGCCTGGAGGCACCGCTTACATATCAGATGTAGGCATGACAGGGCCATATGATGGCATCCTTGGCATGGAAAGAGATGCAATCATCCATCGGTTCCTAACTAGCCTTCCTGTTCGTTTCGAAGTGCCAAAAGAGGGGCGGACCCTATTAAGTGGGGTTCTCCTTGAAATTGATGATAAAACTGGCAAGGCAAAAAAAATAGAAAGGATACTGATTAACGAAGATCATCCCTTTTATCATTGATTCGAACGGATGGATAGTCAAACTGGCCATCCGTTTTTCCATTCATTAATAAATGGTGGACAATCCCGATTTTCTTTGTCATACAAGTTTTACTTGATGAATATAGTAGCAGTGGAAAGTGTTATAACTATTGAGCCAAGTTAGAATCGGCAGGGAAAACAAGGAGGACTAGGAATGGAAATATTAAAAGTTTCAGCAAAATCTAATCCTAATTCTGTAGCAGGCGCACTAGCGGGAGTGCTCAGGGAAAGAGGGGCAGCCGAAATTCAAGCAATCGGTGCAGGTGCGTTAAATCAAGCCGTCAAGGCAGTAGCAATCGCAAGAGGGTTTGTCGCACCTAGTGGAGTTGACTTGATTTGTATTCCTGCCTTTACAGATATACTTATTGATGGCGAAGAGAGAACGGCAATAAAACTAATCATTGAACCAAGATAATTCCATGTTTTGGTGTCCTGTTTGTCGGATGGCGAGCAGGCTCTTTTTTGTCGTGAAATCGAAATGACGAAAAACCCGTATCCCTTTATAATGGAATATATAAACATAAAAAAGGTGCAGGAAGGGGGATTACATTGGCGATTTTTGATGCCCATTGTGATGTGCTGATGAAGATGTTCATCGAACCGGATATTTCTTTTAAGAATAGTGATAAATTACATATAACAAAGCGGGCGTTATTGGATGAGGGGGGGAAGATCCAATGTTTTGCAATATATATTCCTGAAAAAGTCCACCCTGATATGAGATTTCAAGCTGCTTTGGCGATGGTGGATATTTTTCATGAAAAGATTTTATCAGAGCCGGAAATGAGATTTATAAAGACCAAGGCAGACATCGAATCCTTAAAAGAAAAGGAAATAGGTGCAATGCTGACTTTGGAGGGGTGCGATTGCATCGGGAATGATTTGTTGAAACTGAAAACCCTTATTCATCTTGGAGTGTCCTCCGTAGGCCTAACTTGGAATTACGCTAACTTGGTAGCGGATGGGGCATTGGAAACAAGAGGGGGCGGCTTGACAGGGTTTGGAACCGAGGTGGTCGCGCTATTGAATGAGAAGTCAATTTGGTGCGATTTATCCCATTTATCTGAAGCGGGATTTTGGGACACCCTAAAGTTAGCGAAATTCCCAATTGCCTCCCATTCAAATGCTTATCATCTTTGTCCGCATCCGCGAAATTTAAAAGACGGGCAGATAAAAGCCCTTTTGCAGAAAAATGGGGTGATCGGCGTAACCTTTGTCCCGCAATTTTTGGCAAATGGTGAATCGGCTACAATTAGGGATATCCTGAAACATATAGAGCATATATGCAGTTTGGGCGGGGAAAGACAAATTGGATTAGGATCAGACTTCGATGGAATCGATCATATGGTAGAGAATTTAACGTCATATAAGGATTATCATAACTTAATCAATGAACTGAACAGGCTTTATTCGAGTGAGTTTGTAAAAGGTCTCCTTTTTGATAATTTCACTCGTAATTTTCCGCTTGAAAAGGAAATATCGTAAGTGATTTGCAATTCTTACTATATAGATATGAATAAATATTCTGAAAATATAAAAAATAAAAGCAAAAAGGTTGCAATTTGATGATTTAACCGATAGAATTGAAAGCGTTTAGTACACCTTTCCTAAATTAGAACGATAATTATACATAGTTGAATGTTCTGAAGAGAGGTGCGGTTAAATGCATTTATATACGAACGTCCTAAAGGAGTGTAAGACATGATCAATCAACTTTCATGGAAAGTTGGCGGACAACAAGGTGAAGGTATTGAAAGTACAGGAGAAATATTCTGTATTGCCCTCAATCGCTTAGGTTATTACTTGTATGGCTACCGTCATTTCTCATCCCGAATCAAGGGTGGACACACGAATAACAAAATTCGTGTAAGTACTACGGAAACTCGTGCTATCTCTGATGATTTAGACATCTTAGTTGCTTTTGACCAAGAAACAATCGACGTCAATTATAAAGAATTACATGATGGTGGCATCATAATTGCAGATGCAAAATTCAAACCTGTCTGCCCAGAAGATACAAAGGCAGAATTATATATTGTTCCCTTTACGGAAATAGCAGCCGAATTAGGAACGTCATTAATGAAAAATATGGTCGCCATCGGTGCGACATGTGCTGTTCTAGGAATGGAAATTTCCGTATTCAACGATGTGGTAGATGAAATATTCGGCCGTAAAGGTGAAGAAATCGTTAAGAAGAATATGGATGCCATTACTGCTGGCTATAAGGCCATGGAAGTGTTGCTTGGAGAAAAACTTGGCGCAATGGAGCTGGAAAAGGCAGACGGCCAAAAACGAATGTTCATGATCGGAAACGATGCTATCGCTTTAGGCGCAGTTGCAGGCGGTTGCCGCTTTATGGCAGCATACCCGATTACTCCGGCCTCGGAAATTATGGAATACTTAATTAAGAAACTTCCTCAATTTGGCGGGACGGTCATACAGACTGAAGATGAAATCGCGGCGGCTACAATGGCAATCGGTGCAAACTATGGCGGTGTACGTGCCATCACAGCTTCAGCTGGACCTGGACTTTCATTGAAAATGGAAGCGATTGGTTTAGCGGGCATTACCGAAACGCCAATTGTCATCGTCGATACTCAACGTGGCGGTCCATCTACGGGACTTCCTACAAAACAGGAGCAATCCGATTTAATGGCCATGATTTATGGTACACATGGTGAAATACCTAAAATCGTCATGGCTCCGAGTACTGTCGAGGAAGCTTTTTATGATACGGCAGAAGCATTCAACCTTGCAGAGGAATATCAATGTCCGGTTATCGTTTTATCCGACTTACAGCTATCATTAGGTAAACAAACGGTTCAGCCGCTTGATTACGGCAAAGTGGAGATAAGACGCGGTAAATTGGTTGACTTTGAAATTGAAGAGGCTGAAGACAAATCTTACTTCAAGCGTTATGAAGTAACGGAAGACGGAGTCTCACCACGTGTAGTGCCTGGTATGAAAAATGGAATTCACCATGTTACAGGTGTTGAACATGATGAAACGGGCAGACCTTCTGAGACGGCCTTGAATCGTAAATTGCAAATGGATAAACGGATGCGTAAGCTGAATAATTTAACTAACACATTCCAAACACCAGTATACAAAAACACACCGCATGAAGAAGCGGATTTATTAATTCTTGGCTTTAACTCAACACGCGGGACGATTGATGAAGCGATCGGCCGGTTAGAAACGGATGGAATGAAAGTGAATCATGCGCAAATCCGTTTGATTCATCCTTTCCCAGCTGACGAAATCCAATCATTGGTGCAAAGTGCTAAGAAAGTAGTAGTTATTGAAAATAATGCGACTGGACAATTGGCTAATATCATCAAGATGAATGTCGGACATGTTAATAAAATTAAAAGCATCCTAAAATATGATGGCAATCCATTCCTCCCGCATGAAATTCACACACAATGCAAGGAGATGTTCGAATATGGCAACGTTTAAAGAGTTTCGGAATGATGTAAAACCTAACTGGTGTCCTGGCTGCGGAGACTTCTCCGTTCAGGCTGCCATGCAGCGTGCGGCAGCCAATGTAGGATTGGAGCCGGAGAATTTGGCTGTTGTTTCCGGTATCGGCTGTTCAGGGCGTATATCCGGTTACATCAAGTCATATGGTTTCCACGGCATCCATGGCCGCTCACTGCCAATCGCCCAAGGAGTAAAAATGGCCAATCGTGAATTGACCGTTATAGCTTCAGGCGGAGACGGAGATGGTTTTGCGATCGGGATGGGACACACCATCCATGCGATCCGCCGTAATATCGACATTACGTATATTGTCATGGATAACCAAATATATGGATTGACAAAAGGCCAGACTTCTCCTAGATCCGCTGCTGGATTTAAAACGAAATCCACTCCAGAGGGATCAATAGAACAGGCTGTTTCACCTATGGAATTAGCATTGTCAGCTGGCGCTACGTTTGTCGCCCAAAGCTTTTCCACAGACTTGAAAGACCTGACGGCAATCATTGAAGCAGGGATAAACCATAAAGGGTTCTCCTTTATCAATGTATTCTCACCTTGCGTAACATACAATAAGATCAATACGTATGATTGGTTTAAACAAAACTTGACTAAATTGAACACGATTGAAGGCTATGATTCATCAAATAAAGAACAGGCCATGCAGACTTTGATGCAGCATGACAGCCTTGTGACAGGGATCATTTATCAAGACTCTTCACGCCCTTCGTACCAGGAATTAGTGCCAGGGTATGCTGAAAAAGCATTAAATAAATCAGATCTGACTCTGGATCAAGCGCACTTTGATAAGCTTGTTGCTGAATTTATGTAAAAGGTAAAAGGTTCACCCCTTAAGATGGGGTGAACCTTTTTTGTGATTAATTGGAAAGCTCAGTAGAGAGAATCACTATACTCTCTGAATTAGCTTACCACCAACCGTTATTGCATCCGCAGCCGAATGAGAAGAAATTGCAACGATTCCTTCTGCGACAATTATTGTTATTGTTGTTATGGTGGTGGTGATGATGGTGCTCGCAGTCCCGATCGCGGTCCCGATCGCGGTCCCGATCATGGTCTCTATCGCGGTCGCGGTCACGTCTTTGACAGCCTCTCACAGCACGACAAAAATCGTCTGCGATTCTATCGTTATTATTGTTGTTATCATGATGGTGATTATTGTTACATGACATATAAGTCACTCCTTCAATTAATTTGTTGTACAAGATATCTTATTCGAGAGCGGACAAGATGCTATAGAAACATGACCCATTTATCAAAAATGTACGAATGCACTAAAAATCATCATTATTAATCTGAAGGCCGATACAAAAGGGATTAAGGTATTTTTTTATTTAGTTTTTCATATCTTTACATATTAAGGTAGATGAAAGAAGCAGCCCTAGTTCAGGGGGAGTGTACATGTTGAAAGGGAAAATGAAAGCCGTCGTCAAACACCACCGAGGTTATGGGGCGCAATTACAAAATGTCGATATACCGTTTATCCGTGAAGACGAAGTATTGATTCGAGTGAAAATGACCTCGATATGTGGAACGGATATTCATATTTTCACCTGGGATGAATGGTCGCAGGGAAGAGTGAATCCACCATACGTATTTGGGCACGAATTTGCTGGGGAAGTAATGGAGATAGGAGCAAGTGTAAGCAATGTTTCGGTTGGTGATTGCGTATCTGCAGAAACACATATCGTTTGCGGCACATGCAGGCAGTGCTTAACCGGGCAATTCCATATTTGTAAAAAAACAAACATTATCGGTGTTGATAGACAAGGGTGCTTTGCAGAGTATATAGCTCTGCCCGCCAAAAATTTATGGAAAAATCCAAGTGATATGCCACTCGATATGGCTACCATCCAAGAACCGATGGGAAATGCAGTCCATTCAGTGCTAGCTGGCGAGGTGCTGGGGAAAACGGTGGCAATAATCGGCTGTGGTCCAATAGGGCTTATGGCGATTGCTGTAGCAAAGGCCGCAGGTGCTGATAAAGTAATCGCTCTTGATATTAATGATTATCGACTTCAGCTGGCCCAAAAGATGGGTGCTACAGACCTCATTCATTCAATTAAACAGGATCCATTGAAAATCACGAAAAGCCTTACAAGTGCCGATGGGGTGGATGTCATTTGCGAAATGAGCGGTAATCCGGAAGCTATCCAACAAGGGTTTAAGATGGCGACGAATGGTGGAAGAATATCAATTCTTAGTCTGCCATCTAAGCCCGTCACGCTTAATATAACGGAGGATATAGTATTCAAGGGTCTTACTGTCCAAGGAATAACAGGAAGGAAGATGTTTTCAACCTGGCAACAGGTTTCAAGTCTGCTTGAAAGTGGCAAGGTTGATGTAAAACCAATGATTACCCATCGTTTTTCACTAAGCGATTTTGAAAAGGGATTTGAACTGATGATCAGAGGTCAATGTGGTAAGGTGCTCCTGATACCTTAATCATTTGAAAAATCTTGAAAGGGGAAGGCGTCATCCAAAAATGATAAGAAGAGGCTGATTTCGTCATAGCCTCTTCTTTCATGTTCTTATTTTCCGTATTTGTGAAATATTTCTTACAATTCAAGAAGCCATGACAGAATGATTGTTTCTTGCTGTTAAAAGCTTTATACTATGATAATGTGGATATATCACACTTAATAGCAAATATTTACTGGTAATTCTTAAAAAGGAATCCGTATAAAACCATTAGAAGATAGGTCTTGAAATAGTTGGTGAAAGAAATAAACTAACTATTTTGAAAGGAGATTAACTATGAACGAGAAACAACGATTAGAATCACAACAAGTACAGGCTGAGAATCCAGCGGACAAAAAATCCGAAAAGGACTTCAGTAAGTACTTTCAAGCCGTTTATATTCCGCCTTCCTTAAAAGATGCGAAAAAGCGAGGAAAAGAAGAAGTAGAATATCATGATGACTTTGCAATTCCTGAAGGTTTCCGCGGAATGGGAGAAGGTAAAAAGTTTTACATTCGTACTTATGGCTGTCAAATGAACGAACATGATACAGAAGTCATGGCGGGCATCTTTATGGCACTTGGTTATCAGCCGACAGACACGGTGGATGATGCTAACGTCATTTTACTAAACACTTGTGCGATTCGGGAAGGCGCAGAGAATAAAGTGTTCGGTGAATTGGGGCATTTAAAATCATTGAAATTGGAAAAGCCGGATCTATTGCTTGGGGTTTGCGGCTGTATGTCACAAGAGGAGTCAGTTGTAAAGCGGATTCTAGAAAAGCACCATTTTGTTGATATGATTTTCGGAACGCATAATATCCACCGCCTGCCGCAAATTCTTAATGAAGCTTATCTTTCCAAGGAAATGGTCATTGAGGTTTGGTCTAAAGAAGGTGATGTTATCGAGAACCTTCCGAAAGTGCGTAAAGGAAAAACGAAGGCATGGGTCAATATCATGTATGGCTGCGATAAGTTTTGTACATACTGCATCGTACCGTACACAAGAGGGAAAGAAAGAAGCCGCAGGCCTGAAGATATCATACAGGAAGTCCGTCATTTAGCGGCACAGGGTTACAAGGAAATAACCCTGCTTGGACAGAATGTGAATGCTTACGGTAAAGATTTTACGGATATCGAATATCGTTTCGGCGATTTGATGGATGAAATCCGCAAAATCGATATTCCGCGCATTCGTTTTACGACAAGCCATCCCCGTGATTTCGATGATCACTTGATTGAAGTATTGGCTAAGGGCGGTAATCTCGTTGACCATATCCATCTTCCAGTTCAATCGGGAAGTACGGACACACTTAAAATCATGGCCCGTAAATATACACGTGAACAATATTTGGAGCTAGTAAAAAAGATCAAGGAAGCTATCCCAAGTGCATCGCTAACCACTGACATCATTGTAGGCTATCCGAATGAAACGGAAGAGCACTTTGAAGAAACGATGTCTTTATACCGTGAAGTTGGTTTCGATGCGGCATATACTTACATCTATTCACCACGTGAGGGAACACCGGCTGCGAAAATGCAGGATAATGTACCGATGGAAGTGAAAAAGGAACGTCTGCAACGCTTGAATGCCCTTGTCAATGAAACGTGCGCATTGAAAATGAAGGAGTATGATGGGCAGATTGTTGAAGTGCTCGTTGAAGGCGAAAGCAAGAAGAATGCGGAAGTATTAGCAGGTTATACAACGAAAAATAAGCTCGTGAACTTCAAAGGACCAAAATCCGCTATTGGCCGAATAGTAAAAGTGAAAATCACCGGAACGAAAACATGGTCATTAAATGGCGATATGGTTGAAGAAGCAACGGCGATTGAGGTGGAGTAATATGACGAAATATACTAAAGATGACATTCTGAACAAAGCTGCCGAGCTTGCTGAAATGATCGCAAGCACGGAAGAAGTCGATTTCTTTAAACGAGCAGAAGCTCACATCAATGAAAACCAAAAAATCCGTGAAATGATCGCCAGCATCAAGAGCTTGCAAAAACAGGCTGTAAACTTCCAGCATTACGGCAAAGAGAAGGCATACAGTCAAGTTCAGGCCAAAATTGATGCACTGGAAAAACAATTGGATGAACTCCCAATCGTACAAGAATTCAAACAATCCCAAGTGGATGTAAATGATCTTTTACAAATGGTCTCATCACAGGTATCGAATAAGGTGACGGACCTGATTATTGAATCGACTGAAGGAGACGTCCTTCGCGGTGAGACAGGTTCAAAGGTACAAGCAGGCGGCGGAAGCTGTTCATGAATCTAAAAAAGCCCTTCTGATTTCAGAAGGGCTTTTTAATATGCGGAAATCCTTATACAGTGCCCATTCGTGACACATATCCCAAAACATGCGCATAAAATAACCTAGGTTTAAAACATTACAGCAGTTTTCAAACAATTAAAATTCTACGCACACTAGACTTTTACCACGCATAGGATGAATGGAAACTGTATGAGGAGGGTTCGCTAGCATGTCACAATATAGAGAGATAATTACTAAAGCGGTGGTGGCAAAAGGACGTAAATTCACAAAGTCCTCTCACACCATTTGCCCGGCTCATCATCCTTCTAGCATTCTAGGTTGTTGGATCATCAACCATAAATACGATGCAAAGAAAGTCGGCAAAAAGGTAGAAATTCACGGCAGCTACGAAATCAACGTCTGGTATTCTTATAACCATAATTCAAAGACGGAAGTTGTAACTGAAAAAGTGCAATATACCGACGTTATTTCGCTGAAATACCGTGATCCCGATTGTCTTGATGACCATGAAATCGTTGCAAAAGCTGTCCAACAGCCGAATTGTTTAGAAGCTTGCATCTCCCCATGTGGACAAAAAATAATTGTCCATGTGGAAAGGGAATTCTTTGTGGAAGTCGTCGGCGAAACGAAAATTTGTGTCGCTGTTAGTCCAGATGGCCGCTGCGAGGATGACTGGGGCTCTGATTTCGATGATGAGGATTTCGAAGATTTAGATCCGGATTTCCTTGATGAATTCGAAGACGAATAGAATATAGAAATTAATACCGGATGACATTCCCTTCATCCGGTTTTATTTAATTTGCAGCGGGACAAGTCCCTTGCAGGACTGGCAATGAGAAAGATACTATATACTGCGAAAAGTTGCTTACAACAGTTTCCAATTCAGAGGATAATTGATTTACCATGCAATTTCGAATACAGGCAATGTTGCTTTCCCGTATGTTATAATGAAGGACATAAAAGTGTAATAGATTATAGTTTGGAAAGGTTTTGAAGGAATGGCTGGATATACTCCGATGATACAGCAATATTTAAAAATTAAGGCAGAGTATCAGGATGCCTTTTTATTTTTTCGTTTAGGCGATTTTTATGAAATGTTTTTTGACGATGCACTGAATGCATCTCAAGAGCTCGAAATCACATTAACAAGCCGAGAAGGCGGTAGCGAAGAGCGAATTCCGATGTGCGGCATTCCGTATCACTCGGCTGCTAATTATATTGATATATTGATAGAAAAAGGTTTTAAAGTAGCTATTTGTGAACAAACCGAAGATCCGAAGCAAGCCAAAGGCGTGGTACGCAGGGAAGTTGTCCAGCTGATTACTCCTGGCACGAAAATGGATAGTAAGGGTCTTCGAGAAAAGGAAAATAATTATATTGCCACCATCACTTATTTCACGGATGGTCAGTTTGGCTTTGGATACAATGATTTATCGACAGGGGAAAATAAGGTCACATTGATTGAGAGTTTTGAGGAAGTTCTGAATGAATTTGCCATCCTTGGTGCGAGTGAAGTGGTCATTGCCGAGGATTTCAATGAAGAATGGAAAAAAAAGCTGCAAGAACGGGGCGCTGCCGCTCTATCCCTAGAGAATAATATAGATCAAAGCGAGTCATTCGTTGCATTGCTTCATCTGTTAAAAGACCAGAAACTGGCGACAACGACTTCACGTTTATTGAATTATCTATACCGTACCCAAAAACGCAGCCTGGATCATTTACAGCCAGTGCTTGCATATGAAACATCACAATATATGAAAATTGATTATTATAGCAAACGCAATTTGGAATTAACTGAAACCATTCGTTCCAAAGGTAAAAAAGGCTCATTATTATGGCTGCTTGATGAAACAAAAACAGCCATGGGCGGAAGGATGTTGAAACAATGGATTGATAGACCGCTCATTAATAAAAAACAGATCGAGCGGAGACAAAGCCTTGTTGAAACCCTGAAAAATCAATACTTCGAACGTCAGGACTTACGTGAACGCCTGAAGGAAGTGTACGACTTGGAGCGGCTTGCCGGAAGGGTGGCCTTCGGGAATGTAAACGCTCGGGATTTAATTCAATTGAAACGTTCATTGCAACAGGTGCCGATCATTCGTGAAATCGTGAAGTCAATGGCTTCCAATCAGGATATTTCTATCCTGGCCGAGAAATTGGATCCTTGCGAAGAAGTGACGGACCTGCTTGAAACGGCGCTTGTAGAAAACCCGCCATTGTCCGTGAAGGAAGGGAATATCATTCAGGACGGTTTCCATAAGGAGCTGGATACATACAGGGATGCCAGCAGAAACGGGAAAACCTGGATTGCACAGCTTGAACGAGAAGAGCGGGAACGTACCGGGATCAAATCATTGAAAATCGGATATAATCGAGTTTTTGGCTATTATATAGAAGTCACACGAGCCAATTTGCATCTGCTTGAAGAAGGCCGTTATGAACGGAAGCAAACTTTAACGAATGCCGAACGTTATATCACACCTGAGTTGAAAGAAAAGGAAGCTTTGATTTTACAAGCAGAGGAAAAAAGCATCAGTTTGGAATATGACCTATTCCTCAATCTTCGTGAAGAGGTCAAAAGCTATATCCCGCGTTTACAGGATTTAGCGAAAGTCGTCAGTGAACTGGATGTCCTGCAGTGCTTTGCGACGATTAGCGAAGAACGCCATTATGTGAAGCCTGTCTTTTCCGATGATCGAAGAATCGTATTGAAGGAAGGCCGGCATCCAGTGGTCGAGAAAGTCCTTCAATCACAGGAGTATGTCCCGAATGACTGCTTTATGGATGGAGACCGGGAGTTACTCTTGATCACAGGGCCCAATATGTCGGGTAAAAGTACGTATATGCGTCAAATTGCACTAACATCGATTCTAGCGCAAATTGGATGCTTCGTATCCGCAAGCATAGCTGAATTGCCTATTTTCGATAAGGTATTTACTAGGATCGGAGCTGCAGATGATTTGATTTCCGGTCAAAGTACATTCATGGTCGAGATGCTTGAAGCAAGAAATGCCATCATGAATGCGACAGAAAACAGTTTGATATTATTTGATGAGATCGGGCGGGGAACATCAACTTACGATGGGATGGCGCTTGCCCAGGCCATCATTGAATATATTCATGAGGAAATTGGGGCAAAGACTCTCTTTTCGACTCATTATCACGAATTGACTGTATTGGCAGCGGAACTGCCAAAATTGAAAAATATCCATGTCAGTGCCATTGAGCAAAATGGAAATGTCGTTTTCCTTCATAAAATTAAAGAAGGTCCAGCAGATAAAAGCTATGGAATTCACGTGGCAAAGCTAGCTGATTTACCGGAGCAGCTAATAGATCGGGCGGCCGCTATTTTAGCGCAGCTGGAAAATGAAAATGGACAGGCAAAAGCGATGCCTGAACAGCCGGCTGCTGTTGTAAAAGCACCTATTGCCGAAGTCGTCCCGGTAACATCCGTCAATGAGGCACAGCTTTCCTTCTTTGGGGAAGAGGCTCCTAAAGGAAAAGTGAATCCCTCGCCTAAGGAAAAAAAGGTGCTGGATGACATAAAATCACTGGATATCCTTGAAATGACGCCGCTTGAGGCGATGAATACCCTTTACAAATTACAAAAGAAACTTAAATGAGAAATTAAAGCGAGGCGATAAAAATGGGAAAAATCAAACAGCTCGACGAGGCATTATCTAATAAAATCGCAGCTGGCGAAGTTGTTGAACGCCCAGCCTCAGTCGTTAAGGAACTTGTGGAAAACGCAATAGATGCAAACAGTACCATTATAGAGATTGAATTGGTGGAGGCTGGACTTGGTTCCATTCGGATCGTGGATAATGGCGACGGGATTTTGGCTGATGACATAGAAGCGGCATTTAAACGTCACGCCACAAGTAAAATAAAAGATGAAAATGATCTCTTCCGAATTCGAACACTTGGCTTCCGCGGTGAAGCAATGCCCAGTATCGCTTCAGTTTCCCGTTTCGAAATGAAAAGCAGCACTGGCGAAGGTGTAGGAACTCGCATCCTTCTTGAAGGCGGCATGGTTAAGGAACTAGAGGCTTCATCCAGCCGTAAAGGAACGGATATCCTGGTTTCCGACTTGTTTTACAATACTCCTGCAAGGTTGAAATATATGAAAACCATTCATACCGAGCTAGGAAATATTACGGATGTCGCAAACAGGCTCGCACTTTCGCATCCGGATGTTTCTATACGGTTATCACACAATGAGAAGCGTATCCTCCATACAAATGGTAACGGCGATGTCAGGCAGGTGCTAGCCGCAATCTATGGTACGAATATCGCCAAAAAGATGATTCCGGTTCAGGCAAGCTCCCTGGACTTCAAATTATCCGGATATATCGTTATGCCCGAGGTCACCCGGGCTTCAAGGAATTATATTTCAACCATGATAAACGGCCGCTTCATTAAAAACTATGCGCTCGTGAAAGCAATCCTGGATGGGTACCATACACTTCTACCGATTGGGCGTTTTCCGATTGCTTTGTTGAATATTGAAATGGATCCGATTCTTGTCGATGTCAATGTACATCCATCCAAAATGGAGGTAAGGCTCAGCAAGGAACAGGAATTGTTCAGCCTTGTATCGGAAACGATCAAATCTTCGTTTAAAAAGATGTCTCTAATTCCAAGTGGATATACACCAACAGCAAAGCAGGTACAGGTGAAAAGTGAGCAAACTACGCTGGAATTGGACCATGTTGTGGCAAGTGGCAAGCGGGTCCTTGAAGAAGCCAAGAAAGAAGCTTCACTCTTGAAGGATACCTTGATTCGGGAAAAGCAGGAACAAAAGAGTTATGGTGATCATAATGAAGATTTCAATCTAGAACCAATAAAGGAAATAATCTATAGCGATGAACAGCAGCAAATGGAAGATGTTTATGTACCGGTCCTACAAGATGATGAAAGTAAACCATATTTCGAGTCAGCTGAAACGTATACAACCTACACTGTCGAACAAGAGGATGAAACCGAGGCGAATGAAACGGATAGCCGTATCCCTCCCATGTACCCGATTGGGCAAATGCATGGAACATATATTTTCGCCCAAAACGAAAAAGGTTTATATATCATAGACCAACATGCTGCACAGGAACGGATCAAATACGAATATTTTAAAGAAAAGGTCGGACGTGTTGAAAACGAGCTACAGGACATGCTGGTGCCCATCACCCTTGAATTTTCAACAGACCAATGTATCCGGATAAATGAATATCGGCATGAGTTGGAAAAAGTCGGCGTCTATTTAGAGGAGTTTGGCTATAACGCCTATATTGTCCGATCTCATCCACAATGGTTCCCTAAAGGAATTGAGCAGGAAATCCTTGAAGAAATGATTGAACAATTGCTCTCGATGAAAAAGGTCGACATCAAAAAATTGCGCGAAGAAGCAGCTATCATGATGAGCTGTAAAGCCTCCATAAAGGCAAACCGTCATCTGCGCAATGATGAAATCCAAGCACTGTTGGATGAACTAAGGCGGACGACCGATCCCTTCACATGCCCTCATGGAAGACCTATCATCATCTCTTATTCCATTTATGAAATGGAGAAAATGTTCAAGAGGATCATGTAATTATAAACACTGGAGAATCCTTTATTTACAAGGGTTCTCCAGTGTTATTTTTATGAAATACCACTAAATGACCACATTTATTGCTCAAGGCTCTTTTTACCTAGTGCTTTTGAAAAGTTTTCTGCCGAAGAGTCCTGTATATTCTGAGTTACATGACTATATTTATCTAATGTTATAGAAATATTTGAATGTCCTAATCTTTCTGACATCACTTTAGAATTTTCTCCGATTTCCAACATTATAGTTGCAAGTGTATGGCGTAAATTATGAAATCGAATCCTCTTCATTCCGGCAAGCTTACCATCATAAAGAAACTGCTTGTGTATCCTATTGGGGTTTACTGGATCTCCACCAAAAGCAGAAACGACAAAGTGATCCTCTATTAACTTCAACCCCACTTTAAAAAGTTGTGCCTGTTTCTTAACTTTGTAAGATTGTAATTCTTCAATCATCTCATTAGTAATAGAAATATTTCTTTTTCCGCTATGTGTTTTAGGAGTTTGTAAAACAAGACCTTGACCTGAAATATAATAAAGGGAGTGCTGCACAAAAAAGGGAACTAAGCCTTTTCAGCATTAACGGAAGCGTGAGGACAAAAATAATTAATCGATTGCAACCAAAAGCCGAATAGGGCTTTTTATTTTATATACAAACGGAGTGAAAAAATGAATGTTTCAAATGAGTTATTGATTACGATAATTGGTTTATTGTGTACGGCATCCGGGGTCATCCTGGTTTGTTAATACTTAACAGAAATAAAAAAAAATGATTTCAAAAGTAATGTCAAAAATGATGCAACAGAATCTGCAATCATTAGGAAAAAGTTAGATAATATTGGTCAATCAGTTGATTCAATTAGAAATGATTTTAAAGCCAGTGACCATCGTTGGACCGCATTATCAGAAAGAGTGATTCGTAATGAAGAAAGTACGAAACAAGCTCATAAACGAATTGATATAATCGAAAACAAAGGGGATTTTTGATATGGATAAAACAAAACAATATGTAGCAATAATTGGCGGTGTCCTGGGGCCACTGCTTTTATTTTTTCAGGCATTAGGTTTTGAAATCTCGTGATTTAACGAAAAAACAATAGATGCCTTTTTGAATGTTTTATTGGCTGCAATTCCGTTAGCGTTTGCCCTATACGGTGTATATAAGAATCAATTTTTGCTAACTAAGAAAGCTCATAAACAAGAAGAAGTATAGAAAAAGAATGGATTGAAATAAGCTGCCCATCGGGTGGCTTTTTTTTAGGTATGTTTATTGTGATTTTTGGGGAAAGACTATTGTATCAGATTTAATAAGGGAGGGGTGGGATATGTTTTTTCATACAATCGTTGGTTTTATTTTCCCATGGATCCTAGGAGTTTATTTAGTTAGAAATCACAATAGGATTTTCGTTATTATTTACCCGATTGGCACTGCCATAGCTTTTTTAATAAACAAAATTGGATTTAATTATTTTTGGAAGATGAATGAGGATTTTGTAGAATTATCGTTCCCCTCACTTCCCTATGATATAGGGCTCTTTCCAATACTGAGCTGCTTATTTATATGTATAATCCATTATAAAAAAGTGCCTTTCCTAATTACTTTTTTAGTCTTAACCTTAGGTGAAAGTTTCTTTGAACTATTATTAGTAATACTAGGTAAATTAGATTACCTAAATGGATGGAATATATATTGGACAGCAGTAAGTTATGGAATTTCGCTTTTAATGACCTATGGTTATTACAAATTAGTTATGAAATATTTTTCATTTAACAAACAGATGTATTAATGAAAATGGGACATAAAACGCCTTATCGAGGCGTCTTTTTTGTTGCTCCGAAAATAAGAATACCATTTAAAATTAAAGGAAACGATGGAAAATGGAATTTAATAAACTTCCTCAATTAGTCAATAAAAGAGGCAAATTAAAATCAAAAGGTACTTATTCAAAAACGCACAAGAGCAATAACTCGCCGTGTATAGCATCATTCATTAACAAAGGAGAATTTGGCTGGATTCTACTGCTGAAAGCTTCGCAATTTACCATGTAAACACGCTGGGGTGGCCTGGAGTTGGAAATACATTTATTATCGAGCCAAAGAATCTGATTATTACTCCAAGGGCTAGAGTTGTATATGCATATGATATTGACCGAAGGACCTATCATGCAGGGAATAGCAACCAATTCTCGTTTGGAATCTGTGTTGCTGGTGATTATCGATATGACATTATGGATGAAGCCACACTTGCAAGTATTGCGCAGCTTCACATTGCGCTTGTTGGGATAGGAAAGTATGATAAGCCCATAATGAAATGCGAGTTTATAGTTGGAAAGCTTGTTGTCAGTATAACTACAGAGATGCTTTTGATTGGAAAGGTTCAAAAACCCGAGCCAAACCAGCACCGGCTCCTGATGTTTATAAAATCCAACAAGGAGATACTTTATGGAGCATTGCACATAAGGACGGTACTGGTGGCGTCCAAGTTAAAGGTTTAATAAAAGCGAATCCCGGTATCGATCCAGCTATATTAAAACTAGGCCAGAAAATCAATTTTGGAAACGCTAAAGATGTTAGTGAAAAACCTGAAAATATCAAAGAAGACACGAAGCCTACGAGTAGTGGGGATAGTGTTATAGTTTCCATTCAAAAAAACATTAAATAGCCGGTATAAAGCCAGTCTTTTTGTGGATGGGATTAAAGGTCCTGGAACTAAAACAGCGCTTATCAAAGGCATACAAACAGAACTTAATAAACAGTTTAATAAAAAACTTGTTGTGGATGGAAAATGGGGAGCTAAGACTAAGGCTGCCATCGTCACTGTCGAAAAAGGTGTAAAAGGCAATCTCACATGAATCCTACAGGCTTGCACTATATATGGCAGGGTTTAACCCTGGATCACTTGATTCTATCTTTGGAAAAGGTACTGAATCAGAATTATCTAAATTCCAGGAAGCTAAAAAGATAACTGTAGATAAGAAAGCAGGTAAAGCTACTTTCACTAAATTGTTTGCAGCATAATCAATAGCCCTTACTCGCTTTGAGTAGAGGCTATTTTTTGTTGTTACATTTACAATAAAGTTGTTTAAAACGCCAGTCATGTTATTCCATTAAAGGGCAATTTAATTGAATAAAGAAGAAGTTTTTTAACAGTCAATCTAAGGGGTGTTTTGTTAAAATTTACTCGAATTAAAGATATAGCAAAATTTTATAGCGATTTTACTTTACATCCTTTGCAATAAGATTGCATAATGATCTATTGTAAAGGATATTTCATATACTTACCTAAAGGAGAGTGTAACTTATGCGCAAAACCTGTGTTCCGACTGGCGTTGAACGAAAAGACACTGGCTTTGGATATACGTTGTCCTTAATAGGCGGTAAATATAAAATGATCATTATATATTGGCTGTCTGAAAATAAGGTTATGCGGCATAATGAGCTGAAGCGAAGTATCGGTATCATTTCTTTTAAAACGCTAAGCATCATGTTAAAAGAGCTTGAGGCAGATGGCCTTATCATACGCAAGGAATTTCCCCAAGTACCTCCAAAAGTTGAATATTCATTATCTGACCGTGGTCTTTCTCTCGTTCCTTTGTTAAATATGATGTGCGAGTGGGGAGAGAAAAACCGTTTGCCAGCTCTGGAGGATGTACAGAGGTAGGCATAGCTATTTTGTTTAAATCAAAAGAAGTATAATAAAAATACTTCTTTTTTATAGCTTTAATTAAGCTGCCTATTACAGGTTGTCAACAAAATTCAAATAATCCTGAGCGCTTTTTTCCAATTCACTTGCACCCGACTCATTTTCTTCTTCTTCGTTTCCACCCGGCTCATTTTCTTTGCCATAAAACGCAAAGAACGAACGATAATCTGCATTGCAATACAGGAAAGTCGTTTCAAATGGAACTAATAGTTGTTCAAGTGTATACCGATATCTTCCGTTTTTACTATAATCCTCTTTTTTGATTCCTGCAGATACACCTAAAGCAACTTTACGATTCCTTAATTTATCTCCGCCATTTGAACCATAAGCCCATCCATAAGCTAAAACATCGTCAAACCATTTTTTAAGGAGAGGCGGACAATTAAACCAATATATAGGGAACTGCAAAACAAGATTACCATGTGATTCAACCAATTTTTGTTCTTTTTCCACGTCTATGTTTCCATCAGGGTAAACTTTAGTCAATTCGTGAACAGTAAACTTTTCCGGATATTTTTTCAGTTCTTCTACCCATCGCTTATTAATGACGGATGTTTCTATGCTGGGATGTGTTACGATAACAAGAGTTTTCAAAGATTTGTCCTCCTAAAGTATTATTTATATCTTGATTATAAAGTGCACACTGCAAATATGTAAGTATGCACTTTTAATACAGGTACTTACATAAAGGTGAGCGTCAAATCAGTCATAAAAATATTTTTTCTATAAGGGGGGGCCAGCGAACCTATTACCCGCAAAGTAGAATAGCTACATCTTGGGTCACCGTACGTTGTTAGAAAAGATCGTGTACTAAGTCATTTTTAGTTATTCAAGAATCGGGCGCTTTAATGGAGTAACGGAAAAAGCCCAATTTCTCAATTTTAATGCTGAGAAATTGGGCTTTTTAATATCGAAATTTTCTTTAACGTTATAAATACGCATTTTCCTGACGCTACCTCTTATAGAACTAACGGGTGAGTTACTTGAACAAGACAAAATAAAAAGGTCAATTTCTATGAACTGAACTGCACCCCAATTGCTAGACAAAAAGTCTAGCAATTGAGGGTGTATTTTTTAGCCCCTGTAGCAGAAGAAATTGGTGCAAATTGTACCGGATTCCGAATTTCTCCTGGTAACTTAGACTTTATAGGTATAAATGAAGGAGAAAATGGTTTAGATGTATATCGTTTTTTAATTCCTGAATTAGCTAAATTAAATCTCGCTTATGTGCATGTAATTATTAGATGAATGGCATAACCATTTTCCAAAGCTAATTGATGAAGATGCTTAAATGTCATTCGATATTCTTTTAGAGTAAAAGTTACAAAGTCGTATTCACTTCGAATTTCTTTCAAATGATCCCAAAGTGTCGATCCTCGAGTGGATGGAGCTGCTATGGACTGGTAAGAAATTAAAATAATATGTTAGATTTCCTTACATAAATAGTGTCAAAGGGCAATAATTTTTATATGATTAATACAAGAACTAGAAGCAGCAGGTGAGTATGGGTGAATTCTTCTTTTAAAATGCAGCTGTCACAGTTATATAATGACGTCAACCAAGAAATTTATAGTACGGGAGTTAGTAAGCAAAAAATTGACATCCAGGATAATCGCATTGTCATTTTTGCGCAGACGAAGCGCTCGCCTTTAATCTCAGTATTAAGTGAAAGGTATCCTGAGCTGACCTTATCCGTCGATGGGGCTTTAGCCATGGAATATAAACTTCGATTAAAAGAAAACTTTGAGAGGCGATTTGGGATGAAGGTTAACACCATATTTAAGGATTACGATTCCACAAGTGAGCATGCTTGTACGGTGATTTACCTAGAACAATCGCTTGATATCTAATCAATATTAGTGTTGGAGAGATTTTGATTTATCATTTTTTCTTCACAGACTTGTTTCAAGGATTCAGGAGCTTAAATTTCGTTATACGTAATTTGAGAGCCGTAGATATAGGAGGAAACCCCTTCTATTTCTGCGGCTTTTTTTAAAAAGCAAATTAAGGGGGAGTACAGATGAATTCAAAAGTATTTTCGTTAGGATTCCAGCACGTCATGGCCATGTATGCTGGAGCGATTCTTGTTCCATTGCTTGTTGGGAGGGCATTAAACCTTACTCCAGAGCAATTGGCTTACTTGGTTGCCATTGATTTATTAACTTGTGGCATTGCTACCTTACTACAGGCATGGAAAAACAAATATTTTGGTATTGGGTTACCCGTTGTTTTGGGTGCTTCGTTTGTCGCCCTGACGCCGATGGTCGCTATCGGATCGCAATATGGCATTCCTGCCATTTACGGATCTATTATAGCAACAGGAATCTTCATTTTTTTATTTGCTCGCTATCTTGGAAAACTCGTAAAGTTCTTTCCACCTGTTGTCACGGGAACTGTCGTCACGATCATTGGACTATCGTTAATTCCATCAGGAATTAGAAATATGGCAGGGGGAACCGGGAAGCCGGACTTCGGCAGCTTAGATAACTTGATGTTATCCATGGGTGTCATCGCTGTTATTCTCATCATCAATCGTTTCTTTAAAGGATATGTCCGCTCTCTTTCTGTGCTCTTAGGAATTATCGCAGGTACAGCATTAGCGGCAATGTTGGGGAAAGTAGATTTTCATGAGGTTGTAGAAGCTTCGTGGTTCCGTATTCCTCAACCTTTCTATTTCGGTGTCCCATCTTTCGAGATCGGTCCGATACTGACGATGTTAATTGTAGGATTAGTCATTGTTGTTGAATCAACCGGTGTGTTTTTTGCCTTAGGGAAAATTTGTGATCGTCCTGTTACACAAGATGATCTCACTCGAGGATATCGAGCAGAAGGCTTGGCCATCACCTTAGGAGGCATCTTTAATGCCTTTCCCTACAACACCTTTGCTCAAAATGTAGGACTGGTTCAATTATCTCAAAACAAATCAACGAACGTTGTGGTTGCAGCAGGTAGTATCCTAGTTTTTCTTGGTTTAGTTCCTAAAATTGCTGCCATTGCTACCATTATTCCTGCCCCCGTGCTTGGCGGTGCTACGGTTGTATTGTTTGGTATGGTCGTGTCTTCAGGAATTAAAATGCTAGGTTCAGTAGATTTCAGCAATCAACATAACGCACTTATTGTTGCTTGCTCAATTTCGCTAGGACTGGGAGCCACCGTCGTACCTGAGTTATTTAGTCAATTGCCTTCAGCAATAAAAATCATCGTTAGCGATGGAGTAATTACTGGAAGCCTAACTGCTATCTTTATGAATCTATTTTTTAACTTCCGGACAGTTTTAGCGCCTACTCCAGCATCCCTTCAGCATGAGGAAGCTGACGAAGCACACGTTTCATAAAAAAAGATAAAGGGGTTATGATATATGGTTACTATGAATGCTTTAAATGAAATTTCGTTGTCTGGGTTTGTGGAAAAATTAAAAGATATATTTGAACACTCCCCCTGGGTAGTCCAAAGGGTAGGGAAGTTTCGTCCTTTTAGTTCCCGTGAGGCTCTTTATGAACAGATGATTACCGTTGTCCAAACAGCGAGTGAAAGAGAAAAACTGAACTTAATTCAGGCCCACCCCCATTTAGGGACACGAAAACCGATGACTTCATTTTCCCAGAGTGAACAAAAGGGTGCTGGATTGAATCAGCTGTCAGAAGCAGAGTATGAGTTTTTGCTGGAAATGAATAAAGAGTACGTTCAACGATTTGGATTTCCCTTTATTTTAGCTGTTCGCGGAAAAAACAAAGATGAAATTCTTCAAGCGATGAGGGAACGATTAAAAAATTCAAAAGAACAAGAATTTGACCAAGCCTTATCAGAAATCTATCAAATTGTTCAATTTAGAATAGAAGATCAAATTATATAAATGAGGATGTTGATTAGATGAAGGGACTTACTACACATATATTAGATTTAACGCATGGCCACCCTGCTTCAGAGGTAGACATCGAGCTCTATCGTTGGGAAGGATCAACAAGACGTTTGTTAAACACCGCCGTAACTAATTTTGATGGCCGATTAGATTATCCCCTTCTCGACTTCAATAACATCCAATCTGGAGAGTATGAACTACTGTTTTATATTGGAGACTATTTCAGGAAAAAGGGACTGCAACTATCCGATCCTGCCTTTCTTGATAAGGTATCAGTGCGAATTGGCATCAATAACTCGTCTTCACACTATCATGTCCCGTTGCTCGTTTCACCATGGGGCTATCAAGTCTATCGGGGAAGTTAACATTCAATGGTCGGTTTGGCCGATGGATGACAACTGACAACAAATAATATGTTGAGAGGAATGAAAAATTATGAGCTTAGAAGCTTTAAATGAACAAGTCAAACTCGATCTTTTTTATCTTGGGTTCGGTGGAGCGGACTGGGTGCGTCCGCTTCACCATCCTGAGGGTCACGTCTACGATGTAGTAATCATTGGCGGCGGCCAAAGCGGCTTAGGCACAGCTTTTGGTCTTTTGCGTGAGCGAGTATCCAATATCCTTGTTATTGATGAAAATCAGGAAGGCCTAGAAGGGCCGTGGGAAACCTACGCCCGCATGGTGACACTCAGAACGCCCAAGCATTTGACTTCCATTGACCTCGGGGTTCCTTCTCTAACCTTCCGCTCATGGTGGGAAGCGCAATTCGGACCGAAAGGCTGGGAAGAGGTGGTGAAGATTCCACGGGGCGATTGGATGAACTATTTGCGCTGGTATCGGAAGGTGCTCAATTTGCCCGTCATCAATGAGGTGAAGCTGAAGCTCATTGAGCCGTCGGAAGAAGGGATTCACCGATTGTATGTCGAAGGATCGGGAGCACTGTGCAACACGTTGCTGGCACGCAAGGTCATTCTGGCTACTGGTATTCAGGGTGGAGGCGAATGGCATGTGCCTCCAATGATTTCTGAAAAATTACCTCGTAATCTCTATGCCCACACGTCTGAAGCTATTGATTTTAATGCACTTAAGGGCAAGAAGGTTGCTATTTTGGGAGGCGGGGCCTCAGCTTTTGATAATGCCAATTTCGCATTATGGGAAGGTGTGGCCGAGGCTCATGTATTTGTGCGCCGCAAGGAGATGCCGCGAATTAACCCAATCCGCCAGATGGAGGGGTCGGGCCTAATTGAACGTTTCCATGCCTTATCTGACGCTGATAAATATGCCGTTATCGCCCATTTCTTTAAGCACAATCAACCACCGACCAATGATACCTTTGAACGCGCAGCTTCATGGCCTGGTTTCAATCTGCACTTAGGTGCACCATGGCTTGATGTAGTGGCAACAGGTGAGGGTGCCGTGGTGACCACGCCTAAGGGAGAATTCACCTTCGATTTCCTGATCATCAGCACTGGTCTTCTCACTGATCCGGCTTTGCGTCCGGAGTTGAGGCTGGTCGAAAGCTATATTGCTCGCTGGGGCGATCGTTATAAGGTACCAACTGAGATATCTAATGATATGCTCGATGCACACCCTTACCTTAGCCCTGGCTTTGCTTTCACAAGCCGCGATGAAAAGGTTAAAAAGCGCCTGCATGGACTTTTTGCTTTTAACTATTCGGCTTTAATTAGCTGTGGTATCTCGGCCTCCGCGCTTTCAGGCATGAGATATGGAATACCAAAGCTCGTTTCAGCGGTGGCGGATCAGCTTTTCCTTGATGATCAAGAAGAGATTCTGAAAAACTTCTTTTCTTACAATGAAGCTGAATTTGTTGGTGAATGGCAAAAAAGAGTACGGTAAAAGCTTAGGGACTTATATGCTCAATAACACATATGGGTGCCTGGGGCAGAGGGCTCACCGCAAATTTCACACGGAACTGATGCTGTTTGAAGGTACAATTATATAAAGGAAATTGGGTTTGAAAATACTTTTCATTTCTTCGAATCGTGCTTTAATGACCTTAGTAATAAACCCCTTACTGTGATTGAAGAGATTGAAAAAAGCATGTACCATTATTCTTATCATATAGGACAAATCGTTTATATTGGTAAACAAATTAAGTCCGTTTATTGGAAGAGTCTAACAATACCCAAAAAAATCAAATAAAATAATTTACTTTTCTCTTGAACGCTGAAATTAGGGAAAAGGAGTATACATATAGAATACACATAAGCTACTAAGAAACCTCAAATCTTTGGAAGGGCCATTTCCAAAATTTGCCCTAAAAATGTTCCTTCAAACCAAATGAGCTCTTTCAAGAATGGTTTCATATTGCTATAAAGAATGAAGTTCATGAACCTCACTCCATGACACTTTCTACCATCTATAGTTTTGGGCACCCTGATGCAAGAGTATTTATTTTAAAAGATATGGATGAAGATGGATGGTACTTTGCTTCTAGCTAAAACAGTATAAAGGGACAACAATTGAAGATGAATCCAAATGTTTCTTTAACTTTTTATTGGTCTTTGATTGGAAGGCAAGTTCGAATACGAGGAACCTCATTGAGGGTAGGAAAAGAGCAAAGTGCAAAGGATTTTTTAGAAAGAGGGGAAGTTGCACGAGCCATTGCTTTTCTAGGAAAACAAAGTAAAGTTTTGCCCGACAGTAAAGTCTTAGAGGAATCATTTATAAAGCAAATTGAGCGAATGACTAATACAGTAGCCCCTTATTGGTGTTTATATAAAGTAACAGCAAGTGAGGTGGAATTTTGGCAAGGAGATAGAGAAAGGAAGCATATACGCTTATTGTATCGAATGGAAAATAACGAATGGATCAAAGAACTTCTGTGGCCATAGTTTACAACAACTTAAGAAGTAATATTGGAGACAAATCTTCCGAAAGTTTATTCCATAAAAGGGCGCGATTCTTGAATAAGGTTAGCTTGTCTTAATCAACTAACGGGTGCTTCATTAATAGTGGGTTGCTGCGGCAGCCTTTTTCTAATGGAACTATCGGGGCAGGATAGTTGCATAAGGAATGGAGAATATAAGCTATAAAAATTATGAATGCGGGTGGATGTTTATTGAAACTTCCTAAAGGAGTAACCGGTTTTTATAATGCAAAACATAATAAGCCACCAACAATTGATGGGAAACAATTTAAACAGCAATGTTTTAGTATCATGAAAAGGAATAACGGAAAAGTGTTGGAATTCATAGAACCACAGTTTGCAACTAATTTTTTAAATGTCGAAGTTAAAGTTTTCAATAAACATTTGCATATATTGCTTAATGAACATTATCCTTTTTTAGCTTTTGCTTCTTTTGTTGATTTTGAAAATATTAAATTTATTGATGAACCCGAATTATTGAAACAGTTTAGTCCTTTTTATTACGTTTTGAGTATGGAGGAACTTAACGAACCATTATTCATTAAAGAGAGTACTGGAAAGATTATTTTAGAAAATGATAATGAATTGAACAGAGTAACAGGGGTGTGTCATAGACCGCAAAGTAGAGTAGATACAGAGGAAAAGGTTGTATGAATAGTGAATAAACGATAAAAAACGACTAAGAGCCAAACCCATGCGTATCAGGGGTTTGGCTTTTTTAGCTACTTCCTAAAACGAAAATCAAGATTTTAAAAAGATCATGATCGTTTATAGTCAAATGTTGAATCTTTAGTTCCTCTTTAATTAGATCTATTTGAGGTTCACATTCATTGCTTTTGCCATTAAGTTAGCAATATCTGTGTTTTGTTTTAGCCCACTAAATGATTGAGCTCCTTTTCCATATGCATAAAGGGGCACATCTGTACCTGTATGACCTGTGCTAGTCCACCCAATTAAAGCATGTTCACTGATAATATTACTAATTGTGTACGCTACGTTATCTGAATCTTTAATTGGTTGATCACCGTTGCTTTGTTTTGCATCTTTAATACGTTGTACTTCTTCGTCACTAAGGTCTAGTTTAGTATATTGTTTGACGACTTCTTTCACGTTACTAAAATCTTTGTTAAATTTCGACTCAATATAAGGAGCAGAAGCTGTGACATTGTGCAATATATCTACTTTTGTATCGTATTGATCATAACCACCTACAGACATTCCTCCTGTATCATGGTCGCCAGCAATAACTACAAGGGTGTTCCCGTCTTTCTTAGCAAAATTAACAACTTCCTCTACAGCCTTTTCAAATGATTCAGTATCCTTCATAGCGCGTGCTGCATCATGAGAATGGCCAGCCCAATCAATTTGACTTCCTTCAACCATTAAAAAGAATCCATCCTTATCCTTTTTCAATGTATCTAGGGCTTTAGTTGTCATAGTAGTAAGACTTGGTTCTTTTGTCGTTTCACGGTCTAATTCAGGTGACATTCCTTCATCAGCAAATAAACCAAGGACTTTGTTACCTTTCACATTTGCTAACTGTTTTTCAGTTTCCACATATCGATAACCTTGTTTTTTAGCTTTTTCTACTAAGTTTTGGCTAGTTTGTTTTCCACCTAATTTCTCTGGTAAGAAAAAGTCCTTTCCGCCTCCTAGAATAACATCCACATCGTTTGAAAGAATTTGTGATGGAATAGCAACTTCGTTAGAGCGATCAGTAACGTGAGAAGAAAAGGCTGCAGGGGTTGCATCAGTAAGGCTTGACGTAACAACAAGCCCAGTGGCTTTTCCCTTGGACTCTGCACCTTCTAGAACTGTTTTCAATTCTTTTCCTTGAGGAGTAACACTAACCATTCCATTATTTGTTTTTACACCGGTAGCGTATGCAGTACCTGCTGCTGCTGAATCAGTCACTTCTGTATTAGCAGAGTGGGTACGTACCATTCCAACAAGTAATGGATCCATCGCACTTTCTTTTCCTTTATACCAGCGATAATTTGTAGCATACGCTGTTGAATAACCGTCAGGAACCATCATAATAACATTCTTTACAGATGATTTAGGAATAGTTTTTGCCTCGGTCTCATTTGTTGTAGTATGTGATCCCATTCCTACGCTAGTAAGTAATATGGTAGCACCTAATAGAATAAAGGCTGTTTTCTTAAACATACTTATCTCTCCCTGTTCTATGTATTTTTGACACAAATTCAATTTTATCGACAAATTGTGATTTTTTAGATAGAAGAAAGTAAAAAGATTGTAAATATGATTACTTATCATACTGACGATGTTTAGATGTATGTGGCCCTTAGCTCAGTTTTATCTATCAAACAATAAATGTTAAAAGGAGTGATTTTTATATAACTTACTCTTTTTTTATATGCAGAGAAATGCTCTCAGACGCAATTAATGTTTGTTTTACGTATAACGGCTTATTAATTGCAAATTTCAGTGCTTTAGAAAATCCTCTGTTTAAATTGGGAAGCTTTAATGTGTGGTGCCGAACCATTATTAATTACATACGTACAATGACTGTGCCTCCAGAAGGTGTTGAAACGATCTTACTTTGCTCTGGCCATTTCTGAAGATACCGCAATAAATGATGGTTTTGTTGTATTATGTGAGCAAGTTGGGAAGAGAGATGATTTAATCGCTTTTCAAGATCACTTCCAGACTGGATAGTATATGAAATGTGATGATTTTGAATATAGATTATAAAGCTAATTTAATAAGCTCTGTATCTACTCTACTTTGCGGTCTATGACACAAACCCTGTCACTACCCCAATAAGAGGGATTGTTTTTCTTTAATGAACTAACAGGTGCGTTAGTTTAATAAAGGGTTGCTGCGGCAACCTTTTTCTTGTGGAACTAAAGGGGCAGGTTAGTTGAACAAGGAGTTATAATATATTAGACCAATTCTTTATGTTATTAATAATAATTTGTATCTGACACAAAGAGGTAGTGTTTAATTTACAATTAAAAGAGGAAGCGATACATATGATTCATACTTTTGCGGTAACAAACGATTTAAAACTAATAACTGATATACCATTAAAACGTTTAGATGATTCAGATATTAAATGGTTTTGGGTAGATTTCGATACACCTAATGATGAAGAAGCACTGCTTTTAAAAACTCATTTTGATTTCCATCCACTTGCAATTGAAGACTGCTTACATTTTCTACAGCGTCCAAAACTTGATTATTATGATGGGTATAATTTTTTTGTTCTACACACTTTAAACCAAGTCTCCCTTGCACCTGAAGAATTAGATATATTTGTCGGACACAATTTTATTGTTACTTTCCATTCATCACCTTCAAGTGAAATAGGAATGGTTCGAAAAAGAGTAATGGAGGATAAAAACACTATTAATAAAGGGGTTCTCCACATTTTTTATTCAATAATGGATAAAATTGTAGATGAGTATTTTCCAAGTATTTATAAAAGTGAAGATGAATTGAATGAAATAGAAATGAATAAAACAAATCAAGATTTAATTGAAAATGTTTATGAAATAAGAAACCAGTTACTTAAGTTAAGGCGCACAATTTTTCCGATGAGAGAATTGCTGTATAGAATTTTAAATTCGGAGAGAGTGATAGTCCCAAAAGATGATCGAGTCTATTTTATGGATATATACGACCATCTATTGAGACTTTCTGAAATGATTGAGTCTAATCGAGAAATGACGGCAGATATACGAGACAACTATATTTCACTAAATTCAAACCGAATGAACAGAATTATGAAGACACTAACTGTTATGACATCAGTTTTCATACCCTTAACGTTTATTGCCAGTATATATGGGATGAATTTTGAATATATGCCAGAACTTACTTGGCAATGGGGATATTTTGGAGTGTTGGGAGTTATGGTATCAGTTGGCTCTGTAATGTTGTTATGGTTTTGGCGTAAGGGTTGGTTTAAATGATTAAAAATAAAAAGCCGATGCAAAAAACGGGCACGATTGTTTAAAAAGGTTCACTTTTCCTTATAGAACTAACGGGTGCTTAGCTCAATAAGCAGGCTGCCAATTGGCGGCCTT
>NZ_JAGGQJ010000035.1 GCF_018613325.1 Bacillus sp. ISL-34 | reverse complement strand
CGGAAAGCGAGTGCCTGGAGTGGAAATCAACGTTCAAATTGTAAAAGCCATAAAAAGACTGTAGACAAACTCGATTTTCATCGAGTTTGTCTACAGTCTGAAGCCCGTGTTATATACACGGGCTTTTTTCTTTATCTGGAGCATTGTATAAATATTGAAAGGGTTTTTTGATAGTACCTTAAACATGTTTCCATAGCTATATTTACCTGTTAATTGTGAAATTACCTATAGGAGCAAATTTATGGAGGTACTTCATAATCAATAATTAATATATCTCGTTAAAACTGATATTCGATTTTTCTGAGAAAGGTTCTTTGTATCAGGGGAGCCTATATTGAATGGAAATGGTTGGTGAAGGTACCATAGGCGAACTAAAAAAGTTCCTAAAACCTCATGGTATTAAAATATCTGGGGATGTCACTAGGGAAAATGACGACCCTTTTTGGTCAAAAAGTCTAGAAAGGAAAGCGCTTGGCAAAATAGCAGACTTTATAATCATAATGGGTTATGTCGTGCATTGGGGGGAGCCCAGTAGACGAGTCTGTTACCTCGATACCTTGGACCAAAGAGGAATTAAGCTTTTAATGAAAGAAGTACCTGCTCATAAGATAATAGTGGCTGTACCATTTTATACGAGAGAATGGGTAACCGATTTATCGACTAATAAAGTGAAAAGTCATGACCGTGCCATGGCTGAGATCGACCGAATTATTTCATCTCATGGACTTAAAAAGGTGTGGAATGAAAAGACCTTACAAAATTATGTGGAATATACTGCCCATTGTGGAAAGTATCAAATTTGGAATAGAAGATAAAAAATCAATCGGGCTTCGACTTAACCTGTAAAACAAAATCACTAGGCTGAGTATCAGCTTGGTACATTGGATCAGAAAACCCTGACATTTGGGAAGTAAATCATTTTAATCAATAACTAAAAAACTTCGGATAGTGGAGGTTGTTCAGCTTGTGGTATAAGGCCCCTTTTAGGGTCTAAATCTGCAAGCTTTTTATTGTGTGAAAAAAATAACAGATTCCAGATAAAAGTAATATAAAAAATAAAGACTGATGTTATAAATACATATGTAGGATTTGCATGTATTTTCGATTTATAGGTTTCAATTGCACCGTCTACATCCGCACTGTTGTCTACAATTACTGAACCTTTTTTCATAATCAATAACATATCTCTAGTAATTAAATGATCTTTTCTATGTTTAGGCCATTTTACACAATTGATGACTAATTCTAAACCTTGCGTACTTTCTTAATTACTTTTTTGATTTGGTTGAAAATGCGGGTATTTTAATCATTCCCCCTGTTTTAAACATGTCGATTTTAGATAAACGGAAACAGAGAGATAGAAGATGTTAGTCAGCTGTATTTTTGAAAATTAAATAGTAACTAATTGGAAAGGTTAAATAAGAAAATCGTAGTAACTTTTAGCATTGTAAAAATAGCTGGGATATTCCGCTAAATTTCTTATGAACTAAATAATACTAATAGAAAACTTGTGGCATTAACCCTGGTGCAGGAGGAGTATAGCAAAAATATCTTATATTGAACTACCGAGGTATGTAGGGTAAAGATATGAAAGGAGAATAATGACGGTGCGATTAAGATTTTGAATATTTATATCCTAGCCTACGAAGGTATAGTCTGTTTTATTATTTGGAAAATATTGCAGATGAATCAATATTTTTAAGGATACCATTGGCAAATGGTTAGGCTATATATATCTTATCTCACTTGATTTAAATCACTTGGCTATCTTTTTGGAACTTGATAAAGTACCGAATAATTGTGTGATGTAAGCAAAATGAACATACTTAACATAAAAGTATCTTCCTTAAAGAATAGAGTTTTTAGACCAAAGAGGTGTGTAGAAGTGAAAAAAGGGAAATGGAGTCTACAGTTTACTATTATGATACTGGTGTGTGGGGTAGTAGCCCTATCATTATTCATTACAGATATTCTCATTAGCCAAACAGTTGCGGATACCATAGAGAAGACCCAGACGGAAAAAGCAGTAAACGTAGCACGCATGGCAGCACAAACGCCGCTTGTAATCGAAGCGTTAAGTGGAAGTGAGAACAATCAGGAAGTTCAGCAATTTACCAATAGGATAAAAAAATCGACAGATGTAGAATTTGTAGTAATAATCGATAATAATGGAATCCGGAAAACCCACCCCGATCCAAGTAAAATAGGAAAAAAATTTGTTGGAGGGGACGAGAAAGATGTATTAAGAGGTAGAGAGCACATTTCTATTTCCAAAGGAACTTTAGGCAGATCTTTGCGTTCTTTCACCCCTGTTTATGATTCAGAGGATAATCAAATTGGAGCAGTGGTGGTCGGTATTTCTCTTCAAAAAGTTCATGATGCTGTTTTAAAAAGCCGTTTTAATATTTATGTAGGAACCGTTTTTGGAATATTAACTGGAATTGCCGGCGCAATACTTTTGGCAAGGTATATTAAGAAAATATTATTTGGGCTGGAACCTTTTGCTATTGCGAAGGTTTTAAAAGAGCGAAATGCCATTTTACAATCAGTTCGGGAGGGAATCATAGCGGTAGATCAGAGTTCAACCATTACTCTCGTAAACAAAGCAGCTTTAAAGATATTTAAAAAAGCGGGTATTAATGAAAATCCAACGGGTAAAAAGGTAACTAGTTATATGCCTGACTCAAACCTGGATAGAATTCTTGAGACCGGAAAAGTCGAATTAGATAAAGAGCAGGATTTAAAAGATAGTGTCTTACTAGTGAATAGGGTACCAGTATTTGTGAAGGATGAAATCGTAGGGGCCGTGGCTACATTTCGTGATAAAACAGAAATACATCTGCTGGCGGAACAGCTGACTGGAGTCCGCTTATATGCTGAATCGTTAAGGGCCCAGTCGCACGAATTCATGAACAAACTTCATGTAATACTTGGTATGGTGCATATGCATTATTATGATCAGCTTGCAGCATATATTAGTGACCTTGTTGACCACAGAGAAAACGAGATTGGCTTTATTACCAAAACCGTTAAAGATCCAGTACTAGCCGGCTTTTTAATTGGAAAACTAAGTTATGCCAGGGAAGCAGGTGCTAAGCTGGCATTATCCTCTGACTTCCAATTGCCAGAACCAGAAAATGCAGCTATTACTCATGAGCTAATTACAATAATAGGAAATTTGATTGACAATGCTATAGAAGCAGTGGAAAAAAGGCCCGTTAAACGAATTGAATTAAAGTTTGATTATGCAGATGATATTTTAACTATTGAAGTTCATGATACTGGACAGGGAATATCTGATGCCAATCTTAATCATATCCTTCTAAAAGGATATACAACAAAAGGAGAGGACAGGGGGATTGGTTTATATTTGGTTAAGGCAAGCCTGGATAAGCTAGGCGGAGATATCAATATTAGTTCAAAAGAAGGTCAAGAAACAACGTTTGTGGTTTATATACCATACAAAGCAAGGATGATGTAGGATGATTAAGGTAATGATCGTAGAAGATGACCCGATGGTTGCAGAGTTCAATAAGCGCTATTTGAATCAAGTCGATGGCTACGAATTAGCTGCTGTCTGTTCCTCAGTGGATCAAGCTCTGAATGTATTGGAAAATCAAAGAATAGGGTTAGTTCTATTAGACATTTTCATGCCTGGGAAAAATGGACTCGATTTACTCTCACAAATTCGAGAAAGTGAAAAAGAGATAGATGTTATTGTCATTTCTGCTGCGTCGGACATTGAGAGGATTCAGAAAGCATTGAGACTGGGTGCTGTTGATTATTTAATTAAGCCGTTTGAATTTGAACGTTTTAACTCGGCCTTATCAGCATATCGGAACAAATCAGATTTTATTCAAGATAAAAATATGCTAAATCAAGAAGAATTGGATTATCGAATTTTGCATCAAGAAGAAATTCATTTACCAGAGGAATTACCGAAAGGATTAGCTCAAGATACCCTAAAGATTATATGGAATGTAATACAGGTATTTAAAAATGCTCCTTTTTCAACAGAGGAAGTCGTAAATGTGGCGGGTATATCCAGGGTATCAGTAAGGAAATATTTAAAATTCATGAAGGATATCGGTGTCCTTGATGTTAAGGTAATCTATGGAACCGTAGGCCGACCAGTCTCCCAACACAAATTTAATGATGACAAGAGCCATATTATTCAACGTTATCTGTAAGCAGTCAAATGGCTGCTTACTTTTTTTAATTACATAATACTAAAATTAGTTAAATAAGCTAGTGTCCTCCGTAAATGACTACTAAGATATAGACTGGCGATTGAGTTATTTATAAATTTTTCACAAGATTGAACAAATAAGCAGTAATGAGGAAATATTTAAGTTTTTATGTGCTGTATATTTATTTTCCTTTTTACAGTTTTCTTTTAGTAATTACACTTCCCCAGGGAAGAATATACTCTATTGCCTGGTAATGATCATTTTTAAATATACATTTTTAGGAAGAGGGAACGTCTATGACAGCTTATGAAAAGACAAAAAAGGGCTTGGAAACAACTTTAAGAGGAAAAGGTGTTCTGTCAAACCCTTTTATTAATAAAGGGGTTGCTTTCACTAAGGAAGAAAGAAATGAACTAGGATTGGTAGGCTTGCTACCATCCCAGGTGCTTACTCTTGAGGAACAAGTAAAAAGAGCTTATGAACAATTCTCCACTCAACCTAGCAATATTCGGAAGAATGGAATGTTATATGATTTATTTAATAGGAACGTGGTACTGTTTTACCGTCTACTTAAAGACCATCTAAGTGAAATACTGCCGATCATTTACACACCTACTGTAGGAGAGGCTATTCAACAGTACTCCCAAGAATATCACCGTCCAGGAGGTCTATACCTTTCTATTGATAATATGGAGGGAATGGAAGATGCATTTAAAAACCTGGACCTTTCATCTGATGATATCGATTTAATAGTTGTTACAGATTCTGAAAGTATTCTTGGAATCGGGGATCAGGGAGTTGGTGGAATTAACATAGCCATTGGCAAATTGGCAGTCTACACAGCAGCTGCGGGAATTGATCCAAGCAGGGTGCTACCTATTGTCCTGGATGTTGGGACCGACAATGAAAGCCTGATTAGTGATCCACTGTATATTGGTAACAGGTTTGGGCGTGTTCGCGGTGATGAATACACCGAATTCATTGATTTATTTGTTAAAAAGTCTCAAGCCTTCTTCCCAAGGGCATTACTTCACTGGGAAGACTTTGGAAATATAAATGCACGAAATATAATCGATAATTATGGCGACAAAATTCTCACTTTTAATGATGATATACAAGGTACAGGTGCAGTAACACTAGCCGCCGTAATGTCTGCCTTACAAGTGACTGGTGTTCCTTTAAAGGAACAAAGGGTTGTTGTTTTTGGTCCAGGTGCAGCAGGAATCGGTAATGCTGATCAAATGGTTGAAGCCATGATCCTAGATGGCGTTTCCAGAGAAGAGGCATATGGTAACTTTTGGGCCGTCGATTATCGTGGATTGTTGATAGATGACATTCCAGATGTTTTGAAATTCCAAAAGTCGTATTGCCGAAAAGCTGAAGAAGTCGAGGAATGGGATCGGAATGAAGTAGGAATTATTCCATTATTAGAGGTAATAAAAAAGGTTAAACCAACCATCTTAATCGGCACTTCTGGTCAAGCAGGGGCTTTCTCAGAAGAAGTTGTAAAAGAAATGGCAAAGCACGTGGAACATCCTATTATTATGCCGATGTCAAATCCGACTTCCTTAGCGGAAGCTGTTCCTGAAGACCTTATAAATTGGACTCAAGGTAAAGCCTTAATAGCGACAGGAAGCCCGTTTGATGATGTTGACTATAATGATGTGATTTATACAATCGGACAATCTAATAATGCATATATTTTCCCAGGACTTGGACTTGGTGCAATTGTCGCAGAAGCAACAAAAATCTCTAAGGGCATGCTTGCAGCAGCCTCATCTGCTGTTTCAAGATTATCGGATAGCAGTAAGCATGGTGCTTCTTTACTCCCTTCAATCAAACAATTGCAAGAGGTTTCTAAATCTGTAGCCATTGAAGTGGCAAAGACAGCCATTGAAGAAGGAATTGCGAAAGCGGATATAACAGATATTGAAAAAGCAATAACAGAATCCATGTGGAAGCCGGAGTACAAAACTATTCATGGGAAATAAAGCCAGCATATTTTGTTGTCTCAAAAGAAAGGGGATCCGTTTTAGGGGAATCTCCGTATAAGTCAGCCTTAGTAGAATCTTTTAAATTGGACAATTTTTTGGAAAGAGAAGTGCATCTCTAGTGAATATTGGGAATATATTTTTAACATTAATACCAATCTTTTTTACAATTATTATTGGTTATTTGGGTGGCTATTTTAAAATTTTCAATTCAGAATCCTCCAAAGGGCTTAATACGTTAGTTACAAAATTTGCTTTACCTGCACACTTATTCATTGGGATTACAACAACCTCAAAACAAACCTTAATTAATCAATGGTCATTTTTCTTAACTATGACCATTGGTGTTATTGGCTTTTACATTATCCTTTTAATAGTGGCTCGTTTGGTGTTTAAATACGATTTAACTGCAGCATCTATGTTTTCATTAAACGCAACTCAGCCCGCCTTTGCTTTTATGGGGATTTCTGTATTAGGCAGTTTGTTTGGGGCGCAAGAGATAGCTATACCTATTGCGATTACGGGTATTGTGGTGAATGCCCTTCTGGATCCATTAGCAACAATAGTTGGTACGGTCGGACAATCCAGATTGGGTAAATCTAAAGATGAAAAAACAAACATTATGGGTATCGTTTTGCATGGTCTTAGCGAACCGCTTGCATGTATTCCCTTACTTGCTGTTGTATTAACACTATTAGGGTTCCAGGCACCGGATATCATAAAAAATGCGCTCGATCAAATTGGGTCAGTGACATCTGGGGTTGCATTATTTGCTGTAGGTGTAACCGTGGGTATCCGTAAGATTAGCTTACGACCAATTGCTTTTGGCATTTCCATTTTAAAAGTTGTGGCTATTCCATTATATATGATTCTGGTTGCTCATCTAGTTGGCCTTGATCATGCAGATACAATTAAAGCTATTTTGCTAGTATCATTTCCAGGATCTGCTGTAGCGGCAATGATTTCAAGTAGATTTGATTCGTTATCAACTGAAACAGCATCTTCATTTGTAATTAGTACCATTCTATCTTTAATTACATTACCTATCTATATATCCTTGTTAATGTAGCCTTCTAAGTATCCATCCTTCTTGGATGGATACTTTTCAACGAAAGTTTGTGAAATACTTAACAAACTTATTGTATAACATTAACCTTTTTTTGAAAAGAGGAGATGTAGGCTTTTTTTATTTAAGGCTATGTTAAAGGTAAAGGTAAATTAATAAAATAGATAGTTTAAAAGGTTTGGATGGCGTTTGAATCAAGGTGTAAGCCCAGGAAAATGCGTCGCAAATAGTATCAATTGCAAAAATCCGCTATAAATCAAAATAAGATTATAATAAAAGGATTTGTGTAATTACACATTCGAATGCAGCAGTTGATGAAATTTAAAATCTAAATCTTCGGTGCACAGGAATCATAGTTAAAAGCCAAATTATCTATGATCAGGAACGGTTTGCTGTTCATTTAGGTGGACTACGACAATAACTGAAAGAATTGTAGGGACATCGGTATTGGATTAAGACAGGGCCTTATTTGGGGGCTAAGCAAAGAGGAGGATTTATATCTTAGGGTATACTAGGCTTAACCTATACGAAGCGAAGTATGGGTTTTCGTTTTGTGATAAAAAGGAAATAAAGAATCGCATTCTACTAAAATAGATTATTATTCCTTTGACAATCTCCTGAAACTCCTTTATATTTAGCTAGTAACTTTAGTGCTTAAAAGCGTTTCAGTAATTATGAGGAGTGAAAAGATCCGATCCTTACCTCAGAGAATATACAACATTGAAAGCGGGGAAATACATCATGCGTCTTGAAGATGCAAAGCTAAAACTCTCCTTACCTGAAGCAATTGGGGTTTTGGCCATTCTTTTCTTTATTATTGCAACTGGTATCATACATTATGGACTTGCCCCCCATATTCCAATAATAGCGGCTATCCTATTTCTATTTGTTTATGGAAAGATCAAGAAGCTGCCATTTTCGATTATGGAAGCGGCTATAGTCAAAGGTGCAGTTTCAGGCATGGGGGCCATCTATATATTCTTTTTCATTGGAATGTTAATTTCGATCTGGATGGCAAGCGGAACGATTCCTACCATCATGTACTATGGGTTTGATTGGATTTCAGGTGAATCCTTCTATGCGGTCACATTTCTGGTGTGTTCGCTCCTGGGGCTCTGTATCGGGAGTTCACTTACAACTTCAGCCACAATCGGTGTTGCTTTCATAGGCATGGCGGCGGCAATGGATTTATCGTTGGCGATCACAGCAGGCGCAATCATTTCCGGTGCATTTCTTGGGGATAAAATGTCTCCATTATCCGACACGACAAACCTTGCTTCGGAAACGGTTGGAGTATCATTATTTGAACATATTAAAAATATGCTTTGGACTACGGTTCCAGGTTTTTTGATATCGCTTATCATCTTTTACTTCCTTTCACCGAATTTAAAAGTGGCCCGTGTTGAGGAAATCGAAGCCATGACCAAAGCCCTGGAAATGGAAACGAATATAAGCATATGGAGTTTGATTCCGTTTGTCATCGTTCTTGTCATGGCTTTGAAAAAGGTGTCAGCCATTCCGACATTGTCGGCAGGGATCATTTCGGCGGCCATCATTGCTTTCATACAAACGCCAAGTTTGACGGTTGCAAAACTAGCAGATATCTTATACGGCGGATTTGTACTTAAGAGTGGAATGGATCAACTTGACTCAATCTTATCGCGGGGCGGGATTGAAAGTATGATGTTCTCCGTTTCGATGGTGTTGTTGGCATTGGCCATGGGCGGACTATTGTTCGAATTGGGTGTCATCCCTTCGATTTTAAATGCGGTCCAGGATTCATTGACGAGTGTAGCTAAAGTGATTTCCGCTACCGTATTTGCTGGGGTCAGCGTGAATTTCCTTGTCGGTGAACAATATTTGTCAGTTTTACTGCCTGGGAAAGCATTTCAGCAAAAATATGAAGATTTAGGTTTGCAGCCCAAAACGCTTGCAAGGGTACTTGAAGATTCGGGAACAGTTGTGAACCCCCTGGTTCCTTGGGGTGTATGCGGTGTATTCTTAACGCAGGTATTGGGTGTTTCAACCCTTGAATATGCCCCATTTGCATTCTTCTGCTTACTTTGTCCTTTGCTCAGTTTGATTGCTGGCTTTACGAAAATCGGTATCCATTATAAATGAAAAAACAGGCGGTCGGTTTCGACTGCCTGTTTTTTTCATATGAACTTCCATAACCTCACAGAGAATGAAAAACCCCCTGACATGAACGAAATGTCAGGGGGGAAAGGATTTGATCGTTTATTTTGAAGACGCAACCTCATCTTTTGGGATGGACACGACCTTTTCCTGCTGTTCAAGTAAATTCATTCGCATTACGACATTTTGGAATATGCCCATTGATAGCATGAGCAACAGTAAGGAGGATCCTCCATAACTGATGAATGGTAGGGTGATCCCTGTAATTGGGATAAGTCCAGTCACTCCGCCAACGTTGATGCCGACTTGAATGCCGATCATGGATGAGATGCCGATCAATAAAAGACTTCCAAATGGATCTTTGCATTTTGCTGAAAGTACATATCCCCTTAAGACGATAAAACCTAGTGTCAATAGAACGAATCCCACTCCGAATATCCCGAGCTCTTCCGCAATGACAGCCATGATGAAATCGGTATGTGATTCAGGCAGATACCCGTATTTTTGTACACTGTCACCAAGTCCCACTCCAGTAAGGCCGCCGGACCCTATCGCGAATAATGAATTGACGAGTTGATACCCGCTTTCTCCTGCCGTTCCGAAAGGATCTGCAAACCCCGTAAAACGAGCCACCTTATTGTCGGAAAGAACGGATGAGAAATTTCCTGTCACGAGAACTCCTAATGCAAATATGGCAACGAATATCGCAGTGATTAAAGAGAGTTTGAATATACTCTTAAAGGACATCCCGGATGAAATGATCATGGTACTTGAGATCAGGAAAATGACCGCTGCCGTTCCATAGTCAGGTTGTATTCCGATTAAAAAACAGATGAATACCAAAAAGAAAATCGGGGGGATGACGGCTTTATCAATACTATTGATTCGATCCTGCCTTTTTCCGTAAATGGCTGCCAGATAAATGATAATGGCTAATTTCGAAAATTCTGCAGGTTGGATCGATTTTGTCCCTAATTTGAACCAGCTTGTGGCATTTCCTGCTGTATGGCCGAAGATAAATAGCAGCAAAAGGACACCGGCCATTCCAAACATCATAGACATCAAGAACATTTTGTTTTTGTACATCTTATAAGGAAGAATCATCGTTACAATCATTGCCAGGAATGAAATGAGAAAGGCCGTTTTTTGTTTCTCAAAGAAGAAATCCATGGGCCAGCCGTATCGAGCGACAGCAGTGATCATGCTCGAACTGTAAATCATGACTAAACCAAACAAACAGAGTAATACGACAGCGATGAAAATAGGGAAGTCGTATGCTTTAATTATTCTTTTCACTTGTGCGCTCACCTCAAATATGTATGCGCGAAAAAATCGCCTTCTTATATAGTAACGGAAAATCGGTTATATAGATAATAATTTTTATTCGATAATATGAATTTATCCTCCATTACCCAATATTAAACACAAAAACCGATAAACTTGTCTGCCGGATTTATAGCCGAATTCGGATTCCTATACATAACCTTCGATAGCAAACATGAATACTCCTTTTAATTATGAAATTTTTTTACTATATATTCCATTTCGTCCGTGCTATTATGTCTGGAAGATTACTATTTAAGGTTATATGTGACAAAACAATCATATGGCAGGGAATCGGGCAGGAATTATATGAAGAGAGGGAACCGGTTGTGAACTTGGTTCCAATCGATTATATTATACAGGCTGCTGCGTCTCTGGCATTATATAAAGAGGGTTGAGTGAAAAACCTCGTACGTTTAGTGAAGTTTATGAACAGTAGTCAGGCGCTTTTATCAATCCGTCCTGGCATATTAAGGTGTGGGATAGATCTATATTAATTTCACTTGAAAGGGCGTTTTGACAGCACACTGCACAGAAGTTTTGCTGCATTTCAGGTAATGCAGCAAAATGAAGGGCAGTACCAATTAAAATAAGGTAAAGCAAGGGGAGTAGTTATGGAAGAAATACATGACAAGTTGGAAGTGTTTTCTCCGGCAACAGGTGAGAAGATTGCGGAAATCGTCCCAACGCCATTGAAGGCGATTCCTCTTATATATAAGAAATCAAGACATGCGTTCCAAGCATGGTCGAATCTTCCCATCAAGGAACGGCTGCACTATTTGAAACGTCTTCGTTTATTGATGGTTGAAAAAATGGATGAAATAGCTGAAGTCATTTCAAAAGATACGGGAAAAGTGAAAATTGAAGCGCTGGTTGCTGATATCATGCCAACCATTGATGCAATCAAGCATATTGAGAAACATGCAGTGAAAACTCTTTCCGGACGGAAGGTCACCACTCCGCTCATGTTAATTGGTAAAAAATCTTATATCCATTATATGCCCCGTGGAACGATTCTCGTTATTTCACCCTGGAATTATCCGCTGCAGCTTTCCATGGTACCCATTCTTAATGCTCTGGCGGCGGGAAATGCAGTCATCGCCAAGCCATCAGAGGTAACTCCTTTAGTTGGGGTGTGCATCGAAAATCTGTTTCTTGAAGCTGGTTTCCCGGAAGGAACTATTCAGTTTGCCCATGGAGGGAAAGAATTGGGTGCGGCATTAACTGAGCAAAAACCAGATTATATATTTTTTACTGGATCTGTAAGGACTGGAAGAATGATTGGTGAGGTTGCAGCAAGACAACTGATCCCAACGACTTTGGAGCTTGGCGGGAAGGATCCGATGATCGTTCTGCATGATGCTAACCTGGAACGGGCTGTGAACGGGGCTCTTTGGGGGGCTTTCACAAATAGCGGGCAGGTGTGCATGAGTGTTGAAAGGGTTTATGTGGAACGTCCAGTTTATAAGGATTTTCTCATGCTTCTTAAAGAAAAAACGAAGTCAATGAGGCAGGGGGTGCAATCAAAGGATGATATCGGTTCAATGACTTTCCCGGCACAAGTTGATATTGTGGCTGGACAACTGGAGGATGCACTGAATAGGGGGGCCGTACTTGAAACCGGAACACCTCCGAAAGAGTGGAAAACGGGACAGACCCATTTCATTCCGCCGACGATTCTGTCCAATGTCGATCATTCCATGAAAATCATGAAAGAAGAAACGTTCGGACCCGTGTTGCCTGTTGTGCCTTTTGATACGGAGGAAGAAGTGATCGCCTTGGCAAATGAAAGTGAATATGGACTCAATTCCAGCGTTTGGACGATGGATAGGGAAAAAGCAAGCAGAATTGCGTCTCAGTTAGTAACAGGAGCGGTGACGATCAATGATGTGCTGATAACGGTTGCTAATCATCATTTACCATTTGGCGGTGCCAAACAAAGTGGGGTTGGCCGCTATCATGGCGAGCATGGATTGAAGATTTTCTGCCATGAAAAAGCGATCATGATCGATAAAGGTAAAAATGTTACAGAAATACAATGGTATCCATATGAAGGGAAATACACGAGTTTTTTATCGCTGTTTCAGAACTACTTTTCTGCGAAACCGAACTGGATTCGTTTCGGTAAAGAATATTTGCGATTGATTAAATTATCCAAAGGAAGCCGAAAATGAGATCTATTTATAAAAAAGATTGTTATTTTCATAACGAGCGCGTATACTATTAATATACTTAATAACTGATTTTCCTTTTCAAAGGGGAGTAGCGTTAGGGTTCGCCCTAAAACAAAGTCGTCATTACGTGAATGTTAAACATTCATCGGCTTTGTTGACATGATTTCATGTTCAGCAAGACCTTTGCCTATATGGCAGAGGTCTTTTTATTTTGCCAATGCCAATAGGAAGGAAATACTAACTATTGGAGGTTGAATGGATGGAAGTATCAATATTATTGGAATATGGCTGGGTCCTTCTTATCTTGGTTGGATTGGAAGGGATACTTGCTGCGGATAATGCAGTCGTCATGGCTGTCATGGTTAAGCATTTGCCAAAAGAACAACAGCGAAAAGCCTTGTTTTATGGTCTGATGGGAGCTTTTGTTTTCCGCTTTGCAAGTTTATTCCTTATTTCCTTTCTTGTCGAGGTGTGGCAAGTTCAAGCGATCGGTGCGATTTATTTACTTTTCATTGCTTTTCAGCACATTTACAAAAAATACGCTGGTAAAGGTGAGAAGGAAATCACGAAACCTAAAAAGCAATCCGGCTTCTGGATGACGGTGGTAAAGGTTGAAGCGGCTGATATAGCTTTCGCAATCGATTCGATGCTGGCTGCCGTTGCACTGGCTGTTACACTTCCTGCAACAGGCTGGATGAAAGTCGGCGGTATTGACGGAGGGCAATTCGCTGTCATGTTCCTCGGCGGTATGATTGGATTGATCATTATGCGATTTGCAGCAAATGCATTCGTGAAGTTGCTTCATCAGCGTCCTTCCCTTGAAACGGCTGCATTTTTGATCGTGGGTTGGGTTGGAGTGAAGTTGGCGGTACACACACTTGCACACCCTTCACTGGCTGTCATCGATCATCATTTCCCTGAATCAACTCTTTGGAAATCGATTTTCTGGACCGTATTGATTGGAATTGCAGCAGGTGCATGGATCATCTCAAGCAAACTAGAAAAAAAAGCGAAAGAAGAGAAAAAAATACAGGAAGCTTAAAAAAATGGGCGTGCTGGTCACGCCTATTTTTTTTGCTTTTTAATGATTTATGGATATGACCCTCAAAAGCGCAGGGATGTTTACGTATGATATGTTAAAAGATGTGAATATTAAATTCCGGTTATAAAAATGACAATTGTCCCATTGTATTGGACAAAAATCCGGAAAAAGATATTCTACTGTAATTGCACTGTAATAAACGAGAAAAAACTAAGTATTTTATCATGTTGATATATTATGTGATTTCATTTTTATCGCAAAAATAGTTCTTTTGGTACTGTCTTTTAGACTCCCTCCGCTTAAGATAAGTATGTTGATGCGTATTTTATGTTCAACAGGAGCGAGGTGAGCAAATGCTTGGATTGTTGTTTACAGCATTCAAAAAAAAGCGTTCTTTAGAAGAAACCGTATTGAAAATTCAACAAGGCGATATTAGCCTTCGTAATGATACCATAGAGTCATTCAAACCTTTTATTGCAAAAACAGTGTCATCGGTTTGCAAACGTTACATATACGAATCAGATGATGAATTCAGTATTGGAATGATTGCTTTTAACGAGGCAATCGATAAATATTCCCCGGAAAAAGGCCGATCTTTATTGGCATTTGCCGAAACCCTCGTTAAACGAAGGGTTATAGATTATTTAAGAAGCCAGTCCAAACAAAAAGAAATCCTATTGGATTTATCACTGAATGATGATAATGAGCAAAGCCATTTATATATCGATAATGAAAATTCCATCAATGAATACGAGAAGCAGAAGGAATCGGAAAGAAGAAAAGAAGAAATTCAGCTTTATATAAGCCATCTAGAGGATTTTGGTCTGTCATTTGAGGATTTAGTTGAAAACTCTCCCAAACATGCAGATGCCAGGAAGGGAGCTATTATGATCGCTAAATTGTTAATGGAAGATGACGAACTGAAAGAAATCCTGTTTGCAAAAAAGCGGCTGCCCGTAAAACAGCTTGAGGGAAAAGTGGAAGTGAGCAGAAAAACGATTGAACGGAACAGAAAATACATCATTGCTGTGGCAATCATAATAAACGGAGATTTTTTGTATTTGAATGATTATATAAAAGGGGCTATCGATGGATGAAAAAAGGAGTTATTCTTTCAGTTAATAAGCGATTTGTAACCCTATTGACCCCCGAGGGTGAATTTCTGAAAACCAAAAGGCAGGAACGGGTATATGAAGTGGGTGAGGAAATCACTTTTTCACCTGCTAAACAAAAGTTCACTTTTGCCTTTTCCAATTTTCATTCATCTTTCAAAAAAACGGCCGTGCTAAGCATTGCCTCCACCTTCTTGATTCTCTTTTCTATTCTTCCTTCCTATTTCTCTGGTCCTGTGTCGGCTTATATGACGATAGATGTGAATCCAAGCATTGAATTGGAGCTTGACGATGATTTAGAAGTTCTCAAACTTACCGGTTTAAATGAAGACGGCAAGCTTGTGATTGGTCAGCTGAAGGATTGGAAAGGCAAGGATATAAAGACGGTAACAAACCGAATCGTGGTAACGACGAAGCAACTTGGTTATTTGAAAGGAAATAAACAAATTGTCGTTTCCACAACGTTATTGGAAAAAAATAAAGAACTGGATAAGAATTTAAAAGAAGAGATAAAAGAAATATCTCAGGATAATGTTTCTAACACAAAAATGAAAGTGATCCAGGGAACAAAAAGCGATCGGAAGCAAGCAAGGGAACAAGGCATATCCACGGGAATGTATCTCGAAAAGAAGTTGAATGAAGATAAAGATAAGATAAAAGTCAATAAGAGGGAGCCTGCTCCAGCGCCAGATAAAAAAGTCGAGGAAAAGGTTGTTGTCCCGAAAGAGAAGAGCGTAACGCTGAGCACGGAAAACAAATCGGATGGAGAAAAAAAACAAGAGATTAATGAAATTGAAATAAAGCAAAAGCCGGCCAATGAAGCCAAACCGGCAGAACAAAAAAACAAGGAAACAAAAACTGTCAAAATTAAGGAACAAACCGAACGGGAAGATACAATTGGAAAACGGAATGCGATAAATGGATACAAAGAAAAAAGCAACGAGTCAAAAGGTAAATCCGATAGCGACCAGAGCAATCAAACGAAGAACATGCAGAAAAATGAAAAGAATGCTAAAAAGTCCGATGTGAAAAAAGTTTCATCAGCCAAAGAAAGTAATAATAATAATAATGATCATATAAAGCACGACAATAAAAAAAAACAAGCTAAACAGAAGCAAGCTAAACAGAATAAGCAAAATAAACAAGATAAGCAAGATTGGGATAAGCCGAAAAGGGGGGGTAAAGGCAATAATGGAAACGGAAATGGACATAATGATTAAAAAGAGTCCAGCATGCAGCTGGACTCTTAGCCATGGATATTCAATTGTGATAGGAATTATTGACCTTTAAGTTGAGATTGTGCTTGTTGAACAAGGCGTTTCGTGATTTCTCCTCCAACCGAACCATTGGCACGTGCTGAAGTATCGGAACCTAATTGTACACCGAATTCTGATGCAATTTCATATTTGATTTGTTCTAATGCTTGTTCGATTCCAGGAACAAGAAGGTTGTTACTGCTGTTAGCCATTTTGAATCTCCCCTTTACTTTTTCAACGGCTTTTGCCGCTGTAATTATAGTATGAGTAGAATGTGGAGTTTTACTTATATGAGCAGCATCAAACTTATTGGTAAACCTGCCTTTTTGTTGTAAGTAAGTCAGTTTTAAAAGAGAATGGAAAAAAGAATGAAAAAAGGGTAAACTAGATTTTTAATGGTTATGTGATCCACATAACTATATAGGAGTAAGAAAGGAAACTCTTTATGTTTGCTATCAAAAAAATATTATCAAAGTTAACACCAGCTCAGCTTATTGTCGGTTATTATTTTTTGGCCGTCACTATCTCGACCATACTGTTGAGTTTGCCGGTTGCTCTTAAGCCAGGCGTAGAATTAAAATTCATGGATGCTTTATTCACAGCCGTAAGTGCAGTTAGTGTGACAGGTCTAACGGTTGTTAGTTTGCCCGAAGTGTATAATGAGGTAGGCTATTTCATTCTAATGTTCGTTCTCCAATTTGGCGGTATTGGCATCATGACACTCGGAACCTTTTTCTGGCTTATAGTGGGCAAGAAAATCGGTTTGAAGGAAAGGCAATTGATCATGACTGATCAAAACCAATCGAATCTTTCGGGCCTTGTTAAATTATTGATCCAAATCATTCAAATATTTGTCGTAATTGAAATGATTGGCGCTCTCGTTTTAGGCATTTACTTTCTGAATTATTTTCCAACCTGGAAAGAAGCCTTTTTAAATGGCTTATTTTTAGCCGTAAGTGCCACCACGAATGCTGGTTTTGATATTACCGGTATTTCGATGATTCCATTTAAAGACGATTATTTTGTACAGTTCATTACGTTTATCCTGCTTACCCTTGGCGCCATTGGGTTTCCTGTCTTGATTGAGCTGAAAGAGTTTTTGTCCAATAAAGCCCGAACTTATAAGTTTCATTTTTCTTTGTTCACGAAGCTGACCTCAGTCACTTTCTTTTCCCTTATAATCGGGGGAACGATCTTGATTTACCTGCTGGAAATAAACGGATTCTTTAAAGGGAAGAGCTGGCATGAATCGTTCTTCTACTCTTTATTTATGTCCTCCAATACGAGAAGCGGCGGGTTAACAACGATGAATGTGAGTGACTTTTCGGAACCGACCCTTTTATTGATGAGCATATTGATGTTCATTGGAGCATCCCCAAGTTCAGTCGGGGGAGGAATCCGGACAACTACACTCGCCATCATGATTCTATTCTTATGGAGTTTCATGAGAGGAAGGCGTTCCATTAAAGTGTTCAAACGGGAGATTCATCCCGATGATATCCGAAAAGCGACAGCAGTTATGATCATGGGATCCCTTCTGTGCATAATGGCGGTATTCATTTTATCAATTACCGAAAATTTTACTTTGATGCAGATCATTTTTGAGGTATGTTCGGCTTTCGGTTCAGTCGGTCTTTCGATGGGAATCACGCCTGACCTCAGCAATACCGGTAAAATTGTCATTATGATCATTATGTTCATTGGCCGTGTCGGGATAACCTCCCTCCTGTATATCATAGGCCATAAAGAAGTTACGGAAAATTTCCATTATCCAAAAGAACGCGTCATCATTGGGTAAATGATTTAAATTTAACTGTGACCTTTCCACCCGTGGGAAGGTTTTTTGGGTTGTTTGCAGGAATCATGGATAAAATGTTGAAATTTACCTATAAGTGAGTTTTTCTACCATTTCTATATAAGAAGATATGCTAATTTGACCCCTTACTTGGAATTCGATCGGATGAAGAATAAATCATTTTGGTAAGGAGGTGGAAGAAGTGAAGAAATATGCGGGAAGAATCATTGTCCCTGCCCTTTTTTTCATATTGATACTGCCCTATATAGGGTGGCTGGGTCATGAAGAACGCAGGTTTTCCGCCTTTGGAGGAATCTATTTAATCGTCATTTTAACCATAGCCTGGTGTTTGGGTGCCATCTTTGATCACAACCGTAAAACGATTGCTTTATTGCAGGATAGCGAAGGGCGTTATCGCATTATCTCCAAATACTCTAAGGAACTGGTCAATAGCTTCAATGAGGTTATTTTCCAAACGGATGATAAAGGAAATTGGCTGTACTTAAACCCGGCATGGAAATCGATGAGTGGCGCAACCGTGAATGAATCCCTGGGGCTTCACTTTTCTAAACATATGGATAACAATTCTTATCAAGACGTATTAAAGGCCTTTGCGGACTCCTTTCATAGAGGGAATAAATATTTTCGCGCGGACATAAAACTAAATGCGAAAAAGGGAACAAGTTGGGTTGAAGCATTCGTTAAACTAATTTACGATGACGCTGGGAAATTCATCGGGACGGTGGGCATATTATCGGAAATCAATGAACGTAAACATGCGGAGGAAAAGCTTGTGAGCCTAAACGAACACTTGGCAATCACATCAAGCAAATTATCAACGGCTGCCCAACTTGCGGCAGGGATTGCACATGAGGTCAGGAATCCGATGACAGCGATAATGGGATTCGTGAAGTTGATTAAAGATGGCGGCGCCGAAAAGCTGGAGTACTATGATATTATTTTTTCGGAAATAAATCGAATCGAGCAAGTGCTGAATGAACTTTTGCTGCTATCGAAACCTGCTGAGGCAGTTTTTCTTGAGAAGGATTTAAAGGAAAGCTGCAACCATGTCGTGACGCTGTTGGAGACAAACGCCGTACTGAACAATATTCAAATTCATAAAAATTATGATTCAGAACCTATTTTTATGTACTTTGATGAAAACCAAATCAAGCAAGTACTAATAAACATGATAAAAAATTCCATAGAATCGATGCCGAATGGCGGAAATATTTTTGTGAGCATACATGAAAAAAATGAAGAAGTTTTTTTTAGCATTTTGGATGAAGGCGAGGGTATTCCGGAAAACTCCCTGCAAAAAGTGGGAGAACCATTTTTCACTACAAAAACATCAGGAACGGGATTGGGTCTTTCCGTCTGTTTTAGAATCATCGAAAAGCATGGCGGAAAAGTTTTCATCACAAGTGAACTGAAAAAAGGTACGAAAATCGTTTGTATATTTCCAACCGTCCAACAACAGGAATATAGTGAGAACGAAAAATTCCAGATACAGGGCCTTGAATGACAGGAAAATAAATGACCTAATTGTTGAAAAAATCTGAATGTTGTGTATATACTTTAAATGTAATAACATACTAACCGGTCAGTAAGTTTAAAAGGAGGAATCAATTTGAATTTTGAACATACTCAAAAGGTAAAAAATCTGGAAAAGAAGTTAACGGAATTCATGGAAAAGCATGTATACCCAAATGAATCAATATACAAAAAGCAGCTTGAAGCACAGAAGAGCCGCTGGAGTGAAATACCCCCGATATTGTATGAATTGACGGCAAGAGCAAAAGAAGAAGGATTATGGAATTTATTTTTACCTGATAGCGGTTATGGCGCGGGTTTAACAAATCTAGAATATGCCCCGCTTTGTGAAATCATGGGTAGGTCGACGATAGGACCTGAAATCTTCAACTGTAATGCGCCGGACACTGGTAATATGGAAGTGTTGGTGAGATACGGTTCAGATGAACATAAAGAACGCTGGCTGAAGCCCTTGCTTGCTGGGGAAATCCGCTCATGTTTCTCGATGACAGAACCGGAAGTGGCGTCTTCCGATGCGACCAATATCGAATGCAGGATAGAAAAGACGGGTAATGAGTATGTCATAAACGGCCGGAAATGGTGGTCTTCAGGAGCAGGCGATCCCCGATGCAAGATTGCCATCGTCATGGGTAAGACAGATCCTGAAGCGTCCAAGCATGAACAACAGTCAATGATTCTTGTACCGCTGGATACACCGGGTGTCAAAATCGAGAGAATGCTCCCAGTGTTTGGCTATGATCATGCCCCACATGGCCATGCTGAAATCACTTTTGAAAATGTGAGGGTCCCGGCAACGAATATTCTATGGGGTGAAGGCAAAGGATTTGCGATTGCCCAAGGACGACTCGGACCCGGCAGGATACATCATTGCATGAGGCTGATCGGCGCTGCTGAAAGAGCACTTGAAGAATTATGTAAGCGTATTCAAAATCGTGTCGCTTTTGGTAAAACATTGGCGAGACAAGGTGTGGTCATGGAGTGGGTTGCTGATTCACGGATTGAAATCGAACAAGCTAGACTTCTGACTTTAAAAGCTGCTTATATGATGGATACTGTCGGGAACAAGGAAGCGAAGGCGGAGATTGCGATGATAAAAGTGGTGGCACCAAATATGGCATTGAATGTGCTGGACAGGGCGATCCAAGGCTTTGGGGCTGCAGGGATTTCCGATGATTTCCCTTTTGCTGCACATTGGGCAAATGCACGGACGTTAAGGCTTGCTGATGGTCCCGATGAAGTTCACCGCTCACAAGTTGCCAAAATAGAACTTCGTAAATACCAACAAAAGCATGAGGTGAAAATATGAAAGTTACCGACTTATTCGATCTGACTGGAAAGACGGCGATCATAACCGGTGGAGGGAGAGGATTGGGAGCACAAATAGCGACCGGTTTTGCCGAAGCTGGGGCAAATGTCGTTCTTTGTTCAAGGAAGAAGGAGGCATGCGACGAAGTTGCTTCGCAAATCGAAAAGCTTGGAGTCAAGGCGCTTTCCTTCAAGTGTGATATCACCAATCCGTCAGATGTACAGGAAGTTGTTAACGAAACATACCGTGAATTCGGTGCCATCGACATTTTAGTAAACAATAGCGGGGCATCCTGGGGGGCACCGGCCGTCGACATGCCCCTTGAAGCGTGGCAGAAGGTGATGAATGTCAATGTAACCGGAACCTTTATCATGAGCCAGACAGCAGGCAGGGTCATGATTGAGCAGGGACATGGGAAAATCATAAACATCGCTTCCGTCGCCGGATTAGGGGGGACCGACCCAAGGGTGCTCGATACGGTCGGATATAATACGAGTAAAGGGGCGGTCATTACTTTAACGAAGGATTTAGCTGTTAAATGGGGTCAGCATAATATCAATGTTAATGCAATCGCACCTGGGTTCTTTCTGACAAAAATGACGAAAGGGGTTCTTGAGCAAGGAAAGAATCCTATCTTGGATTCCACGCCGCTAAAAAGATTAGGGAGTGATGATGATTTAAAAGGGGCAGCGGTTTTCCTGGCCTCGAAGGCATCTGATTTTGTGACTGGAAATATCTTGATTGTCGATGGGGGTTCACATGCAAAGTAATGAAAGGTAAGTAAATATGGCTGGAGGGTATGAAATGATGAATGAAAAAAAATGGCTGTCCGCTTATCCTGATTCAATTTCAAAGGAAATAAAAGTCCCTGAGTTTCCGATGCAAAGAATCCTTCAAAATGCATATCAGTCCTATTCAAACAATACAGCTATTACTTTTTATGACCGAAAGATATCTTATCAGGAACTTTTTCATGCGTCGCAAGCCTTTGCTTCAGCCCTGCAAAAAAAAGGTGTTCAAAAAGGCGACCGTGTCGCCATCATGCTGCCTAACTGTCCGCAATACGTCATTGCGTATTATGGTTCATTGACAACAGGAGCCATTATCACCCAAATCAACCCAATGCTGGTTGAAAGGGAGCTGCAGCATATTTTGCAGGACTCCGGTGCAGAAACCATCGTGGTATTGGACGGATTATACCCGAAAGTGAAAAATGTGCAGCAACATGCAAATCTGAAAAATATCATCGCCGTAAGCCTTCAGCCTTCGGATGCAGATTTCCAGCCTGATGCTTCTTTTGACCAATTCATGAAGACAGGAGACGGGAAAATCAATCCCGTATCAATCGATCCGGAAAATGATATAGCCGTGCTTCAGTATACAGGAGGAACGACTGGCCGTTCAAAAGGGGCGATGCTGACTCACAGCAATATTCTGGCCAATGTCGTTCAATCGTATGAATTCTTCAAACATGAATTAAAAATGGGCTCTGAAAGAACGCTGTCCGTCATTCCGCTTTTTCATGTTTTTGGAATGACGTCCGCAATGAATTTATCCGTGTATATCGCGGGTGACTCCATCATGCTGCCACGATTTGAAATAGAAGAAGTGCTGGAAACGATTAAGCGTGAACAGCCGACCACTTTTCCTGGTGTACCTACCATGTATGTAGCGTTGACGAATCATCCAAAGGCAGAAGAATATGGAATGGGCTCAATTCAGGTCTGTAACAGCGGAAGTGCACCAATGCCCGTGGAACTGCTGCGTGAGTTCGAACGAAAATCAGGTGCGAAGATATTGGAAGGCTACGGTCTTACGGAAGCTTCGCCAACAACGCATTGTAACCCGGTATTTGCAAAAAGGAAGCCGGGGAGCGTCGGGATCGGCATCCCTTCGACTGAATATAAAGTGATGGACCTGGGAGACGGGACAAAAGAAGTGGCCACTGGCGAAATGGGAGAATTGGTCGTCAAAGGACCTCAAGTGATGAAAGGTTACTGGAATATGCCGGAGGAAACGGCGGTGACTCTTAGGGATGGTTGGCTATATACGGGTGATATCGCCAAAGTTGATGAAGAAGGGTATCTCTATATTGTCGACAGGAAAAAAGATTTGATCATCGCAAGTGGCTATAATATATATCCGCGAGATGTGGAGGAAGTTCTCTATGAACATCCTGCTGTCCAGGAGGCGGTTGTCATCGGTGTTCCGGATGCTTACCGAGGGGAGTCGGTAAAAGCGGTGCTTGTACTTAAAAATAATAAAACGGCAAATGAACGGGAAATCATCGATTACTGCCGTGCCAACCTATCGGCCTATAAAGTTCCGCATTTCGTAGAATTTCGTGAAGAGTTACCGAAAACAAATGTCGGAAAGATTTTAAGGAGAGCTTTAAGAGAAGAACTTTCCAGGAAATAGGAAGGCTTTGATTGTACGAAAGCGTATGATATCAATTCAGCTGAAATTTTAACAGATTGCGAGGATGCTTACATGAAAGAAAAAATGACAGAACATAGCATACGCTTATTTGAAAAGAAGGGCTTTAGTGAAACGTCGATTTCTGATATCGTCGAATCGGTCGGGGTGACGAAGGGAACGTTTTATTATTACTTTACGAGCAAAGAGCAGTTGCTTATGGATATTCATCTAGCTTATATAGACGAGCTGCTCAGTGAGCAGGACATCATCATTTCAGAACCTGGGAAAAGCTGTAGAGATAAGCTTTTCGATATGGTATATATGCTTTTAAAAAGCATCAAAACCAAAAAATCAAGCGCAACGGTCTTTTTCCGTGAAATGAAAAATCTAAGTGACGAAAAACTTGCACAAATCCTTCCTAAGCGGGATGAGTTCCGTAATAAAATCGAGCAAGTGCTGATTAGTGGCATCGAGAGCGGAGAACTGCGTTCCAATCTCGATGCATCCATCATCTCTTTTGCTATTTTGGGTGTGGCCAATTGGAGCTATCATTGGTTCGACCCAGAAGGTGAAAAAACCGAAAAGGAAGTTGCAGCCATTTTTATGGGGATGATTCTTCAGGGAATTGAAGCGTGACCAGGTTACATACTAACCAGTTAGTAGAAGGGAGATAGAAGGCATGGCCAACAAGCAAATTCAATCAATAACCGTAATTGGGGCTGGGCAGATGGGGCATCAAATTGCGATGCTTGCTGCACTTGGAGGTTACGAAACGATTCTTCAGGATGTTCAGGAAAAAGCGTTGGATACAGCCAAAGAAAAATTGGACGTCATTTTAACTAAATGGGTTCAAAAGGGGAAATTGTCTGAAGATCGTAAATTGGCTGCTTTTAGCCGTCTTCAATATACTTCCGATCTTGAGAAAGCGGCGAGCGAAGCTGATTTGATCATTGAAGCGGTTGTTGAAAAACTTGATGTGAAACAGGAGGTCTTCGCTAAACTTGAAGAATTGGCCCCAGCAGAAACCATTTTTGCAACGAATAGTTCAACGATCGTCAATAGCCTGCTTGCTAGTGTGACGAATCGTCCGGATAAGTTCATTAATATGCATTTCTTTTTCCCGCCTCTAGTGATGGATTGTGTTGAAGTTGTCATGAGTGATCAAACATCGGAAGAAACAGCCAAGCTTGCGATGGAAGTCACAGAGAAAATGAATAGGACAGGAGTTTTGTTGAGGAAAGAGATATCGGGATTCGTAGCCAATCGAATTTTGGGAGCGTTGCAGCGTGAGGCCTTATATTTGTATGAAGAAGGAATTGTGGATTATAAGGATATCGATTTAATTTGCAGGAAAGCTTTAGGCCATCCCATCGGCCCTTTTGAACTGATGGATCTATCAGGCATTGATGTTGGATATTTTGTCATGCAGCAGCGATACAATGAAACGGGAAATCCAGAAGACAAGCCAAATGCTTGTATAGAAGAAAAGGTGAATAAAGGACATTTAGGAAGGAAAACAGGAAAAGGCTGGTATGATTATCCAAATCAAGGAGTGAAGAATCGATGACAAAATTAATTAGAGTGGTTAAGGAAAATAAGCTTGCGGTCATCACCATAGATAATCCTCCATTAAACGTAATCAGTAAACAAGTATTCAGAGAATTGGGAGAAACATTCGATGAACTTTCAAAAGATACTGAAACTGTTGCGGTACTCATAACAGGTGCAGGCAATATCGCATTTGCGGCAGGTGCTGATATAAAAGAATTCCCTAGCATGATGGGGAACCCGAATATGAAAGAAATGGTAAAGGAAGGTCATGCCGTCCTGACCAAAATCGACCAGTTTCCTAAACCTACAATAGCTGTATTAAACGGCCTGACTTTGGGCGGCGGATGTGAACTGGCTCTGGCCTGTGATTTGCGAGTGGCTGAAACACAGGTTCAAATTGGTCTGCCTGAAGTGAAATTAGGCTTATTTCCTGGAGCTGGCGGTACACAGCGTTTGTCCAGACTTGTCGGAAACGCAAAGGCAAAAGAGATTATATTTACCGGTGATCCGCTAGGTGCCATAGAAGCGGAAAAGATCGGGCTTGTCAATAAAGTCGTCGAGCAAGGCTGCGGCTTATCGGAAGCGAAAATCTTGGCATCACGAATGACAAGGCACTCACTTCAGGCACTTTCGAGAATCAAGAAGGCGATTAATGAAGGAAGTGAAGCCACGCTTGAACAAGGTCTAGAGATTGAAACGGATCTTTTTGAAGAAATCTTCCAAACTGAGGATGTTAAAGAAGGGGTTTCCGCTTTCTTGGATAAACGTAAGCCTGCTTTTGTACATCGTTAATCAAGGAGGGATTTTATGCATGAATTTGAAGTTAACGTCCGATTTTCCGAAACGGATGCTTTGGGTCACATCAATAACACAAGCTATTTTATTTACCTCGAAGAAGCACGCATGAAATTTTTTGAAGCTTTGGGCCTAGCGACGAAAGTTGAATCATGGAACTTTTTGTTAGCTTCCACTAAATGCGACTTTATTGCTCAGGGATATTTCAATCAAATCTTGACCATTCGTTCATCTATAAAAAAGGTAGGTACGAAAAGTTGTGAAATGGTCCACGATATCCTCTGCTCACAAACTGGGGAAGTCATTGCTAAGGGAAGTGCTGTTTTAGTCTGTTTTAATTTTTTGAATCAAAAAAGTGAGCCTATCCCTGAAATGATTAAAGAAAAGCTCATTTCACATCTTGTTCAAAATTAGAATGACAAAAGTCTAAAGGAGTGGAAGAACATGGTTGACGATACGATTCCTGTTCGGCCCGGCGAGGAACTGAATGTTGTTGGATTAGAAGATTTCCTAAGAAAAAATATATTGGACCTTCCAAATGAACCGTTAGAATTGCAACAGTTTTCAACGGGCTATTCCAATTTGACCTATCAGCTGAAAATGGGCGAGTGGGAGGCTGTTCTCAGAAGGCCTCCGCTTGGTCCTGTTGCTCCAAAGGCACATGATATGAAGCGTGAACATCATATCCTTTCCTCAATCCACCCATATTTCCAAGCGGCTCCCGAGCCTATTCTGTTCTCGGATGACGAATCGATTGCGGGGGCCCCATTTTTCCTGATGGAAAGGAAACATGGAATTGTAATAGATACCGAATTTCCCAAGGAAATCGAGCCAACTGTGGAAAAGTGCCGACAGCTTTCACATGTCATGGTCAATCGGCTTGCTGATCTTCACTCGATTCCCCATGAGAAAACTGGGTTGGTGGAAATTTCCAAACCTGAAGGGTTCATTGAAAGACAAGTGCGCGGATGGATTTCCCGCTATGAGAGAGCAAAAACAGATGAAATCAAGGAAATTCGACCGCTTATCGATTATTTTCAACAGAATATCCCGAAACATAGCCAGACTTCTATTATCCATTATGACTATAAAATCAATAATGCCATGTTTAACCACGACCTTACAGAGATGGTTGGTTTATTTGATTGGGAAATGTCCACCGTTGGTGATCCGTTAGCCGATCTAGGAGTGGCTTTAAGCTACTGGACGGAAAGCGGTGATCCGGAACTTATCAAAATCGGTGTGGGTCAAGCGTCCGTCACGACTTTAACTGGTTTCCTGACAAGAAGGGAATTTATCGAGCTGTATGCAGCAAGAAGCGGCAGGGATGTTTCCAACGTCGATTTTTATTTAACATTTGGTTACTTTAAGTTGGCCGTCATTCTTCAGCAAATCTATTATCGATATAAAAAAGGCCAGACTAATGATCCCCGTTTTTCCAATCTCGGAAAAACGGTTAAAAGCTTACTCACCCACGCAGCAAATGTAGCTGCGAAGGAAGTTTAATAAAATGGAAAATATACAAAACATTCATTTGCTGCTAAAAAAAGAAGAGATAGATGGGGAAAAGCTTCAAGAAGGGGAGAAAGTTGCGGTCATACTGGATGTGTTATTAGCGACCACAACGATTATTTCAGCACTTCATGAGGGAGCACGCCAGGTGATACCTGTCATGGATCCGGTGGAGGCCATGGTGAAAAGCCAGGAATTGGACCATGGGGGTTTTGTAGTGGCAGGGGAACTAAAAGCTAAGCCGGTTGATGATTTAATGTATCCAAGTCCCACGCTATTGAGTAAGTTGGTACGCGGCAAAACATTAATATTGTCCACGACTAATGGAACGGTTGCGTTGAGAAATTCAGCCGCTGCCAAAAAGGTTTATATCGCTTCTTTGTTGAATAATCCGTCTGTTGCGGAAAAAATAAAAAAACATCATAAAACAGAAACGATCATCATCGTTTGTTCGGGAAACTCAGGTGAATTCAGTCTGGAAGACTTTTACGGTGCAGGCCATTTGATAGATTGCCTGATTGCTGGATCGCGAGGCTCGTTCATACTCAACGATGCAGCAAAGGCTGCCAATGCGCTTTATCGCACGAATAGCGAAAATGCCTTTGATATCCTGAAATCATCGTATGTCGGACAGCTGTTTGACAAACATAGTTTGATCGCCGATTTGGAATTGGCGGCGCAAAAAGGTTCGTTTGATCTTGTCCCAGAGTTGGTGGATGGAAGGATCGAAGCTGAATTGAAAAGGCAGGAAACGTAGTTCAAAATCCAGATAAGGAGTGAAGGGGATGAGATTTTCACAATCAATAGCGGTGGTGACAGGTGCAGGCTCCGGTATTGGGAAAGCTACAGCGATGCGCTTATCGGACGAAGGGGCAAAAGTGTTATTGGTAGGGCGGACGAAGGGAAAGCTGGAGGAAGCAGCTGCAGAAATCAATGCCAGGCATACGATTCCCGTAGCCGACATTTTCCCCGCAGATGTTACCGTAGAGGAAGATGTAATACAGCTGGCCATGTATGTGAAGGAACAATATCGTGACCTTCACATTTTAATCAATAACGCAGGTGGATCAAAGTCCTCGAAGCTCTTGGATACATCTGAAGCTGATTGGGATATGATTCAACATGTCAATTTGAAAAGTGTCTTTCTTGTTTCCAAGTACTTGGGAAAAGTGATGGAAGAAGGAGCGGGCAGTGGAAATGATGGCTCCACCAATCGGGCAATCGTGAATGTGGCTTCACTTTCAGGACATCAGGCAGGCGCATTCATCCCGCATTACAGCTCTGCTAAAGCAGGTGTCATCAGTTTAACGAAATCATTGGCATTGGAACTAGCTGCAGTCGGCATTCGGGTCAATTCCGTATCACCTGGATTCATTGAAACGCCATTAACGGAGGATGGATTGCAGAATGAAAAATTCGTAAAGTCCATTCAACGGAACACGGCACTTGAAAGAGTGGGAAGAGCGGAGGAAATAAGTAATGTCATTACCTTTGCTGCTTCCCCGGAGGCTTCCTATATGACTGGGACGGATTTATTGGTGGATGGCGGCTGGTTGATCAAATAGAAAAGGGGATGGGTAAATGTTAAAAGAACACTTATTGACAGAAGTAATCGATAATGTAATGATCCTGACTTTGAATCGTCCTGAAAGCCTGAATGCGTTTAGTCCGGATATGATTGCAAGCTTGACGAAAGCGATTAAGGATGTAAATCATACACCACATATAAGGGCCGTCATCATCAAAGGGGCGGGAAGGTCGTTCACTGCAGGAGGAGACGTAAAGTCGATGGGGAAGGCCACTGCAGGTCAATTGTATGATCATGTCGGCAGAATGAACGAATGCATAATGGCTCTGGATTCTTCTGAGGTTCCCGTAATCGCTGCCGTCCATGGATTTGCGGCAGGGGCAGGTTTCAATTTGGCACTCGCTTGTGATTTAATCGTGGCTTCCGATGATAGTCAATTTGCCATGAGTTTTTCACAGGTAGGCCTGATTTCTGATGGAGGAGGTTCTTATTTTTTACCTAAATTAGTGGGGCCCCACCTTGCAAAGCAGCTCTTCTTTTCTGCCGAACCGATTTCTGCGGAGCGCTTATACCAGTTAGGTGTCATTAATTATATATATCCACTCCATCAACTTGAAGAAGAATCATTGAAACTTGCGGAAAAGCTGGCAAATGGACCGACAAAGGCTTATGGGATGATGAAAAAGCTCGTTAGCCATTCATTTACGGCTACACTTGATGAAATACTAGAACAGGAGCGCATCACGCAAACCTTGATGGCTTCCACAGAAGATCATCTGGAGGGAGTTGCAGCATTCAAAGAGAAGAGAAAACCGGAATTTACAGGAAATTAATAAGGGAGGGATAAAGATGAGAGCCATTCATTTTGAAGAATACGGCGGACCGGAAGTACTGAAATTGACTGAAATGGAAAGACCCGTGCCAACTGGGCATGAAGTTCTGATTGAAATCGATTGTGTCGGCGTCAATTATGCAGATACAGCCAGAAGGGAAGGGCAATATGTAGTACCTACGCCGCTTCCGTTCATCCCAGGTGCGGAAGTGGCTGGCGTTGTGGTGGAAGTTGGCGGAAAGGTGACTAAAATCAAACCTGGTACAAGGGTCGTGAGTTTAATTGAATCAGGTGGATATTCAGAATATGCCCTCTCTGATGAATTCTCGGCCATTCCGCTTCCTGATTCCATTCAGTTCCATGAAGCTGTTGCCCTGCCCCTTCAAGGTCTGAGCGCCTATCATATATTAAAGACAATGGGACGCATGCAACAGGGGGATACGGTATTGGTCCATGCTGCTGCAGGTGGAGTGGGAACGATTGCAGTCCAGCTAGCCAAAATCTTCGGGGCTGGAAAAGTGATTGCCACCGCCAGCACAGTGGAAAAGTTGGAACTGGCTAAAGAGATGGGGGCAGATGAACTCATCGATTACACGAAAGAAGGATGGGAAATGGAAGTACGAGAGGTCACTGGAGGAAAGGGAGTCGACGTGGCGCTTGAAATGGCTGGAGGGGATATTTTCAATAAAACATTGAAATGTTTGGCACCATTTGGACGTCTTGTTGTTTTTGGTAATGCCAGTCGTAAGCCTTACACGATGAACCCGCAGCAATTAATGAGGCGCAATCAATCCGTCGTAGGTTTTTTCCTGCCACAGATCATGAAACGCCCAGAGTTACTGTTGCCTAGCATTCAAGCCCTTTTTGCATACGTCGAGTCTGGGGAGCTTAAGCTAACCATCGGCGGCATCTATCCGATTGAAAAGGCAGCAGCCGTCCATGAGGAAATGAACGCCCGTCAAACGAAAGGGAAGTTGATTTTGCAGGTTAAATGAGAAGAAGGGGTGTCATGCACCCCTTGAATGATAATGGGATTTTTGACCTTCTGGAACGACTCAATCCGTATCAGTGCTAACATCTTTATCGGGATGCATGAAAGGCGGCTGCGGCGCTCTTTTAGCCTCTAACAGTTCACGGTTCTCAGTAGAATTCCAGCCTATATCATTGGTGGGGTGTATCCATTCATCTCCAGCCATGATTTCCGGGTCTGTATCTTCACTCCAATTTTCGAGTGGTGAGTTTTCGGATGCATATTTACTGTCGCCGATGACGACTCCATAATCATTCACGAATGGAGCCTGTGGTTTTATGCCCGTTCCTTTAAAGCTTGGTGCGTTAATTTGGTGTGGTTGTGTATCGTCGATGACTGGTGAATCCAATTTCTTTTTCATATAGTGTCTCCCTTTCCGTCTTTACGGTTATTTTTCTCGTCTGTCCCTATATTATCCCTGAATAATTTCCGGCATTTTTACCCCATTCTAAAAATGTAAACTATATTAAAAAGGGTGGATGAAAATGAAACGGAAAGCCAATGTGGATGGTGCTGTTAAAGCAAGCAAAACACCAAAAAGAAACCAAGCTGAAAATGAATTTTCCAATGAGTTCGCAATGGAGGAAAACGCAATGAAAGGTGCCAACCGCAATTCAAAGCAAGGCAGAAAAGGAAGAAGTTAATGGATAAAGAAAAATGGAACAGCGAGGACAAGATGGGAGAGCATGTACGAACTGAATTTGGAATTGAATTCAGCGGCGATATGAACGCAACCAAAATTTATGAAATATTGGCAAAAGAAAATAAAAAACGTGAAAGTGATAAGTAAATAAGTAAATAAGGACGGACCCAATCTTGGGTCCGTCCTTATTCTTAAAGCATGATGCTGCCAGATTTTGAGAGAGGGAAAATCGTTGATCCCTTACCACTCGGATCAAAATAGGCAAGCATGATCGATGGTTTATCGACGATTGTTCCCTCGGCTAAATACGTTTCCAAATCAAAGGGAAGTGCCTCGAGTAATGTGTGTTTGTGTATTTCTTTTTCATTAAGAGCCAAAGCTGTGAAAGAGGAACCAAGCTGTTCAGGCTTATTCAGAATATCTTCATATATCTCTTTCCGCCCATTTTTATCTAATGAAGCTTCCCACCAGGGTTTACGTGGTTTGTATTTTTGATTCATGAAATAATCCAATTTCATGAGTCCGGTAATGTTTTTCAGTTCGGCAGATTCCCGGGAAGCCAAAAACTGCTGTAAACGTCTGAACAAGTCTTCAAGCTGATGTCCGATTCGTGACCACCCTTGTTCATCCCAATAGGTACCGAAATCTTGGAAGAAGTCGAATGGTGATTGAAATACCGTTTTGACAAGATATTCCGTGGTATGATCCATTCTATGATCGTTCCAGTATTTTTCAAGGACATCTTCAACTTGTTTGATGCGGACAATGTCATCAAAGGATAAAACATTATTCCCCAGGATTTCATAGGGAGCATGTTCGCTGTATATATATTGGTGTTCATCGGCACGTATCCGTAAGCCAGTGCCACGAAGCATCTTTAAGAAACCAAGCTGCATCTCTTCGGGTCTGAGCTCGAAAACATCATTGAAAGTCTTTCTGAAAGAATGATAATCTTCTTCTGGTAAACCGGCAATAAGGTCTAAATGCTGATCAATTTTCTGCCCTTCTTTTACCATGGTTACGGTCCTTGTCAGTTTTTCGAAATTCTGCCTTCTCATAACTAGATCATTCGTATGATCATTCGTCGATTGTACCCCTATTTCAAAGCGGAACAATCCTGCAGGGGCATTATCGTTCAAGAACTGGATAACTTCCGGACGCATGATGTCCGCCGTGATCTCGAATTGGAAAACCACACCGGGAAGATGTTCATCGATTAAGAATTGAAACATTTCCATGGCATAGCTTCGGCTGATATTGAAGGTTCGGTCAACGAACTTAATCGTCTTTGCACCATTAGCCATAAGGTACCTGATATCTTCTTTAATCTTTTCACGATCAAAATACCTGACACCCACTTCAATCGATGAAAGGCAAAATTGGCAGCTAAACGGGCACCCTCGGCTAGTTTCGATATAGGTGACACGTTTAGATAGGTCGCCACGGTCTTCCTCCAAACGATATGGAGTAGGGAGGGATTTCAAATCAACCTTGCCGTTCTGAGGCTGGATGATTTTTTTCCCATCCTGTCGATATGCAATGCCGCCGACCTTCTTATAGTCATTCGAACCTTCAATTTCAGATAAAAGTGCCTTAAAGGTGACTTCACCTTCGCCAATTACGATGAAATCAGCCCCGGGAATCTGATCAAGCCATTCCCCAACATCATAGGTGACTTCAGGTCCGCCCAGGATGATAACCAATTCTGGATTGATCTTCTTCAGCATGGCCACGACTTTCATTGTTTCCTCGATGTTCCAAATATAGCAGCTGAACCCTATGACATCAGGTTTTTTGGAATGAAGGTCACCAACTATGTTCATAATCGGATCTTTTATCGTATATTCTGCCAGCTGTACATCATAATCTGGCTGGGCATAAGCTTTTAAATATCGGATGGATAGCGATGTATGGATATATTTTGCATTAAGAGTACTGATTATTATATTCATGTTAAAGGGCGTAAAATAAACGCCTGGCTCCTTTCGTGTACATGTCTTTTTAAGCCAACAAGCACTAACGAGTAATTTTACCATAGCGTGCTTCATTTGAAAAATGAGTTATTGTATTGGGGAATCTTTACAGCTTGAAAGTCGATTGAAAAAACGGATAAAGCAGGAATGCTTCATCCGTTTTATTTAAAAAGCTTGTTTAATATACTCTTTTGTTTTAGTCATGAAACGTTTTGTTTTGGTCGCCTTCAATTCGATGATCGGCTGCGCCATGGTAGCGATCATTTCACTTGATAATAACACGGTAATCAAGAAAGAGAGACCGGCGAGCATGATAAAGCTCTCTGTATTGCTGAAGTATTCCTGTATGGTGCTTTCACGGAAGAACCGAATGAAGAAACCATGCAGCAGATAGACATAAAGGGTTTGTTTACCCCAATTCGTAAAGAAATATTGTCCGCGTGGGATGAATGAAAGGAAGCTAAACACAGAAATTATGCCCAATCCATAAAATCCCAGGCGTTTAAACATGGACACGATTGTCGCATCTTCAAGTTCGGCATATGGTTTCGAACCGAGCAGCCATTTATAATTGATGTCGGTATTTAAATAAAAACCTATAAAAATCACTAACATGACACTAAGTGATGCCAAACGAACTTTGGGAGTGAATAGTTTTTTTAAATGGTCCTTGCTTAAATGGTACCCGATCAAGAACATCGGGAAAAAAACGAATGTCCTGGAGAGACTAAGGTAATTGGAGATATTGTCAATATATCCAATCAATAATGCGATTAAAAAAGATAAACCTATGCCTACTGATGGCTTTAGCTTTGAGAAACCAAGCAGCATGATGTTCCAGCAGAATAAACTGATCAAGAACCACAGCGACCATTGGGGATCAAGCAGGTCTACAGTGATGGCAGAACGTTCATATAAGAAATAATAGTAAACGGTATATATCAATTGGAAAATGATGTAGGGTAAAATCAGTTTTTTAGTAATTTTACCTAAATACCCTTTTTGATAAAAACCTTTCGCAAAGAAGCCTGAAACAAGGATAAAGGCAGGCATGTGAAAGGAATAAATGGTTTTATATAAAGCATAAATCGTTTCACTGTCATGTATATACGTATTCAGCAAATGCCCAAAGACGACAAAAGCCATAAGAATGAACTTGGCGTTATCGAAGAAAAAATCACGTTGTTTCATTGTTGCCTCCATTTAATAAATTTTTAAGGTAGCTAGAAAGAAAGCATTGTTATTTCTTATACCCTAAATACCTTGTACGAAATCAATATTTATTAAATTTATTATAAAAATCTTAAATTAAGCTTAACGCTAAGTTTTATAGGATTCAATATACTATCATTTGATTTGTAGGATAATTTTGGGATTGGATGTTTGCGCCGATTTTCGAAAATACCGAGGAAAATCAAGATGGATGTCGAATAAAGTTTGGTAAGCAGGGGTTTTGATGAGGGGGGTTAATATGAATATCGGTTATGAGAATGAAACGGGATATAAACAGGAAATTTTAAAATTGAATAAACAGATCGAAGGGTTTTTGAATATTTTCAATTCAATGTCAGAGCCTTATATTAGGGTTGATGAGGAACTGAAAATCACTTATGCCAATGATGCCGCTTGTGCCCTGCTGGAATCATCGAAAGATCAGCTGGAGTCCATGAAGATAACTGATTTTCTCGATGTCATCCCTTTAAATGATCAGGAAGTGTCAAGTTCCCTAAAAACCTCGAATGAATCTGAAAGGCAAATTATCCAGCTTCATACAGGAGCCCTTAAGCAAATAGAGTTTATACGTATAGGCGATCTTTCCGAAGGACAGCAGTTCTATCGTTTGGGGGATGTGACATTGGATGTTTCTTCGTCAAGGGAAACAAGGATGTCAAGGCAGATGTTTTTGGACATTTTTGATACAGCCACAGAAAGCATCGTTCTATTCGACAGTTCAGGAATAATCATGGAAGTGAACCATGCCTTTATCCATGTCATGGGCATCCCGAAAAAAGAGATTGTCGGTAAGAATATGAGGGACCTCATATCCCCTGATTATCGGGGGTATTGGGATGAGAGCATACAAAAAGCCTTTGATGAGTCGAACTTCAAAGGGGAGGTAGAGATAAAGGTTGGGGATGAACTGCATCATTTTACTTTTTCCATAAGTTCAACGGTAGGAAATGAATTATATATGTCGGTGCTTCGAAGAATTACAGAATCAAATATAATAGAAAAAAAGTTAGAGACGAGCGAACGGATTTTTGCGGAATTATTCGACCAGTCCATGGATGCAATCATATTCTGGAATGATGATGGAATCATTTTTCGGGTCAATCATTCAGCATGTAAAATATTCGAATCCAGCAGGGAGGATTTGATAGGCAGTTATATCTGGAAATACGTGTACAGCAATAATCATCATTTTGGTCAGATGATGGAAACGTTTGAAAGAGACACCCAAGTTCGGGGTGAGCTGATTTATAAAATGCCTAATAACCAAATTAAATTGCTTGAATTGACTGCCAAAAAACATGAAGGTGACGGGTATAACGTAACGATATTTCGAAATGTCAGTGAGCGCTGGCTGATTGAGAAGGAATTAAGGGATAGTGAGAAGAAGTTCAGGAAGATTTTTGAGGGAACATTAGACGGCTTGATTTTATGGAATCATGAAGGGTTCACGGATATTAATGAAGCGGGACAAAAAATATTGGAGATCTCAAAGCACAAACTGCTTTCGTTATCCGTTAAGGGATTCATTAAAAAAATCCCTGAAAATGCTCCTGTCTTGAACGCTCACATTGAAAATGTTTATAAGCATGAGGTCTACTCATCCATCATTCCAATAACATTCGAAGATGGAAGAGTTAAGCATATTGAATTTTTGACAAGGAAAAATTTATATTCGAACCTGAATTTAAGCATTTTCCGAGATGTGAGTAAAAATCTCGAAATGCAGGAACAGATCAGGAAATCGGATACTTTGAATGTCGTTGGTGAACTGGCGGCCGGAATTGCTCACGAAATCAGGAATCCAATGACAGCCTTAAAAGGTTTTATCCAGTTGCTTGAGGATGGTGTTAAGGGGGAGTTTTCCACATATTTTCATGTGATTACATCCGAAATTAAGCGAATCGAAACGATTATCACGGAATTTTTGGTACTGGCAAAGCCGCAGGCGCTAAAAATTTTCAAACAGGATGTTCATACCATATTGAGAGAGACACTAGAATTACTGGCCGCTCAGGCACTGTTGGAAAATATTCAATTCGAGACAGACTTTGAAGAAGATGAATTTAAGGTTTTATGTGAAGCGAACCAGTTAAAGCAAGTGTTCATTAACATCATCAAAAATGCTTTGGAAGTCATGCCGGATGGCGGATCTGTTCAAATTAAAACAAGCCGGTTTTCAGAGAAATACGGCTGCATTTCAATTACCGATAAAGGCATGGGGATTTCAACGGAAATGCTAAAAAAATTGGGTGAGCCTTTTTATACGACGAAGGATAGGGGAACTGGACTCGGGCTCATGGTCAGCTATAAAATCATTGAAGAACACAATGGCTATATAGAAGTGGAAAGCGAAGTGGGAAAAGGGACGAGCTTTCATATTTATTTGCCTTTTGAGTAGAAGAAAGTTGGGACACTCCTGCCGAATAACTGGCTGGCAGAGAAACCGCCGGATGCTTGCTTTGATGAGGCTTGGCAGACAATCGGCGGAAAGGGAGCGGCTTTCTGAAATCTACTGAAACGGTTATAAAGAAAAAATTTGTAGGTAAACAGGCTTTTCTTTGAGTTCATCTACAGTCTGGGGAATCCTTTATTGGATTCCTTTTTTTTGTTCCATCATTATTATCTTGAAACCACAATTGAGGTCATTAAAAATATTGTGCTTTCATTAAAGGGAAGCGGCCGGATTAATTTGGAACTTTCGAATCATTTTTTCGGAGCTTGCTTCATATGAATTCTACCTGATCATTATAAGCGTTTTATGGTTAGAAATTTCCGTCATATCCTGTCTGCTGGTGGGTGAAGCTTTATCGCAATTTAAGAAGTTTTGTCTTTTTTTGCGAATCTATTTACATATAAGGCATATTTTGTAATACTTCTTTATTATAATGTAACTTTAAAAGGGCAGGAGTAGTGAATGTAGTTATGAATTCTAGGTGTGCAACGGAAATTTGTTCTGAGATTCGAATGAAGCGTTGGGAAATGATGGAGTTGGCCAAAATGTATGGTCTAGGTCATGAGTATACCCTTCGCCAAAGCGAGGAGCTTGATAAACTTATAAATGAGTATTTGATCCTTCAACATCATTCATCAGTGGAAGTGAGAAATAAGCGGGAAGAGATGGTTGTTATTGTGCAGCAGCCCTTTAATGATGACATTACCTTTTAGAGGGAACTAAAATGCATGCATGACTTTTTAAATTGGCAGGCAGGGAGACAATCCCCTTTTTGCGATTTCTGGTGTCTTTATGAACATATCAAATAATTAAAGAAAGACTCATATACACAAGAATATATCTCTGGAATTTCCATGGGTTTGAGGTATATATCGAGGGGAGGCCACCAGAAGGTGTCCTTCATGCATCGGGATTGGTTTAGAGATCTTACTTTTTCTGAATGGATTACACTGTTAAATAAAAAGTAAGGGCTGACTCACTTGAGGGAGCCAGCCATGGAAGTTGAGGGAATTACAAAATTTCCAATAATAGTACCATGAACAAAAGGCCGACAATGAAGGAATAGGTAGATGTGCGTTCATTGCCATCCCCATGGCTTTCAGGAATCAATTCCTTATAAACGATGAAAAGCATGGCCCCGGCGGCGAAAGCTAGGCCGTATGGAACCAGGAACCCAATGTAAGAGGTTAAATAATAACCCAATAAGCCCGTAATTATTTCGATGGTACCGGTTAAGGTTGCTATCAGAAACGCTGTGAGTTTACCGATTTTTTGATTGATTAAAAACAAGGCTACCAGTAAGCCTTCCGGAGCATTTTGAAGGCCAATGGCAAAAGCGATCAAGTTACCTGTATCAGCTGTATCAGAGGCATAACTGACCCCGACAGAAAGACCCTCAGGAATATTATGGAGTGTAATGGCAGTAATGATGAGCAAAGCCTTTTCATCGAACTTAATGCCACTTTTCGTATGGCTGAGATCGATATGAGGAATGTTTTTTTCCATGATCGTTAATGTCAATACCCCGAGAAAAACTCCAATGACTAGCTGAATATACCCTCCGGTGGCCAGAGACTCCGGGATCAGGCTCAATAACGAAGCAGCCATCATGATTCCAGCGGTGAATGCCAGAAGCGTGTCTCTGAATCGATGTGTGATTGAACCTTGAATGAACAAGATTGGTAACGCACCAAACCCTGTAGACATAGCAGATAGGATGCTGCCTAATAAAACTCCACTCATAAATTTCTCCTTTGTATGGTACTTATCGTTGCTTATTTGTAAACTTTTGGGTGAAACAATAATTTATTGTATTTAGACACAAAAAATATGTTCCAGGAAATAACAATTTTGCAGTTATTCTTCTGCATACCATTTTTTCAATGTTTGATCAGTCGGTAGCAATATGCTGATGATCCCCAGCAATGGCAGGAATCCGACTAGCTTAATCATGGATTCGATTCCAATTATATCGGCAATGGCTCCCAATGAAACGGATCCAATGGCACCCATTCCAAAGGCTAACCCTACAGTCAAGCCTGCCATCGTTCCGACTTTCCCCGGGACCAATTCCTGTGCGTATATTACAGTGACGGAAAAACTGCTCATTATAATGAAGCCCGCCATCAATAATAAGATAAAAGCGGCTGTAGGAGGTACAAATGGTAAAAGTGCGGTTATTGGCATGCTGGCAGCGAATGAAAAGAAAATGACATTTTTGCGCCCGAATCTATCAGCAAACGGACCTCCGAAAAACGTACCTACAGCACCAGCGGCTAAAAAGGCAAATAGGAAAAATTGTGCGGATTTTATCGTGAATGAATACTGCTCGATCAAATAAAAACTATAAAAGTTCGTCATGCAAGATACATACCAGGAACGGGCAAAAATTATGAATAAAATCAATACCAGGGCTTTGGCCACTTTATGGGACCGCTCTTTATTAATTACTTTTGCAGCAAGCTTTTTAGGCTGGAAGTGAACTAATTTTTGGGAATACCACTTGGCAATATACAGCAATAGGATAACGGCCATTAAGGCAACCAGGGCAAACCAGAGTGCGCCTTTTTGCCCAAAAGGAACAAGTACGATGGCTGTGATGAGTGGGGCAAGTGCCTGCCCGCTATTCCCTCCGACCTGATAAATTGATTGTGCCAGGCCTCTCTTTGGTCCGCCAGCCATGTAGGCAACCCTGGAGCCTTCCGGATGGAATATGGCTGACCCTAAGCCCATCAAGATGACTGCACCAAGGATAATGGTATAGTTTGGGGCAATTGCAAGAATGATGACCCCGATTAAAGTACTGGTCAACCCAATGGGCAATGCATATGGAAAGGGCTTTTTATCCGTATAGAACCCAACTGCCGGTTGCAGAAGCGATGAGACGATATTCAGGCAGAATGCAATCATCCCCAGCTGTGTATACGTTAACGACATTGATTTTTCGAGGATTGGGAACATGGCCGGTACGACGGCCTGTAGAGAATCATTCATTAAATGGCATATGCCTATGATGATCATGATTTTAAGAGTCATATCCTGTTTTTGCGGTTTTGTTTTAATGGCAGCGATACTTCCCATCTGTTTATTTCCTTCTTCCTGATTAAGATTTTTACCTATTCCATAAATAGATTCAGAAGGCATGCACCGTATGCATGACATCTTAAAATAAACCGGAATCATTACTAGTCTTCATAAAAAAATGAAACTCTTCAAAGTATTGCTATGAATGTTCTATCAGCGGTAAGCTGATTGTAACGGTTGTACCGTTCAGAGGTTTACTTGAAAACTCGATGGTACCGTTAAAAGATTCAATTATTCGTTTACACACAAATAGCCCTAATCCGGTTCCTTCCTTTTTCGATGTATAGAAGGGATCGAACACTTTACCTATATCTTTTTCATTCAGTCCTTGCCCGGTGTCGATTATCATGATTTTAGCCCATTCATTTTCATGGTGAATTCGAACCCTTAACTTTTTCCCAACTTCCATGGCCTCGAAACCGTTTTGGCAATGTTGAGAATGACTTGTTTGAGTTGGTCCTTTGTACAATGAACCCGGATCGGCTCCTTTATGATATTCCATTCCACTTCAATATTGAAGTGACGTGCTTCTGATTCTATTATTGGTCTCAATTCAGCAATGATACTGCGAATATCATATAAGGATAAAGTCTGGGTCATCGGCTTCTCTAAAATCAAAAATTCGCTGACGATACTATTGATCCTTTCAATCTCCTTCATGATGACAGAGTAATAGAACTGATCTTGTTCTTCAGGATGTTTTTCAACCAATAACTGTACAAGCCCCTTTATGCCGGTAAGTGGGTTTTTTATTTCATGTGCAGTACTGGCAGCCAATGTACCGACAAAATCTATTTTTTGCCTTTCGATTAGTAACTTTTGGTTTTTTGCATTTCTGCGAGCGATCAGTTCCTCCACGATGATATAGATCATGTGAGTAAAAAAGAAGGTGAAAAAGACAAGCATTATAAAAACATTCATGTTATTTGTGTTAATCTTGTCGGGTACTTTGACGGACAGTGTCCAATCGACTTCGGTCAAAGGAACATCCACCCATGTTGAATTTCGAGATCTTTCGGCATTTATATCTAAAATTCGGGTTTTGTCCTTTGTTTTCAATATAAAGGCATGGCCAGGGCTGAGCATCTTCAATCTTTTTTTCATATGATCCAGCCTGATATGTGCCAATAAAAACCCTTGCACTTTTTTATCGCGATCCAGAATGGGAGCAAAAATGGAAAAATAATTAAAATCACGGTTATGTAGCTCTTTTGTTCCTGCAACGACCGCTTTTTGAGTTTTTACTGCACGCTCAATATCATTCTGTTCAATTAAATAGTAATGATTGAAATTCTTATTCGTCCCTGAAATGGATACACCGTCGCGATTTAGCCAATACACTCCTGCATATCTGGAATCTGTATCTTTGATCCATTTCAAAAGAAGTTCGGTTTTTTTGTCATCCATATAAAGCACGGAACTGCTAAGGCTAAGCAGCTCAAGGTTTTTCTTCGTTTCACTGATAACTTGATCTATGTATTCTTGATAAACCGTTCCTGCCCATTTAGCTTGTTCCTGTCTTTCTTTTTGAATGGAACGTTCTAAATGCATCCAATAAATGATAGAGAGAAAAATTAATGGTAAAATAACAATAAGTAGATATGTGGTGAATTTATGCCTTGTTTTCATGTTTGTCACTACTTTAGCTTTTTTTTCAAGTATATCAAAATGATTGATTAAACAATAGTGCATACTAACAGGGCAGATTGACAAAAAAGTCTTTATGTCATATAATAACTTTTAATTCAAGATATTTTAATTAAAAATTTTTAAGGTTGTGAAGTTATGGAGAATAATAACATCCAACAGTCTTTGAAGCTGTTCATTGTGATGTCTAGAGCTCATCGATCCATTAATGATGTGGTAAATAAACATATAGCTGAAGAGGGCTTGAATCCAACTGAATTTGCAGTACTGGAATTACTTTATCATAAAGGGGATCAGCCTCTTCAGCAAATAGGCGGAAAGATCCTGCTGGCGAGCGGCAGCATTACCTATGTCGTGGATAAACTTGAACAGAAGGAATATCTACAGCGAATAGCATGTAAAGAGGATCGCCGTGTAACATTTGCAAAAATAACGGATAAAGGAAAGGCCTTCATTGAAGGAGTATTTCCTGAGCATGAAAAAAGAATCGATGATATCATGAGTGTACTTACGCAAGATGAAAAGGCCACCGTGATCGAATTGCTTAAAAAGATTGGGTATTCCGCTCAAAATTAGCTAAAGAACCAGCACCCGGATTTGACTGCGGGTGCTGGTTTTTTTATGTCTGATAAAACCTGAATTTGTTTCGTGGACATAAAGGTTTTTAATAATGCTGTGGCGAATTAAATTATATTACGATAACCGCGATACTGGTGAATGTGACTTGGAATTGGAAAACGTTACTCTGGTTTACACAGGAAAAAATATTTTTATATCGTGAAAAGGAGCGTACATATGAAATTTAATGAGTATGAATATAAACGTCCTGAAATGGATGAAATTAAAACCCGGTTCATGAGAGCTTTGGAAAAGTTTACTGCCGCTGTTAATGCCGATGCACAAATGAAAGCCATGGAAGAAATAAATGAAATTCGAAATTATGTAGGTACGATGTTTAATTTGGTCTATATACGGCATTCCATTGATACCAATGATGATTTTTATAAAGCGGAGAATGATTATTTAGATGACTTCTCTCCTGAAATGGAAGAGTTAACCTCAAAATTTTACAGTGAACTCGTTCGCTCGAAATATCGTAAGGAGCTTGAGTTGAAATGGGGAACTCAACTATTTGACCTGGCAGAGGCCCAACTCAAAACTTTTTCGCCCGAAATCATACCACAGCTGCAAAAAGAAAATAAATTATCCAGTGAATATTCACAATTGATTGCCTCTGCAAAAATTCACTTTGATGGAAAAGAATTAACACTAGCGCAGCTTCAGCCTTTTATGGAGTCCTCGGACCGTGAGTTAAGGAAAAATGCAAGTGAGGCATATTACGGTTTCTTTGAAGAAGAGCAGGAGGAATTGGATCGTATATTCGACGAACTTGTCAAAGTGAGGCATGGGATTTCGACAGCGCTGGGTTATGGGAATTTCGTGGAACTTGGGTATTATCGAATGACAAGGACTGATTATGATGCTGAAATGGTTGCTGCATTCCGCAAGCAGGTGAAAGAGGAAGTGGTACCGCTTGTCACCCGGCTGAAGGGACGTCAGCGCGAACGTCTTGGATTGGAGAACCTGAACTATTATGATGAGAATTTTCATTTCAGAACGGGTAATGCCATTCCAAAAGGTGATGCTGAGTGGATCATCGAAAATGGGAAAAAGATGTATCAGGAGCTCTCGCCTGAAACGAATCAGTTTTTCAACTATATGATAGATAATGACCTGATGGACCTTGTTGCGAAGAAAGGAAAAGAAAGCGGAGGCTATTGTACGTTTATAGAAGACTATAAAGCTCCATTCATCTTTTCCAATTTCAACGGTACTTCCGGGGATATAGATGTTTTGACACATGAGGCAGGTCATGCATTCCAAGTTTTTCGCAGCCGTGATCTTGACATTCCTGAGTATTATTGGCCTACATATGAAGCATGTGAAATCCATTCGATGAGCATGGAATTTTTAACTTGGCCATGGATGGAGCTATTTTTCAAGGAAGATACGGAAAAGTATAAGTTTTCCCATTTAAGCGGTTCCCTCATATTCCTCCCGTATGGGGTAGCTGTTGATGAATTTCAGCATTTTGTCTATGAAAATCCTGATGCCTCCCCCGTTGAAAGAAAGCAGGCTTGGCGTAAGATCGAGATGGAATATTTGCCGCATCGCGATTATGAAGGAAATGAATTTTTGGAGAATGGCGGGTATTGGCAGCGGCAAAGCCACATTTATCAATCACCTTTTTATTATATCGACTATACATTGGCCCAGATTTGTGCTTTCCAATTCTGGAAAAGGTCGACTGAAAAAGATGAAACGGCTTGGGAGGATTATTTGAATCTGTGCCAACTTGGAGGCAGCAAGTCCTTCCTTGATCTCGTTGAATCTGCGAATCTGAAATCCCCATTTGTTGACGGTACTGTACAGTCCGTTGTGAAGGTGATAGATGAATGGCTCTCCACTGTAGATGATAAGGCATTGTGAAATATAAGGGAACTGGATGCTTGAAAGAACGCTTGGAGATTATTCCAAGCGTTTTTTTTTAATCTTTCATGCGTTTTAAATGTTGGGCATGAAAAGTGCTGTTTTAAGCCTCACGGAGAAATGCAAAGGGAGTTTCAGACTACATAATGAGAGAATGTAAGCAGAGTAAAAAAACAGCCGACGAAAGGAATATTGCTCGGCTTGTCTTAAATGTCTCTTCCTTACATATAAATGTAGGGAGGAGGGGAGAGTATGCTGTCAAGGTGGTCAGGGAGTTTTCAGATTGCAGCGGTATATGTAGGCACGGTCGTCGGTGCAGGTTTTGCAACTGGAAAAGAGATTGTCGAGTTTTTTACCCGTTATGGCTTTTATGGCTTTATCGGGATTTTAATAGCAGGTTATATTTTCATTTTCACTGGAACGAAAATCATGCTCATTTCCGCAAGGATCAGAGCATCTTCTTATGAGGAGTTCAATCAATATCTTTTTGGCAGGAAAATAGCAGGAATCATCAACATCTTCTTCCTTATCATGCTGTTAGGGGTGACGGCTGTCATGATTTCGGGTTCAGGAGCCGTTTTCGAAGAACAACTCGGCGTGCCTAAAAGTATAGGAAGTTGGTCTACGATCATACTGGCATCCTTGGTCCTGTTGATGGGCATGCGCGGTGTTTTCACTGTGAACTCGTTTGTTGTACCAATCATGATCTGTTTTAGTTTGATCCTTTTTTTCTCGACCCTGGGTAATGGGGATTTCTTTAAGACCCTTACAAAAGTTCCTGATGAAGTGATCACCGTGAAAATGATTTTGTCTCCATTTGCCTATACAGCCTTTAACCTTGCTTTGGCCCAGGCTGTGCTGGTACCGGTTGCGTATGAAGTTCGAGATGAGAAGGTCATTAAACATGGTGCAATCCTTGGAGGGATATTCCTGACGATCATTTTATTGACGGGGCATTTTTCACTTATGACACTTCCTGACGTGAAAAGTTTTGAAATTCCTTCAGCAGTTATTATGAGAACGGCAGCCAGTCAGTTATATTGGATGTTCATTTTGGTGATTTACGGGGAGATATTCACTTCGGTCATCGGAAACATATATGGATTACAGAGGCAAATCAGCAGTTATATTAAATTGCCAAGCATGCTGATCATAGCGGTCATTTTTTCAATAGCTTTGATCATTAGCGAATTCGGATATGGAAGGTTACTAGGATATATTTATCCGGTTTTTGGATACATAAGCCTCCTTTTTTTAATACTGGTCTGGAAAAGCAAGGCGGGGAAGGAGTGATGAAGAACGGAGGGCCTGTCCTTAGCCCTCCGTATCAGGGGAAAATGGATGTTCATCCTTTCATCAGCGTCTTAGCCATCTCTAGAAAAGCATCCCGGTAATCTCTATCTTTTTTTGTGAATATAGTTAAGCGGACGGGTGCTTTTTCATCCTTGAGCAATATGGATGTGATCACATCATCGCCACTTTCCACTTCAAATCCCGTGCCGCTCTCAATATCAAGTGAAGGATCCCTAATCGTTTCTGAAATGCTTTCCAGCTGGGCTTGAACATTTTTTTCCACCTCATCCCAACTGACATCCGCCTTCAATAATTCGATTCTCATATAAATGGAGTCATCTTCAGTCAGGAATACAATATCCTTTCCTGGTTCTTCGGCACTTAATCTGAATTGTTGTAAAACATAAAGGCTGAACGGTTGATTATCACTTTTTTTTAGGAACGCTGTTTTTTCTTTTACTTTCCCGTTAATTGAATATTGCAGGTTTTGCTCCATCAGTCTTACTTTGTTATTGCGATTATCGCTCTGAGAAGTATTGCCTTCGTTTCCCTCTTTTACTGAATCTTCCTGTGGCTCATCTGCATTTTCGTCTGTGGTCGTACCGCAGCCAGTCAGCAGAAAAGCGGCGAATGTGACACAGCCAATATAACGTGTCCAACGAGTCATGTGTTTCCCTCATCTTTCTGATAGAAATTCCAATCTGAGTTTGGATCTTCCTGCATCACATACAGGTGTTTTGCCCTTTAATTAATTAGACGGCGTAAAATGAAAATGGTTACAAAAAACTGGAGAATCAATTGGCACGATTGCTAAAAAGTGAAAAACGGAATGGTATTGAGAAACCATCCCGTTTTGAATTAACCTATGATTTTATAATTTTTATGGTTGACGACGGTTTTTTGTTCAAGTTCCAAATCACGATAATTTTCCATATACGTGACGTCCACGATTACTGAGTTCTCGTTCACTTTCTCGACGATTCCTTTTAAGCCTTCTCTAAATTCAATGATATTTCCAACTTCCGCTTTCTTCATGGTAATCATCCTTTCCCATTTTGTTTCCAATGATCAAAAAGTAACTATGGAGTAATTGGATTATTCGAACATCTTGCCGTTTAGATTTTGACGTGGGAAGTGCCAGTAAGAGAATTAGTTATCTCTTATGTCGGTACAGTAAGCTAAACTTTTAAAGAGAGGTGCAGATTCTAGTAATGGAGCAGTTGTAATGATGTGGCATAATTTGGTATATCTTGCAAACGCAGTTATGCGTACCAGTATGTAATTCTATGTACAAATAATGCCAATCATTTTACATTATGATATTTTACTATACAGTTTGCACTATTTTAAAGCATTCGTAAAGAATAATGTAGCAGTGGGCCTCAAAAAGTTCTGATTTATATTAAGTGGCAAGCTTATGTTAAAATGAAAACGGAATTTCTCCTGTAGATATGATAGAACATTTGATAATTAAGGGGGATAATATGATGAATGCAGAAGAAGCAAAAGATGTACTCGATAAACTGGCAAATCGGGAAATGGATGAATTAAGGATAACAAAAGAAGAATTTTTAGCTTTTCGTGAGGTTCTTGTTAAAAGGGAAGACTTTAAACATTTTCGGGGGAATGCTCAACATAACGGTGTGATAATTTATACGTATTTAGAAGAAGCGAGAAGTTAATCGATGTAAATAATTTGGGGTGGCTCATGATTGAGCCACCCCAAATTATTTATAATGGGAAAATCACTTGTTTCCTTAATTTATTTAAAGCGGACTTTCTCCATGATTTGACGGCTGCTGCAGTAACTTGATGGACCTCAGCGATTTCAGACACCGTTTTATTTTCGAGGTATGTCTGTAAAAGCCAGCGTTGCTGATTCAGTGTCAATCCTTCCGTGTAAGTTAAGATATTATCGATGGCAAAGGCCTCTTCATGCATCGAAAAAGGATCCTTAATCTCTAATATGAAGGAATCAAAGGGTTCCGTGCGGATTTCATATTTATGATGATGCTTTAATTCGTTCAGAATTTTGCCTTTGATTATCGTATAGGCATAGTTGGAGAATTGTCCGTATTCCTCATTGAAATTCCCTAATGACTCCCATAAAGCAATCAAGCCTACTTGAAAATATTCCTCCTTATTTTTATAGATGGAAAGTGAGCGGATAATATGATGGATCATCGGGGTGAATTCCTTCGTTAGTGCTGAGAAATCTTCCATTAAGCAAGTCACCTTTAGAAAGTGCACTTTCCTGTATTCCCGGGTGCTTCTACCATAAATAAATCGATCATATATAGCCAAATGGCAAAATGGAAAAATGGAGGGAATAAAAAGTGGGTTTTAAGGGAGCTAAAGAGAAACTTATTGAAGGAAAAAACGGAGATTCAGAGAATCTTGAAAGAGCTGACCAAAAGAAAAAACACATCCTGATATCGGGTGTGCCGAAACAATTCATTACTTCTTCTTTTAGTTTTTCCTTTTCATTCAATGTAAAGCCATATACGCATGAAGATGTGTTCCGTTTGTTGGCAAAAGGGAGTTCGGAACGGATCTCATCCGAACCTTGATTATAAAAATCAGACTAGAACACTCAAACGATTATTTGAGGGTTTGTAAAAGGAACGTTGATTTCCACTCCAGGCACTCGCTTTCCGCGGGCGTTCCGGGAGCCTCCTCGGCGCTATTGCGCCTGTGGGGTCTCCCTTGGACGCGCTTTTCCCGCAGGAGTCTCGTACACCCGCTCCAATCAACTGGACTTATCCCAAACCAAGTTTGAGACTAGCTTATCTTCAATGGTTTTTTCCTGTGATCCTCATTGGATTGAAGAAATTTGCGACATTCCTACCGAATAACTGGCTAGCCGAGATCCGCTGATGCTTGCAGTGAGATGGCTTGGCAGTCAGTTGGCTGAAGGGGAGCGGATTCCTGAAATCAAGCTGGAACTTTTTTAAATAAAAAACTGCAGGCAAACTGATCTTCTTTAATTTGTTTACAGTGTACATATAAAGATGTGTTTTTCGTATTCCAGATGAAATTTCCAATTTATCATTTAGCTTTTGAAAAACCAGGAAGTGGGGGAGAAAAGCAATAACGAAATTCTTCATACCTGTTATATAACACATTATGTAACACCCCTGAAAATTTCCAAATGCGAGTTCGGAAGCGGGCACATTGAATTTGTTAACTTTGCGATTTTCGGAATCCGGCATCCTGTGCGTCTTGTTCGGTACAAAACATTTCTTCTGGTTTAGTTATTTCGTAATATTGGCCCGAAGGAATGTGATATATTTTATTGCCTTTAGAGTTTATATTCCCTTTAATTTGCGGGTTACTGCAAGACCCAGTCGGCTTTTCCACTGATACTTCTTTTGACTTCGAATCATCAAACCCTCTTGAAGTTGCATAGTTTTCAATTGACCATATACCGATTTCATCTTTTTGGGCTTGTTTCTGAATATTTTCCAATTCATCAAGATATTTCGTGTTCGGTGCATAAACATAAGCTACCCTTGCCAGTCCTTTTTCCAGCAGGAGTTTATTCACCATTTTACCATCAACATAAAAATAGGCCAGCAGCCGGCCGTATTTATCTCTTTCCCCTATGCCGGTTTCTACTTCCACTTTAGAGCCTGCAGGCATCAGTTCCTTGGCGAACTTGCTTGCTTCAGGTCCAAAAGGCTGAACGGGCTTGGATGGGTGCACGGTTTCTGGAGTATCTACCAAAAGGAGCCTGACCGTTTCTTCATTTCCATTAGCCATTTTGATTTTTACTGTATCTCCGTCAACAACTTTAATGATTTCGGCTGTGAATGTCTTGCCTTTTTCTTCATTTGAAATTGAATCTTCCTGTTTGGATTGATTAATCAGGTTATCTGATGCTGCCTGGCAGCCAGACAACGTGATCAGGCAAAGTGCAGTCAGGAGAAAAACATTCAGATAAGAATGTAAAAAGGAATTTCTGTTCATGATAAGTCCTCCATTTATTAAGGTGTTTTCCACGTCCATCATGGATATATTCGGCAGGAATAATACTAACCTATAAAAAAGCGAAAGAAAATGAAAATCATTTAAATTTTTACATGCATCGCTACCCCATATCATGATAGTTCCTTATAATAATATGGTGGAGTAAGGGAGGCAGGCGTGTAAAATGATATTTAGGCTTGAAAATATTAGGTATAAAGGGATTTTGAAAATTGATGATTTGAAAATACCCGCTTGTATGGTCACTTGCTTGACAGGGGAAAGCGGTGCAGGAAAAACCTCGCTGCTCCGATTATTGAACAGGATGGATGACCCGGATAGCGGTTCGATCTATTATCAGGATCAGTTGCTGGATAAATTCAACCCGATTGAGCTCCGGCGTAAAGTAACAATGCTTTCCCAGGCACCGTTCACTTTACCGGGTACGATTGAAGAAAATCTTCAGATTGGCCTGGAATTGACAGAACGTGAAAAAAAGGATAAAGCCGAATTGGTTAAAGCACTTGGAACCGTCCAGTTGCAGAAGTCTTTAGACGAGGGGGCGGAGAATCTTTCTGGCGGGGAGAAACAGAGGCTGGGACTTGCGAGGTTACTTTTATTGAAACCCGAAGTGTATTTACTGGATGAGCCGACTTCAGCTCTTGATGAGGAAGCCGAGCTGACGGTCATGAGCCGTTTTTTAGAAGAAGTAAAGCGGGAAAAAGGAACGGTCATCATGATAACCCATTCAAAACAGCTTGCGGATACCTATGCTGAAAAGAGGATCGTTCTGAAAAAAGCGAAGGAGGGTGACTATTAATGGAGGCGAATGGGATAATAGATATTGAGTTCTGGCGTCTTTGTGCGGCCTACGTATTTGTAGTAATCCTGCTTATAATCGTGAAATGGCGGGGGATTTCACGGGAAAAGCAAATCATGCTCGCTACGGTACGGATGACGGTCCAACTCGTTCTCGCCGGATATGTATTGACATATATCTTTGAAAATCCCCACCCTTTACTTTCTTTAGGATTTTTATGTGCGATGGCCCTGTTTTCCATCCATAATATTTTTAAGCAAGTGTCCTATACACTTAATAAAAAAATCAAAAGGATGGTTATCCTAAGTATGTTGTCAGGCCCGATGGCTGCCTTGTTTTATTTTAATGTGGTCGTGATCCATTTCACGCCATGGTATGAGCCGAGGTATTTCATTCCAATTGCAGGGATGATCGTGGGGAATGCCATGACTGGAGTGACATTGGCTCTTAAAAACCTCCATGATGGGATTAGCAGTAATCGTGAAAAGGTAGAAGCGATGTTGATGCTTGGAGCGACTCCAGCGAGGGCTGTGAAGAAATATGTGGATGCTGCATTCGACTCGGCAGTGCTCCCGACTTTGAACAATATGCTCGGGATGGGGATTATCTTCCTTCCAGGAATGATGACAGGGCAAATCCTGTCGGGAATAAGCCCGCTCATCGCCATTGAGTACCAGATTGCGATATTAATCGGGATTCTCGGAAGTGTTTCATTAACGGTAGTCCTTTTCATCATGCTGAGTTTCAGGGCCTTTTTTACCAAAAATGCTCAGCTGTCCATTTAATCATTGAAGAATCTGAAAAGTAATAGTTGCAGTTCCATCTATATTTTTGTACTATTTTGTAGGTACCAATAGTTTTGGTTTGTTTGTTGGGAATGATAATGCTATCCTGATAAGGGAAAAGGGCATTTCTATTTTTCATTTCTTTTCTGATTGGATGGAGAAAACCCCTTACATAACCTATTTTTGTTAAATTATCTTAAAGGAGATTGATTTATATGGTAGAAAAAACATTTACAGTAACTGCAGAAACAGGAATTCACGCTCGTCCGGCTACATTGCTTGTACAAGCTGCAGGAAAATTTGATTCAGAAATAAACCTTGCTTATAAAGAGAAAAAAGTGAACCTTAAGTCCATTATGGGTGTAATGTCACTAGGAATTGGCAAAGGGGCGGAAATTACGATTTCTGCTGAAGGAAGCGATGAAAATGATGCACTAAACACACTTGCTGAAACGTTAAACAGAGAAGGATTAGCAGAATAATGTCCACTTTGATTAGTGGAATAGCAGCTTCAAACGGAATAGCCATCGCTAAAGCCTATCGACTGACTGAGCCAGATTTATCGATCGAAAAAAGAAGCATAGAAGATGTCGGGGCTGAAATATCCCGTTTTAAGGAAGCTATTCAAAAGTCAACAAATGAATTGGAGATAATCAGGGATAAAGCTGAAAAGGATTTAGGGGCGGATAAGGCCGCTATCTTTGACGCACACCTGCTTGTTTTGGCTGATCCGGAACTTATCACTCCAATTCAGGATAAAATTCAATCAGAAAGCGTCAACGCTGAGTTTTCCTTAAATGAAACCGCAAGCATGTTCATTACGATGTTTGAACAAATGGATAATGAATACATGAAGGAACGTGCAGCGGATATCCGTGACGTCACGAAACGGGTGCTGTCACATCTTTTAGGTGTTCATATTCCAAATCCGAGCATGATTGCTGAAGAAGTGATCATCATTGCGGAGGATTTGACTCCATCCGATACAGCACAGTTGAATCCGGCATATGTCAAAGGATTTACGACCGATATCGGTGGACGTACATCCCATTCAGCCATAATGGCACGTTCTTTGGAAATTCCAGCAGTCGTTGGAGCGAAGTCAGTGACCTCGTCCATTGAAAATGGAGACTTGGTCATAATTGACGGGTTAAATGGTGAAGTTCACATCAATCCTACTCCTGAACTCGTGAAACGCTACGAAGAGGAGCAGGAAGCCTATGCTATGCAAAAGGCTGAGTGGGCGAAGCTGGTTCATGAAAAAACCGTTACACATGATGGCCATCATGTGGAATTGGCAGCCAATATTGGTACGCCGAAAGATCTGGAGGGCGTACATCAAAATGGCGGTGAAGGCATCGGGTTATATCGTACGGAATTTCTTTATATGGGCAGAAATGACTTTCCAAGTGAAGAAGAACAGTTCGAGGCATACAAAGCGGTGCTGGAAGGAATGTCAGGTAAGCCTGTAGTCGTCAGAACGCTTGATATAGGCGGGGACAAGGAGTTGCCTTACTTAGAGCTTCCTAAGGAAATGAATCCTTTCCTTGGATACCGTGCGATTCGCCTTTGCTTAAATGAGCAGGAGATTTTCCGGACTCAGCTCCGTGCCCTGCTTCGTGCAAGCATTTACGGAGATTTGAAAATCATGTTCCCGATGATTGCCACACTAGCTGAATTCCGCGAAGCTAAGGCCGTCTTGGCTGAAGTTAGGCAGGAATTGCTTGACAATGGTGTTCAAGTTGCCGAAAAAATTGAAGTCGGAATCATGGTTGAAATCCCTTCAACTGCAGTGATGGCGGATATATTTGCTAAGGAAGTCGATTTCTTCAGCATAGGCACTAATGACTTGATTCAATATACGATGGCCGCTGACCGAATGAATGAGAGGGTATCTTATTTATATCAACCATACAATCCAGCGATTTTACGCCTGGTTAAAATGGTCATAGATGCTGCTCATAAAGAAGGGAAATGGGCCGGAATGTGCGGTGAAATGGCTGGAGATGAAGTGGCCATCCCGATTTTGATCGGATTGGGCCTTGATGAATTCTCAATGAGTGCCACTTCGATTTTAAAAGCACGTTCTTTAATTAGCCAACTTTCGCTTGAAGAGATGAAAAAACTATCTCAAGAAGTTTTAGGGCTGGATACGAATGATAATGTGAAAGAAGCGGTAGTAAACGCTTTGAAGAAATAATTAAATCAGGAAAAACGCACCCCATCCACAAAACCTTCGGATGGGGTGCTGTGCTGTCCTGTAATTTTTGCTTGATCATTTGAGAAAAAATGTTTATTGCTCAAAAATGGGGGTAAATAAAAAGCAAGCACAGTTGTTTAGCTCTATTAGGGCAGCTGACATTCTCATTTCCCCCTTTGACGCCGGTTGGGTTATCCAACCGGCTATTTTTTTTGCAAATAAAAATCATGAGAATGATTATTCAGATTTTTCACTTTACGGTTATGACGATATAATGGAATTATAATTTTAAAAATGGAGGTTAAATAGTATATGGAGTTACATTTGGTAAAGAAAAATGCCTTGATTTTAGCTTCAAGTCAAGGTTTGGGGAAGGCTATGGCAGCTGAATTGGTTAAGGAAGGAGCAAATGTCATGCTAGCCAGCCGTGATGGAGAAAAGCTTGCCTCCGTACAAAGGGAATTATCGCAGCTTGGGACGGGTAAAGTTTCTTATATGGTAACGGATATAACAAAAGCTGAAGATATTAAAAGCCTGGTTGGGAAAACTGCTGAGGAATTCGGCGGTATCGACATTCTTATTAATAACGCAGGAGGTCCTCCAGGGGGTTCATTTACAGATTTCAATGATGAAGAATGGCAACAATCCTTCGAACTTAATTTACTAAGTTTCATAAGGACGATACGTGAAAGCTTGCCGCATTTAAAAAAACAGGGTGGGAAAATCGTTAATATTGCTTCTTCATCCATTAAGGAACCGATTCCAGGCTTGATATTATCGAATACATTCCGGACGGCAATCGTTGGATTGTCAAAGACGTTAGCTTCAGAATTAGCAACGGACCGGATTTTGGTCAATACAGTCGGTCCGGGAAGGATAGCAACGGACCGCGTTCAGCACCTTGATGGACTGAATGCGGAGAAACAAGGAGTCACTCCTGAGGAGATGACTGAACAATCGATTAAAAAAATCCCTCTTGGCCGTTATGGGGAACCCGAGGAATTTGCAAAGTTCGTTACTTTCCTTGTTTCAGGTGCCAATACATATTTAACGGGCCAGTCGTATTTAGTTGACGGAGGAATGATAAAGTCCATTTAAGGATTTTTGAAACAAAATGATTGGGAGGAATCTGCAGTATGCAATCGAACAAAGTGATCGGCTTCATAGGTTTAGGAGTTATGGGAAAAAGCATGGCCGCAAATCTACTTAAGGCGGGATTTGAGGTATTTGTTTATACAAGGACGAAAGATAAGGCAAGTGAACTGCTCTCACAGGGTGCGAAGTGGGCATCTGCACCAAAGGAAATTGCGCAGAAAGCTAGTGTGATCATTTCCATGGTAGGATACCCTAGTGATGTGGAAGAAATCTATCTTGGGGAAAATGGGCTTATCGAGAACGGGAAACAAGGAACCCATTTAATCGATATGACGACCTCCACTCCATCTTTGGCAGTGAAAATAGCAGAGGAAGCAAAGAAAAGAGGCATGGAATCATTGGATGCACCGGTTTCCGGAGGAGATATCGGTGCTCGTGATGCAAAGCTTACGATCATGGTCGGCGGGTCTAGTGAGGCATTTGAAGCGGTCCGGCCCATTTTTGATATCATTGGCAGCAATATTGTCCATCAAGGTCCGGCTGGCTCAGGACAGCATACGAAAATGTGCAATCAAATCGCCATTGCATCCAATATGATCGGAGTGACTGAAGCGATTTCCTACGCCAAAAAGGCGGGGTTGGATCCGGACCGGGTTTTAAGGAGTATATCATCGGGTTCTGCCGGAAGCTGGTCACTGTCCAATCTTGTGCCGCGGATGGTTGAAGGGGATTTTGAACCTGGTTTTTATATCAAGCATTTTATCAAGGATATGAAGATTGCCCTTGATGAAGCGGAAAGAATGGGAATGGACGCTCCTGGATTAAGCCTGAGCAAATCCCTATATGAGGGGCTGGCAGAAGCTGGCGAGGAAAATAGCGGTACACAGGCATTATATAAACATTATAATTAAGTGCTAGCATTTCTATATCATGAATAAGCTGATAGCGACAGCCTTTACAAAAAGGAGTGAAAGCTATGGGCGAATTCGATGATATCAATATGAAATTCCAGGAATTAGAAGATGGTCGATATATTGTAAGGATTGAAGGTTTTAAACGGGAAAAAACCATTCATCAAACAAAGCCCATTCGTTGGGATTTGAAATTAATGAACGAAAGTCCGCTGATACTGCCGGTGAAATTCAGTCATATCGAAACGAATGCCGGTTTTCAAATCCTGATGCGCGAATTGAAGAGTTTAGGTTTTTCAAAGCCGCGCTCCGCAAAGGAATTTGAAGAAGTGATGGCTGATTTACTTGGGTCAATCGTTGAAGTGAGCCTTACCACGACAAATAAGGAAGAGGGATATCGGGAAATCCGTTTTTTACGGAGATTGTATTAGTTGTCTGGCTTCGTGAAAAACCTTCGGTAGCCTGACATCTTTGAAAATAGGAAAATGGCCTTCAATTGTTCATTCAATTGAAGGCCACTTTTTTTTCGGTCAACTTATAGCTAAAAAAGCCTCAATACGGTCCAAAGCCTTTTCCAGGGTTTCCATGGAATAGGCATAAGATATCCTGAAGTACCCTTCACCAAGGGGAGAGAATGCATCTCCAGGGACCACTGCCACTTTTTCCTGCTGAACAAGCTTAAGGCAAAAATCCAGCGAAGAGGCATAGCCTTCAGGCAGCTTTATAAAGAAGTAAAAGGCACCATTTGGTTTGACTATTTCCAGATTCATCGCTTGTAAGCGACTGTATACGTATTCCCGTCTCCGTGCATACTCAGTCTTCATGGGAATGGCATCATCTCTGCCTGCCGTCAATGCTGCCAAGGCAGCTCTCTGCGATATGGAGGCGGCACAGGTCACATTGTATTGATGTACCTTCAGTAGATGCTGAGAGATGGCTGCAGGCGCAAACAGAAGGCCGATCCTCCAGCCGGTCATGGAATGGGACTTGGACAACCCATTCAGGACGATGGTTTGTTCTTTCAAGAAAGTGGCAATCGAAACATGCTCCTGATCGAATACCAGTTCACTGTATATCTCATCAGCCAATATGAAGATGTCCTTGCCCCTTACAAGTTCGGCAATGTCCAATAATTCTTCGGCAGATAATGTAACCCCGGTCGGATTCGATGGATAGGGCAGAACGATGCACCGAGTATGTTCAGTTATGTACTTTTCAAGTATATCTGCAGTCAAACGAAATCCATTTTTTGTTGTATCGGCATAAACAGGTGTTGCACCGCACATCTTAATGATGGGTTCGTATCCCGGATATACAGGACCCGGTAATATTACTTCGTTCCCTGGGATGAGGATCGTCCTGAAGGTAATGTCTATGCCTTCGCTGGCACCAGAGGTCACTATCACTTCATTCGCCGGATCATAGCTAAGCTTGTATTTATCCTTTACATAATTTGAAGCGGCGTCCCTTAATTCCAAATAGCCTGCATTGTGAGTATAAACGGTATGGTCATTATCAATGGCTTGTTTTGCGGCTTCCTTAATATGCATCGGAGTAGGAAAGTCAGGCTGTCCTATCGTTAAGGAAATGGTGCCTTCGATATCAGCGACCATATTGTAGAATTTACGAATTCCTGATATTTGAACGTCTTTTACTAGAGGGTTTATTAAATGTTCCATCTATGAATATCCTCCCTTTTCTAACTACATGAATTATGTACTATGTTTGACTCATTCATTCTATTTTATCATTTAGTTTGGAGGGGGAGAAAACTTTTTGAGATTAATGAATTAAAGGTATAATGTATGATAAGAAAATTTTGAGGGTTGATACATATGATAAGGACTTGCGCAATTACTTCTAATCATGAAGTCAGTTTTGGTTTACCGCTAACGGAAATGAATAATCCGGATATCGAGTGGTACTGGGTGGATTTTTCCAACCCCACAAACGAGGAAATCGAACTTTTATCCACTCATTTTCATTTTCATCCGCTGGCAATTGAAGACTGCCTGGATGATTTTAACCAACGTCCCAAAATGGATTTTTATGAGGGTTACCAATTTCTTGTGATTCATGCTCTAAGGGAGAAGGTATTTAAAGCAGTGGAATTGGATATGTTTGTTGGTGAAAAATGGATAGTCAGTTTTCATAAGGAAGATTTGCTTGAACTGGAAAAGGTATGGGAAGAAATTGCTGGTAATAAAATGTTGAAGCAAAGTCCCTTTTTCTTGATGCATAGGATAATTGACAGGATCGTCGATGAATTTTTCCCGCCTGTTTATAAAATTGAAAGCGAATTGGGCAGCATTGAGGAAAATACTGAAAATGACACGATTAACGAACTGATGGATCAGCTTTTCGATTTACGTACAGATATGTCCAGGCTCCGACGGACCATATTGCCGATGCGTGATTTATTGTACAGAATGATTTCATCAGAGCGTCTGAATTACTTGAAAGATCAGCATCTTTATTTTAATGATGTGTACGATCATCTTCTTAAATTGACTGAAATGCTTGAATCGTATCGGGATTTTTCGTCCGATATCCGTGATAGTTATTTGTCTGTGAACTCCAATAATATGAATTCAACGATGATGACATTGACTGTCATCACTACCATATTCATGCCGCTGACCTTCATAGTGGGCGTATATGGGATGAATTTTGAATATATGCCGGAATTAAATTGGCATTATGGCTATTTCCTCATTCTTGGAATGATGGGCGGAATTGCCTTGATGATGTTTTTATTCTTTGTTAAAAAAGGTTGGCTCAATCCAAAGAAAAGGTCGCGAAGGAGATGAAAAGACCCAACTGACCTGTTATTCCAAGTGGGTTTGGAAGGGCTGCAGGGTGTTATTTGCGACCATCCAATCATGGAGGGGGTTTATCGAAGAGACAGGCCTTACGTTCGATATGATGGCTGGAATGAGTGGTGAAAAATGTGCATGGAAAAAGGGGGACCCTGATGGGTCCCTTTTTAGTTTGGTATTAATAAATGATCACTTCTTGATTCTTTTTTTATTCTGTGCTCTAAACAAAAGAAATATTTAACCGAATTATTAGGTATGAGTTCATTGATGAAACCATGATATTTTTCCTGGCGGTTAAATGATTTATGGAATTATGAAATGAAAAGATAGAAGGGCGAGATGAAACAATGGAAGCAAATAAAGGAATATTACTGGAAAGTGGAACGAATGAGCTTGAGATAGTGGAATTCGGTCTCGGAAAGAATAAATTCGGCATTAACGTAATTAAGGTGAAGGAAATCATTAATCCTGTCTCCATCACGCTTGTCCCGCATTCGCATCCAAATGTGGAGGGGATCATTGAGCTTCGCGGAGAAGTCCTGCCAGTTGTGAATGTGGCGGATGCTTTAGGATTTCCGCCATCAGAAACTCCTGAGCAGGATAAATTCATAGTGGCTGAATTCAATCAGCAAAAAGTGGTTTTCCATGTCCATACCGTAACACAGATCCACCGTATTTCCTGGTCACAAATCGAAAAGCCTTCGGATATGTATCAAGGCCTTGAAAGTCAGATTATCGGAGTAATAAAATTAAATAGTGAAATGTTACTGTTACTCGATTTTGAAAAAATAGTGGTCGAAATCAATCCAGAATCAGGAATAAACATCCAACAGGTTAAAAAGCTTGGTATCCGGCAAAATTCAGACAAGAGAATCCTGATTGCAGAGGATTCTCCATTACTGAGAAAGCTGCTGTTTGATACATTGTCAGAAGCTGGATTCAAGTACTTGGAGTTTTATGAAAATGGACTTGATGCATTTAATTATCTGGAGAATTTAATTGAATCCGGGAAAGTGGTTGAAGAAGAAGTGCAACTGGTGATTACCGATATTGAGATGCCTCAAATGGATGGGCATCATTTAACTAGAAGAATAAAGGAAAACGGGGAACTCGCTGGATTGCCGGTGATCATCTTCTCTTCTTTGATAACGGACAGCCTGCGTCATAAAGGTCAGGTCGTAGGGGCTGACGCACAAATCAGCAAGCCTGAAATTGCGGAGCTAATAAAGTTGATAGACAGATTGGTATTATGAATGTGAAACGGGCCTATGAGGCATTGCCTCACGGCCCGTTTGGTTTATCAATAATTAATACTTGGAACCTTTTCCTAAAAAGGAGGATGGGAATGGATTGTGAAAAGGTTGTTTGACCGACCCACGCCCGTGAGCCCTTTTCTCGGTGTTGGTAGGGTTAGGTTGTTTTTCACCTGCTTGTCCAACGTATGATTGCAGGATTTGTTTTGCCTTGGATAATGACAATGCGGCTTTAGGGTTCCGTATGGAGGCTGCCCGGCTGCCGAGGTGGGGTAGTTTTTTCAAATCTTCCTTAGTGGGAGGTAAATGAAAAACATATGATCCGCATTCGACAATGACGTCGGATTGTTGTGCTGCAAAGCGAGGGTTATCAGAGAAATGAAGTCCAATCTTCTTCGCTTTTCCTTCTTGCATAAGCTTGCTTAAAGCGAGCCGTTTTAAATTATATAAATTCTTGGGCTCCAATGCAGTCTTTGCATGTTTATTGACAATAAACACGGCTTGGGCAAGGGAGTTAATCGAAAACTCATCCCTTTCAGAATGTCCTTTCGTTTGGGTCATCATGGAAACTCCTTTTCTTAATAAGGTTAGAAGGACGTTAAAAACAGAAGTCCTTCAATCAAAACCTGTTCTTATATATTGGTTGAAATAGAGACGTGTGCGCAACAAGGCAGAAAATAGTGAAAAAATAATGCATGTACATCTCCAGGGTATGACCATCATTTCCTAACACTTTACCATCTATTCATTTTCATATTATACCACTTCAAAATATATAGGGAAGTAAAATTCAATCGGACGCCTCTTGGTCCAAGAAAAAGAAGGCGTTCAATATCGCCTTCTGTACAATCCTTATTGAGTGTATATATTGATGTTTTCAGATACCCCAGCCTGTGCGCCGAATTGTTGCTGGTAACCCTGAAAGCCTTGATAAGCAGGGTAAGCTGGATAAGCAGGGTAAGGAGGGTAAGCGGGCGGGTATGGAGGAGGATATGGAGGATAGACAGGTGGACGGTTATTGAATAGCAACGGTCCAATTGCCAATCCTGCAACAAAAGCTACAGGCGCCAATAGAGGAAAGAAAGGAAAGAAGCGCTCGTCATTCCAATATTCAGGTCCATATTCATTCCTGTATTCGTTCTGTAGCATTATGGTCTGTGGATAGTGATAGTAAGGAAAATACTGTGTTTGCATAATAAGCCTCCTTTTCTCAAATTCTTTACATAGTATGGATTTTTTTAAGAAAAGAGCCTGTTTCATCTTAATCTGTTATAATGAGTCTACTTATGAGAAAAATTTGGGGGGACCTTAATGGATCGGTTTAAAAACATTTTTGCGGTCGGTTTTGGAGGAGCGGCTGGAGCGATATTGCGTTATTGCGTAATCTTGACTGCTGGTCATTCCTTCTTCCCGTTTGGAACCTTCTTAATAAATATAGTAGGCAGCTTTTTACTTGGAATGATCAATGGCTATTTCGCCTCGAAAAAGAAATCGCTTGTTTTTTTAGCACTGGGCAGCGGGTTTTGCGGCGGTTTCACCACGATGTCCACATTTTCCCAAGAAGTGGTGAATCTGCTGCAGACTTCTCTGCCATTGGCGGGACTGTATCTTGGAGCTACGCTTTTATTTGGTTTGGTCGCTGGTTTCCTCGGACTGGGCCTTTTTAATAGACAGAGAGGTGACTCCCTTTGATTGATGTTCTTTCAGTTTTTATAGGAGGCTTTTTTGGGGCGGTCTCTAGATATGTCTTGCAGATTATTTTTAATAGGCTATTGCCAGCCGTCTCGATACCCATTAGCATTTTACTTATTAACCTTATAGGTTCCTATGGGCTGGGAATGGCGTTGCCACAGAAAGAGAGCTGGGCTTTATCTTTGCAGGTTTTTCTGACGATAGGTTTCCTGGGTGCTTTTACGACATTTTCGACATTCAGTATGGAAACGCTTGAACTTATTAGAAAACACCGTTATATAGATAGCCTTATCTATATAACGGTGTCTGTTTTAGGTTGTATCGGCACTTTCCTGTGTGGATATTTAAGTATGGTATAACCTTTATGGCAATTACCATTGATACTGGTAAAAAAAACCTGGTTTTCTCAGATATACTTCTAATGCTATAATTCATAGGAGTCCATTACAGATGATTCATGGCAACAAGTTGTTCTATCCGCACAGGTTTTGTTAATAAGTCTGGCGGTTTTCTCCTGTGTTCTTTTTCTATCATTCTTCGGCTTGCAATTCGTAAACAGTCAACTCCGGACGTGAAAGAAAACGATAGGGGAGACGCGTGGTGCCAAGCCCTCTATTAACATGTAACGTTAATGAATCGATTTCATAAGTGCCTTCCCGGTACTTTTCCGCGTATGGAGGAGTTACAAGGGCACCGGCAAACGGAATTTGCACTTGGCCTCCATGACTGTGACCGCTTATTTGATACTGGATGTCGTAAGTCCTTGATATGTCGGCAAGGTCAGGGGCATGCGAAAGCATAATGGTGAACATTTCTTCAGGGATGCCAGAAAGGGCTTTTTCAAAATCCGGCTTTCCAAGCATGGCATCATCAACCCCGGCAATGATTATCTCTTCAGCCGTTAATAAGGTTATCTTAGTTGAGGTATTTTGCAACATGGTAAAATCGGATTTTTCCATGATGTCGCTGTAAATTTCTGAGCCATATCCTCCATGATCATGGTTACCGTAGATGCTGAATTTACCAAGCGGCGCTTTGAGCTGATTCAGAACGAGAGGGATTTTCTGGTGAGCCTTGTATTTATTAGGCTGGTCCATTAAATCTCCGGTAAATAAAATAACATCAGGGTCCAGTTGGTTTATCTTATTGACAATTGCTTGTAAATCTTTAAGCTGAAATTGAAAGCCTAAATGCGTATCACTGAATTGGATCATTTTCATGCCATGAAAACCTTTTGGGATAAGCGGATGACTGATGATTTTATGCTTGGTTTCTAACCATTTTGGCTCCAAATTATGGGCATAATAGTTTCCGCCAATACCTAAACCGGTTAAGGTAGCCAATGTACCAAGACTTTTCTTTAAGAATGTTCTTCTTGATATGGGTTTTTTCAAATTAATCAACCTATCTAATATAAAAATGTTACTTCCTCATACTAACAAACAATATACATAAATTGAAGAAAATATCTTCTATAAGCATATGAAAAACATGTAAACTGGGGTTTGATGAAACCGTATCCGGTTTGAAATTGAACATCTATACGGAGGTAACATGATGACCGAACCAATGTTTATTACACTGATTATACTTCTATGCGCGATTGCGCTTTTTATACAAGGAAAATTTCGAGCTGATTTAATTGCACTTAGTGCACTATCCATACTGGGTTTATTGGGGATTCTTACATTGGATGAACTGGTGGCCGGGTTTGCGAATCAAGTGGTCATCATGCTGGCTGGGCTATTTATCGTCGGCGCCGGCCTGTTAAATACAGGAATCGTGGAAAAGGCAGGAAATAAGTTGTTGGATTTATGTGGGGGCAGTGAATGGAAATCGCTGCTTATCGTCATGCTGACAGCAGGAATATTAAGTGCGTTTTTAAGCGGAACAGGAATTGTTTCCATACTGCTTCCGCTCGTTATGAGCATGGCCTTAAAACAAAAAACAAGTCCGACAAGGTATTTATTGCCCCTTGCTTATGCAAGCAGTATTGGGGGGCTTTTAACGCTTACCGGTACTCCCTCCAATATGATCGTTGCGGATGTATTACGGCAAAACGGAATAGGGACCTTAGAATTTTTTGACTTTACACCTGTGGGCTTAATCGCCTTTGCAGCAGGGTTATTCTTCATGTTGACACTCGGGCGCCTGTTGCTTCCCGAGAAGACGATTGCCGCGAACAATAGTGTCAAGGGACTGTCGGCAGGGGAGCTTGCCGGCATGTACAAAGTATATGACCGATTGCATTATCTGCATATACCCGCTACTTCCGATATTGTTGGCGAAAGGCTGTCAGACCTCCAGCTTCCTATTCAGTATGAATTGACTTTGATTGAAATCCAGCGGAAGCCAAAGGATAAGCAATTGCCGCTGTTGCAAAGACAGCTGACGATTTCAGCCAGGGCCGATGAAGTTCTTCATCCTGAAGATGTCATTTTGGTGTTTGGAGAAGAAGAAGCAGTTGAGAGATTGGCACTTAACTATGAACTGGAGTTTAAACATTTCAATACCGAACAAATAAAGAAACATTTTCTTAGCAGTAGATTTGGATTGACGGAAATATTGATCGTCCCGAACTCGGATTATGAAAATCAAACATTGATAGATGTGCATTTTCGTGAGAAATACCAATGTAATGTGCTGGCAATCAATCGGAATGGCGAATATATTCAAGCGGATGTCGGAACGGAACGCTTGAAACCGGGGGATGCAATCCTGATACATGGAGAATGGGAGAACATTGAGAGGATTTCCTCGGATTTACAAGATGTCATCGTTATTGGAAGTACCTCGGAAGATGGCTCTCCGGTCAACTCCAAGGGCAAAGCATGGATTGCTTTGGGAATCACTGCATTGATGGTCATTCTTTTATCGATGGAGTCCGTCCCTGCTGTTCTATCGGTATTGACGGCAGCATTGTTGATGGTGATAACTGGCTGTGTCCGGTCGATGGAGGATGCATACCAAAAGATTAACTGGGAACCTGTTCTCTTGATTGCTGCCATGTTCGGAATAACGGCTGCATTGGATAATACGGGTGGTGTGAGAATGATAAGTGATTGGCTGGCCGTTTTATTCAGTAATATCGGGGCACACGGCATATTGGCGGTCTTTTACCTCCTGACACTGATACTGAGCCAATTCATCCCGTATGGAGCCGCGACGGTAATCATGACGCCCATTGCCCTGACTTCTGCGGTGAATCAAGGAATCGATCCTCTTCCTGTGTTTCTATGCCTTGCCGTTGCTGGCAGTTTGGCGTTATCCACTCCAAGGGTTGCCACTACCAACGCACTTGTCATGACGGCGGGTGATTACAAGCATAAAGATTTTATCATGATCGGGATATCCATACAGATCTTCATTGGTGTTATCATGGTGATCACGATTCCGTGGTTCTTCCCTTTTTGACCAGACTTAAGGCATTGTTCCATTTATGGACAATGCCTTTTCAATGTGTTTCTTTTCAAAACGATAGGATGAACGGGTATATTATGTTCTGAAAAAAGAGTTGTTCAGTAGGAATTAAAAATTATTTATTATCAATGCCAGAAACTAATGGTATAATTTTGGCATATTGGTGTTTTCGTAATTAGGGGGAAGATGCATCATGGATACAGATAAGATATTAAAGAATTTAGACAAGGTGACACCATTCTTTCAACCGATTTTCAGTGCAGATCAACATCAGGTGATCGGGTATGAAATTCTGGGGCGCTATGAGGAACAAGCGGAATATAAAAGCCTTGGCCCATTTTTTCACGATTCTGGAGTGCCTGAAGAGTATAGGGTGGAAGTGGATAATTACGTACTTGAAATAGCCTTGGAGAGAATAAAAGACTATGGTGAAGATTTTCTTATCTTTATCAACAGAGATCCTAATTTGCTTATGCTGGATCATGGCGAAGAATTCATGGAGATTTTACATCGTCATTTTCAACCGGAGGAAATGCACCGGATCGTGCTGGAATTATCAGACACGATCAGTCCGGAAAACTTAGATCCTCTGCAGCATGTGCTTGCTTACTTTAGAACATATGGGATTAAGATAGCTTTAGATCATTTAGGGCAAGATACGCAATTGGACCGAATCGCACAGATTTCTCCGAATATTTTAAAAGTTAACCTGGACCAGCTTCGCATTTCAGGTGGAGATGCCTATCAGGTCATCCTGTTTTCTCTAAGCATGCTTGCACGAAAAATCGGCGCCAATTTACTTTTTGAGAACATTGAGTCCGAGTACCAGCTTCGCTTTGCATGGAAAAATGGGGGACGATATTATCAAGGGTATTTTTTGGCGAAACCGGAAGGCGAGTTCATTAATAAAGATTTACTTCGTGAAAAATTCCATCAAGAATGCCAGTCCTTCATTTCTTTAGAGACCAAGAAGCTTGAAGCCGTTTATCAAAAGACTTTGCAATTCAACGAGAATATGCAAAACTTCTTAAAACAGCAAAAGCGGGCCGGCTCCCATGAAGAGTTTCTTGGAGTTTTGGCGAAAAAGTTGGATTCCGTATGTTTCCGGCTTTATATTTGTGATGAAGAGGGGTATCAAAAATCTCCCAATATCCTCCATAAGGACGGGCAATGGTTAGTCCAACCCGGTTATATGAATAAAAATTGGAGCTGGAGACCTTATTTCCTCGAAAATATCGTAAAGATGCGTAATGGGAAAACAGGAATACTATCCGATTTATACAGTGATATCGAAACGGGAGAAACCATACGGACCTTTTCATATCCCCTGAATAATAAGGAATACATTTTCTGTGATCTTTCTTATAGTTATTTATATGAAAATGAAGCACTATTATAAAAAACGATTCATGAATATAATCGCTTTAAATGTGTAACGATAAGCAGAAATGATGCGCTTGGAGGAGACATATTTTGAGCACGTACATCTGGATTCTAATCATAATCGTTACAGTCATGGCGTTATATCTGCTCTTTTATACTTATTCTGTGGCAAGGGCACAGAAAGTGAAAGCCAGATATGATTCGACTATCGATGATTCAGTCAAAGAACATCCTTATTTAAAGAACCCGATATTCGTCTCTCTTTTAGTTGGGACGATTTTGGTTGCCGGTTTTATTTTTTACTATGCTTTCCGATAATTGTGAGAAGGAGATTTCGATATTATGAAATCTTCTTTTTTATTGTGAAGAATGGGCAATGGCATCAAGGTCTCACGGAGAATGTGATTTTGTAGTTTGGCTTTGATCTGGACGGGTAATGAAAGGCATAGGCAAAAATCCGAATCATTAGGAGAAATTCTATAACTAGGAGATGATTGTAATGAGAAAATATTTAGTTGCATGTCTTGCAAGTGTCCTTATATTTTTAACTGGAGGGTTCACTGCTTCAGCGGAGGGCTTACATAGAGAGGAAGTACTATCCTTAGTACAGGATGCCATGGAGAACCAAGGTTCGATCAGTGAGGAAGTACGTACTAAGGAAGCGATTGAAAGGAAGTTGGAAAAACATTTTACAGGTGAATTCATCGAGAAGTTCGTCCAAGCGAATGTAGTGAAAGTCGATGGCGGTTATACTGCATTAGGATCAGATTTCGCACCTTATTATATCCCATTTTTCAGTTACGACAGAAATACGGAAATCGTTTATGGGAAAAACGGTGATTTCATTTATGTTCAGGAGGAATTCCAGGACACGGGGGACGGACCCGTATCGATGGAAAAACATGTTGAATCAGTTACTTTGAAAAAGGAAAATGACATTTGGAAGATAATGGACGTAAAGTATGGAAGTGAAAAAATAAAAAAAGGGATTTAAAGGAAGGTACTTCAAAGCTGAAAGTTTGGAGGCTATAATGAAAAAGTCTAGGGAAGGGTACAGCCTTCCCTAGACTTTTTGTTATATATTCAGTTCTTTCTTTATTTCGTCCAATTCAAAACCAATAATGGCTTTCCCGTCGATGACGACCGTTGGTGTGGAAAAGGCGCCATATTTATTCATTAGTTCTTTTCGGGCATGTCCATCCGCTTTAATATCTTTTTCTTTGTATACGACATTATTATCATCAAAGAACATTTTCATGATTCTGCAGGGAGGGCAATCAGGTTGTGTATAGAGCGTAACGTCTTTCATTTCATTCCTCCAAGTATGCTTTAGGTAAGGTTACTTTTTCATTATAGAGAATGCCAGGGCATTTGAATAGGAAAAAACCTTAAGGACCGTTCTACCGTTCTTTTTCCTGTTTTACCAGGTAGTCTATCAATCCCATGGAACAAACGTTCAGGTCCATGGCGATGATTTCAAAAACAGGATGATCAGCGGTGATTCCTTTTTCGCCTAAATGAACAGCGACCTCCGTGAGAATATTTTTACTGGTCGCTGTCACTTGTTCCTCAAAGCTAGCATATTCCTTATATGCCGATTTGGCAGTTTCCACGAATTTAGGCAGCCAGTAATGAAGTTGTTTATATACTTCCTTAGGATTTTCCGATACCCCGTAATGACCAAAATATATACGTTCGACGCCGATGCTTTCATACAAGTCCGCTGCAGCAAGCATCGCATCGGGATTAAATTGGTTTGGCGATGTGGACGGTAAGTAAAATTCCAAACCTTCTTCATCAAGTTCACGATAATAGATGCCTATGGTGTCACCTGAGAACATCCCTTTTGAAACCGAATCGTAAATGCTTAAATGATGGTTTGCGTGTCCTGGTGTGTCATAAAAGGTCAACTTGGAATTTCCGCTTGTTTTTAGGGATTCCCTATCATGTTTAGTCAGAATTCTATCTATTGGATTAGGTAATATCGGATCGAAAAGCTTGTTGAATTCTTCACCATAGACTGCTTTAGCCCCAGCGATCAAACGTGTTGGATCTTCTAGATGCCGTGCACCTTTTGGGTGGACGATCACTTTCGCATTCGGACAATGCTGTAAAAAAAGTCCAGCTCCACCTGCATGGTCCAAATGAATATGGGTAAGAATGATATATGTAATATCCTGGAGGGCAATTCCCAAATGTTCGAGCCCCTTCATTAAGTGGGGGATGGAAGGGCTGGCAGAAGTTTCGACTAAAGTGATGTCTTCATCGGCAATTACATATGTTCCTGTACGATTTCTTCTATCCAAATCAAAACCATCAATCAATGAAATGCGATATCCAAGCTCACTAATGTTTTGCAACAGAATCTACCCCCAGAAAATTTTTCATGTACAAAATCCATTCCTTATTTTATTCTGTTAATAGTGCCATGTAAAGAATGAAGTTTTAAATAATTCTGAATTTATTTCAGCGTGGCTACTGGATAGAAAAGTATGGTATAGTGAAACCTATCGAAAAGGTTTTATTCAGAAAGGAGAGGGAGTATGTCTCAATTACAGGGCATCCTTACCAGATTGAAAAGTCTTCAAGAGCAAGCGAAGGAATCTGAATCTGCTCAACGTTTTTTTGAAATAGATGGTGTGAAAAAGTGCCAGGTTACATATTTCAGCAAAACAGAAATGTTCGAGCTTGAAGTATACAGTGATAAAGGGAAATCATCAAAATATCAATTCGATAATATTGATATGATTACCATTGAAATCTTTGATCTTCTTCAATCTTAAAAAAATCACAAAAAGCCGCCTTCCTTTGGAAGCGGCTTTTTTATTGTGAATCGGCAATTTTCACTTTTTGAATGAAGTGGTGATTTTTACGACATCTTATTAATTGGAGGGATGTAAATGAAAAATCCAATGGTAATATGCCCAGAATGCGGTGAGGAAAGGGAAATGGAAAATGTATTAACGGCACAATCCAACCAAAATGTGATTTACCAATGCCCGGAATGCGGTTTTAAACAGGTTAACATCAAAACCAGTAAGGGCTAAGGGTTTATTGCGGAAATCCCGCCGTTTGGGATTTTATTGGTTTAGGAATGAGCCTTTTCCGCTTACATATGTTAAACTATAGAAAGAGCTGTATATAAAAACATATGGTAAGGGGTTTTAACATGATCGGTACTCATGATGGGGATTTATTGGAATCCAGCGTTAAAGACTTAATGATTTCTTCTGAACGCGTGGCCCACGTGCAGGTAACCAATAATTTAGAACATGCACTATTGGTATTAACAAAGAGCGGTTATACGGCCATTCCTGTGTTAGATCCGATGTATAAATTGCATGGTTTAATTAGCACACCAGTCATTCTTGATTCAATCTTGGGACTGGAACGAATTGAATTTGATAATCTTGAGAATAAAAAAGTTTCCGAAATAATGAATATAGAAATACCTCGCCTGCATATTGAAGATACATTGACCAAGGGTGTGGAATTGTTGATTGATCATCCGTTTGTCTGTGTAGAGAATGACGAACATGTATTTGAAGGTATCTTAACGAGAAGGGCAATCTTGAAAAAAGTATTTAAACAAAATACACCTGATAAATAAGTAAGGCATAAAATGATGGTTAACCTCAAGACTCGCCAGTTGGCGAGTTTTCTTGTTTTTACATATTTGAACCTGCTAGTGGTAAAGTCTATAAAAACAATAAGGGTCTATGGGGGAGGATGCGGAAATTGGGCCAAGCAGTGGATAGTGCAAAAGTGCAGAATAAAAAATTGAAACGTCCCTTCATATTAGCTGCCATCATGTTGGCTATGTTTATGAATGCTATTGAAGGAACGATCGTTTCGACGGCAATGCCAGCCATTGTAAGTGATTTAGGTGGTTTTTCACTTTACAGCTGGGTGTTTTCAAGTTACTTGCTAATGAACGCCGTAACAGTCTTGATTTATGGAAAGCTCTCGGATATTCTCGGGAGAAAACCTGTCTTATTATTTGGAATCGTTGTCTTTTTACTTGGCTCCCTTCTTTGCGGCTTTGCCGATTCCATGACGGAACTCATCATTTATCGCTTTGTACAAGGTTTCGGGGCGGGGGCTGTAGCTCCTGTGGCTTCGACGATTGTTGGTGATATCTATAAAAATGAAGAGAGGGCACGCGTTCAAGGGTATCTATCGAGCGTTTGGGGCATTTCAGCGGTCATGGGGCCCGCTTTGGGCGGCCTACTCGTTGAATCCCTGACTTGGAAGCTTGTCTTCTGGGTTAATGTTCCTTTGGGCTTACTATCTTTTATTGGGATTTGGTTTTTCCTTCATGAAAATATCGAAAGGAAAAAACGTGATATCGATTACCTGGGTGCAGCGCTATTGACGTTATCCATATCCACTCTTATGGTGATACTCGTAGAAGGAGGGGTGAAATGGTCATGGGCTTCAGCTCCGGTCATATCCTTGGCATTAGTGGCCATCATCGCCTTTATCTTATTCATCCTTCAGGAAAAGAAAGCGGCCGAACCGATGATGCCATTTGAAATTTGGCAGGAGCGTTCGATTCTGATTGCGAACCTTGTGTCCCTGACGACAGGGGTGATGATGATCGGATTATCAAGTTTCCTCCCGACATTCGTTCAGGGCGTCATGGAGCGCTCGCCTACGGTAGCTGGTTTTACATTGACAGCCATGTCGATCGGCTGGCCGATCGCATCAATGGTCTCAGGCAGGTTATTGATGAAAATAGGATTCAAATCAACCTCCCTCCTTGGAGGATGTTCATTGATCCTAGGGAGTTTGATCTTAGTATGGATGAAGCCGGAAGCTGGGCCCCTGATTGCTGCCATGGGATCCTTCTTTGTCGGTGTAGGCATGGGTTTGACTTCTACCTCATTCATTGTCGTCATTCAAAAAACAGTCAGCTGGGAACGCAGGGGTATTGCGACGGCTTCGAATATGTTCATGCGTAATTTAGGAAATACGGTAGGTGCCGCATTACTTGGAGGAATCATGAATATGAGACTTCAAGCCTATTTGAACGAGCATGCGCCAGCCGGATCGGGAGTGACGATAAATACGGCAAATAAACTGTTGAACAGTGAAGAACGCATGTCGCTTCCTGAAAATGTGGTGAAGGTTTTACAGGAAGGACTTACATTGTCTTTACAGACGATTTATCTCATCGTTCTGGTCTTCTCTATAATCAGCTTCCTGTTACTTACGAGACTAAGAAAGAATAAGTAGGCATAGGAAAAAAGGCAGACTCTTTAAATGGAGTTTGCCTTTGTATTTAAGGAAACGCGACTCTGATGACCAATTGAATCAATAATGCGATCGTGACCGAATGTAAAATGAATTTCAACTGTCGAGTGGAGATTTTTTGAGCCACCCGCAAGGCCAGCTGTGATCCGATAAGGGAACCGGTCGTGTAATAAATGGCAATCTCCCATGCAATGTTACCGGAAAGGAAATAGGTGATGAATGCAGCTGTAAAAGTTTGAAATCTAGTAAAGGCCAGGGCTTGAAGGTAGGTGGCTCCGTTTATAAAAAAGGTATACATGAGCATGGTTGCCTGTCCTGGTCCGAACCTTCCGTCATAGACACTGATTCCGAATAGTGATGGATAAACTTTTTTTGGGAGATGCCAATCCGATTCATCGGAAGGTTTCGGTTTTTTTATGAAATTCATGATCAAAGCGACAGTCAAAAGACAGATGGCTAACAAATTCATCGCCTTTTCAGAGAATGAATTAGCAAGCAGCCCGCCGCAAAAGCCACCGAAAAGGGATAAAGGAATTAACTGGAGGGCATCCTTCAATTTTAGCTGTTTTTTCTTGAATAGAATATAAAAACTGGAAAAAGAAGAAAACATATTGGGAAATTTGACTGAACCTATAACCTGGTGAATGGTAAACCTATCAAAAGAAGGGAAGGCATGCCGATAAGACCGCCGCTCCCAGCCAATGTGCCGACAAAGGATGCTGCAAAACTGATGACAAGCAATAAAATGATCGTCAAAGGATATTCATTCCGTTTCTTTTCTCTTGTATTATAAGCCGACTTTGTTGATAATAAAATTTAAATAATTTAATTCATCATGATAAGATTTGATTATCAAGAGGTTGGTGTGTATGTCATTTTCAGAATTTCATTTATTATCCGTGCTTGCTCAGGAAATGAATATGAGAAAAGCGGCTGAGCGGCTGTTCGTCTCCCAGCCGGCTTTATCACAGCGTTTACAATCAATAGAAAAGGATTGGGGTTCGAAACTGTTTTTGCGTTCACAAAAAGGGCTGTCACTGACGCCTGCAGGCGAAGCGGTAATTCGTTTGGCCAATGAGGTTATAGAAAAAGAAGAAAAGGTCAGGGAAAGTATCCAAGCCATGGACCATGAAGTATATGGCACTTTGAAAATAGCCTGTGCCTCGATTGTCGGTCAAAATTGGCTGCCGCAAGTATTGAAAAAGTTCGTCCAAAAATACCCGTATGCCAAAATTTCCTTGATCACTGGCTGGAGCAGTGAGATTTTAAAGTCTTTGTATGAAGGGCAAGTGCATATTGGCATCATAAGGGGAGCCCCGGATTGGAAAGGGGTAAAACAGCATTTATTCACAGATATGCTTTATTTGGTGGATACTGAAATGAAGGAGCTGAATCAAGTGTTCGAAACGGACCGGCCATTCATTCAGTTTAAAAGCGATTCGAATTATTACCAGGAAATCCAGGACTGGTGGCATCGGCAATTTAAAACGACACCAAAAAACACCATAGTCGTGGACCAAATCGAAACATGCAAACAAATGGTGTTTAATGGCATAGGATATGCGATCCTGCCAGCCATCACTTTACATGATAAAGATACGAATGTTTTTAAAATCCCTCTTCTCGATGGGCATAACCACTCAATCGAACGTGATACATGGCTTTGCGGCTATGAATCTGCCTTCCAGTTAAAGCAAGTCCAGGCATTCACGGAAGTGGTGAAAGAGCATATTCGCGACCAAGGAATGTTATAGGTCCGCCTACGAAAATGTCAATAGGGCAGAATAATATATAGAATTGACATTCAACTTGTCTTGCCGGCAGTTGTCTGGTAAATTTAAAACGAGTAATGATACATATTTAGGAGGTTTAACCGGAATGAATAAAATGGATGCAAACGAAATTATTTCTTTTATCTCAAATAGTAAAAAATCTACACCTGTAAAGGTATATGTCAAAGGCGATTTAGAAGGCATGGATTTTGGATCAGCTTCTAAAACTTTCATAACAGGAAATACAGGTGTTGTATTCGGTGAGTGGTCTGAAGTCGAAGAAGCAATCAAGGCAGCAGGTACAAAAATCGAGGATTATGTCGTTGAAAATGATCGCCGTAACTCTGCCATTCCTTTATTGGACCTAAAAGGCATCAAAGCCCGTATCGAGCCTGGCGCAATAATCCGTGACCAAGTATCCATCGGGGACAACGCAGTCATCATGATGGGTGCATCAATCAATATTGGTTCTGTCATCGGTGAAGGCACAATGATCGACATGAACGCAATACTGGGCGGACGTGCAACAGTGGGCAAAAACTGTCACGTAGGTGCAGGTGCCGTTTTAGCAGGTGTCATCGAGCCGCCTTCCGCACAACCGGTCATTTTGGAAGATGATGTGTTAATCGGAGCCAATGCGGTCGTATTAGAAGGTGTCAAAATCGGTGAAGGTTCCGTTGTGGCGGCTGGTGCAGTTGTAACGAAAGACGTTCCTCCATACTCCGTGGCTGCTGGTATCCCGGCGAGGGTCATTAAACAAATTGACGAAAAAACTAAATCAAAAACAGAAATCATGCAAGAACTTCGTCAACTTTAATTTCTTAAGTGAATATTGCCTGAAGCGTGGATAAATTTATCCACGCTTTCTGTATAGGGAGGGAATAATGTGAAAATACATACTTTTGCCGAGATCCGGCGTGATTTGCATCAAATTCCGGAAATAGGATTCAAGGAATTCAAGACACAGCAATACCTGCTGAATTACATAACGAATCTTGCCCAGGAGCGAATGGAAATCGAAACCTGGCGGACTGGGATATTCGTGAAAGTGAAGGGAAGGAATCCGCGAAAAACAATTGGCTACCGGGCTGATATTGACGGTCTGCCGATAAAAGAGGAAACCGGATTGCCGTTCGCATCCAACCACGAGGACTATATGCACGCCTGCGGTCATGATTTTCATATGAGCATAGGTTTGGGGTTATTGACATATTTCACCGAAAATCCGATCGATGATGACTTGCTATTCATCTTCCAGCCTGCAGAGGAGGGTCCTGGCGGGGCTGAACCAATGCTTAAATCGGAAACCATGAAAAAATGGAAGCCGGATATGATCCTTGCCTTACATATTGCTCCAGAGTATCCAGTTGGGACGATAGCCGTTAAAGAGGGGCTTCTATTTGCCAATACATCTGAATTATTCATCGATTTGAGGGGAAAAGGAGGACATGCAGCCTATCCGCATGAAACAAATGACATGGTCATTGCTGCCTGCTCGCTTGTAGGGCAGCTGCAAACAATCGTTTCAAGGAATGTCAATCCACTTGATTCAGCTGTCATTACAGTTGGGAAGATTACTGGAGGCACCGTTCAAAATATTATTGCGGAGACAGCGCGGCTAGAAGGCACAATACGCACCCTTAACCCCGAATCGATGGTAAAGGTCAAGTCAAGAATAAAAGCGCTTGTGGATGGTATACAAGTGGGATATGAGTGCTTGGCTGATATCGACTATGGTGCGATGTATCACCAGGTGTATAATGAAGAACGGTTGACCCGGGAATTCATGGAATTTACAGAGAAGTCAAATGCTGTTCATTTGCATTGTTGTACTGAAGCGATGACTGGTGAAGATTTTGGATATATGTTAAAGGAGATTCCAGGATTCATGTTCTGGCTGGGGGTTTCATCGGAATACGGATTGCACCACGCCAAGTTAAGTCCTGATGAAAAGGCGATTGAACTCGCGATCAATCACTTGACGGAATATATAACGTTTAAAGGAAGCGAAGCGTAAAAATGCTTTTCAGTACAGAACATGCTCTAAAGAGAGAACGAATCACGTTGGAGGGCTTATTGTGAAAAAAGAATTTGCGGTGATTGGACTTGGCCGTTTTGGCGGCAGCATAGTCAGGACATTAGCTGAAGAAGGATTAGGGGTTCTGGCCATCGATGCTGACGAAGATCGAGTGAATGAATTCGCCAGGATAGCTTCTCATGCTGTTGTAGGTGATACGACGGATGAAAATGTGCTGAGAAACATAGGTATTCGTAATTTTGATCACGTCATTGTAGCGATTGGCGAGAATATTCAAGCTAGTATATTGACGACCCTTATGCTAAAGGAATTGGGTGTTGGAAATGTAACGGTTAAAGCGCAAAATGATTATCATGAGAAGGTTCTCCGGAAAATCGGGGCCGACTTTGTCGTGCACCCCGAACGAGATATGGGGAGAAGGATTGCCCATAATATCGTCTCCAATAATATTCTCGATTATTTGGAGCTTTCTGATGAACACTCCATCGTCGAAATTGTTGCAAGCCAAAAGATGAATGGAAACTCGATATTTGACCTTGATATCCGTGCTCATTATGGGCTGAATATCGTCGCGATCAAAAGAGGGAACGAAATAAATGTCTCCCCACAGGCGAGCGATTTAATCCATAAAGGTGATATATTGATCGTCATCGGCGCGGATTCGGACATCAATCGCTTTGAAAAAAAAATTGTGGAATAAGCAAGGCTTGCTCAATATCGGGCAGCACGCAAAAAAGCCCAGCCATCAATGGCTGGGCTTCTTTTATTTATTGGACTTCCATGATGATCGGTAGGATCATTGGACGGCGTTTAGTTTTTTCATATAGGAATGGAGATAAAGTGTCTGTAATTTCATTTTTAATTTCAGACCATTGTGTAGTTTTGCGCTCCATCACCTTATTTAAATGCTTGGTGATCAAGGATTGAGCATCGCTGATTAGGTCTCCTGATTCTCTCATGTAAACAAATCCGCGTGAGATGATGTCAGGACCGGATGCAATCTTGAATTCCTTCATATTGATGCTGACGACGACAACGACAAGACCTTCCTCGGAAAGAATCCGACGATCACGGAGAACGATATTACCGATATCCCCGATGCCGCTTCCATCGATATAAACAGAACCTGAAGGGATTTTACCAGCGATTTGTGCTGTGTTTTCGCTTAAGGAAAGAACTTCACCATTATCCATGATAAAGCAATTTTCTTCCGGAACTCCGCAATCGACTGCATGGCGGGCATGAAGTTTTTGCATACGGTATTCACCATGGATCGGCATGAAGAATTTTGGTTTTATCAAACGAAGCATCAGCTTTTGTTCCTGCTGTCCGCCATGTCCTGATGTATGAATGTCATTCAATGGACCTGAAATGACGTCTGCTCCTGCACGATATAATTGATTGATCGTTCTGGAAACGCTGATTGTGTTACCTGGGATAGGTGAAGAAGAAAATACGACAGTATCACCAGGGATGATTTGGATTTGACGGTGAGTGCCATTCGCTATGCGTGACAGGGCTGCCATTGGTTCACCTTGGCTGCCTGTACAAAGGATGGTTACTTTATTCGCAGGCATGCGATTCAATTGCTGTACATCAATAAATGTATCTTTAGGCGCTACGATATAACCAAGATCTTGTCCAATTGATATGGCTGAATCCATGCTCCGGCCAAAAACGGCTATTTTCCGGCCGTTAGCCACGGCTGCTTCCACAACTTGCTGAAGGCGATGGATGTTCGATGCAAACGTTGCAAAAATGATCCGGCCGTCAACCTTACGGAAAATGTCTTGAATGGTATCGCCGACACGGCTTTCTGACATCGTAAAGTTCTGCACTTCACTATTTGTGCTATCCGAGAGTAAGCACAATACGCCTTCTTTACCGATTTCCGCCATCTTGGTCAGGTTTGCAGGCTCGCCCACTGGTGTGAAGTCGAATTTAAAATCACCAGTATGGACAATTTGTCCAGGTGGCGTTTTAACGACAATCCCATAAGAATCAGGGATACTGTGAGTTGTGCGGAAGAAAGAAACGGACGTCTTCCGGAACTTGATCACTTCATCTTCACTGATTTCTATCATGGTTGTTTGACGTAAAAGGCCGTGTTCTTCCAATTTATTACGAAGCAGTCCAAGTGCCAGCTTCCCGCCGTATACAGGGACATTCACTTTTCTAAGTAAATAAGGAATCCCGCCAATATGGTCTTCATGGCCATGGGTAATGAAGACACCTTTAATTTTATCTACGTTTTTCTCTAAATAGCTGTAATCTGGAATCACATAGTCAATACCGAGAAGTTCATCTTCAGGAAATTTAATTCCAGCATCAATGATGATGATTTCATCTTGAAACTGAACAGCATATGTGTTCTTACCGATTTCGCCTAAACCGCCCAGGGCGAATACAGCTGTTTGATCGTTTTTTACAAATTTCATAAATTATAGCTCCAATACTTTGTAATCTTCATTTTGTTTTTCATATTCTAAATATGCTCCGGTTACGGGTAGTACGATTTCTACGTTATAAGGTTCTTTTTTTAATTTTAAACGGACGTCACGAACGGATTCACCTTCGATAAACATTGTTTTAGTATTCTCCCTGATGGGAACCTCTGATATGGTTGCTTGATAGTATACCTTAAAAACCATTTTAATCTCTCCTCACTTGTTTGCATTGCTTTTTTCATTATATATAAAAACAACAATTTTTTCATGTTTTTCAACATCATGTAAAAATAAACCCAGCTCCGCCATAAAAACGGAAGGGGTTTGATGAATTAAATATACCAATGTCTAAAAGTATATAAAAAAATAGATAGCAGATTCTGGTATCAACCCGATTGTAGCTTCCTCTATCTTATATCCTATCCGTTTTTGCCATGTGTAAAACTTAAATCATGGGATCTTTTTTTTTCGTAAACGATTTCTATCTAAATTAATATAGTATCACTGTGTACAGCGTTTCATGAAAAGACAACGACTCATATTTTGATTGAAATATGTATTCACCTGACCATATAATAGCCAAGATAGAAAGAATGCTTAACAAGAACTTTACAACAAGGAAGAAGCCCTCCGCAAGTTTTTGAAGGGCTGTCCGAAAAAAATTCGCATATGGATGACGGCCAAGGCAGGACTGAGTGGCAAATCATGCGATAGATTTTTTTCTTAAAAGATCATTCCACTGTTTAGCAAGCTTTTTACGAAGCTTTTTTAACATGGCGATCACGCTCCCTTAGTTATTATTGTATAGGATTATTCAATAATGTAAATACGTCTTTACAGGTACTTGGCCCATTTTTGAAAAAAAAGGCTCATTCAAACAAGCAACTGGGATTTTAGAGGCAAGAAGGATGGGAGAAGTGTAATCTGGAAAGCCTAAGTTGGTTTCTATTAAGAATAGTATATGCCCATTCCTGAATAAAAAACGTAACTTTGAATTGGATCCGGTAGAGTTACTTGACTTATCTTGATGACAATTATTAAATGGGTACATATTAAAAAAGGAAAAAATGAATGAATTGGAAGTGAATCGTTAGTGAAAATCGTATTCTTTGATATTGACGGAACATTGCTTGATCATGAAAAAAAGTTACCTGCTTCAACAAAAAAAGCCATTAAACAACTGCAGGATAGCGGGGTTTTTGTAGCGATAGCCACAGGGAGGGCTCCGTTCATGTTCGAGTCTTTAAGGGAAGAGCTTGGCATCGATACATTCGTAAGTTTCAATGGACAATACGTTGTTTTTGAAGGGAAAGTCGTTTATAAAAACCCTTTGAGCATACCTGAGATAAAACGGCTCCACGAACATGCTGAAAATAATGAAATACCGATCGTTTTCATGAATGAGGAGACAATGAAATCGAGTGTGCCACATCATAGCCGAATTGAAGAGGCATTAAGCAGCCTGAAGTTTCCCCACCCTGAACATGTGGCAGATTTTTATGAGGATCATGATATATACCAAGCCTTGTTATTCTGCTCGGAAGATGAAGAAGGGAACTTTGTTGGGAAATATGATGACTTTCACTTCATTAGATGGCATGAGTATTCGACGGATGTACTTCCATTCGGGGGTTCAAAAGCTGAAGGCATAAAAATATTAATGGAAAAAGTCGGGTTTGCTCTGGAGGATGTTTACGCCTTTGGAGATGGCTTAAATGATATAGAGATGTTAAAAGTAGCGGGATATGGCGTGGCAATGGGGAATGCCGGTCAACTGGTGAAGCAAGAGGCCGACTTTGTAACGAAGGATGTCGATGATGACGGCATACTTTTTGGTTTGAAGGAACTTGAACTGATATAAAAAACAAAACCCCCGTCAACCAACAGGCGGGGGTTTTGCTTATTACGTCACCTTTCCACGGCAATGGAATTTTCCGGAATGGCATAAGGGTCTTCCGGGTTGATATGATCATAGAACATGATTCCATTAAGGTGGTCGATTTCATGTTGAAAGCAAATGGCTGCGATGCCTTTCAGGCGGAGTTGAACCGAGTTTCCTTCCAGGTCCGTACCCACAACCGTTATTCGAGCATAACGGGGCACATAGCCGGAAACGGGACGATTTACGGAAAGGCAGCCTTCTCCGGATGTCAAGTATGCTTTTTCCACTGAATGGCTAATGAGTTTAGGGTTGAAAAGTGCATAGCTATATAGTTGATCATCTTCTTTCAAATGAACCGCAATCATCCTTTTTGAAACATTCACTTGCGGTGCAGCCAAGCCAATTCCTGCCCTTAACCCGTATAGAGCAGCAATATCGGGCTTCTGGCTGTTTTGGACATATTCCATCAGGCTGGCTAAAAGTTGTTTATCTTCATATGATGCCGGAAGCGGAACCTCTACCGCGACTTGCCTTAAGATTGGATCGTCTTCATTAACAAAATCATCCATGGTAAGCATAATCTTTCACCCCATAAAAATTCTAATAATATGTATAGGGTTATTTTAACAAAAAAAATACTGAAAGTTAATGGATGGTATAATGAAAGAAAAATGAAGGGATGGAATCCAGTCGATAAATTCCTATCCCAACCATTATTTTATTTGCCTGTTGAGGTCTATTTAAAAAAATAAATCATTTTTTGTGAATCAGGGTAAATAGTTAACATTTTCGGGTAAAGGTAATAGTAATTATCTGCTTAGCAAAAGCACGCGCCGACAATGATTAGCAGAATGAACAGGACGATGATCAGGGCGAAGCCGCTTCCAAAGCCGCAGCCTCCACCATCACCATAACCATAGCTGGGTGAAACGGAAACCGGATAACAACAATCCTGGTTGTAACCTCCATACATAATTTCATACCTCCGTTTTTGTATTATTAAAATGCTGACCACTCTGATTTGAAACGGTCCCTACAGCCTATGCAGTATGGTTTAAAGGGTGTAGGCTAGCGCCCATTAATGAAAAAAACCTGTTCGGAATATGCTTTAACAAGTGTCTGCGGCTTATAGGGGAATTTAGAATATGAATCTTCGAAGAATTATCAGAAGGAGCTGTCTATTTTGAATCGTATTGGCCCATATTTTATTTTACTTCTTTCTCTAGTGATCTTGACTGGTTGTTTCAATGGTTCACCGGAAGAAAGAATCCACAAAATCCTAGAGAAAACTGCAGAAAAGGAAAGTGATTTCACCGAGAATCAAGTGCCTCTTAATGATTTGGAGAAAAAAGAAAAAGAAAAATATGAGAAAATCATTAAACTTGGATTGGATGATTATGAACAGATCGTCGAGCTTTCAGGTGAAGCAACTAAGAATATCGACCAAAGGGAAGAAATAATTGAAAAGGAACAAAGCAGTATGCAATCCTCAAAAGAACAATTCAATCAGATTGACGAACAAATCGGGAAAATAGAGGATGAAAAGATAAAAAAAGAAGCTACTGAATTGAAAAAGGTGATGAGTGAGCGCTATAGCACCTACGATAATTTATATGATGCCTATCAACAAAGTCTGGCTTATGATCGTGAATTATATGAACTGTTTAAAAAAGAGGATTTGAAAATGGATGAATTACAAGGACAAATCGAGAAAATCAATACTTCTTATACAAAAGTTTTGAAAGCGAATGAGGAATTTAATGCATTAACGGAAAAATCAAATCAAAAAAAAGAAAGTTTTTATGATAGTTCCGGCATAGAAATGGCTGATTCAACAAAATAATATAAATAATGATGGGCTGTGATCCTCACTCACAGCCCATATTTTATTCCATCCAGTCCGTTTATGGACTGAAAATTTCTAGAATGATCCTTTTTTTGTGTAACCAGCTTGATGTGAAATTTTCATACCTGTACTAAAAAAAATCGATAATTAAAAATCTAACAGCAGCGATAATTGAAAGCGTTTGAATATTTTCCTGGAATATTATTCCGAAGGCTCAAATGCCTTTAGTTAAAGCAGTTTTGGAATCGATGGGATATGCGGGGGAATTGAAATGTTATCCTTCGCCATCCTTAAATCGATAAAGACGTGAATTTTAATAGTACAGTTGTAAAGTGGAAACTAATACAGTGGAGAAGTATGAGTGCTGGAAATTCTATTAAATCAAAATTATAAGGAACTCCAAGTGATTGACTTGATGTTAATTCATCTTGTAAACTTAATCTATAAAAATTCTTGTATCATTTTCCTTGATTTTTTTTATGGTACAGAATAAGATTGAGTCATATTAAGCATATCCACGTTTGAGGGATTGGTCTTAAGGGAAAAATAAAAGAATGAATTGTTGAAGAAACTAAAAAGCAAACTATTTTTGCTTTATAGAATAATAATAGCAAACCTTTTTAATGAAAGGATGAGGTGCCAAATGGCTCAAAAAACTAAACAAGCTAAAATTAATGTTCAAGATCAGCTTAAGAAAGTAGAAGAACAATTTGAAACTTTTCAAATTTTAAATGAAGAGGGAGAAGTCGTTAATGAAGCGGCTATGCCTGATTTAAGTGATGAACAATTGCAAGAATTAATGCGTCGTATGGTTTATACACGCATCTTGGATCAACGTTCTATATCACTTAACCGCCAAGGTAGATTAGGTTTCTATGCACCGACTGCCGGTCAAGAAGCTTCTCAAATCGCTTCCCAGTATGCTTTGGAAAAAGAAGATTTCATTCTTCCTGGTTACCGTGATGTTCCGCAAATCGTTTGGCATGGCCTGCCGCTTTGGCAAGCATTCTTATTCTCCCGGGGACATTTTAAAGGAAATCAAATTCCTGAAGACGTCAATGTAATTTCCCCTCAAATCATTATCGGCGCTCAATATGTCCAAGCTGCCGGAGTGGCTCTTGGGTTGAAGAAACGCGGAAAAAAAGCTGTTGCCATTACATATACGGGTGACGGTGGAACCTCACAAGGTGACTTCTATGAAGGAATTAACTTTGCAGGTGCATATAAAGCGCCAGCTATCTTCATCGTGCAAAATAACCGTTTCGCAATCTCGACACCGGTTGATTTGCAATCAGCAGCGAAAACATTGGCTCAAAAGGGTGTGGCTGCAGGTATTCCTGGAATCCAGGTTGATGGTATGGATGCGTTGGCCGTTTATACAGCCGTTAGAGAAGCACGTGAACGTGCAATTAATGGTGAAGGCCCTACATTGATTGAAACATTGACTTACCGTTATGGACCACATACGATGGCTGGGGATGACCCGACACGTTACCGTACTTCTGAAATGGATAACGAGTGGGAACTGAAAGATCCATTGGTTCGTTTCCGCAAGTTCTTGGAAAACAAAAAACTTTGGAATGAAGAGTTAGAAAACGAAACGATAGAAAAAGCAAAAGACGATATAAAAGAGGCAATCAAATTGGCTGATGCAGAACCTAAGCAAAAGGTTACAGACCTTATTGAAATCATGTATGAAGAAATGCCTTATAACCTAAAAGAACAATATGAAATTTATAAAGAGAAGGAGTCGAAGTAAGCCATGGCTCAATTGACGATGATTCAAGCAATTACAGAAGCATTACGTACAGAACTTAAAAATGACGAGAATGTACTCGTTTTTGGGGAAGATGTAGGTCTTAATGGAGGAGTTTTCCGTGCAACGGAAAATCTTCAAAAAGAATTCGGTGAAGATCGTGTATTCGATACACCTCTTGCTGAATCTGGAATCGGTGGATTAGCGGTCGGTCTTTCTTTACAAGGTTTCCGTCCTGTTCCTGAAATTCAATTCTTTGGGTTTGTATATGAAGTAATGGATTCCGTAAGCGGTCAGCTTGCTCGTATGCGCTACCGTTCAGGCGGACGTTACTCTGCACCGGTTACAATTCGCTCACCTTTTGGGGGCGGAGTGCATACTCCGGAAATGCATGCTGATAGCTTAGAAGGTTTAATGGCTCAGCAACCAGGATTAAAGGTAGTTATCCCTTCCACTCCTTACGATGCAAAAGGCTTATTGATTTCAGCTATTCGTGATAATGACCCTGTCATTTTCCTTGAGCACATGAAATTGTACCGCTCTTTCCGTCAGGAAGTTCCTGAAGAAGAATATACAATTCCATTAGGAAAAGCGGATGTGAAAAGAGAAGGAACAGATTTATCCATTATTACTTATGGTGCGATGGTACAGGAATCCATTAAGGCAGCTGAGGAATTGGCTAAGGATGGTCATTCCGTCGAAGTAGTCGATTTACGTACTGTTTCTCCATTGGATATCGATACAATCATTGCTTCTGTAGAAAAAACAGGACGCGCTATCGTTGTTCAAGAAGCACAAAAGCAAGCTGGTATAGCAGCGAATGTTGTAGCGGAAATTAACGAACGTGCCATTTTGAGCTTGGATGCTCCAGTACTGCGAGTGGCGGCTGCAGATACGGTATTCCCGTTTTCACAAGCTGAAACAGTATGGCTCCCTAATTATAAAGACATTATTGAAACGGCGACTAAAGTCTTGAAGTTTTAACAATCTTAAGTAATGGAATGAATGTCCTGCTTGGGAAAGTAATTTTGCATTAACGGTAATGCAAGATAAAGGACTTTATTCAAAGCACTAAGTATGATTTAATATAGGAGGTTGAACTCAGTGGCATTCCAATTTAGACTCCCTGATATCGGAGAAGGTATACACGAAGGTGAAATAGTGAAATGGTTTGTAAAACCAGGAGATAAGATTCAAGAAGATGACGTGCTTTGCGAGGTACAAAACGATAAGGCCGTTGTTGAAATCCCATCACCGGTGGAAGGTACCGTTGAAGAAATCCTTGTTCAAGAAGGAACGGTTGCCGTTGTTGGCGATGTGCTTGTAACATTCGATGCTCCAGGTTATGAAAATCTTCAGTTTAAAGGGGATCATGGAGAAGAAGCGAAGGCAGAAGGTGAGAAGAATACGGAGGCCCAGGTTCAAGCAACTGCCGAAGCTGGACAGGAAGTCAAGAAAGAGGCTGCTCCGGTTCAACAAAATAGCGGAGTAACGGGCGCGGGAGCACAGCCACAGGTTGAGGCAGATCCTTCACGACGTATTATCGCCATGCCTTCTGTCAGGAAATATGCACGCGAACAAGGGGTAAATATTCGTGAGATTTCTGGTTCTGGGGATAACGGCCGCATCATGAAAGAAGACATAGATGCTTTCAAAAACGGTAAAACCGCTCCACAGCAACCAGCAGCTCAAAGTGAAGCTTCACAACAAAATGATACGGAAACAACCGAAAAACAAAAAGTTTCAATTCCGGAAGGGCAATATCCTGAAACTCGCGAGAAAATGAGCGGTATGAGAAAAGCGATCGCAAAAGCAATGGTTAAATCCAAGCAGACAGCTCCGCATGTAACATTAATGGATGAAGTCGATGTGACGCTATTGGTTGCTCATCGTAAGAAATTCAAGGAAATTGCTGCACAAAAAGGAATCAAGCTTACATTCCTACCTTATGTTGTTAAAGCGTTAACAAGTGCATTACGTGAATTCCCTATGCTTAACACATCATTTGATGATGAGGCTAGTGAGATTATCCATAAACACTATTACAATATCGGAATTGCAGCAGACACAGACAAAGGACTGCTCGTTCCAGTTGTAAAAGATGCAGATCGTAAATCAACTTTTGCTATTTCACAAGAAATTAACGAATTAGCGACGAAAGCCCGTGACGGCAAATTGGCTCCTAACGAAATGAAAGGTGCTTCTTGCTCCATTACGAATATCGGTTCCGCAGGCGGTCAATGGTTCACACCTGTAATCAATCATCCAGAAGTTGCCATTCTAGGGATTGGACGCATTGCCGAAAAAGCAATTGTACGCGACGGGGAAATTATCGCCGCTCCAGTTCTGGCATTATCACTGAGCTTTGATCACCGCATGATTGATGGAGCAACAGCTCAACATGCATTGAATCATATCAAAAAGTTATTGAACGACCCAGAATTATTGTTAATGGAGGCGTAAACAATGGTAGTAGGAGATTTTCCAATCGAAACAGATACTTTAGTAATCGGTTCAGGCCCAGGGGGATATGTTGCCGCAATTCGCGCAGCACAGCTTGGACAGAAAGTAACGGTCGTTGAAAAAGGAACAATCGGCGGAGTTTGTTTAAATGTAGGCTGTATCCCATCGAAAGCTTTAATTTCGGCTGGACACCGTTTCCATGAAGCTCAGCATTCAGAAGATATGGGTATCTTTGCAGAAAAGGTTACTGTTGATTTTTCTAAAGTACAAGCTTGGAAAGGTTCTGTTGTAAAAAAATTAACAGGCGGTGTAAGCAGCCTGTTAAAAGGTAATAATGTTGATGTTGTAACTGGCGAAGCTTATTTCGTTGATGAAAACAGCATCCGTGTTATGAATGATGACTCAGCCCAAACATATACATTTAAAAACGCAATCATCGCCACTGGTTCATCGCCAATCGAGATTCCGTCATTTAAATATACGAAACGTGTACTTAATTCCACTGGTGCTCTTGCTTTGGAAGAAGTTCCAAGTTCGATCGTTGTAATCGGCGGAGGTTACATCGGAACTGAGCTTGGCGGAGCATTCGCAAGCTTTGGCACTAAAGTGACAATCCTTGAAGGTACGGAAGAAATTCTTTCAGCGGGCTTTGAAAAACAAATGGCTGCACTTGTTAAGCGTAACCTTAAAAACAAGGGTGCCGAAATTGTTACTAAAGCAAATGCTAAAGGCGTGGAAGAAACTGAAACAGGTGTAACCGTTACTTATGAAGTAAAAGGCGAAGAGAAAAAAGTTGAAGCCGATTACGTTTTAGTAACAGTTGGACGTCGTCCAAATACTGCAGAAATCGGTTTGGAGCAAGTCGGAATCAAAATGACTGACCGCGGTTTGATCGAAACGGATAAACAATGCCGTACAAGCGTGAAAAACATTTACGCAATCGGTGATATCGTTTCTGGACCTCAGTTGGCTCATAAAGCTTCTTATGAAGGTAAAATTGCAGCTGAAGCCATTGCAGGACATTCATCTGAAATCGACTATCTTGCCATTCCGGCTGTTGTATTCTCTGAACCGGAACTTGCTTCTGTCGGTTATAATGAAAAAGAAGCGAAGGAAGCTGGAATCGAAGCGCTTGCTTCTAAATTCCCATTCGCTGCAAATGGACGTGCTCTTTCCTTAAATAATACGGACGGATTTGTGAAGCTTATCACTCGCAAAGAAGACGGATTGGTTATTGGAGCACAAATTGCAGGACCAAACGCTTCTGATATGATTGCAGAACTTGGTTTAGCTATCGAAGCAGGAATGACTGCCGAAGATATTGCAATGACAATCCATGCACATCCAACTTTAGGGGAAATCACAATGGAAGCTGCTGAAGTTGCCCTTGGAACTCCTATTCACATCATTAAGTAATTGAGTTTTATAAAAGCGTACTGCATAATGCAGTACGCTTCAGTTTGTAGACAAAAGGGGTTCGGAATTAAAAAATTCCGAGCCCCTTTTGAAATTTCCTTTGAATTTTGGCCCAAGGTTGAGAGATTAGGGCTCTACGAGCCCTCTATGTTAGGCCATTTTTGGACCTTGCCATGTCCAATTGGCCATCTTCTTAAATTAATGGCAGCGAAAGTAAGCATCGCCTGCATCGACAATTTTTTAAGTCCCCTTAAAGTAGTCCAACGCATACCATGCTTTTCTTTTGCATCTGCGAATACACGCTCAATCGTTTCTCTACGTTTCGTATATATAGGTTTTACATCTTG
>NZ_JAGGQJ010000034.1 GCF_018613325.1 Bacillus sp. ISL-34 | reverse complement strand
TACGAAAGGGGCAGGATAGTTCTACAAGCACAGTGTATTCGTACTGTACAGTAATCATCTTCTTATTTAGGTCAAGTTGTTAGATGATTTTTTTGTTAATATTTGTTATTTTTTTAATTCTTTTCTCATTGTTAATTCTTGTATATAATGTTGCTTATTAAGCGTATTTTTGGATGGTTATTACAAATTAACAAGAGAAAGGTTATGAATATTAGTGTTATCACTTAACGAAATGAAAAGTAAGATTGATTACTTGAGAACTCATTTAATTGAAATTGGTATGTTACAAGGCCTTTCGCACCCCGAAACCATTAAATCTAGTCAAGAGTTAGATAAGTTGTTGTACAAATTTCAAAGGAACATATCAAATAATCATACCGGTGCAGCTGCTACAGCTTTTCCAGGGTCATTTGCTTATTACATTTTATATATAAATGCACAGATTCAAACAGCCGATACCTCAACCGTTACTACCACTACTATAACTATTCCAAATGGTGATACACTCGATGATGCGACGCCAATTGTTGTTGAATTTGTAGTCAACTAATACTCGTGATAATGCCGGTAATTATTATGAGGAATTATCTGCATTTTATTCATTGAATGATGTGTAGAGAAGTTTTTTCTTGACCCATAAATTTTTACAAATAGATAATCCAATTTCATGTCAGTTCCATAGGATATAATTAATTCCTTGGAATCGGGTGAAAAAATTGAGTAAGGATAAAAAATGTTCAGAATGCGGCCACGGTAAATGTAGATGCGATCAAAAAAGATGTAAGGATTGCGGGCGCAAAAAATGTAGATGCGATCAAAAAAGATGTAAGGATTGCGGGCGCAAAAAATGTAGATGCGATCAAAAAAGATGTAAGGATTGCGGGCGCAAAAAATGTGGATGCAATCAAAAAAGATGTAAGGATTGCAGGCACAAAAAATGTAGATGCGATCAAAAAAGATGTAAGGATTGCAGGCACAAAGAATGTAGATGCGATCAAAAAAGAGGAAGACCAGGACCACAAGGTGTCCCAGGACCGCAAGGACCGCAAGGAAGACCAGGACCACAAGGTGTCCCAGGACCGCAAGGACCGCAAGGACCACAAGGCGTCCGAGGACCGCAAGGACCACAAGGCGTCCGAGGACCGCAAGGACCACAAGGCGTCCGAGGACCACAAGGACCACAAGGCGTCCCAGGACCTCCGGGACCTCCAATTCCAGGACCAATACCAACAACTAATTTATTATACTTTACTTTTTCTGATGGACAGAAACTTATATATACAAATAGTGACGGTTTAGCACAATATGGAATAACACAGATTTTGTCACCAAGCAAAGTTTCCTATATTAATTTGTTTATTAATGGTATTATCCAACCTCAGAGTAATTACAAAGTTGAAGAAGGGGAATTAACTTTGTTGGTAGATGAAGCCCCTGAAGAAGGTGTATCAATAACTCTTCAGTTTATAATTATTAATTAATAAATTTAAAAGACCCGCCAATTGGCGGGCTTCTTAATGTGCGATTCTTTCAATTTTCATACATTCAAAACCAAGTAAATAAATACCTTTATTCAACTTATGCAGCTGAGAAGCTTCTGAAAAAGACAGAAACGTTGATTCATCAACGATGTATAAAAAGGTGTATACGATAAAAAACAAACAAACGCCAATCCCATATGTATAAGTGATTGGCGAAATGAGGTGACGCTACCCCGTCTATCGTATATTTAGTCAAAAAAAACTGCACCTCCAATTGTTAGATGGTGTCTAACAATTGGGGGACAGTTCAGTCAAAGCACATTCCATTTAACAAACTACCAATTACTCCAAAAGGAATTACCCCAAAAGCCATTATCGCAGCATTTCTTCTTGCAACAATCATGGTGATGGTCGTCATCGCAGCATTTCTTCTTGCAACAATCATGGTGATGGTCGTCATCGCAGCATTTCTTCTTGCAACAATCATGGTGATGGTCATTATCGCAGCGTTTTTTCTTCTTACAAGACATAGAAATATCACTACTTTCTATTATTTGCTATCAATATATGCAAAGCAGATAAAAAAGGAAGTACTCTTGTCCATATTGATAAAAAATTTTGTATAGCGATTAATAACTATCACTTAGAGGAAATACATAAAATCCGATATTTTTATCCTGTTCAAAGGATTTATTTGCTTTTAAGCGAAAAGTATTAGGATTAATACTAACTTGTCAATTGCCCGGCGCAAACAATTTCCCCCTTTTAGTGGATCATACAAGTCGAGAAGCTAATTATTTTAGAAAACGATTAATTGAATTAAACGAAGGGAAATTGAAACCACTTCCTGATGCTATCATCAAAGAGAATGTTTTTTTCTTAAGAATAATGGCCGATCATGCCAAATTCATTGGACATCTCCTTGATCCATCGGAAAGAAAGCTTGTGGATATGGCACGAAACTTTAGCAATGATTTTGATCAATTGTTGATGTTTGAAGCACATCTTATAGAAGCATAAATAAGAATTATTTAGGTTTAAATAAAAAAACCGACCAATAAAGGGGTATAAACAAAATTTATTCATAAATTGTTTGCGCAGTTATTTTATTCCAAATTAAAAAGGAAAAGATATCATTAGTATATTTAATAAGTAATAAAATGAGTTTGAATTTGCCCAATCTTAAATGATCCACCCTCATACAATAAAACCAGATTACTAAAGGGTACAAATGGTTTTATTATAAGGAGTGAATATTATGGGTAAGGACTCAAAAAGGGATTTATGTAGTGAATTTGCAAGGATTCTTAACGGTGATGCAAGTTTTATGAATGGAGTATGTCTAGTTCAAAGATTTAGAGACATACCATTTAAAATACTTGGAAGGAGAACTAATTCACCGTTAGTAAACCCTCAATTTTTCACCTTTGAGAATTTAGATAGTAAAGGAAATGCACTAAATCTAGGTGAAACAGTTCTACTTCAAGTCGAGGTAAATCCATTGTTAACAGAATTAAGAGAAAGGGATATTATTGTAACAGCAGTTCATAATCACTGGTTGTTTGAAAATCCTAGAGCCATGTATATGCATTTTGAATCAATCGAACCACCATTGGAATTTGCTCAAAAAGTTCGAGAAGCATTCAAAGTCTTAAAAGGTTAAGTTGAAAAAATAATTTAATCAGGAGCTGGTATCAGCTCCTTTTGTTATGCAACTAACGGGTCCTTTAGCTGAAGATCAGAGCTGTCTTTAAGGCAGCTCTTTCTTTATGCAACTAAAGGGGCAGGATAGTTCCACAAGCACAGTGTATTCGTACTGTGCGACTTGCGAATTAAGTTTGGTATATAAGTGAAAAATAAAGTAACTATATTTAACCAAATTTAAGGATGTGCAACTTGTTAAAAAAAATTTGTTCCTCACAGCCACATTGTGCTTTACTGTAACCCCTGGAGCTTATGCGAATGTTAATAATGCTGAAACTCAAAAAGCTTATTTTGAATTAGGTTACGAATCAATCTATGATTCCTTAGTAAAACAACGTTGAACTAACAATTCTAGAATCAATATAGATTGAATATCTATAAATGAACTACTGGTTTGTGAAAGGGTGGTAAAATGTCAATCATATTGATTTATGGAGGTGCCATTGACGGTTCAATGAAGTCAAATATTAGTGGTATTGATCCAAGTATCGGCTCGTTATATGATCGCTTACAAGTTGCCCAGTTTGATAATATCTTCAACGTTTTACCTGCATATGGTGTTTCTGCTCTACGAGATGTGGTCACAACAAGTGGAAATGGAAGTGTGAACAATACTAATGGAAATGGATATATTTTAACTACTACCGCCTCAGCAAACGACTCTGCTATTTTAGATACGGCAGAACGTGGCCGATTTAACAGTGGTACAGCTTTTGAAACAGGTGTAGCTATTCAGATTCCTTCTCCACCAACAGGAAACCAAAGGATAACATGGGGAATATTTGATAATGATAATGGTCTGTACTTTGGCAAGGATTCCGGTGGAATATTTATTGCAACAAGAAGAAATGGAAATGAGAATGTTAAAGTTTATCAGTCCCAATGGAATATCGATAAATTAGATGGAACTGGACCAAGTAAGTTAACACTAGAGCCAAGTAGGGGATATTTGTACCAAATTAGATTTGGAAGTAATTATGGCATTGTAGAGTATCGAATACTTATGGTCGATCCAACTAATAATTTAGAAAAACCAATAACATGTCATAGACAATCTACTATATCACAACCTATTGTAGGAGACCCTAACCAACCAGTTTGTGTCCAAATCCAAAATGGTGCTACCGCACAATCTCTTACTGCTAACGTGAGAGGGAGATATTATGCTAACTTAGGTACAGCTAAGCCATTGAACCGGATGACCTCAGAGCGTAGATTAAATGCTTCTACTAATAATACTACTTTTGTGCCACTTGTCAGTTTTCAAAAAAAAACGACATTCCCCTCAGGAGCAACCAAAAGTAACTCCATAAATGTAACCGTTAATGGTTTTGATCTTATTACCTCTGTAGACGTTGTTTGGCAATTAAGACAAGGCTCAACTCTTACTGGAGCAAATTGGGTTAATCCAAGTGACACTTTATCTAATGAAACATGTTGTTTTGCAGATACATCAGCTACAGCAATTAATGTATCCACAGGCGTGAAAATAATGAGCGGTCTTGCTGCTTCCGGTAATCGTGCCACATTAACATCATTCCCAGTGGACATAGTCATGACTGGGTCTACTCCTGTAACATTATGTGTAAGAAACATAACCTCAAATACAGGGACAGTTAGTGCTGTTCTACGTGTACAAGAGGAATGGTAAATAATCACCAATCTATCTAATATCATTAATAAAACTTCCTACAGATATTGTATACTGCTGTCCATTTGGTAATTATTTAAGAAAAAAGCATTTAGGATACTTTTACAATTATTAAAAATATTGTAAATACGCTTATTAGTAGGTAGTTTACCGTCACCAAAATAAAAAAGATTAATAAACTGGAACAAGGACAAGTATTTCTTTTAAAAAAATGTCCTAATTCTTTTAGAAAGTGGTGACTCTAAATGCCTATTATCAAACCTTTTATGGCTTCAAGAAAATTCACTGCCACAATAGGAGATGGCACAGGTACTGGGGCAACGTTTGCTATTGCAGCAACAGCCTTTACGAATGATGCTGGTGCAGCTGCAACCGCATTTCCAGGTTCATTTGCTTATTATGTTTTATATATAAATGCTCAGATTCAAACAGCTGATACCTCAACCCTTACTACTACTACTATAACTATTCCAGGTGGCGATGCACTTGATGCTTCAACTCCAATTGTTATTGAAGTTGTAGTCAACTAATACTCATGATTTGCCAATGACTAAATGCCGGAAATCAATAGGGTAATTGTCCGGCATTTTGTCCTAGGATGCGTAAGAACTTTCCACTTTTTCTTTATCCATAAATTATTACAAATTGAAGAATAATAGGGGATCCAGATAGGGGTAAATCGTTAGAGAAAGTAAGTTTTCCCTTTCTACAATGTAATTTATATTTGGCTGTAATATTCCATTTATAAATAAGTTTTTATAAGATACGCTGTTTGGATTAAGAATACCAGAGCTTCAGTATTTAATACTCATCTTGATTGGTATAAATTCCTTTTTATGCCGTCAGAAATTACATTATATTGAAAAGTTTTTACCTTTAAAATGTTAATTGGATTTGGGTTTTCCCTACTGGATAAATATTTAGACAACCTCTTGGCGGACTTGGTGATAAACAACTATTTTTATTATACAGTCCTGTTTTCTTTTGTTGCTGGTACATGCTATGATAACCGATTAATTTCTTAGTCATAACTTGCTATTAAACCCTCCTTTTTAAATAATGATGCTCCGAAAATCTCTCTGTTTGTTCTGTATCTCCCTTACACTGTATATATTCATTCATTTCTATTGGTTCAAGTATGGGTTCTACAGCCTCTATAATTTTCACATCATACACATTTTTTTACTCTTTCCGATTTTCCACTTCTTTTATCTTCAAGCTACTATTCTTTTTACTTTCTATCTCTTTCTCATCCTGTTCCCTCCATTTACATATACAACCTACTCTCTACTTTATCCATCTTTATTCCTGCCGCCGTCGGCTGCTAAGCCGTGTGTGTATAGAAGACCAAAACCTAGATAATTTGAAAACTCACAAAATATGGGGTAGACGAAATTGTGAAGGATTGTACTTAAACTAACGGGTGCGTTAGCTGAAGAACAGAGTTGTCTTTAAGGCAGCTTTTTCTTTAGCAACTATCGGGACAGAATAGCGCAATAAATGGGTAGATTAAGGGTGTTCAAGAAGGAATAGTTAGTGGAGTAAATGAAAATAGAGAGTGTTATATAGACTAATAATGTATAAAATATAACAAAAGAAAAAACAGTTTTATTAGACTGATTTTTTCATCTTAATATAACACTTTGTTAAATTAAGTTTTTAACACTTACATGTTCAATTATACGCTTCATTGCCTGAATTTGCCCCATATGAGTCGCTTCATGCATTAATGTTAAACATGCAAGTTCTCCAACATCTTACAACCTAGGAATGGTGTATCCAAATCTTGATCTAGCTGTTCAGTAGAAATTTCTATTTAGACACAAAAAAAAGACGCTGTTTCCCTTAATCTTTATCGGGAGCAGTGTCTTTTTTATTGTCCTCTAAGGAGGAAATGCCATGTTGTCAGCAGGCAGAATTGAAAATTTTAAAGAATACAGCAAGTTTAGCAGCATAAAGGAATTTAACAACACGATTGAAATATTCCTAGCCCAACATAAAAAGGATTTCACTAAAGGAGAACTAGTCGCGTTCAAACGCCTGGTCCGATTCTCCGCAAAATACGCAGGTGTAGCCAACTGTTACTTATGGGAAATGAGTGAAATAAAATACTAAAGCTGCCATGAGTTGGCGGTTTTTAATTGCCTTAAAAAATTGCATATTTACTTATTTTTTGTAACAAAAACGACTTTAATCTAAACCGTTCCACTATTCCCTACTATACCTCTAGCATTTTTAACTGAGCTAGTTTCTTCGGTAAGATTGCTGCTCGTTTTAACAGCTGTTATTTAGACATTTTGATCGAAAACACAAGATTAACATCGTGGGCGGATTATATCCCGCATTCTGGAATTACACCCTAAAATTGACGCCAAGCTGACCGAAAAACAAAAGTTTATTTAAATGGTCTCTTGATCCAGCAGAGAGATAAATTGCATTGATGCCGGTGAAAGATGTTTACCCCGATGATGAACGTACCTAATTCCCCTAAGAAATTTCACCCCTTCAATTGGAACCTCAACTAATAAATCGTTTTCGATTTCCTGTTTAATTGCAAAACTAGAAACGATCGATACGCCGAGACCGTGAATTACGCTTTGTTTGATTGCTTCCAAGTTGCTTATCTCCATATACTTTGGAGAGCTGAATCCGTATTCTTTGAATTTCTCTTCCAAATAATTTCGGGTAGCAGATTTATAAGGTTTCAAAATCAACGTTTCATTGACCAAATCCTCAAAAGTACACACATCTTTTTGAGCAAGTCGATGTTGGTTATTGACGATTAAAACAAGCTCATCTTGATAAAAAGTTTTGAATTGAAAACGGTTTTCATCGATTGGTATTCGATCAGAGAGAACCAACATCTCAACTTTGTTGGACTCCAACATATGAATCAAGTGAATTGAGGATGTAATATTCATGTTAATCTTAATCCCGGGGAATTTTTTGTTAAAGTCACTGAGGATAGCGGGAAGAAGGTATACTCCAACAAAATTGCTCGCTCCGAAGGATAATGTTCCATAAGCTAAGTTGTCTAGTTGCTTAATATGCTCTTTGGATGAATGAAATAGATTAATCATTTGTTCCGCATATGGTTTGAAATGCTCACCTTGTTTAGTTAAGTATAGCTTTTTTCCGATACGGTCAAAAAGGGGAAACCCTAAATCCCTCTCAAGACTTTGAATTTGCATACTTACAGCCGGTTGTGAACAATAAAGTTGCTCCGCCGCCTCGGTAAAGTTTAAACAATCAGATAGTATGATAAAGGTTTGCAGCTTCGTTAAGTTCATTTTTTAATCGCCCTTCCCCTCAACTATAACGTTTTCTTATTATTTATAAAATTATACTAAATTGTTTAATCGTTTTACTTGAAAATAAATGAAAGTAGAAAATAAAAAAGGATGAGATTCTTTATGTGCAGGGGTGGTATTTAATACTCATACACCACTTACAAGTAATGAGGTAGTTTGAAGATTACTGTGAACTATAATACTTTCTTATGATTATTAAAATAAAATCAAATTGTTTTATAGTTTAAGGTTGAATATACTGAAAGCGAATACATTACTAATGCAAGGGGGATTCAAGATGACTGAGAAGAATGGCGAAAAGGATGGCACTCAACCACCGGTTAAGAAGAAAGGCGGGCTTGAGGAAGGAATGAAAAAATGGGGAATTCCCATCGCTATTATTGCTTTTCTATTATTAATATTTATGCCTACACCAGGAGGGATGGAACCTGCAGCACAAAAATCATTAGCCGTATTCGTTGCTGCTTTAATCCTTTGGGTAACAACTCCAATCCCGATATACCTGACATCGCTCATTGCGATTCTGATGCTTCCATTAGTCGGAGCCGTTGAAGATCAGGAAGTTGCTTTTGGAACATTAGGGTTTGACGTTATTTGGTTAATGGTTTCCGCCTTTGTCCTTACTTCTGCAATGATGAAGTCTAATTTAGGAAGAAGATTCTCGCTGTGGATGGTCACGAAATTCGGTAAAACACCAAAAAGGACGCTGCTCGTTTTAGTCATTATCAATTTTGTGTTGGCGTTTTTCGTTCCTTCCACGACAGCACGAGCTACACTTATGATGCCTATTTGCTTAATTTTGCTGGAAGTCTATAGAGCCATCCCGGGGAAAAGTCCCCTTGGTAAAGTTATGATGCTTCAAGGTCTCCAAGCGGATGCTCTTGCTACTTCGAGCGTCATGACGGCTACTTCAGGTAATATTATTGCAGTCGGTTTCATTAACGCACAAGCGGGCGGTGACATCGGTTATATGGATTGGCTTTTTGCCTCTATGCCTGCAGCTATCATCACGATGGTAATTACTTTTATGATAGGGTTAAAGTTATTCTCAATTAAAGATGAAGGTAACTTTGAAAATATAATGGGTACGCTTAAGGACGAACTGAAGAAATTAGGTTCTTTCTCCTTAGCCGAGAAAAAAGCATCGATCATATTCCTCCTTACTGTATTCTTGTGGGCTACGGGAGATTATCACGAAGGTTGGTTTGGTTTTGAAATAAGCACCGAACAGACTGCAGTTATTGCAGCACTCCTCTGCTTGCTTCCAAAAGTGGGGATGCTTGAGTGGAAAGATGCGAACATAAAATGGGAACTCATGATTTTCGCTGCAGGTGCCTATGCTGCAGGAAATGCATTGGATGAATCCGGAGGCGCAGTATGGCTAATCAGTAAGGTAGTTGATGGTTTAAGGATAGACCAGTTGAGTCATACCATGGTTGCTGTAGTGGTCATCTTCCTAAGTATGTACAGCCATCTCATCTTTACGAGCAAAACTGTAAGGGTTACGATATTAATTCCAGCTTTCATCGCTTTAGCTAAAACATTGGGTATGGATCCTGTACCTCTTGCACTAGCAGCCGCTATGACTATGACCTTTACGATCACGCTTCCGCCACATTCGAAAGTAAATACGATTTATTTTTCAACAGGGTACTTTTCCGTCTTGGATCAAATAAAATATGCGGTTGTTACTTGCTTTATCGGCGCTTCCGTTATCAGTATATTCTATTTTACCTGGTTTAAAATGCTGGGATTATAACATTAGGAGGAAAGTATCATGTTGAAACGAAAAGTTATCATGGCGATTGCCGACGGGTTGGGGGATCGCCCCCATCCTTTATTAGAAAGTAGAACTCCATTGGAATACGCTCACACACCGAATCTAGATCGTCTAGCTTCAGAAGGGATAACAGGTATGATGGATCCAATCAGTTCCGGCATACCCGTAGGAACGGATATGGGACACTTAATTTTATTCGGTTATCAGCCTCATCATTATCCTGGGCGCGGACCCATCGAAGCTTTAGGAATCGGTATGGAGGTCAATCCTGGAGATATTGTGCTTCGGTGTAATTTTGCCACGGTGGATGAGAACGGAATTGTAGTCGATCGTCGTGCTGGAAGGATTCGTGAGAAAACCGAAGAAATTGCTCAAGCTATTAATGGAATGGAGCTTAAAGATGGGATAGAGATTTTTTTTAAACCGGCTACGGAACATCGAGCTGTTTTAATCCTTCGTGGAACCGGATTGAGTGATAAAATCAGCGACTCCGATCCTAAAGCCCCAAACGACGGTAAACCTTATCATCAGGTAGTACCTTTGGACTCTTCGAAGGAAGCTGAAAGAACTGCGTTTATTTTAAATATGTTTCTTAAGAGTGCTCATGAAATATTATCATCCCATCCAGTTAATGTGGAGCGCAATGCTGAGGGGAAGCTACCCGCTAACTTTATCCTGACAAGGGGAGCTGGACAGATGGTGAATCTAGATCCTATTGTTCAAGAACTAAATATTAAGGGGAGCTGTATTGCAGGAGAAAGCACGGTATTAGGCGTTGCCAAATTAGCTGGCTTTAAGACTGTCACGGATAGCAAAATGACGGGTAATATGGATACGAACATTGAATTAAAAGCGAGATTTGCCATTAAGGAAATAGTCGAAAATGACATGGTTTACGTGCATGTTAAGGCACCGGATGTTAAAGGTCACGATAATGAACCATTTAATAAAGCAAGAGCAATAGAACTGTTCGATCAGATGGTCGGGCTTATTGATCAGCAGTTACCTGAAAATGTGTACTTGGCTTTGGCTGCTGACCATTCTACGCCTTGTGAAGTCGGAGAGCATACAGGTGAACCCGTTCCGGTCCTCATTTATGGCCCTGGAATTCGGAGAGATCGTATCATGCAATACAATGAACTGGATTGTGCTCATGGGGGGTTAGGACATTTAACCGGGAATGAATTTGTAAGAACACTGCACGGATTAATAGGAATTGTAAAAAAACAAGGTAATTAGATATTTTTCGTGTATCGGTAATAAAAGAGAAATAATTGAGCCGATACACATAGTACTGCCAGAGAAGAGCAAATACACGAATAAATTTTATGTAAATTTGTTTGCACATTCATTTTTTGTCGTTGCTTGTGGGATTTCATAAACATGATTGGGATTTTCAGATGAATGTTAAAAGAGGTATTTGAAATGAAGAGACTTACTAATGATTTACTAAAAGAAGTGTATCAAAAGGCTATTAGATTTGGGTTGGATCAAAAATTTATTCTCTTGATAGAAAAAGAGATTAAAAAAAGAAAAGGAGGCGACACGATGGAAAGAAAAATAGGTATTAGTGGTACTGGAAGAATAGGGCGTATGTTGGTTAGAAAAATTTTATCCGATCCAAATAATACCCTTAAATTAGTGGCAATCAACTCCATTTATCCGGCAGATACAGTCGCTCATTTGTTAAAATATGATTCTGTTCATGGAACTTGGGATACTGATATTTCAGTACAAAATGGAAATCTATTAATTGATGGAAATCTTATTCAGATAGTATCTGAATTTGACCCAGAGAACATTCCATGGAGATTAATGAACGTCGATATTGTGATAGATGCGACAGGTAAATTCAATCACCGCCAAGGTGCACAAAAACATCTTGTAGCAGGAGCATCCCATGTGATTGTTACGGCTCCTGGAGAGCAGATTGATTTAACAGTCGTTATGGGTGTGAATGATCATTTATTAAATCCTTCAAAGCATACCATTTTATCTGCTGCTTCTTGTACAACGAATTGTGTTGCTCCGCTTTTAAATATCTTGGATCAGGCTTTTCAAGTAAAAAGAGGTTGGATGACAACAGTTCATTCTTTAACTTCTGACCAAAAACATATAGATAATCCTCATAAAGATTTAAGAAGGGCACGAGCTTGTACACAATCAATTATTCCGACGACTACAGGAGTGGGCAAGGCGCTTGTGGATGTACTTCCGCATCTTGCCTCTTATATAGAAGGAATCTCTATACGAGTTCCTACTCAAGATGTTTCACTTGTTGATCTCACTGTTCAAGTGTCACGAGAGGTATCAGTTGATGAAGTGAAATCAATTTTTCTTAAAGCTTCGAAAGAAAATCCTTATATTAACTATACACAAGAACCATTAGTATCAACAGATTTTATCGGTTGTGATAAGTCAGCTATTGTCGACGGGCTTTCGATTATAACTGCGGAAAATCAAATAAAAATACTCGCCTGGTATGATAATGAATGGGCTTACGCTTGTAGAGTGATTGATTTGGCACAAGCGATTCATGAAAGGTTGGAGAACGTATGCCTCTACAGCTAGTGAATTAACATTAGGTACTATTATGGAGTTAGTATAGTTTCATGGACACATTTTAGTTAAGTCCTTACAATGATTTTTGAGAGGATGTGTCCGTCTTGGAACGTAAGAATACAGGTAAAAAATATAATAATGAATTCAAGAAGACAATTGTAGATCTTTATCACTCGGGTAATTCGGTCAAAGAATTATGCGGAGAATATGGCGTATCAGAAGTTACCATTTATAAATGGGTTAAAGAATTTACCTCTATTAGTATAGGGGAAGAGACTATGACTCCAAAGGAATTAGCCGCCATACAGAAGGAAAACCTTCGGTTAAAGCAAGAAGTTGAAATCTTAAAAAAAGCTATGGCCATATTCGCGAAAAAGTAACCGAGACAGATCTTACCGAATTTATTGAGGAACACAAGAAACAATATCCCGTACAGAAGACGATATGGGGCTCCAAAGATTTATGAAAGCTTATTAACCAAAGGGTTTTCCCTAAGTCTTAAGCGTGTTCAACGTTTAATGAGCAAGGCAAGAATTCGTTCTATTACTAAGAAAAAATACCGTCCCTATCCTTCTAAAGAAAAGGTTATTCAATTGGGTAATTTGCTAAAAAGAGACTTCACTACTCAGACCATTAATGAGAACTGGGTAGCGGATATTACGTATATCCACACGTTAAAAGACGGATGGTGTTATTTATCTTCGGTATTGGACCTTCATTCTAAGAAAATAGTAGGGTATTCATTTTCTCGTTCAATGACGACAGAACTGGTCATACAAGCTTTCTATAACGCTCACTTTTCACAAAAGCCCTCGGAGGGCTTAGTTCTTCATACGGATCTTGGCTCACAATATACAAGCAGTGAGTTTACTCAACATATCCAAAACCATCATATTAAGCAATCCTTTAGTCAGAAAGGTTGCCCGTACGATAATGCCTGTATTGAATCCTTTCATGCCCTATTAAAAAAGGAAGAAGTCAACCACGTACAATAGCTAGACTACCAACTAATAGGGACAATGATCGTCAAGTAAAACCATCCCTTTATCAATCGAAGGGATGGTTTTTTTTACAGACATAGATCAAGTACTAATGATGGTTACAAAAAATAAAAAACGAATCTAAAAAGATTCGAAGTCGAATAGGTGATGAGAATGAGAAAAACCAAAATTGTTTGTACGATAGGACCCGCCAGTGAAGATCCAATTGTATTGAAAAAGCTAATTTTATCAGGAATGAACGTTGCAAGGCTAAATTTTTCTCATGGTTCTCATAAGGAGCATGGGGCGCGAATCGATAATATTCGCACATGCGCAAAAGAATTAGGGCGTCCTGTGGCGATTATGCTGGATACGAAAGGACCGGAGATACGTACCGGTATGGTACAGAATGGTCAACTTCTTTTAAATAGTGGCGACCACTTAACTTTAACTACAGAACAAATAGAAGGAACTCAGGAAAAAATAAGTATTACATATGATCAATTGCCGCAAGATGTTCATCCCGGTACGACCATTTTGCTTGATGATGGCCTGATTGAATTGAAGGTATTAGACATCAAGTCAACAGAAGTTCAATGTTTAGTCATCAATGGAGGCATCCTTAAAAACCGTAAAGGGGTTAATGTTCCAGGGATTTCAGTTCATCTTCCCAGTATTACTGAAAAAGATCTCGCTGATATTACTTTTGGGATTCAAAAGAAGGTTGATTTTATTGCTGCCTCTTTTATCCGAAAGGCTGCCGACGTGCTTGAGATTAAACAGATTTTAGAAGAACATTCTTCAAGCATAGCTGTTATTGCCAAAATAGAAAACGAAGAAGGGGTACAAAATGCAAAGGCAATAGCAGAAGTCTCTGATGGGATCATGGTGGCGCGAGGTGATTTGGGGGTCGAAATCCCTGTTGAAGAAGTTCCTATGGTTCAAAAGAAGCTGATTAAACTTTGTAATGAACTAGGAAACCCGGTGATTACAGCTACTCAAATGCTTGATTCAATGCAGAATAACCCTAGACCTACAAGGGCGGAAGCCAGTGATGTTGCGAATGCTATTTTTGATGGCACGGATGCCATTATGTTATCAGGCGAGACCGCAGCGGGGAACTATCCTGTAGAAGCAGTTGAGATAATGGATCGCATTGCTCAAAAAGCAGAATCTTTCTCTTTCTACATGGAAAAGGTCCAACAAACTATATACCCAAAAACAACAATCACCAATACCATGGGACAAGCAGTTACATCTACCGCATCAACATTAGCAGCTTCTGCTATCTTAACACCAACAGAAAGCGGTCACACAGCAAAGGTAATCGCAAAGTATAGACCAAAATGTCCTATTGTTGCAATCACACCGCATCATAACGTGTTCAATCAGTTATTATTGGTTTGGGGAGTTTATCCCATTCTTTTAGCCAGTCCAGATCATACGGACGAAATGATGGAAAGCTCTATACAAGCAGCAGTTCAGGAAGAAATGGCCCAGACCGGAGATCTCGTGATTATTACGTCGGGTGTGCCCGTTCGGGAGTCAGGAACAACAAATTTAATGAAGGTTCATGTTATAAACTAGATAAAAATTATTCAATACCTTATGTAATCAGTGTTCGATACTGAAAGCATAAGGTCTCTTTTAATGGGTAAAGTACAAAATATCTTACATTCTCCATTCTTTTCATAAAGCTTTATTTAACTAAATTTACTATGATGGTTGCATGAAAAATAAGAATACGTCAATAAAATTGAGTATGATGATCACAAGCGTATGTTTTATCATCTTGGCTTTCATCCAAATCAGGGCAAGCACTTTACCGAGTCAGAGCTTGATTACGTATGTAAATACTTCGAATTTGAATGAGCTGAGAACAATAGCTTTTGCCGTTGGTCGAACGGAAGCGGCTATATCCGTGAAAATTATGCAACTTAGAAATAAAAATCTTTATGATTATTTTTATGATTATTATAAAAACTTGAATAAACATTGGATATAAGCAGAAATTGTGGAATACAAGAAACATTCATGAAAATGAAAGGTGTTAATAATGATAGAAAAAAGATTATTGTTTGCCTCAAGAAAGGGCTTCGGTTGATAAGATTACCCCAATAGAGTTAAATCAAATGTTTTTAGCGTTGATTGCATATGGGGTAGCATTAATCCTAATCTTTAAACTAAAACTAAAAAAAGTATATCTGATGTATTATGATTAATACTAATGAGTTTGTTTATTATAGATCTCCTTTGACCCGTTCGTAAAAGTACACTTTTATAGACATTCTATAATTACCTTTGAAATAGGAGGCTTTTTACTAGTATCTATTTAACAGGTGCCCCTATTATTGTTTTCATTTTGGATGGAGCCTATTTTTTGTCCTTAGATAGGTAGAGTGAGATACACTATAAAAATGCGATTTTTAATAACTTAAAACATAAATATAAATTAATATTCAACCAAGGGAGGGCTGAAAATAAATAAAAGCATACGTTGGACCATCGTATGCTTTAAATTTCATTCACTTTTAGTTAATCAAGGAATTCTAATTTTAATTATTAATATTCGTTAAAAAATTGCTGGATTTCTTTTGGATCATCTGTTTTTGTTAATGCAAGCATCGTCAAAATGCGTGCCTTTTGAGGATTAAGTGAGTCCGCTGTAACAAAATTATTTTCATCGTCAATCTTTTCTCTCGTAACAATACCATTTCCTACACGGCTAGAGCGAGTAATAATCACGCCTTTTTTGACAGCGTCTTTAGCCCCCTCAAAAGCAGTGTCAGAAGTTAAACCGTTTCCTTCACCTGCTATTATGATCCCTTTAGCTCCTGCTTTCACAGATGCATCGTAAAAATATCTACTATCATTTTGATAGCTATAAATAATGTCCACTTGAGGAAGTTTATCTAGTTTTGATACATCAAACACCGAACTGGTTGTATGTTTACGAGTGGGTTCATTGTAGAACAATATTTTATTACCTGCGATTGCTCCTAAATAGCCTTGTTCCTCCGATTGGAATGTATCTGTCATGGTTGTATTGGTTTTTGTTATATAACGTGCAGAACCTATCCGGTCATTTAATGAGATTAAAACACCTTTGTTCTTAGCATCTTTACTAGCAGCAATTTTTACAGCATTATATAAATTTAAAGGGCCATCTGCACTTATAGCTGTAGCCGGTCTCATTGATCCAACAATCACGACTGGTTTGTTGCTTTTTACGACCAAATTCAGAAAGTAAGCAGTTTCTTCTAAGGTATCTGTTCCATGCGTTACGACAATTCCATCAACGTCTTTAGATTTTAATAACTCATTAATTCGTTTCGCCAACTTTAATAAAGTTTATTATCCATATTGTTACTGCCAATATTGGCGATTTGTTCACCACTCACATTTGCTACTTGTTTTAGTTCAGGAACAGCTTTAATTAGTGTTTCAACACCAAGTGCACCTGCTTGATAACCAGTTGTGTCAGTATTGGACGTAGCAGAACCTGCAATCGTTCCACCAGTAGCTAAAATTTTCACATTATTTAACTTGGGATTTGTTGAAGTTGCTTCCACTCTCTCTTCTTTTGGATTACTATTTGCTGAGCTATGGATAACAGTGATAGTTCCAGAAAATAATAGTGTAACTGATAAAAACGTGATTCCTAGATATTTTTTTATGTTCATGTGTCTAGTTAGCTCCTTCTTATTAAATTATGTACGATATATGAAAATACTAGCATATCTAGATATTGCTAACAATATATATATATATTAGGTTATCTTACATGACTTTTGTACTGTCGGAAAAAGCCATAGAAAGGTAGACCAGTTTCTTATGATGATATTGCCAATACCCTCAGTGAGTCATTGGTTAAGAAGTTAAGGTACAACATGTTGATGATGTTAGGTATGGTGCATTTTTACAACAAGTTGGTATACCAGGAACAGGCGTAGATAGCTTAGTAAAGACAAGAGCCGCCATTCGTGAAGGTTACTTAGATGTAGAAGACAATACGCTTGAAACTTTATTAAAACGTCCTGCCGTTACAATACAAGAAGATTTAAAAAGTATGTTTAAATAGTTGTTATACTATAAAAGTATTCGAATAAAAAAATCCTTCTCTTGCAAATTGAAAGGATTTTTTTGATAAATTTATAAGTATTATTGGAGCACAGTCTATGATCTAATAAAAATATTGATTAATGCATATTGTGAAAAAAGTACTTAAACTAACGGGGCAGGTTAGTTGCATAAGAACTGGTATAATTTAGAGAAAAGTAGAGTGTAGAAACGAGGAGTAATTGCTTATTTCAGCGTGTCAAAATATCAAAAGGAGCAAAAAAAGCAAAAAAAGACCTCAAATAGTAGAGGTCATTTCATATTTTTTCTTGTATTTTCTGGAATCATAACTACTTCCGTTTTTAAATCAACAGGTCTGAATGTTTCATCAATACATTCTTTCCAATACTCTAAATGCTTCTTATCTATCCAGTGGTCTGATTCCTGGACTTCTTGTCCGCCTTGACCCTGGACAGAGTACCAATATAAAAACTCATCACCATTTAGACGTTCTCTAAATATAGTTTCAACATACATTTTTTCGGCTTCAAGGGTTATCAGCACATCATTCATATTTTCGTTTAGAAACTTTAACCATTCATCTACCCGTTCCGATTTACCTTCCTTAATTCTAAACTTGTTAGTTCTACATTCATATTTCTCCCCCATTTAATTAGTTATCTTGCTTACATTACAGCAAGTTTTAACTAAACAGGTGAAATAAGGGAGTTGCTTTGCCGCATCTTTGTCTTATGGAACTATCGGGGCAGGATAGTTCTATAAGAAAATTATTTAACTCTTGGTCAATTGGCTTATATAAACTAGAACATAAACTGGTGAGTTTTGTTACAATTACTTACATTAACATAATAAGTGAAACAGCAGGAAGAGGTAATACAATGACAAATTTCATGTACATATTTTGCTTAATAGTATGGGGTCTTAATTTTATTGCGGTGAAAATTCAAGGAACACCAGTCAGTTTGGAATTATCATTAACATATCGTTTAGTTATGACAGCTTTTTTATTTTTAGTTCTTGTTTGGTTCCTTAAACCAAAGGGGAGACCACAAAGAAAAGATATCCCGTTTATAACAGTGTTTGGTGTATGTAACTTTGCATTAAGTTATCTGTGCCTTTATTACGCCACTATTTTGAGCTCTGCGGCAATTGTAACATTGATCTTTTCGTTAAAAGTGATACTGACTCCGATTGCTCTCCGTGTTTTTTTAAAAGAGAAATTACATTCTCGCGTTTTACTTGGGGGAATATTAGGGGTATTTGGCGTATGTGTCATCATCTATCCGACCTTAAATAATTTTCAAGGGCTCACTGATTTAAAAGGAGTTATGATTGCTTTGTTAGGTACGATTCTTACAGCTATTGGTGATGCCAGTTCAGCAAGAAATGCTAAACTTAGGGTTGACCCTATCTATGCTAATGCTATTGGTTTTACAGTGGGCAGTGTTTTAATGGGGACAATTGTACTGTTCCAAGGACAAAAATTTATACTTCCAACAACAGTTACATATTTATCTGCTTTGCTATATTTAACTTTGATTGCTTCTTTTATGGCTTGGCTATTTTATTTAAAACTTGTAGAAAAAATTGGAGGAGCAAAAAGTGGGTATATGGTAGCGCTATTCCCAGCAATTGGAGGGATTGCTTCTGTTTTAATTGGTGAATCAACACCATCAATTTATTTGGTAGTGGGTTGCCTATCTAGTTGTATTGGAGCTGCAATTGCTTTAGGGTTTGGAATTCGAGGTCAGAATTCTAAGCTACCTGTAAATGTTAATTAAGAATGGACTTCTTTAATAAAGCTTTTAAGCTAACAGGTGCTTTTCTTCAATTAGGAGGGTTGCTAAGGCAACCTTTTTCTAATGGAACTAACGGGGCAGTTTAGTTGAAGAAGGAATTACGGGGTTCAAAGTTGAATTTAATTTTAATAAAACTTTTTAGGGGTGTGAATGTGAATTCTACGGTAGAAACAATACAAGAATTAACAGATAAAGAACAATGGTTAGAAGCCTTTCCAATTATGAATCAGTTACGTACTGAGTTAACTCAAAAGACATATCTGGAGTTACTTGAAGAAATGAGGAAAGATGGGTATTCTTTGTATGCTTTATATAAGGATAATCGGATTGTATCCTTAGCTGGTTTAAGTTGGAGAGTTAACTTTTATAATAAACGTCACGTTTTTATTTATGATCTGGTAACAGATACTGCTTACCGTTCATTTGGGTTTGGAGAGAAATTATTAAGTTATATACATAACTGGGCAAAAGAAAATGGAGCCGCATATGTAGCATTAGAATCTGGAATTCAGCGAAACAATGCTCACCGTTTTTATGAAGAGAAATTAGATTATGATAAATGGTGCTATTCATTTAGAAAAACGTTGTGATTAAAAATAGCGGGAATGCTTCGATTAGAGAAGCATTATCTTTAAAAGAGCTCAGTAATGAACTGCACCCCAATTGTTAGACAACATCTAACAATTGGAGGTGCAGTTTTTTTGACTAAATATTCGATAGACGAGAAATCAAATGCAGTTTTAGAGTACTTAGAAGGGAAAAAATCCTATAAATCCATTGCTCAAGAAAGAAATGTAGGTTTATCCCCTCTGAAAAGATGGGTCGCTCGCTATCTAAAACATGGATGGAAGGACTTGTTTCATCCTATACAAATTACACTCTGCCCTTTAAACTAGAGGTACTTAAATATATGAACGAATATGGGGCATCGATCAACGAGACCGCTGTACACTATAACCTTCCTTCCGATTCTACAATTTTGAATTGGGCAAATAAGGAAGGAGGTATAGACG
>NZ_JAGGQJ010000033.1 GCF_018613325.1 Bacillus sp. ISL-34 | reverse complement strand
AACTATTAGCTGGTTTAGTTCTATAAGAAAAGGAGCTGTTTCCAGCCCCCTACAGAAGTTATGCACCCTTTTGTTTAATTATGAGCTTCTTAGAAAATCAGAAAGTTAACTAGTTATTTCCTTTTAAGACTGTTTATTAAGAAATGAATAATGCCAACAATCAGAAAAATACAACCAAATCCAATTAACAATTCAGGATTATTCATTTGAGTAGTAAGCTCTTCTAGCAGATCTTGAGCAACACTTGAATAACCAATTGCTAAAAATAGTCCTCCTCCTAATAGATAAAGAATTGATACACCCTATTTTTTCAATCTAAAGTCACCTCAAAAAATTCTCCCTGATGCTAATTGTTTCCTTCCCTATCCTGCCCCATTAGCTGCATAAAGAAAAACTGCCTTAAAGACAGTCAATCTTAAGCTAACGCACCTGATATTTCAACAAGGCTAAATACTAAGTTACTAAAGACAAGAATTATTTTTTAAATAATAATACGTATTTTCCTTATACTTGCGCATATTAAAAACAATAACATTGAAAGCGAGATGGATACGTATTGTCTAAACAAGGGATGCAAAACAAGGATCAAACGAGAAAGCAAATCGAGAAACAGGATAAAAGAAATGACGTTGAACTAGGTAATGAATTTCAAATTGGAAACACAAGTTCACAGAGCCCCAAAAAAAGTGGTCGTCAAGCAAATAAAAAATAACCTCGATCTTTCGGGGTTATTTTTTCTATTTTGTAAAATCGCAATTCAATTTTCTGAAATAAAGCCGACAATGATCTTCAGCTTACGCACCCGAGTTCATTAAGAAAAGCGAACCTTATTAAAGAATCGCGCCCTACTGTGGAACAAGAACCGGTTGACATAAAGCTAATTTTAGGAAGTTTCAACTATATTCTTTTCCATTTTTTACTGGTATAATATGGATGATTTTGTTAATGAGAGGGGAGAAAAAGATGAATCAACTTGTATTTAAGCAATTTGAGATGACAAGAGAATATTTCATCAAGAATGTAGAGTCCGTTTCTAAGGAACAAACTGATGTGCAGCCAGATGGTTTTAATAACACAATTCATTGGCATACAGGTCACGTTTTGACAATTACTGAACAAACTATGTTTGGTTTCCCGCATGTAACAACTCACCTTCCCACAAATTATATAGAATTGTTTGGGAATGGCACAAAACCAGCTGATTGGACAGGGAATATACCTGCTGTGGATCAACTTATTGTACAGTTGAAAGATCAATTAACTCGTTTAAAGCAAATTTCTACTGAACAGCTAGAACAAGATTTGGATACACCATTCCTAGGTTGTAAGACTGTTGGCGAACTTGCAGGTTTAACATTAATGCATGAAGCGACTCATATGGGGCAAATTCAGGCAATGAAGCGTATAATTGAACATGTAAGTGTTAAAAACTGAATTTAACAAAGTGTTATATTAAGATGAAAAAATCAGTCTAATAAAACTGGTTTTTTCTTTTGTTATATTTTATACATTATTAGTCTACATAACACTCTCTATTTTCATTTACTCCACTAACTATTCATTCTTGAACACCCTTAATCTACCCATTTATTGAGCTATTCTGCCCCGATAGTTGCATAAAGAAAAAGCTTCCTTAAGGACAGCTCTGATCTTTAGCTAACACATCCGTTAGTAGAATAAGGAGTTCCCTTTTATTCCCATTTAATTGCTTTAACCACTCTATAAACCAATCTTGAGGTAACTTTACTTTTGAGAGGTCTAAATTCTGCAATTCTTTTAATGAGTAAGTATTTACCAAAAATAAATCCCATTGACATTCAATATCTCGTGCTATCCCACTGTCTCTTACAAAACCCAAATACCCTTTCGTTTCCTTGACTATAGAAAGTTAAAGGTCAATCATCAATATCATAATAATAACCTTATTTATCAAGGATTAAGTAGGTTACTTACATGTTTTTTTCTTTTCTAGACTCTAATTATCCACATATAATGATTAGCTTTATGATCATCTTCACCTAATCCGTTACAAAGTATCTTACCCCTATCATTATACCTTAATTATCACAATCGGCTAGATATGACTTCGTTTTTACTGAACTGTTCCGGAAAGCATGAAATGACTGCTTTACTTTCGTCGAAGAGCGGATTTCAGGGTGGTGATAAAACTTGTCCTAAAGATTAATAGGCTAATGATTGGTCAGATTAGGTTAGGTGGTGGCCATTAATCTATCTAGAAAAGACAATAAATACGCTCGTTTATGAACTTTCAATCGAGATTTTCCTCATTAATCGTTTTAATTTATCTTCTGTAGCTGTTCCCTCTACTGGTGTATAGATACTGCACCTTAAATCCATGTCCCCCTGGACTTGGAGAGAAGTTAAATTAAACAGCATCTTTCCGGCTTTGGCATGTCTGAATTCAATCATCATTTCTGGAGCTTTACTCACTTGACTTTCTTGCCATAAAGATTGAAACTCCGGGTGAGAATCACTCATTTCTTTAATAAATAGGTTATACCATTCATCACCTAAGTAGTGACCATAATAGGCACGAAAAATGGCAAGAAATCCTTTAACAAAATGCTCCCAATTCACGGCTAATGTTTTTAATTCTTTTCTTGTAAATAATAGATGGATCAAATTTCGTTGGTCATCCGGGAGTTGTTCAAAATCTAAAAATACATGAGCGGCAGCATTGTTCCAGCCTACAATATGACAATGTCTATCTGTAATGATAGTAGGGCAATACGTTAACTCAGCTAAAATTCTTTCCAAAGATGGACTAAGTTTTGGCTGATCCTTCTTTCGATGAATGATGGATGATTTCACTTCTAAAGCCAAATCATATAGATACTCTCGTTCATCATTATTTAATTGTAGCGCTGTAGATATGCAATCCAATACGCTTGTAGAGACCTTTATATCCCGGCCTTGCTCCAGCCACGTATACCAAGTAGTACTGACTCCCGCCAATTGTGCAACTTCTTCTCTTCGTAAGCCAGGTGTTCTTCTCCGTGTACCAGCAGGTATACCTATAGATTCAGGCTTTATTTGGGATCGCTTCGTTTTCAAAAATGAAGACAATGCTTCAAGTCTGGTTTTATCATTCATTTCTATATCCTCCATCATAACAATTTAACCGGGTAGTTATTATACCAGGATAAACACTCACTTGTAATAGGATAACACCGAAGTATAATACAAGTATACTATTCATTTGGAGTGATGAAAAATGGAAAGAGTCGTTATTACCGGAATGGGAGTAGTCTCTCCTATTGGAAACAACGTAGAAAAATTTTGGAGAAATCTGACTAAAGGTAAGTCGGGCATTTCCTCTATCGATACATTTGACGTAAGCAATCATAAAGCAAAAATTGCAGGAATTATTCGTGATTTTAATGCAGATGATACTATAGGAAAAAATGAAGCACGACGTCTAGATCGCTTTTCTCAATTCGCTTTGGCTGCTGCTGAACAAGCTTGGACTGATTCCAATTTAGATATTGATGATATCAATCCAGAAAGACTTGGCGTATATGTTGGCTCGGGGATAGGAGGAATTGAAACATTGATTGATAATGTGGATACTCTTCGAGAGAAAGGTCCAAGAAGAGTCAGTCCAACCCTGGTACCAGCCATGATTTCTAATGCTGCCGCAGCCCAAATTAGTATCAAGTGGAACGCTATGGGACCTACCATGTCACCTGTTTCTGCTTGTGCGATCGGAAATACAGCTATTGGTGAAGCATTCAGACTTATTCGCTTTGGAGAAGCTGATGCCGTTTTTGCAGGAGGAGCAGAGGCAGCTATAACGGATTTATCTTTAGCTAGTTTTGGTAATGCTACAGCATTATCAACGAGAAACGATAATCCAACTAAAGCTAGCCGTCCTTTTGATGTAAATCGAGATGGATTTGTCATGTCAGAAGGAGCAGGAATTTTAATCTTGGAATCTTTGTCTCACGCTTTACGCAGAGATGCAAAGATTTATGCGGAAGTCATTGGGTATGGTGCAAGTTCTGATGCCTATCATATGGTAGCTACACACCCAGAAGGTAAAGGAGCCTATCTTGCAATGAAAATGGCTTTGAAAAATGCAAAAATTTCTCCTGAAGAGATTGATGTTATTAGCGCTCATGCAACAAGTACAGAAGTGGGAGATCGATCTGAGACACTTGCCATTAAAAAACTATTTGAATCAAAAGCTTACCAAATCCCAATAACAGCTAATAAATCCATGCTTGGTCACATGTTAGGAGCAGCTGGAGGCGTGGAAGCAATTGCTTTGGCAAAAAGTTTAAAGGAAGGAATTATTCCTCCAACCATCAACTTAGAAAAGCCTGATTCATTATGTGATTTAGATTATGTACCAGGTGTAGCTCGTAAAGTGGAAATAAGTACTGGTCTATCCAATTCATTTGGCTTTGGAGGCCATAATGCAGCTATCGTTTTAAAAAAATACGAGTGAATTAACTTTCGCTCGTTTTTTTAAAAACTAAAGATCCTCAAGAGTACCTTTAGTTAGTCACCTAAAGGGTATTATAGAATTAAATACGAAAAAGCCCTTTTTCTTCTATTAAGGGCTTTTTCTTGTTCATAAAGCCATATTTTAATGTTTGCAGTTATTTAAAACAAACTTAAAAAACACGGACTATAATTATTAAGCAAGTTGACAGTGAACATTAGACAATAATTATCTGCTTCTTTTATCATCAATATAAAAAAGGTCTAAATATTTCTTCGATAAAAATAATGACCATAAAAAAGATCTAGTACAAATGACTAGATTCTCTTTTTAATATCTTCCCTTAATGATTCAATGATAGTACCTGATAAATTTGCTGGAAGAGATGAACCATCCTCAAAAACCCATGTATTAATTATTTCAAGATCTTCTTTTTTAAAAGTAATGCTATAATCTTTATCATTTTGAGTAAAATCAGCTGTAACGTATTCTTCACCATCAAACTCGTCATCAATAATCATATTTTTTATTTCATATGTGTTCACGATGTAATCTCCTTTTTATCATTCTTGTATATAGAATTGGCCTTATATGATTGTTTATTCATTTTTTTCACGCCAAATCAAAAAAACGAAGGAAGATGAAAGCATTAAAACAATTCAGAAATCAAATCTCGATACCATCATTACCCGTTTATCACAATCGGGCTAGGTATGACTCCGTTTTTACTTCTGAGGGAACATGAAATGATTGTTTTCGGTGAAGAGTCGGTCCTCATGGTGATGAAAAAACTTGTCTCAATAAAACAAGCGTACTTACTGATCAATGTAAGCAACACTTGTCTACCAATCCTTAACCTAGCAATGATTAGGCCTTATACAAAAACAATCTAATTATATGGGGTTAAACGCAGGGAATATCTAAATTCTTAATTAGGATTCCCCATCACCATTATCAAAAAATGAATCAAATCCCCCATCAAAATCCTCTGTTGCTTCTTCAAACAATTCCTCAACATCAAACCCATCCATCATCTCAGTAAATAACATCGTCCCTAAAACACCCACTGCTAATCCACCAACTATACCAGGTAAAGCGTTTCCCATTTGACCATGACGATGGTTTGTGGAATAAGAGAACGGCTGTGTAAAAGCATAGGGCTGTTCAATAGCTTCCGAAATATATTTACCAAGTAGTTTCTCAAGCTCGGCTTCATGCTCAAGAACATTTTGATTTAAATGAAATTCACGTTTTGATTCAATTTCCTTGAAGCCGCTTTTAATGTCAACTTCCATCCATACCCGGATACCTGATTCTTCATTAGCAAACCTCATTTCAACCTCATTTACCTGTCCATGAATTGTTGAGTGGGAAAAAAAGCAAATTCCTGTCCATATTGGTCGAGTTTACCCGAGTCGTCTGTCTCGCGAAAACCTATTTGATCCATTGCATTAAAAATGGATTGGATTGATTTCTGGGATTGGATAACTAGCCGGTCTACATCTTTGCGGTCGCCCCCACCCTCTATATCAAGATGTGTATTAAATGCATACGCTTACATTCATTTCATTTAAACCTTACTGCGCTAAAGGAATATTCCTATCTAAGATATATAGAAATAACCGACTTCACTTATTTCTTAAAAGATGTAAGAAACCATATTATAATTTCTTGATTAAGGTTTGTAACTGATCTTGAAGGTTTCCTTTCGAAAAAGCAGAGTGCAGAATTTCATGAAAAGTATTCAAGGAAATTTGTAGTTTTTCTTCACCTAATGTAGTTAAACGTGTGTAGATACCTCTTCGATCATCTTCACATATATGCCTTTGTAATACGCCGCAGCTTTTTGCTTCCAGCCTGCCTACCAGCCTTGAAATAGCACTTTGACTCAATCCTACCATCTCTTGTAATTGTTGCAGCCTCAATTGTTTATCGCTTGTTTTGGATAAAAAGTATAGAACGTAAAATTCTTTTAACGATAGGTTATGATTTTTTTGCAAAGCACTTTCCAGCTCATTCGTAATGCTCATTTGAATATTAGTAAGCGATAGCCAATTATCTAAATACTTATTTTCTTGGTTGTTTTTCATGCTCATTCCACCCTGTTCTACCCTTTATAATTAAAATGTGGCACTTTAATTGATTTAAATAGTTCTAAAATACTTCATTAAAAATTAATTTTCCAAAGCCAGAATTTAATGGTCTGACTATTTGAAAAAGTACATGCCATATTGGCAGTTTCCATGTATGTTAAATTGTTCTCTTCATTTTAGACGAGTTTCTTCTTTTTGTCTAAGATTGAATTATTCCATAAAAAAAACAGTCAAAATGAAGTGAACCCAAAAAGTTAGTTAGGCAACCTTGAGGGCATGAACCCGGTAATCAACCGGGCTCATGCCTTTTAATTTCACCTTAATTCGTTGGTGATTGTATAATAAATATAATCTTCTAGTTCTTGTTTGAAATGCTCCATGCTGTCGAACTTCTGTAAATAAAGCAATTCGGATTTTAATAAGCCAAAGAAGTTTTCCATGACAGCGTTGTCGAGACAATTTCCCTTCCGAGACATGCTTTGTGTAATCGCATGTTTCTTCAAGGTATGTGAATATGGTTTCATTTGGTAATGCCGGCCTTGATCCGAATGAAGGATGGGTGAATCTTCCGATTCCAATCGCATTATGGCTTGGTCTAACATCTTGGAGACTTAAGGGTAAATAGGACGTGATTCGATATTGTAAGCGATGATTTCTCCATTAAATAAATCAAGAATGGGCGATAAGTACAACTTCTCACCGTTTAGATGAAATTCCGTCACATCAGTGACCCATTTTTCATTTGGCTTTGTTGCCTTAAAATACGCTCGAGAATATTGGGTGCAATCTTTCCAACCTTTCCTTTGTACGAACGGTATTTCTTTAAACGTACCAGACACTTTAACCCCAGCTCATTCATCAATCGAAGCACTGTTTTATGGTTAATCACAATGCCCCGATTATGTAATTCTAAGGTGATGCGTCGATATCCATATCTCCCTCTATTCGTCTGAAATATCTCTTCGATGACAGACTTTATCTCCACGTATTCATCCTGACGCCCGAAGGCGTTTCTCCAATAATAATAGGTGCTCCGTGCGATATTCGCGACAGATAGAAGTAGCTTTAAATTAAATTCTCTCCTTAGTTCGTACACTACTTTCGCTTTTTCTTGCGTTCTGACGCTTCTCTTTCCTGAACTAAGGCTTTCAACTTTTTTAAATAGGCATTCTCCGCACGCAAACGCTCATTTTCAGCCTTTAATGCCTCTAATGATCCTTCTGCTAGTGGTTTCTTCGTTTCTTTTTTCACGGATGGAAGCCCCTTTTTCTTTGGTTTGAGGGCGTCTACTCCTTCCGCTTCACATTGTTTTTGCCAAAGTAATAGGGGAGAAGGTGCCGGAATTCTGAAAACCGCAGCAGTTTCACGGAGAGACGTCCCCTGTAAGTTCATATATTCAAGTACTTTCAGTTTATCTTCTACCGTATAAGTTGTATAGCGTTTTACAAATGCACTCTCTCCATGATATTGGTACTGTCGAATCCAAGTAATTAATACTCCAGAAGTAACACCAATAGATTTAGCTATGCTTTCCTGTCCCTCTGTACCTTCAATATATCTCTGTACGGCTTGTATTTTCTGTGGTGCTGTAAATTTGGCCATAAAGAAACTGCACCTCCAATTGTTAGATGTGTCTAACAATTGGAGGTGCAGTTCAAAATGACTGCTCTTTTTTCATGAATTCAGTGTAACTGAACAGGAGCCTATTTCATTTCCACCCCAGTTTAGTGAAAGCTTGTCTTGATCTGAAAGAGGGCCTACGCCGCTTGGAGTACCGGTAAAAATAATATCTCCTTTCCCAAGCCCAAAATGCTCTGCTGTAAATTCTATAATCGTTTGCAAATCAAAAAGTAAGTCTTTAATATTTCCGACTTGTACACGCTCTCCATTTTTTAATAGGGAAAAATCTAATTGTTCACATGCTTCGACACCTGGAAACGAAATAAAATCACTAACAACTGCTGAATTTTTGAATCCTTTAGCCAAAAGCCAAGGATGCTGTTTTTGTTTTAACTGTGATTGAACATCTCTAAGTGTTAAATCCAACCCAATGGCCATGGCATCTACTATTTCATCTACTTTCATTCCTGATTCGTACTGTTTTGCGATATGTATGACAAGTTCAGTTTCAAAGTGAACGGAACCCTGATTACTCGGCAACGTGATTGACTGTCCATTTGCTTCCACAAGCGAATGAGTTGGTTTTGAAAATAAAAAAGGGGAAGTTGGTATTTCATTATTCAACTCTTTTGCATGCAAGGCATAGTTTCGACCTACACAATAGATATTTTTAATATCTTTCATTATTAAGCTCACTCTTTTCTTTTAAGAAATAAATATTTAAATGATAGTGAAGTAATTGGAAATTCCCTACTCATGACAATTGTTAATAGGGAGCCTAATTATAATTGCGGATGTTTCCAAGAAATAAGAAAAAGCCTTCCGATTTAAGTATATTTTATATTTTTCTGACTTTTTATACAACCGTTATACCCATAATAAAGAAATCCAATTTGATTAATTTTCATGTTAGTAAAATAAAGTGGGGCTGGATTTTTCAAAATGGATAGCGTCCTTTGGAACATAATCCAGATGTGGTGATTTCCCTTCTTTCTCCTTTATAAAGTTTTTAAACTTTGTTTTCATAAAACACACAAAACACCGCCCTATTATTCGGACGGTGTTCATTATCGTTTTTTAAGTTTTAATTGATGCACTATTTATTGATAACAATCGATAATTTATAGTTTGCATGCTTGTTTAAGTCTCCCAAAAATTCATCTAATGCTTCATTGGATGTAAATTTGCATTCGAGAAGGTAACAACCATCTCCACTGATTTTATAGTTATTTATTATGTATTGTTTCTGTGTTTTTATGAACGTCAGATAAGGTTGATGATAAGTCCTTTGTATGATGATTGTAATAAAAGCATGTATGAAACATCCTAATTTAACTTGATTAACTTGAATGGTATACCCCTCAATCACTCCATTATCCTCTAATTTGGCAACTCTGGATGCAGCTGCTTGACCAGTCAAATGGACCTTCTCCCCCAATTCTTTCATCGTGATTCGACTATTTTTGGATAGTTCATTCAAGATACCCGCATCCGTATTATCTAACATTTATTCATATCCTTTCAATTATCAAGTCAAATGGCCAAAAGACTTGATTTTATATATGTATTTGGTAATTGGCCATAGTATAAACTATATGCAGATCAAAGAAAAGGAGAGATAAAGATGAATATTAAACAAATTAGAAATGCCACACTCGTTGTCGAATATGCAGGCAAAAAGTTTTTAATAGATCCGATGTTAGCTGAGAAAGGTACGTACCCACCTTTCCCAAATTCATTAAGACAAGATCAATTTAATCCTTTAGTTAGTTTACCAACATCCATTGAAAATATCATTCATGATATAGATGCCGTCATTGTCACTCACCTGCATCTAGACCACTTTGATGACGTGGCCAAAGAAGTATTGCCGAAAGATATCAAAATGTTTGTCCAAAACGAAGAAGATGCCACAGAAGTTGAAAAAGCCGGTTTCAAAAATGTAGAAGCATTACAAGAAGATACCGTCTTTGAAGGCATTCAATTAGTAAAAACAAAAGGCGAGCATGGAAGAGGAGAAATCTTAAAACTTGCTGGTTTAGTATGTGGGGTGGTCTTCAAACACTCAAATGAAAAAACGTTATATATAGCAGGAGATACGGTTTGGTATGACGCAGTTCAAGAAGTTATCGATACAAATAAACCAGAAATCATTGTTGTAAATGGTGGAAATAATCAATTCTTTGAAGGCGGTTCTCTCGTCATGGGGAAAGAGGATATCTATGAAGTGAACAAGGCTGCCCCTAACGCCCAAATTATTGTGATCCACATGGAAGCTGTCAATCACTGGACATTATCAAAAGAAGAATTAAGAAGCTTTATTGATGAAAAAGGAATTTCCTCTAATGTTTTAGTACCAGAAGATGGCGAATCATACACATTATAAATGAAAATCAGACAAACATGGTCGTTGTGATTCAACAAGAGGACCATGAGGCACTTAAAGAGTTCTGGCCTAATCGGCAGATCATTAAGAAGAGATCTCATGTTGATACGCATGACTTCTCCGGCAACTTGGCATTAACGCCTAATTCATTAAAAGAAAACCATGTATTCTATACTAGTCAATTTAGCAACTCACGGGACCCTTAATGGGTCTTTTTTATTTCTTCTTATCTAAGCATTGATCTATTCTTTCGTAATATTGGAAAATTCTAAGAATTAATCCACATATTATTATTTCGTTATGACAAAAAAAGAGCCAACAACAAGTTGTTGACTCTTTGGTTTAAAAAGTAGAAGCTAAATCTTTTGATCGTGCTATAGCATTTTCTTTAATTTCTTGTGCTTTATCAGGCATTGCTGCATGCCCCTCAACGAACACACCTTCAAATGAAGGCACTCCGAAGAATTGCATTATGATATTTAGATATCTGTGTCCCATTTCCATTTCAGCTGCTGGTCCTTCTGAATAAATACCACCACGAGCTTGAATATGTAAGGCTTTCTTATCAGTTAAAAGACCAACTGGGCCTTGTTCGGTGTATTTAAATGATTTACCTGCAACAGCTACGGAATCAATATATGCTTTCAATACTGGCGGGAAAGAAAAATTCCATAAAGGCGTTACAAATACATATTTATCGGCAGCTATAAATTGCTCACATAACTCCGAGAGTCGACTAACTTTTGCTTTCTCTTCCGACGAGAGTTCTTCAAAACCCTTTCCAGATTGAAGTTTTCCCCAACCACTGAAAACATCTACATCGATTTCAGGAATATTTTCTTTATAAAGGTCAATATTCACAATTTCATGGCTAGGATTTACTTCTTTATAAGTGTCAATAAATGCTTTTCCAACAGCCATACTGTAAGATTGTTTATCATCATGAGGATGAGCTGTGATGTACAATACCTTTGTCACTCTGTATCTTCCCTTTCTTTTTACATATTTGATCATTTTAGTTTGTCTAGGGAATTCAACATATATACAATTACTCGAACTAAAATATCTGTAACTAAAAGACGTAATATAAAAATTTGTTTTTAGAGGGGTATTACCAAACTGTTTTCATTTTCCTAGTGCTAAAGTAAATCCGTCACCAGTCCATAAAACGGCTGATTTTAAGAAGGTATAAATCTTCTTTCAATTCTTGAGAAAGGGTGTGATTTTTGGATATGATAAAACAAAACGTTCATTTTAGGAGGCCTAAGGAAATGACGAATTCAATTAAATTTGATCTGCACACTCACCATGAACGATGTGGACATGCTATCGGCACAATCGAGGATTATGTAAAACAAGCCATTGAATACGGCTTGCAATATATTGGGATTTCTGATCATTCTCCATATTTCTATAGTGAGGACGACCATCTCTACCCAACTATTGCAATGGCAAAAAGTGAACTTGTCCCTTATATTGAGGAAGTGCTTCGCTTAAAAGAAAAATATGAAGGTAAAATTCACGTGTTATTAGGAATGGAAAGTGACTTCTTCCCTGATCACATTGAAGTCTACCGTGATCAATATCTTTTACACCCTTTTGACTACATAATTGGATCTGTTCATTATGTTCAAGATATTAGCATTTTTAAAAGAGGGCGTTGGAATGGTTTGACCTCTAAGGAACAGGCAAGTTTAAAGAATGAATACTATGAACTAATACAGAAATCTGCAAAAAGCGGAGTGTTCCAAATCTTAGGCCATATTGATGCAATGAAAGGGTTTTATCCAGCCTTTTCTTCCATTGAGACAGACAGTATTGAAAAAACGTTAAAAATCATTAGTCAAGAAGATATCGCCATTGAGATTAATACCTCTGGTAAAACAAAAGATTGTGGTGGGTGGTATCCAGCAGATGACATTTTAGAACGAGCTCTTTTCTATAATGTGAAGGTAACATTTGGATCAGATTCGCATACACCTGAACGTATTGGCGATGAATTTGAACAAGTTAAAAAAAGACTAAAGGAGATCGGCTTTTCTGATTGGGCTTACTTTGTTAACAAGCAAAGGATACTCACTCCACTTTAACCTTCAGTCAATAGGATTGAAACTGGTCCAATCACTAGAACGTCCTGTAACAATGTGTATCGGAGAGATGGAATGGTGTTTTTCAACCCTTTTGCTACTAAGAAGGCCGATGCACAAAAAAATAATTCGTGAACAGGAATCGATATTGTTCCTTCTTGGAATTTCATTAACCCTCATCTGATCAATGAATCTGATCAATGAATCGGTACCAATCTTTTTAATGAGCATAAAATGATCATTATACATTTTGTAATAAAAATTATAGCACGATTGCTTACAAGTTCTTCCCCCGCTAATTTCAACGAATTTCAGTCATCGCCATATTTTTTAGCATAAAATTAAAATATTCAGGGGAAAAATAACAAACCAAACGTTAATCTTATAAAAAGGAGTTGACTTAGGTATGATTGATAACCCATTGCATAAAGAGAATGACGAAACTCTTGTAGAGTCAGTTGAAGGTGGTATCAACTCTTCTATAGGGCGATCCGAAGCCCCTCCAAAAACTCAGTCAAAAGATCCTGAATTCGAACTTTTCGGCACAGGATTAAATGGGTATCCGTATTAATTCAATACCTAATTAAAGATACCTTCAGAACATTGTGAATAATAAAAACCTATAAAATAAAGAAGAGCACATATTAGCCAGGAGTAATATGTGCTCTTCTTTTATTAAATTCAAGGCCTTTTTCTGATATCCTCCATTTTTAATATATCGAATGTTGCAACTGTATAATGCTTGGCTCTATCTAATAAGAAGACAACAGTATCAGCCATTCATCTAAATGACTGATTTTCATTTCAAATAACTATATGTGTTATTTCCAATGACGTGGATACCACCTGCGTCATCCATCGCGATCAAGTGCAGATGCATCCGGCCTATCCTCTAAAGGAATTTTCCAGTACCACCATTTTAACTTAATGGATATTATAACGCAGACAATAGAAATAGCCGCGTAAATGCCAACAAATGACCAGTGTTGTCCTCCTAATAGCATTGCCGGTCCAGCTGACCATGCAAATAATTCGATAGGTGTATTTAGCGGCCCAACGATAGCTGTATCTGTGAGTGTCTTAGATTTATTATTTGGATCAACTACTCTTAAGAGGGTAAGCCCTATCGCAAAGACACCTGTTGCATAACCATAAACAAATATTGAACGCTCAAACCAACTTTCATAATTCATGGCTGGACCGACTGCCCATAACATTAAAATGACTATTAACATTCCTGAAAGCATCAATAATCCAAGTGGAAGTGCATATTCAAGAACGACAGGTAGTTTTATTGAGGCTACTCCAAAGAATACAAGGTAATCCGTTGCTGAGCTACCTAACCGATTTACCACATTTTCGTCTACATATTTATAGACACCCTTTTTCCCCTTGCCCATGAATGCATACATTACCAATGCAACGATGAACGCTATTGTAAATGTTGGAAAGTCAAGGCCCCAGGTATCTGCAATATATGTATTAAGCAAGTAACCTAAACCGGATGGAATAAGTAAAAGCGCAACATGAAATGCTAATGGATCAAGTGCTATAGGTGAAATCGTCTCAGTCCCTATGGATACTCGATTATCAGGCTTTACTAAACCTGTCCTCATGTCCTCTGATATTTCGGAGAAGTCTTTAACATATTGTGTATATCCTTTTTTTGTGGCCATTTTTATAAATAAGAGTCCACCGAAAATACCTGCTAAAATACCAATGGTGGCTGATGTCATACCTAAATCTGTTGCTGCGGCAAAACCTAAATTTTCAAAGGTTGACCCTACCGCAGCAGCTGTTCCATGACCACCATAGAATCCCGTTGCTAAAATTAATCCAAAACCATAATTAATATCTGGAACCCATTTAGAAATAACCAATATTGAAAATGTAATTGGAATAAAAATGAGGACGCCAATTATCAATATTTTGTATGAAGCATATGCACCCATTCTTTTGAGGTCTTTCTTCATATTACCCGGGGTAAATGAAAATCCATTTATCCCTACCGAAGCAAACACAAAAATTATGATGACTCCTGCATACGAACCTATGTCCGCTGAAAAAGGTAGGATATTCAGGAATCCTGGACCTAACGCTAAACCTAAAAAGCCTGCCATTAAACTTGCGGGAATGAAATTTTTTTGCAATAACTTGATTTTTGAACGCATAAACATACTTATTAATATAAGTATACTTGCGAGAGTGAAGTCTACCAATAGCGTATACAACGTCATAGCTGAATCCACCTTTTCTTATTAGAGTTTTAAAAAGTAATCTGATCTTGTAACTGTAGCGGGTGGTGCAGAGTCCAATTTCACTTGTTTAATATCAAGGATATCTTCCGGTTTTATCCATGGTCTGTTTTGAATAGCACTTGTTTCTTCATGAGTTAGATAGCCTTTATATGCCGTCAGGCTCCGTCTTAAAAAACCATCTTTTACGCAGGCTTCTGTGACACCTGAGTTTAGAATAGATCTAAGGTGCCCTAATACAGAGGCAGCATATGCTACGGATGTGGAATTTGCAATAGCCCCTGGAATATTGCCAACACAATAGTGAACGACGCCGTTTTCAATATACGTAGGATTATCATGAGTGGTTTCACGGAAGGACTCGATTGCCCCTTCAGCATCATTGCTAATATCTACAATGACAGATCCTTTTTCCATTAAGTTGAGCATATCTCTATCTATTAAATAATCCTTATTTCCTTTTGGCCATTTCACGCTATTAATGACTATATCAATTTCTGGAAGTATTTTTTGGATATTTTGTTTAGTTGATATTTGGGTGTTTACTTTTTCGTTGTAGATCTTTCCAATTTCCCTTAAAGTACCGAAGTTTATATCCATTACAGTACACCAAGCACCTAATGAATGTAGAACTTGTAATGCGGATTTTCCGACTAGACCTCCACCGAGGATGAGGACCTTAATGCTGGGTGCTCCTGCTAATCCACTTACAAATTTCCCTTTGCCTCCATTAATCGTCAGCATCGAGTGCAAGCCCATTAAAGCTCCTTGTTTACCTGCCGCTTCACAATTCACTGAGCCGAATCGATGTGAATCTTCTGCCGTAAAGGCAATACATTTGCTGTCAAGAATGGCTTGGACTTGTTGTTCATTAGCAGCTGGATGGATACAGGTATAGATAATTTGATTTTCTCTAAGTAATTTGTACTCGATTTCTTCAATTTCTTTAACCTTTGCTAAGAGGTCAGACCTTTCATACATTTCCTTCAACTCGTCTACTATCTCAGCACCTTGCTCCTCGTATTCTTCATTGCTAAACCCTGCTAGGAGTCCCGCATCTTTTTGAACAAGGACGGTATGACCATCGCTTTTAATAGTTCCCACCTCTAATGGAGTTGCTATTACTCGGAACTCCCCGACTTTAATATCTTTCAATACACCAAATATCAATTCGCTTCCCCCTTAGTTTCAAAATTCACAGCACCATATTGCCTAATCAATACCGACAGTGTTTTCATTATGACGATAAAATTTTTTCATTATATGGTTCTTTTTTGATTCAATATAATTCCTGATCTTTTATACTCCATTTTCTAAACGTCAACTTTTCACCCCTTTTTCCAACTTTATGACAAAATGTTTCTTCCTATTTATGTAAGGTCGCAATTCCCTTGTGTTTCATGAGTTTACTTAAGCAAGAAGTATGCCAAAAGAACACATCATTTTCCGCTGATTTAAGCAGAAAAATCAGAAAAAATAAGAGTATCTCTTAATAAATATGTCGATTGCAGATGGTAAATTGATTAAATTGTTAATATTTGAGCAGTTAATGTTATTTTTTGGGCACTATGTGCATAAGTTTATTTCTCTATTGTTAGCTTTTGGGCATAATTTCGTATAATCTGATCTTATTTTGCAGAGTTTGTCTTGGAATTTCGAGTATTTTAGCTGCTTGTGATACATTGTTTTTTGTTTGCTGGATTGCCTTTTCGATCATTTTCTTTTCTAATCTGGCAACAGCTTCTTTTAAGGGTTCAATTTGAAGATCTTCTTCACTATGTCGAATGAAATTCTTCACACGCTCTTCAATATCTTTCATTTGAAGTGTATCTTCCCAGTCATCTATTTGATTGATTGCAAATTCAACAATATGTTCCAACTCCCGTACATTTCCTGGCCAGTTGTACCTCAAGAGAAAGTCATATACCTCTCTCGATACATTGTTTATATTTTTGTGCAGCAACACATTATATTTAGATATAAAAGATTCCAATAAAAGCTTAATATCATCTTTCCGTTCCCGTAATGGTGGAATATTGAGTGTCATTACACATAATCTGTAATATAAATCAAGTCTCATATCCTTATCCTTTACACATTCTTCAGGGCGTTTATTGGATGCGGTGATTACACGCACATCAACTTTTCTAATATTTTTATCTCCTAATCTTCGAATATATCCGTCTTGCAGTACTCTTAATAACTTGGACTGTAGATGAATTGGCATTGAGTTAATTTCATCTAGAAAAATCGTTCCTCCTTCCGCTATTTCAAATAAGCCTGGATTATTTTCCGCTCCTGTAAAACTCCCTTTTATTGTACCGAACAAAATACTTTCAATTAAAGCTTCCGGAATTGCTGCACAGTTTTGCGCAATGAAAGGCTTTTCTACACGATTACTGGCATTGTGCAGCGCTTGAGCAAATAATTCTTTTCCTGTTCCTGTTTCACCATATATAAAGACGGGTGAGCTCCCTTTTGCAATTTTTTCGGTTAAGCGCTTTAAATTTTTCATTTGTTCGTTATTCGTAATAATATCTTTCAATGTATATTTTGCTCGTTCTGGATGAATATTTTCTAGTAATCGTTTATCATCTTTAAACATTTCTGAATTTATCTCGATTGCATTATTAGGAATATGATTTTCTTTACTTATTTCTTTAGAAAATTCAATTGCCCCTATAATTTTCCCATGGGCTCTGATTGGTAAGGAAATATTTGTGGTTTCAATTTTTCGTCCCATAAAATCAACAATTTCTTGCTTACCTCTAAAAATGGGACGACCTGTTTTCATTGCATTTAACAACGTACTCGATTTTTCATTCAACGCAGGAAATACGGAAAATAAGCTTTCTCCTAATATTTCCTCTCGTTCAAGAACTTCAGAGTGAAATCGAGGATTAAATTTAACTGTAAACAAGATAGTCCCTTTGTTATCAATAATAGTAATACCATCAATGTATTTCAGTTGATTTAGAACCTCGTAATTATTTAATCGACTCATTGTATTCTCCTCCATGATTTTGTAGTAAGGGGGCGAAAGTTTTATCTGATTTGGGATATTCTTGTAAAGCCATTCTTGATGCTTGCCACGAAAGACTAGAATGGAATGGCTTTCTCATTGTTCACCATTACACCATGGCCTCTCTTCCAGGATTATTTGCAAATGAAATAAGTACACAAGATTATGTAAGGCAGAATAAAGTGGTTCTTTTATCACTTCTATATATTTAACTTTGACTTATCAAGTTAGATGGGCGCCAACCTTATTCTAAGAAAGCGCCCGATTACGGTAGATTGAAAATGTGAAAAAGCTGCAAAATGAATGAATGCTAATTTATTTTATTAACGCACCCGTTAAGCGTAAGCACTGCTGAATTACAAAAAAGTGCTTATGTCACTTCAAAGTGCGTACTTCTCAAGTGTGGTTCCTTGATTCAAAATAACAGTGAACGTAACACAGTAAGGAGGAGCTGCACACTATGAATAATGAATCTAAAACAATACGCAAAGTTGCCTTGGTCGTTGGCGCAAATGGTGTAATCGGTCGCAACCTCATCGATCACCTCATTACCTTACCTGATTGGGACGTAATCGGCGTATCACGTCGGGGCGGAGAGTCAGTCGGCCGTGTCCGGTATGTGACTGTGGATCTTCTCGATATGGACGACACTCGCAAGAAGCTAAAGAGTTTAACTGAGGTAACACACATCTTCTATGCTGCCTATCAGGACCGTCCGACTTGGGCCCAACTTGTTCCGCCTAACCTTGCCATGCTAGTGAATACCGTAGAGGCCATCGAACCCATCGCAGCGGGCTTAAAACATGTCAGTTTAATGCAGGGATACAAGGTATATGGCGCACATCTCGGCCCGTTCAAAACTCCTGCTCGCGAAACAGACGCGAACCATATGCCGCCCGAATTCAATGTTGATCAGCAAGATTTCTTAGAACAAAAACAAAAAGGTAAAAATTGGACTTGGTCGGCGCTCCGTCCTTCTGTAGTCTGCGGCTTCTCGCTTGGAAATCCAATGAACCTCGCCATGGTCATTGCGATTTACGCCTCAATTTCAAAGGATCTTGGACTTCCGTTGCGGTTTCCTGGCAAGCCGGGTGCTTACGATAGCCTCTTGGAGATGACAGATGCCGGACTTCTCGCGAAGGCTACAGTATGGGCGGCGACTGAAGAGCGTTGTGCCAATCAGGCGTTTAACATAACAAACGGCGATCTATTCCGTTGGAATGAATTATGGCCGAAGATCGCTAACTACTTCGGCTTGGAGACGGCGCCTCCGCTGCAGATGTCACTGGACGTTGTCATGGCGGACAAGGAGCAGCTTTGGAACAAAATGGTCGAGAATCATGGGCTTGCTCGACATTTATATAAAGACGTATCCTCCTGGCGATTCGGTGATTTCGTGTTCTCTTGGGATTACGATTTCTTCGCCGACGGAACTAAGGCCCGTCGCTTTGGTTTTCACGAATACGTAGATACCGAAGCGATGTTTATGAACATCTTCGACGATTTTCGTAAACGCAAAGTCATCCCATAAACGAAAAGCCGGCCTTGTAATAGGTCGGCTTCATATATTATGTACGTTATCAAGCTGCGGGTTTGCTAGAACGGTAGCCCTTCCCCCGTACTTTTTCTCTATATGCGAATCCCCCCACCTACACATCAGATGCAGGATCTCCTTAAGACTCCAGCCGTAGTCTGTCAATTCATACTCTACCTTCGGTGGAACCTGGTTGTAAGAAATACGTAAGATTACACCTTCCTCTTCAAGCTCCCGAAGTTGCTGTGTTAACATTTTTTGAGTGATTGCGGGTATCAAGCTTTTCAATTCATTGTTACGTTTCTTGCCAAAGGTTAGATGAAAGAGAATTACAGGTTTCCATTTCCCTCCAATCACTTCCAAAGTTGCCTCTACCGCAGTGTTGTAAATCTTATCATGGTCATGGTCCTTCATTATACACCTCGCCCCCCTTTTTCGAATATTTCGACACAGATCACTGGTAAACATCAGAGTAATTGGAGCATAGCATTAAGCTCCGTCTTTAAACATTATATCTGCAAGCAAAATATTACGCTATCCTGCCCCAGTAATTGAATAATTTATAATTCAATTACTTACGAATAATCCCTTCTCTTAATCAAGAATATGGTCCTTAATGGAATAACATGACTGGCGTTTTTTTGTAGTGAAACATCTTAATTGTAATTCAACACTTCGTTTATATACACTTTCACTTTTAATTTCCTCAGGTCTTGGAATGCCTTCTCTCATATCTTTAATCATGAAACCAGTTTGTTTTAAAAGTTGGTAATATTCTTCAACCGTTCGGTAATATTTAACAACCTCGATCCAAGGTTTTATCCTTACGCCACTATTAAAATAATCGGCAACTATCCAATCCTTAAACGAACAAGGAAACCGCAAATCCAAAGGCTTTGTATGTTTACAATAGTAATAGCTGATATACTCAAAAATGGATATTACTCCTCATTAACCGGACATCTGAGATGTTCGAAAAGCTTCGTATGCTTATGCCCAATCGCGATATAATTATGAAACGCCCAGAAAAAAAGCACGGTTAATCAGATCAATTATTGGATAGACTTAGTATTCTCAGAACTTCGGGAGGTTTTTTTAATGTGATAGGTCTAATAAATTGATGAAGGTGAAACGATGAGCATCTAAAGCTACTATGGTCCCGACAGATTGTTTAACCGATTGGATAATCAGCGTGGCTATTTTAGTCTAAGTTGTATTTTCTTTCGTTGTTTCTATGCTGAAGTAATATCCAGTGGTGATTTGTAACGGATTTCATTTGAATTAGGGAATAACCATATGTTGGTATGGTTCACCTTTCATCTTGTTTTTTAATTGGCTTAAACGTTTATTGACTTCACGAAAAACAGATTTTTGCCGTTCATGCCTTCTATCCATACTTAAGGAGACATGGATCTCCCTGTACATGAATAATATCAAAAAATTTTATGCAAAATACAAAAGATTAAAGGTTTAGCCTTTAATAAAAATAATGAAGGAGACTTTTAAAATGACACAAAAACAACAATATCAGCAAGCTATCAATGCCGCACAACAAGCCAAACAGGCTATACAATCTGCCCAAGCTAATGATAATCCACAACTTTTCCAACAAGCACAGCAACAGCTTGAAGAAGCTCAACAACAACTTCAAGAAGTTCAACAGTCTTGGTTCTAATTTCATACGTAATGTAACGTGCTGGCATCAAAATGAATAAAATCATGGTGAAGAGAGAGTGAAAAAAATAAGCATTATCATAGACTTCCTGGAGCCATTCACGATATACATATCGGGGATTTTTTTCGTTTTGTCTTCCTTAATATTTGACTTAAAAAAAAGCCTTGCTTTTGGTCTATGCAGGCAAAAGCAAATTTTGATTTCTTTCCGCCGTTTTTTCCTCTATTCGTATAAGAACCATATAATATTCCTCGTCCTTCTCACTGATTTCTTCTGACGGCCCGACTCTGTTTTACCTTCTTCTACCTTACCAATGGGCGATTACAAAAATATAGTTCATCTCATATGCCATTCATTTAATTCGAAAGTCTAAAGGGAATCCTTCTTTTTGGATTCCCTTTAGACAATGTGCATTTATTTGCTCTGGTGAGGCAGCCCTTGTTTTCCAAACGCTCCTAATATGAATTAATATGTTTAAAGAATTTGCTCGTTAAAGCTTGTCTTCTATTTTCCCCCTAAGTTCGCCTCGTTTCCTGGCTGCTGTACTTGAACCTTGTCCCCTATTTCAATGGACAACAAATCCTCACCTACTAAAACAGTTCCTTCATATGTTTTTTTTGTTCTATCGAGCAAATTAGCTTTTTCTTCTGTTAATCCACCTAATAATACAATATGTGAGTACACAGCAAGTTTTGGTTGTATTTGGCTAAAGACTTTACCTGCTTCCTCCGGTGTAGTGTGAAGATCAAGTATATTGGCTATTGATTCTGATTCATTATCAGGTTTTGCAGCAGCAACCTCATGAATAACTACGTCAGCACCTTTAGCAAATGTAATAAGATTTTCATTATAACGGGTGTCACCTGAGATAACTACTGAATGTCCTTTGTAATTTACCCGATAACCGAAAGCAGGCTCAATTGATTTATGGTCAACCTTGAAGGCTATTACTTCAATTCCTTTTTTGTTATAGACAATGCCCTCCTTGATATCATTTGCCGTAATACTTGCTCCTTCAACGTTCCCATTTCCAGAGTCATCCCTTGCATCCAAATCGGCTTTAAATGCTTTATTCATATGTAACATCATTTTCTCGGTTCCCTTAGGTCCCCAAATCTTAAATGCTTGGTCTCTTAGCCCACCTGTTGGTAATGAGCCTGTAAGCCAGACGTCTGGTATGCCGATTGTATGATCCGAATGCAAATGAGTAAGAAATAACTTGTCAACATTGCCTGGTAACATATTCGCTTTATATAATTGTAAAGCAGTTCCACGTCCAGCATCAAAGAGGAGTTTTTCATCACCAACTTCTACAAGAGTAGCTGGACCGGAGCGAGAGGTACTTAAAAGAGGCGAACCTGTTCCTAATAAAGTTACTTTTAAGTCCGTTTGCTTTACAGCAGTTTGGCCAAAAGAAGGAAGAAATATTGATAATGATAGAATTATAGAAACTACCAACAAAAAACCAAAAGAAGTATTCCTTATTCTTTTCTTCAAAACAAAAACCTCCTGTCAGATTATTTGACTTTGCACAAGGAAAAAACCATTTGTTTTTAATATGAAACCTCGTTTTAAAAAACAAATACGCAAACTAAATATTACAATATTCACAATATTCAGTCAATAATATCGAAATAAAATCATCTATCCTTCCACTTCCATCGACAACAAGACTCATTTCGGGAAAGAAGCTGAAATAATCTTACAGAATATTGGATTTCATATTGGATCAATTGTTCATACTAAATAAAAAATATCTGTTAAAGAAGGGGTTTATATGTCAAACAAAAATAATAACCATAATCCAGCTCAACATAAAAACCAGGTTGATAAATTAACCAACGACGTAATGGAAGTGGATACAGATGTCAATGAAGATCCTAATCGGGAAAAATTATTAGATGAATCAGTTGATGCTTTTCTAAAATCGAAAGAAGGACAGGAATATTAGGGGCAAAATTGTGGTCGCTATTGTCTTGTTTTAAAACGTTTTTATATTTTTTTCCACTTTAAAGGGGCCCCTCATGAAGCTTTTGAGCGGCCCATTTTGTATCTTTATCAACGAATGTTTTTCTTCTTGGTCATTGCAAGCAAACGATAAAAATTATAATGTCTTAATGCACTAAAGCTCCCATTAGTTGAAAATGACGATATAATCTTAGTGGAATGATTGTATTCGAAAAAAGGAGGTTCAGTTATATGAATATTTTAATTTTGGGTGCAACTGGACGAGTTGGGGGTCAGTTAGTTACTTATGGTCTGCATGACAGGCATCATGTTACAGTTTTAGTTCGCACTCCAGACAAGATTGGAATAAACAATGCCAATTTAACCATCATTCAAGGTAATGTTTTAAATAAAGCTGATATCGTTCGTGCCATGCATGGGATTGATGTAGTTATTAGTGCGCTGAATACTGATGGGACAACCACTTTATCAGCAAGTATGCCCCTAATTATCGAAGCGATGGAAAACGAAGGTATACGACGAATTATAACCATTGGAACAGCAGGAATCCTGCAAAGTAGAACACCCCCAAGTTCTCTGCGTTATCAGTCAAGTGAATCAAAGCGTAAGTCTACCCGCGCAGCGAAAGAACATCATAAAGTTTACGATATGCTTAAACAATCAACACTTCAATGGACTATTGTCTGTCCTACGTATTTGCCCGATGGAGAAAGTGTTGGTACATATCGTGTAGAAGGTGACTTTTTGCCAGAGGATGGGGTTGAAATATCCGTGCCGGATACAGCAGAATTTGCATTCAGCCAAATAAAAAGTAGTGATTATTTAAAATCACGTGTAGGCATTGCCTACTAAAAATTCCAATTAGCAATACTCCCCTTTGAAAAAATTTTGTTTAATCTTAGATGAAGTAAAGAAACCATCACGTCCGCTTAGAAAGCCGGTACAATTTTCGTAAATTCACACAGTCAGCTGAACCATTGTCCGGTTTCTTTTGGGCGAAGATCTCGCCCGTACCTTCCTTTACAGTGTGCTATATTTCCCCTCCAAAAACAGCCACATTCTGCCGGTCGTGAGCAAACGCTTCCCCGTTCCATTTCAATACGGTCAGTACAAATCCCAGTGAGTCGGCATTGTACCTCCCCGCGATCCTCTGATACGCTTCGAGCTCATATATGCCATCCCTATTGTAATCAACCGGATATAAACCAGATAAAGGATTGACCCACCCTTCTATTGGCGCCTTCAGTACACCATCCTTGTTATATATCTCAGATAAATAGTCCTTATCCTTATAAGTAAGATCAAGAATGTACCTTTCTTTTAGGTAATAACTGTTCACCTTTGCTTTGTATTGGTTTTCATAATTCACATCGTATTTATAGGTTTCATTGAATGTATCTGAATTAAAAATGGTCATGAGTTGACCGTTACGATCTGAAAAAACATACGCATAAATGGAACCACCGCTTCCTCCTGTATCAATGACCACTAAAATGTCATCTCCCTTATTACCTGTAAAATCACCAAGAAAAAGGGTCGGATTATATCCTGCGTTATTTTTCATGGGAACTTGTTGATATTGATGAGTCCTCCCATTTTGGATAACCAAAGTTAAATCCCTCCAAAAGGGGCTATCAGGGGTTTTGTTTCCAGTAAGAAAAACATTGTCCTTTATCCCGTCCCCATCAATATCGCCTTGCTTTGAGGTCACTATGACCGTTCTGTTGGAGTTCATTTCCCTAGAAAGAACAGTTTGGAGGTTCATTTGCATGTCTTGCAGTTCCTGCCTTGAAGGATAAGGATTTGGAAACGACAGGGCGTTATCAATCGTTTGCATTGCTTCACTTGTTAACCCGGCCCTACTTTGAGTCTCAGCCAAACAGTACCAATAATAAGGATGATTCGTTTCTTGTATTTTTGTGTAATAGTAATGAATCACTTTTCTGATGTCATACGTATCCAACTTCATCCCACCTGTCTCTTTATTTACAATATAGAATTATATGCGGGAAATAAGTGAATAGCCTTGAATGCATATTTATTGTCCTTTTCAAATAAAGCCAATAATTATGAATGAATGAAGAATTCTGTTGCAAAATACCTTTATATAAACGTATTCGCTTGCATATATTTATTTAATTTGCTATTATAACTGACGAACGTTCGTTAAATTATGAGGTGATATTATTGAAAAGTAATGAAATTAAGGAAGCTGCTCTAAAATATTTCACGATTCATGGTTATGAAGGAGCTTCGCTTTCTCAAATAGCTGAAGAAGTCGGCATGAAAAAGCAATCCATTTACGCTCATTTTAAAGGCAAGGATGATCTTTTTCTGCAAGTTTTACGTGATGCGAAAGAGACGGAGCTATCTTCGAAACTCCAATATTTCAGTAAAGTTGATTCAAAAAATCCTGAAAATGATTTATACGGATTCCTACAATTGGTCATCGATCTTTTCCAAAAAAATGAGCATATAAAGTTTTGGCTGCGTATGTCCTTTTTTCCGCCAGCCCATCTTGAAAAAGAAATCGGGCAGGAAGTCATGGATATCGAGGAAAAGGTGCAGGCGATTCTGGAATGTAAATTCCATGATTGGATCAATGCCAAATTAATCGTCGAAGATGCAGCCATAACGCCGACCTATGCATTCTTAGGAGTGGTGGATTCCATTTTGCTTGAGCTTGTATACGGCAATGATGAGAAACGGCTGAAGGATAAATTAGCAGCCTCTTGGAAAGTGTTTTGGAGGGGTATTTCGCAAAAATGATTTACAAAGAAAGTGGTGTTAAAACATGAATAAACCAATTAAAGAACAAAAGGCGGTATTAATTATTCTTCTAAGCAATATATTCATTGCTTTTCTGGGAATTGGACTCATCATCCCTGTTATGCCGTCATTTATGAATATCATGCATTTATCAGGAAGTACGATGGGCTATCTGGTTGCCGTATTTGCGGTATCACAGCTTATTATGTCACCATTCGCAGGTCGTTGGGTTGACCGTTACGGCAGAAAGAAAATCATCATCATCGGCTTATTCCTTTTTGGAGTTTCAGAACTGATCTTCGGTGTAGGGACAAACGTATCGGTGTTTTATTTATCAAGGATCCTAGGCGGAATCAGTGCCGCCTTTATCATGCCAGGTGTTACTGCATATGTTGCGGACATTACATCAGTTCAGGAACGGCCAAAAGCAATGGGCTATATTTCAGCTGCCATTAGCTTAGGCTTTATAATAGGTCCCGGAATCGGTGGCTTTATTGCAGAATATGGTATTCGCTTGCCCTTCTTCCTTGCGGCGGGCATTGCTTTTTTAGCTTGCCTTTCATCAATATTCATTTTAAAAGAGCCAATGACAAAGGAACAGCTTGCAAAAGTTTCTGCTAATACAAAGCAAACAAACTTTATGGGAGATTTAAAAAGATCACTTAATCCGCTTTACTTTATTGCGTTCATCATAGTATTTGTACTCGCTTTTGGTTTATCGGCCTATGAAACTGTTTTTAGCCTATTTTCTGATCATAAATTCGGCTTCACGCCGAAGGACATTGCAATTATCATTACAATAAGCTCTATTTTCGGAGTTGTTGTGCAAGTATTTATGTTTGGAAAACTGGTAGATATCCTCGGCGAAAAGAAGCTTATCCAATTATGTTTAATCGTCGGTGCAATTTTTGCGGTAGCTTCCACTATGATCTCTAGCTTTTTGGCAGTTCTTGTGGTAACCTGCTTCATCTTCCTTGCATTTGACTTGCTTCGTCCGGCATTGACGACATTTTTATCAAAAGCTGCCGGGAAAGAACAAGGATTCGTTGCTGGTATGAACTCCACCTATACGAGCTTAGGGAATATCGCCGGGCCATCTATGGGAGGATTGCTATTTGACATAAACATCCACTACCCTTATCTTTTCGCTGCTGTCATCATCGTCATTGGCCTCGGTATTACAGTCATTTGGAAAGAAAACCGATTGGCAGAAAGCTTAGCGAAATAATTAAAGTCACTCTTAAACTTGAAAAATGATATTCTAAAACCCCTTGTCCATATTGGGCAAGGGGTTTACTTATCAAGTTAAATTACTTTTAATTAATCTTTTAAGAACGGGATTCTTAATGCCTTCGTATTTTTGCTCATGGTAGCCGCTCCAAATTGATTCTGAATTTATATCGATCTGCCCGGTAGACAGATCTGACAAGCCCAAGTGGTTGATTGGTATCCAGGGTACTTCTTCGTTCAATCAGCAATACAGGGGCACCTTCGACTACCTCGAGCATTTCCGCCTCTTTTTTTTGAGCGATGGCGGCTTCAATTACCTGTCTGCCATGCTGGATTTTTAAGCCAAACGTTTTTTTTACATAGTCATGAATGGTAGTTACGGCTATTTCTTTCGTTAGATCCAGGGCAAGATCTTTTGAGTGAAGCGAAGGGCAGATTACTTCAAAACATCGGGGGCATTGGAAATGTAACTATTATGAGCTCTCCGCCAAAATCAACGGGTAGGGAACTGTTTGGCAAACAATATGTAGTAAATCTATTAAAGATGTTTGAATCACTTCCCAGTCATGATATTTTAGCAACAGTAACGATGTTTACAGCAAAATCCATTGTGGAGAACTATCGAAATTACATCTTTCCCAAAACTAATATAGAAGAAGTGATCATTGGCGGAGGGGGCAGCTACAACAAGACGTTATTAAATATGATTCAGTCACTGCTTGGAAATTCTATTCAAGTCTTGACTCAAGAAGAGTTGGGAAACTCTTCTGAAGTTAAAGAAGCGGTGGCTTTTGCATTACTTGCAAATGAGACTTTCCATGGTAATTACAAGTAACGTTCCCAAGGCCACCGGTGCTGACTTCGATGTCATTCTTGGAAACATGACCTTCCCTCCTTCATATCTGAAGGAACGTAAAAATACTTTTTAACAATCGAAAAAGAGTAAAAGGCACATCGATATTTGATGTGCCTTTTACTCTTTTTTTGAATGCCTGAAGACTCTTCTGTTTTATTTACTGGCAAGCTGCATGGATACATACTTCACTTCTAAATATTCATCCATGCCATAGTGTCCCCCTTCCCTGCCTAAACCACTTTCCTTCATGCCTCCAAATGGTGCTTGGGCTGTGGATGGGGCACTGTCATTAATACCGACAATCCCATATTCAAGGCTACCCGAATAGGCAACTGCCTTATTTAGTGACTCGGTATACACATAAGCTGCCAAGCCAAAAATCGTGTTATTGGCTCGATCGATCGCTTCTTGATCGGTTTTGAATGTACTGACTGGCGCAATTGGCCCAAACGTCTCTTCCTGCATGCACAGCATATCATCCGTTACATTGGAAAGTATGGCTGGTGCGATAAAATAGCCTTGTTTTTCATCGACTTTTGAGGTTTTATGGATGATAGCCCCTTTACTTGCAGCATCCTCTAATTGATGCTGAACTTTTTTCACTGCGGCTCCATCTATCAATGGACCAAGATCGGTTCCTTCCATTCCATTTCCAACCTTCAAAGTTAAAACGGCTTCTTCAAAAGCTTGTAAAAACGGCTGTTCAATTGCCTCATGGACGAATATCCTGTTCGCACAAATACATGTTTGTCCAGCATTCCTGAATTTCGATTGAATCAAACCTTTAACTGCTTCTTCGATGTTCGCATCCTCAGCGATGATAAACGGAGCCAATCCACCGAGTTCAAGCGAGACTTTTTTTACTGTCTCTGCCGCCTTTTTCATTAGATGTTTCCCTACAGGAGTGGAGCCGGTAAATGTGATCTTTTTTACACGTGAATCATTCATCCACATATCTGATACATCACCCGGCTTTTGTGTAGTAACAATATTTATCACACCGGCCGGAATGCCTGCTTCATGGGCACATTCAACCAATAGCAAAGCGGTCAAAGGCGTTTGTTCCGCGGGTTTGATGACCACCGTACATCCCGCAGCAAGGGCTGGCGCCACTTTCCTCGTGATCATGGCGGCAGGAAAATTCCACGGGGTAATGGCAGCAACGACACCGACTGCCTGCTTTTGCACTAAAATACGCTTTGAAGCAACGGAGGCTGGTATGATTTCCCCGTAGTTACGCTTTGCCTCTTCAGCGAACCATTTCACGAAACTAGAAGCATATTTCATTTCACCTTTTGCCTCTGTCAATGGCTTTCCTTGTTCCAGTGTCATGATCGTTGCGATTTCATCCAGCCTGTTCTCAATGATCGTGTACCACTTCTCAAGTAATTCCGCCCTATGATATGCACTTGTTTTCGACCAAGTCAGAAAGGCAGCTTGAGCTGCATCGACAGCAGCCTTTGCCTCTTTTTCGTTAGCGTCCGGAACATAGCCCACAGGCTCCAATGTTGCTGGATTTTCCACTACAAAATGACTTTCTGTATGAATAGGTGCGCCGTTTATATAAATAGGCCATTTTTCCACTACTTTTTTCATCCTGCTTTAATCTCCTCTTCTTCTGCATGATCTGTAAAAGTCTTATCATTCTCTCCCTTGAAAAAGTCCTTGTCATATAGAAGGGCACATAATAGAATTCCTGCTGCAAACGCCATTCCAGCACCTTTTATAACAAGGATGGCAGCGACGACCCCTGAAATTCCCAGGTCGCGTTGGCTCTTCGCCTGCATCACACCGACGCGAACACTAACATATCCTTGTACCAAAAGCGTCAAGGCCAAGGCAACACCGAGAATTGGTTCCACCAAGCTGACTACCGGCAATAAGAATAACCCTGTATTCGTACCCCAACGGAACGAGCCCGCACCGCCGAAGAACGAATTCATGGCTTTCTTGCCATTCTTGAACCGATCAACGACCACGACCTGCATGGCTGCCCACAACGGACCGCACATTGTTATATCAGGTCAGATAAAACTCATGATCACATTGCGGCCACCAAAAAATTAAATGAGCTCTGTTTGGATTATAGTCCACTTTTTCATCCTCCCTGACCTCATCGGATTCAGAAAGCAGCGCTTTTGTTTTGAGCACATCCCCGAATACGACCAAATAAGTAGCAAAAACAGCTGGAATCGCACTTAAAAAGAAGGTCAAGGCAGGAAAACCTAAACCGAAAACAGTATAGTCTGACCAAAGCGTAGCAAAATCAGGACTGCTGAATCCCCATTGGATATCAGGCCATTTTGCTTCTCCAAAAATAGGGGCTACAAAGACCGCAAGCAAGATTGCTGGCAATATCCCTAAGTTGCCTATGAATACCCAAGCTTTATTTCGCATTTTTAATTTTCCAAAACTTTTCGAAAAAAGCAGATAAAAGGCAAAGCCGATACAAATGCTTATTGTATAAGGAAATAAATCAAACTTTCCGCCCACTTCAAAAATGGAAACGACAGCACCAATACCCGCTCCTAAAATGATGCCTGATTTGATTGATTCGGCACTAATCGAACGACCTTACTCGCAAGTCCAGTCATTCCCAGAAATATCGATAAAATACCTAATGTTAATTGAAACGCAACCAGTGCATATACCCGATCAGGCCCTTCCGGAAATTGCCCGACGAACACATACAAGCAATGGAACAGCAGGTGTAATCCAACCTGGTATAACTGGGTCGCCGAGTAAATGATGTGCCAAGTATAATAATCCATTCAAGACAACGACGGCTAGAGCCACATCAAAAGGCATACCCAGATGGTCTGCAAGCAGTGTAATCGCCCCAAGATCAACTGCACACATCAATAAGCCTTGAACATAGTCGGGCCATTCAAAACGATAATGGACAAATGGCAGTCTAATTTTAAAAGGTCCCGCAGGTATAAACGATGTCTCTTCTCCTTAGCGACGTTTTTTCCATTTCATATTGTTTCCCCCACTTAAAAGCCATAGGCTGACCGGTAAATTTTTTCGATATCCCGGACGTTTAATGCACGGGGATTATTGCGAAGTAAACGGACTTGTTTGATGGCCTCAGCAGCCATTTCACTTAAAGCCGATTCAGGAATGTCCAATTCACTTAGTGACTGTGGTATATCAACATACCGACATATCCTGGTCATCGCTTCAATGGCTTTCTCCGCTGCCTCATCATCATTTAAATGATTGACTTTCTCTCCAAGTGCTTCAGCAATGTCACGGAACCTTTCCAAACATGCAATTTTATTCCACTTCATGACAAATGGCAGTAATAAAGAATTGCTGACTCCATGTGATAAATGGAAGCGGCCTCCAAGCGGATATGCCAGGGCATGGACAGCTCCAACTCCGGCATTTCCAAAAGCTAACCCTGCCATTAGGCTACCAGTGATCATCGCTTCCCGTGCTTCCAAACTATCTGGCGCAGCATAAGCTTTTGGTAAATTTTTTGCGATTAACTTCATCGCCCCAATTGCCAAGGCATCCGTAACGGGCGAAGCAAATTTGGAAATATAAGCCTCGACCGCATGAACAAGTGCATCCACTCCGCTCGCAGCAGTAACACTTGGCGGGCAAGTCAGTGTCATGACGGGCGAAACTATCGCTACATCCGGTAAAAGATACGCACTTACAATTCCCTTCTTAACCTGTTCTTTTTTGTCCGATAAAATTGAAATATTCGTCACTTCTGACCCGGTTCCGGCCGTCGTCGGTATGGCTATTAAAGGTAGCCCTGGAACTTCAATCAAGTTCGTGCCGAAATATGACTCGATGCTGCCCGAATTCGTGGCCATGACGGAAGAGGCTTTCGCAATATCCATCGCACTGCCACCGCCTACCGCAATCAGTCCATCATGTTTTCCATCCCTGATTGACCGTACACATTGCTCAACGATTTCAATTTCCGGTTCAGGATTCACATCCGAAAAAATACCGTATTCAGTAGAAAGTAAATCCTCAACCTTTTGCACAACCCCAGCACCCACTAAAATTTGATCTGTAACTATCAACGGATTCTTCATCCCTAATCGCGTAACCTCATCAGTCAGCTGTTGTAAAGAATTTGATCCTGTCACCAATTTGTTAGCCATTGAAAAAATAGAAATATTCATGGTTATCTCCCCTTTCATGTATTTACTAATGCAGGAATCATGCCAAAGTGAAAACGCTTAATTTTTTAGGGTGGATAACCTTTTTTTCATGCGTGACAGCAGAAACAATGAGTAAAAATCAAATCAGAAAAACTAATTCGATTCGTTTTCTAATCGAATGTGAAATTTTTTCATTTTTTGCACCAAAGCGCTTTGACTGATATTCAAAGAGATGGCAGCGGCCCTTGTAGTCCCATATTTCTTCATCGCATTCAGGATCAGGGAACGCTCCAGCTCGGAAACGGCTTCCTTCAATGAATGTGTTGTTGTTGGTTTTTTTGATAAGACCGGCTGGATGAAAGATGGTAAATTAGGCAAATCAATCGTATCATCATAGGTCGTGACGACCAGTCGCTCTGCAAGACTCGCAAGCTCACGTATATTGCCAGGCCATGAATAGTTCGTCAGCCATTCATAGCATTCCGGTGTCATCTTTTTCTTTTCATTATATTTTTCATTGAATTTTTTCAAATACATTTCCAAAAGTGGGATCGCTTCTTCCTTTCGCTGACGTAAGGGCGGGACTTCAAAGGATACGATATTAAGCCGGTAATATAGGTCTTCGCGGAAAGATCCTTCTTGAACGAGGGAGGCCAGATCGCGATGGGTGGCTGTAATTAACCTGACATCCACCTCTTTCATTTCGGTAGAACCCACTCTCATAAACTTGTTTTCTTCCACCACTTTCAAAAGTTTTACCTGTAGCTCTAAAGGTAAATCCCCAATTTCGTCCAAAAATAACGTGCCACCATTCACTTTCTCGAAAATCCCCATTTTCCCATTCTTAAGTGATCCGGTGAATGCCCCTGGTTCATATCCAAAAAGTTCAGATTCCACCAAGTTTGCTGGGATGGCTCCGCAATTTAATTCAAGGAAAATCTTTTCTTTCCTGGAGCTTTTGCCATGTATGTACTTCGCGATTAAACTCTTCCCTACTCCCGTTTCCCCCTGTAACAAGATCTTCGCATCCGTTTTAGCTACTTTATCAGCCAGTTTGAATAAAGGAGTTGTAGAAGGCCCGATGATTATTTCCTGCAAATTCACCTGTTCCGAACCAGGCAATAATTGAGAAATAGGTTGGAAAGATAACTTTTGGCTGTCAATCGTGTACTTCATCCTGATTAATTCCGTAATATCCCTAACACTATTTATGACAAATATGACTTCATTCTGTGGCGATAGAATAGGTGTGGCCGATACGATAATCTTTCTTCCATTTCGAATTCTTTGCGTCAATGTAACTTGATTCTTCGTTCGAATGGAGTCCAGTGAAGCAGAAACGGATATCATGCCTTGCTCAATTAAATAACTCATCGGTTTTCCGATAATTTCCTCTTCTCTTATTCCAGTAATACGCTGATAAGCTTGATTGATAAACAATGTCGTTCCAGCACCATCCGTGATATACACGCCATCATACAGGGCATTAAATACAACCCTGCATAAATCACTCTCGAAGAATGCTTGAAATTGTTCAAATGGTATTGAGTAATTCCGTAAATTTTGCAGCGGTGCATTCACAGTAATGAAATGAGAAATGGGCTTCGTCAAATCACTCTGCTGCACTGCCGCAGATAGCGCCTCTATTGTCAAAAATCCGATGAAATCATCTGTATCATTCAAAACTTCAACTTCAGTGCTTCCTATCGGAAAACTTGATATCGCTTCCTCCACTGTCATATCCGAATAAAATTTAGTCATCATTCTTCACTCCTAACCTCATCCCTTTATGATACTATGTACTCAACCAAAGACACAGAGAATAAGTGTTACAGCGGTAAGAACATATTCAGTCCCCATATGCTATTTCTGATTAAAAGCGATAAATATGCATTGGAATGACACTTTTATCATATCAATGGTGTTTTTTATGCTCAAATCCATTTTCACTCATCAAAGGAAAACTCCCCCTTTTGTTGCATAGGAAGAAAAACTGCGAAAAAGCTAAATTCTTTTGGATTGTTGAACTCTCCGTTATTTATAGCTTAAGAAAAATTTTTTGAGTGTTTTAAAAAGTTTCTCTCCAAAAAACCAAGCCGTATTTAGAATTACGTTTCAGACTGTAGGCAAACTCGATGAAAATCGAGTTTGCCTACAGTTTTTTTGGCTTGAACAATTTGAACGTTGATTTCGCTCCAGGCATTCGCTTTCCGCGGGCGGTCCGGGATCCTCCTCGGCTTGCGCCTGTGGGGTCTTCCCTTGGACGCGTCTTTCCCGCAGGAGTCTCGTACACCCGCTCCAATCAACTTGTTTTAACATTTAGATAGAATTCTTTCGCCCACAGTCTTTTTAAAATAGAAGGATTAAAACCTGAGATGTTAAGGACGCTTTTTAAACATATTTCTATTCAGCGAAATCAACTTGAAATATTACTTTAGATCAACTAATGCCAGCCAACCATTTGGTTCGTAAAATTAAGGCTGCCGTTGATTAAAAGGAAATTTAAAAAGGGGTTCGGAATTTTTTATTTCCGCACCCCTTTTGTTACAAAATGAAACCTAATCCGTATTTGGATTAGGCTTTTGGTTTGAAGAAAGAAAGTAAGTTGCTTCCTCTCTAATCAGATGATTAGTTTGGAAACCAGCCGACAGGTTTTACATCGAGATTAATGTTGATTTGTTTAATTTCCTGGTATTCATCCAGGCCGTATTTGCCTAAACTGCGTCCAATCCCGCTCTGTTTGTAACCGCCCCATGGCGCCTCGACATATGTTGGATAATAATCATTTACCCATGTGATGCCTGCCCGTACCTTCTTGATCACTCGCAATCCTTTTGCCCCATCGTTAGTGAAGACACCGCCTGCAAGGCCGTAGTCTGTATCATTTGCAAGTTTAATAGCTTCTTCTTCACCTTTAAACTTTTGAATGACGACGACTGGACCGAAGATTTCCTCTTGTACGATGCGCATGTCAGGTGTTACATCGGTGAATACAGTCGGTGCAATGAAGTATCCTTTGTCAAGTCCGTCATCAACATGACGGTAACCGCCTGCTGCAAGTGTCGCACCTTCCTGTTTGCCGATTTCAATATAGTTCAAAATGCTTTTCATTTGCGCTTCGCTGACAATTGCCCCCATGTTGCTGTCTTCCGCAAGACCTGGTCCTACTTTGATTTTATTTGCGCGTTCCACATAGCGTTTTACATATTCATCATAAATACTTTCTTCAACAAGAATGCGGCTACCTGATGAACATACTTGGCCTGCACCGAAGAAGATGCCGAATAATCCGTAATCGACGGCCGTCTCTAAATCCGCATCTGCAAAAACGATGTTAGGTGATCAACTGATCAACATGGCAATGGAACAATACAAATCATTAAAACTAGCGGCAAAGGTATTGGAAGTCAGCCAGCCGACGATGAGCAGGAAATATAAAAAATTACGTAATAAAATTGAAGAGGCACGCTTTTCACCAGTAAATAAACGGGCCATTTTAGAAGAACAAATAAATCAACGGCTTCGTTCCGTTGCCGCTGTAACCGCAGCTATCATTCCAGCTGAAGAGGTTATCAGTCTGCAGAAAAATATGAACCGGCAAACTTCCTATTCCCAGAAATTAAAACAAAAACTTACCATGATTCAAGAAAAGGAAGGCGTAATTGAATGGGTCTTTATATTTACCATGACGGAGGATGGACGTCTGATTCACCTCGTTGCAGACAAGGGCTTTGTCATTGAACCGGGGGAAGAATATATTGGTCCCCCGGAAATGGTTAATGTCGCTTACCAGGCGTTTAATGGTAAAGCGGGTGTTACTCCCATATACGAAGACAGGTACGGTGAGTGGAAAACAAGCTTTGCGCCAATCATTGATGATGACGGCAATATCGTTGCCATTGTCGGATGTGATTACAGCAAAGCCTATTTCAATTCGGAAATGCAACGTCTCCGTAAGCAACTCAATATACATGTTTGATTTCGGGATGCAGTATCAAACCGTTTGGGGACTAAAGTAAAAAAAAGCTGATGACAGGAGCCGTTTTGAACGGGCTTCTTCAGTCAGCTTTTTCGTTATTATCTTAACATATACATCATGAACGTTATGAAGGAATTAAAATGGCAAATGAGTGCTCATAAGCCTTTTTGCCATGAAACCTATATAACTTTCTCTTTATTTCCTCTTTTTTTCACCAAAAAATAAGCAGTAATCAAGGCAGTAATAGGAATTATCAGGGCTACACCTGTTCCAGCACAAAATATAGTGATCATTTCAGCACTAAATATTTTTGAGTTTACGATTTCTCCAACAGAATAGGATAAATCCTTAAACCATATAAGCAATGCCAAATAGCCTCCAAAGAAGGCAAAAAATAATGTATTCGTAGATGTTCCTAAGATATCCCTCCCAATACTTAATCCAAATGTGAATAAATCTTTCTTGCTAATGGATGGATGATGATGAAACATTTCTCGCATGGGAGATGAAATGGCCATGGCTGTATCGATAATGGCGCCAATAGTACTCATAATAATTACTGAAGCTCCAATTTTAACAAAATCTACTCCAATATAAAGGGAAAAGATGCTAAGCTCTTCTATTTCTTCTTCACCAAAACCTTGTATCATCGCATTTTCCGTCACAATGACAATAAAAAAGAGTACAATAACGATCGTGATAATAGTAGAAATGAATGCTGTTTTTGTTGTACTGTTCACCTCATTAATAAAAAATAAATTAATATAACTAATCACAGTACATGCAATCAATGTTACGATATACGGATCATTATTTGGATTTGTCATAAAAATGATGGTAAAAAGTACTACACCAAAGTTTAGGAACAAAGCAAAAAATGAACGTGCTCCTTTTTTTCCACCAATCCAGATCATCAATATTAATAGTATGAACGCTAGCAACACTAATACATTCATTATCTTTCCCTCTTTCGATTAATGAAAAAAATAGAAATATATAGACCTATCGGAATAGTTAACACGATTCCAATACCACCAGCTAGGGCACGGGCCAATTCCAATGTTAGGTTCATGGAAAGGGTAAATCCCAATGCAGAAGCATTTTTCAAATACAAAATAATCATAGGTATGGAGCCACTTATATAGGCAAAAAACAAAATATTTGTCATGGTTCCCATAATGTCTTTTCCAATCTCTAATCCAGAAGTTTTAAGTGCTTTTACTGATATGTGGTTATTCTTTTCATACAACCCAAAAATCGAAGCAGACATGGTAATGGCTATATCCATTACGGCTCCTAAAGATCCGATAAATAACCCTGCCATAAACACCATTTTATAAGGACGAGTGACAAATTGCATTTCTTCATATCGAAGACCATTTTCGGAAGTTAACCACATAACAAGATAAGTAATGAACAGCGATAAAAAAGTCCCTAACAGTGTCGCAATAATAGCTGCATATGTTTTTTCATTAAAACCGTTAACGAGTAAAAGGGAAAGGACCGTAAATAGAATGATACTTATACTGCATATCAATACCAAACTAATGTTTGATGTATTCAAATAAAAATCTAATGCATATGACAACAATATGGCATTGACTGCCAAACTTATAATTGAAAACAGTCCTTGCTTTTTTCCAACGATAAGTAATGTCAAGATAAAAATCCATGCTACAATCAACACAAATTTATCACGCTTTACGTCTTTTATGGTTCCAGTTAACTCTGAATTTTCTTCTTTCTTCGTATCAATCGAAACAAATAAATCATTTCCAGCCCGATATTCTTGATCATAAGCTCCGGATGAGGAATATTCATTCCTTAAATGAATAAGTTTTCCTTTTTCTTCTCCATTTTGTAATACAGCTATTATACTCTGGGTAAATAGTCGATCTTCATTTTGATACATATCATTCAATTCAGTTGTATTTTCCAGATTTGTTTTGATGACTTTGGCTATTGGAAGTTCATAGAATGAATAATTGTGATTAACAAAGAAAATAGAGGAGACAAAACAAAGTGCTATGATGGCGTACAAAGAAACACGCTTGTAACCCATTTTTTTACATTTATTTACGATAACATTCAAAATAAAACCTCCAAATATCGGGTGGGCAAAAAAGGCAGGGAGGAGCCAGAATTGACTGACACCACCCCGCCTTACTAGTATTTGATTATTTGATTAATTTATCTTATCATGAATAGATTTAATTTGCGAACAACGTCCGATTATCTCCTTTATGTCTCTCCCGGTAAAACGGGAAGAAGAGATTGAGGTGACATAGAATTTTACCAGAGATGTTTTGACTTAACTCTTTTTTGTCTACACTTTGTACTCCGTACATATTTACAAACCACCAATTTGTGTATATATTAAATTAAAATATTCTTGCGAGGTCTATTTCTAAATATATAATAATTTCTTGTCACTATTAGGGGGAGCGTCAGGAAAATACCAATATAAAAAGCCCCATTCTCACCACTTAAATTGAGGAATAGGGCTTCTTATAAAAGCGCCTGATGCTGAATAACATGTAAATACATCAGTTGTTAAATCTTAACTTGTGATACGCTTCTCCGTACCTCACTGAACTGCGTTTTTTACTCCAATTTACTTTTTCAACACAGTACTTCAATGTTAAATCCTCCAGGCGCTTCTACATAGAAGGTATATCTGTGTAAATGTTTTGGAGGTTTTACCATGAATCCATCATCCTTTAACTTCTGATTGATCCTGTTAACTTGTTCTTCATTTTCTTGTATGAATCCAACATGAAAAGTCTTGGGGTATTGTACATCGCTTCCTTTCATTAGTGTCAATATGGATCCATCATCATCTTTCATTGCGGCGAACCCATCTCCACGACTTCCTGCACATGATAAACCAAAGTATTTTTCTAAAAACTCCCTTGATGCTGTAACATCATTAACAGTTAAATTTAAATGATTGATTTTCATTACTTTCCCCCTATTCTAATTCCGTCTCCATCTGGCAAGAAAGTTAATTTTTCATATGCTTTACTGCCCTTAGCAGCATAAAAAAAGCGATCCTGCTTAAGGAAGAATCGTATTTGTTTAATAGAATGCTTATTACCCTATCTTTTGAAGCTTTACGAGAAGGTCGTCGAGGCGGTAAAATTGTGAGGCACATCCTTGGACTACACCCATTTCCATTACTTGATGAAGTCCCTCGACTGAAGCGAATCTAGAACGCATGATGAGTTTAGTCTTACCCTCGTGTTCAACAAACGTCATCGTTATCAGTGTAACTGGCATACCGTCTGCTGCGTTGCCTTCTTCATCTGAAAACATATCCGTGAAGACAATCTTCTCCGGTACGATTATTTCTTGATAAACACCTTTACCCCAAGATTCTTGGCCATAAAATTCACCTTGGTTTTCATCTGTGCACCGCATGCAATAATGCCATACGCCGTCAGGCTTAAAATTAAACTCCCGATTTTCCGTTTGCCATCCACTCGGCCCCCACCAGCTAGCCAAACGCCCAGAATTCGAAAACGCTTTAAAAACAAGGTCCCGCGGCCCGTCAAATATACGCTCCATGACGAGGTCCCGCCCATCTAAGCTCATTGTGATGTTGTTAATCACTTTGTTATCAGACATGTTAATTCCTCCTTCCTCTTTTGTAAGATATTCCTTCTACTTCGTCACAATGTCAGTATTTCCCTTCCGATTTTGTAAATGATCAACACAGTGACCGCAACTTCAAGATTAAAAAAAGGTCAACCAGTAAAATAAACTGGCTAACCTATTAATACGAACGGGCAATCGATATAGATTAAGTTGTAAGAACATGATGAAAACCTAGTTTAGATCATGGTTCGGGATGAAACCATTTCAATTGATGGAACCGCCAGAAAGAAGTTACAATTAATTGAAGAAATCCGCTCCCTTTCCGCCGACTGTCTGCCAAGCCTCATCAAAGCAAGCGTCTCCGGGGTCTTGGCTAGCCAGTTATTCGGCAGGAGTGTCGCAAATTTCTTCAATTTAATAAGGGTTTCATATATAACAGCAAATTTAACTCTATTACAATATTTTTTCATTTTCATAGTTAGTGTTTGACTCTACTTTCTTAGCCAATTTAAATTTATAGAATAATATACAGGCTACCAAAAATCCTATTCCATAAAACAGTCCAACTCGTTGAGTAGGGTCAAAGGCAAGGAATACTAGAATCAGCAAACAAAAGCCTAAACAAAACAACGGGACAAATGGGTAAAATGGTACTATGTATTGTAAATCTTCCGTTTTACCTCCCGCTTTTATAAACTTCCTTCTAAACATATATTGCGATAAAGCAATTCCCATCCAAGAGATCGTGACGGAAATACCCGCTATGGACATAAGTATCACGAAAACAGTATCCGCCGCAATGAAGCTAGTCAATAACGATAGAAGCGAAAAGCATATCGTAAAAAGAAGGGCATTCAATGGCACTTTCCTTTTGGACAATAGACCAAACACCTTAGGTGCCATTCCATCATGGGCCATCGACCAAAGCAAGCGCGTAGATGCATAAAGACATGAATTCCCCACAGAAAGAATGGCTGTCAAAATAATGAAATTCATGATACCTGCTGCATAAGGTATCCCCGCTATCTTCATCAAAGTAACAAAAGGACTTTCCAATAAGCCTAATTCCGAAGAAGGGAATATGGCGGAAAGGATGATAATGGACGAAATGTAAAAAACAATGATTCTAAATAGTACGTTTCGAATGGCTTTAGGGATGTTCTCTTCAGGTTTTTCACTTTCCCCTGCCGCTATTCCTATTAGTTCTGAGCCTTGATAAGAAAATATTACATTCATCATTGTCACAAAGATAATTGTAATGCCACCTGCTGGAAAAAGACCAGAGGGAGCCAAATTCTCAAAGAATGGGGTTGGACGATCAGATAAAGTGACAAAACCAAAGATGCCAGCGATTCCAATCAAGATAAACAAAATCACTGCAACGATTTTTATTCCAGCGAACCAATATTCCGCCTCTGCAAAACCTCTTGTCGTTAATGCATTCAATGTAAATAAAAGCACTATGAACACAGCACACCACATCCAGGTAGGACTATGGGGGAACCATTGTTTCATCAATATTCCTGCTGCCGTAAACTCAACTCCTGCAGTTGCGGCTGAACCTACGAAATACATCCATCCTAGAGAGAAACCAGCGGAAGGCCCTATATATTCGGCAGCATATTTTTGGAATGAACCTGTAACCGGCATATGAACGGCCAGCTCGCCAAGGCAGACCATAACCATATACAAAATAAGACCGCCGGCTAGATAACCGATCAGGGCTCCTCCTGCCCCCGCTTGGTTGATTGTATAGCCTGCATTTAAAAAAAGGCCTGTACCAATTACGCCGCCAAGTGAAAGCATAAATAAATGGCGTCTTTTCATTGAGCGTTGCAGCTGATCATTATTCTCCAGTCCATACCCCATATAATCACGTCCTTATCTAATCTATTAGCCTATGCCTTCAGCAAAACCATCTTAGAACCTCAATGAGAGACAACTAAGGCCGCCATCTTGTTTTTGAAATTCCGACATTTCCACTTCAATCACTTTGTATCCCAAATCTTCAATTTTTTTCTTTGTACCCTCAAACCCTTTTGGGACAATAACAGAGTCGTTCATTCTGACACAGTTACCCGAATATTCTTCTTCCTCTTTTACGGTTATTTGATTAAAGCTAGAAAAAGCCCCGTGATTAATGAATTCCCCGGCCACTAATAAATTATTGTCTCCGAGGTAATTGACACCCGTTTTTAAATGAAAGAATTTCTTAAGGGGAATGATGGTCGTATCATAACCATACTTACCCATGATATCTTTGAACTGCAGAGCACCTGCTTCATTCGTTCTGGTTGAAAGGCCAACATAGAAGTGATCTTCAACTTGCATTACATCTCCGCCATCTAACATTCCCGGTGATTGAATATATTCGATTGTGTCATAGAAGTCCTTTAAAACTTCTTTCATTTCAATAATCTCACCATTACGGCTATCTGCACCAGGATTGGTTACAAGCGCACATTTTGGTGTCACCACGGCGGTATCTTCTACAAACGTAGAATCAGGGAATCTTTCATCCGATTCGAGAACGGTCACTTTCACACCGCAGCGTTTTAATGCTTCTACATAAGCCTCGTGCTGCACAAGCGCTTTTTCATAATCCGGGTTTCCTAAATCCGATGTTGTTAAGCCATTTACAAAACTCTTTCCAATCTTTCTTACAATCGCGTGGTTAAACATATATATTCCTCCTATATAGGTAGTTTATCTTTTTAAAATGTTGGAAATTAATTTTGAACCTGTACTTTAAATGAAGTTTCTTTTATTCCAGAAGCGGAAATTATAGAAATATAGAATTCCTCTCTTAAACTATAACGGGTGCCTCTTCGGAGCCCATGCTTTCTCAATTATTTTGATGACTGCACAATTTCTCCGCTATTGCTACAAAATATCTTACTCCATATCCTAAAGCCTTCTCATCGATTTTAAATTTAGGATGGTGCAGAGGATAAGCTTTTCCAAACTCATCATTATGGACGCCTAGAAATTGCATGGAAGAGGGAACGATTTCGGAAAAAGCCGAAAAATCTTCTGTTCCAAACATGGGATCATCAACCTGGATGATGTTATTTTCTTCAAAAATACCTTCCATGACCGTTCTTGAAATATCAACAGCAGCTTTATCATTTACCACTGCTGGATACCCTAAATACCAGGTAATTTCACATTTTGCCCCATGCGCTTCTGAAATCCCCTTAACGATTTGCTCTAGATAGTCCCTTGCTTTCACTCGGCTATCAGAGTCCAAGGAACGAATGGTACCACCGATTTCTGCATATTCTGGTATGACATTGAGCGCACTTCCGGAATGGAACTGAGTGACTGAAATGACAGGTGTCCTAAGAGCTGAAATTTTTCTGGAAACGATATGTTGAATATTCGTGGTAATTTCTGCACCAATGATCAGCGGATCTACCGTTAATTCCGGAGTCGACGCATGACCGCCCTGACCAATAATTTTAATTTCAAAATCATCGGCTGCTGCACAGAATACCCCTTCCCTTAAACATATTGTCCCTGTTCGTTCATAAGGCGTAACATGCAGTGCAAATGCATAATCCACTCCTTCCATGACCCCTTTTTTCACCAATTCCTGAGCTCCCCCTGGCAGAACCTCTTCTGCGTGTTGGAAAATAAACCTGATTTCTCCATCGACCGCATCTTTTTTCCCGGAGAGGACTTTAGCAGCACCTAATAACATCGCAGCATGTGCATCATGTCCGCATGCATGCATAACCCCTGGATTTTTTGATTTATATTCAATTTCTGCTTCCTCTTCAATCGGGAGTGCATCAATATCCGCACGAAAAGATATGGTATTCGATTTCCGGGCAGATTTTTTAGCTCCTTTAAGAACCGCTAAAACGCTCGTTTCGGTTGGTCTCGTCACTTCTAATCCTGAAAAGGTTTTTAATTTCCTGTAGATGAATTCAGAAGTTTGGTGCTCCTGATATGAGAGCTCCGGATTTTCGTGAAAATGACGTCTCCATGAAATCACTTCATCCTCAATCGTCTCCTGTATTGTCTTCATCATAAACGCCTCCCATTAATTCGAATATTCATACTTTTCGGATCTTTAAAAAGGGCCATACTGTATGCTTTGAGCAATGATCAAAAAGATTATCGCTACCGCAGCCTGAATCAAAAGATATGGAAACACCCATTTTACCCATTTCGTAAATGATATGCCTGCCACTGCCAGTCCAGCCAATAGCACTCCAGAAGTCGGAAATATCATATTCGAAATCCCATCCCCTAATTGGAATGCCAACACTGCCGTTTGTCTTGTCACACCCATTAAATCCGCTAATGGAGCCATGATCGGCATCGTCAATGCTGCTTGTCCACTTCCGGATGGAACAATGAAGTTAAGAAATAATTGGACAATGAACATTCCGATTGCATTTATGGCGGGAGGAAGCTGCTCAACCAACCCTGCCGCATAATATAAAATAGTATCCAGCAATCCGCCACTTGTAATGATGACCAAGATTGTCTGCGCAACTCCTATTATCAATGCCCCAGAAACCATGTCGCCTGCTCCTGAAATAAAACCATTAGCCATCTTGGATGGAGTTAAGCCACCAATTATGCCCATTATGATCCCGCTTAATAAAAACAAGCCGCCAATTTCACTTATATACCATCCTAATTTAATAACTCCATATACTAATAGAATGAAATTCACCAATAAAATAATTAAAGCAGCGCTATGTCTTTTACTCATCCTAAAGTTTTTATCAAGATGTGCATGATCTTCACGCCTGAATTTCCCATACTCCCCCAGTTCAGGGTTTCTTTTAACCTTCATTGCATGGAAATAGATGTACAATACTGTAACGACATAAAACACTGCAAGAAGAGCGATTCGCAATCCCATTCCCGAATACATGGGCAATTCTGCGATGCTTTGGGCAACTCCTACATTAAAAGGGTTCGTAATGCCCGAAATGAATCCAGTCGCCAATGTTCCAAGGATGACGATCGCAAAGCCTGTAAGTGCATCGAAGCCTAATGCAATCGTCATCGGAACAATGATTGCGATATAAACTAATGCATCTTCAGCAGAGCCGATCAGAGTCCCTAATGACGCGAAGATTAATACCATCAACGGAATAAGCAATTTCTCTTTTGTTCCGAATCGGACAGCCACAAACTTAATGAAAGAATCCAGCGCTCCTGTTGCCTGCATGATTCCAAGTGCTCCGCCAAACAAAAAGACGAATAAGATAATTGACGCTCCTTCGATCATCCCTGCGTGAATACTGCTGAACATTTCCAATAATCCCACTGGTGTTGAATCAACAAATTCAAACGAAGTAGGATCGACTACACTCCTGCCATCCTTTTCAATTCTTTCATATTGGCCTGCAGGTAAGATATAGGTTAAAATCGTCACGATTACAATGACGATAAACATCAGGACAAAAGGGTTAATCCCTTTTTCCGGTAACTCCGTTAGTTGGTTATGTGGCTTATTATTTTGATTAAGCGGCTCGGAAGTGATTTGACCATCAGGCAGGTTATTCATATAAATACCCCCAGTTAAAGTTTAATACCATTAATCCAGTTTTCCTGTCGGACCATCACTTCTCAACCAAACAATTAATCATACTCTTTATTAACTTCTCCAGCATAACGGGCGTATGAACGAAGGCACTATCGATGTGAAGGCGCTCAGTTTTCTGGTGTGCATCCTTACCAAACGGACCCACATTAAGTACGGGTGCCTGAAGTTTTTGCATATCAGCAAAAGGAATGCTGTAAGTATCGCCCCAGACCGGTGTATTTTTTTCAAAAGCCGTCCATCCATCAGACTCATCGCTATACTGAACATAGCTTAAATCGCAAAGGCCATTAAAATAATGAATATGGCTCACTTCTTTACCAAGCAAGCTGGCAGTTTCCTTCATTAATTTCACAGATTCCATGATAAGCGGATCATCGGACGTATTGACGGCTGGATAATATGGCGGTGCGAACAGCAATACAATGGCGGGTGAAAGCTCCTGACATTGTATCATCAACTTTTCAGCGATCCTAAGTGATTTTTCCCGCTCATCCAAATCCATGTTTCCTTTAACTTCACTCTTTATTTGCTCAACAAAACTGCCGCCAAATTTGCCCTCGGCATATGAAAGTAACTTTTCGTAGCGCAATACTTGCACTTCACCTACACCTTCAATTTGTTCACGCAGACAAAGAGCTTTATAAGATTCATTGCATTTAATCGCCGCTTCGTTTGCAACCTGCTCGAATAAATCCATTATCTCTGCAGCTGTCCTTTTCATAATGAACACATTATAAAGCGCTGCCGCACGATAAGGTGTTTGGGTTGAATATTGCAGTTTCAGATCTTTTTGCTGAAGCGATACCGGTAAAGGTGTTTCCTCACCAAGATCACTTTCCTGAAAAAGAGTGTTCCACTCCATGAGCTGCGTGAGGAACGAGGCTATATAGTTAGCCGTTATGCCCTTTAATGGCTCACCCACATGAGTTTCTTTCCCATAAAAAAGGGCAGCGGGCATGATTTTCCCCAAAGTCCCGGAATAAATATAATGACTATTATCACCCGGTTTCTGTGAAAAGGACGGTTCACTATTAAAAAACATTTTATAGGAAAGGTCATATTTATCCCGTAAAGTCACAAGTTCTTTAACTGCAGCCCTCATTCCCGCAGAATTCACTTCCTCATCAGGAACCGTTAACAGCAGGAGATTGATCGGCCATTTTTCGATGCTTGCCTTTTCGATGATAGCCATATGAAGGGCAAGCCCCATTTTCATATCCATCGTTCCTCTGCCAAACAAGTACTTTCCCGATTCAAGATCAATGCGCGCTTCTTCCGGTAGATCTCCTTTCCGGTCATGAAGCTTTTTCGTGAGCTCCTCCGGCTGAAAAGCAAGAGCCTCAAGATCACCATATTCTTCGGTATGAACCGTATCAAAATGGCTAATTAATACAACGGTCTCCTTGCTATCGGGATGTTTATAAAAGGCATTGACAAAATTTCTCCCTAAATCAGCCTCGTGAAGCGATAAGTACGCCGGATTCCTTTTAAAATAATCAAGCTCCCTCAATTTTTCTTGAACCTTATAAGGAAACGTGCGCTCCCCCAATGTAAGAGTACGGCTTTCCCAGCTAACAAGTTCACATAACAAAGCACGAAGCGTTTCTGGAGCACCCCATAGTAATTGACTCATGCCAATCCCCCTTCATTAATATTTGTACGCACCACCGGGCAGGTTAAACAAGTTGGACCGCCAGTGCCTTTGTAACTGATTTCAGTTCCTTTGTATTCATAAACTGTTGCTCCGGCATCAAGAAGCTTCCGCTTTGTGTAAGCGTTACCAGAAGCTATCACGCAAACCCGCGGAGCAATGGCAAGCACATTACAGCCTAAGGTCAAGTACTCATCAACCGGCACTTCGATAAGCTGAATGCCTCGTTCAATCAGCAGTTTTCTGAAAAAAACAGGCATAAGGCGGGAGTGAACCACTGCTAAATCATGGTCGACAAGACTGATGAAAGACATAAGATGGAGACACTCTGCCTCTCCCTGATCATGCGGAAGCTGAACTACGATGAATTCATCCACAAGATGTGCGGTCATTTCCTTTAATTGCCGAATGGCTTCAGCGTTTGTACGATAACCATGTCCGACAACAAGGGTCTTATCATCAAGCCAAACGATATCACCGCCATCCGCAACCGCATCACCCGTTAAATACCCAATAATCGGGATGTTCTTTTCTTTACAATATTCCTTGTATACATTAGCTTCCGGCTGTCTCAATTCTTTCCCGGACTTTAAAATAATGGCTCCTTGGCTTGTGAATTTGACCGGGTCATGCGCATATATGGAGTCAATGCCGACTAGCGAAGATGCTGGCAAATAATCGATGTTTGAAACATATTTCTCCAAAATGGATATAAAGTCACCATACTCTTTTAGTGCTTCGTTGAAATCAGGCTCTTCCGCAAAGTTGAAGTTCCGCCATGCTTGGCTTAAATGCTCTTGACTAATAAAAGCTTCTTTAGGATGTTTTACAATGACACGTTCCAATGGTTTGTACATGGACGAACAGAATGTCACTGCCTCCCCCTCCTTTTCCGAATAGTGGAAAACGTTTCCGCTGTTAGGAATTTTTCTTTTATTATAAAATCAACTTTGGTATAATGTCAATATGTTTTAAATATTCAAATAAATCAAAGTTTTATTCAACTTGTAATGAAAGATAGGTGGTTTGTTTATGCAATCGATCGACCGCGCCATGAACGTTATAAAGGTGCTGGTTTCCAATTCATCGGAAAACTGGCTGTCAATTACGGAACTTTCCCAAGAATGTGATCTTCCTGTCAGCTCCATGCATCGTTTGTTAAAAGCGATGTCCTCGCATGGATTAATCCAACAGGACGGGCAATCCAAACAATATGGTTTGGGGAATATTTGGCTCGAATATGGTTTACGTATGTATGACAAAATGGATTACATCAGCCAAATAAGGCCTGAACTGGAAAGGCTGATGAACAAAGTGGAGGAAAGCGTCTATCTCAGCCAGCCAATAGGAATGGAATCACTCGTTATCGAACGAATCGACAGTGAAAAAAGCCAAATCCGGGTTTATGACCAGCTTGGCTCACGAGTTCCTATGCATATTGGGGCCGCCAATAAAGCGATGCTCGCCTATATGCCATATAAACAAGCGGAAAAAATCGTGGATGCTCTTCTGCCAATTCAAGAAAGAGCAGCTTTTTGGGATATATTGCAAGAGACTAAAATGAAGGGTCATGGAATCAGTCACAGTGAAAGAACAGAGGGAACATGTTCTGTTGCCGTGCCGATATTGAACCATTTTGGGGAAGTTCACGGTGCGGTGAGCATAGGTTTTGTCAGCTTTAACCTGACAGAAGAAAGACTTGATTTCCTCATTAAGAATGTGATGGAAACTGGTAATCGGGTTTCTGCAAAATTGGGGTATAGGGGAACATGAATAAGAAAGCAGTAAAGGATTATCGGATAAGCCGAAAAAGAAGATGAATCATTTCATCTTCTTTTCGTTTTTATATTAATCGCTGCCGGTCACGAATAAATCTTCCCTGAAATAGGCGAGGACCTCGCCGGCCACCACTGGTTCGCCCTCCAATACCTCCAATGATTCTATCTTTCCGCTTACACCAATATCAATGATTTCCACACATCCATCTGCCTTCTTAATCTGAAATAATTGTTCCCATTCGTAAAATCTGGAATTCTTGGATATTGATATTTTTTCAATCCTGCCATCACAAGGGCTTAGAATCACATCAACGTACATCTACATCATTCCTTCCTTCAGTATTCTTCAAAATGAAATGGGGTTTGTAACACTAACTTGAGAAAGTTTTGGAACTCAGGTATATCTTCTTGTTCAATGCCAAGGGTCGGAGCCCAGTATTGATCTAAATTAATATCATTGGCACAAAGCAGGATCATTCTTCCGCTTTGCATGGAAGTCACCATTGCTTTACCGAAAAACTGGCCTGAATATACAATGGTCACATCATATCTATAATCTTGTGACAATAAGCAATAATGATGAATAGCCTGGTTTTCTTTATTTTCGGAAAGAATATCAAAATTCAACGGATTGCCTCCTTTCTTGTAAGCCCTAATTCGTTCAGAACCTGACCCAACCTCGAAGCTGGGATGCTTCTGCTATTTTGCGAATCCCTTCAATATAAGCCGCCACTTTCATGTTCACGGAATATTTTTGTGAAGTATGGTAGACATTCAAAAAGCTGTCCGTTATCTTTTCCTTCAATCGTTCATCCACAAGCTCTTCCGTCCAATAATAACCTTGGTTGTTCTGGCACCATTCAAAATACGAAACTATCACCCCTCCTGAATTCGCCAAAATATCCGGGACTAGCACTATACCTTTATCATCAAGAATCTTGATCGCTTCCTTTGTTGTCGGACCATTTGCTGCTTCGATCAGGATTTCACATTTTAATCGTGTTGCATTATCTTTATTCACCACTCCGCTAATGGCTGCGGGAATCAGCACATCACACTCTTTTTCCAATAATTCTTGATTGGATAATGAATCTTTGTATAAGTTCGAAACGACCCCAAACGAGCCCCTGTTCTCCAAAAGGTAAGGGATGTCCAAACCATTCGGATCATATAAACCTCCAAGCTCATCCGCTATTCCGACAACCTTAGCCCCCATTTCATATAAATACATGGCCAAATGACTGCCAACATTCCCGAATCCCTGGATGATTACCCGCATGCCTTCAATAGGAATCCCCTTTAAATCACATATCATTTGAAGTGTATATAATACTCCCTTGGAAGTGGCCTTTTCCCTGCCCTTCGATCCACCTAATCTCAGAGGCTTTCCTGTAATGAAGCCGGGTGAATCGAATTCCCTGATGTGATCGTATTCATCCAGCATCCAGGCCATGATTTGTGAATTCGTATACATATCAGGTGCCGGAATATCTTTAGTAGGTCCCACTATTTGACTTACTGCCCTGACATACCCTCTGCTTAATCGTTCAAGCTCAGATGAACTCATCTGTCTGGGATCACATACAATGCCGCCTTTTGCCCCTCCATATGGAAGATCGGTTATTCCGCATTTCAAGCTCATCCACCCGGCCAATGCCTTAACTTCCTCGGGAGTGACATCCGGGTGAAACCGAATCCCCCCTTTAGTTGGACCGGCTGCATCATTATGTTGAGCCCGATACCCTTGAAACATCCTTGTCTCCCCATTATCCATTTGAATAGGAATGCAGACTTCCAGAAAACGCATTGGCGCTTTCAGAAAATCAAAAACCTGATCTGGATAGTTCAAAACATGAATTGCTTCTTTTAAGATATCCTGGAATTCCTGCAATGGATTATCCAATTGACGTTTTTCAATTACCTTAATTTTCTCTGTCATTTTAGCACCTCACTTATATTCTTATAACTTATTAAGCAACTTTCGTGCCAGCTTTGAGGATACTATATAGATAGCAATATACCGCCATTTGCAATCATCAACATCCACATGCAATCATCAGGAAATATGAATTAATTCATAAGCAATTCAGATTTGCATATGTAAACAGTGATGATTAAAAAACGCATCCTTCTAGGATGCGTCATTCGGTGACAAACTGATGAAAATCGAGTTTATCCACAGTCTTTTAAGGATTAGTACAATTTGAACGTTTCATCGCGGCACTCGCTTTCCGCGGGCGGTCTTTACGCCTGTAGGTTCGCTCGCCCTTTGACGCGCTTTCCTCGCAGGAGTCTCAACACCCGTTCCAATCAACTGGAATGTTTTTTTTAAAGAATAACCTCACCCGGCCATGATTTTAAAGTAAACAGGTTTATCCAACATGTTTTTCACTTTTTTATACGAGATGAAAACTCGCTGAATTGAGGAAATTCGCGACTAGTCGAGACCCCGGAGACGCTTGCGGCGAGGAAGCTTATAAAAAACCAAAAAGGTTTTGGAATGAAACCATTTCAAAACCTTTTTTGTCCCTGATGCATCCTTGCAAAGTCTCAAAGCTGAATTTCTTCAACTTGGTATTGCGGCGGAGCCTTCCGGAATGCTTTTGTGATATATAATAGATAACAAAAACCAATAATGAACCAACTTGTTCCCATTATTAAGGAACTCTCTTCAAGGTTGATCCAAAGAATTCCAATTGCTATAGCTCCAATTAAAGGCATTATTAAGTATTGAATACACCCCTTTAACGTTCGATGCTTCTTTTCCCGAATGATAAAATGGCTGATCACTGACAGATTTACAAAGGTAAATGCCATTAATGCACCAAAGTTGATCAGTGACGTTGCTGTCACTAAATCAAAGAATAAAGCCGATAATGAAATGACTCCAACTATGAGTACATTAATCGCTGGCGTCTTCCACTTAGGGTGAATAAACCCAATCCATTTTTCAGGAAACACTTTATCACGTCCCATAACATACAAAAGACGGGAAACGCTGGCATGCGATGCTAGTCCCGAGGCTAGCGTATTGACGAAAGTCGTACAAAGAAAAATGGATTGAAATAGCTTCCCACCTACATAAAGGGCGATTTCCGGTAATGCAGCATCCGGTTCCTTAAAACGGGATATATCCGGAAAAAAGAGCTGAATAAAGAAAGATGCGGTAATGAAGATGATTCCACCCCAAAGTGCAGTTAAAAATATCGCTTTTGGAATCGTTTTTTTCGGATCCGGCGTTTCCTCAGATAGTGTCGTTACCGCATCGAATCCCAAAAAGGAAAAACAAAGGATCGTGGCCCCGGTTATTATTGCCGAAAAGTCCATTCCTTCATTTACGAAAGGCTTTATCGTAAACACTTCTCCTGTACCTTCTCCATCATTTAAACCTTTGACAACAAGAATGATGAACACTGCCATGATGGCAATCTGAATTAAAACAAAAAGCGCATTAAAGTTTGCAAGTACATTGACGCTCCTGAGATTGAGAATGGTGACGATTGCTACGAACACTACTACCCAAATCCATGTAGGAACTCCTGGAAATAATGCTGTGAGATAAATTTTGGTCAACAATGCATTGACCATAGGTAAAAACAAATAGTCTAACAACGAAGACCATCCTACCAGGAATCCCAAATGCGGGTTTATGGCCTTTTGCGTATAAGTGTAGGCTGAACCTGCAGCAGGAAAAACCTTTACAAGTTTTCCATAGCTGGCAGCTGTAAAAAGCATCCCCACCAATGCAACGATATAGGCAGTCGGTACATGGCCGCCCGTAATCCCAGATACAATGCCAAATGTATCAAATACGACCATGGGGGTCATATATGCTAACCCCATCATAACGATTTGCCATAATTTCAGTGATCTTTTCAATGTAACCTCATTTTCCACCTATCATTCCTCCTTGAAACCGCTTTCAAACTAGTAGGTTCATTTCTTAACTAGATAAATCCCCATGCCTCCCTCTTTTTTAAAAAGTTTTACCTGTATACCTTAATGCAATTTCTGTGCCACATGATTTCGGTTTAGTTCGACAAACGAAAGACGCCAAAAATGCTACTTAATTCCTGTATTCTTAACGGCACATGATTGATTCATGGAAATGAAGTCTTGCAGCATCTCTTCATTGGCGATTCAATTTCCCATAAATTATTCGCCTTTGCATACCCCAAGCCAAAGATATCTAGTAAAAACCCTCACTAAATCAGTTACTGTGACTTGGCATGATAATTGCATGATTAATCATCTATAGGAATTCACCTATATGAGTTTCAAAATGATGAGTTTCAAAATGAGTTCCAAAACTATTATAGATATAAGAAAATGGAGGAATAGAAAAAATGAAATATCCTTTATCCCCTGATGTTAAACCAGAGTTTTGTACCACCGGATCATTTATGCGCTTACCTTCTTCAAGAGAAAATGCCAAATTGGCAGTGGTAGGTATGCCTTTTGATACAGCTGCTTCATTCAGGGTAGGAGCTCGGTTTGCCCCACAGGCAGTCCGCCAAGCATCCATGACGTTGTTTCCTTACCATCCCATTCACAAGGTATTTCCGTTTGACGAATGTAATGCAATTGATATTGGGGACGTTTCGGTGATTCCCCATAATATACATCGAAGTTATGAGATAATTGAAAAGGCCATGGCAGACTTGATGAAAAACGGTATCATTCCAATAGGCATCGGAGGAGATCATTCAGTAACATTGGCTAATCTAAGAGCTGCCGCAAAAATACACGGTCCTGTTGCACTTCTTCATTTTGATTCACATACAGATACCTGGGATACTTATTATGATGAAAAATACTGGCATGGTTCACCGTTTATCCGTGCATATGAGGAAGGCTTGCTCCAAACGGATAAAGTTTTCCAGATTGGCATCAGAGGTACGCTCAATCATCCAGGAGATATAGATTCCAGTACAGATCTAGGCTACAATGTGATAACCACGCCCGAGCTGAAGAAAAGAGGAATCGAAGATGTCGTGAAGGAAGTCAAGAAAACCATTGGGGATACACCATGTTTCTTGACCTTTGATATTGATTTTGTTGATCCATCCTGTGCTCCTGGAACTGGCACCTTGGAGGTTGGCGGTTTAAATAGCTTTGAAACCCTAGAGATGATACGCTCTCTGCAAGGATTCAACTTTATTGGGTTTGACCTGGTGGAAGTTCTCCCGCCGTACGATCCAACACAAATTACATCACTATTGGCAGCCACCATCATTCATGACTTTGCCAGTTTAGTAGCCTTACAACTAAAAGAAGAACAAAATGAGGAGAATTCAGCCGAAAAAAGTTTATAAGAGCAACAAAATAAAAAAGTCCTGAAATTCAAAAAGCATCCCTTTAGATGAAAACAGATGCTTTAGACTGTAGACAAATTCGAAGAAAGCGAGTTTGCCTACAGTTTTTTTCTATAAAAAACGTTCAAGCTGATTTCATAAAACAATAAAAAAACATATAGAAAACCATAGTCTTGTTTTAAAAGATGAGCCCCTTTCGAACCCCTTTTGTCAATAAACTGAGCATCTGTTTAGGTGAAAGCAGATGCTTTTTTCCATGTCATCTTTTATTATAGTACTGCTATTTTCACTGTAACTAATGTCATATCGGGTTATAAAAACTGGCTCCCCATCCTGTTTCCGATTTCATAAGGAATCAAAAAAACACATCCCATCTGAAAGAATGGGATGTGTTATCATTTTATTCGTCTGATTCTGCCCCAGGACGATTGTATTGTGTAGGCAGGGTGTCCCAAAAGCTTGCATCAACAGTTTCGATTGAATCATCGGCAATGGCTCTGACAGCTGCATCCAAAGTGGTTACTGTTTGCTTTATTAGATAGCCATTACTTTTTTGTCCAAGCGCCACTGACTCGATATTGTGGTCCGACATACCTCGCATCTCAAAGAGCAGTGTAGCAATATCATAACGAACGGCTGCACCATTGCGGCCTATATTTTCTCCAGAACCGCCATCATACCTACCAATATGCCCCCAACCAGTTGTTTCAATGGAGTTATATACAACAGCACCCAGTTTTTTTGACGCTTCTAACACTTCAGGCTTTACGTTAGCATTTGTAGGATAAAGAATTGAACCTGAAACAAGTTCACCATCTGTTTCACTTAGCGTCCCTTGATGATGTAAATCTATCATGTAATCTATATCGTATTTCGCAAATACATTTTCGTGTAAAGCTTTTACCTCTACTTGCATGGAATCAGTTTTTTTATCATGCTCACGGTTTAAGTCGACCCCATTTGCATTTGCCCGGGTTAGATGCCGATCACCTTTTGCTAAATAGTCATCAAGAGGGAAATTAACATCTCCCATGGCCCCATCTGCATTTAACATGGGAATGATCAGTATATTAATATTTTCCAAAATGCCTTTAGTCTTATTCGTACCTAGATGTTTAATGAATTCGAGTGCACCCTCAGTAGTCAATTGTTCATTTCCATGCTGTTGAGTTAAAAATAGTATAGTTGGATTTTTAGGATTTGTAATGTACTTCGCTAGGTAAATATCCCTTCCTTTTACCGTTTCCCCGATTACTTCCAGTGCCAGCCTTTCTTGTTTTGCATCCTGCGTTTCAAGATAGCTTACCAAGCTTTCATATGTATGAAGATTTGAAGTTGTCACTTGTCCATTTCCAGCACTGGGGCCATTTCCAACCGCTCCGACTGGTAGTGCAACTGCTGTTACAGCGCTTAACGTCATTAAACTAGATAATGAAACTGATAGAACTTTCTTTTTAAAATTCAATAAAAACCCTCCTTATCAAATTTAATAATCATGAAAAATAATCATTACTAATATTCTGACATTTTTAGCACTTTGTGTTAATAGTGTAAAATAACTATGTTTCCAATACATAGACGATATTCAAAAAAATTTTCTTTTCCCCGATGAAGAAAAACCAGGCGGGCCCCGTCTGGTTACTTCAATCTAGGCTGGAAGTTGATAAAAATATCATTTCCTCACTCAATCTTTATTATTGCCTGCCCTCCGTCAGTGGAATTGACTCGTATTGTTCCGGATTGATTTTATATACAGAGCCATCAGTAACTCCATCGATGATTCCATATAACCCTCTTTCCACTGCTTTAATAAGCATGCCTTTTTTCTTTTGGCCAAAGGACTGTGTTTGGCCTCTAACTTCAAATAGTACTGTCCCGCTTCCGTTTAAAGCAAAGGCTCCTAAAGCCGTTCCAGGAAGGTTCTGGTTTTGCGGATATAAGGATATATTTCCAAATGGTGAATTACCTTGTTCTTTCATAGCATTATATACCGCTACATTCAATTGTCTGGAAAAATCATAATTATAGTTTTTTGCATACTTGGCATACTCTTGTCCTGAAGGCGTTTTTGGATCAGGAACAAATTGAGCGGAAAGCGAGTATGTGACTAAATCATCCGTTCCATCGATTTCATAATAGGGAGCTTGGTGGTGCAAGTCGACAAAAATCTCAACCTTTCCGTATTGCTTCAGCAGAGACTTGTAAACATCACGTGTTGTTTGTGATTCAGGTGTTATGAACCAGCCAGGGGTGGATGATTTTCCAGGGAAGTCTTTAGCTTGGGGAGTATAATTTAAATCAGGATTAAAGTCACGATTGACATCAAAGCCAGGTTTGGACTCATAATCGAAAGATTCATTTTTGTAAGTATAATAGTTCCATGATGGATTTGCTCCTGCTAACTGTGGAAACTGTTCCACGACCTCTGCCCAAGTCATATCATTTCCCCGACGGTTCAATTCAGCAGCATCCGGATTCATTTTAGGCAAAGCGACAAGGGTAATTTCTTTACGAATTTTCTCCGCTTCAGGAGAATTGGTCCCCAAAAACTTCAAGATATTCAAGATGGCATCCGTACCAGTCTTCTCATTTCCATGGATCTCACTTTGAATCAAAACGACTTTGTTCCCTGTTCCCACTGTTGCTTTATAGATTTCTCTATTTCTATTGGAATATCCAGCGACATCCACTTTTACTTTACCTTGGCTATCACTCGCAATTTGTTCTAGCTTTTTCCCTAGTTCAGCATGGTCTGTAAAACCAGAAACCGAATAAGTTTGTTGAATGGGCGTTCCCGGGGATGTTTCATTAGCTGCAAATGTTGGTGCCGCAATGCTCGCCGATAAAACGGCAACTCCTAGAGTTAAAACAATTTTCCTGTTTTTCATATTACAACAATCACTCCCTTAATATATTTTTCTATCTCATTATACAAAATGGAAAAGTAGAAATATGTTGGAATTTGATGTCGCATTATGGCTTTTTTATGATTCGGGCATCTACTTTAACTCCCACGCAAAAAGATCCATGACATTTTTATCTCGGATTGTTGTTGCTCGAGGTCTGTCGAATTGATGATTTGTACTATAACATCACATTACGTTATAATAAAAGGAAAAATACGAGAAAGGGGAAAATATGAAACTCAACACTAATAGTTCTACGCCATTATACATGCAATTAAAACAATCTATTATCGAAGACATAAACAAAGGGATTTACTCTTCTGGCGAAAGATTGCCAACCGAAACAGATTTATGCGACATATATGGAGTAAGTCGTATTACTGTCAGGAAAGCGGTTTTGGACCTGGTGGAAGAAGGGTTACTAATACGGCAACAAGGAAAGGGAACATTCGTCCAATATCCTAAAGTAAAAAGAGAATTATTTGCTGTTAATGGTCATGCTGAATATATGTCAGAATTAGGAAAGATACCTCAAACTAAAATCCTTTCATTTGGGATACTGCCTGCACCGGCTAATATTTCCAAATCCTTGGAGATTACGCCTGAAAGTGATGTACTTGAATTACAAAGGATCTTATACTATGATAATCAACCTCTCACCTTAGAAATTTCTCATTATTCCTTAAAGATTCTGCCAAATTTAAATCAACATGTCCATAACTCTGTTTCCATGTATGATATCATAAAGCATAAATATAATATAACTCCTGTTCATAACACGAAACTTTTAAATATGGTATTGGCAAATGCAGATGAAGCAAAATATTTAGAATGCGAAGTGGGAGATCCCCTTTTCAAAGTGGAGAAAGTGGCATATGACGCTAAGAAGCAGCCTATCCATTCATCCTTCCTATATTATCCTGCTAATCGCGTGACCTTTACGATTGATAGTTCAATATCGCAAGAAAAAGGTAACGAATCCCCCTCCTAATCCGGGATCTCGTTACCTTTTTTCATCCATGCATATTTTAAACCATCATATGGTCAGGATTATATACTTTACCATAACCAAAAGCACCATAATCCTGACAGGTTTGGGAGGCAACTAACGCTCCTTTTTGTAAAGCTTTATATACATCTTGTCCTTGGACATAAGATGAGAGAAAACCAGCAATAAAGGAATCTCCCGCCCCCAACGTATCTACAACTTTGGTTTGGATAATAGCTTGTTCATATAATTGATTTTCAATTGATAATAGTGCTCCCTTTTCCCCACGAGTAACACATATCACTTTTGTGCCGAACGAATGCACCTTTTGAATCAGTGCGTTGCACTCTGCTTCGTTCAAGTTGCTTCCGGAAAAAAATGCATAAGCTACATACGGACAAACTTTTTGTAAATATTGATCCTCTTGATTTGTCGAAAAATCAAATGAAATGTCAATGAATGGGCTTAATATTGGAAGATTATGCTCTATACGGCTATATACACTAGTATGAAGAAGGTCGTGTTGCCGAATATAATCCAAATCCTTGTCATTCAGTACAATCCCCAATTTAGATTGAATTCCCCCTTTATTGGAACCAATAAAAATTCGGTCCCCGTCCTTATCCAACGCGACGACTGCCATACCATTCTCCCCTACTGCTTGTCTTACTCTACTAATCTCTATCTTTTCCTTTTGCAATACCTCTAACACATGATCTGCTGCCCCGTCATTTCCTACAATGCCAATATATGATGATTGCTCATCATTTAAACGATTGCACAATACTGCCACGTTTAATGAATTGCCGCCAGGATAAATCTTTCCTTGGTCTTTATAAAAATCTACTACGTTATCTCCAATTCCAATTAATTTCATGCCTGTTCCCCCTGTTATCATTTTACACTTCCACTAGCAATTCCACGGATAAAGTACTTCTGCATGAATAAAAATAAAATGACGATAGGTGCCGCTGAAATCGTTAATCCGGAAAGTAACACTCCCCAATCGGTTTGCAGTGCATCTCGAAATTGCATTAAACCGGCAGGTATCGTACGTAAACTATCATCGTCTATAAAGATGATGGCGAACATGAATTCATTCCATGTATAGTAAGCTGTTAAAATTGTCGTTGTTAATAAAATAGGCTTACTCATAGGAATGAAAATTCTAAAAAGGATTCCAAGGTTTGTGCATCCATCCAACCGGGCAGCCTCTTCCAGTTCTTTCGGAATGGACAGGAAGTAGGCCCGAATCAACAAGATGGTTAGCGGAATTCTGTATGCCACATAAGGTAAAATTAACGCCCAATGGGTGTTATATATACCTAGCTTCTGAATTATATTATACAAAGGGATCAGGCTTACTTGGGGGGATAGCATCAACCCCCCTAAGCATATGACCAAAATGAAAGCCTTTCCACGAAAATCAAAGCGAGATAATCCGTATGCACCTAACGCACTTACTAATACCGTTAGAATGCAAGTCAAGCCAGTAACAATGACACTATTTAAAAAATAGGAGGAAATACCACTATTCCAAGCTGTTACATAATTTTCAAACAACCATGTATGTGGAAGGGACCAACTATGGTTGAAAATTTCCTCTGTGCTTTTGAAAGAGCTTATGACCATCCACAATAAGGGATATGCAACAACAAGAAAGTAGGCGATCAAGCCTGCATAGACAAGCGCTAGTCTCATATTATAGGCTTTTCTTTTCCTAGCATATTTTAGATTTTCCACAACTAATTCCGGTACTCTGATAGTTGATTTAGGCATCTCCATTATTAGTCCTCCTTTCCTGTTTTAAATATTTTCATTTGAACAAGAGAAATAAGTAACGTAATAATTAAGATAACCGTAGCAATGGCAGAAGCATAACCCATCATATCTTTTGAAAAAGCCGTTTTATATAAATAGGTACTTAGGACTTCCGAAGAAGTACCCGGTCCCCCTCCGGTTAAGATATATGGCTCATTAAATACTGTAAAAGCACCTGTCAGTGTTAATATTACGGCTACAAATGTCATTTCCTTCGTTTCTGGAACCGTAATGTGAAAAAACGTTTTTATTTTATTCGCTCCATCCATTTCAGCTGCTTCATATAGCTCAGGTGAAATTTTTTGAATGGATACGATATATAACATAGCTATATAACCAATCGATTGCCACTGTGAGACAGCAATGACTGCATAGATTGCCGTTTCACTATCCCCCAACCATGGTAGTGCTAAATTATTCAATCCAATCATTTTAAGGAACTGATTTAACAATCCGACTTCCGGGTTGTAAAAAAATGAAAACAGCAATGCAATGACTGTCATTGAAACGACGACTGGTAAGAAATAGACCGTTCGAAAGATAGGTGAAAATTTACGGATTAATTTATCTTCTAAAACAGCTGCAACAATTAACCCTCCAAAAACCTGGAAAACAATTGAAATGACTGCATAAAGAATATTATTTTTTAAAGCTTCATAAAATACGGGATCTTTAAACAAAGTAAAGTAGTTGTCCAACCCCACAAATGCTTTATTTGGTGAAAAAGTACTCCAATTATACAGACTATCGCCAATATTCTGGAAAATAGGGATATAAACTAGCAGTAAAAAAACTAAGGCTGGAAGAAGATATAGATAAGGTACAAATTTATCGAGTTTTATCATTAAAAGATCACTCCCTAATAAAACGTGAAAATGATATCCCTTATTTCCCCGCTTCGATTCTAACAGTATCGGCGGCTTTTTGAACATCACGCATAATTTGTTTAGGTGTTTTATCTCCATTTAACATCATTTGTGTCCCTGTTAAATAGGCATCTGCAATACGTGCATCAATGCTCATGTCAAACCATGGGGCCATTGCCTTTGCGTTTAATATGCTTTGAACCGCTTCCAGCTGTTCTGGGGAAGAATTATTTTCATTCACTGTACCTTCAACTGCACTATACTTGCCCACATCAGTGACTAGTTTCTCTCCCATCTGTTTAGTGGTTAAAAACTTTAAAAACTCCATCGCCTCTTTGGGATGCTTTGTCTTGGAAGAAATCATAAAGCCCTCAGGCGAACCCGTTAGATTTGTTTGATTACCTTTTCCGCCTTCTACTTCAGGAAAGTTAAACATTCCAAGTTCAAACTTAGTGGGTCCAAATAGTTTGATTTCTGCCGTTTCTGCATAAATCATAGGTGCCTTACCATCTGAAAATTGCTGCCTAGCATATTCATGATCTATTGAATTCGTATTCTCATTAAAATAAGGTAACAACTCCTGGAATTTTTCAAGCGCTTTTATGTAGTCGTCATCCTTGAATTTTCCGGTTTTTCGATTATAATCCATTGTCAGCACTTCCGGTCTAACAAGGCGTTGATTCAATGTGCCCACATAATGTGAAATTGTCCAAGTATCTTGACTGCCGAATTGAAGGGCTGTATAGTTATTCTTTTTTAACACTTTTAATACGTCGATTAATTCATTCCATGTTTTAGGCGGGTTTATGTTCAATTTTTCGAAGACATCCTTGTTATAGAAAAACATTTTCCCATCCATTGTTACGGGGACACCATACACCTTATTATTAAATGTATATGGTTTGACTTGGGATGGAACGAGTTGAGAAGACCATTTCGGATCGTTTTTAAAATAAGAAGTTAAATCCAAAGCTTTATTGCCTCGCACAAACTGACTGGCAAATTCATCACTCCATGAGAAATAAACATCAGGTGGATTATTTGTACCAGTCATTACTTTAATTTTGTCTTTATACGAATCGTTTAGCACTGCTTCGGTTTTAATATTAATATCGGGGTTTTGTTTTTCAAATTCTTTTACAACTTCATTAAAGTAAGTTTTTTCCGGTTCCTTTGGCCACCTATGAAAAAATGTTAAGGTAGTTTTTCCAGCATCTGATTCTGAAGATGTTTTTTCACCAGAACATCCCCCAAGCATTAAAGATAAACTTAAAAATGATGCTAATATAAGTTTTGTTTTTCTCATGAATACCCTCCTTCTTATAAATGCTTTTATCATCAGGAAATTATACTATAATGTTATAAAACATTATAGTATAATTCGTAAATAAAATATACAGAATATTAAGTTTTCTCCAACTATTAGTATTCTACTTTCCACATATAACGCCTTTTGCTTAAAGGATGATTACGCGCTTCCGCTAATTCTTCTGCATATTGACGCAATACACGATTTAAGATAAGCGGAGCAATATATCCTTTTACTTCTTCATCGATACCATCAAGATCATACTGTTTTGCATCTAACACCGTTAGCTTTTTGCCATAACGCTGAGAAAAAGATAATGCCCTTTCTTCTAATGGTCTTGTTTCATCCAATCCCAATAGAATGATAAACGGTACATTTTCATCAATAATTTCGAATGGTCCATGGAAGTACTCACCAGCATGAATGGCATGTGAGTGGATCCATTGCATTTCCATTAAGATACAAATACTAAAAGAATAAGCTGTCCCATAGTTGGAACCACTTGCCATTGTATAGATAACAGGTTCTTTTGCATGAGATTGGGCGAATACTCTTGCATTAGAAGCTTCTTGCTGTAGAGCTTTTTCATACACTGGCTGTAAATTCTCTAAACTTGATACTAGTTTTCCAAACTTCTCATTGTTTTCCGCTATATGAAGTACACCAAAAACTAGTTGATATAAAACACTGAGGTTTGTATCAAAGGCGTTTACACCGTTACCCCATTCATATTTAATGAAAAGGTCCGCATTTTGGGCTAATGGTGATCCTGGTTCATTCGTTAATGCCACTGTAAACGCACCTTTACTTTTTGCAAACTTAGCCGCTTCTGCCGTTTCGGGAGTTGTTCCAGACATAGAGCATAAAATTACTAAAGATTCCTTCCCTAGTTGTTGTGGATTACGATGAATAAACTCATTTGAACTATATAGATCGGAAGTTATATTTTTTGCTTCACGATCCAGTATATACTTAGCCGAATACATAATGGCAGAAGATCCCCCGCAAGCTACAAAATAAATATTGTTGATTTTCCTACCCTTTAATTGATCCAATACTGTTTTCACATTACTTTTTACATTAATAACCGATTTACTCATTTTCCCACTCCTTTAATATTTGATATACAACATTATGTAATGTTATATATTGTTATATTAAATCATCAACTTTCTTTAGTCAATGCATTTGTCAGAATATTTTATTTATTTCTTTACCATGAATCAGTTAGCCACTACATCGCGGTTCTTTTTCCCATCAAAGTTTTCATGGCAAATTTATTTGTTTACAGATGTAATTAACGTTCACTTAAACATCTAATGTTGCAAGCTATTCTTACTTTTTTCTAATTTTCCCAACCATTAATAATAACAATGGCAGAATAAAACAAATCGTTAAGGATAATGGTGTCCAAGCTGTAGCCATAAAGTTATGATAATGCACTATATCGGGATGTGAAAAGATGGTAAAAGTGAGAATTAGAAAAGCTAATGGGAATAGAAGAATTTTGTAATTTTTTAATCCTAGCAATTGAGCTAGTCCTAAGGCGAGTCCATAAAAGCATATGGTCAACTTAAAATACTCCGTAAAAACCCAAATGAAGGCCACAATGACCTCGACCCTTTCAAAAAAATTCCCGATGCTTATCCTCATCCCCAGTTTATAAGAAGGATAGGTCAACCTTGCTGTATTATCAGCACCCAATACGAGGATACTGAAAATGATCACTAAAAATAGAACGCCGCCACCTAAAAAAGTCCCTAAATAAAAGTTTTTCTTCATTTCAGCCTTTTCGTTTACATATGGAGTGATCATTAAAAAGAAAACCAGCTGAACATAAGGCAGTGCTAAAGAGTGATATGATCCCCTCATTATCGGTTTCATGCCTTCTTCAAATATAGGTTGCAGATTTTCGATTTTGATATCCGGGATAAGAAATACGAATAATATGAAAAGCAGCAGTACAAGCCAAGGAAAAAAGATTAATGCAGTCCGGCAGATAACTTCCAATCCTAGCCGTGCACCAAATAAGCTTGTTAATATAAACATGATCATAATCATTTCCATAGGTGTCTCAACCAGAACCTGTGTTGAAAAAAAGTTCCCAATTTCACTAAGTAACGCTGAAGAAAGGTAATATAAATAAAATAGGAATAGCAGTGCCGAGACCTTCCCAATCCATTTCCCAAATATTTTTTCATTAACTTCTATATACGTCATGGATGGGTAAAGTGAGGCGAGCAGGGTAAATAATAAAACGAAACATAAACCGATGATAGTAGCTATTATATAGGCAATCCAGCCATCCTGTTTTGCTAATGAGACAAGTACGGAAGGTAAAGTAAGTATCGCTCCTCCTATGGTGAATATGATGACTAATATAAGAAATTCACCAGAGCTGATTTTTCCTTTTTCGAGCATATTCGATACCTCCCTAGGATAAAATACGATCCATGAAATGAGCGAGTGGACTATATATTTTCGTTATCCAGTCTATAGGAGTGGGAATGGTAATATCCTTGATTATTAAAATACTCAGCGTCATGCCAACTAAGAGCAATAAAATGAAAATGACAATTTCCTTCCAGCATTTCTTTTTAATAAGTGGTGGTATTTCGAAAAATGAAATAATAGCTCCAGTACACACTGTTCCAATAATTGCCCACATTGATCTTTACTCCTCGATTTCTTTTTGGAAGGATTCTGATATGGTTCCTAAATTGCGAATCTTCGCTTTAACGCTTACATTCACGTCCAAATTTGCGAATTCCTGATCCCAATTTTCTTCTAAACGTTTCCATGCTTTAGGATCTGTTCTATGAATTTCTTCACCAAAACCGAAAATGTCACTTTGATACTTCTCTTGAAGCGTTTTTATCGATCCTTCTATTTTATCTTTAATGTTTTTTTCGTATCTTTTATTCAATTCTTCGATTTTTTCGGGTTTAGTTAAATCGATTGTGCATTCTACTTCACCTATACTCCCTTCTGTCGTGACATTTATATCAATTTTCGGATTTCCTTTTTCCATTTTCCCTTTGATTTTCGTTTTTGAACTAGTCGTGTTGACCGTAATTTGCTCACCTTCACATGGAATATTTACCGCAGTGGACTTAACATGATCAGTAATGTAACTAACACCTTTACTGTCGCTTCTGTTTAACCAGCCGACAAGTTTATCCTTCTTGAACACTCCAAGATAATCCAATCGCAAACCGGATTTCGGGGAGAGATTTTGTGCATTCGTAACATTGCTTCCGGATTCGGGCTCACCATAAACGTAAATCCCCGTTAGCATGGCCTGTCTGCCTTTACTGACGATACTGCTGACCAGCTCATCCAAAGTGACCGTCCTTGTCGGCGCCCACCTTTTCTCTGAATTTTCCAAGGAGTCAAAAACTTTATTTGCCGGTATTTTTTCAAGAGCCGTTTGCACATTAAGGGTATCATAAGCAGTTGACCCCTTCGCAACAGTCATATAGAAATCCGAACGCAACTCCTTTTGCCGGGAAAGGACATCCAGAGGTTTTCCAATTCCTGCCCTGGCCATTTCCTCACCAAAGACAACTTCACGAAGATGTGCTACATATAACCTCCTTGGTACATCAGTTGATAAGCTTCTAAATGCTTCAAAAATGGTTGCACCGCTTTTCCTAAAGGTTACAACTTCCGTGCGACCAGATCTGGCATCACCTGCCAGCTCACTGGAATTTAGAACTTGGACGGTTACAAGGTATCCATCTTCTTTTTTATCAATTCCCATGGCAGTAACAATGGCAAGTTCATTCAGCTCAATGCTGCTCCAACAGCCGGATAAGCAAATTATAGGTAACATTAAAAATACCATGAACATTTTTTTCATCGTGAACCCTCATCATCTCATCATTTTATCTTGGTGTTATTTAGGTGGTTTCGGAGCACTGACATCTCCTCTGTCTGTACCATTTTTATTGATCAAACGAGGCCGCTTTAATAATGACCAATGCGGCATTCTGATGATATTGTCTTTTTGATCTTGTAAAATGAATGGTGCATTTGGAGCTAGATATGGCAAACCAAAAGATCGTAAGCTATTTAAATGTAGGACCATCACGATCAGCCCCAAAATGATCCCGTATAATCCAAATGTAGCGGCAAGGATCATGAACAAGAACCGAAGCATCCGAAAAGCCATGGCCATGCTATTGGCTGGGAACACAAAGCTGCAGATGGCTGTTAAGGACACGATGATAACCATTGTTGCTGAAACGAACCCTGCTTCGACAGCAGCCTGCCCAATAACTAATGCACCTACGATGGAAATGGATGAACCGATAGCCCTAGGCATCCTCACACCTGCCTCACGCAAGATTTCAAACACTACCTCCATCATCATCGCCTCTACAAAAGCAGGAAAAGGAACACCCTCACGTTGTGAGGCTAGACTTATGAGTAAAAGAGTAGGAAGCATTTCCTGATGGAAGGTTGAGACAGCTATATAAAGTGACGGTGTAAGCAAAGCAAGGAAAAAAGATAAATACCGTAATATTCGAATTAATGTGGCAATGTCTGCCCGTTGATAATAATCTTCACTGGACTGGAAAAAATGCACCATCAGTGCTGGAACGATAAGGACAAACGGCGTTCCATCAACAAATATCGCAATCCTTCCTTCTAACAGGGCAGCGGCTACAGCATCAGGACGTTCCGTATTATATACGGTTGGAAATGGAGTATATACTTCATCCTGTATAAGTTCTTCAATGTAACCACTCTCAAGAATCGCATCTATTTTGATTCGATTTAACCTGCTTTGCAATTCTGAAACCGTTTTATCATTGGCAACACCTTTTAGATACATAATCGCTACGTCTGTTTGCGTTTTTTCACCAATCTGTTTTGTTTCAAGCCAAAGGTTAGGATCTTTGATTCTCCGTCGTATTAAAGCAGTATTTGTTCTCAGCGTTTCAGTGAACCCATCCTTCGGGCCTCTTACTACTGTTTGTGAGGAAGGTTCCTGAACTCCGCGATCGACCCATTCTCTTGAGCCGAGTGCTATTCCTTTTGGGGAGCCGTCCATCAATAACATCGTGTCTCCCGATAAAACATGGTTAAAAAGTTTTTGGAAATCAGTTATTTCCACTATTCCCCCTACAGGAAGAGCATGTGATTTTATCATTTCAAAACAGTCAGAGGGATTAAAGACCGCTCCGTCCAAATCCGAGTTCCGAATTTCAATCATCAAAGTGTCGAGGATGAAGTCTTGGACGGATACCGAATCCGTTAAGCCATCTGTATATACGATGCCTAATTTAATTTCCCCATTTTTACCTGCTTGAAAATCTCTTATGACTATGTCTGAACTATTTCCTAATGTTTTCTTAATATGGTCCAAATTAAATTGAAGATCAGAAGATATAAGTTTGGTTTGATGATTCTTTGAGTCTTTACTTCGGTATTCCGCTTGAAATGGTTTTTGGTTTTGATTATTAGTGTTGCTGGAGTCTGGATTTCCGTTTTGCTTTAGGTCTGCTTGTTGTTTTTTATTTTTCACTGATTGTTTATCTTCAATTAACTTCCTCAATGTGATAGGAACTCGAGATTTCAAAGCTAACCCCCTCTAACCAAAAGCCTGTTAAAATTATGTTTTCACCTTGGCTGCAATTATATCCATCTAACTTAAATAAATTGCAATTAACAAAGAGCTAAATCTTTGTAGTCATGATAATATTGACAAGGATAATGACAGGAATGGCGCTGCTTTTTGAATCCAATGTAGAAATCAGAAAAATGAAAAAGTTGTATTAGTGGAATTCTATGAATAAATGCATAAATCGCCAATATTCGCATAATTATTTTGTTCTATTATCATTTTCGAGAGCAAAAACTCCAATTTTTTTGTTGAACCAAGTGGCAGGAAGTTGGATATGCTTAGGGGCACAAAAAAAATAAATGAAAAAAACTCTGCAGATCTCCACAGAGTTTCTATAAGCTTTAAAACTGGTTTTTGGGGTGCAGGGCACCTTACCTTTGAATAGGCGAATGGATTTTTTCCTTGTACTTGTTAAGTTGTTGGTGATCCCAAGTTTATAAATACCTGGTTTTTCCCACTATAACTTCATCAATTTTTTTATTCCCCATTTCCCCCACAGTCTAGAAGTGAAAAAAGGTATCATCCCCAGCTAAAAGATTATACATGAAATGACGAACAATATATGGTAACAAGGCGCCGAATTCAAGATTCCAATGTAATATATTCAGCTCCCTGTTCTTTTGCCCAATTATGTATATAACTGAGCAGATTATATCCAAGCCCACTAGGACGATGATTTACATCAGTAACCAAATCTTGTACATAAACATAGCGTTCATTATATGAATCTTCACGCCAGCTAATACCTGCTAAAGCTACGATGCTCGTATCATGATATAAAGCAAATAACTTTTTACCCTCATTTCGCATATCATTCAATAATTCTAGATATTCCTTTAAAGTCAAATCAGTACGCAACTGACTCAATATAGGATAAGCCTGTAAGAATTGATGTTCTACAGTTAACTCTACTATATTTTCCACTGGTATTTTCATACTAATATTCTCCTAACTTTTAAGTTTAATTGCTTCGCCTTCCCTTTATGAATCCGGATTAATTTTCTGACATATAACCAAGGGCAAATTAAACGTCAAATAAATGTTTTTGATTGTGTGTCTCCTTTCTCCATATATTAGATATACACACAAAGATATACATATAAATAATATGCAAGAATCGTACCAGTTTAAAAATCGCGAAGGAGCGCATCAGTGAAAAATTAGGTGGCAGTTAAAATAATATACTCACTGAACATTAAGGTTCGGGACTAAGAAATCATATACTTTCTCTTGGACTAGAATTCGGTGATTGTTTAGGAGAAGCTACATGGTAGAGTGACAAGTAATATTATTCTTCTATATACGCAATATTTTTTCCCACGAATTTACCCATCACTCGTTTATTGAGTCGTAAAATTATCTTCCTGGATGTTTTTCATGACATTGCGTGAACATTTTGTCTCGGTTTTGAGATTTACACAGGTTATGAACAAGCGTACATAATACATATCGGAGTGTTACACTTTTCAAAATACAGAATGAAAATCGAGCCCAAAATAGGAAACGGGATGGATTGTCGAAGAAAGGCCATGACGATTCAAATTAATTTCGTGTGAATAACTTGAACATGAATAGCCAAAACTAATGAGTATTAAGAAGGAAGGAACAAACAAAAAGGTGAAAAACAATGCCTGGTAGTTTCAAGATTTCATCACATCAATTGATGATTTTAATCCTTTTGTATTCGGTTGGAACGGTTATTTTACATACTCCTTCTCCTTTAGCTGCTTTTGCAAAGCAGGATGCGTGGCTTGTTGCATTATTTGGGACAGGAATCGCATTAATTTTTGTATGGTTCTACATCAGGGTTGGAAATTTATATCCTGATCTCGCTTTAGATCAAATAAATGAAAAGGTTTTCGGTAAGTTAGTCGGAAAGATGATCAATCTCACATTTTTTTTCTGGTCTTTTTCCACTGCTTCAGAGACTATTTATTATGTGGGGAATTTCATTGAAACATTTTGGATGCCGGATACTCCACTTGCAGCATTAAATATATTGTTAGCTGCAGTTGTGATCTTTACAGTTCGCCTTGGTATTGAAACGTTTACACGCACGTTGGAAATATTCTTCATACCCGTATTAATATTACTGACCATTTTTTTGGTTTCCATCATTCCTCAAGCAAATATCCAAAACATTCAGCCAGTATTTGAAAGTGACGCCAAAACTTTCATACGGGCGATACTTTTTTACATCAGCGTGTTTACGCTATCCCCTGTTATGTTTTTAATGATTTTCCCTTCAAAAGTCAATGAAAGAAAAAAAGGGGGAAAAGCTTTTTATATTGGCACTTTGATCGGCGGAATCATTTTAACTCTTGTTATCATGCTGGATATTTTGGTTCTTGGACCCGGTGCCACAGCAAGAAATATCGCTCCAAGTTACACGATGGCAAAAAAAATAAATGTAGGTAATTTCCTCATGCGGATTGAAGCTATAATTGCCACGATTTGGATATTAACAACCTATACCAGGACAGTGATGTATTTTTATGTATCGGTTGTTGTATTTTCAAACATATTCAATATAAAAGATTATCGTCCATTTACTACAGCTTTAGGGATGATAATGGTTTTTTATTCGTTGATTGTTTTTCCAACGGTCGCATCATCCGGGGAATTCAATAAAAATATATGGTTATTCTACGCAACGACTTATGGTCTGGTCATGCCTTTATTACTGTTTATCACGGCTAAATTTAAAAACATCATAAAAAAGCACCATGGTAGCCAACAATGATAATAACCAAAACGATTAAAAAGAACATCATAAAAATATTCCAGAAGGTCGGGGTTAATGAATATTTACGAATGAGGTGAGTATATTGAAACATAAGATAATCATTATTTTTAGTCTGGTTTTTATAGCATTCATGACTGGTTTACTCATCTTTTACCTCATAAAAGATGATTCTTCCCGATGGATGGTAGCTCTTGGGGGAATATTGGTAAGTGCCTTGCCCATTTTATTACTGTTTGTAAAAAATAATCCCTTTAACATTCCAATCATAATCGGTTACTATGTTTTTGTTTTCTGTACGTCATTTTTAGGGTCTATCGCAAATTTTTATGTGGATTTTAAATGGTGGGACTCTGGCCTTCACTTCTACAAAGGTATTTTCGTGGCTTTTGTTGGAATTGCTCTTTATAAACAATTCATACCTCAAAAAGCGAGAAAAGATGTTTCAAAGTGGGTCCTCTTTCTTTTTGTTCTCTCACTTTCAGTCATTGCCACTGTTCTTTGGGAAATATATGAGTTCGTAGGAGATCTCACTTTTACTCATACCATGCAGCGAGGCGGTAATAAAGACACCATGTACGATATAATTTTCGGTCTTACAGGCGGCCTGCTTATCTCCATTTATTCTAGTGTACAAAAATCAAAATTATAATTTGTTGAGGTAATCATATGAATCGTAAGCTAGTTATTTCATTAAGTTCAGTGTATGTACTTTTCATGGCAGCATTATCCATTTTTTACTATACAGCCGATGAAACTTTTAAATCACTGGTTTCGATAGGCGGTGTGGTATGTGGAGCAATTCCACTTTTATTGGCCTTATTTACCAGACTTCAATTCAATCTGCCAATTATCATTTCCTATTTAATCTTCTTATTCGGTTCACAATTTTTAGGATCTATTTTAGGTTGGTATGGACTGGGGTGGTGGGACACATTCTTACATTTACTAAGCGGTTCCCTACTTGCTTTTACGGGAATTGCTTTATATGAACGATTGGTATACAGAAATGCAGGCAAAGAGATATCCCCTTGGTTTGTCTTTTTGTTTACCCTCTCCTTCTCAGCATTTGGTGGTGTCATTTGGGAGATTTACGAATTTAGTTCTGATCAATTATTCGGAATGACACTACAAGGCGGTGGAAATAAAGATACAATGATCGATTTAATCGCGGATACTATTGGAGGACTTATCATTGCAGTGTGGGCCGGAGTGCGGACAAAGATAAAGTTAAAGAAAATATAAAAAAACGTTCCTGTTGATTTCAGAAACCCGCTCCCTTTCCGCCGACTGTCTGCCAAGCCTCCTCGACGCAAACGTCTCCGGGGTCTCGGCTAGACAGTTATTCGGCAGGAGTCTCGCAAATTTCTTCAATCTAATGAGGTTTCATTCCATTTGAATGAATAAAAATTCATGGAGTATAACCAATTCTGTTTTAAAATTATGGTAACCATTCCCTCAAAAAAATCGTGAAAGGGATTCGGATAAGACCATTCCACCCTATGTTGTGAACTAACTGAGACCAACATATTCTATTGTCGGTCTACAGTCTTTTTTATTGTTAAAAAACGTTCCTGTTGATTTCAGAAACCCGCTCCCTTTCCGCCGACTGTCTGACAAGCCTCATCAAAGCAAGCGCCTCCGGGGTCTCGGCTAGACAGTTATTCGGCAGGAGTCTCGCAAATTTCTTCAATCTAATGAGGTTTCATTCCATATAAAACAGTAAAAAAACATAGGTAACCATTCCCTCAGCAAAACGGAAAAGGGGTCGGGATGAGACCATTCCACCCTTTTGTTGACAAACTAAAACGACCATCTTATCGATGGTCGTTTTTATGTTCATTTAAATATAATGGAAATGATTTTTTCCGTCGTCATTTCACTATCTACCAGATATGTTCCAGGTCGTAATCCGTTGGCCTTGCCTTTCTTTTCAACGGCGTCAGAAAACTCATTGGCATTTTTAATGACTTTTGCCTTTTGTAAGGTTTTACCTACATCGATGCTTGTCGAGCCTTTAGACACAGTTAGAACTGTACGGTATATGATTTTTTCTGTTGGTTCTTTTACAGTTTCTTTTTCCGCTTCCGCTTTATCTTTAACCGACTGTGCTTCAGCAATCTGTTCTTCCCATTCTTTTTCGGAATGTATGACATACCCTTCTGAAGCCAGAGTCTCTTTCATTTCATCTTCAGATAGTTTCTCCGATGTGCCGGTCGCTTCTCCTGGACCAAGGAAGTACACTGCACCGCATATGCCCGCTGCAACAACAAGGCCTCCGGCAAAGCTGCGCATTGATTTAGATGTCATTGGCCACATTTCTCCTTTCATTCTTCGTTTTTATGTAAGGAGTAAGCATGCGTTCTATTTCATCTTCCGGCTGTTTTGTCTTCAGTGCAATGCTTTCAAATGAATAACCTCGCTTATGTAGGTCGAGCACTTCACGCAACAAGTTCCGCTTTTCGGAAGCCATTGCTAGAACGCCTGCCTCTTGCACCGTAATTTCAGCATCTATCTCGATGTTTCTGATTTTTTCCTGTAATACACTCATTTCATCTCCAAAAGTGATAGCAAGTTGTTCCAATTGACTGTCCACTTTTACAGAATCCTTTTTAATAAACGATAAAATGAACAGTATTACTGCTGCAGCAAACAAAATGATCAGAGCCCATTCCATCATTCTATGTCCCTCCTTAATCTTTGAATCTAATATCTCGCTTTCTAATTATATATTGATTTGTTCCAAAACTCGATTTAAAAGAACAAAATACCACAATAGTCACGTATTTATGACAAAAAAAGGCGCGGGAAGGCGATCCATAACTATTAATAACCAAAAAACGAAAAATACAGTTTCCATTTAAGGACCATTTTACCATAATCCATTCATCATTTATACCGTTGTTAGTATATTAAGGCAAATGATCTTTATTTGTCCTCCAAACATACTGCAAGAACGCTGTCTAACTGGGTTAGTTCAAAACGTATAAATGGCATTCTTATTCACATCACTGCTTTTACTTTTCCCTTTAAAAGAGTCCAAGGGCTATATTAATGACAAACACGTTTCCAAACGATAAGATATATATTATCAGGTTCCTTTTCCTGTTTCATTGAATAGGTACTATTTTTTTAGTGCCATTTACTTATTGGATGCATGCAAGATATTAAGGAGGATACAATGAATATTAAAATAAATAATATACCGAGTTTCATGCAAGCCGAAATCGAACAACTTCAATCAAAATTGTCCCCCTTATTGAAGAAAAATATGAAATACGGTTTTTTTTCGACGGTGATGATAGGCTTTTCCATCATTAATCTTTTTTTCCTTTTATTTAAGAACGAATCTTTACCCATTTCGAAAATCGCACTTGGAATCTATGCATTGGTGGGAGCTGTAGGATTTGCCTTATTAAAAGAAAACAAACACAACCAAAAGGAAATAGTGAAAATGAGTCAAAAATATATGTTGGATAGAATCAAAAAAAGCAGCTATTTAACAGATGCCAGAAAAAGTAATTACTTTAAAAGAGTAAATGAGCATCCGCATACTGCCATGAATGTTTTTTTTGAGTTTCTAGCTGAAGAACAACAATGGAAGAACAAATCCTCAAACACGGAATAAAAAGTTCGCAAATTTTCATATCGTTATCGGTCGTTGAAATAAGCAAAAAACTCAGCACTAAAAAACAATCAACCAGTGTGATCCGTAAACTGCCGAATCACTCCGGTTGGTTGCTTAGGTATTAAATATCACAAAAGATGGACATTCAAATCTTCTAACTAAATCTTGCTTTTCATCACTAGAAAACGCTTTTTCACATTAACATCAGCATAAAGATACTCAAGGTTAAAATGATCATGAATAAAATCCTTTTTAATTTTTTAAAGTGGCATCGTCTTCTACTTCATTTTCCATAATTCCCATTCCTTTCTCACTAATAGGACTATATTCCTTTTATTCTTCATACAATTGTGGAATTCCTTTTGATTTTATCGTTACTGGCAATAAAATTGGTCTACAAACAGATTAACCCCGTTCAAGGATTCAGAACGGGGTTTTTAAATAAATGAGAGCTGTTTAATTTTGTGTTTTGTGGACATTGAGTTCAGCTGTCAAACTTCGTATATTGTTCATTCAAGGTGGTTTACTTACGAACTTAAAAAGGATCGGCTATGACAAGGATTTTCCCTGCTTTAATATCCTCCATATATTGATCGACTTCGGCTTCCTCCAGTCCAAGTTCCAATAATGGCTTTCGCAATCCGCCTGCTCCCGATGCTGCCCCGGCTGCGGCTCCGCCAAAAGTGGTGAAAATCGGTCCTGCAGCCAATATCGGACCAATTCCTGGTACGGCTAATGCACTCATTCCAATAAGCAGGCCTGTCAATCCGACAGCTCCGCCGGCTGCTGCACCAGCTACAAATCCATCAGTTCTTGCCGGGCTGACTTCCTCGGCTTCATTTGGTAATTTATCGATGTTTTTTGCCACTACTGATATTTGATCGGAAGTAAATCCTTGTTCCTTTAAATTTTTGACTGCTGAAGTCGCTTCATTTTCATTTTCATATATTGCTATAAACCTCTTGTCCATGGTATCTGCTCCTTTAAAAGTAATGTATTATACATTACCCTTAATTGAGTTTTCATAACCTTCCATGAAAGAAATGAAGTTCATTCCCGGATTTGCCCCTGGCCGTATATGAAGTACTTGCTTGATGTTAAGGCCGGTAAACCCATTGGTCCACGTGCATGCAGCTTTTGTGTGGAAATGCCGATTTCTGCGCCATAACCGAATTCAAAGCCGTCGGTAAAACGGGTGGAAGCATTGTGATAAACTGCTGCAGCATCTACTTTATTCAAAAATGCGGAAGCGTTTTGTTCATCCCTTGTTAGGATTGCTTCAGAATGCTTGGAACCGTATCGGTTTATGTGTTCAATGGCATCGGATACACCTTTTACAGTTTTCACGCTGATTTTTAAAGCCAGGTACTCTGTTGACCAATCTTCCTCCGTAGCCGTTTTCGCTCTCGGAAAGGCGCTGCAAACCGCTTCATCTCCATATATTTCAATACCCTTTTCGTCCAGGAGTTCCAAAATACGCACTCCATTTTCTTCAAACCATTCTTCATGAATCAGAAGCCCCTCAATAGCATTACATACGGATGGGCGCTGGGTTTTACCGTTTAAGACAATTTTTTCGACCATCGTGATATCTGCGGTCTGATCGATGAAGATATGGCAATTGCCTGCTCCTGTTTCAAGGACGGGAACAGTTGACTCCTTTATGACCGTTTCAATTAAATTCTTTCCGCCGCGCGGAATCAAAACATCTAAATACTCATTAAGATGAAAAAGTTCCTTGGCGGTTTCACGACTCGTATCCTCGATCAATTGAACAGCTTCTACAGGGATTTCCGTATGCTCTAATGCTTTATGAATGGAAGAGACTAGTGCCATATTGGAGTATTTGGCTGACGAGCTGCCTCTTAATATGACGGCATTCCCCGTTTTCAAGGATAATGTAGCTGCATCGATGGTCACGTTAGGCCTTGCTTCATAAATCATCCCGATTACCCCGATCGGCACCCGTAGCTTTTTAATCAATAAACCATTCTCTTTTTCGATCGTCTCCAATTGTTCCCCAATCGGATCATTTAAATCGATTAAAAGCATAATGGCCGCTGCCATGTCATCAATACGGTTAACATTCAACATAATTCGATCTAATGTAGACTCACTGAAGCCTTTTTTCCTGCCATCTTCCAGATCCTTTTGGTTTTCCTGTATCAAGAAATCTTTATCGATAATAAGTTGTTCAGCAATTTTTCCAAGTGCCTCATTCTTTTTTTCCGTACTCAAACCGATTAGCTGATAACTGGCTTTTTGGGCTGCCTTTCCTTTCGCCGTCACTTCACTCATTTCCAAATTCCCCCTGTTCTTTCATGAAATTGATTTTTTATGCTTTCACCCATTTATCGCGATGGATCACTTCTATGGAAGTGATTACAAGCTCGGATGTCCTCTTTCCCATCGCCTGTTTTAATTCTTCGTCGGAATAAAGGACCTCGCCCCGCCCTAATAATCCATTTGCACCAAAGACTTCGACAACATCGCCCTTATTGAAGACTCCTTTAATTTCATAAATTCCAGCTGGCAGCAGACTGCTCCCATTTGAAACTAAAGCCCTTTCGGCACCTTCATCAACGAAAATTTTCCCGGATACTTGTGAATGAAGGGATATCCATTGTTTGTTTTTCGTTACCGTCGTCAAGACATCATTCCCAATATATGTGCCATCACCATTGCCTTCAAGGATTGTTAGTAGTTTATCACTCCCCAAACCAGAACCGATGAATACTTTCACCCCTAGAGACAATGCAGTTTGTGCTGCAATCAGCTTCGATTTCATCCCGCCGGTTCCGACATTGGAACCCGCACCTTCTGCCATTTGCAATAAATCCTCCGTTATTTCGGAAAGCTTTTCAAATCGCTTGGCCCCTGGATTTGTCTGTGGATTGGAATCATAAAGCCCATTAATGTCCGTTAATATGATCAAGTTGGTCGCGTGGACGAGCCCGCTTACTAAGGCGGATAGCATATCATTATCACCAAAAGTCAACTCCTCGACCGATACTGTATCATTTTCATTTATAATCGGAAGGATGCCGCGTTCAAGCAATTCCATCAATGTCGCATATGCATTTTTATATCTATCTTTTTTCGAGAAATCTTTCCTTGTTAATAAAATCTGCGCCGGAACGATTTCAAAGTGCCCTAATTGTTCCATATACGATTGAATCAAAAGGCTTTGCCCTACAGCTGCAGCAGCTTGTTTTCCTTTGAGAGTGATAGGTCTCGTCGGGTAACCAAGCTTGCGAAAACCTGTTGCTACAGCACCTGATGAAACAAGGACAACTTCATGTCCCGCTTTCCTTAATGCTGCCACTGCCTGGATATGATCGGAAAATTTATTCTGGTCGATTTCACCTTTTGTGTTGGTCAAAGAACTACTTCCTATCTTTACAACGATGCGTTTCTTTTCCATCGATTACTTCCTCCAATAAATATCTAAGACATGAAAAAAAGCCCTTTTCATCCTCGAAATAAGGACGAAAAGGGCTGCTCTCCGTGGTACCACCTTCATTGAATGCAAGTTCATGCATTCCACTTTGCCTGATAACGCCAGGATTTGCGCCTATGTTTTGCATAGGACTCAAGAAGCAGGTTCTGCGCTTTCCTGTCGCGGGTCTTCCAGCAATTGACGCCGCTCTCTGTCACAGTGATTCTCGCATACTAATCTTCTCTCAACGTTCATTGTTTTAATATAGTATGCAAAATTATCTTCTTGATGTCAATAACATTCCTTCGATTAATGAACCTTATAGCGCCATGGCTGGGCCGAAGAACTCATAGTGAATTTTATCCGTATCTACCCCAAGCTCTTTCAGGTATGTGATGATGGCCTTCATGAAAGGTACAGGGCCACACACATAATAATCAGCTTCAGGTTTAACAACATTGCTCAATAATTCCCTATCGATATACCCTTCCTTTTCAAAATTCGGCAGGTTCTTATCATCCTCACTCGGATTTTTAAAGACAAAGGATAAATGATAACTGGCAAGCTTGTTCGTTAGTTCTGTCAGTTCCATTCTGAACGGCTGTAAATTGCCATTATCGGATGCGTGAATGAATTGGACATCACGCTCAGGTGTTTGTTCAGCTACCGCTTGAACCATACTCATGAAAGGCGTTATGCCAACGCCTCCGCTCAAGAAAACTGCCGGAGTTCGTTTATCCAAATCAATGGTGAAATCACCTGCAGGAGCCGTTACGTCTATACTGTCACCCATCTGAATGGATTCATGCAAATAGTTAGAGACCCTTCCATCAGGAGAGGTTCCAGGCTTTTCTTTTTTAACGGAAATCCGGAAGTAATCTTTTCCCGGAACATCAGACAAACTATACTGACGGTTGAATAAATAGCGTTCACCCGGTATCTCGATACGAACGGTAATATATTGACCAGGAAGAAATGATGGAACCTTGTCTCCATTTGATGGCTTTAAATAAAAGGAAGTGATTACGTCACTTTCCCGTACTTTTTCCACCACTGTGAATCGTTTGAAATCAGGCCATCCGCCGACCTGATTGGAAGCTTGGTCGTACATTTCCTTTTCGATGCTAATGAAAACATCGGCAATGACTCCATAGGCCTCTCCCCAAGCTTGAAGGATCTCTTCTGTAGCCGAATCTTGTAAAACTTCCTTGATTGCACCTAATAGAAATTCTCCAACAATGGGATAATGTTCGGCTTTAACTGCAAGACTTCTGTGTTTTTGTGCTATTTGCTTCACGGCAGGTAAGATCGTTTCAAGTTGATCTATATGTTTAGCTGCTGCCAAAACCGTGTTGGCAAGTGCAGTTTGCTGGCGCCCCTTTTTTTGATTGGCGTGATTAAAAACATTTAATAATTCAGGATGTGCCTCGAAAAGATTTTTATAGAATACAGTTGTGATAGTTGTACCATGCACTTCTAATACAGGTACGGTTGATTTGATAACATCGATAGTTTTCTGGGATAGCATAGGTAAACCCCTCTTCATAAACAAGCATTTTAAATACATGTTTATATTAGAACTTAAATGCATTAAAAGCAATATTTTTTATACATCTTTTCGAATAATAAGTTTTCATGTTTATAAAATGTTCACATTTATGATATAGTCTAATGGGGATAGAATGTGAGGCGATAAACATGAGGTTGACGAGTTATTCCGATTACTCACTTAGAGTGTTGATTTACCTGGCTTCCCACGACCAAAGCAAATTGTCAAATATTAAAGAGATATCTGAAGTTTATCAACTGTCTAAAAATCACTTGATGAAGATTGTTCATAACCTAGGTAAATTAGGCTATATCGAGACGATACGTGGAAGAAATGGCGGTTTCCGGCTTGCTAAATCACCCGCTGAAATAAATGTAGGGGAACTGGTACGGAGAACCGAAGAAGATTTTTATTTAGTGGAATGTTTTAAAGATCACGATAACTGTGTGATTTCTCCCGTTTGTTCGTTGAAATTTGTCCTTAATAATGCCTTGGATGCTTTTTTAAAGGTCCTTGATCAATATACGATTGCAGACTTCAGCGAAAATAAAGTGATGCTAAAAACCTATTTCGATTCGGTAAAGCATAATGACGAAAAGCCCGATATTTTATAATCGGGCTTCTTTTCATTAACCTATGATCCTATGATCCGTTCGATCTGCCATTCTTTTTCCATTCGCAAATCCATAATCCCTGTACTGGTTTTCAATAAAACTTTAAGGGGATCGTATGGATTGATCATGATGATCGTACCGATTCGTCCATTGGTAAGCGTGACTTCTTTTCCGACCAAAGTGGACATTAATCGACTTACAAACTCCAGCAGCATTTCTGGATTGAATTTACCGAACATATCGCTGTTCATTTGCTCAATCACCTTATAAAACGGCATGGCCTGATGATATACACGATTTGAAGACATCGCATGGAATACATCGGCTATTGCAACGATTTTCGAATGATGATGGATATCATTCCCCTTCAGACCAAGTGGATAGCCTTTCCCATCTTCGCGTTCATGGTGCTGAAGGGCAGTTAATGCAATCGATGGTGGGATTCCAGGGATATTCTTAAGTAATTCATACCCATAAATCGTATGGCGTTTCATTTCTTCATATTCTGCCGCAGTCAGTTTACCCGGTTTTTCCAATATACTTTCCGGAATCCTTGTTTTACCCACGTCATGCAGCGTGGCAGCCAGTGTCAGTGCCGAAAGGTTTTCTTTAGATAATCCAAGCTTCATCCCTAGATAAGTGGCAATGATTCCGACACCGATATTATGCCTATTCGTATACTCCTTATTTGCTTGCAACTCTTCGAAAAGGTAATAAATATCAGGATTCTTTGCAGCTTCTGCAATGACAGGTGCAACCTCCGCTTTAATCACTTCAATCTTTTCAAGCTGTATTTTTCCTTCTATACATATATCTTGAAAAATGTTTTTGATTTGAATAGAAGCTTTGTTGATTTTTTCATGAATCTTTACTCTAGGTTGTACATGATCTTCAGTTAAAGAAGATTCACCTTTTTTCAATTGTTCCATTATGAAATCAATTTCGGGTATGGTAAGAGGCGGATTCGCTTTATTATTCAGCTTCCCTCTTCTATTTTTCATTGCTCTCACACTTTTCTCTATTTTTTACCTATAATACCATATCCTTTTTGACCTTGTGTCTTAATGAAAACAATTTTCTGGCACTTAAGTTCGGTCACTAAGTTCATTGCCCAGCCGTTTTAATTTTTCACCAACCGTACATTCTGAAATACAGAACTGATGGGCATACGTACGCCCCTTCTCTTTTCGAAAATGCTTTCGTAAAAAACAATCCTGGCAAAATGAAGCGAGAACATCTTCCACTTCTTCATATATTTTTTTCCTGTTCATTGTTGTTATGGCTCCTTTGACTCAGCAATCTCTATTTTGCTGAAAATGGCTTTTCCCTGCAGTGCAAGTGTTGCCAGGCGATCGGCTTCCTGGTTTTCCTTCCGGGAAATTGGCTTGCAGACCGGAATGATCTTTAATTTATCCAGTTTCGCTTCAATGCGGTCGAGCCATTTATTTAAGTTTTCTTCCATACAGGGCCATTCACCGGAAAGTTGATTTAAGACAACTAGAGAATCTCCTTTAAAGACACAGCTTTGATGGTGGATTCCAAGTTCGTCCATCTGCCTGACCGCTTCATGAAAGGCCGCATATTCCGCTTCATTATTGGATTCAAATTGCTCCAATTTCACATTGGTGCGTAACCGCCAGAACTTCTTCCCTTGACGAAAATAAATCGCGACACCGATTCCTGCCACCTTTTCATCTTTTTGAAAACCTCCATCAAAAAAAACCGTCACATCCTGCGGCTCTTCCTCAACTTCCGCCAGGAGCTTCTTTAGCTCTTTCTTCGTCCATGTTGTATCGAATTCATCCTTGAATTCCACTTCTTTCAGCCTTCCTGCCTTTTCAAGATCTTCCGTTATGACCAGTGCAGTCCCGGCATCAAGCCAATCCGAAACGAAATCGGCAGATGGTTTTTTTGAAGCATGATATGTCCATTGCATAATTACCTTCAAAGATTTCCAGCTCCTTATCCATTCACCATTCATGCAGAACAGCTTACAATTTTCATACCTTTTTTTCGTCATACCCTTTATAATATATTGTAAGCATTTGAATCACTCTTTTTAATTATAGTTCCCATATCAGCCTGAAATTCTCATGTTTCAATCTTAATTTTATATGAAACGTTTTTATCAAAGCATATTGACAGTTAAACTCGAGGAGGAGCATATCTTGATCGAAGTGTATATTGATGGTGCCAGTGCGGGCAATCCAGGGCCGAGCGGCGCAGGTGTTTTCATAAATAATAACGGTGTGGTCGAGAGGCACTCATTTCCGCTTGGAAATATGGAAAACCATGAAGCGGAGTACCATGCTTTAATTAAGGCATTGGAAATTTGTCTAGCCAATAAGTATCAAATCGTTTCTTTCCGTACTGACTCCCAGGCCATCAACCAGGCCATTGAAAAAAGATTTGCAAAAAATAAGTATGCCATATTGCTGGAACGGGCTCTAAAGCTTTCCGACGAGCTCGAATTATTCTTCATGAAATGGATTCCAAACCTAGAAAACAAGTCTGCGGATGAATTGGCGAGACGGGCCATTCGCATGAATAAGGCTGAGGAAATTCATGAACAAGACAGCTGATTTTTCATTATTATTCGTTGTATTCATTTGGGGTGTCACTTTTGTCATGGTCCAAAATGCCCTATCTTTTCTTGACCCATTCACGTTTAATGCCGCCCGTTTCTTCATGGCCTTCGTTTTCTTGCTCATTCCTTATATATCGACTTTACACAAAAAGGGGAAAACTTGGAATAAGGGCCTTATTATAGCCGGGTTTCATATTGGGGTTTGGCTTTTTCTGGGATATGGGCTTCAAACGATCGGATTGAATTATACAACTCCTGCAAAGACAGGCTTCATAACAGGATTAAGTGTCGTCATGGTACCTGTTTTTTCCCTGCTGCTTTTAAAACATAGGCTTTCCCGCAATACAATGATAGGTGTCGCAGCGGCAACCATTGGGCTTTATTTAATGACTTTCGCTGACCGCTCCAATTTGAATATCGGTGATTTACTGGTATTTTTATGCGCAATCAGTTTTGCCATGCAAATCATTACTACCGCTAGATATGCCCGGACCCTTCCCGCTTTACCGTTGACGCTGATTCAGGTTTCGACCGTATCTTTATTATCATTTGTTTCAGCCTTCATTTTCAATGAGAATCATTCCGTCATCTTCAGCTCGGAGGTCATGTTACAGAAGGATGTATGGACTGCTTTATTGGTTACTGCAGCACTTGCCACGGCGTTCGCCTTTTTCGCACAGACCTTCTTCCAGGCTTATACGACACCTACAAGAGTGGCGCTTATCTTTTCAATGGAACCGGTTTTTGCGGCGTTATCCTCATACATATTGATAGGGGAAAAATTGACTACCGCCTCCATCATCGGCTGCGCATTCATTTTCTTGGGGATGATTTTCGCTGAACTGCCTGTTAAGAAAAAGAAACCGGTGACACAGGAGTTTTCTTGAAAAGCCCAATAAAATAAATCGGACTTCCAGTTACGAAGTCCGATTTATTTAAGCAGCCCCTGTTCTTTTGCAAACGATACCGCTGCACTACGCGTTTCAATGCCATTTTGTTTTAAGTTTTCCAAAAAGGAGATATAAAAGCTGCCATCAAAATTCTTTTGTACCTTCAATGTCAACTCTATTGCTGCATTGACTAGAATATCACTTGCATCCGTGTAGCGCTTACCAAAATAAATAAAACCAATCGCGTCATTACCAAAAGTGAATCCCTTACCCTCTAAAAAACTAACATACTCTTCAGTTGATTTCGCCACTTCTGCATCCACTCCATACTTCATGCCTTATTTTTATCTTACCGTATATCAAAGATTTTGACTATCCATTTTTCGACAAAAAACTCACCGTACAAAATAAAGGAGCTCCCATTTGGGAGCTCCCAGACTGTACAATTTGAACGTTGATTTCCACTCCAGGCACTCGCTTTCCGCGGGCGGTCCGGGAGCCTCCTCGGCGCAAGCGCCTGCGGGGTCTCCCTTCGACGCGCTTTTCCCGCAGGAGTCTCGTACCTTCCGTTCCAATCAACTTTGTTTCACCTTTTAGATAGAACCCTTTTGCCTAAAGTCTTCATTGTTTTAAAATAGATTTAATAAAACTTAAGGTGATGTGGAAGAAGCAGATCATCTCGTCAACATTAAGCTGTAAAACCTATATATGCGAAAAGAAAAGATTGAGCGTGTATTCGCAGATTCAAAAGAAAAGCATGATATGCGTTGGACTGCTTTAAGGGGGTTCTTAAAAAATTGTCGATTCAGGCGATGCTAACTTGGCATTAATTTAAAGAAGGTGGCCAATTGTTTAATCGCAAGGTCCAAAATGGCCTAACCTAGTGGGCCAGTAGAGCCCCAATCTCTTAAATTCAGGCGAAAATTAAAAGGGAATTCCAAAAGGGGAGCTCCCATTTTTTGATTAGATCATTCGCAGTAAAGTCCTGAATTCATGATCCCTAGCCAGATTTTTGACCTTCTCTCGATCATATTGATAGACCGCATCGTCCAAAGAACATGAAATTGGTACATCACATTTTATTTCAGCTAGCTTTCTGGATAAATGAAGCATATCGACGGCGGATTCAATTTTAGCCCGCTGCCCATTCGTCAATGAAGCAACATTTTCAAGAATCCCTTCGATACTTTGATATTGGATCAATAATTTCAACGCTGTCTTCTCCCCTATTCCTTTAACTCCGGGATAGTTATCAGCTGTATCACCCATTAAAGCTTTTAAATCGATCATTTGTCTTGGTGTGATCCCTTTCCATTCAAAAAAGCTACCGGGATTATGCACTTCATAGTTACCATACCCTTTTTTTAACAAAAGTACGGAAATGTTTTCATCTATTAACTGGAGCATATCTTGATCGCCAGTCAATATACCCACCCTGCTATGTTGGGCAGATGCCTTGGCAATTGTCCCGATACAGTCATCCGCCTCATATCCAGAGAGCCCTATGTTAGGGATATCAAATGCTTCAACCGCTTTTTTCGCCAAGTCGAATTGAGGAATCATTTCGACTGGAGCTTCTGATCGATTAGCCTTGTATCCATCAAATAATTCATTTCTGAAGGTCTTGCTGCCCATATCCCAACACACCGCTACATGACTAGGTGAAAAGTGATTCACCGCCGTCAGCATATGCTTCAAAAAACCTTGAACGGCATTGGTTGGTATGCCTTTTGAGTTAATCATGAATTGACCAGTAACGGCCGTTGCATAAAAAGCTCTAAATAAAAGCGCCATCCCATCGACAAGCATAAAGGAAGGATGCTGCTCATTTTCTTTCATTAACACATTATCACCTCTATCATGATGTACTTCCATTTTAACATAACTGTCCCCTTTTTTAAGGATCGTTTAATTGGAAAAAATATTATTCAATTGGATTATCATCATAGGAGATCCAGTCACTGAAACTGCCAATATAAATCTTCACATCTTTATAGCCCGCTTCTTTCAGGGCGATATAATTTGGTGATGCCGTTACACCTGAACCGCAGTACACAATGATTTCCTTATCATTACCGATGCCAGTGAAATTCGACTGAAGATCTTCCCTCTTTTTAAAATAGCCATTTTCCAGAACGTTCAGCCATACCTTATTTACTGCACCAGGTATATGTCCGGCTTTTTTATCAATCGGCTCCTCAATTCCCTCATATCGTTTAGATTCCCTGGAATCCATTAAAATGACATCGTCTGGCCTATTCATTGTGTAATCCTTCACTGTTTGATAAGAAGCAAAAACGGACTCATTTAAATCGATATGATATTCTGTTGGCACATAGTTCGTTTGATTCGAGTCAATGGGATAGCCCGCCTCCCTCCAGGCGCGATATCCCCCGTTAAGAACAAAAACTTTCTGATGCCCAAGGTAGCTCAGCAGCCACACAAACCTGGAAGCAAAAGAACCTTCCCCGCCATCATAAGCAATAAGTACCGTATCATTGGTGATTCCATTTGATTCCAGTTTAACTTTAAAGGTTTCCAGGTCAGGAAGAGGATGTCTTCCGCCATGTTCTTTAACCTGCCCCGATAAGTCCTTTTCTAGATCGAAATAAACAGCGCCGGAAATATGGTCTTTTTTGTATGCCTTATATCCTGCATCAGGAGTGCCTAGCTGAAAGCGGCAGTCACAAATTCTGATATCATTGGAATTCAACAACGGCAACAGCTCTTCTTTTTCGATTATAAAACTCATCTGCATAACCCCCTATTTCAAAATGGTCCAAATTAATTCATTAAGCTCCGTTTCCATGCTCTTCCCTTGATGTAGCCTACTTATGTCATTCTTTAAGGAAAGTGATTTCCCTTCTATTAGCGAAAGATTCCTTTCACTTTCATTGTTGCTTATACATTCTTCCATTTGTTTTGCCTTGAATATCCGGGTCATCCTGGTTTTCAATTCTTGATCAATTGAAACTAAATCAAGTAATTCCCATACCGATAAAGGTGGCAGCGAACCCCGTTGGATGATATATTCCAGGATTAAATATGAACGGTATACTTGTACCCATATTTTTAGTTCTTTTCTTTTGGATTCCCTTGTTTTTGTCAATTGTTGAAGATTGTCGTTCATCATCCGATAGTAATGGTGCCCCAGTGCCTTTTTGGAATAGCAATCCGCTATCAAACCATTCATCTTCCTATAATAATCCGGAAGCGTAATCAACTTGATTTGCGACTGAAATAATTCAAATAGAGCAGGATTACTCTTTAAGGCAAGACGTGATGATTTAAATAAATCCCAGCCTTCCATGTCAAATTGGTCTTCTTTCAATTGAATGACTTCAACCGGCTGACTCAAGCTTAGGTATGATCGCTTATCATTATGAACATATATAAACCGAACATCATAATCAGATTGGACGGTTGATAAACCAAAAGAATGGCTGCCAGTAACAGCAGCCATCAAAATGGTCATATCCTCTTTCTTTTCCAGGTATCTCAATTTTGAAATAAGGTTTTCTTTCATGAATGAACCTCGTTTCTATTTCGAATGCATTTTTGCCAATTCAGCTACAGCATTTTCATAATACGGTAAATCGACCGTTTCCTCCAATGCTGCACGTAAGCCTGCAAAGATATCCGATATTTCCGTCTTAAACTCTTTTTGAATCGCGAGTAACTCTTGATCGAGGACTTCATTATACATTTCGAAAATCCGCTCGCCCTGTTCTTTAACATATATAAGGGCAGGTTCATCCAAACGCTTCTGAAGCCCTTCGCTCATTTTCGCTTTCTCATTTTTTTCAAAGAAAGATTTTGGATTTTTAAATAATGCCAATTCCTTTTTGAATTCCCCCGTATCTAATCGGGAAAAAGCGCCTGTAAATTCAAGGGACTCCCTCTCATTAGGTTCATATGGCTGCAATGATAGGGTTCTTCTTACTTTTTGCATTTGCTGAAGCAAACTGCTTTGTTTCTCATTCAGTAATTTATTTACGAACATTTCCGTCCTTAATGCCGTTGCCCGCATTTCCTGTGCAAGGTCAAAGCCTAATGCATCCAATAAGTTCTTCATCGATTGCTTGAGGACAATTTTCAGATCGCCTCCATCATCTTTTAAAACAGCCGGATTGAACGATTCTTTGAAGAAATCATTAAACCGGAAGAAGACTCGTTGTTTACTATAGAAAGTCAATTCGTCGATTTCTTTTTTCAAACGTTGCTTTTCTGCATCCCCTTTAATGACTGAGAGGATTTCCGAAATGGACTGTGCCTCATGAGAAAGGGTCTCCAGATCCCTACGTTTCGCTTTCTCATCCTGCCTGGAAGCTGTAATTACATCTCGTAGCAGTTCTTCCGTTCTTTTTACAGCCGCTTGAGCCGATTCAATAGCAAGTCCAGTTAAATCGTTTTCTATGAAAGAATCGAATTGGCCTTGGAATTCCGAGATTCCGCTATTAGGAAGGAACGAATGCTTAAACGAACCAGGCGTTTGTTTTTCCATCAACGCTCCCTTACTCGTAAGCGGGAACAGTTTTGGAAAACGGATACCGAATCCATTCAGTTGATCTGTGACATAATCCATCACTTCGTCCAATTCGTCAGTGGTTTGTGCCAGATCGACGGCATTGACAATGAAAAACATCTTATCCATAGCGAAAGAATCTTTCACACGTCCAAGTTGTATCAAGAACTCCCTGTCAGCCCGTGAAAATGGGTGATTATAATATGTCACAAAAAGGATGGCGTCCGAATTCTTAATATATTCAAAAGCTGCTCCTGTATGTCGTGCATTTATAGAATCCGCCCCAGGTGTATCAACAAGGACCATCCCCTGCTTTGTCATTTCACAGTCATAACGCAATTCAATCAGATCAACAAGACATGACTTGGACTCTTCTGCAGCAAAACGTTTAAATCCTTCAAGATCTACCGTGACAACATTTCCTAGATCATTTTGGTACTCAGGCAGCCCTTGATGAAACGCCCTAAGAAAGGATAAATGAGTTTTCCCCTTATTAACTTCCCCCGCCTTCGCAATGATTTGCCCTGCTAGTTGGAGTGCTTCATCCAGAGTCTTTGCCGATTTATCAAAAGCTGCCAAGGCCAGGCTTACATCTTCTAACAGCATCGCTTCGGACTTTAATTTGACGGTTGCCGTTCCATGTGGATGCTCGGCGTCCGAAGACATGATTTTGTTGATTGCGGCCGTAGTCGGATTTGGCGAAACAGGAAGGACGCTTTCTCCCATCAACGCATTGGCAAAGGAGGATTTGCCCGCACTGAATGCACCGAAGAGGGCAACCGTGAACGTCTGCTGTTCCAAACGATTTGCCTTCTCTTTCAATTCCTTATAAAGTGATTGAAACCCTCTTAAAGGTTGGATCAGATTGGCCGCCTGTTGTAAACTCGTTGCAGTCTCCATCAGCCTTTCTTTTCCGCGTAAATCAGTAGCATCAGATGAAGAAACAGTCACGGAAGGTACAGCTTCCTTGTTTTCTTCATCATGATCACTTTCAGGGTGTTCGTTGACGGACCTTGAATTACTTCCTTTATCGGTTTTCATGATTTTGACTGTAATATTTTTTTCCTCTTCATTCCATTGAGTTAAAAGCATATCGATATCGCGCTCATCGACTAATGATTCAGTTTGATGAGCGATGGCCTCTAAGCGTTCCGTTTGGTACTCGATTTCCGCGTTCATCGCAGCAGTAACTTTAAGGGCTTCCGCAAATTCAGAAAAACCTTCAAGTTCCTTATCGATGGATATGGACTGCTGTTCCACTATTCCTTCCATAACGGTAACCATTTCATTCAAAAATCCTTCAGATACATCACGTGCTTTCTTCTTGATGGCTGATGCCAAATCATTCGTATAGTTTAAAACATATTCACCCGTAATATCGACTTGAGGCCTCAAGGAATTCTTTATGTAAGATTCCGTTACCTCGATCTGAAGTGCCTGAGCCCTACTTTCAAGTGTTGAATCATGGATCTCCGCTCCATTAAGCGTTTTAACGGCTAATTCTTTAAGATGCCATTCAAGCTGGGTTTTCACCTTTTCTTGTAAATCGGTCAAGAACGCCTTGATACGTGCCTCACGTTCGGCATCCGTTTTTTTCTTGGCAAATAATAAACCCATTTTAAAGTCCGGCTGAGCCGATTCCAAGAAAGATTTACCTAGGTCCCGTGTAGCCGCGGGCATGATGTATGCACCTTTCAAAATGGTTTCTAATGCATCGGCATATTGGTCCTTGATGTCTTCTATACGTCCCGTTAATGATTTTTTTTCTTTCAATAGGCTGTCCACTTGATTCGTCAGGTGCACTCGTTCTTCAAGAGGAAGTTCTGATAATACTTCAAAATCCTCGGCATGTTCCTCTTCATACTGCTCCTTCAGCCAATTAAGATGCCTTTCGACAAGGGCATTAGCCGATTGCATGATGGCATCTTTCCCATCATTTAGACCTTTACCCGCCATTTCATATATGAATTGCTTGACCACTTCTATTTCATTTTCGCTATTGTTCAAGTCTCTTACCGATGTATAAAAAATCCCATCAGGATATACATTCCAGTTCGCAAATGCTTCGGAAACGGAAAGCTTGAAGTCTTGAAAGCCAAGCTCCTTCCCATCATGCTTATCGATCATATTGATAATTAAGTATGTCGGTTTTTCAGCCTCCAACAATTCTTTCGTGAATAGGAAGTTCACTTCTGATTGGACGTGATTGTAGTCCATGACATAGAAGACGACATCTGCTAGATGCAAGGCAGATTCCGTAGAAACTCTATGTGCATCATCTGTTGAATCAATTCCTGGCGTATCCATGATCGCACATGAATCCGGCAGTGAAAAATCATTGGAACTTATCGTTATTGCCGACACCGAGTCCCCATCCTTGGCAAATTTCTTGACCTCTTTAAAATCATAAGGTGCAGGAAATAAGACTGGTGGCTGATGATGGTAAAAGACTTTGGCATAGTCTTCCCCTTTTTGGACTTTTACCGTATTTGCACTTGTTGGAATCGGGCTTGAAGGCAATACTTGATCACCAAGGAAAAAGTTGATCATACTAGATTTCCCCGCTGAAAAATGCCCGCAAAAAGCAATGATGAACTCTTCATTATTCACTTTCATGATTAACTGTTTCAGTTTATCTGCATTGCCTGTATCACCTGCCGATTGAAATTTCTCATACATGGCAGTCAAAATCCCCAATTTGGACTGTTGCTTTAATGTTTCTTGAATCATGAATCCATACCCCTTAATCTATCGTCATTTTGATATTCTTATTGTAAACGATTTCGTTTGTTATTCATACCGTCAGCTTCATTTTTACTATATGATTCATTACTGGCCATGTTCAAAAAAAAAACCACCAATTGGTGGATTCATGCAGTTCCATTTTGAATGCAAAAAAACCAGGATATTTACCTGGTTGTAGGGGTGGGGTTAAAAGCAGCTCGGTTTTCAATTGGTGACTCGTTATAAGGTTTAACTGCCTTTGCCGGTTTTTGAATATTATTCAATACATGTTTCATCACAAAACCATATGTAGCGATTGTCAATAAAATGAATACCCAAACCATTACCAACACCATCCTCTTATTGATTAGCTTTTAGTTTTTAATTATTAAAATAAATTTATCGAAATCCGAATGAGAATAATTTTCATCTTCATTTAGAATCTTATCACGAACGATAATCATTTTCAATAAGAAATTAAATTTTTATTATTATTTTCCCTTAAAAACCGTAGAATATTCCGTATGTTCCTTTAATGCCTTCTCTTCAAGTGGGATTCTTACCGTCATCATCCAAACATTCAATAAACTAAAGATGATAGCAGTATAATATGCATTGAATAATAAGGAAATAACTAAAATCTCAGTTGCCACTATGATATAGTTCGGATGTTTGAAGTATTTATAAGGACCTTTAATGACTACATCGGCATCAGGAACCACTATGATTTTTGTATTCCAATGTTTCCCCAATGAACGGATTACCCAAATCCTGGCTGACTGCGCAATTAGAAAAAGGCTCAGCCAAATTGGCCAAAGTCCAGACATATCCCTTTCAAGCACGACCACTTCACAAATGAGAACAATAAAAAAACTAAGATGCATTAGAACCATCCATCTGTAATGGGACTCACCGTATTCTACTGCTCCTGCAGATTTCAGCTGTTTTTCATTTTGTTTGGCGATATATAATTCAACCAGGCGCTGTATAGCGAGCAAGATAATGAAAATGGCAAAGATCATCACTTCCACCTCATTAACACAAGTTCAGATGAAAACCCAGGCCCTAATGCAGCAGCCAAGCCCACCTCACCTTTATTCCCGCCCCGCTGCATGAACCTCTCCAGGACGTACAAAATGGTTGCTGAGGACATATTGCCAAATTCCCTCAATACGCCCATTGACTCTGCCGTCATGCTTTCATCGAATCCGAGGGCTTCATGATAAGCATCAATCACTTTTTTGCCTCCAGGATGAGCAATGAAATCTTTTATATCGTTGAGATCGAATCCATTCTCCATTAAGAACTCTTGAACATTCGGTTTAAGCCAATCCTTGATGATTGTAGGAATATCTTTCGAAAAGATCACGTATAACCCTTGATCTTTAACATCCCAACCCATTACATCCAATGAATTCGGCATAAGCGTCGATCGCGAATCCAAAAATTGCAAATGTCTTACTTTTTTTGAAATCTGTTCATTCGGGACTTCATCACCGCAAACCAAAATACAGCTTACTCCATCAGAAAATAAGGAAGTTCCAATTAAATTACTTTTGGAGATATCATTCCTTTGAAAGGTCAGACTGCATAACTCCACGCTTAAAACAATGACCTTCGCCGCCGGGTATGCTTGGCAATATTCAAAAGCACGTGATAGGCCACTCGCCCCTCCTGCACAGCCAAGCCCCCAAATCGGGATCCTTTTAGTATGCGGGTTAAATGGAAGTTCATTCATTATCCTGGCATCAATGGTCGGGGTAGCAATTCCCGTGCTTGAGATAAAGAAGAAAGCATCTAGCTCGTTTGCCTGCAGTTCTTCTTTTAAAAATTCTGTGTTGGCCAAGCATTTTTCTATAGCTTCTTTCCCAAACTTGACTGCCTGCTGAATATATAAATCGTTCCGATCGGCAAAAGAATGATCCTCTTTAAACCAATCAAGATCATTTGAAAAATACCGATTTTCCACCTGCCCATTCTTAAAGGCTTTTAGCAACCGTTCTATATTCATAAATGAGGCTCCAAATACTTCTCTCGAAAATTCCATGATTTTTTCCTGTGAAAGTAAATGTGGCAGCTTTATATGTGATGCAGATAATAAGTACGGCATGAGTCCACCCCTAATTATTCATGATATGGTTAATATACCCACCAGGATATCAATTATGCTTTATAGCTAAATGGTTATATTTATAGGCATTTCATAATATTTTTACTTTTTTTCTAAATGGATAGGTAAAAAGGATTATATATTTGATAAAATAGAGAACATAACCATACAAGTGGAGGAACGAAATTGGAAATCAACGCTATAATCATTGTTAATTGGTACCATCCTGGCCGTTAAGTCCGTTATTCCTTTCTCTTTGGACATTCAAAAGCCGCACCTCATTTGACAGCCTTTCGAACAGGAATCCATTAGCGTCCTTATTGGCATGACAGGGGATATCCGTGGGAAAATAATGATTGAGGGAACAAACGGGTGTATGAGTAAAACAGGTGAAAGCATGTTTGGCATGCGGTTGGAAGGTGAAATGCTTGACGGTAATATTGCCACCTCTTTAGCAGGAGAGAATGCATTGATTGACATTACACCGCCCGGCAAAATGTATGGGTTTCATGAAGCAATCCATTTCCCCATTTCCTTGGAAGGCGTCGGCACTCTACAAATCATCTTAATGATCGAAATGTAATCACGATACAATAAAACCCCCTTACCTAATCGGCAAGGGGGCACTTTCATTCTTCCTTCTTTACTGAAGATTGATTTTGCACTTGTATAATGATATTTTGAAACTCCTCTTTTCCACACACACTGCACCTATTCTCCTGGCTTAGAATGGTCCGACAATGAATACAATATTTTTTCTCCATCCCTATCACTACTTTCCTGAACATATACTATCAATATATTCAAAAAGTGGAGAGAGTTTCCTTATATCTGACAAAACGCCAATTTCATTATCAATGATATGCTTCGGCCTAAATCGAAAAATGCCCAAAATCCTCGTCACCTGAGGATTTTGGGCATTTAATGGGTGAATCTATCAAGTTAACCGAAACTATTTTTAATCAGGCTACATTTTGCCCTTCAATACGCGTTTCCTTCACTTTGCCTTTTGTAGGGACGATGTTAAAGACGATATTCAAGAAAATGGCTGTCAAACTTCCGGCTACAATACCGTTTTCCGTCAAAATTTGAAAGCTTTCCGGAATTTGCGCAAATAGCTCAGGAACGACCGTCACCCCAAGTCCCATACCTACTGAACAAGCGATGATCAATAAATTTTCTTGAGAAGCAAAATCCACTTTGCTCAACATCTTAATTCCTGCGGCAATTACCATCCCGAACATCGCAACCATTGCACCGCCAAGCACGGATGAAGGGATAATTGTCGTGAATGCACCAATTTTCGGAACAAAACCTATGAAAATGAGAATGCCTGCTGTTGTATATATGACATTTCTTGTTTTAATGCCTGACAATTGAATCAAGCCGACATTTTGTGAAAAAGCTGTATACGGAAACGCATTGAACAAACCGCCAATCATGATGGCAAGTCCTTCAGAACGATATCCGCGAGCTAGATCGTCTTCTGAAATCTCTTTGTCCGTGATTTCACCAAGTGCATAATAAACACCAGTCGATTCCACCAAGCTGACGATCGCCACCAATGTCATTGTAATGATTGCCGTGACGTTGAATGTCGGAGTTCCAAAGTAGAAAAAATGTGGCATATGCAGCCAACTGGCACTGACCACTGAGCTAAAATCCACTTTTCCAAGGAAGAAGGCTGCAAAGGTTCCGACTAACAGCCCCAATAAAATAGAAATGGAGCGGACGAATCCCGTCGAGAATTTATACATGAATATAATGAATAACAAAGTTCCAAATCCAAGAGCTACATTGTTCAAGTCTCCGAAATCAGCAGCTCCCTGGCCTCCACCGAGGTTGTTGATGGCAACAGGAATGAGTGTAATGCCAATAATCAAAACGACCGATCCAGTGACAATGGGTGGGAAGAACCTTGCCAGTTTTCCGAAGAACTTACTAATGATAATGACGATCAATCCCGACGCCAAAATAGATCCATAAATGGAGTTGATTCCATATTGCGTACCAATTGCAATCATCGGGCTAACTGCTGTGAATGTGCAGCCTAGGACGACCGGAAGTCCAATTCCAAAGAATTTATTTTTCCACACTTGCAATAAAGTTGCTATCCCGCACATCAAAATGTCTATCGAAACTAAATAAGTTAACTGCGCTGCAGTCAATCCCAGCGCCCCACCGACAATCAATGGAATGACGACTGCACCGGCATACATGGCAAGAACATGTTGCAATCCTAAGGAAGCAACTTTTAATGGTGATTGATTAGACATGGACTGTTGCTCCTTCCTTTTCCTCAGCAAACGTTATCTCACCGAATTTCAATTCAGCAATTCGCGCAAGTGATTCCACTTGGAAACCTTGTTCCCTAAGATCCTTACCACCGCTTTGGAATGCTTTTTCAATTACAATGCCGATTCCGGCCACTTCTGCTCCAACCTGCTTACAGATTTCCACCAAGCCCCGGGCTGCCTGTCCGACAGCAAGGAAGTCATCGATGATCAAAACCTTATCTCCAGCTTCAATATATTTATTGGAAACGGTTATGGTATTGGTTTCTTTTTTTGTATACGAATGAACGGACGCCGTCACTAAATCATTTGTTAAAGTAAGTGATTTACGTTTACGGGCAAAAATGAGCGGAACTTCCAATTCCAACGCAGCCATCAAACCAGGCCCAATGCCTGAAGATTCAATCGTCAGCACTTTCGTTATTTCCTTTTGTTCGAAACGTTTAACGAATTCTTTACCAATTTCTTTCATTAGCATAGGATCCATTTGATGATTTAAGAATGAATCTACTTTTAAAATATCTTCTGATAAAGCTTGACCCTCGGACAAGATTTTTTCCTTTAAAAGTTGCATGAAGGTTCCTCCCAATCTTGGATGTTTATTAACCCATAAACCATGCAATTATTTCCCGGCATATAAAAAAGCCCAAGAAACATTGCGGCACTTTTTTGGAGTGAAGCAATACTTCTTGGGCATGAATGAAAAATGAATCAGCAAAAGCCTTCATTTACGCAACAAGATCTATTACTCACCCATAGTCGAATTATTTACGGTAATCCGGTAGAAACTTGCAGGCCATATCCCTGCTATTATACGAGTGAAACTTTATATTTAATTAATATATGAATTATACCAACGCTGGCTCTATTTGAAAAGTAATTTTTGATAAAAAACCGAACTTTAAATTAAAAAAATAAATCATTATTCGTATTATTAGAAAATTATGAAATCACCAAACCTAAATAACTAGGATTTCCTATCAAGAAAAACATAACATCACCCCACCGTCTTATTCCATTGTACTGGTATTATACTCATAAAAAAGAAGAAGGGCTTGGAATTTGATCCAAGACCTTCCTCTTTGATTCATTTGATTTTATAAACTTCTTTATATTTGTTTTCAAGATACTTTATTAAATATTGAACATTCAGGCCTTCCCCTGTCGTTTCTCTCAAAATCTCCAGAGGCTTTTTTATTTTTCCGTATTTATGTATCTTTTCATTAAGCCATTTCCTGATTGGCGCAATATCACCCGCTTCCAACAGTTCATCAAAATCAGGCAAATCTTTAAGCATCGATTGCTTGATTTGGGCTGCATACATATATCCCAATGCATAAGAAGGGAAATAACCAAAGCTTCCATCTGCCCAGTGTACATCTTGCAACACGCCCATTGCATCATTTTCAGGCACAATTCCCAAATAATCTTTGTATTTTTCATTCCAGACTTCCGGTAAATCCTTCACTTCAAGTTCCCCATTAAAGAGAGCCTTTTCCAGTTCATACCGAATCATAATATGTAGAGGATACGTCAGTTCATCTGCGTCAATACGGATGAAGGATGGTTTTGATTCGTTAATGCCCCGGTAAAATTCATCCAGCGTCACATCATGGAATTGTTCGGGAGCATATTCTTTTAATAAGGAAAATTTATTTTTCCAAAAGCTATGGTTCCGTCCAATGAAGTTTTCAAAAAACAAAGATTGTGATTCATGGATCCCCATTGATGTCCCGCCATCGAGAAGTGTTCCGGTCAACTCTTCGGCGATATTCTGCTCATAAATGGCATGTCCACATTCATGAATGGTGCCAAAGATTGCCCCCCTAAAATCATTTTCATCGTATCGGGTCGTCACCCTGACATCGCCCCTATTTATTCTAATTTCAAAAGGGTGGACTGTTTCATCAAGCCTGCCAGCCTTGAAATCGTAACCTAGCTGTTTTAAAATTTCCAAGTTGAGTTGATGCTGTTTTTCTTTTGGAAATTCTTTATATAGGAACGCTGTTTCCGGTCTATGCTCACTTTCAGCAATCTGTTTTACCAATGGAACTATCCTCGACCTAAGCTCACTGAATACGCTGTCAAGTATATCTACAGTCATGCCTGGTTCATATATATCTAAAAGGGTATTATATTTCGTCCCTTCATATCCCCAGTACTCCACGAACCTGCGGGTATAAGCTACAATTTGCTCGAGATAAGGTTGAAATAAAGAAAAATCAGCTTTTTCCCTTGCCTCTTCCCATGCACTTTCAGAACGCGATTGTAAAATGACGAATTCCTTATATTCGTTTGCAGGAATTTTCTTATTCCTTTCAAACTCTTTTTTACACTCTTGTACCATTATATTCGTCGTTTCACTAAGAATGGCTTTTTCCAGCGAAAGTTCTGCAATGAAGGATTCCATTTCTTTACTTGTGCTCATATTAAACACCTCGGAGGAAAGCATGCCGATGACTTCGGAACGTTGCTCAACTCCCTTTTTTGGTGCACCTGTACGCAAATCCCAAAAAATTAACGCGAGAGCTTCATTATAAGCCGAGATTTTCTTTACATATTCTTTAAACTCTTTTTCTATCAGATCTATACCCTTTTTATTCATATTCACTGCTCCTTCCAACTACACTTTACCATATTATACAAAAGTCTTTCATATCAGAACCACTCCGATTAATAAATTAAAATAAATAAGAGCCAAGGGGTCCCTTGGCTCTTATTTTGAATTGGATTTTAGTTAAAGCGTTACAGGAAGAATGGATACAATCTTCTCTTTCACATGTTCCGAAAGGTCACTTTCAATCAAAATCTGTACGGTTCCCGAATCATTGCTCGTCCTGATCAAACGCCCTATTCCCTGGCGCAATCGAAGGAGCATGTATGGAAGGTCCACTTCTTCGAATGCATCGGTAACAGAGTTACGTTTGGCCTCGAAAACCGGATCGCGAGGCGGGAATGGAAGGGAGTGTATCACTACATTTTGTAATGAAGGTCCTGGAACATCAAGCCCTTCCCATAAATGATAGGAGAAAAGGACAGATTGCTCATCCTCTTGGAACTTCTTAACAAGCTCGCTGATTTCCGCTTCCCCTTCAAAATAAAATGGATAAGATGATATTGGGCAGTTTTCCTTGAACCAATGCAATTCTTCTTTTGATTGGAATAACACTAGTGTTCGACCTTCATTTTCCTCAATTGTCTTCATTGTATATTGAAGTTTTGCCAATTGATCTCCATTTTCGAAGACCGGCATGTTCATTTTCATGACTTCATCGTAATCAAATGGTGATTCAACGGAGAAGCTGTCATACTTTTCTATCCCTAAACTATCTGCAATATATTGGAAGGATTTGTTATCCGATAATGTTGCCGATGAAAAAATGTAAGGGATTTTTTTCGAGAATACCTGTTCAGACAAGATATCCTGCACAAGCCTTGGCATGATGACCAATGTTTTGGTCATTTCATTTTCTTCAAACCAGGAAACGGCCTGTTCATCCTTCACAAATAGAGAAAGGGAGTAGCCCAGCTGCTCTAAATACTCTTCCGTCACTTTTAAATCATAATCATTGATCGTGTACATTTCCGCTTCAAAAACAAGGTTCTCCTCTAATTCTTCAACCTTTTTATGAAGCTTTTGGGCAAAGCTTGTTATTTCTTTGGACATTGGGATTTCATAACGATTAGATCCGCTGACATGTATCGCTTTTTCATCCAACAAATCAAAAAACTCTTCATTGATATCAATTAAGTCCTCGATGATGTATAAGGTTTCTTCACGAACCTGATTGGCTGTAAGCAATTCTAAAACCGAAGCAAGGGTTTGTTCCCCAACTTTATAAGTTAAAGCCTTTTGAGCAGCAAATTCCAAAAGATGCCCTTCATCAAAGACAACGCAGCTATGATCAGGCAGCAATGGTAACTGTCCTTCACGCTTACGCTTTTCCTTAGTCCATACATGCTCCATGAAGAAGTCATGTGAACAAATGATCAAATCACTTGATTTTCGGTAGTGGTCCCGTGATAGGGTTTGCCCGCAACGATGGCGTTTATCACAAGTAAAACAGTTTTGAAGCTGATCCCAGCCAACTTTAGACCAGTCTTCATCATTTAAATATGGATACTGTTTACGGTCCCCATATGCTGTATAGGCGTTCATGGATGAGTTATCATGGACAAACTTGGGTAGCTCATCATAAAGCTGATCTATCCCCTCTGAATCCTCATGATTCACTGCATAATCCAATTTCTTAAGACATACATATTGGTCGTGATATTTGGCTAGCCGAACATCCACTTCAAGACCTAAAGCATTCTTGATTTTTTGGATGTCGCCTTCCTCTTTGACAAGCTGTTCAATCAACGTTTCATCTGCACATGAAATAATTGCCGGTTTATTCGTATATCTCGCATAACAAATCGCATATAGTAAATAGACCAAGGTCTTACCGGTCCCTACCCCTGCTTCAGCAAAACTTACATTTTTTTCTTTAAAGGCTTTTTCTAACTGAAAAGCCATGAAGATTTGTTCGTCACGCAGCTCAAATCCTTTTTCGGGAAGAATATCGTAAAAAACATCACCGATCCATTCTGAAAGCTTATCGTAAAAAGAATCTTCCTTTGTTACCGAAAAAGGCAGTGTTTTAAGCATCATGGTCTCCCCTTTTATCTATCATCAGTATATAGAATCCGAATCATTATAATCTTAAGCAAAAGTATATTATCCTTTATTTCACATTAATAGTCAAGATATTTACCTACTATCAGTTAGAAAGGCAATATGTATTTTTTTCTTCTATGTACGCTGTCTGGTTGCCGATTCGTAAAATAAAAGACAGGCTCTAAAAGAGAGCCTGTCTGTAGATAATATAGGGTTGAATTAAGCTTTGTTTACGTTTGATGCTTGTGGTCCACGTTGACCTTGTTCTACATCAAATGTAACGTCTTGGCCTTCTTCAAGTGTTTTGAAACCTTCGCCTTGGATAGCTGAGAAATGTACGAATACATCGTCTCCACCTTCACGTTCGATGAATCCAAAACCTTTTTCTGCGTTAAACCATTTTACTTTACCTTGTTCCATTTTTGTTGCCTCCTAGTGTGTTCTCCACACATTATATTACTATTCTTGCTCATTGAATATTAAGGTATTCCTTAAATCTGAACAAAAATAATTCATTATTAGAATAACAGAAAAGGAAATGATAAGCAAGACTGGAACCTATTATGAATAAATCGTCCTGACTAGAAAAATCCCCCATTATATTCTACCTACTCATTCACCTTGAGGCTGCCTTGGCGGCCTTTTCCCCCAATATTGATATAGGTCAGCACGGATGAAACCATTGAACAATTTCCTTTTTTTCGTTGCAGGCTTACCGTAATGCTGTTCAAAGTCAGGATTGGAAGTAATCATGTATACCGACCATGTATCAAGCTTCTTGAAGGCTTGGCCCATCTCCCTATACATCTGCTCAACCGCTTTTTTCTCACCAAGACGTTCACCATAAGGCGGGTTCCCGACAATGACACCATACTCTTTCTTGGTCGAGATATCCCTCACCTGCATTTGTTTGAATTCAATCAGCTCACCAAGACCGGCTTCAAAACTATTCGCTTTAGCTATATCGACCATTCGATGGTCAATATCACAACCGGTTATGTCCAAGTATTGATCATAGTCAGCTAAATCTTCAGCCTCAATCCGCGCTTCATCCCAAACCTTGCTATCCATCCATGACCAAGTTTCAGAAACGAATTCCCTGTTAAACCCAGGTGCTATGTTCTGCCCAATTAAGGCCGCCTCGATGGGAATCGTTCCCGATCCACAAAATGGATCTATGAAAGGTTTATCCGGTTTCCAATTGGTCAGCATGATTAACGCAGCCGCCAATGTTTCTTTTAGGGGCGCCTCTCCCTGACCTGTCCGATAACCCCGTTTATGCAAACCTGCACCTGAAGTGTCTATGGTAAGTGTCACTACATCTTTTAAAATAGACACTTCAATTTTAAACAAAGGACCAGTCTCTGCAAACCAGGATACTTGCTTATATTTACTTTTCAATCTATCAACAATCGCCTTTTTGACAATAGCCTGACAATCAGGGACACTGTATAGCTTTGACTTAACGGATTTACCACTCACGGGGAACTCGACATCGGCTGATAAGAAATCCTCCCAATTCAAGGCCTTTGTTTTTTCAAACAACTCATCAAATGAATATGCTTTAAATTCCGCAACTTTAATTTTCACCCTATCGGCACTGCGCAGCCATAAATTAGAGCGGGCAATGGCGGATTGGTCCCCTTTATAGGTGATTTTACCATTTTCGACTTGACAATCGTAACCAAGATCCCGCACCTCCTTGGCAACAATTGATTCCAATCCCATTGCTGATGTTGCGATAATATCGAATTGTTTCATTAATCCTGCACCTTCTTTCCATTAATCCAAATCAATGGCACCTTTTCCCGAATTTCTTTCATTTATGTATTTTAGAATCAGGCATTGATTTTTTACATGTAAACCTTTTGGTCCACCGCGTTTTTATATTTCAGTTGTTTGCCTAGCTTATATCATGATCATTTAGCGAGAACATTTATTAATAACCGTGAAATGAAGCTTTACTCAATTATCCATGTACCTTAAGATACACGCTGCAATTAAACCATCCAAACCAATTATGTATGCTTCCCATCCATTATCCTGAAATTTAGTTCTGTCTTGATACCTTCATTTTAGGGCTAACAAGAGTTAAGGCACCTTTATAAATAGGATACCCAGAAACAAAGAAATGCTTAACATTCCAACACTATTTTTAAAAATGTTTCGACAGACTTCATTTAAGCCATTTTCCTAATCATTCGAACGCAATGAAAATCTTGCCAAGTTTTAAGTTTAACACAGCCGTGTTTCAGAAAACGAAAAATAAATGGAAATGCCCAATCTTTTTATAATAGGACATTCTCCATAAACAAAAACTCCCCTTTTAAAAGGAGAGTTGTGCTTTTGGTGTTATATGATAACGTTCTGTAAGCCATGTTTTGTTCCTCAGTACTGCAAGCGACTCGCGTCTCGTACTTCGGCGGTAATCATCTATCTACAGAAGCAAGTGCTTCTGTCCTTCTCCTCGTTCAATTCCAAGGAAGAAAGCGCCCCTACCATTAATTTGGGTTTCTCGCTCGTGGGGTTTACCTCGTTCCACCCTTTACATTTCTGTAAAGGCTCCGTCACTGTGGCACTTTTATAGGTATTCATGCCATATCCAAAAGGACTTAGGCATTTTCCCAGCCGTCAGCAATCCAAGATTGCTGCCCAAGCTTATTTTTTCGCCAGGCACGAACACTACGGACATCGCAGTCCGTGCGAGCATGGACTTTCCTCTACTGCATAAATGCAGCAGCAATTACCCAAACGTTAACATAACATTATTGATTATACCCCATTATTCATGAAAACACAATACCAAAATCATTTTCACTTTTACAATGCAAAATCTCAGTCAAAAAGCTTGTTACCAAAAACGTGCTTTTCCAAGTTGGATAACCGTTTAAGAATATCAAAGTTAGTGGTTCCCGGAGTGGCACTTGGAGCAGGTTGATTTGGACGTTTTGTACTCTCTTCGGCTAGTTTTTTCAATTTAAGATTTTCTTGTTTAAGATCTTCAATTTCCTGATGGAACACTTCATAATCTTTAATGATCAGATCCAGGAATTGATCCACATCTTCAGGTTTATAACCGCGCATGGCTGTTTTAAAATCTTTTTCAAGAATATCTTTAGCCGTTAATTTTATCTTATCGGATAGCATAAGACTTCACCTCAATACTTTCGCCAATACAATCGACTTTTTATTATTTTTTCAAATCTGCTTGGGTTTGTCAACGAAACACCTTTTTGTATGCTTACTGTTTCAGAGAACGATATGTATTCCCATTAAATCTGTATCTAGATTTCATCATAATATGATTATGCTTTAGAAACAACTTTTAATCCATAATTATTTTCACTCCATCATTCTTCGGACCAGCTGGCTTCTTCCGCAGCAAGTTGCAGATCATCAAAGTTTATCTGAAAGATGGGGTATGGCTGTGTTTCCGCTTTTTTCGTCGCCTCGAAATAAGGATATCGGGCTGATCCTTCTTTTTCTGCTTCGAAAATGATGAGCATGGCATCGCTTTTATGGACCATATACCTATTTTTGATTTTCAGCTGTTGTGGTCCTTCATATGGTTTGTTGAAAATGGACTCAACAAAATCGGCACGGGCCAATATGGATCTGTAATAGTCTTGATTCGTCTCGTTCCATGACTCTTCCTGTTTCAGGAAAGGAGTAAGCACCCCTAATTTAAGCTGATGATATTCTTCCTGTAATTCGAACACCACTTCGGCACCCCAAAGTTCCGTACCCAACTGACCTGAGATGATCACCCATTCCAGCCCATCCTCCACCAATGGCAGGAGACGCTCCTTCATCGCTTTCTTTATATATTTTACGGCTTCATGGTCATTTTTGAATATCCCGAATTCAAAAGCTTTGTAGCCCGTCATATACAAAACCTTCATCGCTTGACTAATCTCCTTTTAACATGATTATGTATGAAAACAAGGGCTTAATAGCCCTTATTTTTTAGTATCCGAAATGCCTAGGCGGACAGCATGGTTTATGCGGCGGCTTGCCACAAATCAAGTTTTGAGTATAGCATTCGTTCACCACGGATTGAGTATGCGGGAAGTAATGCTTATACGTGTTCACATGTTTATTGACAGTTGTAGTATGTGATGGATGAACGACAGGAATCACTGTGTTCGATACATTCGTATTAACATATTGCTGTGTTGGAGAGACTTGTGCTGGAGCAACTTGAGAAGGAAGAGTTTGAGCTGGGCCAAATTGTGTTGGAGACACAGCCGTTGGCATTGTATTAGAGTACGCCCCCATTACATTGTTTGAGTTTTTACCGGTTGACGCTCCCATTACGTTGGAGTGTTTACCGGTTGATGCGCCCATTACTCCAGGTGCGTTTCCGTATGCTCCCATTACATTGGATGCGCCCATTACGTTGTTGGATGCTCCCATTACATTGTTGGATGCTCCCATTACATTGTTGGATGCGCCCATTACATTGTTGGATGCGCCCATTACATGGGGGTTATTTCCTCCACTATTACGAAAATACATTTATAATACGTCCCCTTTCATCATGATAAGTTTAGTCTTACCATTACAGACTATGAAAAAAAGGGGATACGTGTACTGATGAAATGACCTATTTATACAGAATAAGTATAAAACGATGTATGGCTGTCAATAAGTACACTATCATTTTAATATCTGGCTAACCTTCAAATGAACTGAGGAATTTTCTATAAAAAGGAATAGAGACTGTCTTTTAATGAGGTAAACAAAACTATCGTTAAACAAAGGACTACAAAAAATAGAAATAAAGTCGTTTTATACATTTCTCCGCTCCGCTTTCACCTTAATTTTATATGATGTAAAGGCATGAAATGAACGCTTCGGAATTTCACCCTCAACTCTTTCCATTTTACACATAATAGTTGAAGGCTACAATAATTGTATACATATTTTTTATTTTCGGCCTTTTGCACTAAAAGACCATTCTCGGGCCCTTATCTTATACAGAAATACCCTTTGATTCCCCTTTCTTTTCGAGCCGCCGGATTCTCTTTTCCAATTCCAACTGTTTTTTCCCCAGAGCGGTCCCTTCCCTAACCATCTCTTGATGCGCGATAATTGAACATTTTAGCGCATGACCGACGTCCTTAAATTGATGTTCGTATAATTTTGCACATTCGATCTGTGCCTGTATCCTTATTTGCACATTCCCTTTTAAGGCGACTTCCTTCCAAATTTGCAAAGCTTCATCGAATTGTTTTTGCTTCTTTTTCTGGAAGGCTAATGCATGGCCAGCTATTATCCGATCTACCTCATTTCCCGCTTCCAATATTTTTTGATATGTCTCAACTGACTCCTCTTTTTTTCCCAAATAAGCGAGCCATCGTGCAATTTCCATGGTCTCTTCCGTATATCCATCGATTTGGAGGATTTTCCGGGACAGATGAATATACAATGTGATCAATGATAAGATATCCAATTCATTATGCTTCATGATCCCAAACAGTATTTCCGGATTCTTCCTCTCAACAAAATCAAAATAAATCATCGGTGCCAAATATCCAGGAATATCATCCTCCCTATGTACACCTAGAATATCTGTTTCGACAGCTGATAATTTCACTCGTTCCAATTTGTTTCTCCAAAGGCGTCTTGAAGCATGATACAAATCGAAATGTCCGAATTCCGGTAGTTTTGGTACATGTTCTTTTATCAAGGTATGTCTGGTTTTTAGCTGGGGCCAATCAAAGGACTTACCATTATATGTGACAAGCGTTTCGTAATTGATGTTTTCCAGAAAGCTTTGATAAAGCGGTATTTCACTTCCAGGCTGCGGAAGGATATGTTGCTTCACTACTACTTCTTCACCTTCTAAATAGGCATAACCTAGTAAAAAAATGGTATTGCCGGCTCCGCCTCCTAGCCCTGTCGTTTCGGTATCGAAGAAAAACAGATCTTCACTTTTAACGCCCCCGGCGGATAGTGGATGCTCCAATGAAGTTTGATTCCACTCTTTTACGACCTTTTTCAGCTCGGAAAATGCATATAACCCGTGTTTGTGATTTATAGGGTAGCGGACTTCCCTGATGAAACAATAGTCACCGTCGAATTGAAAGGAAACGGTATCGTTCTCCAGCCACTTTTCATAGTAAGGAATTTCTTCATTCACTGTCTGGTCATTTTCCTCTACAGGAGAAGGATGTTTAACGGCCTCTAGGTTCATATGCGTTTTCATACGGTTCAATTTATTTTTTAAAGACATGGAATTACACCTCTTTTCACCTATCACTGCAATCTATTAATGTTTTTGCTTACAAAATTGACCTAATAATTGTTTGGCATCACTCTTGGCTGTTTTCGTTGCGGATTCCGTCCCGATACAGGAAGGACAGCCGCTTTCACAAGTGCAATTTCCGATCATGGATATTGTTTCCAGCAGAATGACCTCAGAGTTTTCATATACTTTATCACTTAACCCTATGCCTCCCGGATAACTATCATAGATAAAAATGGTCGGTTTTTCATTATGCGCTGCCTTAACCTGCGGATAAACATGAATATCATGCGGATCGCACATAACATATAGCGGAATCATGTAATTAAGTGCATGGGACGCACCTACCATTCCCTGTTCTATTCGATTTTCGTCCCACTTAAATATATCAGGATCCATGGAAAGCATGGCCGAACTCGTGTGCAGCTCCATCTCCGGGAGACTGATTGGACCTGAACCAATATTTTCATGAGTTTCGAACTTGATTTTTTTGAAGATCGTAGGCATCGCTCGGATTGCGACATCACCAAAAGCAGCTGCTGTGGAAGCGAAAGTTCGCTGTTTATCGACTTCCAATACAGACAACTGGACAGCAAGGTTGGCATCCGTATAATAGTCCACATTGACTTCACGTACATAAGCTTTCTTTTCATCCCAATCAAGTTCTTCCACCTGAAATTGAATTCCCTGGTGCAAATAAATGGCTTCATCGTGGAGAAGGGTCATTGCACTGAACGTATCCATTTCCCCTATGACCCGATTAACCGGTGCATTCGTTTGGTCGATGATCACGACATTTTCCTGTGCCGCTGAGCGCAGGCTGATATTGCTCGCTGGAAAAGCATCATTCATCCAATGCCATTTGTCCCCATTCAGGTGTAAGACCCTTTCTTCCGTAAGGAATTCAAGAACGTCCATAATCTCTGTTTTCCCAAAGGTATCGCCTTTTTTAAATGGCAGCTCATATGCTGCACATTTTACATGATCAACCAAGATCAAAAGATTATCCGGATTGATTCTTGCAGTTTCTGGATTTCTGGTAAAGAAATAATCGGGATGCTGTACGATATATTGATCAAGGGCACTGGAACTGCCGACCATGATGATCAATGCTTCACCATGCCTTCTTCCTGCCCGTCCCGCCTGTTGCCAGGCACTCGATATGGATCCAGGGTAACCAGTCATAATGCAAACCTGAAGCTGGCCGATATCGACACCCAACTCAAGAGCATTTGTGGAAACCACCCCATAAATGGAACCATCCCTGAGGCCTTGTTCAATTTCCCTACGCTGTGTTGGCAGATATCCACCGCGATAGCCCCTGATCGATTTTGGCCCCAATTGCTTTGATACAAGTTCCTGTAAATATGTCAAAAGAATTTCCACGCGAACCCTGCTTCGCGCAAATACGATGGTTTGAATTTTATTTATCAAAAATTCATTTGCCAGCTTCCTGACTTCCAAAACTGCGCTCCTGCGTATGTTCAGCGGTTTATTGACTATTGGGGGATTGTAAAACACAAAATGCTTTTTCCCACTTGGGGCTCCGTTATTATCGATAAGAACCATTTGTTTTTCCGTGAGCTCTTCTGCCAACTCTTTTGGGTTATTGATGGTAGCGGAAGTACAGATGAATACAGGGTCGCTTCCATAAAACTGGCAGATCCTTTTTAACCTTCTTATGACGTTGGCTGTATGACTTCCGAAAACACCGCGGTAAATATGAAGTTCATCGATGACCACATACTTCAAGTTTTCAAACAAAGAGACCCATTTCGTGTGATGGGGCAGGATTCCGGAATGGAGCATATCTGGATTGGTGATCACGATATGCCCGGCCTGGCGAATTTTTTGCCTGATATTTGAAGGTGTGTCCCCGTCGTATGTATAACTATTTATTTCAGCATCCATTTCATGAATCATTTCATTCAATTCGCTTTTTTGATCATAGCTCAGCGCTTTTGTCGGAAATATATAAAGAGCCCTGGTTTTTTCATTTTCCAGTATTTTTTGAAGGACCGGCAAATTATAGCATAATGTTTTACCAGAAGCTGTTGGTGTGACCGCTACAAGGCTATTGCCACTGACAGCAGTATCAAATGCAGTTGCCTGATGGGTATACAGCCCATTTATCCCCCGTTTTTCAAGAGCATGCTTGATCTTATCATTCATTGCATCGGGAAAAGGGACATGTTTTGCCTCTTTCGCTTCAATTACTTGCCAATGTACTATATTATCTTTAAAATCTTCATTTGTTTTTATATCCTTAATAACTTCTTGTAAATTTTTTCGCAGTTTCATATAACCACCTCATACTCCTATTCTACCGAATGAACGTTCTATGCAAAAGGGAAACTATTTCCTATTCAAAAAAAAATGCTGGAAACGTCAATATCCCGTCTCCAGCTCGGTTCTTTTTTCATTTAATTCTTCTCGACAAAGCGAATGATTTCTTCGAGTAGTCTGCTTGGAGCTTCCAACATTCCCATATGGCCGCTGCCTTTAAGTATGACTTCATGGATATGGCTTCCTTTAACAGAAAAGGTTTTTTCAACGGGAATCACCTTATCCTGTTCACCTGCAACCAATAGGACAGGCAACTTCGTATCTTTGAGTACATGATTTCTGTCTATTCTGTTCCTCATGGCATGTAAAGATCCTATCGCACCACTTTCACTTGTTTTATATCCGATTTCCTTAGTATGTTCAATATTGGGATCATCGGAATTAGCGAAAAGCTTTGGTATTAGTCCATCAATGAAAGCAGGAATTCCCTCACTTTCGATTTTCTCGACAGATTTTAAGCGCCCAGCCTTTCCAGTCTCATCGTCCGGCAAAGCGGTAGAATGTACCAATGAAAAACCAGATAATTTCCCAGGAAACCTTTCTGCGAACGCCAAGGTGATATATCCCCCAAGCGAATGACCAAACATATATACCTGTCCGATTTCCAGTTCTTCCAGTAATGACGCAATATCAGCAGCCATATCTTCAATCGAGAAAGATCCCCCTATTTCCTCACTTGCACCATGCCCCCGTATATCAACGGCAATAATCCGGTATTCATCCTTTAATCCAGCAATGATGTCACTCCAATATTCATGGCTTCCGCAAAAACCATGAATGAACAACAATGTTTCATTTCCTTTTCCGGTATCTATGTAGGAAAGCTTGCCATTTTCTGTCATATTAATCCCTCATTTCCTTTACTTATCATTCAATAACGTTATTCCCTATAGACCTGTATCTGAAACCCAACAGCGCATTCACATTTCTTCATTCCTCACATAGCCTATAGGCAAAGGAATTTTTTAGAAAGGAGCACCGTGATGACCTCTTCTGAAAAAAATAATAATCGGAGAATAGAACCCTTTACCCATTTCATTAACAAAATGGATCGGCTGTTTTCCGAAAGGCCTCCTAAAGGCATGCTGCAATCTCTTGACGATTTCTTCGGTTCGGCGAAAGAACGCAGCTTTCCGGTTGATGTTCACGAAACACATTCAGAATATACCCTTACCGCCACCTTGCCTGGAATTGCACGCAGCCAAATATCAATTGATGTGCTGGCCCATGCCGTAACCATAACTGCAAAGCATGTAGACAGAAGACATAAAAATCAAGGAATGTTTCAAAAAGAAGTTTCAGCAGGTACTCTTTCAAGAACCATTTCCTTTCCAAAACCCATTGATGAAGCAAAAGTCACCGCTCGACATCGCGATGGAATCCTCACGCTTCAGCTACCCAAAATCAGGGGGAATCGGATTGAAATCCATTAGACATGAATAAAAGCAGACTTAAAAAAGTGGCTGGGTCACTTGTAAGTCTGCTTTTCCTTTATTCACCATCTAAGCTTTGAAGAAGCCCCCTACTCCTTTGACCATTGAAGATACTTGAGAAACTGTATTCATCATTTGTCCAGCTGTATTCATCATTTTCGTTATATCCATTGAGCCATCTTGTGTTTTGAATTGATTCATGACCGATTTGAAACCCGATGGCTGGGGTTTTTGCATGAACTGCTGCTTAGGATATGGATTATGAGCCTGCTGCTGACCTTGCGGAGGCCTTTTAGCTGGCTGTAACGGATTGGCGAACGGACTAAAAGCTTGCGGCTGCTGATTGGACTGGATTGGCGGCGGCATTTGTGCCATTGGCTGCATTACACTGCTGCCCGGATAAGCTCCCACAGGCATCGCCTGCTGCTGGACTGATTGGAATGGATGATAGGCCTTTTGCTGATAAGGATCATGATAAGGATCATGATATGGTGCCATATAGCCCCCTGTATCCTGGAGATGATATGGATACATAAATGGTTGTTCAAGATTATGATTATTAGGCGGAGAATACGGCATTGGCTGCTGGTACCCTCCCCAATATTCCGGCATTGATTGAGGAAACTGTCCTTGATTTGGGGAGATTTGGTTAAAACCGGATCTCATCATGTCAATGAGCCCTCCTCTTTTTTCATTACATGGTTCTGATAATATATGAAAAAAGTGGTAATAAAGTGTAGGTGTTTTTATGATAAAATCCGATTGATTTCCGTTCTTACATTATTTAGGATGAATTCGACCGATTGAACATGGCTTTTAAATCGCTTATAACTTGTTTTAGGAAAAAATGCCTGTACGGCCACATCAGAAAGGTTATGGGCGGTTTGTTCGATTTGCTCGGGGAAAAGATGCCTAAATTCGGTTTCTTTCATCCACTCCTTCATTCCGGTTTCCCATTCGATGCATGCGGTCCCGACCTGATCTGCAAACGGCTTGACTTCCGAAAAGAAATCCTTTTCCTTTCCTTCCTTCCGTACACCCTCATAGATATCATCAGCTTGGTCCGTGAATTTTATTAATTGTTCTGTTAATAGCTGCAGTTTTTCTTTTTGCACAATATATTCCTCCGCACATTTGTTTCCCTTAGTATAATCCAGTTCATTATAAAATGATATTCCTCTGGCTTATACGTGCAATTCAGTGAAAACCTTGTGCTTTATTATTGTTTTTTTCGGGACAATGGAAAAGGAATGGTTTGCACCTTCAGCATTTACCCAATAATCCTCGGCTTTCTCAATGGCTTCCTGGGCTTCATTAACTAAAGTATATTGCTCCGCCCATAGTTTGCACCGCACTGTATTTACAGTTTCCCCATATGAAATTTCCAAACGATCCAGGCTGGTACTGATCTCAGCTATCATCCTTAATATCTCCTCTGTTGCGACACTTTTATTGACCATGCTGATCCCTCCCATTCTTTACCTGTACTATTCTTTTTTTTATCAGAAAGCCCTTCATGACTGACAAAACTAGAAGGGAATCGGCAAAGAAAGTGCAATTCACTTAATTTATTATGCCCTTCGACAACAATGGCAGAATGAAGAATGAAGTTTTAAACAAGAATACAGACAGGAGGTGATTTTATGCAGTCGAATGAAAGCAGACAGCAAAAAAACGAAAAACGACAAAAGCCGCCCACTAAAAAGGCAGGAATGGGAAACCCGAAGCTTAGTGGAGAAAACCGCCCCTCTACGTAAGACATAAATACTACCGATAAACAGGGAAGGCATATGCGACGCCTTCCCTGTTTGCGATTATAAAATCCAATTTTTGATCATCGCTGCCGTGTGCAGCTGCTTTTGTTTATGGTCATACCATTCGGTCAAATGCGGGTCTTCTTCCCATTTGGGTTCAATGAACCATTTTTTTTTAACCTTTTTTTTCATATCCCATTGATCTGTCTTTCCTGCTTGATGATGAATCAATGGATATACTCCCCTCAGCATCGGGGTTTCATGGTACCTAGGATTTTTTCGATATTGTTCATAATCATATCTGGCCCCCGTTGGTTCAGTCCTGCAGGAAAATTCATAAAATAGCGGAAACAAATCTTCAGAAAATAAAAGGCCGGCCAACCTTTTCCCCAATTCAATCCTTTTATCAATATTTCTAAAATGCGAAACGGACGAGCCATACAGTTCTCCATTGCAAGTAGGAAATAAAACGGTGCTAAAATGCATCCAGTCCTGCAGGAAAAATAATAAAGAATGAAATACGAAAGATTGCTTTTTAATAACCGGTTCTTCTATGATGTTTTGTTCATTTATGATAAGCGCAGTGACTAATTTTTCCCGATTTCCATGTTTCCAAAAGGAATACCATTCGTTCGTCATGAATTTGGTAATAAAAAAATAATGACATAAGTGAAACAAAGGACGTCCATATTTCGTCGAATAATGATAGAGAAGTAATTGCGGATAAGCATCTTGGAATATTCTCCAGTTGGCTTCTTCATACGTCAGGAATAAGAGATGCCTGTATTTCAGGCCAAGCAAATGGGAAAACCAAATCCCTTTAAGATCACACATATTCCAGCCTGCATTTCTAGAAACCATCCCCGCTAAAAAAGACCATTGTATTTCGGGATGCATTTTGAAAAATTGTTCATATGCCTTCGTCCTTGAAATATTATCCCTATTCCCTTTAGCGGTTTGGGCTTTTATGGAATGGAGCAATTGCATTTCCATCTTTAACATTTGCATCTATGTGTCCAGCCTTTCTATAGCGATGAATTGTGACATATAGTTGTACATAAATCCTATCGTTCTAAGAAACAATTCTTTTTATTCACATTTTGGATTCTTTTTTTGCTAATATAGATAAGTGAAAAAAAGGAGGGGTAAAAGTGGCATTTCATTATCCCAACGGGCGAAGATTTGTACCGCAGGCTATGGAAGAAAAGAAAAGCCCACTAAAAAAAATCAGTTACAGCAACCGGGGTAAAACATTGGAAGACGATTTGAACGAAACCAATCAGTATTATTTAGCACACGGCATTGCCGTCATCCATAAAAAACCGACACCCATTCAAATTGTCGATGTCCACTATCCGAAAAGAAGTGCTGCAGTCATTAAAGAAGCTTATTTCAAACAAGCATCGACCACGGATTACAATGGTGTTTATAAAGGAAAGTACATTGATTTTGAGGCAAAGGAAACGAAAAACAGCAGTTCGTTCCCTCTGAAAAATTTTCATGACCATCAAATTGAGCATATGAAAAATATCGTTCAGCAAGACGGAATTGCATTTGTCATCATCCGGTTTTCCGCAATGGATGATATATATGTAATGAGTTCTGAACAACTGAGTTTTTATTGGAAGAGAATGAAAGAAGGCGGACGCAAATCTATAACTCTTCAAGAGGTTGAAAGCAGTTCACGAAAGATTACTCTTGGCTTTCAACCGAGAATTGACTATATTAAAGTAGTAGATTCGCTCATCGCAGAAAATTTTTAGTTTTTTTAGAAAGGCAGGTTAGCTGTAATGGCTGAAAAATATAATACTAGAGAAGAACGCCGAAAGCAGGGGCAGACTCAAAAAAAGGAACAGAAAAAAGGTCCTAAAAAGCCAACCAATATGCTTAAGCGAATTTTCCTTATACTTGTTACAATCGGAATAATAGGCCTGGTTGCAGGAGGAGCTGCAATGGCTTACTTTATAAGCGACGCTCCAGAACTTGACGAAAAGCTTTTGAAAGATCCGGTCACATCCAAGATTCTCGATGAAAATGGTAAATTGCTAGCTGAAATCGGAAAGGAAAACCGGGATTATGTAAATTATGAAGACATACCCGATCTTGTCGAAGAAGCTTTCCTGGCAACGGAAGATTCACGCTTTTATGAACACCACGGGGTCGATTTCTTACGTCTGGGCAGTGCCGTCATAGCGAACTTCAAAAACGGATTCGGCTCAGAGGGTGCAAGTACATTGACCCAGCAGGTTATCAAGCGTTCTTATTTAACACCTGATAAGACCATTAAGAGGAAAGTCCAGGAAATGTGGCTATCCATACAGCTTGAAAGAAAATATACAAAAGAAGAAATTTTCGAAATGTATGTGAATAAGATTTTCTTTGCAAACCGCGCAAACGGGATCTTAACTGCATCGCAAACTTATTATGGAAAAGATCTTAACGAATTGAAATTGAACGAAGCGGCCATGCTTGTAGGATTACCGCAAAGTCCAAGCAGGTATGACCCATATAAATACCCTGAACGTGCGAAAGAACGCCGTGATATTGTTCTGCACTTAATGAATAAACATGGATATATCACCGAAACGGAAATGAAAAATGCACAAAGCATCGATATAACAGAAGGACTTCAAGAAATCGATAAGAGCCAAATCGATACGACCGCATACGATGCATTCATCGATTTGGTAATTGAGGAAGTCGGGGATATGGGTGACTATAACGTCTTTACCGATGGTTTGGAAATCCAAACGACCATTGATAAAGATGCCCAAGAATATGTCTATAACATGTTGAATAGTGATGAAATCATCAATTATCCAAGTGAAGATCTCCAAGCCGGAGTCACATTACTCGATACAGAAACTGGTGAAATTAAAGCAGTGGGCGGCGGCAGGAACACGACGGTTAAACGCGGCTGGAATTATGCAACGGATGCCAAGCGATCACCTGGTTCGACCATTAAGCCTATTCTGGATTATGGTCCTGCCGTAGAATATTTAAATTGGTCCACCTACCATCAAATCAAGGATGAGGAATATACTTACAGTGATGGAACACCGCTTAAAAATGCTTCCGGACGACATTATGGTACTGTAACGACTCGCGAAGCACTGGCACGTTCATTAAATATTCCTGCTTTAAAAACGCTTCAAGCAGTCGGCTTGGACCGGGCACGTGATTTTGCCACTGACCTTGGCATTCCTTTTGACAAGGAAATCACCGAAGCTGCAGCATTGGGCGGCGGTAAGGATGTTTCTACACTTGAACTTGCCGGTGCATACAGTTCATTCGGAAACAACGGTATTTATAATGAACCGCATAGTGTGAAAAAGATTGTTTTACGTGATAAAACAACCATCAAAAACAAGACGGAATCAAAACCGGTCATGAAAGATTCCACAGCTTTCATCGTGACGGATATGTTGAAAAGCGTCATGAAAGAAGCTTATGGAACAGGAAGGTTAGCCAATATACCTAGTCTCCCGGTAGCCGGTAAAACGGGGTCAACCAATTTCACGCCTGAACAGCGTGCAAAGAACAACATCCCATCTTCCGGTGTAAAAGATAGCTGGATGGCAGGTTATACAACCAATTATACAGTCGCGGTTTGGGCTGGTTATGATAATGCATCTGGTGAGCAAATGGAATATCTGGGTGAATCATCTCAAAGGATCCCTAAATCCATCTTTAAGAATTTAATGGAACATATGGCTCAATCAAAAGAAACGAAGGACTTTGATCAACCTGATAGTGTTGTGAAGGTTGGAGTCATCAAAGGTTCAAATCCAGCTGTCAAAGCCAATGAATATACACCAAGCAGTAAAATCACTTATGAATATTATGTAAAAGGTCACGAGCCAACACAAGTGACGACAGAATATGAAAAAATCGACTCACCTGGCATTAACGCTTCTTACAACCAGGAAAGCAATGAAATCAATCTATCATGGTCACATCCTAAAGGTAATACCCAATTCGAGGTTAAGATGTCCGTTGATGGCGGAGCACAGAGCGTATTAAAAAAATCGAAGGATACTAGTTTAACGATCCCTAATCCAACCCCTGGAAGTAAATATACTTTCTCAGTGGTAGCTTTAGTGGATAACCAACAAAGTGATCCTGCGAGTACATCAGTCAAAATACCTGCTGTAGCGGAAGTCCCTGAGGATACTGAGGACGAGGAGATTGAAGATCCGGCCGAAGGTGAAGATACTGAGCAAGAAACACCTGCTGAAGGCGAAGAAGATAATCAAGACGAAGACAAAAATAACAATGGCGAAAACGGCAATAATGGTAATAACGAAAATAACAGCAATAACGGCAATAATGGAAATGGCAACAATGATAATAATGGAAATGGAAATGGAAATGGAAATGGAAATGGCAACAACACTGATGATGGAAATGGCAATAATGGAGATGAGGACGTCGAAGGCGGGGATGATGCCACTGACCCTGGTACGGTAGAAGAGGAAATACCAGTCGAGACCCCTGACCCTAACCCGGATCCAGATCCAAACCAAGATACGGAATAAATATATAAAGATTGAAAAAAAACGTCTAAGCTTTTAGCTTAGACGTTTTTTTTGGCTCTTCTTATTTTTGATCATGAACTTCACATATTGCTTTTCAAATTCTCGGAACAACTCACTAAGCTGTCTATAAGAATGAAAAAAAGCGGGTTTAGCAAGAATGAAAGAAAGCCTTTCAATCAGGTTCACCGGAATATTGGTAAAGGATTCCATTTTTGCACGGAAATCACTCAATACCACTGGCTTTCCATGCATCCAGAAGACCGCAGTTAAAAATAAGCCTATACCCTGCTTCATGAGTCCCAATGTCTGTCCCACTTTTCGCTCGGAAAATAGCAAACTGCATTCTGAATCAATTTCCTTCCATTTTTCCAGCAGTTCATTTATATGCATTGCCCCCTTAGTCCAAGGAGCATACACCTCTACATTATTATAATAAAGTAACTCATACGGGAAAGCCTCGAATGGGATCGTTCCACTCCAACCTGCATATCGCTTTTTTTCCAAGATGGTTTCCTTTTCAGGAAAAAACAAAGGGTGGTCCAATTCTTCAGGGACTTTTAATGATATGGACTGCGTCAATTGGCTTCTTTCCTTTTCATTCTTTTTTTTCCTTCACGGCATAATTCAAGAAGCGGGCAGGTTTCACATCTTGGTGACTGGGCCTTGCAATGATAGCGTCCAAAGAATATCAGGCGGTGATGCGTAACGGACCATTCATCCTTTGGTATCTTAGCCATCAACGTTTTCTCAACATCGAGGACACTATCCTTCCAACGGCATAATCCCAAGCGCTTGGAAACACGCTCTACATGGGTATCCACAGCAATCGCTGGCACATCAAAAGCAACGGATACGACTACATTCGCCGTCTTTCTGCCAACGCCAGGTAATTTAACAAGCTCATCACGATCTCTGGGAACTTCCTTACCGTATTCTTCGATCAGCATGCGCGACAACTTTTGTATGTTCTTAGCCTTGTTACGAAACAAACCGATTGAGCGAATGTCATTTTCCAGCTCTTCTAACGGAACGCTTATGTAATCCTCAGGCGTTTTATATTTTTGAAATAAATCCTTCGTCACTTTATTGACTAATACATCCGTACACTGAGCTGATAGGGCAACAGCAATCACCAATTCAAATGGATTGGAGTGATTCAGCTCACAATGGGCATTCGGAAACATTTCACCCATCGTATCCAGACAATATCGAATTTGAGCTTTATTCAACATATTGGTTCTCCTTCAATTTACATTACTGCTCGAGCCAATTATAGAAAGGCACATCTTTCAATGGTTGTGCAGTTTCCGTCTTTCGGTCCCTCTTTTGGTGAACTCTAAATTTTTGTCCTTGCGCCCTTGCCTGTTCCAAGGTTTTAATTCCATTCTTTTTCCACTCGAATAAAATTCGATCAATATACCGGAAATTCAATTTACCGGAAATGACAGACTCCCTCAGAGCTGACTTAATGATTTCAGGTTGATGGTCGTCCTCCATCCACATTGCCAATGTCTCACATTCATATGGAGATAAAGGGCGGCCGAACTCTTGTTCAAAAATCGTATAAAGGCTCTCCCCCGATTTTTGGATTTCAGCAGACTCTGTCTGTTTCAAAGTTTTCAAGAAACAGTCCATCATTTTTTCATAAAGAGGAGACAACGAGTATTTTTCCTGTCCGAATTCTTGGCTCTCCTCAACCATCATTTCAATAAATCCCCTTTGGACCAAACGCTGGATCAAGAATAGACATTCCGTTTCCTGTAATGTCATTCGGTCAGAAAGTTGGGATGGTGCAGGGAAATGGTTACCTTTATCGATGAAGCTTTGCAATTGTAATAATAGGACCATTTCTTGTTCATTCAGTCCCATTGTACTATAGTTAGTCAGCAAAAAGGATGGAATCGTTATCGTTCCTTCCTTAAACCACGCATATAAATGTTCTTTATTCATGTTTTTGGACACCTCTGGTTAAGTATAACATGAATAAGGCTCCCCGAATAAGTTTATAATTTTAACAAAAAACGGTTATCTGCCAAAAATGGCAAATAACCGCTTCATTACGGAATCAAGGATATAATCGATTTAATAGACGTGGGAACGGGATGGTTTCACGGACATGCTCGACTCCACTGATCCATGCCACGGTGCGTTCTAATCCCAAACCGAAGCCTGAATGCGGTACAGAGCCATATTTTCTTAATTCCATATACCATTTGTAAGCATCTTCGCTCAAGCCATGCTCATTGATTCTCTGCTCAAGCAATTCCTGATCATGAATCCGCTCTGAACCGCCAATTATTTCTCCATATCCTTCTGGAGCGATTAAATCGGCACAAAGAACGACTTCTTCCCTGTCAGGGTCTGGCTGCATATAAAAAGGTTTGATTTTGGTTGGGTAATGAGTTATGAAAACGGGCTTATCATAACTTTCCGCTATCGCAGTTTCGTGCGGAGCTCCAAAATCATCACCCCATTGGATATCATCAAACCCTTGCTCATGAAGGAACTTAATGGCTTCATCATATGTAATACGCGGGAAAGGAGCTTGAATTTGTTCAAGCTTCGCTGTGTCACGGCCCAGTGTATTCAACTCAAGCTGACAGTTTTTCAATACGGATTGGACGATGTAAGAAACGAATTGCTCCTGAACCTCCAGGTTTTCTTTAAACTCGATAAAAGCCATTTCTGGTTCAATCATCCAGAACTCGATTAAATGTCGTCTTGTTTTGGATTTTTCTGCCCTGAAGGTAGGACCAAATGAAAATACCTTCCCAAGTGCCATGGCAGCCGCTTCCATATAGAGCTGGCCACTTTGTGAAAGGTATGCATCCTCATCAAAGTACTTGGTAGCGAACAATTCACTCGTTCCCTCTGGTGCGCTTCCAGTTAAAATTGGGGGATCCACTTTAACGAAACCTTCTTCATTAAAGAATTCATATGTAGCACGGATTATTTCATTCCGGATCTTCATGACTGCATGCTGCCGTTTTGAACGCAGCCACAAATGGCGGTTGTCCATTAAGAATTCAGGACCATGCGCTTTAGGTGTAATGGGATAATCCAATGATTCATGAATGATTTCAATATCTTTCACCTGTAACTCAAAACCGAACGGCGAGCGTTCATCCTTTTGAATGACACCTGTTACATACAAGGAAGACTCTTGCGAAACCGATTTCGCACGAGCGAAAATTTCTTCACCCACATCAGCTTTCACGACCACACCTTGAATGAAACCCGAGCCATCACGGATTTGAAGGAAAGCAATTTTCCCACTGGAACGTTTGCTGGCAAGCCAGCCTCCAATGGTAACTTCTTGATCGACGAATTTGCTAGCATCTTTTATTGTAATTTTCACGGAATTTACCTCCAAAAATAGCTTAACTTACTAAGGAATTTACTCTACTTATTATACCCATAGCCCTGCTTACAAGCAAATAAATCAATTGAAGCGGAACTTCCATGCCTTTTCTATCACTCTTTATTATGTTTTGGAGTGTACTCACCAGATTGTATGGTGGATTAATTTTCACTAATACCCTTGCTTTTTACAGTAAAATCATCTGGGTATATGTATCGATCGACATTTCAATTTTAACAAAGGATTGAATCCAATCAACCAATGGTAATCATTTTCGCCTTTAACAAGGTTTCAAATGATGCATATAATTGAAAAGCGCTTTTAGGATTTCTTATTTGGCAGGAAAGCAGCTCTTCAAGTCTTTTGATCCGATAGCGTAAACCACTCATTGAAATGTTCAATTCTTTCATACTGCATTCAAGATTTCCACCGCATTGCAGAAATACATAAAGCGTTTTCAATAATTCATTCATTTTTGGATCATCTTTCATCAATAAAGGACCCAGCATTTTCTCTGCTTTTTGCAGGACCGCTGGAGTACTTCCCGTATGCATTAAAATGGAGAGCAGATCTACTTCTTCAAATTGGATAATATCCCGAGTTCCTTCATTCATATTCAATGCGGTTAAAGCTTCTTGAAAAACTTCGTGAGCCCGTTCCAATTCATCACTTATAGTGCCAAGTCCCATTTTAAAGTTATATCCGCTAAAAACAGTGTATAAGTGATTGATGCATTCCTTGGTGCGGAATTGGAATTCATTTCCAGGGCTCAGTGGTATAAGCAATACGATATTGCCATCCCTTAAGGCTGTTAAGACAACTTGATTCCGCTTTTTAAAGAAACTATAAACCTCTTCGATGATTTTCTGCTGAATGAAATAGTCATCCTCTGTCCCCCGATCGGAGGAAAAACCATAGCCCAGCACCGCAATGGTGAAAGGATGATCCAATGAAACGTCTAAATACATGCTTTTTTTGATTATTTCTTCCCTGGAAGCAAACTCTCCGTTTAATATTTGTTCAAGAAATAAACCTTTTACCCTTTCAAGGACTTCAAAACTGCTTTTTTCATTTAAGAGGAATAAGGAACCAGTCATGGACACCCTTTCAAGAATCATTCGATTGATTTCCAGGTTCGTTTTTCCTTCGACCCGATCCGATTGCACAAAAACACAATAGCCGTACGTTTTATTTTGTAACGTAATGGGAGTATAAAGCAGCTCCATCCCATCTTTTACGATTCTTCCGGTCTCCAATGTGACAGGACCATTTTCCCTCATTAGTTTGAGCTGATTCCTGACTTCCCTTACCTTCCCTTTGTGAAACCCGGCATGATAAACCTGATTGCTATTGAAGTCCTCCATCAACAAAGGTAGTTTCGTTTTCTGATAAACCGTCCTCACAATCGATTGAAGGCTTCTTCCGTTAATTAACTCTTCTGTCAGCAAATTATGAATATCCATCACTTTTGACAAACTATTGCGTTCCTCCAGCAGCTTTTCATATGTCACGGCAAGCTCTTGAACAATCGGTTTGCTTTTATAATATTTCAACTCATCCTGAATCTCCATGCCCCATAAATGTATCGATTTACCTTCGTATATACACTCTAATTGGCCTGCTCCCTTACAGGCACTTTCCTTAAAAATCACTTCATGACCGCAGACCGTTGAATAAAATCCACTTGCATAACCCGTCAATGTATAACAGACTGGCTTTTTTGCGATGCCTGTCTGGGTGATATGTTCCTCTGCCTCATAGGAATTCACCCAAACCCCTTCCACCTTCACAGAGTGTACATCCGTTTGATTATGCATTGATAATTCCAGTTTCGTAGTATTAACTTTTGTATAACCCTGCAGCATATGTAAAATGGGCCCTTGCCTCAGTATTTCCTTAACCGTTGACAAATTCCCTTTTAGTGCCTTTTTAGCATCATTGACTCCGATATTCCAGCCATAACGTATTAAAAAAGACTTCATCCTTTCAAATCCAATATTTTCGATCAAATCTTTTCTTAGGGTACCGAAAATTGAAGAGGAAGTCAGGATCATCCTCTCATCATTTAAATGAATTTCACCTTTATCATTCTTAAGATTCAAAAGATTCGTCATGATTCCCCCTGGGCTTTCCTTTTACATAATATTATACTTTTTCCACACCTTACCTATCAAGATAAAATGTAAACGCATTCATATCACGCAGTGGTGGAAAGGCCGGTGGGAGTCCGATACAAACATTTCTTTTTCACGTTTTCTTAATCAGATTAATTCATTCAGAGCTGGATCAAATCAGCATCAATGCATTAATCTTCATCTTCATTTATCCACTTATCATTTGTCCAGCCATGAAGGTCATAATCGTCCATTGCCGAGTCCACAAAAGCTTTGAATTTATCCGATTGTCCATTTGAATCTGCCATTTTCATGGTTTCAAGCCTAATATTTTCATGGTTACCCGCATAATTGATTTCATATAACTCATTCCTTCCACCAAATTCCGTTCCGATGGAATCCCATATAAGTTTCATCAGTTTTACCCTTTCCACAGCCGAAACCCCGCCTGAACCCTTATAATATTTATCGAGATACGGACGGACCTCAGGGTTTAAAAAATCTTTGGAGCTTGATGGGAGTTGAATGAGATTACCTGCTACAACCTGTTCAAATATCTGTTTCACCTTTGGCCAAACCATAGGTGCGAACACCCTATATGCAGTTGCGTATGTGCTATTGGGCAGAACGGTGCCATTGGGCCCTTCCATCGGATCTGCAGCCATCGCTGTCGAGATTGCCCAAAACATATTCCTGTAAGCAAGCACTTCCCCGATATTGGCTTGAACTCCCCTAAATTGATTCGTTCCTGCCATTTCCGTAGCCTTCATTAGAAGCCCAGCCATAAAGTCCAATTTCACCGCATAGCGTGTACAGCCATGAAATGTATATCGGTTCATCCACCCAGTCTTGGATCTAAATCCATTGGCAATTTCCACATTATTATAGGCGAATACATTCTCCCATGGGATGAAAACATGATCTAGGACGATGACTGCGTCATTTTCGTCGAACCGGCTTGAAAGCGGGTAATCGAAAGGAGTGCCTGTCTTGGCAGCCGTTTCTTCAAAAGACTGTCTGCTGATCATTTTTAATCCCGGCGCATTCATCGGCACAAAGAAAATCAATGCATGGCTTCTATCTCCTTCCCCAAGATCGACAGGAGAATAATTCGCGACAAAATTGTAATTCGTAAGAGCTGCAGAAGTTCCAACCATTTTGGCTCCGCTTACGGTTATTCCATCATCCCGTTCTTCTACAGTACGCACAAAAACCTCTTTATTTTCATGTAGCGGTTTATTCCTATCCATTGCCGGATTTATAATTGTATGGTTACAGAAGGGAACGTCCCTTGTGGTTTTTTCATACCATCTTTTCGCATTATCTTCAAATCCCTTATAAAAATCGCTATACGGTCCCAATGATCCTGTAAAAGCAGCTTTGTAATCAGGCGTACGACCCATGAAACCATAGCTCAATTTTGACCATTGTGCTATGGCATCCCTTGCTTCAAGCAGCTCTGTTGCGTTCTTTGAAGCCTTGAAAAACTTATGGGTAGTATGGCCTGCATCTGTCCTGGCCGTTAAAATCCGTGCACTTACCGGATCATGGAGAGCATCATATAGTTGGGCAATTGATCTGGCAGAATTGCGATATGCCGGGTGTGTCGTCACATCATCTACCTTATCGCCGTTCAAGAATACAGTTCTTCCATCTCGTAAACTTTCTAAATACTCTTTGCCATTCATCATTGGAACATCCCCCATTCACATTCTTTCAATTTGAATTCCTAGCTTCATACTAACTAAATGTTCAAGGCATTTTTCTGTTGAAACCAATCTTTTTTCTAACATTTTTTGTCTAATTATACTGAATAATCTAAATTTGTTGAACTTAAGCAAAAAATCATATACGATATCATATATGATTAATAAAAAATCAAGGGGTGAGTGTCCATGAAAAAAGCAAGGGTGAAGCTCCAAAAGTCAGATTATTCCGAAGAAATCGAAATACTGTCGAACCGCTATATATTAATGGACGGTAATAAGTATGAGGTATCACAAATAAAGTTGGATAACCCTATTTCTGGAACGGTATATGGAACATTATTAAACTATAAAGGATCATTGGAAGGATTGAAGGGAAAGTTCGACCATCCTCCCTATAATGAACCTCCTAAAGGGCCGATCCTTTATATTAAACCTAGAAACACGTTTTCCTCTTTTTCAAATCCAGTTCCCCTTCCAAACAGCATACCTGAATTGGAAATCGGGGCCGCACTTGGAATTGTAATCAGTAAAACGGCCACAAGAGTCAAGAAAGAACATGCATTGGATTATATAGAAGGATTTACGATTGCCAATGATATTAGCATCCCTCATGAAAGCGTTTTCCGCCCTGCTATCCGCCATAAAGCCCGTGATGGATTTTGCCCGATCGGTCCCTGGGTCGTATCCAAGGAATTTATATCCAACCCCGATTCTTTAGGAATCCGTGTATATATAAATGGAGAGCTAAGGCAAGAAAATTCAACTTCAAATCTAATTCGCTCCATATCACGCCTTATTGAGGATGTAACAGACTTCATGACTTTGAGTACGGGTGACGTCCTTCTGGTTGGAGTTCCAGAGAATGCACCGCTGGCAAAAGCCAATGATCATGTCAGAATAGAAATTGACGAAATCGGATATTTGGAAAATACCATCATTTCCGAAGAAAAACTGTCACTGGAGGGGATTTTATGAAGAGAGCACGTGTAGCCTATGCAGGTGCCATACATCCAGCAATTGAATATCATGGCCAGCTACAATTGGCGGATGGCCGGATTGTCAATGAGCAGAATGTTGTCTGGCTTCCCCCGGTGGAACCACGAACTGTCTTCGCGCTTGGCTTGAATTATGCAGACCATGCGAAGGAGCTTGCTTTTAAAGCCCCGGAAGAACCCCTTGCGTTCTTAAAAGGTCCCAATACCTTTATCGGCCACCGGGGACAGACAAGACGGCCTGCAGATGCAGCTTATATGCATTATGAATGTGAACTGGCAGTCGTCATCGGAAAAAAGGCGAAGAACATAAAAAAGGAAGAAGCCTTTAAGTATGTAAGTGGATATACGATCGCAAATGATTATGCAATACGGGATTATCTGGAGAATTACTACCGACCGAACTTAAAGGTCAAAAATCGCGATACCTGCACCCCCATTGGGCCGTGGCTAGTCGATGCCAAAGATATTCCAGATCCTTCGAATCTTGCCATCAAAACCTACGTCAACGGAAAATTGACTCAGCAAGGCAACACGAAAGACATGATTTTCAGCATTGCTGATTTAATTGAATATTTTAGCAGCTTCATGACATTGAGACCAGGCGATATCATATTGACAGGCACACCAGAAGGATTGGCGGATACTGCTGTAGGCGATGAAATCATCACTGAAATTGAAGGTATCGGGAAACTCGTCAGCACAATAGTCGGTGACGATATATTTACTGAAGGCGGGGATCTGCCTCACCTAAAATCCAGAATTAACGGAAGGGACTAATCACATGCCTCATATTATTATTGAATATACGGATAATATCAAAGATGAAATCCAGATTGACAACTTATTAAGGAAGGTGAATGATGTACTGATATCTTATCCTTCCATCTTTCCAATTGGCGGCATTCGTTCCCGGGCCATTGAATTGAAGCATTATCGTGTTGCCGATGGTACAGAGGATGATGCCTTTGTTCATGCCGTACTAAAAATTGGCGCTGGACGCCAGGACAGTGATAAAACCAAAGTATGTGACCAACTTTTCGAAACGATGGAAACCCATTTGTCATCCCTCTTTTCAAAAAGGTATCTTGCCCTCTCCATGGAACTTACGGAATTCAGTGACTTTGGCACATATAAAAAGAATAATATCCATAAACGATATAATAAATGAACAAGATTTCATATTTAAAGGCCTTCCTCATCATCGGGAAGGCCTTTAAATTAAAATGTTTTGCCAATGCTGCCGTGCTCAGTTTATTTCTGCAAGGTTTTCAGTGCGGTTCAAGAACTCCTTGACACGATCCACATATTCCTGTTTATCATAGCCGTTATATAAAGCGCTCGCCATACGGACCGGATCTCCAAAAAAGAATCTTTCGTACAGCGTTTGCCTGGATCCAAATGAACTCATGCATACATCCCATGCGAGACGATACAATTTTACCCTGTCATAGGCTCCGCCATTCGCGGCTTGAAGATATTTATCCAAATCCGGTCGAAGCTCGGAATTGAAATCGGCTTCATTTGGAATCGCCATTAAGCCGCTAGCTCCAAGAAGCTGCATTATTTCACTGAATCTAGGGTAAATCTTCGGATAATAATTACGGGCAATGTTTAATGGTGTAAAATCAGGTGTCATCATTCCCCATTTATCCACTTTCGCGTTTGCCTCCGAAGCTGTAATGAAAGCCTTTAGCGTTTCAAGCGCTATGATGACTTCCGAGATTTTCTCCTGAACATGCTGGTATTGCCCAATATTGATGGTTTCCACCATAAGTTGCAAAATCCCCAGAATGAACTCGGTTTTGGCGATATTCTTCGATACCACCTGATGGGTCATATGAACAACTGCATTGCTTTCATTATAAGCCTGGTTGCAAATGCCGACATCCCCATATGCAAATACCCGATTCCAAGGAACGACTACATCATCAAAAACGATAATCGTATCCATTTCCTCAAATCGTGAACCAAGTGGATGGTCAAAATGTGATTTGCCATAGTCGAATGATTCACGACAGATGAATTTCAACCCCGGTGTATTATTTGGTATGGAGAATGCGAATGCATAAGGGTTTTCTTCTTCTGATTGTTTTAGCAATGTTGAAGGGAAAACCATGATTTCATCCGTTATTCCACCTTGTGTAGCTAATAATCTGGCTCCCTTTATAATAAGCCCTTCTGAATTCTTGCCAGCAATCCGTGCAGCGATGTAAGGGTCCGGAAGCTTTGCGGCACTAACTCCCCTATTAACTTGGGGTTGAATCAAGGTATGTGTCAACGACAAATCCTCTTCCCGGCAGAGCTCATAATAATCCTTCATATTTTTTGCAAATGCCGAATCCTGAGTGCCGAACATATCCGCTGCAGTACCGTACGCCATCATCCCACTGTTGATATAGTCAGGGGAACGTCCCATCATTCCATTATTATGCCTTGCCCATTCTTGAATCATTTTCCTCCTTTTTTCAAGGTCTTCCTTAGTCCGCGGCTGCATGAATGAGGTCCCTACTCTTTCGTTTGAAGTTGGTGAAATATAAGTCATGATGTCATTTTTCGCGGAATCATGCTGCAAATCATATAATTCAGCCTGTGTTTTCATGACCCCTTTAAAAGCTGGGTGTTGACTGATCTTATCTTTTACTTGCTCTCCATTTATCCATACATTCGCCTTTGCTTTGTCTACCCTATCGATATATTCTTTACCTGTTTTAGCCGGCATGCTTGCATCCCCCTTTAGCATCAATGTAAATGAAGCGCTTACAATATAATAAATTCTAAATATTGAATTAATTTCTATAACAAAATATACCATGTGTTATGATATATATAAAATACTTAAAAAATTCAATATGTATATGTAAATCATATGTATGAGGTGTATCAAATGGACATTCGGCAGTTAAAATATTTTGTGACAATCGTTCAGGAAGAACAAGTAACAAAAGCTGCAAAAAAATTGCATATGGCTCAACCGCCCCTTAGCCAGCAACTTAAATTGATGGAAATGGAAATCGGTGAAAAACTTTTCGATCGGAATGGAAAGAAACTTGAACTCACTGAAACTGGCCATGTCCTATATAAAAAAGCTGAAGCTCTATTGAACCAGTTTGAAGAAACACTTCTGGAAGTGAAGGAAGTCAGTAAAGGGGTAAAGGGCACTCTTTCCATAGGGTCAGTAAAAACTTGCTTTTCTTACATTCCACAAAGGATGAAAACCTTTAGAGCAAAGTTTCCTGAGATACGCTTCAAGTTAATGGAAGGAGATACGTACCGTTTGACGGAAGGCTTAATAAACAGGGAAATCGAGTTGGCCATTGTGCGACTCCCAATTAACGGGAAGCGATTCTCATCGGTTAACCTTCCACCGGAAGATTTTGTACTTGTCACCCCAAATGATTGGGATATCCCAGACTGCATCGAATTTAAACAAATTAAGGAATTTCCCCTCTTATTGCTGCATAGGGTAAGCGGTCCAGGTACTTATGAACTTATAGTGGATGAGTGCTTCAGACATGGATTTGAACCTGCGGTTCTATGTGAATGTCCTGATGCTGCAATGATATTATCTTTAGTGAAGGAGGGAATAGGCGCTACCATCATGCCACGTACCACATCCAAATCGTTTTCAACCCAGGGTATAAAAATTGTCGAATTGATAGATTGTGAAGTACAATCCGAAGCCGCCCTTATTTGGCTCGAAGAACGCTATCTTTCCAAAGGCGCCGTCAAATTTCTAGAAACATTTTCTGAATGAATGGCCAGTTATCCTTAAACCTTCATATCATTTGTACCTCTTCTCATAATCTATGGTGTTGGTTTGAATTTCTATTCCAATGAAAAAGAAAAAAAGCAACCTAGATGGCTGCTTTTTAAATTCGATTCACAAGTGCGATGACCTGCACTTTATTTATAGGCACATCATTCAATGTCGCAAAACACCCTTAACATCATGACCGGTATTGGACTTTACGAGGATTTCATTATAATTGTCTTTTGTAACCGTTTCCAAACCAGTCCTGCGGTTACCGAGCATGGCACCCAAATAGCATGCAAGGAACCCAAGCGGAATGGAAACGATTCCTGGTGAATTCAAAGGAAAAATCGGGTCACCTGTCATAATGGTGGCTCCGGGGACCGGGTTCCAGACATTTGGACTTAGTGCCACGAGCAAAAGTGTACCAAAAAGACCTGTCATCATACCGACTATTGCACCGGTTTTATTGAATTTTTTCCAATAGATCGTAAGAAGGATGACTGGTAAATTCGAACTGGCGGCCAATGTAAAGGCAATCGATGCCAGAAACGCTACATTGAATTCCTGCAGACCTAATGATAAAACGATTGCAAGTGCAGTCACACCAATGGAAGCCCATCTAGCCATAGTCATTTGCTGTTTTTCCGTAGCTTTTCCATCTTTTAATATTTCATTGTAAAAATCATGTGAAAATGCCGTAGCACCTGTTAAAACGATTCCCGCAACAACTGCGAGTATCGTTGCAAAGGAAACGGCCGCAATAAAGGCGAATAAGATGTCCCCGCCCACAAGTTGGGCCAATAAAGGTGCAGCCATGTTACCCGCTGGATTAGCGGCCATGATATTCGATGTTCCAACCAACTTCGCAGCACCGAATCCGAGAAAAATGACCATGATATGAAAAGCACCCATAATCCACATCACCCAAACAACCGACTTCCTTGCCACTTGTGCATTCGGGACAGTCAAAAAACGGATTAATATGTGCGGTAGACCTGCCGTTCCCAGAATTAGGCCCAGAGACAAGGAAGCTGCATCCCACCCACTGGCATATTTAATACCTGCCTTCAGGTAATCTGCACCCATGGGTGTCGCTGTTTTCATTTCCGTGAAAATTCCGATGAAACTAAAATTCAACTTCCACATGACGATCATGAATAATATAAACACTCCGCCAATCAGCAGGATGGCTTTAATGATCTGCACCCAGCTCGTCGCCGTCATCCCCCCAAATAGAACAAATACCAACATTACAATACCTACGATGATGACAGAGGTATTATACGGGATGTCTAAAAGCAATTTAAATAAAGCACCTGCAGCAACAAGTTGACCCAGCATGTACATGACTGATATCACCAAGGTATTGAAAGCGGTCACTCCCCGGACCTGTTTATATTTAAACCTTGTAGTCACCATATCAGCCAATGTGTATTTCCCTAAGTTCCTTAAAGGTTCAGCCACTAGGAATAACACGACAAGGAATGATACAAGTGCTCCATACATCAGGAAAAATCCATCATACCCCGTTAAGGAAAATGCTCCAATCAACCCTAAAAACGTGGATGCCGACATAAAATCCCCGGCCAGTGCAAGTCCATTTTGCCTAGCGGTCAAACCGCCCCCAGCCGTATAAAAAGAGCCTGCCGTTTTAGTTTTTTTTGAAGCGAAATACGTAATGAAAAGGGTGCCTATCGACATTAGTGCAAAGAGAATAATAACTGTCCAATTCATGATTCAAAGCCCTTCTTTCTCGATGATTTCTTTTATTTGTTCATCGATTCCTTCTGATTTCCTTACATATATGCTGCAAACCCATACAGACATAACCGTAATGGAGACACCGTACACCCACGCCCATGTTATGTCTCCTATGAAAGGGTGATCCAGGATATTTGTGTAAAAAACTAAGAAGGGCAAAAGCAGGGAATATCCCATAAAGAAAATTGTAAAAGGGATGATGAATTTCTTTTTATCGGAAAGCATATTCTGAAACTCTTTGGAGGCAACAATCTTTTCATAATCCACTAGATTAGTTTGTTCTGATTCTTCAAGGTTTTTTTCCAACCGAACCATCAATTCACACCTCTACTTGTTTATATTTTTCCAAAGACGGTACTAGTAATCCGCCGCTTGCTTATTGGCCCATATCCCCCTCGATCCCCTAACCCAAACAAACTCATTTGCTGCAAGAGGTATAAATCCCCAATTCTTAAGCTCTCCGTACTCCTTTTGTCTAACCGATGACGCTTACAGATAGGGCAGCAGTAAGTTCCCACTGCTGCCCTTTCCTTTGACCATATCTTTTAAGTAATAGTCTTGGCTCGCATATCCGTCATCTTTTTCGACTTCTTTATTCTTTCACTTTTCCATTTGATATGAATCTCCTTTCCTTCCAATTTAAGAGAATCATTGAAATGTAAGTGCCAACTCAAGTGGGCGCTGAACATGAATGATATCCAAATCCATCTTTCTTCCTTTTCTTTGTGAAAGGTTACATTAAGAACTCAGTAAACAAATCTTCCAAAATCGAGCAGTTTTCCATCAACTATTCACCAGTTCTGTTCCCTTAAGCGGTGAACAGATATATGTCCGCCCTCTCCAAATTGATCATGATTTTCAATATGTTTTGCCGGGAAGCACAATCATTCACCCTATCCCCCCCCCCCCCGCTTCTTTTCAGATGATGAATTCGGGCTTGCTTTTTGCCAGAATCGGTTCTTCAAGAGGAACTTCTTCACCTGATATTATATCTAGAACAGCAGAAGCCTCATCAAACCATGAATCCGGAGCTTTGGCTCCCCAGAAGGTCTGACGCCTTGGATCATTCAAATCCCAATGAATCGGTTCGGTATCCGGGTCAGCTGTTAAGTAATCCCCATTATATAATTCGATTCTGTGACCGTCCGGGTCTCTTAAATATAGGAAGAATGCATTGGATAGGCCATGCCTTCCGGGACCGCGTTCGATGGACTGGGCATATCCTAGTGATGCCAGTACATCACAGGCATGGATAAGTGCAAGGGGGTCAGGCAGAAAGAAGCCTACATGATGAAGTCTTGGACCAAGTCCGTTCATGAATGCCTGGTCATGGACCGTTTGCTTTCTATGCAGCCACGTTGCCCATAATTGACCCGATTCATCCACTGTATCTTCCGAGCAGGCAAAACCTAATTCTTTCACATAAAAATCATGGGCTCTTTGCACATTCGTTACACTACAATTTACATGATCGATCCTTTGGACCCTTGAACCCCTATGCATATCGAATCGTTGCAGCAATCTCTCTGCTTTATCCATTTTGCTAAAAAACTCAACCGGCAATCCTGAAATATCCTGAACCCGGAGCGACTTGCCTAGTGCATGCTGTGTTCCTTCCTTCATCCACTTCATCTTCATTCCCTTGGACATGAAGAAAGATTCCAATTTTTCTAGGTCTTCCTCTTTTTCAACCTTGTATCCTATCGCTTCAACGCTTGGCTTTTCTGCCTTTTGCAAGATAAGAGAGTGATGATGCGCTTCCTCTAAACCACGTAAATATATGTGATCATTTGTTCTTTCCGTTTCAATGAAACCTAAAGCATCCACATAAAAGGCTCTTGATTTATCTAAATCTGTTACATTAAGTATCGTTCTTGCAACACGAATAATAGAAAAATTCATAGTATTCTCCCCTTCTTAAATGAAACCCGGTTTATTTTTCAGCAGAAGAAACGGCATTTCGTTTTATATCTCCAAATTTCGGAATGTGATGTTCCCCAATTGCTACGTGAATAACTTGTGTTTCCGTGTAGAATTCAAAGCTATAATGGCCACCTTCACGTCCTACCCCACTATATTTTGATCCTCCAAATGGTATCCGCAAATCCCTTACGTTTTGGGAATTCACCCAGACCATCCCGCTATCGACAGCTTGAGCAAACCTATGTCCACGTTTCATATCATTGGTCCATACATAAGCAGCTAGCCCATACTTTACATCGTTTGCCATTCTCAGTACTTCCTCTTCAGTCTTGAAAGGAATGACTGCCATGACTGGTCCAAAAATCTCTTCCTGGGCTACCGTCATCTCATTTGTACAGTTCAAGAGAAGCGTCGGGGCAATATAATTCCCTTCCTTGAACGCACTCGGTATGGCACCGCTTACAATTTGCGCCCCTTCATCTTTTGCTATATCCAGATAACGGGAGACATTATTAAAATGGTTACGATGGATCAGCGGTCCGATTTCCGTTTCTGGGTCCATTGGGTTTCCAATTTTTATATTATGAACACGTTCCTTCAATTCTGCAACGAACTGGTCTATTATCGATTCATGGACAAATAATCTGGAATTGGCTGTGCATCGCTCCCCATTGAATGAATAAATTCCCCAAACCACTGAATCCAGGGCCTTTTCCAGATCGGCATCTCCAAAGATGACCGCTGGCGATTTGCCCCCGAGCTCCATGGAAAAACGTTTCATTGTATCCGCACCATTTTTAATGATTTCAGCGCCAGTCGTCGTTTCTCCGGTAAAGGATATCAATTGGACTTCAGGATGGGCAACCAAGGACGCCCCTGCTGTCTCCCCAAAACCGTGAACGATATTGAATACCCCTTTCGGCAGACCGGATTGGTCAATGATTTGTGCCAATTTATTGGCAGTCAATGGAGACCATTCCGCCGGTTTAAGGACACATGTATTACCTGTAGCCAGAGCCGGGGCGATTTTCCAGGTTTCTAACATGAAAGGCGCATTCCAAGGAGTGATTAATCCTGCCACGCCTATTGGTTTATGAATCGTATAATTGATGAAAGTGTCATCCACTTGATATGACTCTCCTATTAGCCTGATTTTCACCATTTCAGAATAAAAACGGAAATTCTCCGCTCCCCTTGCCGCCTGTTTTTTTGTCTGGCTAATCGGCAACCCTGTATCAAGCGATTCCAAAAAGGAAATTTCTTCGGCATTTTCCTCAATTAAATCAGCAATCCTATTAATGTACTTCAACCTTTCTTCCACTTTCATCGTTCTCCATGGACCGTTATCGAATGCAGCTCTTGCAGCAGCTACCGCTTGATCAATATCCTCTTTAAACCCTTCTGCCACAATATTGATTGCCTGATTATTAAAAGGGCTTAGATTTTCAAATGTTTTTCCTGAAATACCATCAACAAATTGACCATTGATGTAATGCTTGACATCTTGCACGGGAAAAGTTTGCATGATAAATCCTCCTTTAAAATTAATTCGGGAAGATGACAATAATCGTTTGGATTAGTGCAATCTTCCCAATTTAGCAATTATGACTGGATTATTTGGTCAATCAATCCGTATGATTGAAGGGTTTCACGCAGTTCTTTCTCTAACGGTCCCGAAGGCGGTCCCATTGGCGGCCTCAATGCAGGATTGATTTTCCCCATCATCCCCATCGCAGCCTTTAATGGTCCTGGATTGGTTTCTTTAAACAAAACATCATTCAATGGCATTAATTTGTAATGGAGATCAAGTGCCTTTTCCACATCACCATCGACCCAATGATTATAAATTTCCGCCACTTCTTTAGGAGTGATATTAGCTGTAGCACTAATATGTCCTGCCCCTCCAATAGCCAACATTGGATAGCATAATAATTCGATGCCCGAATATAAAAGAAAATCCCTTCCACAATTCAATAAGACACGGTTCACATGTTCGAAATCCTTATTAGATTCCTTTACACCAATAATATTTTCGCAATCTTCAGCTAAGCGTGCCAATGTCTTCACTTCTAAATTCGTCCCCGTTCTTCCGGGAATGTTATAAACGATAATCGGGATATCAACGGAATCGGCTACCGTCTTAAAATGATTGTAAAGTGCCTGTTGATTCGGCTTATTGTAATAAGGAACGATGACTAAAGCAGCATCCGCCCCCATTTCCTGTGCCCTTTTTGTCAAATGCAACGTTTCTTTCTGATTGGCAGATCCTGTACCTGGTGCAACTGGAACACGGGATTTCGCTGTTCTAATTGCCGTTTCCATCACTAATTCCCGTTCCTCAATCGTTAAAGAACTCGGCTCGCCGGTAGTCCCGCATACCGAGATTCCATGGGAACCGCTTTCAATATGCCAGTTTACCAGATTTTCAATTGCCTTTACATCCACATCCATCTTGTCATCAAACGGAGTGATAACTGGAGCTATTGATCCTCTTAACCGACTTTTGATTTCCTCGTACATTTTTTCTACCACCCTTCCATTTATTTGAATATTCGGAATAATCAAAGTGAAAAAATCGGCTTTGCTTTTATGAATAATCGATCGACTATTATAAAACAAAGCCTGGGTCATCAAAGTGCCTGATCGTGATTAGTTTCCGCCCTCTGCTTGAATGTACTAATGGCATTCAATTTATGCTTTCTCACCAATGATTCAATTTCTTCAAAAGATGCTTTTTCCTTTAAAAGCTTTATGATGCTTTCATGTTCTCGAATCGATTGGACTGCGCGTTGCGGCACCATTGTGAACATGGACTTTCTGACTCTATTCATTCTTTGCTGCGCCTGTTTAATTTCCTCCTTTAAAAAGGAATTTCCGCACTTTTCATAAATTTGTGCATGGAAACATTCGTTTAACTTACCAAACAGCTCTAATTCAAAGTTATGGAGGGCTTTTTCCATTTCTTTGTTTAAATTAATCAGATTTTCAAAATCTTGATCATTCATCGTTAAAGAACTGAGGGCAGCCGCATATCCTTCAAGCAAAGATAAAACTGAAAGGGTTTCAATGTATTCGCTTTCATTTATGCTTGTTACAACTGCTCCACTATAAGGCTTATATTGAATAAGGCCGTCAGATTCAAGCTGTCTGATCGCTTCCCTGACAGGAATCGGACTTAAACTTAGTTCTTTTGCCTTTTGATCAATGATGATCCGCTGTCCGGAACCATATGTTCCATCCAAAATTAATTTACGAAGGTGCTCATAAGCTATTTGCTTTTTGCTGGGGTTTTTGTTTTTCTCTTCCATATTTTCATCATATATGAAATCATATATGATTGCAATCGATTTTTATTAAAAATCATATATGATTTTCTTTATTCTTTACAAGCTTGTTTAATGAACTGTTTTCTCTGAAGGTCTTAATGGGACAAAAAACTCCATTGATGAAGGGAGGCCAGTAATTCACCTTCCCTTGCCATAGTGAAGTGAGCTAAAATACTTATCATGTCTTCTCCCCGAAAGTACCATATCAAAATATAATTCAAAAAAAAAACCTGCAGACCCTGATGTAGCCAGGCCGGCAGGTTATTAAAAAATTATGCCATTTTGGATTTAACGAATGAATGTATTCTTTCAACTGCTGCTTCCAGCAGTTCCAGTGAAGTTGCATAAGAGAGTCTGATGTTATCAGGTGCACCAAACCCTGAACCTGGGATAACAGCCACTTGAGCTTCTTCCAGCAACGCAGTCGTGAAATCTTCGACATTGCTGTACCCTGTTAATTCAACCGCATGTTTAACGTTCGGGAATAAATAAAATGCCCCTTGTGGTTTAATGCAGCTAATGCCTGGAATTTCAACCAATTTATCATATATCTTATTCAAACGGCCTTCAAACGCCTGACGCATTTCTTCAACAGGCTCTTGTGTACCCTCATAAGCCGCAATCGCACCATATTGAGCAGTTGTGGTAGGATTAGATGTGCTATGGCTGGCAAGGTTCGTCATTGCTTTAATGATGGATTCTTCACCGACAGCATAACCAATTCTCCATCCAGTCATCGAATGCGATTTAGAAACACCGTTGATGATGATCGTTTGCTTTTTCAATTCAGGTGAAATCTCTGCAATGGATGTATGTTTAGCATTTCCATAAACCAATTTTTCGTAAATTTCGTCGGAAACGATCAAGATATCATGAGCCAGGCAAACTTCCCCGATAGCCGCCAATTCTTCCCTGGAATAAAGCATGCCCGTTGGATTGCTTGGCGAATTGATGATAACGGCTTTCGTTTTTTCGGTAATTGCTTGTTCCAATTGTTCTTTTGTGATTTTATATTGATTTTCTTCCGTACCGACTACATAAACTGGCTTTCCGTCAGCAAGCTTGATTTGCTCAGGATAGCTCACCCAATAAGGTATCGGAACAATGACTTCATCTTCTTCATCCAGGATGGCTTGAAACAATGTGTAAAGCGCGTGCTTTGCACCTGAACCAACTAAAATTTCAGATGGTTTGTATTCCAAGCCTTGATCACGCTTCAATTTAGCCGCAATTGCTTCTTTTAGCTTCGGCAGACCAGCGGATGGCGTGTATTTAGTTTGACCTTCATTCATGGATAGAAGTGCTGCATCTATGATATGTTGGGGCGTATTATAGTCTGGTTCACCAGCACCCAAACCAATTATATCTAGACCCTGGGCCTTAAGTTCCTTTGCTTTTGCCGTAATGGCCAATGTTGTTGATGGCGTTAATGACTGAACCCGGTTCGCTAATTTCATTTTAAATTAATCCTCCATTCTAAATGCTTCGATAATACTTTAGCCATTCCCCAGTTTTAAAATCATAATAGTCATAGTTAAAACGCTCGGATTCATCAAGATACGTTACTTCCCAAAGCGGAACGTTCTTTTCCATGCCCAGCTTAACCGAAATGATTTTTTGGGGATTAAGCTTTTCTTTGACAATGTTCAAGATCTCTTTTTTGGATTTACCATCTTTATAGTTTTCCACTACTATTTCTTTCTTCTTATCCTCAGGAAGCCAGACTATTTTTTTAGTCCCTTTTTCTCCCTTACCAATGATGACGGAGTATGAATCCTGCCCATTATAAAGGTAGAATTCTTCCATGGTCACAAGGCCGCCCTCTTCCTTCGCCTTTTTAAAAGCCTCATTACCAGCCTCTTTTTTAGGCTGCAACGCTTTAATATATGCCCCGCTGACAAATCCGATAAAACAAAGGACCAGGATAGAAGCAATAATCAACCATTTTTTCAAAGCTGCTTTTCCCTCTTTCTATGTACGATAAATTGTAAATATCGCTTTTTCTTGATCTTCGGAATCCAATGCCAGACCGAACATCAAATCATCTTTTTTCAATGTTCGGTTCAAGGAATCCACAATTTTATACAGATCAGGAGAATGTTGCAACCTGACTGTTGAAATTACTTCGATTTTACTTTCCATGAAAACGCCCCTCCATTTTAATAAATTGTCAACAACCACTGGTATGAATAGGATTCGAAGGCTTTACCACCTATCACATTATACCAGTTCAAAGGTTATTTTTCTTTATAAATTCTTAAAAATTCATTTTAGATTAATGAAAAATCTAAAGATTCTTTAGATCCACTTCTCTATCATTTCAGCCATTTCTGTTATTGAGGCCTGGTGCCAGTCCACTTCCGGAATGGCCTTTTGAAATTCAGGGCCATATTTGGCAGTGATGATGCGGCGATCAAGAATAACCATAACCCCTTTATCTTCTGGCGTGCGTATAAGCCTGCCGAATCCTTGCCGGAACCTTAACAGGGCTTCAGGTAAAGAATACGCGGAAAAAGGGTTACGCCCTTGCTTCTCGAGAAGTTGGCATTTTGCAGCTGTCACTGGTTCATCCGGTGGCGAAAATGGCAGCCTGACAATGATTAAACAAGATAAATCCTCGCCTGGGATATCGACGCCTTCCCATAGGCTGGTTGTCCCAAACAGGACGGCTTTCTCGAAGTTTTGGAAATTCCTGAGCAGCCTCATCCTGCTTCCGCCAGAAATCCCTTGTGCAAACAGGGTGAACTCATCCAGTACCCCACTGTCTTTGATGGAATGATAGGTCGCCCTCAGCATTTCATGCGAGGTGAATAATACCATCATCCTCCCTTTCGCTGCTTGAGCGGCAGCAATAATATGGTTTGCCGCGGTTTCGGAGAATTCCTCCACCGATAAGCAATTGATATCTGGTAGATCATTTGGAACCAGTACCTTTACGAGTTCCTTATAAGGAAAGGGTGAAGGAAAACTTGCTGTCTGCATTGGTTCATTCTCTAAACCGAGTTGTTCTTTAAAATACTTAAAAGAATCCTTCACCACGAGGGTTGCCGATGTCATGACCACACTTTTTTGGCGTCCGAAATAGGAATCCCATAACCGTTTACTTCCTGCAATCGGCTGAACCGTCAAAGTCACCCCATGCTGGGGTGCTGCATTCGTATAATCAAGCCAATAAATATTTTCTTCATGCGGCTTGATGAAAAATTCATGCAAGGAGTCCCTGGTATCCTGTAAATGTCCAAGCAGCACCTCGATATCATTCAAGTGAAATAATGAATTTTTTCCTAAGGGGGACTCATTATTCAATAAAAGAGCCAATCTTTTTTCTAACTCCATGATGATGTATCCTAATAAATCCACCAATCGCTCAGCGACCAGAATCGCTTTACCCCATCTCCCATCATCTATTTTGAATGAAAGCCGTTTCGGACCCATGGAACGTGAAAGTTTTTCCGCCTGATTGGAAATGTAATAAAAAAGCTGTTCGAATTCATAGGAAAAATCACTAAGCTTTTGATCTAATTCATAGTGGGACTTCCCATCAGCCAATCCATTATTTAAGAGCATCCTGTCCAATTTATATAATAATTGCTTTTGATCTGATGTCCCCAGTCTGTTCAAAACCGTCTTCACCGAAATGTAATTAAGCCTGCTCCCAAGCTGTTTGGATGCAGCCTGTTCCAAATGGTGCGCTTCATCGAGAATCAAATACCCTTTTTTTGGAATCAAGGCATCTTCTGTAAGCAGATCGGTCATTAAAAATGAATGGTTAGTGATGATGATATCCGCCTTGGCAGCTGTTCTTTTTGCCCGTTCAAAAAAATCCAATTCAAGCCAGGGCTGTTTTAATCCGGCGTATGTAAGACCATCACTTTGAAGCCTATTCCAAAATAGCTGACCGCCGCTTGTAAGATTCAATTCATCTTTATCGCCTGTTACGGTTTCGGTAAGCCAAACCAATATCTGCATTTTCGTTAATGCCGTTTCATAATTATCTTCCTTCTCACGCAATGCCCTTTCGAACTTTGCCAAGCTCAAATAATTACTTCTCCCCTTTAGCAAAACAGCTTGAAAGGAGAAGGGAAGTATCTTTTTAAGCTTGGGAACCTCGTTTTGAAGAAGTTGATCCTGTAGCTGAAGCGTGTACGTCGAAACGACGACAGGTTTATGATGTTTTTTTGCAAAATAAACGGCCGGAAGCAGATAGCCTATGGATTTCCCAATACCTGTCCCAGCTTCAATGATTGCATCCTGGCTGGATTCGAAGGAATGATGAATCAAGTTCATCATATCAAGTTGTCCGCTTCTTGCTTCAAAGGCAGGGAATGCACTTTGAAGCAGGGCTATTTTTTCCTCATCATCGAGCGGGAATTCCGACTCCGTGTCTTTTTGATCAGTTTCGTCTTCGGCCTTTTTAAATGCAAGGCCCCTATAAGTAATAAGATCTGGTGAATGGATCTCTGCTTTAGCAAGTTTGCTTGCAATGCAAGCATCTATCAATTCGGAAATCTCACTTTGTAAGGAATAAGATAATCGATATAACTGTTTAAGTGTCATCACTGGAAGATTCATCAGCTTTTTTTTCAATTCCAACAATAATAAAGCGGTGGCATATGCATCACTATCCGCTTGATGGGGTCTGGAATGATCAAGGTTTTCTTCTTTAGCCAGCTGGTGCAGCTTATATCCATCGGATGTTGGTTTTAATATTTTCGCTAGCTCTACTGTATCAAGGGTGGAACCATAAAACGGCTCAAACCCGCATCGTACTAGTTCTTCCTGTAGAAAAGATAAATCAAATAAAACATTATGGGCAACAAAACAAGCCCCTTCTATAAGCCGGGCAATATTTTCTGCAACATCTTCAAAGTCAGGTGCATTTTTTACCGTCTCGTTGCTTATTCCGGTCAATTCTTCAATAAACAAGGAAATTTCCTGTCCAGGGTGGATATATGTCGAGTATTCATCCACAATTTGGTCATTTTCGATGACCACGCCAGCAAATTGAATAATCCTATCCCCTTTTTTCGGAGAATTCCCTGTTGTTTCCAAATCGACCACTACATATCGTTGCATCATGAATTGTACACCTCAAACTTCACTTTCTCCACTTCCTGATGGAATTCTCTTATCTTTTTTATACCATAATAATCGTAATAAAGGAAACAAGCCGTTCATCAACGGACGAAAAGGGCCGGCACCTGTATGCATGATCCATGCATATTGTGCCGGCCCTCCGCTTACATGATTGTAGCTGCAGGTTCGTTTGAAATCAGATCAATGATTTTGTTATTTTCATCCATGATTGCAACTTTTGGTTTATGATCCCCCAGTTTATCCTCTGAAACCATCACATAAGAAATGATTATCACGATATCATCCGGCTGCACCAGTCTTGCTGCCGCTCCGTTCAGACACACGACACCGCTCCCCCGTTCACCCGCAATCACATACGTTTCAAGTCGTGCACCATTATTATTATTCACGATGGCGACTTTTTCATTTGGCAGAATACCCACCGCATCAATTATGTCTTCATCAATCGTAATGCTGCCAACATAGTTCAAATTAGCCTCAGTTACCCTTGCACGGTGGATTTTTCCATTCATCATCGTTCGAAACATCTCAATTCCCCCAGATCTTCATGAATTATTCTACATATAAAGTGATATTATCAATTAGTCTTGCATGCTTGAACTTTACAGCAATTGCAATGATGATGTTTCCTGATAACAATTCAAGCGGTTTAAGTTCCGGGTATTGATAGATTTCAATATAGTCGATCGCTCCACTTGTATGGGCACCAATATGTTCACTTACTAGAGCCGTAACGGTTGCTGCATTTCTTTCACCTGATTCAACCGCCTCTTTAGCCTTCAATAAACTTTGGTACAGCTCTTTAGCCTCCAAGCGTTCCTGATCTGATAGGTTCACATTTCGCGAGCTCTTCGCTAATCCATCTTTTTCACGTACGGTATCTACAGCAATTAGCTGGATAGGGAAATTGAAGTCTTTGATCAGTCCATCTATCACGGCGACTTGCTGGGCATCCTTCTTACCAAAGTAAGCTCTATCAGGAAGGATGATATTGAAGAATTTCGTTAAGACTGTCGCAACACCATCAAAGTGTCCAGGCCTTTGTCTGCCGCATAAAACATCAGTCCTGCTTTGGACAACAACTTTCACAGATGGTTCTTCACCGTACATTTCGTGGACTGTTGGATAGAAGAGATAATCCACTCCGCCATTGGCTGCGACATTTTCATCCCGTTCCAAATCCCGCGGATATGTTTCAAAATCCTCATTGGGTCCAAATTGCATCGGATTGACAAAAATACTCAATACCACAATATCATTTTCTTTGCGCGCCTTTTCCAAAAGGGTTGCATGCCCCTCATGTAAAAATCCCATTGTCGCTACATAGCCAATGCTTTTGTGATTGCTTTTTTCCTCTCTTAGTTCCAGTTGCAAATCGGCTGCCGATGTAAAAGTTTTCATCTTTTCCCTCCGTAAAGTTCAGAAAGCTGCTCTTCCTTCATCGTAAATGTATGTTCTTCCGACGGGAAATCTTTAGATTTCACTTCATTCACGAAGCTTGTTATCGATTGGCCAATCAGTTCATTTGCATCTCCATAAACTTTTACGAATTTCGCAAGCCTGTCTACCCCATACTTGATGACATCATGGTAAACGAGGACTTGACCATCCGTTTCAGCACCTGCCCCAATTCCAATGGTTGGAATGCCCAGGTTCCGTGTGATGAGTTCCCCCACTTGATATGGTACACATTCAAATACTACTGCCATCGCTCCCGCCGCTTCACACTTTCTCGCATCTTCCAAGAGCTGTGCTGCACTTTCGGCATCTTTTCCTTGCACTTTATATCCGCCCAGAACGCCGACTGATTGAGGAGTCAAGCCAAGATGGGCCACTACCGGGATGCCCGCCTTGGTCAATGCTGATATTTTTTCAACAACATCATCCGCTCCCTCAAGCTTCACGGCATCCGCATGACCTTCCTGCATGATCCGGGCTGCATTCTTTAGTGTTTCATCCATAGATAGGTGATAGCTCATAAAAGGCATATCCGTCACAACAAATGTATCCCGTGCCCCGCGTTTTACTGCCTTTGTATGATGGATCATGTCATTCACCGTAACCGGAATCGTCGATTCATATCCCAATACGACCATTCCTAAAGAATCGCCGACTAAAATCATGTCTACACCTGATTGTTCGGCTAACTTTGCTGATGGGTAATCATAAGCCGTCAGCATGACAATTTTCTCTTGATTTTGTTTCATTTTCAAAAAATCTCCGGACAATTTCATTACGTTTCCTCCTTTTGATGGAGGAGATGAAAACATCAGCGAAAACTGGTGTGTATACATTCATGCTCAAAAAAAGGGACTGACTAAAAAAGTATCTGTTTCGCCACGAAAAAAGGCTTAAAAAGCCACATCTCGATCAATAAACAGCACTTATCATTTAGTCAATCCCTTTGTTTCATCAGAAGTTTCATCCCTCCGTCCCCGTCCAGTTCTCTGGATCAAGGCAGATTTTCAAATAATTTGGTATTTATGGGGGTGCAGTTCACATGAGATACTGCCCACTTGCATTATAACAAGCCAAATTCAAAATTTCTATTTAATTTTCACAATTTGACAAAAACCTACTGAATTTCAATATCTGCAGAATATATTGAATGTACGGTTCCTTTGCCGTCTTCAAGGAGTAAAACGCCTGAATCCGTTATGCCCAATGCTTTTCCGACAATCGTGTCATTAACGGTACTTGCTTTGATAACCTGTCCAAGGCTGATCGCATAACTCTCCCATAAATCCTTTATTGGCATGAAGCCTTGATTTAAATAGAGTTCGTACAAATTTTCCAGACGAAACAATGCTCGTTGAATGACCTTGGACCTAGAAACCGTCCCTCCACTTTCTATGAGAAGGGAAGACGCTTTTTCCTGCAGATCTTCAGGAAAATCCTCCAATTGCTGATTGATATTCATTCCAATTCCGATAATGACAGAATGGATCCTATCTGATTCCGCCTGCATCTCCGTCAGGATGCCCACCACTTTCTTGCGATTCACCAAAATATCATTCGGCCACTTTATTTGTGGCTTCAGATCAGTGGTATCCTCTATAGCCTGAGCCACAGCGACCGCGGCCAATAATGTAAGCTGTGGAGCCTCATGAATCGGGATTTTCGGTCTTAGGATGAGACTCATCCATATGCCGCTGAATTTTGGGGAATGCCAAGATCTCATTAGCCTTCCTTTTCCGGATATCTGCTCCTCGGCAACGACGAGGGTACCCTCCTGAACGCCTTCATTTGCTAGTTGATGCGCAATTTTTTGTGTGGATTCTACAGTTTCCTGATAGTGGATCATCTTGCCGATCGTTTTTGTTTCCAAGCCAAGCTGTATTTCGCTCTCGGACACTTTTTCCGGCGCTGATATGATCCGGTAGCCTTTTTTCCTTACGGCTTCCACATTATAACCTTCACTGCGCAGGTCTTCTATATGCTTCCAGACAGCTGTGCGCGAACAGCCAATGTATTCAGCAATTTCCTGACCGGATATAAACGCACCATCCGCTTTTGAGAGGGCTTCCATCAGCTTTGTTCTTAACTCAGATTGCATTTCACCAGCCACCTCTTTATTTCTTCTTTATCATTTCTTAATTCTTCATTCAGGACAGCATTCAATATTTTTTCCAAGTATTCCTTGACCCATGGTCCTGGCTTTTCTTGTTGCCAATTCAATAAATCCGTCCCCGTAACGGCAAGATCCGACATTTGTTTAATAATAAGTCCATTGTAGCTTTGATGTGCCTTCTCCTCCGCATCCGGTACATTACCGCCAGTCAGTGCCGCCCTGACTTTAGCAGCTTGTACAGTTACGCCATGACCTGCCTGAAATACATCGATGGCTGATGGATCTTCTTTCTTCACTAGCTGTATCGTCCGTTGAACGTTTCTTATCGTTTTCAATGGCAGCTTCCATTCCCTCAAGGCCTCTTCCATTTCCTGATCCTTTGTGTGAACCATGATTATAGACCATATTTCTGCCGCTTTTAGCTGATGAAGCGGCAGGTTCAGTAAGTCCATTAAATGATCCTTTTTACCGGAGAATAGAGGCAGGTATTGATATAAACCGCTTTCCAGCAAGAGTGAGAAAGCCCTTATCTTATTGGAGCCGGCCAATAGCTTCTCAAATTCAACCAGGATTCTTTCGACAGCGATTTCACTGATGATCTGGGCGTTCACTTTAAGGGAATCAAAGGTTTCTGTATCCAGTGCAAAATCTAGTTGACTGACGAATCTTAATGCACGCATCATTCTCAAAGCATCCTCATGAAATCTTTCATGCGGGTTGCCAACCGTGATAATCCTTTTTTCAGCCAAATCTCGCTTACCATTAAATGGATCGATGATTTTTCCGGTCTTATCCATTGCCATTGCATTCATCGTAAAATCTCTTCTTTGCAAATCTTCAGTCAAAGAACGGACAAATTGAACAGCATCGGGTCTGCGAAAGTCCGAATACCCGCTTTCCGTTCTAAACGTCGTAATTTCGTATGTACCCGTATCCGTAATGACAAGCACTGTTCCGTGGTCGATCCCGATATCTGCCGTATTAGGAAAAATCCTTTTGATTTCCTGTGGTGTTGCGGAAGTGGCGATGTCCACATCGTTAATGGGCCTGCCAAGGATATAATCCCTTACTGAGCCGCCAACGAAATAAGCCTCGTATCCTGCTTCTTCAATCAATTCCAGAATGGGTACTGATTTTAAGAATAACCGATCCATCAGCATCCCCTCCCTATTCCATGGATTTACCTTCAAGTGCCTGAATGTAGATGGCTTCATACTCAGCCATGATCGTATCACTGTGAAAATTAGTATTGGCCCTTTCCAGCGCAGCTTCAGAAAAGCGTTTATGTAAAATCGGGTCGCTTAAAAGTCCAATCGCTTTTTCAGCAACCATTTTGACATCTCCCAATTCACAAATATAACCAGTCTTCCCGTCAACGATGACTTCAGGAATTCCCCCGATGTTTGTCCCGATACAAGGAACTCCACATGCCATCGCCTCAAGCAGCACAAGTCCGAAACTCTCTTTTTCCGATAACAGGAAAATCAAATCACTGATTGAATATAATTCGGCAAGATTATCCTGCTTACCAAGAAACAAGACCGAATCATCGATTCCAAGATCTTTAGCCAAATTCAATACGGTTGTCACTTCCGGCCCGTCACCTACGAGTAGAAGCTTTGCAGGCATTTTCTTTTGAGTTAGATAAAACGCCTGGATGACGTCTTTCACTCGCTTGACCGAACGGAAATTCGAAACATGTATGATCACTTTTTCATCTTCACTGATTCCGTATTCATCCTTAAGGTAATCGGAATCGGATTTATGGTAATCTCTTTCATCAATAAAATTATAAACGGTTTTGATTTCCTTATCCGGCGCGATTAATTCGTGCGTCTGCTGAACAAGGGAATTAGATACTCCTGTAACGACATCGGATTGCTCTATCCCGAATTTAATCAAATTGGTCAATGAGGGATCATGGCCTAATACGGTTATGTCCGTACCATGCAGTGTGGTTACGATTTTTACTTCATTTCCTGACATCTGCTTTGCAAGGATCGCACAAACAGCATGTGGAATCGCATAATGAACGTGGAGGATATCTAATTTCTCCCGTTTTACGACATCTGCCATCTTGCTCGCAAGCGCCAGGTCATAAGGTGGATATTGAAAGACTGAATATGAGTTCACTTCAACTTGGTGATAAAAAATATTACAGTACCTCTTATTTAAACGAAAAGGGAGGCTTGAAGAAATGAAATGTATTTCATGTCCTTTTTCTGCAAGCATCTTACCTAATTCAGTTGCTACGACACCAGAACCCCCAACTGTAGGGTAACAGGTAATTCCAATTTTTAATTTCATAAGATTATTTTTCTCCTAACAAGTCGGCATCGATCAGTAACGGTTTTTTTGTCATGAATCCCTCCGCATAGGCGACACCCACTTCTTTGCCGAACATCCGCTCCCGTGCCTCGACAGTCTCGATATAGCCATTGACTAGCGGTGTTTCTACAGTTACTTGACTTTTTTCGAATTGGCTGCGATATGCCCTAAGGCTATCAAGCTTTTTCGATATTGTGGAAGTGATGTCCACGACGAAGTCCGGTTTGTGAAACCCATTGATCATATAATAGTACATATTTTGGACACGATGAGAATTCAAGCCCGCTTCTTCCATATACTTTCTTACTCCTGCCGAAAAAACTGCTTCTTCCACTAATTGGGCACAGTTACCATGATCGGGATGGCGATCTTCCAAAAATGGTGCAAATACAAGGGCAGGTTTATATTGGCGAATGACCGAAATGATTTGATTTATATATTCCGCTTTCATGTATAGTCCCCGATCGGGTAGATCAAGGGAAATCCTCTTCACCCCAAGGATTTCAGCAGCCTTATGCGCTTCCTCTTGCCGCAATGGAACGGTTCCATTGGATGACATTTCAGCTTTTGTCAAATCACAAATGACAATTTCCCTGCCTTGTTGCACATATTTAGCAATCGTGCCACCCATACCGATTTCAACATCATCCGCATGTGCTCCGAAAGCCAGAATATCTATGTTACTTTTGTTTATCATTTATCTCACCTTGTTTTTTCCGTAGTTTTAGCCAGTCCATATACCCATGTTTCAAACCTTGTATCAGCACTTCTGCCGTGCCCATATTTGTCGCCAAGGGAATTTCATAGACATCTGATAGGCGTATAAGCGCCGATACATCAGGTTCATGTGGCTGAGATGTCAATGGATCGCGGAAAAATAGGACCATGTCCATTTCTCCGCGTGCAATCATTGCACCTATTTCCTGATCCCCGCCAAGAGGTCCTGAATGAAAACGATGGACAGGCAGTGATACTTCTTCCATGATTCTTTTCCCGGTTGTTCCTGTAGCAAATAATTCATGCTGCTCAAATACATCTTTATAGGCTGTTACAAATTGAATGATATCTTCTTTTTTCATATCATGGGCAATTAAGGCAATTTTCATCGTAAATCCTCCTGATCCCTATTCAATAATATTTTCCAGGCCATATACAAGAACATCCAATTTCATGACGGTATCGACAGCAAGTTTGACTCCTGACATGAAGGAAGCTCGATTAAAGGAATCATGCCGAACCGTCAATAACTCTCCATCACTTCCGAAAAGCACCTGTTGATGGGCAACCAACCCAGGCAGCCGGACACTGTGGATATGCATGCCATCTACATTTGCGCCTCTTGCCCCCTGGATGGTTTCTTTTTCATTTGGGTGCCCCTGTTGTTTTGTTTCACGTACCGCTGCAATCATGTCTGCCGTTTTGGAAGCAGTTCCAGAAGGAGCATCCAGTTTTTGATCATGGTGCATTTCTATGATTTCCACATCCGGGAAATACTTTGCGGCCATTTGGGAAAACTTCATCATCAAAATGGCTCCAATGGCAAAGTTTGGCGCAATGATGCAACCAATGCCCTTTTCTTTTGTTAATGAATCCAGCTTAGCTAAATCTTCCTTTGTAAAACCAGTCGTTCCCACTACAGGGCGGATGCCATGTTTAAGTGCCGTTTCGGTATGAAACATCCCCACTTCCGGTGTGGTCAAATCAATCAAAACGTCCGCATTTACAGAAGAAAAGCATTCATTTATATCCGAAAAAACCGGTGCTTCAATACCGTGAAAACCTTCTATTGCGGAAAGGCTTTCCCCGTTATGCTTGCGATCTATGACAGCTGCCAATTCAAACCCTTCTGTCCTATGTACAAGCTTCACCGCTTCATTTCCCATTCTGCCACGTGGACCAGCTACAATCACTTTCACTTTACTCATCTTTACCTTCCTCCTCCATTTTTTCTTCTTTTCTTGTCCATCTATCTTTATCACGGGTAGTGAACTTTTCCATGACCAAATCATGCGAGTTTTGAAGGTCAATCCCTAAAGAATTGGCAAAACAAATCAACACAAAAAGCATGTCCCCCAATTCCGCTTCAATCGTATTCTCTTCCTCTGTTGCCTTCTTTGGTTTTTCTCCATGGTAATGATTGACTTCCCTAGCCAACTCCCCAAGTTCTTCAGACATGCGGGCCAGCATGGCCAGAGGGCTGAAATATCCTTCTTTAAATTGTCCTATGTATTGGTCGACTTCCGCTTGCATTTGTTGGATCGTCTTATGCTTTTCCATATAGTCACCCATTCTTTCGTTTTCTAACATCATACCTTCTCCATGTTAGCTAAAAGTGAAACAGATGACAACAGATACGTTCACGAATCAAAATTGCCCATAGTTGGTTAATTAGTTATAATAAGTAAATTAATGAAATGTAAACCTTTGGAGGTATGGAACATGCTTTTGGGCTTAAAATTGAAAAATATCATATTCATCCTTTTTGGGGCTGGAATCTTCGCCTTTGGCCTCGTGCATTTTAACATGCAGAACAACTTGGCCGAAGGCGGATTCACCGGTCTCACATTGATTATATATCAACTTATCGGAATAAATCCTTCTTATTCTAATTTGATTTTGAATATTCCCTTATTTTTAATAGGGTGGAAATATTTAGGGCGAACATCTTTCTTTTATACGATAATCGGAACGGTTGGCCTCTCCGTTTGGCTATGGGTTTTCGAGAGATACGAAATCGAAATCGATCTCGGAAACGATTTGATGCTGGTGGCATTGTTTGCCGGGGTCTCTGTTGGTGTCGGGTTGGGCATCATCTTTCGTTACGGAGGGACAACAGGCGGAGTGGATATCATTGCCCGTTTTGCGCATCGTTACTTAGGGATGGGCATGGGACGTACCATGTTCATCTTTGATGCCGTCGTCATCGGCCTGTCCATCCTTACCTACCTGGATTACCGTGAAGCGATGTATACCCTCGTTGCCGTATTTATAGGTGCCAGAGTAATCGACTTTATGCAAGAAGGAGCCTATGCTGCCAGAGGTGCAATGATCATTAGTGATAAAAACATGGAAATTGCAGAAAAAATCATGAATGATATGGAACGGGGCGTAACTGTATTAAGGGGATATGGATCCTTTACACGCAATGATCGGGAAGTACTCTATTGTGTTGTCGGGAAAAATGAGTTAGTCCGCTTAAAAAATGCCATAACATCGGTGGACCCTCATGCATTTGTATCTGTAAGTGAAGTTCATGATGTATTGGGTGAGGGCTTTACACTTGATGAGAACAAGAATCCCATTGAAAGGTAATCCATTGATTTATGGCATGCCGATGGAATCCAATCCTTATGAATGTTGCCCTTTCTAACTGAATTTTATTAGCAATGTGCAGCAAATACTCTTAAATATGAAAAGGACCCCATCCCAAGATGGAGTCCTTTTTTCAAATTAATCTTCTTCCCTCATTCCTGTATACATAAGCAGAAGACGAACTAATTCCAGTACGGCTACAAGAGCGGCAGCAACATAGGTCATCGCAGCAGCACTTAATACTTTTTTCGTTTCCCGTTCTTCATCATTCCGGATGACCCCAGCGGAAACGAGTTGATCCATAGCCCGGGAAGAAGCATTGAATTCAACCGGCAGGGTTATCACTTGGAACAATACAGCGGCTGCCATAAATACGATACCCGCCAAAAGCAACCCAGGAAGTGAAGCTAACATCCCGATTAAAATCAAAATCCAAGATATGTTAGAGCCAAAATTAGCTACCGGTACTAATGCATGGCGGAAACGCAAGAATGCATATGCTTCTTTATCTTGAATCGCATGTCCGACTTCATGGGCTGCAACCGCTACACCGGCAACTGAATGGCCGTGATAGTTATTCGTTGATAAACGCACCGTTTTATCCCTTGGGTCATAATGGTCGGAAAGCATTCCAGGTGTCTCTTCGACCCTGACATTGAACAGTCCATTTTGATCCAAAATGGCCCGCGCCGTCTCAGCACCATTCATTCCGGAAGAAGCCGATACCTTTGAATATTTTTTATACGTGCTTTTCACTTTCATTTGTGCATAAATCGGGATTAAAATGATAATCGCCAAATAAATGAAATACATGGTATCCTCCTATAACTATTATTACCCTTAATTCTATGGATTGAAGGTAACCCTGTCAAATATAGTGTTCTCTACCCCTGTCTTTTTAATCATTATGTTCTTTCCTTGGTTTTTCCCTATCACCTTTATATTTTCTCCAGCCTACATAAGAAAGCGTCATGATAATGATTGAGCCTGTCGATATGATGACCCACCAAAGGGAAGGATCTGCATCATCTTCCCCCATATCATCAAAAATGGAGGTTAGTTCGTTTTGCAGCGCTTCCAGTTCCTCTTGATTCTCTCCATCACTGATTACCTCTGGACGGTATTGGTTGATGTATTGAATCCTTGTGTCCAGTTGCTGCATCGTTTCTTTGGAAAGGTCGACTTTCAAGCTTGGATATATCATTTCATATTGTGATAGGAATAAGTTCAATTGGCTATTGAATGTAATTGTGTCTTGTTTGATCGCGGCATTCTTTGTCTGCTGGAAAGAATTCATCATTTGATCCTCCATCTCTGTCCAAAGTGGCTGATGGGTAGACTTGACCGCATCAACAACAAGCCGGAACTTTGTAACAGAATTAACCTTTTCGGAATCTCCCTTGTTCATATCCTTTATTGTCATCAATGCCTCATTATGAGCTACAGTGATAATTCGAAGTTCGTCCATGTCAAGGATCTGCTCTTTCGCTGTATCTTTTAAAAACCGGTCAGAAAAAAACGTCAGCATCTTTTCCGAATCTCCATATCGCTTCAACTTGGTCATTTCCAAGGCTCTATCGGAAATGTTATCTAATTGCTCCAAACTTGAAGAGGATTCTGCATAGACAGGGAAATGTAAGACGACAAATAAAACAGCAATGGTTAATATGAATTTTTTCAACATGCTACTCGTCCCTCCTCATATCTCTACTAAAACGATATGAAAGAAAAAACATGAGTAGACCTCGTTCAACATAAAAAAGTTAACCCTGCTTTTACAAAGCTGTATTTAGAGTTAACTTTTTAAGAAATGAAGGACAGGGTGAACCGCTTTTTTCTATATCCAAAGTACCAGCCGACAAAAATGGAAAGTATACTGAGCCAAAAAGTGAAATAACCTATCGAATTCATATACACCAATAAATCACGGTATATTGGCATCATTTCAAAAACATAGTCGATTATGTCATTATGTATGGTCCATATCCCGGCCACTATCAAATGCCAAGGTTTTATTCGATAAAATGGTGCATATAATACCCCTTGAATCGCCATCCCCAAATGAGAAGCCATTAACATATAACCTTCCCAAGGCAATGAACCTGTTGTCACGAAGGTCATCAAATTCATTACAACTGCCCATATGCCATATTTGAATAGTGTTATTATCGCCAACGCTTCCATAAATCCGAAATTCCTTCTTAATAGGAACCCCAATAAAACAAATACAAAAAACAGGCTAGCTGTCGGGCTGTCCGGTACAAATGCCAAAAAAACCGCAGGAGTATTTTCCAATTGACTGCCATACCAATAATATCCATAGGCAGTTCCGAATATATTTATCATTAATAACAAAGCGAGCATTTGCCGATTTGCAAGCCAACTGTAGATAACATTCATTCTTTTACCCTCACTAACATTTTCATGTATACTCATTTTACAGGCCATCAACCAGAAAACCAAGCATTCATTTCAATTTCTTCTCATTTACACTTCAATTTACCAATAAAAAAGCCGACAACCGTAGTCGTCAGCTTCATTTGCAGCATATGAAGGAAAATGCTGTTGATGGCTATATTATTTTGCCGATAAACCAGATACAAATTCAGCTAATGTCGCCAATTCTTCATCTGTACCTTTGAACATGCCAGCTGGCATAGCGCCCTGGCCTTTGACTGCGATTTTAGAGACTTCTTCTGGGCTCAAGCCAGTGTCAATTAAGCTTGGCGCTCCTGCTCCACCAGTTAACTCTGCTCCGTGACAGCTAATACAGCCGCTAGAATCCATCAGTTTATACCCATCGCTCTCTTTATCAATGTCTGCACCTTCCACGATCGCTCCTTGTTTCTTGGAAGCTTCCCAATCGTGGTGGGCTGCAGACTCCCATGTTAAATAGAATACGCCGGCAATTGCCAATAGCATGAAGCCTACAGCAAAAGGACGTTTTGCCGGGCTCCGCTCTGGACCACGATCTAAAAAAGGTGCCAAGAGCAATGCTCCGAAAGCCAAACCAGGTATTACTAGAGCCCCGATTGCATTATAAGGGCCTGAAGCATAGGTATATTTAAGTAATTGGTAAAGGAATAGGAAATACCAGTCTGGCAGCGGAATATACGCTGTATCTGTAGGATCTGCTATCCTTTCCAATGGTGACGGATGTGCGACTGTCAGGCATAGATAACCTACAAGAAATACAGCTCCTACCATCCATTCTTTTAAAAGGAAATTAGGCCAAAATGCTTCAGTTTTCCCAGGATATTCTGAATAATCTTTCGGAATATTCGGTTTACGGTCCGCGGAGATACGCGAGTCACCTACGAATTTCATACCTTTCCCACGATGCATTGAACAATTCCCCTCCTTTATGAAAAGGTTTTTTTGGTTCTTGGTTCACCATTCTTTTATAGTGGACCTGAAATACCTTGTTTTCGGATCATCAGGAAATGAGCCGCTAGTAAAGCAAATAATGCTGCTGGCAGGAAGAATACATGAATTGCAAAGAATCGTGTCAATGTCTGTGCTCCAACGATGGTTGGATCTCCTGCTATCAATGTCTTGAGTGCCGGTCCCATCAACGGTACCGATTCGACAATTGTCAAAGTAACTTTCGTTGCGAATAGCGCTTTCATATCCCATGGCAATAAATAACCAGTCAAGCCTAATGCCAGCATGATGAAGAAAATCAATACGCCGACCATCCAGTTCAATTCACGCGGTTTTTTGTAAGCTCCCTGGAAGAAGACACGAAGAGTATGTAAAAACATCATAACGATAACTAGACTTGCTCCCCAGTGATGCATACCACGGACTATTTGACCGAAGGCAACTTCATTTTGCAAATAATAAACAGATTCCCAAGCGTTTTTAATGTCCGGGACATAGTACATCGTCAAGAACATGCCTGACAAGATTTGGATGACCGTAATAAAAAAAGTTAACCCACCAAAACAATATACGAATGCAGAAAAATGATGTGCGGGGTTAACATGTTCAGGAACCTCATGGTCAGCAATATCCCGCCATAACGGCGTAATATCTAAACGCTCGTCCACCCAGTCATATAACTTTGTTAGCAATGTTTACGCCTCCCCGTGCGGTTTTAGTTGACCCAAATAAAGTATTCCATCTTTTTCTTTCGTGTCATAGACATCCAATGGTGAAACCGGCGGTGTCCCTTTGACATTCATCCCATCTTTCGTATACCTGCCGTAATGGCAAGGACAGAAAAATTGATTCGGATTAGTCTTATCCGTATTCCACCCTACCGTACAGCCTAAATGTTTACAGATTGGAGATAAAGCAACGATCTTACCATCTTCCGTTTTGTAAACCCAAGCTGTATTTGTTTCTTCAGACTCATACCACCCATCGACCTGTTTAAAACTGAAGTCGACTCGTGTTGGTTCGGTAGTCAGTTCACCTACCTTCTGTTTAGTTGCAACGTAATCCCCGCCTTTATCAGCTGATAAAACAGGATCAATTGCAAACCTAACCATAGGCATCAACATACCGGCCGCCATAAATCCACCAACGCCAGTAAGTGTGTAATTAAGGAATTGACGTCGTGAAACATTATGCTTGCTCATGCGTTTTCCCCCCCTCTATTACTATACTGAGAGCCCAAAGGACCAATAAATAGCGACACTATAAAACTAGGACATTTCCATGATATCTCAATAATTTACCAAGGTCAATATTTGTAAAACCCAAAAGGTGGCAACTATGTGTCAAATAATGCGAAAAATCCTACTTTTTTTCATTTTTCCAATTATAAGAGAAAATATCAAGGATTTGGAGAACTTGCTGGTTAATCATTTCCCTTGCTTGTTCAATTTCAAGCCCCTCCAGGGGGATGGCAGGAATCCATACTAAATTATTTTCTAATTCCGGCTCTTCCTTTTTCCACTCAAAATCCGATGTAAGGAAAAAAACATGCTCGAAATTATTTTCTTTCACTTCATTGGCCCAATGCTTTAACCGCTCAACCTTATCCATTTCATCACTTAAATAATGAAATGTTGGCAATAAAAGAATCCTTCCTTTCATCTGCTTTTCAATTTCCAAGCTTAAAATGGTAAGAAATTCATTCATTGAGCCCGTTTGTTTCATTTGCCCTCGAAAAGATAGGGGAACCAAAGGAATCAAAACGGTATCCACATACTCTTTTGACTGCATATACATGTCAAGATCTTTTGCTGTCCACTTCATGTTTTCTCTTCACTCCCGATTTTTCAAATCAACTCCTTATCATTTTACCATTATTTTTATAACATCTTTACCATATACCCATAGTCTTTACAAAAATGTGGATTTTATCAATGTTTTATAAAAAATAAAAACCTTTCCTGATTACGGAAAGGTCAATTTATTTCATCCAAGTACTTTTAATTGATTCAATTGTTCGGTTAAGTTCTTAAACGCTTGTTCATCATGCTTATCAAGGGCTTCATCGATTTCCTTAAGCAGACGGTCCCTTTGAAAATACAACATGCTTCTTTCCAAAAATTGTTCAGCCAGCAGCTGATCTTTTTCATTCGATGCCGTTGACTTCGGCATGAAGGGATTGTTCTCGAGTACCGCTGCATATTGATAGGAAGAATAAGACGATTTAAAATTAAGCTGAATATAAATGTCTTCATCCCGATTCAAACGGATATCATGAAAGGATTTCTCTGCATCGGTCGTCATGATATTGGACTTATAGAACCTGAAAGGAACCTCATCCACACAATGTGTCGACATAATCAGTCCACGTGGGCAATATTGTGCATTTTCTACAAAATGGACCTTTTTCATTAGTTGATCATGACTCATTAAGTAATTCAATATCCACACGCATTCTCTTCGTTTCAGTTGATAATGATTTAAAAACCACCGAATAAAATCCTTCTTCTCATTCACAGAAACAGGGGCAGCCACCATGAATTCCCTCCTCTGTCTAGATTTAGTTTTATTTCACTTATCTACATTTCATCTGTGCTTTCACCTAGCCGCTCCAAAATCAACGCATACTCATCATTCGCCGGGTTCATCTCAAGCAGCTTATTAAATACTTCTCTAGATGTGGCCCTGTCTCCTTCTTCAATTAAAAAGAAACCATAATCTTCAAGGAAATCTTGATTGTTCTTGAATGAATTATATGCTTTATGATAGCTGGTTAATGACTCTTTAAATTGTTCAGTATGCTGATATGATACAGCAGCTATCCATTCAAACTGCGGATCATCCTCTCCATATCGCCTTACTTCACCAATACACTCCAATACATCTTCATACCTTTCGTGGTGCATATACAATTTCAAGAGGGTGAGTGCAGCTTCCAGGTATCCAGGATCAATGGCTAGTGCTTCTTTAAATAGATTTTCCGCCTCTTCTTCAAGCCCGCTTTTCAAGGCTATTTTTCCACCGAAGAAGTAAAGTTCCTTATTGAATTCATCAGCCTTGATTCCTTCTTTGACTGTTTTCAAGGCATTTTCCAGATCTTCAAGATGTTCATAACTCTTTGCCAGGTACAAATATAAAGAATGGTATTCATGATCTAATTCCTTAAGTTCAATGAACTTTCGTACGGCTGTCTCATAAAGACCTGCCTGAAAAGCTGTAAATGCATATTCAAATAGGGTATTGATTTCAAGCCCGTCATTCAAGGCCTTTTCAAAGTGCGGAAGTGCCTCCTCGAATTTCCCCGAACTGCTTAATGCTTCAGCAAGCCTCTGATTGACATTAACACCAGCGATTTCTTGTTCCTGTTCCAAAACCTTTATGTAATTTGCAATGGCTTCCTGATCCCTTCCTTGATGAAAGAACAGTTCAGCTAGTGCAAAATCAATGATGATCTCATCTGGAAGCATTTCCTTGGCCTGCAGTAATTTCCGTTCGCTGACCTCATCCATTCCCTGTAATTGATAAAGGTCCGCTTCCAAAAGCAAAGCACTTGGATATACTTCATCATCTGGACTTACTTTTTCAAGCATCAGCATCGCTTCATCTTCCTGGTCCATGTCAATCAGGATTTCCGCCAACGAAACAATCAATTCTCCTTCATCGGGATAGAGTTGCAGCAGATGTTCAAAAAGATCCTTTGCCTCCTCCGCAAAACCAAGCTGGAGCATTTCTTCGGCCAGCAACAATATGTCCTCTGCTGACTCTGATGATTTAATTCGATTTATATGTTTAAGAGCTTCCGTTAATTCCCCTTTTTTTAAATGCTGTATAACTTGTTCCACTGTGTTCATTGTTGAATCCTTCCTTTTGCATGATAGACTTGGTCCCTAGTCATACACACTCACGCCATAATGTAACATATTCTGCCATTAAGACAAAATACCATATAATCGCGAGATGCATAGTAAACAGTATTCATTAGTTTACCATACTGTAGCCCTGTATTCCATTGATGAAGTCCCCTCCCATTCCCATTAAAAAAAGGTTACTAGTTAATTCTCCACGCTACGGTAAATCTCCTTTTTGATCATGAACCCCTTTTTCATTATTTTCATGTTCACTACAGATACAATAAGCCCGAATGTTAGCGCTTTCAACACTTTTAAGCATTTAAAAAAAGTTTACAGACCAAATAAGGTATGTAAACTTTTTTTATATTCACTTTATCAATTGCGTCATATGCCCAAAAAATTGTGGATATGATACATCTATGGCATCAGGGTCGGCAAGTTCCACTTCCCCATCCGTTATCAAAGCCGCTACAGCAAGCATCATCCCGATACGATGATCTCCATGGCTTGTAACCTTACCACCATTCAGGGCTTTACGCCCTTTGATGATCAATCCGTCTGCTGTCGGGGTTATATCTGCCCCCAGGACGGAAAGCTCATTTGCAACAGTATCAATTCGATTCGTCTCTTTCACTTTAAGTTCTGCTGCATCCTTGATTGTCGTTATCCCTTCAGCCTGTGTTGCCAGAAGTGCAATGACCGGTATTTCATCGATGAGACGGGGAATTAGATCACCGCTGATGGTCGTTCCCTTTAGTCGGGAGCTTCTGACAGTGATATCCCCTGCAGGTTCACCCTCGGTCGTCTTCTTCTCTATCGTAATATCCGCCCCCATCGATTTCATGACTTCGATGATTCCGGTCCTTGTCGAATTAAGGCCCACATTCTTTAAAACCACTTCACTATTTTCCGTAATCGCTGCAGCCACCATGAAGAAAGCCGCTGAAGAAATATCACCCGGCACATGGATGGTGGTTCCTTTGAAGACTTGGTTTCCGCTTACTTTAATCGTTTGACCGTCTTTTTCGATTTTTCCGCCAAACTCTTGGATCATCCGTTCTGTATGATCGCGGGTCTCTTCCGGTTCGATAATGATCGTTTCACCTTCTGCCTGTAAACCGGCCAAGATTATCGCTGATTTTACCTGCGCACTTGCCACTGGCAATTCATAGCGAAACCCTTGTAATTTGCCGCCTCTTATGAAAAGTGGGGTGTATTCGGCTCCTTTTCGGCCATCAATGACCGCTCCCATTTGACGAAGCGGGTTGACTACCCGGGTCATTGGACGTTTGGCTATCGATTCGTCACCTGCCAAAACGGCCGAAAATTCCTGTCCTGCCAAAATGCCCATCATTAACCTGATCGTGGTACCAGAATTTCCGACATCCAGTACTGATTCCGGTTCCTTTAATCCAGTAAATCCTTTGCCTTCAATTTTGACGTGCTGGCCATCTTGTTCAATATGGACTCCAAGCTGCTTAAAACAGGAAATCGTACTTAAACAATCGGCTCCTGGAAGAAAATTAGTGACTGTCGTTTCCCCCTCGGCAAGGGCTCCGAACATTATCGAACGATGGGAGATCGACTTATCTCCAGGTATGGCAATCGAACCACGTAATGATTGGATGTTCGTTTGTAATTTTTTTGTATTCATAAAACCATCCTTCCCTATAAATGTTATGCCAGGATCGTTTCATAATCTGTATGTCTTGAAATACACTCTGCAGCTTTTATGCGATCAACATCCGTTTGGAAGCTTATGACCAGCACACCGTATATCTCTTCCCTGGTTTCAATGATCCTTATGTTTGTAATGCTGATACCTTCTTGTGCCAAATATCCGGTAATCTCAGAAATTATTCCGGCATAATCCGGTATATCGATATATAAATCATAAAACGCTGGTATGGCGCCTTTCGCATGTGTTGGCAAATCATCCCTGAAAATCTTGGCATCGGTAAAGAATCGAAGGATTTCTTCACTATCTTCATTCGCAACCAGGCCTTTTATATGCTCCATTTCATTCAGCCAATCATTCATTAATTCAAGTAACACATCCCGGTTATGTAACAAAATGTCACGCCACATTTCCGGACTGCTTGAAGCAATTCTTGTAATATCTCGAAATCCACCTGCTGCAAGCCTTGAAATCAACTTATTTTCCTTACTGTAATTTTCTGCCTGCTTAACGAGCCCCGATGCGACAATATGCGGGAAATGACTAATGACCCCAGTCAGCTTATCATGTGTGGCAGGACTCACAACCAGAAAGTTCGCTCTTGTCCCTTGCAGCCACCCTTTCAGCTGCTCTACTTTTACTTCTTCGATGGAATCTCCAGGAGTAAGCAAATAAAATGCATGTTCGAATAAATGCAATTTGGCTGCCGCAGCACCGCTTTTATGGGAACCAGCCATAGGGTGCCCCCCGATGAAGGCCACCCCTTTATCTATCAATGGTTTTGCTGCCTTAACGACTGTATCCTTCGTGCTTCCTGCATCCGATATGAGGACATCTCTCTTTAAATCCATCTCAGCCAATTGAGCTAAAATCTTTACGGTTTCATTGACAGGCACAGCAAGTAGAATCAAATCAGCATCACATGCTCCCGCTTCCAATGATGATACAGAATCATCAATGATCCCCAATAGCATCGATAGTTGAATATTCTTTTCACTTAGGTCCGTACCAACAATCACGGCTTCAGGATGTGCATGGCGAACAGCCATGGCCAATGATCCGCCAATTAGACCTAGACCTATTACAAAAACCTTACCCTTCACTCTTCTCTCCCCCGCATCTTTTATGCTCCTCTAGGTTTGATGAAACGTTAAAGCAGCGAATCAGAAGGTGCCTCAACTTCATTCAAAAAAGTTTTAATAGCGTTAATCATTCCTTCATTTTCTTCCGTAGAACCAATCGTGACCCTCAAGCTGTTAGGAAAACCGAAAGATTTCCCCGACCTTGCGATGTATCCGCGCTCAAGCAAATATTGAAATACCACATCGGCATCCTGTTTAAAATGGATAAAGATGAAATTACCTTGTGACGGGTAATAAGCCAAATTTTCCTTATCGCAAAATTCATAGTACCGCTTGAGCCCTTTTTGATTTTCTTCCTTGCATTTTTCAATGAAGGCTTGATCTTCCAAAGCGACGATAGCAATATTCTGTGCGAATGTGTTGACATTGAATGGTTCCCGGGCTGGATCTAGTTTCTGGATGATATTCTCATCCGCCAAACCGTACCCTACCCTAAAACTGGCAAGTCCATAAATTTTTGAGAATGTCCGGAGTATGATCAAATTTTTATATTTATTGATCCATTGATTCGTTCTCGGGTAATCCTCAGCCGTTGCATATTCACAATAAGCTTCATCCAAAACGATAAGAACATCTTCCGGCACTTTTTCGATGAACGATAATAGGTCCGGTTCCGAAATGTATTTACCTGTTGGATTATTTGGTGTACAAAGCCAGACAACTGCTGTTTTTTCATCAATAACTTTAAGCATTCCTTCTAGATCATGAGCACCATCAATATGAGGAACTTCCCTGATTTCCGCACCTTCCAGCGTGGCATTATGGCGATACTGTGAAAAAGTGCCTGTTGCCATGACCGTATTCTTTCCAGCCCCCAATAGGCTTCTGGAGATGATTTGAATGTTCTCATCAGATCCATTTCCAAAAATAAGCTGAGTTTCTTTCACACCTGTATGTTTTGCAACAGCTTCCCTTAGCATCGTGGCATATCCATCTGGATAGATGGCAAACGAATGGGTTGAATTCCTGACGGACTCCTTGACCTTTTCCGAACAGCCGAAAGGATTTTCATTTGAAGCTAATTTCGTGATTTTTTCCAACCCGTATAATTTTTTCACTTCATCAGTGGATTTTCCCGGTTGATAAGACTTCAAGGAAAGGACCGCTTCATTCCATTTCATGTCAATCACCTCTATATTTTTATCACTTTAAAGTAAGAAAGTGCAAGAATAGTATATCATATTCATAGATTTAAAATCATCTTATATCTGCTTTGTCAAATCTGGCCGTAATACCGTGGCCCCTGCCTGATATACATGCTGTATCTCTTTTTGAGATTTTGTCGTATTTACGTGAATCATGACCCGAATGCAAAATGGCAAGGAATTGCTCACCGGTATTTCTTTCATGCATGTAACCGGTACATAAGTCCAGCCTTCGAATTTTCTTAAAGCTTTGGCAGGGAATACAGAACGAATCTCTTCCGTAGCAGAAAAAAACACAGAAGCGACCATTTCGGGATCAATCTCGTTGACCTGAATGATCTCTGCCATCAACTTTTCGGCAGCGGAAATCACTTCCATTTCCGTGTCTTTTTCTACAGTAGTGGCACCCCTTATCCCTCTAATCACACATAGTCCCCCCTTCTCCTGAACTCTATATCATATCCGTCAATTCCTCTATCAGCTCAGAGTCGGCTATATCCATTAATAGCGGTGACCCCACCTCGTTTAGCAGGACAAAGGTAGCTGAATCATTGACCGATTTTTTGTCTGTTTTCATTAATTCAAGCAGCATTGCATGTTCAAGTCGTGTTGGAATGGTTATTTGATAACCTAAAGAAGATACCCAGTTAATGAACTCATCCAGTTTAAAATCGAGATCCACTTTCTTTCTGCTTAATTTAAGAGCATATACCATCCCGATTAAAATGGATTCCCCATGCGTAAAGTTTCCGTATCCCATTGAACCTTCCACTGCATGTCCGAGCGTATGACCAAAATTCAAAAAGGCACGAATGCCGTTTTCCTTCTCATCCTCTTCGACAATTTTAGCTTTAATGCCAATCCCTTTTGTAATCATTGTCAGGAATTGCTCATCCGTTATATCATTCAAATCAACAATATTCGACTTTAACCATAGATAAAACTCATTATCGGCTATCAATGAATGCTTAATGACTTCTGCAAAACCTGACCTTAATTCTTTAAGAGGCAGAGTTTTTAAAAATTCAAGATCATAAATGACCGCTTCAGGCTGATGAAAGGCCCCAATCATATTTTTCCCTAGCGGGTGATTGATGGCAACCTTGCCGCCCACTGCACTATCGTGGGCGAGTAAAGTCGTCGGAACCTGTATAAATGGAATCCCTCTCATAAAAGTAGCCGCAACGAATCCAGCCAAATCACCGACTGCACCACCCCCAAGGGCGATAATCAATGACTTGCGATTAATCTGTTGAGATAAGCAGAAGCTTTGGCATTCATAAAACACATCGAATGTTTTAGCATGCTCCCCTTCTGGCACTACATGATGCAGGACCGGTTTCCCCGTCTTGATCAGGGCGTTTTTCACAGTCTGCAAATGAAGTGCCGCCACTTTCTCATCAGTTATGATCAGAATCTTGTTTAGATGATTTAATTCATGTGTTATTAATTCGGGCAATTCATTTATTGCCTTCTTGCCAATTAAAACCGGATATTGCTTGGAAGCCGTTTTTATTTGGATGGATTCCATGATTTAAAACCCCTTTACTTCTTCCCGATATGATCTTATGTATTCCGCTAATTGCTCATAACGATCTGAAGGGAATTGATCAACGATGGCGGCCGCCAGTTCCCATGCCACTACTGCCTCAGCAACTACTGCTGCTGCAGGAACCGCACAACTATCGGAACGTTCGACACTTGCTTCAAACACTTCCTTCGTGTCAATATCAACGCTTTTCAAAGGTTTATATAAAGTGGGGATCGGTTTCATCACACCGCGTACAACTATCGGCATTCCAGTTGTCATACCGCCTTCAAAACCGCCAAGGCGATTGGTTTTCCGGTAATAGCCCTGTTCTTCGTCCCATGCGATTTCATCATGGACATCACTGCCAAATAGATGGGCCGCTTCAAATCCAAGACCTATTTCCACCCCTTTAAATGCATTGATGCTCATTATTGCTGCGGCTAGTTTTGCATCAAGCTTACGGTCATAATGCACATAACTTCCTACACCCACCGGCATTCCTTCTACAATGACTTCAACGATGCCGCCAATGGAATCTCCTTTTTGTTTAGCTTCATCGATTGCATCCTTCATCTGCTGCTCTACGTTTTTGTCAAAACATCTAACGGAAGATTCTTCTGTTACTTGTTGCAATTGCTGAATACTTTCGTATTTTGGCGGTTCTGCCTTCACTCCGCCAATTTCCAAAACATGCGATGCCACTTCTATCCCCAATAAAGACAATAGCTTTTTAGCGACAGCACCTGCTGCCACCCTTACTGTCGTTTCACGGGCTGAAGAGCGTTCCAGAACATTTCTCAAATCGCGGTGGCCATATTTAATTCCACCGTTCAAGTCGGCATGACCAGGACGAGGCCGGGTGATTTTACGTTTAATTTCTTCAGCTTCCTCTTCTGAAAGCCCTTCGCTTCCCATAATCTTTGTCCAATGCTTCCAGTCATCGTTCTCAACCACCAAAGCAACCGGTGAACCGAGTGTGTAGCCATGTCTGATTCCCGAAGAAATAAAAGCCTGATCTTTCTCGATCTGCATCCTTCTTCCACGTCCATGCCCTTTTTGCCGGCGTCCTAATTCTTGATTAATATCCTCTTTCGAAATCGGCATTCCTGCCGGTAATCCTTCAATGATAGTAGTCAGTTGCGGACCATGTGATTCTCCCGCTGTTAAATATCTCATCTTCCAGCCCCCTTTTAGCACTTTAAAGTGTATATGTATCAATATACCACAATTTTATGAAATGTGGGTATATGTAAAACGTAAAAACCATATTGTTTGAATTTAATCACTTTTCTTTCTATTTTACAAGTACTTAAACATTTTCGATATAGTTTAATCTTTCAAATTTAGAGTTCTACTTGATTTACTATTACACGGCAAACGAAAAGGGACTGAATGCACACATGCAGGATCAGTCCCTTTTTTCTAAAGCATTTACTTTTTTTTATAAAAAAATGTGTCGATCGTTTCAAATTGATATTTTCCTGGGGTGAATATTTGCTCTGTACTTCCTACAAAAAAAACCCCGCCGCTTTTTAGCGATGCACTGAATTTTTCATATAATAAATTTTTGGCTTCTTCAGTGAAATAAATTAAAACATTGCGGCAAACGATTAAATCGAACCCCTGGTCGAATCGGTCAGCGAGAAGGTTTTGCTTTTTAAATGTCACCCTTCTCTTTATTTCATCATCGACATGATAAAAATCCGACTTTTTTTCAAAGTACTTCCTTTTAATTTCCTCGGGCACTTCATTCAAGGAACGTTCAGGATACATCCCCAATTTCGCTCGCGCCAATACATTTTCATCGAGATCCGTCGCCAATATCTCTATCTGGCTAAGCGGAACCAGATTTGATAATATCATGGCAATCGTATATGGTTCCTCGCCAGTCGAGCAGGCTGCACTCCAAATTTTCAACTTTTTTTTGCTTTCTAATAACCCAGGCAGGATTTTCCGCTCCAACACTTCCCATCTTTTCGCATTTCTATAAAATTCGGAAACATTGATTGTCATTCTATCCAAAAACTCATTTAAAACCCCGGGATTGGATTGAATGTCTTTATAATATTCACGGAATGAATGATATCCTCTTTTTACATATAGAGATGTTAGTCGCCTTTTCATTTGCCCTTCCTTATATAATGCCAAATCAATGCCTGTCAGCATTTTAATATTACGAATAAACTCTTCATATTCCTGAGGCATTCCTACGACTCCCCTGCAGATAATTATTTTAGGTGGTTCTTCCCTTTATATATATCGGAGAGTGCCATATTTTCTTTAAACTAAAATAATTCCTTACGTTGCTGCTCGAAACTAAAAAGCCAATTCAAAAAAAAGCGGGTTCCATCGCATATGACGATGGAACCCGCTTTTTATAAAGAAATCGTATTAATTAATATACCCACTCGTTAACAAGTTTAGAGTACTCAACAAGTTCTTCTTCTTTGAAGAATAAACCGATTTCACGTACAGCGCTTTCAGCTGAATCAGATCCGTGAATGATGTTTTTGCCGACAGTTACGGCAAAATCGCCACGAATTGTTGCTGCTGCTGCATCTTTAGGGTTAGTGGCACCCATCATTTGACGTGCAGTAGCGATTACGTTTTCACCTTCCCAAACCATTGCGAAGACAGGACCTGAAGTAATGAAGTCCACTAATTCGCCAAAGAAAGGACGTTCTTTGTGCTCGCCATAATGCTGCTCAGCCAATTCTTGAGAAATGACCATTAATTTTGCTCCTGCAAGAAGGAAGCCTTTCTTTTCAAAACGGGAAACGATTTCACCGATTAAATTGCGTTGAACGCCGTCAGGCTTAACCATTAAAAATGTTCTTTCCATGAATGTCACTCCTAATATGTATCATTGTTATTTGCCTATATAAGGCAATACTTTTAGAATATTACCATTGTTTGATGAGTTTCGCAACTCCCATTATCAAAACTTTCTTTTTCCGATATTTTTCGCGATATCCGATAAAGTTTTTCTAGCTTTAATGGCAGGAAGACCTTTCAACTCAGTAAAAGCCTTTTCTAAATACATATCACTGACCCTCGCTGCCTGTTCAATGGCACCGGAAGTTTTTATCGCATGAATTATATGGGACATTTCGTCTTTTGGCGTATCTTCCCGAACTGTTTCGATAAGCTTTTTTAACTTTGGATCTTCCATGGCGATCAATGCGGGTAAAGTGATATTACCTTGAATCAAATCACTGCCGGCTGGTTTCCCAAGCTCTTCTTCCGAAGCAGTAAAATCCAATATATCATCGGTGATTTGATAAGACATACCGACATAATATCCGAATTTAAATAGCTTTTGGTGAATACTCTCTTCAACACCCGCTGAAATGGCTCCCAACTGGCAGCTGGATGCAATGAGCAGTGCCGTTTTCCGTTTGATCCTTCTAAAGTATATCCGCCAATTCTGTTCGAAATTGTATTTATCCTTTATTTGTTCAATCTCCCCAAGACATAATTCAACCATAGTATCAGCTAGAATTTGATGCGCTAGCGGTGACTCGATAACCGCCATCATTTCCAGTGCACGAGCAAAAATGAAGTCGCCTGTGTACATGGCGACACGATTATCCCATTTTGACTTAATGGTAGCAGATCCCCTGCGTAAATCCGCATCATCCACAACATCATCATGTACAAGGGAAGCTGTATGGATCAGTTCCAAAGTCGCTGCGACATGCTTTACGACATGAATATCATAGTTGCCAAACTTCGCACCCAATAGGACGAATACCGGACGGATCCGTTTTCCACCGGATTGCAGCAAATGCAGGGAAGCTTCCCTTAAAACCGTGGAATCCGCTTCAATTGCGGCTTCCAGTTCTTTTTCTATTAATTGCAAATCTGCATTCAAAAATGAATACATCATTTTAAATTTCATACATTCCACCCAGCTTTGTCCATTGCTATTATGCTTATTTTGAAGGCTTGTACCCGAAATGTGTTGCTGCTACCCCACCGAAATGGGCCTTATAACTGACATTTTCCATTCCCGCCTGCTTGAACATGTTTTCAAGCTTTTTCATGCCAGGGAAATCCCGAGCCGATTCCTGCAGCCATGAGTATTCGCTATAGCTTTTTGCGAATAATTTGCCGAACATGGGCATGATGAAACGGAAATAAAAATAATAGCCCTGTTTAAAGCCAAGCATCGTTGGCTGTGAAGTATCCAGGCAAACGACCATTCCACCCGGCTTGGCTACCCGGTTTAACTCTTTAAGCACTTTCATGTAATCGGGGACATTCCGCAGCCCGAAACCGATCGTGACATAGTCAAAGCTATTATCCTCAAAAGGAAGCTCCATTGCATTCCCATGCATTAGGGACACTTGATCTAGATTGAGTTCATTCACCTTTTGTTCACCGATTTTCAGCATGTTCTTACTAAAATCCAGACCAACAACCTTTCCTTCTGGTCCTACTTCGTTAGCAAGGGCAATGGTCCAGTCCGCTGTTCCACAGCATACATCCAGTGCATGGGCGCCTTTTGGGACATTCATGATGGCCATTGTAGCCTTCCGCCATTTAAGATGCTGTTTAAAGCTGATGAGGGAATTCATCTTGTCATAATTTCCGTAGATCTTTTCAAAGACATGATGAACTTTTTGCTCTTTAGACTGCTCCATGGTTCACCCTTCTTTCACATATGAATTTGCTATACTCTCTGTTTGTTCCAAGATGTCCTTCACTCTTTCCAGAAGTTCATCATCCAACTTTGCCAGCTTCCGCATCGAGCGCTGTACGGAATGCCTGGCGTCCCTGAGGCACTTGTCGAATTGGGTGCGCACCTGTTCTTCTTTTTCCGAAATGGGAACTTCCCCGCCAATCGAGTCATCGAAAGGCATTTCCCTTAGGACATCAAAAACTATCGATTGCCCCGACTCCATATAACTGCTCTTCTCGGCATGCAACCGTTTTAAAAGCAGCAGGTCTTCCGCTATTTCTATCCAGGCAGGCTCATTATAATAATCCGCCAATTTATGAATCAGCGAAGCCTCAATCGCTTTTATCGTCATTAGAAGCGTTGGGACATCATTGATGGACCCTAGTTGGTAAAGAATGATTTTATTGTCATTTATTTTTTTTATCGCGCTCGAAAGTATACGGATCATATCAACATTACCTACACTGGCAAGCCCTTGATAATACAAGCCACTATAGTAATCACCGGCAAGCACTTGTAATTGGCGATTTTTCAATACCTCGGGCAGCTCGGTTCCTTCTCCCGAATTCGAGACGACTTCATGGGTATCCAGAGCTATTTGCACTAACATGGTTGAAATGATGTATTGATTCCGTTTTTCGCTTAAAACGTCCAAATCGTTAAACAATCCCCAAAGCAATATCAGTTTATCTTCGTCCAAGCTTGGCTTTTGTATATACTTCAATAAATATGGATGTTGAGCTTTCGTTTCTATTAATCGTTTTAATTGCCTTATGTCGTCCGTTATGTTTAACAATTGAGATCACCCTTGCATCCCCGAAAGATAATTTTTTTCATACATATTGGTTTCTGTCTGTGTAAAATACACATTATTATACCATAAAAACAATCAGATGAAATGGTCAACGTTTATAAAATGAAACTTCCAATGGTCAGGAAACCATCGTCTTTTGCTCAAAGAAATGGATGCGGGAAATTTACAGCTTGTTAAACGCGATATCAGATGATTGATTTACTAATTAACCAAGTATTGAGAAGCTATCATTTCTCAGGTGAATTCTTTTTGGAATCACTTTCTATCTCTCCGAATGGAGTATAGACTTTTGCATGGCCCCTGATTTTAATTGCCGAGGTATGTTCCGTGAATTGTGCGATCATCACCTCTCCTGAGTCAAGTTTTTCGGAGTGATGAAACTTGGTGTCCGTTCCCCTTGTCAACCCGATGACGTTCACACTATCCTCAATGGCTTTGATTACGACAAAATCATTTAGAATCTTTTTTTCATTCATTTTTCCTGCCCCCATGTCCTTAGTCTTTAATGAATGCCAGCACTTCAGCCCTAGTACGATGATCCTTCGCAAACGTTCCCCTTACAGCTGAAGTCACTGTTTTAGATCCAGGTTTTTTTACACCTCGCATGGTCATGCACATATGTTCAGCCTCTACTACAACCATTACACCATGAGGCTCGAGCTTTTCCATTATCGAGTCAGCAACTGTAGAAGTGATGCGCTCCTGAAGTTGCGGACGCTTGGATACAGCCTCAACCGCCCGTGCCAATTTACTTAAGCCAGTCACTTTTCCGTTTTTCGGAATGTATGCTACATGGGCTTTCCCGTAAAAAGGGACTAAATGATGTTCACATACTGAGTAAAACGGAATATCCTTTACAAGAACGAGTTCTTCATGGTCCTCTCCAAAAACAGTATCAAAATATTCCTTTGGATCCTGATTAAGCCCAGAAAAAATTTCTTCATACATTCTGGCTACACGGCTAGGAGTATCCAGCAGTCCTTCCCTCGTTGGGTCTTCCCCTACAGCCTCAAGAAGCATTTTAACCGCTTCTTCCAATTTGGCATGATCAACATTAGCCATTTTTTTGTACCTCCTAAAAAAATCAATAATATTATGTATTCAGATAAAAAATCCAAAGCGCGTTGCACCCGGATATCCATAATTGCAATTATTAAAGAAGACCCATACATTACGCCCTTGAACGGCAGTTTCGCCGGAAGCGGTTTTTGGTTGGGCATTTCCTTGTGACGGATTAACCATCTGCAGCGTTTCTAAAATATTCACTGTCTTTTATATTATCACAGATGGAAATTAAGAAGCAAAAAAAGGGCCGCGTTTTCACGCGGCCCTTTTCGGTTAAGCACCCGTATGTAATGGTAGAATTACTTCACTGCATCTTTCAGCGCTTTACCGGGTTTGAAAGCTGGCACTTTGCTAGCTGCAATTTCGATTTCGTCACCAGTTTGTGGGTTACGGCCTTTACGAGCCGCACGTTCACGAACTTCAAAGTTACCAAAACCAATCAATTGGACTTTATCACCGTTTTTTAGAGCTTCTAAGATTGTATCAAAAACAGCATCAACAGCTTTTGTAGCGTCTTTCTTAGAAATTTCAGTTGCTGTAACAACTTCATTAATTAATTCTGTTTTGTTCATGCCATTCACCTCCTCCCAAAAGGAATCTTTATAAAAAATCATTATTACAACACTATAATAGTGATTTGATATTAGCTTCGGTCCAAAAATTTTCATTCCCTGGCAATCAAGGATTACCAAGCCGAATTAATTTCCAAATAATTCATCCAGAAATTTATGTATAGGTTGAAATCGCTGTTATAACGCGTTTTCTGTATGTAGATTATCACAAATCCTATTAGCTTAGCAAGGGAATTCAAAAAATAATGGGAATCTTTTCATTAATAATTGTATATATTATAAATTTTGTCTTACGCTATTCATCATTTCCCTTTTTTATAGAATTTAAACTTATTATATTGCTGAAAATCGCTTAACCACAGGGTTTTTTCAAGATTATACTAAAAAACAGCAGATTATTTCAAATATCAGCATTCATAAATGATATTTTTCTTGCGATCCTGCCGTCCATCGCATGCAAAAAGACCAATCCATAAATGGAGTTGGTCCAGCTTTTAAACGTTTTTATAAGATGATGGCAATCAATCCCCCACTGCCCTCATTAATAATCCTCTCCAGTGTTTCTTTCAATTTGTAGCGGGCATTGTCAGGCATCATCGCTAATTTCACCTGTATGCCTTCCCTTACGTAGGAACTTAGGCTTCTGCCAAAAATATCGGAGTTCCAAATGGAAAGCGGATTGTCTTCGAAATCCTGCATCAGATACCGGACTAATTCTTCACTTTGCTTTTCCGTACCGATGATTGGCGAGAATTCGGATTCGACATCGACCTTGATCATATGGATGGAAGGGGCTACGGCTTTTAGCCTGACACCGAACCTGGCTCCCTGACGGATGATTTCCGGTTCATCAAGACTCATATCGTTAAGGGAAGGGGCTGCGACACCATATCCTGTTTGTTTGACCATTCTCAATGCATCGGCCACCTGATCATACTCCGCTTTCGCATACGCAAAGTCCTGCATCAAAGATAATAGATGATCCTTGCCCCGAATCTCCACACCGACAATTTCCTTCAGAATATCATCATAGAGTTCATCAGGTGCGTATAGGTCGATCTCTGCAACACCCTGCCCCATCTCAATGCCTGCAAGCGCTGCACGGTCAATGAACTCGAATTCATTGAAATGACCGACTACGCGATCTACATCCCTCAGGCGTTTAATGTCCTTGACGGTCTCTTTAACCGCTTCTTGGTAACTTTCCCTTAACCAATGATCCTCACGCAGAACCATTACCCAGCTCGGAAGATTAACATTGACCTCGAGAACTGGAAATTCGTACAGGGCCTCGCGGAGTACGCTGTAAACATCCGATTCCCGCATTCCTTCGACACTCATGGCCAATACAGGGATATCATACTTTTCCTGCAAGGATTCCTTCAGTGCTATCGTATTCGGGTGGTGAGGCTGAACGGAATTGACAATCATGATAAATGGCTTGCCAACCTCCTTCAATTCTTCGACAACCCTTTCCTCGGCCTCTAAATAATCACTTCGCGGGATTTCTCCTATCGACCCATCCGTCGTAACGACTACGCCTAATGTGGAATGATCCTGAATTACCTTGCGAGTACCGATCTCAGCCGCTTCATTGAACGGAATCGGCTCTTCATACCAAGGCGTGTGAATCATGCGGGGACCATTTTCATCTTCATACCCTTTAGCCCCAGGTATTGTATAACCGACACAATCGACTAAACGGATGTTCACGTCGAGACCTTCAGCTACTTGAATCGATGCTGCCTGGTTCGGTACGAATTTAGGTTCCGTCGTCATGATCGTCTTTCCAGCAGCACTTTGAGGCAATTCATCCTGTGCCCTGGCACGGTCCGCCTCTGACGGAATGTTCGGAATGACGACTAGCTCCATGAATTTTTTAATAAATGTGGATTTCCCCGTCCTGACGGCTCCGACCACCCCCAAATATATGTCGCCACCAGTCCGTTCAGCTATATCTTTAAAAATATCTACCTTTTCCAAGGTATCCCCTCCCGAATTAGAGTTTTGGGATTTCGTTTATCCATTTGCATTTATTTAGGACATTATATATCTATGATGTTGTCCTAAAAATTTATTCCAATTATTTCCCTGGTTCAATCCCTTCCTCCACCAGAAATTTTATATAAGGGTTGTTATTTTAAAAGTAAGATGAAATAAAGATAAAAGAAATAACCCTTCCCCTACAATATATTTTGCAGAAGAAGGGTTATGCCTATTTTGTAAGAAATATTGGATTATTTGTTTTTTCATCAATTGTATATGGTAATGAATAGGCAGGGACGAACTCCGAACTCTGCACCAGCAGTTCCCGGATATCTTCACCTGGCTTCATTTCCCCCTCATGCTTCTTCAATGCCTCAAGTAAATCCGGGGTATAATCAACAAAAATGCTGCCTTGACCATCGACTACAAGATATAAGTCTTTTTGTGAAAATGGGCTCGTGACCGTCGGAGCTTCCTTCAGGCCCATTTTTTCATAATCAAGCTTGAAGACATTATCGGATAACCTTTCCTTAAATGGCGGGTATCCGTTGCTTTGCTGATAAGCAGTCAATCTCAAGGAAACATCCTGTATCTTCTGCGCCATCCTGACATCCAACAGCTTTACGGTCGGATCCTTTTCAACATTAACGAGGATGTATTGAAAGACGCCTCCTGATTCAAAGGCATTGTCCGGCGGTTCAGCCATATACCTCGGTGAAATCTTAGAAAATTTTATGACATATTTTTGATAAATCGGTGTACCTGCATCTTTTGTAACGATGGGCAGTATGCCGCCTTCATCTTTCTGAAATTGATCCACTGCACTTTGGACGGATTGTATTTGCTCTTTATAAGGCAGTTGGTTTTGCATTTTTTGCTTCTCCGGATATAAGCAGCCAGATAATGATACAGAGATGCATAATAAACATAATATTTTGAAAAAATTTCTCATCATTTCTCCTCACCTATCAAGTGGTTGGCCCGCTAAGAACAACGATAAGGATGATCAAGCCGGCTAGAATCATAAGTATGTATGCGATAATTGCTGTCAAGACTCTCCAAAAACCTTTTAATTTATAGCGGCTTAAGTAGATTAGAAATATAGAGATAATCATAAAGCCCATTGCTATAAAGGATATCCACATCTTTTGCAGAGCAGGTGTCATATCTTCATCACTCCTTTTTCCAGAAATTATTATAACATACCAAATTACGTTAAAGGAATTAAATCCTTGTCCAATCTGTGTAATTCCCGTTTTCATGACTCATTTCCGTAAAAAAATATTTAACGAGAAATAAGTATAGTAAGTAATCTCCATACTCCCTCCAAGCAGCAAAAAAACAGCCCAAAGGCTGTTTTTCTGCTTATTTAAATTAAGATTGAAGCGTTGGCAAGACATCTTTAAACGCTTTAATGACTGTATCGACTTCATCCAACTTAATAGTCAATGACGGCTCAATCCTGATTGTTTTGGAATTGATAAGCGTACCTGCCACCAAGATGCCTTTATCAAAGAGGGCTTTTGAGAATTCATAACCCACTTCATCTTTATGGAACTCAATACCAATCATCAATCCTTGGCCGCGGATCTCCAAGACCTTATCTTTGTGCTCAGCAGCCACTTCCCTTAACCCATTAAGGAAGTATTCACCAACTTCTGCAGCACGCTGCGGTAAGTTTTCTTCCAAAAGTACGTCGATCGTAGCAATGGCCGCAGCACAAGCTAGTGGATTTCCTCCAAATGTGGTTGTGTGCATGAATGGATTGTCGAACCAGCTTTTAAACACTTTCTCATTGGCTACGACAGCACCTGCAGGCATTACTCCGCCGCCAAATGCTTTCGCTAAACAAATGATGTCCGGAACAACATCATATAGCTCAGACGCGAACATTTTACCTGTCCGTCCCATTCCTGTTTGCACTTCATCCAAGATCAATAACGCATCATATTCGTCACATAATGCCCGAACCTGCTTTAAATAATCTTGCGGAGGAAGAATGACTCCTCCTTCACCCTGGATAGGCTCCAACAGCACAGCAGCTACATCTTCACCGACCAATGCACAACTTTCAAACGTTTTTCTCATCATATCCACATCGCCGAAAGGTACATGACGCACACCTGGTACCAACGGGAGGAACGGTTTTCTGAACATGCCCTTCGCCGTTGCCGATAGGGAACCAAGGCTTTTCCCATGAAATGATTTTGTCGTCGAAATGATCGTGTAACGGTCACTGTACATTTTAGCCAGCTTAAGTGCAGCCTCCACGCTCTCGGTACCGCTGTTCGTAAAGAACGAGTATTTTAGATCTCCCGGTGTGATTTCGGCAAGGATCTTGGCAAGCATTGCACGTAATGGATCAAGTAAGTCCTGGCTATGAAGGGCTTGCCTTTGCAATTGATCGGTTACGGCCTTTACTACTTTAGGATTACGATGGCCAACATTATAAATACCAAAGCCACCTAAACAATCAATATATTTTTTTCCATTTACATCTGTAAAACAGGAATCTTGATCAGACCACTCCACCGAAGCGAATTGTGTGTCTTTAGTGACCGTCTTACGATATTCCAAAAATCCTGGGTTTACATGGTTACGGAAATTCTCGACCGTTTCTCTTGTTACCCACTGCGCATCTTCTTTTGAAATTTCTTTTTGTTCGATTAATTGAAGCACTTTTTTAATATAATCTTGGGTTGCTGTTTGGTTAGCTTGAGTGTTTTTACTTTCTACGTTAATTGACATTTTATAAGCTCCTTTTTTTTATAACTTTAGTGGATGGTTAATTGAGATTGCTTCTTTTATGAAACTTTGATGCTTACCTCCCTTTTTTCTTATACTTACTAATCAAGCAAGAACCATGCCAAGTTAATTAACCAATAAAATCGCATTCTTTTTGATAATTAACGCTAAAATTATGCAAATTTGCATATCGATATTTCAATTTGCATAATCATTTTGGAAAAACCATTAAAAAAAGCCGTTGCCAGTGATGATCATCACTCGGCAACGGCTTTTATTCAATATGCATTTTTTTCGATTTTCTTACTCTGTTCAGCTAACACTTTTTGATACTTCCTGCTCACTGACGATTGACTTATCCCGAGCGCTTTTGCCGCTTTGGTCGTAGTTTTATACTGTTTCATGGCAAGCATGATCAATTGCTCTTCGACATGGTCCTGCGCTTCCTGCAGTGGAAGAATTCTCGTAATAATGGGTTTCGTTTGTTTAAAGTCACTGCCCACAGGTATGAACCTTTGAATGAAATCAGCATCGATCATCTCTTCATCTGCAGAAACAACCAACCTTTCAATCATGTTCTGCAATTCACGGATATTCCCCGGCCATGTATAGACTTCCAGTATATTTAATGCATCGGGGGAAAAGTGGTAATTCCGCTGATACCTTTCATTCAGTTTTTGCAGGAAATGAAAGGCTAGAGGCGGTATATCCTCCGGCCTTTCCCTTAAAGGGGGCACATGTATAGGTATGACGTTCAAACGATAGAATAAATCTTCTCTGAACGTCCCCATCTCGACCATTTTTTCCAGACTCTTATTCGTGGCCGCAACAATTTGAACATCAATGGAAATGGGTGTAGTGCTCCCAATCGGAATCACTTCCTGTTCCTGGAGGACCCGCAGCAGCTTGACTTGCAGGTGTATAGGCATGTCACCCACTTCATCAAGGAATAATACACCCTTATTGGCCTGTTGAAAGTATCCTACCTTCCCATTTTTATCCGCTCCTGTAAAGGAACCCTTCGTATAACCAAACAATTCACTTTCGAGGAGGTTTTCCGGAATCGCCCCGCAATTTATCTTCAGGAAAGGCTGCTTGGATCGCCTGCCCATTTTATGAATGGCTTCGGCTATCACTTCTTTACCTACTCCCGACTCCCCGTTGATTAATACAGTAGATGAAAAATGAGCGATTTTCTTGACTTGGCTGATTATCTGCTCCATTTTAGGACTGGCAAAAACCAACTCTTTATAAAATTGATCCTGTTTTTTGAATGAATCCAGTTCTTTCCTCATTTCATTTAATTCCGATTTCAATTGTGTCGTTTCCGTTATATCCCTTGAAGCAATGACTATTCGATCTATATCCCCTTTTTCATTGAACACAGGGGTGCCGACGGAAAGGACTTTCTTATTCATTTTCGTATCTTGGACAATCGATACTTTCTTTTTTTGTTCAAGGACCAACCGGGTGACCGAAGGATTAAAAATCCCTTCATCTTCTAATTGCAAAAGATTCTTCCCGATATAATCCTTTAAATCCTTCCCCCAGAATCCTGAGATGATGCTGTCACTATAGCGCAGCAGCTCTCCTTTTTGATTGACTACAAGTATTTCATCATAGATATTCGCTAAAATGGCATTCAAGTCTTTATTCGAGCTTTTTATCAATTCTATTTCCATGGCCATTTCCTCAACCATCGGTAAATCCTGAACGATGATGATCAGGCCTTCGACTTCTTTTTCATGGTTCAGGATCGGGCTATAGTCGACAAGCACACTCATGACATCAGTAATCTCCAACTGATTCAAAATACTGCTCCCGCTGGCAAACACGCTATGTATATGCTGCTTATTGAAGATGTTCGCAGCAGGTTCATTCAGGACTTGTTCAGAAGGCTTTTTTATCATCTTCAAGCCTGATTCATTGAAGTTCACGATATTTTTTTCTTTATCAGCTACAAAAATCCCCATAGGAATGGAGGTTAAAATAACATTTAACAGGTCTAAATTTTGTTTGCTGTCCTGCTTGAATAATTCAGCTAACACATCTTCCCTTTTTACATAACCGGTAAGCAGGCCATCATCCGTTTTTATCAGTACGATAGGTTCACCGATAATTTGAAACAGATGTGGCAAGGATATGTTAGGAGTTAATTTACAGACATTATCAATCGAAAAAGCATACTGTAAAAGCTGATCGACTGTCGTTATTTTTTCATTTAACGGGAGGTCATCCATGCGGATATACGCAAACACTTGATTTTCCTTCATAAGAAAGAAGAAAGGTTCCTGTATCTCATGAATTTTTTGGTCTGATAATGTAGGCTGATCAATTGTTATAGTTATGAATGGTCTTATTTTATCATCCGGAATAGATAACACAGTTTCACTCTCCTTTTGTAACCTAACCTATATTTTATCACAATTCTGAATTGCTAGATAAAAAATAACATGTACGATTACCCGTATCCAGCATTTACCTTTTTTTATTCCACAACAAAAGGGCCCTTTAACGGACCCTTTTGACCTTAAAACCTGCTATGCACCTTACACTTATTTAATATTGGACCGTTCCCTTTCCTTATAATTTACTGATCAGGATCGCCTTTGCTTAAACCGGCTTTACGCTTTCATAGTTTCTGCTACCTTCACTTTTACTTGATCATTCCCTGTATGTAAATTAACGGATAGATATGACGATGAATATGATCATGAAAAGCAAGGAGACGAATGTTAGTAGCCATTTTCACCCTCATGACATTGATAACCGTCACAATAATCAGTAAATTGAGCACACATGCAAAGGCCGGTACAAAAGGAAAAGCTGCTGAAAAAAATGCTGAACAACAAGTAATTGACCCTTGAAATGAATAAATAATCCCTCAGTATCCACCAACCTATAAGAAAACCGGCATATGTATTAATAGACTTTTGCGCCTTTCTGTCCATCATATACGGTGTGAATAGCATCTCCATTAATGCGAGCAGGCAGGCTACCGGAATCATTCCATGTGATATCTCTGCGGCAATCCCATAAGTGCTAAATCACCGTTTGCTAATGCCACGATCAAAAAACCGAATAGAAAGAGCGTTAAAGACCTTTTCATTTTCTCATCAGCCAAATAACAACCTCCTTCGTTCATGAATTAGTAAATTCACTGTGTTCTTCAAAACGGAATAGCGGGGGAGATTCCGTAAACCATTTCGTCCGATACAGAAGATAACCAATCCCGATTACCGCCCATACTATTCCTAGGATCAATGAACTCTTCTCGAGATTAAGCCAAAGGATGAAGACCGATGCAGCACCTAAAACCGGGGACAGAATAGTTGAAAGAAATCCTTTAATCGTTCTGAAGCTTTTGTTTCTTATTGAATGGACGATTACACAAATATTCACGAAAGTAAAAGCAATTAAAGCCCCAAAGTTTATGAGGGAAGTGGCGGTAACCAAATCAAGGAATAAGGCAACCATTGATATGGACCCGACAAATATGACATTAAAAAATGGCGTGTTGTATTTGGGGTGGACAAACCCAAATAGTTTTTTCGGGATCATTTGGTCACGCCCCATGACATACAACAACCTAGAAACACTAGCATGAGATGCAAGCCCAGAGGCAAGGGTACCGCATAAAGTTCCTGCAAGAAAGAAGGCTTGAAATAACTTCCCGCCCACGAAAAGGGCAATTTCCGGAGAAGCGGCTTCAGGATCGCTAAAACGGGAAACATCCGGGAAAAATAACTGTGTAAAGAATGATGCCGTCACAAATAAAACCCCTCCGATAAGGGCAGTCAAAAAGATGGCCTGTGGAACCGTTTTGGATGGATTCGGTGTTTCTTCCGATAAAGTAGTGACTGCGTCAAACCCCAAGAAAGAAAAACACAGGATTGTAGCACCTGTTATGAGCGTCGACATTTCCATATGAGGCCCGAAGAATGGCTGAACCGATAAGACCTCTCCAGTCCCTTCTCCACCCATGACCCCTTTAACGACAAGTCCGACAAAAATAACGATGACCAACATTTGAAAAAAAACAAGGAAGCTATTGAAGTTGGCTGCAAAATTAACATTGAATAAGTTAATGACTGTCATTAAAAGGACAAATGCCACCACCCATATCCACGGGTATACCTCCGGAAAAAGGGCAGTTAAGTATATTTTTGTTAAAATGCCGTTCACCATCGGTAAAAATAAATAATCAAGTAACGAAGACCACCCGACAAGGAAGCCTAAATGTGGATTGATCGTTTTTTGTGTGTAAGTATAGGATGAACCTGCCTGCGGATAAATTTTCACCATTTTTCCATAACTGGCTGCAGTAAACAACATCGCTAAAAGAGCAATGACATAAGCGGTTGGCACATGCCCCCCCGTTTTTTCGGAAACTATCCCAAATGTATCAAAAACAACCATCGGCGTCATATATCCAACACCAAGCAATACGATATGCCACAAGTTTAAAGACCTTTTCAGATTACCTGTTTGCATGTATCATTCCCCTTCCTTTTTTAGCCAGAAAAGTTAAACCAACTTTTCTGGCCTCCCTTATAATTTTTTTGGTCATATTACACCTCGCAATTTTCATACCAAAAAAAATAGTCGATTTTTAACAAAAAACAAGGAAATATGTAGAATGCTTTTATGCAAATTTGAATAACCTATTCAATTATTCATAAGAGAACGGATGATTTTTTGCCCATAAAAAAGCAGAAGATATCTAGATATCTTCTGCTCATTTGACTAAATCCCCCGTGCCGAGGTCAAATTACTAGTTTACTTTCGTTGCATTGTATGCTGATACACGGCAAGGCGCATCATCAAATGCCTAATTTAATGAAATTCTTTTATAAAAATCAACAGTTTCGAATTTTAATCCTGCTGTCTGCTATCCAAAATGTTAAAAAGTTCTTCCATCTCATTCGTTTTTGAACGATTCATCAAGAGGTCAACTGCCTTTTTCACTTCTTCCCCATTGAATAAAACATCGTACAGGGCTTCAGTGATCGGCATGTTCACTTCGTACTTTTGAGCTAGCTGATAGGCGGCTTTAGTGGTTCTGACACCTTCAACGACCATACCCATGTTTTCCAAAACTTCTTCAAGCTTTTGCCCTTTACCAAGCATATTCCCAGCTCTCCAATTACGGGAATGTACGCTTGTACAAGTGACGATCAAGTCTCCAATCCCAGCTAAACCTGAAAACGTTAGTGGGTTAGCCCCCATGGCCACCCCTAGACGGGATATTTCAGCCAATCCTCGTGTCATTAAGGCAGCCTTGGCATTATCCCCATAGCCTAAACCATCCGTAATGCCGGCAGCCAATGCAATGATGTTCTTTAATGCCCCTCCGATTTCAACGCCAATCAAGTCCGGATTTGTATACACACGGAAATTATTATTGATAAAGATGTCCTGAACCCTTTCGGCAGCTTTCATATTCTTTGAAGAAACGGCAACTGTTGTCGGGTGACGTAGACTGACTTCTTCAGCATGACTCGGTCCTGAAAGAACCACTATATCTTTAAGCCAATCCGCCGATGAGACTTCTTCAATCATTTCCGATATACGAAGCAGGGAATCAGGTTCAATCCCCTTACTCACATGAACGATTGTCAATGGCTTATCATGAGCCTCTTTGATCTGACCAAGCACTTCCCGGTAGGCTTTGGTCGGCACAGCCAAAATTATTATTTCAATCCCGACCAATGCTTCCTTAATCGAAGAATAACCTTTAATCCCTAAAGGCAATTCAATCCCAGGCAAGTATTTTTCATTCGTATGATTTTGATTTATTTCATTGATTTGATTCTGATTATGTCCCCACAATCTCACTTCATGCTGGTTATCAGCGATCACGAGCGCTAAAGCAGTTCCCCAGCTCCCTGCTCCAATCACTGCGATACTTTCTTTATCTTTCACCATGGTATAACCACCTTTACTATTTTCTCTGGCGTCCAAAAATTCGTATTGGTGTTCCTTCAAAACCAAAGGCATCCCTAATTCGATTTTCTAAAAATCTCTCATATGAGAAATGCAATAACTCCGGATCGTTAACGAATACAACGAAAGTTGGCGGCTTGATCGCTACCTGAGTCGTATAATAAATTTTCAAACGGTTGCCATTATGTGTCGGTGTCGGATTCATCGCCACGGCATCCATGACCACTTCATTCAATACATTTGTCTGAACCCGGATAGCATGATTCTCACTAGCCTGATCAATGACCGGTATTAAGGTATGTGTCCGTTTTTTTGTTAAGGCAGAAAGATAAATGATTGGCGCATAATCCAAGAATAGGAAATGGGCACGGATCTTTTCTTCAAAATCCTTCATCGTTTTTTCATCTTTTTCGATGGCATCCCACTTATTGACGACGATGATGACCGCCCTACCCGCTTCATGGGCATATCCGGCAATTTTTTTATCCTGCTCACGAATGCCTTCTTCAGCGTTCAGGACCACAAGAACAACGTCTGAACGTTCAATTGCCCTTAATGCACGAAGTACGCTATATTTTTCTGTGCTTTCATACACTTTACCTTTTTTCCGCATCCCTGCTGTATCAATAATGACATATTCTTTGCCATTGTACTTATACGGAGAGTCAATCGCGTCGCGAGTCGTACCTTCAATATCGCTTACAATGACACGTTCTTCACCTAACAATGCATTGACCAGAGATGATTTACCTACGTTCGGTCTACCAATCAAACTGAATTTAATGACATCATCATCATAATCCTGGCCGCTGAATTCAGGGAAATGTTTGGCCGCTTCATCCAGAAGGTCACCAAGACCAAGTCCATGAGACCCGGAGATCGGGAATGGATCGCCAAAACCTAACGCATAGAAATCATAAATTTGATCCTTCATTTCTGGGTTATCGACTTTATTTACTGCAAGGACAACTGGCTTTCTCGATTTAAAGAGAATCTTAGCGACTTCTTCATCAGCAGCCGTTACTCCTTCACGACCATTCGTCATAAAAATTATCACATCAGCTTCGTCGATGGCAATTTCTGCCTGCTGGCGAATTTGTTCCAGGAACGGCTCGTCACCGATATCAATTCCACCTGTATCAATAATGTTAAAATCATGTGTCAACCATTCACCAGAACTATATATCCTGTCCCGAGTCACTCCAGGAACGTCTTCGACTATCGAAACCCGTTCTCCAACTATTCTATTAAAGATTGTCGATTTTCCCACGTTCGGACGACCGACTATCGCAATTACCGGTTTTGGCATTGCTATTCACCCTTTCTGCTACTATATCTCTGTCAAAGTCACGAAATTCATGAATGCATTTATTACGGTTGCTTTGCATTATTGATTTTCATTATTTCCTTTTAAAGGAAAAGGCTGTATTCCATCATCATTTAAAGGAATCTTTCATCAGTAAGAGAATTCCCAACTGATGTTCAGTTAAACGTATCAAGTATTCACGGGCAGTTTGTCCACTTGACGCCCCAGTGTTCCTAAGGTGACGTGAAGCTGACCCCTCTGCATGTTCATACTTGATTATAAACAGCCCAAAAAAATGAAGAAAGCTTCGGCATACGGCTTCCTTTTTAATTGTTTAGAGCATTTTACGATTATCTACAGACCTCTAACTATCCTATAGTAACAAATTTCTCGCCAATCAACAATGATTGTATGAATAAAAGCCTTCCAATTCCAGTTTGTTACATTTAGCAAGAACCTTTTGATAAAGCGCTAATACCCTATACCTATTTTCCTTAATTTTTCACCATACTCTTCATTGATTAAAATTCTCTTTTCCTTGTTTTGATAAAAATCTCGATTGGGATATTGAATAAATGTATTGGCCAACCAGTTCCAACATTCTCCACAGTATGTTTACGCCCAATACCAGCACTGCATTGTCATGCCATGCGTAAGCAAGGGCCACATAAGGTAAAGAGTGGTAAGCAAGCAATCCAGAATATATGATATCTCCCATCATCATCCCAATTAAAAGGACGAACAATCGATGTTTCCAATTTTTAAAAAGTAATAGGATAAGATAATTCAGGAAAATACACAAAAGATAAGACGGTTTCATGATGAGCCATATCGGATCAAGCAAGGAAAAAAGTTGAAAACTGGCATAAGCGAGAGTGATAATAAGACTTCCGCTGATAAGTTCCATCACCTTGATGATTGATTTCTTCCTAATATACACACACAGTATAAAGAAAAGATACGGCCCGCTCAGCTGCACGGAAACCAAGGGAACCTCCAGTTTATAGCCAGCCAATACCATAACGGCTAATAGATGAAAAAGAAAATCAAAACGAAAGGGAACCGTTTTCGGAATAAAAAACATGACAATGACCCAAACTATCCATGAAATCCAATAAAATATAATTCCATCCATGCAGCGCCCCCCCTTTTAGGAACATTATGGCTAGTTTATTCAAAGTATAAACGTAAAGCACGGCATTTAATAAGGAAAACCTTCTCACTATCATTTAAAAAGGAGGTGTAAACATGGGAAAAGATCGGCAAGAGAAGAAATTGAAAGAAAGTAAACGGGTGGAGTCCGACAGGGACCAGTCACTGGATCATAAAGGGGCAACTAGAATGGAAAGCCCTGAAGAGGCACGAAAAAGGAATAGTTAAGTCTATCCCTGAACAAAAAGAAGCATCTCAATTCGTTTCAATTGAGATGCTTCTTTTTGTGGACAGTCATTTAGCATATGCCGAACAATCAATGCCCCTTTGAGATAACCAATGATAGGTATTGCCCTTGATGACTAATTTTGATTTCCTTAGCTCTGAGATATTACCACACCCGAGTGCAGTCATGATGATCTTTAAATCTTCATGTATGTAATTTATTTCTTTAATCAGTTGTTCCAAGCCCAACTCTTTATAGAGCTTGAGGAAATGTCCGGCCAATCCGACACCTTTCGCTCCTAATGCCAGACTTTTTGTAATTTCCAAAGGACTTTGAATGCCACCTGATCCAATGACTGATAGCTGTGGTGAAACATTAACTGCTTCAACAATCGAAGCGGCCGTAGGTATGCCCCATTCATTGAAATATCCGAGTATTTTCGCGCGTCTCTCATTTTCGATTTTAGCAAAATTCGTTCCGCCAAACCCTCCTACATCAATGATCGAAACACCTACAGAATGTAATTGCTGCACCGTTTCCATACTCATCCCGAATCCAACCTCTTTTACGATGACAGGAATTCCGATCGTTCTGTTGATTTCTTCTATTCTCGAAAGGGTACCCGCAAAATCCCTGTCCCCTTCAGGCATCGTCAATTCTTGAATTACATTGATATGAATCTGAAGGGCATTTGCCCCGATCATTTCGCTGGCCCGCTTAGCCTGTTCGACTGTTGCTTCACCACCGAGATTACCAATCAACACACCATCAGGATTTTCCTGCCTTACAACTTTAAAAGAAGCTTGCTGGCTAGAATCCTTGATGGCTGCCATTTGAGATCCAACAGCCATGGCGATTCCTGTTTCCCGTGCAGCAATGGCTAGGTCACCATTCAATTTTTCGGTTTCAGGGCCTCCGCCTCCGGTCATCGCATTTATAAAAATTGGCGAACTTAATACAAGTCCGCCAACTTCTGCTGTAAGGTTCACATTATTCAAGGAAATACCTGGTAAGCTTTGGTGAATAAACGAAATATCTTCTAGTCCGGTTTTATACTGCTGCCCTGTCTTTAGCGCAAATTCTATATGATCTAATTTTCGTTGTTTTCTCTCCAAGGCCATCACCATTATTATCTTATTTTAGTTTTTTCAATTGATCACCGATCATTTCACCTAGCTGAAAGCCCTTCGATTCTTCAGGGATCTCATAATCCGATGTGTTGTAATTGGCTTGAGGTTCTTCAAGTTCCTTAATGCTCAATGAAAGGCGTTGATCCGTTTCATTGACTTCCAGCACTTTCACTTCGACAGACTGGCCTTCTTTAAGCACTTCTTGCGGTGTGGCAATATGCTTGTGGGAAATCTGTGAAATATGGACAAGCCCTTCTACCCCTGGAAAAATCTCCACGAATGCACCGAAAGAAACAAGGCGTTTGACGATACCTTCCAGTGTAGAGCCTTTGGCAGCTTTTTCTGAAATGCCTGCCCAAGGTCCCGGAAGGGTATCCTTAATGGAAAGTGAGATCCTTTCATTATCACGATCGATGGATAGTACTTTAACTTGCACTTTATCCCCTTCGGAAACGACATCGGATGCCTTGTCGACATGCTGATGGGAAAGCTGGGAAATGTGGACAAGGCCGTCTACGCCTCCAATATCCACGAATGCACCAAAATCGGTAATCCTTTGGACCACGCCCTCAAGCACTTGCCCGCTTTCAATCTTATCCAAAACGTTTGCTTTTTGCTTTTCCTTTTGGTCTTGGACGACTGCCCGATGCGAGAGGATTAAGCGATTCTTGTCTTTCTCAAGCTCAACGATCTTGAATGTTAAAGTTTTGTTTTTGTAATCAGAAAAGTCTTCAACGAAATAGTCTTCTACTAGAGAAGCCGGAACAAAACCACGTACGCCTAGATCTACAACAAGCCCGCCTTTGACGACATCTTTAACTTCAGCCTCAAATACGTCTCCATTTTCAAATTTCAATTCCAGGTCATCCCATGCTTTAAGAGCGTCAATTTTACGTTTTGATAGAATGAGAGCTTCTTCTTCGACTTTAATGACTTCCAGCTCCAATGCATCACCTTCCGAAACGGCATCTGACGCCTTTTCGACATGCAGGCTTGAAAGCTCACTGATTGGTATGATTCCATCAATATTGCTGTTTTCCACATCGACAATGACCTGTTTTTCTTCCACCTTTGAAACGGTTGCTTTAACTTGATCCCCAACTTTGTAATTGTTCACTTCTACCTGGTTCATATCTTCTGTCATTACTAACTCCTCCTTAACCCATGACTGATCAGCAAATTTCCTCTTCATCGGCCACATATTTTATTTAAAGTGGTTCAATAAAAACACTTTCCTAATAAAGATAAAAACAGTTTTTTTAGAGTAATAAAGTCATATTCCTTTTCATACGAAATAAGGAACAATACCCTTATTTTATAAATTCTAACAAAATCAGAAAATTGTCAAGTATGAAGGACTATTTATGCTCGGAAATCAATTTCCCGATTTGGTCCATGATGATTTTGGTGGCTTCATCGGCTGATATTTTCTGTTCGCGATATTCGGTAAAATTTATTGGAGGACCGTAAACGACCTTCAACGGACGCAAAAATTTATATGGGCCGATGATCGCACACGGTATGATAACGGCATCAGACCGCAACGCGAAAAATCCAGCACCCGCCAAACCTTCCCCCAATTCACCAGTCTTGCTTCTGGTTCCCTCAGGAAAAAGGCCAATCGCCTTGCCCTCCTTCAAAAGCTTTAAACCTTTTCTAAGGGATTCCCGATCGCTATTGCCCCGCTTCACGGGAAATGCATTTACTCTGGGTAATATACCCTTTAAAACAGGTGCCCGAAACAATTCTTCTTTCGCCATGAAATGAATATCCCTTGGAGATGTTATGCCAACTATGGGCGGATCAAAATTATCAATGTGATTGGCACAGATCAATACTCCGCCCTCTTTAGGAATATGTTCCTTTCCGAGCGCTTTAACCCTAAACGAAGGCATTAAAACGCCTTTTACGACGTTCTTCGCAAATGTGTAAAAATCCAATGTCATCTTTTCCTCTCTTCTATTAATGACATGATACTTTCTGCAACTTCCTGAATCGATAATGAAGTCGTATCGATTTCGATAGCATCCGCAGCCTTTTTCAGCGGCGAAACCTCGCGTTCCGAGTCCAGCTTGTCCCTTGTTGCAATTTCTTCCCTTAACTTTTCGATATCTGATGGAAAACCTTTCAATATATTTTCCTGATGCCTCCGCTGTGCCCTTTCATCCACAGATGCGATTAGAAATACCTTTACTTCGGCGTTAGGTAAAACATGCGTACCAATATCCCTGCCATCCATGACGACACCGCCATTTTCACCAAAGATTTGCTGCCTGCGAACCAATTCTTCCCTGATGCTTCGGTGCTTTGCCACTTCCGAAACGGAACTAGTCACTTCATTGTTCCTGATTTGGGCTGTCACGTCCTCATTATCCAAGAACACCAACTGCCCATTTTCACTTGGTCTTAATTCGATTTCCGTATTGATGAGAACTTCTGCTAAAGCTGGTTCATCATCAAGAAGAATTTTTTGATTAAGGGCCTTATAGGTAAGGGCCCTATACATTGCACCTGTATCCACATATATGTAATTGAACTTTTCTGCAACAATTTTAGCAACCGTGCTTTTTCCAGCAGCAGCTGGTCCATCGATTGCGACTGATAATTTTTTTTCCATAAATCCTCCCAAGAATCCTACAATCATGCTGATTATTTAGTACCCTTTCATTTTATCACAACTAGCGGGAAAATCATTAATAAAAGGGATGTGTACGTTCAAAATCACCTTTGTTCTTTTTTTTGATCACTACAGCCATCAAAAGTTATCCTTTACTTGAAGGTCTTCATACAAAAAAAGCGGATTACCGCTTCAGACTGAAGACAAATTCGAAGAAAAGCGAGTTTGCCTGCAGGTTTTTTTAGAAAAACGTTCCAGGTGTTTTTTAGACCTAGATTGAAGAAATTTGCGAGACTCCACCCGAATAATTGGCTACCCGAGACCCCGCTGCCGCCTTTTTTGATGAGGCAGGTTTTTTTCCATTTAAAAAAGTAAAAACATGATGGATAAACAAGTTTACTTTTAAAATCACGGTTCGGGGGAGAGCATTCCGAATCTCCTTTTGTTGATGTATCACCGCTTTTACTTATGGGTCCCATTGAAGGTTTCAATGATTTTCGTGTAATTATTGCTGGTGACACCTTCATACCTCGAAAGCTTTGTCAAATCAAAGATTTGATCCTCCCTGCTCAAAAGGAACTGGAAAAAAAATAAGCAGGCCAATTGAATGATGATCACTTTAATTAATAGTCTTTCAAATGTTTTCATAAGCCGCACCTTCCATCTGTTTATATTAGCAGTATGGATGGAATCGCTGTTTTTCATTCAATCATGTTAAGCATACAAGCCTTTTTCTTTAAATCGACCTGCTTTTCAAATATAAATCTCATTAATGTCTGGACATCATTTTTTGTAGGTTCAAGAAATTGGACGTGCAGCAGCATATTTCCATGATCTTTCTCCGTTACGCGAATGACTTTGCTTTTTAACCTTAAATAATGAATCTCACCTGATTTTAGCGTGAGCGCCATCCACAGGTATAATTGGGAAACCGATTGTATATTAGTGCCTTTTAAAAGCCTTATGGAAGCTCCTCCTGCACTTATATCCTCTGTTAATGCGCGAAAAGGGGAAACTCGGAATGTTCTGGATGAACGGCTGTATCCAGGGTTACATCCAGGCGCACGTATAGCCTCCTTTGGATTTTCACAAACATTTCTGCTTCGGGCAGTAAAATTTGCATCATGGGATTCCACTTTTCACTTTTCCAAGCACTTCAGAATCAAATACATAAACAGCCTGCTCTTCATTGAAAAATGTGACGTTCAACTGTGTCCCATCCATAAGGAATGCAATTTTTTCAGTCTCTAAATTGATGGGAAAGTCCGTATAGACACAACCTGTTCCCATTTCGACAACCATACAATTGAACTTTTCCTTCTGTGATGAGCATTTCGGTTCGAGCATTAATATATCACCAATTTTAAACATCGCGATCCACGTCCTTTTTGGCAGAAAGGAAACCACATCATATCACCCATTAATCTTCCTATATAATCCAATAATAAATTATGTTATTATGTCATGAAATAAGAAAAAGGGAAAGTGACTAAGCACATTTCCCTACAACCAAGATTCATGATAACTGTTTAAATTAAATTCTCGTATACCGGTTCGGAATTCTTTAATTTTTCCACCTTTTCTTCTTGACCGCTATCTGCATTAATGAAAATACGGTAGGTATCATCTTCAATCGTACCGAGAAATTCATAACATAGAACTTCTTCACCAATATCATTGGTGATTAACGCCTTTCCTTCTTCCATTATTTTTACATTACTGTTGATTTTGTCTTTAGCTTCTTTCTCGGATATCTTCGGATTACCTAATTCCCTGGTTTTATGTGATTTTAAATACTCGTCGGCTGAAAACCCTATAACGGATCCATCATCCAATGCGACTTTGACCTTGACTGAATCCGGATAAATCTTCACGCCATTTTCCGATGTCACGAAATTCAATAATGCGATATTATCGTACTGAGCACTTTCAAATAATTCAAGTGAACTGAATTCATGTTCCTTTAAAAACTTTTCGGCTTTTGTATAGGCTTGATTCAAATCAATATTTGTTTTGTTCACGTCCCTATTATTGATATACCAAATAGGATAACCGCCTTTTTTTGTCAAATCCATATTCAATTCGGTATCGGAATCTTTATCGAGGATGCTCACACTATAAAACCCAAAATCGGATCCTTTTCCGTTTTCCTCCACATTCACCTGCAAATTTTTACTTTTTGAATGTGCATAGTTTTTTGCTGTCGCAATGGCTTCTTCTTTTGTTATGGTCTCGCCTTGCAAATTTTTAAAGTTTTCATCCCTCTGTTGTGCAGAAGTAAAAGTCGGATTCATCTCATTCGTTTCGCCGTACCCAGATACTTTTTTCTCCACCGTCTTTAATCCGTCGATGATCGTGTTATCCGAATTTTCTTTCCCTGATGCAAGGGCCATTTCGACATCCATCCATCTTAAATTGTTTTTCAGGACTAGATACTGCACTTTCCTTAATTCGCCCTGGATGTCCCCAGCCTGTGTGTACAAGGATTGTAGAGTCGCATATTCCTTATCATTCAATGGTTCTTTTTCAAGGTCACGTACCGCTGTTTTATAACTGAAGTCTGCAATTTTCGATAAAAATTCTTCTGTCTTATTAAAAGGAAGCAAGGTCAATGGCAACTGCCCGACATCACTTTGGGCTTCGGAAGTGATGCGCCAAACATCTGTTAAAGCCGGACTTAATGAATAACGTGAATTCATGGCCAAAGTACTGCCGACCTTATCATGCAATAAATCCACTTGATAGCTTAAATCATGAAAGGCTCGCTGATACGTATTTTCCGCGTTGATTAATACAGCATTTTTTTCCTTATGTTCTTGATAGCCCCAGAATGCAGTTCCCGCAACAACTACAACGAGCAGGGCAATCACTATATTCCTGATCATTTTCCTTCACCTCTTTACTTACAAAAGATATGTTTTCCGATTCTTTTAATTTGTTCCCTTGACCAGATCCATTTGCTTGTTGCCGTATCGGGGTTAAAATAATATTCTGCATTACCGCTTGGATCCCACCCATTGATTGCATCCACCACGGCTTCTTTTGCCCTTTCGTTCGGTGTCAGCCAAATCTGTCCATCCGCAACAGCCGTAAAGGCCCCAGGTTCAAAAATCACTCCCGAAATGGTATTAGGAAAAGCAGCACTTTCAACTCTATTCAGTATTACTGCTGCTACGGCAACCTGACCTGTATATGGCTCCCCCCGTGCCTCTCCATAAACGGCATTGGCCATCAGCTGTATATCGTTTTGAGAATATCCTCCTGGAAGATTGGCTGATGTCGTTGTTTTGGAAGGAGCTTTTCCGGAAGCAGCCCCTCCAGATGTAGATCCATTTCCTTTCGCCTTTACCTGTTTTTCAATGGGGACTCCCCCATAATAGGTGAACTCGTTCCCTTTATTGATCTGTTCGTGAACAAATCCTTTATTGAAATTAGAGGCATTCGTCAACTTCTGTTTTGTTGTAGTCCCTGCCAAACCATCAATTGGAAGCCCGAAATCTTGTTGAAAGTTTCGAAGTGCCCAATAAGTGCCCCATCCATAGGCTCCATCAATCTTGCCATTATAGTAACCGATGTTTTGTAGGCGTGCCTGCAGTTCAATTACATCATCCCCAACCGCACCTTTTTGAATGACTTGGCTCGAAAAGGCATTTGTTCTTGTTTCCGGGTAAATTCCGAAACAAATAGTTATACACGAAAACAGCAAAAGCCATTTCCATTTTGACGAAATTCCTTTCATCAAAAACACTCCTCTTTTTCTTGAATTAATGTAATTCTATTTTCTTCTTTACTGGCTTTTTTATTCCAAACATAAAAAAAACGGAGCGGGCAAAATATGCCAGCACTCCGTTTTGATAGTATTCTTCACTTGCTAAGGAATTGATTTTGAGAAAGTTTTTCTGCATGAAAGTCAGACAACAAACGTGCTTTTTTTACTTTCTTCATGCCTAACCACCATAGATAAATCATGAATGGCATGATAAAGTACACCCAAAATTTTTGGGAAACTAAAATATAATCGTAAACCCCATGTAACGAAATTGGTATGATCAATGCCAATGATAAATAGACCCTATTATTCGAAGCTGAAAATTTCGCCTTGCCCAAATAATATCCCATGATCACACCGAACAAAGCATGACTGGATACAGGAAGAATGGCCCTGAGGAAAGCATGTTCCACCCCGTTGGCCAACAGGTACAAAATATTCTCCATTGTAGCGAATCCAAGGGAGACTGCAGCTCCGTAAACAATCCCATCATACGGCTCATCGAATGCTACATGCTGATAAATAACATAAATGAGTATGAACCACTTGAAGAATTCCTCAAGCAGTGCAGCCCATAAAAAAGCATTTGCTAAATCGGTATTCAAGATATGTTCGGTTTCGAGCACATACTGTATGAACATAATCGGCAATACAAGAAAGACACCGAATAAAAATGTTTTGACCACAACCGATATCGGTTCGGTTTCATATTGATCTTTCAAATAGAAATAGCTCAGTAGCGCCAATCCTGGCGCAATGGCAGCTGACAACATGACCAGCATTAGCTGACCCTCTTTTCATCTTCGTTTCCTTAATCGTACCATGGAATGAAGAAAAACTGAATCCAAGAATCAAGTCTTCCAAATTTTATTTAATCCTTCAGTACTTAAAGAATGTCTCATCTATAGGGTTTTCGCTTGCCAGCATGACAGCTAACTTAATTCGAGCCTTCTTGCTGTCATAGTCAGCGCCTAATATCACACCGCGTTGTTTTAAATCAAATGCGCTGCCTTCATAATCATATGCTGGGTAAACTTTTCCTTCTTCCGCACTTGTAGTCATGATGACCGTTATGCCTTTATCGATTGCAGCTTGTATGGAAGTTACCATTACAGGGGTAACCTGTCCCCTTCCTACACCCTCGAGCACGATGCCTTTCGCACCGTTTGCAACCGCAGCATCAATAAAGAGGCCATCAGCGCCTGTATGGCACTTGATGATATCCACCCTGGGAATGCGATCCTGAATATCATAACACTCCCTATGTAATGGCTTTTGATAGATGCTGACGACATCATTATCAATTATCCCCAAATATCCATAGCCAAAAGATACGAACCCCTGCAGATTGGAAGCATGGACTTTTTTGACATACTTGGCTGAATAGATCCGCTCATTAAAAACGACTATTACGCCGACGTCCCTAATAAGATCACTCGCAGCGCATAATATCGAATTCCTTAGATTGGAATATACATCGGTGCCCACCTCTTGAGGAGAACGTTGAGAGCCGGTTATTACGATTGGACGTTGATCCTTAATCGTGACATCAAGGAAATAAGCCGTTTCCTCAAGTGTATCCGTACCGTGGGTCACGACGATTCCCGTGACATCAGGATCCTCCAATTCCTTTTGAATGGTTGATTTAAGCTGTTGCATTCTCTCAAAGGACATGGACATACTTGAGATCTGAAAAAGATCAACCACTTTAACCTCGATATCGGTGGGTAATTCGCAAAGTGATGCCAACTCATGGCCAGTCAATGCACCAGAGGCCAACATACCATTCGCAGTTGCTTTACTGGCAATAGTCCCACCAGTCGTTATTAACGATATTTTTTCCATACGGTCCCAGCTCCTTATTTATATAATTCACTTTTCTTTCAAAGCCAAATGATACGCAATCACTCCACCATGGAACCTGCCGTTCTCGATGAAGATTTCGTTCGCATTATTTCCGGCAGCCAGAACTCCTGCAATATAAAGACCTTTAACGTTCGTCTCCATCGTTTCCTCGTTATATGCGGGCCTTCCAGTCACCTTATCAATAGTAATGCCCATTGAAGCTAAAAATGAATGGTCAGGATGGTATCCAGTCATGGCAAATACAAAATCATTTTTAATGACCCTTTCCTCATCACCTACATGATAGATGACGCTGTCTTCAGTTATCCTGTCAACATTCGCATTAAACTCCATCTTGATCGTTCCATTGCGGACCAATGATTCGAATTCGGGAAGGATCCAAGGTTTGATACTTGAAGAGTAATCCGATCCTCTATAAAGGACTGATACCCTCGCTCCTGATTTGACCAATTCCAGAGCTGCATCCACACTTGAGTTTTTGCCACCGATGACCGCAACATCACTATTAAAGTAGGGGTGGCCCTCCTTGAAGTAATGAAACACTTTAGGAAGCTGTTCACCCGGTATGCACATATAGTTCGGATGATCATAGTATCCGGTCGATACGATCACATGTAGAGCTGTATAGTCACTCTTCGATGTCTTGACTAAAAACTTCCCATCTTCACGCTTTTCCACTTTTTCCACTTTTTCGAATTTATTGACCCGCAATTCTTTCCTTCTGACTACCTCCCTATAATAGGCGAGCGCCTGATTGCGGACCGGTTTACGGTTTTCGATTATAAAAGCGATATCACCAATCTCCAGTTTTTCACTCGAACTGAAAAATGTTTGATGTGTAGGATAACGGTAAATGGAATCAACCACATTGCCTTTTTCAATGATCAGGGACTGTATTCCCACTTCTTTAAGAGCGATTGCAGCAGCCAATCCACAAGGGCCCCCACCTATGATAATGACTTCTTCTTCAACATTCATCTTTATTCCACTGCCTTTCCATGCACTATGTAATTCGTTCGTCTAAATAATAAAAACTCCTATCAATACATGATAGGAGTTTTTACAAATCATTTCAATGATAAAGCAATGAACATGATTTTAACTATAAATTTATACATGATTTGAATCTTTTAGATCCAACCACGGAAGCGGGAAGCTTCAGCCATTTTTCTTACGCCAATCATATAAGCCGCAAGGCGCATATCAACACGTCTTGATTGTGCAAGTTCATAGATATTATTAAAAGATTTCACAAGGATTTTTTCCAGCTTTTCATCCACTTCTTCTTCAGACCAGTAATATCCTTGGTTATTTTGTACCCATTCGAAGTAAGAAACCGTTACACCACCAGCAGAAGCAAGGACATCAGGAACAAGAAGGATTCCGCGATCCGTTAGGATTTGTGTCGCTTCAATTGTTGTAGGTCCGTTAGCTGCCTCGACAACGATCGATGCTTTGATATCAGCAGCATTTTCTTCAGTGATTTGGTTTTCAATTGCAGCCGGAACTAGAATATCACATTCCAATTCAAGCAGTTCTTTATTTGAAATTGTGCTTTTAAACAATTTCGTTACGGTTCCGAAACTATCTCTCCGATCGAGAAGATAATCGATATCCAATCCTTCAGGATCATGAAGAGCACCATATGCATCCGAAATCCCAATAACTTTAGCACCTGCGTCATGCATGAATTTAGCTAAGAAACTACCTGCGTTACCAAAACCTTGAATGACTACACGTGCCCCTTTAATATCGATGCCGCGTTTCTTGGCAGCTTCATTGATACAAATCGTTACACCCTTAGCAGTGGCAGATTCACGGCCATGAGAACCACCAAGCACTAGCGGTTTACCCGTAATGAATCCTGGCGAGTTGAATTCATCCATACGGCTGTATTCATCCATCATCCAAGCCATGATTTGAGAGTTTGTGAACACATCGGGTGCCGGGATATCTTTAGTCGGCCCAACGATTTGGCTGATTGCGCGAACATAGCCCCGGCTCAGCCTTTCAAGCTCACGGAATGACATATTACGAGGATCACACACGATACCGCCTTTACCCCCGCCGTATGGCAAATCAACGATGCCGCATTTCAAACTCATCCAAATCGATAATGCCTTGACTTCACGTTCCGTTACATTAGGGTGAAAACGGATACCACCTTTTGTAGGCCCAACAGCATCGTTATGCTGTGCACGGTAACCCGTGAATATTTTAACCGAGCCATCATCCATGCGGACTGGTATCTTCACCGTTAATAAACGCAATGGTTCCTTCAAAAGCTCAAAAACTTCTTCCGGGTAACCCAGCTTATCCAAAGCTTTATGTATTACAGTTTGGGTAGACCTCAGTACGTCGTGTTTTTCTTCTTCATTTACATGGCTATTGCCTTTTGCCGATTCCATTAAAAGTACCTCCTAGAAAATCTCATCCATATATAAAATTATAATGTACAAATAGTCCTCTTCATGTGCTAGTATACACCTTCGTTACATTTATGCAAGAGTAAAAATGGGAATTTAAAAGTTGGAAATATTCTAAAAATGAAAACGTTATCATATCAACTGTTTTCCTACACTTCAACCGTAAATCTCCTTCGGCCGAAAGTTGAGACAAATAAGGCAAACCGCATTGTTTTTTGATAATGTGGCTGCCTTGTCTCATTCGTTTTACATCAACTAAAGTGTGTGAGCAAAACATGTATCGCTTCATTTTCGATTATACATGTTCCGTATTCATTGATGCGGCAGAGTGTCAATGTAGATGCATGGCCATACTCAGCCGCTAAAGATATGACCGTGTCATAGGTCGTGTCTTTAACATTTTCGATAAGTAAATAGTATCTTTCCTCAAAATGATAAAGAGTACTTTTAAGCAAACCTTGAAAAGATAATCTATGAGATAATTGGACGATATCTTCAAAGTCATTGAAAACATACAGAATATGGGGGAAGTCATCAATTTTCACTTGTAAATCCAAGTACTCCTCTTCGTCTGTCAATAATTCCTCTTCGTCCTTTGTCACAATGATTATCAATCCTTGAGCAGGCAAGGAGAAAATTTCAATTGCAATGGAGCCACTCATTTTAAAGCTGAGTTCTTCGCATGCTTCTTCGACCATATCCTGAAATAGCTTGTGGACCTTTAAGGAATTCCCTAAAATATCTTCTTTTGTAATGCCTCTATCAATTAAATCATCAAGGGTCAAAAAAATCTTGATTTTATTGTTAGTTAATCGCTCCAGCTTCATAAAAAAATGCCCCCTGGTTACCATCTTCATACATCATATGAAGCCTTGGTCGCAGGGTGCATATCCATTATTTCGCCTAAACCGCCCGCAGCTAACCTCTCAGCCATTCCTCCCATTTAGATTGCGTGTCCCCCATTAATACTCCGCTGAAGGCCGTACTGTTTTCTTCGGATATAAGACTCAGCGCCGCGCCGCCAAGACCCACCTTCAAATCCGGGAAATCCTTCATTAACGCTTCAACCAGCCTAAATGTTCCATCAAGATTCTCTTTCAGTGAACATGACATGAATAGGTAAGAGGGCTTTATGATGTTTAAAACGGTGAAAAGGTCCTTATCAGCAATGGATTCACCTAAATAAATGGTTTCATACCCTTTCCGCTTCAAAAAAATGGTGAAGACCATCAGTCCAAATTCATGCTTTTCACCGGGAGCACAAACGGTAAGGGCTTTCGGAAGGAAACCATTAGTCGGAATCGTATGCATGACTGAACTGATCCTGGATTTTAGGATGTTCGACGCAAAGTGTTCATGAGCTGAAGTAATTTCTCCCCTTTCCCACTTATCCCCAATCTGAACCAATATTGAACCGAGTACATCAACTATGGTTTGTTCGATTGTATACATACTGAATGCTTGGCTTATCAGCATATGGGCTTTATTTTCATTGAAATTCAATAGAGCTTCGATCAATTCATCCGATAATTTAACCGTTTGTTCATCCTTACGGTTCGTTTCAGGTACTCCAGGAGCTAGAGTGCCAGTACTTTCGAGAAGTGAAACGGCTTGGCTTATTGTAAAGCCTTGCTCTGTTTTATTGATGAGCCACTTAAGGATTTGCAGATGTTTTTCTGTATAAAGCCGGTGCCCTGATTCATTTCTGACAGGTTCGATAAATTTATAGCGCCTTTCCCATGCCCTTAGGGTTCCCGGCTGAATGTCCAGCAGTTTTGAAACTGCCTTTATATTATATTTACCTTCTAGCATGGTTTTACAAGGCCTCCAATAACTGTACGTTCATTTGTTGAAATTATAGTGGATTTTTCAAAGTCTGTAAAATCCCGATATGCTCGTCTAAAAGACGCCTAATAGGTCTTTTCCACAGCTTCGCCTATTAAAGTGTTCGTCCCCCTTTTCAAGGTGAACAGATGCGTTTCCGGCTTAGCCTCAAGCCTTAAAGGCACTGCGCTTGTCCCATAGCCATTACTCGTCATATATAAGCAGTCCCCCTCTTTTTTAATGCTGCCGATCTGATAGGGCCCGAACCCGAATATGCGAATCTGCCCGCCATGGGTGTGACCTGACAGGACGAGACTAATATGGTGTTCCGGAGTCAACTGATTCTTGACCAATGGATTATGGCTCACCAAAATCCGAAAACCTTCATTCCCGCAATCCGACAGTGCAAGGTCAAGCCTATCACGTTCTTCCGATATATCATCAATGCCCAGAAGAGCTATTTTGCTGCCATTTTGAGACTCAAAAGAAACAGCTGTATTATCAAGGATTTTCACACCATGTTTCAGAAGAGTCGCATCCAGTTCATGGAAGTCTCCTTCATAATCATTATTTCCCCAAACAAAATAAAGGGGGCCAAGTTCTTTTAGTTTCAATATATTTTTTTCCACACGTTCTAAGGGAACCCCCCTTTCCCTAATGTCACCGCCGATTATCACCAAATCTGCCTTGTCACGAGCTCCCTCAATTAATTTATCCGCAACAATCCGTCGATGAAGATCGGATATGAAAAAAATCCGAACATCGCCAAAGCCTTCAGGAAAGTCTTTGAAATATAAGTCTTGAAAAATCACCCTATCTTGCATAGCCGTTCGCCACATGTAAATGATCGTGGCAAATGACAGCAGAATGATGACTAAAAATATTCCAGATAACCATGACATCTTAGTTAAACCTTCTTTCCATCCTTATCCCAAACGTACTTTCATATAACCATAAAACCAAATTACCCGCAATTAAATATGATTTAACGTGATCATCATTTATTTTCATGATATAAGTTAATATCATAATTCTTCTTCATCATTTCAAAAACCTTATGGCGATTTTTCCATTCTTCCTCTTTTTCCCACAATTGCTTACTTTTATTAATGATTTCACAGCGTAGCAGTTGAAACTCCTTTTCAGCTTTATCAAGCTTTTTTTTGATTAAAACCATATATCCATATAGACCAATTGCTGCCGCCAAAAAAAGGAAATGGCTAAAATGATCGACGAAAACACTAAACATACTGAAAAAGGAATAGGAATAAGGGACAACGATATAAAAATATAGATAAATCATAAAAAGGGCAGCAACAAACATGGTTGCCCATAAACTTTGTAGGTGCTTCTTTTTAAGTGCCTCGAATTTTTTCTTTCGATCCACGACATTTTGCAGCATTTGTTTTGTTGCTTGATCCGTTTTCTCATCCAATAAAATGATTGTCGATTCCATCGCATTTCCTCCTCTACTCTTTCAAATCATGATATGAAAGAGTAGAGGAAAAAATGATAAAAGTACCTGTCACGTTTGGCTTCATGCCGGGACCAAGTCAAACAATTCTAAAAACACCCTGCCTATAAAGACAGAGTGCCATCGTTATTTCTTGATCGGAATTTTCAATACCTGACCTTTGGAAATTTCATTGCCATTCAGCCCGTTCCACTCCTTGATCAGAGCAATCCCTTCCTGTGATTTGTAGTAATTCATGGAAATGCGAAATAATGTTTCTTGACCTTGAACAGTATGTAAGACAACCTTGTATCCCTCTTTATCCGTTTTCGCGGCTTGAACATTTTCGGCAGACTTTTTCTTTTCTGCTGCTTCCTTCTTTGCTTTTTCGTCAGCTATTTGCTGTGCTTTGGCTTTTTCTGCAGCTTCCTGCTCCGCTTTGGCCTTTTCCTCAGCTTCCTGCTTCGCTTTGGCTTTTTCCTCAGCTTCCTGCTTCGCTTTGGCTTTTTCCTCAGCCTCTAGCTCCGCTTTGGCTTTTTCCTCAGCTTCTTGCTCCGCTTTGGCTTTTTCTTCAGCTACTTGGTCTGCTTTGGCCTTTTCTTCAGCTTCTTGCTCCGCTTTGGCTTTAGCCTCTGCTTCTTCTTTTTCCTTATCCGCTTGAGCATTTGCCGACTCTTTTTCCTTTAAATTTTCTGCCGTTGCTGTAGTTGGAATCGATTCATTACTTTTCCCACTCAAGATGACTTGGTCACTTTTCGTACCCTGTACTGGCCTATCCTGCAGATATGTATAAAGGCTGTAAAATCCAATTGGAAGCAAAATAAAAAATAACGCTAATAATTGTATCATTGGAAACTTAATCTTCACTTTACTTTTTTTCTTTTTATTCTGGTGGACTTTGCTGCGCTTGGGCAATGATGATTTTGCCTTCTGACGTTCAATTCGCGAACGAAGTTCTCCAGCCTGATCGTTTTCTTTTTCATTCTTTTGTACTCGGCTCATTCAAGTCACCCCCTTTCTTGCTCAACCCTCTTTGCTTTTTTTTCCTGATTAAAATACCAAGAATAAAGTCAATCAAAAAGTGGGCCGTAATCGTCACGATGATATTATTAGTCATTTCAAATAAAAAACCGATAAAGAAGCTCAAAACCAATACATTTAAAAATAAAAACCAATTAAAAAGGTAACGATAATGAACGGCTGCAAAAATGAGGCTCGTAAGAAGCAAACCAAAATGTGTTTGCAACACTCCACGGAATAATAATTCTTCGCTTATCGCTACCACTAAAGCTACGACAAAAATCATCGGGTATGACAAATTACTGAAAATGCGTTCGTTAATACCACCATCATCCTGATAGGAAGAAGGTGTCACTTTCATAAGCAAAATGTCAATTAACACGACAATGACTCCAGCGGGAATTCCAATCAGCAAAATGTTCAGGTCATCAAAGATAAATAAGTCGAAAAAGGCAGAACGGTCTTTAAATAAAATAATACCTAAAAAGATGGTTAACGTTAAGAGAATAATTTGTGTTAGAAATAAATTATATAGCAACTGTTTATCTGTAAGTTGTTTAATCATTTCAGCTTGCTTATTTTTCATTGCCATTTTCCTTCTTTAATAAGATATAAGCCAATTCCTTTTTCCACGTGGAAAAGGAATTGACCGGATCCACATTGACTTCGGGCCATACATCAGCCATTTTTTCGGCATCCATCCCACAGATATCACAGCAGATGGGGTTCACTTCCCGTTGCTTTTCTCCAAAGTAGTCCAGTATCCCTAAACGGCGACATTTTTGTGCATATATCCAGTGCAGGAATTTATGCAGCTTTTCTTGATTCCTGGATTTCCTCTTTTGACAATACTCTTTCATCTCTGCCGCTTGATGTAGATTATTGCCCGTAATAAACTGGGTAAAAAAACGCAGCTGGATTTCGTTCAACGAAAAGGATTGAGACAGCTGTTCTTTTTCTGACAGTGTCAAATTAGCCGGAATTTTTTGTGATGCATTAAAGAAAGAACATACACCACCGATTTGCGATTCCGTAGGCAACTGTTGCTCCATCAAATGCAAGGGAAGCCCTTCATCCCCTTCGCTATATAATAAGACAGCAACACTTTGCTTGCGGTCCCGTCCCGCCCTGCCTATCTCCTGAAGATATGCTTCCATTGTGGATGGGATATGAAAATGGATAACATATCTGACATCCGATTTATTCACACCCATTCCAAATGCACTTGTTGCACATATAATTTTTAACTGGCCGGAAATGAATTGCTGCTGAATGAGCATCCTTTGTTCCTGTTCCATTCCACCGTGATAATAATTGACACTATCGATCCCGTTATCCTGTAAAAAACCAGTGACCGATTCCGCCACTTTTTTAGAGGAAAAATAAATAATCCCGCTTCCGGTAAATTTCCTGACAAGCTCCAGCACACGGGCTAGCTTCTCATCGTAGCTGAACTTTCGCTCGACAATAATTGCAATATTTTCCCGATCAACAGATGAGACGGTTTCCTTGACCTGCCCAATGTTGAGTTTACCAACGATGTCCCTCCGGACCTCTTCGGTTGCAGTTGCTGTCAGGGCAAGAGTCAACGGGTTGTTCAATTCATGCCTCACTTCTCCTAAATTCAAATAATCCGGACGGAAATCATACCCCCATTGTGAGATGCAGTGTGCTTCATCTATGACGAACAAACCTATATCTATGGATTTCAAGGATTTTATCACACCATCCAGGCTTAGCATTTCAGGAGATAAAAAGATAAAACGATAACTATGTAACCGGTCGAAAGCTTTCCTTTTTTGATTTAAAGTCAAAAAAGAGTTGAGGGTCAATACACTTTTTTCGCCTCTCATCTTTAGCTGATCTGCCTGATCCTGCATTAATGATAATAACGGGGAAACAATTAGGACAGTCTTATTTAAAAGATAAGCCGGCAGCTGGTAACATAATGATTTACCTGATCCGGTCGGTAGCATCGCTAACGTATGACTGCCGGACATCAATGATTCAACCACTTCCTTTTGTCCAGGACGGAATTCATCAAAACCGAATTTTTCTTTGAGGACTCGTTCTATATTCATCATCACTCACCTATTTTCGCAAGTACAAGTCTTATTTGGAAAAAGCTTATCTGTTTATTATTATCGACCATCTGCTTGATTGCTTTAAGCTTTTTCGTTCCTAGTTCTTTAATTGCTTCAGCAATTTTCCTTTCATCCTCGATAGTCACATAATCTGAAATCGGAAAACTCTTGTCCGATAAGACAATTTCCACGAGATGATCTTCGATGGTGTTGACTTTCAATCTGCGGATTTCAGCTATTTCATCCAGACTTTTCCCTTCCTGGATGTATCGTAAGGTAGTCTGTGTAGATTGTGTCAAATGAGGATTCCCACTACTTTTCCAATCATTTGTTAATGTGGACAAGAGAGGGTAATCCTTTCCCGTTTCCATTTCTGCAAGCATTTGATGCAATGAGTCAAGGAATGTAAAGCGCACATACTCTTCTTCTACGTCTTTCCTTTTTGCAATCTGTTCAAACGTAAGTCCAATCCTGTTAATCCCGGTTAATTTCAAAATGAAAATGTCTCGTTTCATATCACTTTGACTTTCTAAAAGGGATATCAGTTCATCATATAGATGTTGGGCAATCAACGCTCGATCCTGACGATTGGCATGTAAAAATTCCTTTACGAAGAATTGGATTTTGGGATTTCTTTGTATCGGATAAAAACGTCTTTCATTGTGGACAATATGGGATATGGTTTGAATGAGTAGGTTTAACCTTTCCCAGAAAACCGAGGTGATATTGTGATACTTCCAACCATTTATATACGTCGGAAAAGGATTATTTTTAAAGTATTCGACTAACATTCCCTCACCTTGCATACTAATTTCATATGCATCTGGTTTATCCGTTAAATTAATCAAGTCATGCTTAAGTAAATGTTCAATGTTTTGATTTAATTGCTGACGGGTAAATCGAGGTATTGTCCCAAAGATATCCGTTAGCCCGAATAAATGGGCATCCTGGATTGTTTGTGACGATTTCTTCCCCTGCAGCATATGGTATATAGCATAAATGGAGCGTTCGCCTTGAAATTTTTTTATCGAATATAGAATGATTGCCTGTAGATAATTATTCATGGGACTCACATCCTTGTTTCATTTAACCAATAAACCCATTGTAACAAATAACTGCAAAAATCGCCGTTATTATTGATGAAAACAAGGGAAATTATGTGACTAAATGACGAACCATGGAAAGAACCAAGTTAATTTTTTCGATGTTTTCCGTTGACATTGTGCTACTGATAGTTATTATCAATACAATTTCTATTGAAAAGTTTGGCATTCGGTCTTACAATAAGAAAGAGATAATAATCTGAAATAAAAAGATTATCAGTTGTTAATCAACTTAGGAGGGGTTATATTCATGGCTAAATTTACTATTGTGGATAAAGAAACATGCATAGCTTGTGGAGCTTGCGGAGCAGCGGCACCAGATATATATGATTACGATGACGAAGGGATTGCATTTGTTACCCTTGACGATAACGAGGGAATCGTTGAAATTCCTGATGTACTTATAGATGACATGATGGATGCATTTGAAGGATGCCCAACGGATTCTATTAAAGTTGCTGACGAGGCATTTGACGGAGATGCACTTAAATTCGAATAACGTACAAGCCATTTTCAATCGAAAATGGCTTTTCTTTTGTCCATCTTCCCACAATTAAACAGGCATAAAAAACAACCGAATAAAGATATCCGGTTGTTTTTTTATTTTATCGTCAATGCCATTAAGCATTTTTATATAATGTTTGCTTATTGATCCATGTCTGTAATTTAATGAACAGCAACATGAATACAGATGTAATGAGTACTCCTTTAATCACATTGAAAGGCAAGATTGCCGTCGTAACGAACTTTCTTGACTCGGGAGCCGACATTGCATCCCATCCCATAAAGAAGGTATAAGCCGGTAAAAAGACATAATAGTTTAAAACACTCATGAATACCGCCATGGAAACTGTCCCAGCAAGTAAAGCGAACGTCATCCCTTTTTTTGAATTGATTTTCTGAAATACATAATAAGTCGGCAAGACAAACAGTATTCCGGCTATAAAGTTAGCGATATGCCCAACAGGTACAGCTGTCAAGGTCCCTGTCATGACTAAATCCAATAGGTTCTTAATGAACTCGACTAGAATTCCAGCCATCGGACCGAAAATCAATGCCGCCATCAGTGCTGGTATGTCGCTAAAATCAACATTGAGAAAAGGCGGGAATCCCGGAAACGGGAAATTTAAAAGCATCAATAAATAAGAAATGCTTCCCATCATGGCAAGAGTGACCGTTTTTTTCACTTTGTTCTTTTTCATAGTTCTCTCTCCTTCTTTTCCGATCTACCTGAAAAAGAGGTTAGGGTTCCAAAATATGTTGATGCTCAATAAAAAAACCTTCAATTCCAATAGAATTAAAGGGATAAATTAAAGGTTACATCAAACAAACGTTTCAGCAAATAACTGTTGAAACGCACTCAGGAACCTCCATCTTCTCCCATCCAGACTATACTGTCGGCTTTGGAATCGCACCAAATCCTGCCTTGTAAGGCTCGCGGGCTTAGAAGAAGAAATTCCTTCATCACCGCCGGTGGGGAATTGCGCCCCGCCCCGAAGATAGATCTATAAAATTTTTTATACCTCACATTATATCGGAATTTCCTTTTTTTTGATAGCATTTTTTCTCAGTTGATTCATTTAGGATCATTATCGATCGTCATAGTGAATGGTTTAAAACGAATGGCAACTGATAATTCGAAATAATGAAAATTATTTTTATAATATTCAATCCTAGACGAAGCCATTTATATCGCGACATTAAACAGATGTACAGATGATAACCATTCCATTAAGCGCTTACATCCAGATAAGCCAAATTGACATATTCAGCATTTCAATTGTAAAATTAACTGAAATTTAAGATAATTTTTTCCCTAGGAAGGTGTTTAGACGTGTATCGGATTTTAGTAGCAGACGCCATTAAACCAGAAGGACTCGGACCGCTTTCAGAGGCATCCAATATTCATCTCATTCAGAAGACCGTAGAGGAAGCTGCAAACGAACTTGATCAAATTGATGCAATTCTTGTAAGAAGTGCAACGAAGGTTTCGGAAGATTTAATGAACCGTATGCCGCAGCTAAAAATTATAGCACGCGCTGGTGTCGGTGTTGATAACATAGACATCCCTGCGGCGACAAAACGCGGGATTGTCGTGGTTAATGCACCTGACGGCAACACCATTTCAACAGCTGAACATACATTCGCCATGATGGCTTCATTAATGCGCCACATTCCGCAAGCTTATGCTTCACTGAAGAATGGGGAGTGGAAACGTTCTTCATATACGGGTACCGAACTGCGCGGTAAAACATTAGGTATAGTTGGCTTTGGACGTATCGGAGGGGAAATTGCCAAACGCGCTAAAGTATTTGGCATGGATGTCATTGTCTATGATCCGTTCCTGACTGTCGATCGTGCAAAGAAAATGTCCGTAACTGCCCTGCCGTTAGATGAATTGCTTCCTAAAGCAGACATCATTACTGTTCATACACCACTTACGAATGAAACTAGAGGATTAATCAATAAAGAAAAACTGCTTACCTGTAAAAAAGGGGTTTATGTACTGAACTGCGCCCGTGGTGGAATTCTGGACGAAGATGATTTATATGAAATGTTAGTTCAAGGACATGTTGCAGGGGCGGCACTGGACGTTTTTGTCGAAGAACCTCCACTTGGCCATAAACTGCTTGAACTGGATAGCGTCATTGCTACACCGCATCTAGGTGCTTCCACTAAAGAAGCCCAATTAAATGTTGCCGTACAGGTTGCCCAAGAAGTATTGACCTATTTCGAAGGAAATCCAGTCTCAAGTTCGATCAACCTTCCAGCCATATCTAAAGAAGTGTTTGAAAAGGTACAGCCATTCTATCAACTTGTTCAGCAAATGGGATCCATTGCTTCTCAGTGCATGAATGAAGGAATTCAGGAAATCTCCGTTACGTATGCAGGAGAATCATTGGATTTCGATACAGCGATTCTTACAAAAAGTCTAATTTCCGGCTTTTTCAGATCAAGAGTTGATGCATCAGTAAATGAAGTGAATGCCTTGTTGATCGCAAAAGAGCGTGGCATAACCGTTGGTGAAAAAATCTCTACGGACTCTTTAGGTTACTCGAATTTGATCAGCCTTAAAGTAAAAGGTGACCACCGTGAATTAACAATCAGTGGGACCTATATCGAAAATTACGGTTCTCGAATTGTAAGTTTGAATGGTTTCAAAATCGACTTTCATCCAGAACCGAATTTACTTTATATCCAGCATACCGATAAACCTGGTGTAATCGGTAACGTAGGTAAGGTCCTTGGTGATCACGGGGTGAATATCGCCACCATGCAGGTTGGCCGAAAAGAAGCTGGCGGGGAAGCCATCATGGTTTTGAGCTTTGATTTACCATTGGAAGATAACATGAAACAATTTTTAATGGAAACAGAAGAAATTACATTCATGGCCCGTATTTCATTATAAGAAAAAAAGTGCCCGTCAGCGCGGGCACTTTTTCTGTGAATGCAAGGGGCTTTTGCCAACCATAGACAGGGTGTTTATAAAGCACCATCATATGGAAAACCTCCCCATTAATTTAATCTTGGCTCGCTGCATCAATTCACTTGGTTCGGTGCTTTGGGCACCAATATGTCTTCAGTTAAATTCAGCTGGCCTACCTCTTCAATTGGAGCATTTTCAAATTTCACTTTTTCAAAACCAAAATCCTTAGCTATGAAGAGTATGGCTTCCAAAGCTTCAAGGGATTCCTCACTATTTTCAATAGCAGCTTGATCTGATAATTGAATGATCACAAGATCTCCATTAGAGCTTATCCTTTCCCATTTCAGGTCATGCGGGATTGCAGGTGAAATTCCCTCGATGTCTGCCTCCCCTTTTCCAGCTTGCAGCGCCTCCTCAAAGTCCTGATATCCCATATTGCTTGGAACAAGAAACCTTGGGGAGGACTCATCCTTTTGGTAAAGCAGGTATGTGCGATTTTTTTGATGAGGTATATCCACCTCCTTTAAATATCCCGCATGCGCAAACATGGCACCTTGCTTGCCACCTGTAGAAAATGTCATTTTCTCTATATTATTATAGGAAAGCGTTTCCTCCATCGAATGGAGAAAAAGTGTATCTTCATCCAATAGTTGGCTATTTTCTTGAAAATCAATATGAGCAGTGGCCGTATCTTTTCCTTGGCTAATCTTTATATCAAGTGGAAAATAGTCAGATAGCCCATATTTCTCTTCATTGATATCGGACATTTGATTAACTAACTGTTTCAGTGTATCACTTTGGTCATGATTTTTGAGTTTGATTGAAATGGGAACAATGAAATTCATTTGATTATCTGGGATACCCATCGTAATGATCGATGCATTATTATGGTCATCTTGATAGATCGCTTGTGCAAAGTTTTTTTCCTTTTTCCCTTTTCCGGGTTCAATTTCTGAAACCTCGTCTTTAGATTCGATTTTTGCTTGCTTACTCGAAAACTCTTGATAATCCTGTTCATCTTCTGAAGGATTTGCTTTGTTGCTTGCATCCTGCCGTTCAAGATCTGCCGTTTCATTATTTTCAGATAGAGATAATTTCCCACTACTGCCGCTGCCCTCTTGACTTGTCGTTCCTTTTTTTTCAATAATTAATGATGATGCCAAAACAACCATCAAGAATAAGGAGGCAACACCCGCAATTAGAGGTATCCAGTGTTTCTTTCTCTTTTTATCATGTATTCTCGCATACACCTCTGCCTTGCTTCGGTCATCTTTTAATTTTGGAAGCTCGCGTAGCATGTCTTCAATTTCGCTTTCTTTCCAACGGGATCTTCTCAATGCGGTGGCCCTCCTTTCCTGATAAATCTTCCATCAACTTTTTAATAGCCTTCAAAGCACGGTGCTGGGTCGTTTTCACCTTACTTTCACTCCAATTCAATACTTCAGCAGTTTCCGTAATGGACAATCCCTGAATATATCGTAAAATGATGACGGATCTTTGATTCGTGGTACACCGGTTTAAGCATTGATAAATATCTTGGATTTCATCGTTCAGGATAGCCACTTCCTCGGGAATGGGTTCTTTATCTTTTATCAATTGCCTATCCCAATCAAAGTTAGGAAAGATTTTGTCTTTCCACCCTTTTTGTTTCCGAAAGTAATCAATCGTCACATTTCTAGCAATTGAATACATCCACGTTTTTTCACTGCTTTTTCCTTCGAAGCGTTCATAGGCCTTCATCACCCGGATATAGACCTCCTGAACAAGGTCCTCAGCCGTTTCTCGATTTTTAGTCATATAAAAAATGAATTGATAAATTTCCTGATGATATTTTTCATAAAGATCGTGGAAAACGGAATCCATCATTTCCCCACATCCGTTCATAAATTTAGTCGTCAATCCTAAATAAAAGTTACATACTTCGGCTTTTATCTTATTATAAAATTCCGTTATTTTCTACATATTCGGGACTTATCTTGTATCCTAAAAAAAAACAAAGACAAGTTGGAAAGAAATCCAATTGCCTTTGTCTTCTCAGTTCCTTATGAAACAAGATTTTTTGGCAAGCCACCCGTCATTCATTCAGCATTTTCCATAATTCGAGGCAGGATAAAACTGAACGTCGTCCCTTTATTAGGTAAACTGTTTACCGAAATGAAGCCATCATGGGCATTGATTATATTTTTTACGATTGCCAAACCCAATCCGGTACCCGAACGCCCGCGGGTCCTTGCTTTATCCGCTTTATAAAACCTCTCGAATACAAAAGGTAAATCTTCTTCGGGAATTCCAGATCCAGAGTCCCTCACATCAATGATCAGACCCCTTCGATCACTAGTCCTCTGAATGACATCAATATTACCTCCTGGAGGAGTATGACGAATCGCATTATCAATTAAATTGGTCAAAACCTGTTCAATACGGTCCGGATCGAAATGCCATTGAATTTGATCGTCTTCAAGACTGGCTGATATTGTGATCCCTTTTTCTTTAGCTAGCCCGGAAAACTTACTTGTAATCCTCTTTAAATAAGGAGAAATAGGTACACATTCATAACTAAGGTTCATTTTACCCGATTCCAATTTAGCTAGATCGAGGAGATCATTGACTAAACGTCCCATTCTCAAAGACTCATCATAGATGATGCGGGCCATTTCCACCTTTTCCTCTTCACTGCTCGCAATGTCATCTACAATCGCTTCACTATATCCCTGCAACATTGAAATCGGCGTTCTTAACTCATGGGAGACATTTGCTATGAAATCAGTCCTAAGTTTGTCCATACGTCTTTCATCACTCATATCCCGTATGATGGCCACCGCTCCCCGAATATTGTCGGCATTTGTATATAGCGGACTGACAATCAATCCCCAATCACGTCCCTGCAAGGTAATTTCACCGACTTGCTCCTTATCGAAGGACTCTGAATCATCAAAAAGATTCATCAAAACCAAGGGGACATTCACATTATCTTCCCGATTATAGCCCTTTTCAAAGTACCAGGATTGCAGAAACCTTTCCGCTGGCGGATTCGTTTCAAGAATTGTGCCATCTTTATTGAAGGTAATGACCCCATCTGCCATACTGCTAAGAATGCTTGAGAGATGTTCCTTTTCCTGACTAAGTGCATTCATATTGAATTTCAGCTGCTTCCTCATCTGATTAAACGCTATTGCCAGCTCACCGATTTCATCTTGAGTCAGAATTGGAACCTTTGTATCAAATTTCCCCCGGGCAATCGCTAAAGCGGCTTCCCTCATCTTCACCAATGGGGCATTGATTCTTGTGGATAAAAAGAAAGCAAAAATCGTTGTCAAAATAATGGCGATGCCTGCTGCCAATAAAATGAACTGTGTTGTGGATTTTGTGGTTTCTTCCATGGACTCCAACGATTGAAATAGGAAAACTTCATCCTGTTCCCCATTCAATTCAAGTGGGATGCCTACTACGATTGCGGACAATTCCTCGTTACCCGCCTCATCGGATAGCGCCATTTCCTTTTTCACAGTCTTTCTTTCCGTAAAAACCTTGAGTAATTCGGAATCATTTTTAATGAGTTCCGGCGTAATTTCGAACTCATTATCTCCTCCGATGGAGGAGAATATCATTTTGTCATCATTAAGAATGATCATTTTCACTTCGTTGCCTATCAGTTCCGAAGCTATTTGTAAAACCTCATTGCTGGATCCCTGATGTTCATTGGTTACCTTAATGATTTGTTCAGCAGTTTTGGTTAAATTATTTTCAATATTTTCAATTTGGAAATTCTCAAAGAATTCGACAAGCAAAACGGTTAAAACGATTAATACAAACGACACGAGCAATAGGATCGTTGCCCATAGCTTCCCTACAACACTGCCCCATAGCATCAGTCATTAACGACTTCGAACTTGTAACCTACACCCCAAACGGTGACAATCATCTTGGCTGCGTTTTCGGATATGCGGTTTAATTTTTCACGTAAGCGTTTAACATGCGTGTCTACAGTTCGAAGATCTCCAAAAAATTCATAGTGCCATACTTCTTTTAACAATTGCTCCCGATCGAAAACCTTATCCGGGGATTTCGCCAAGAAATATAATAATTCATATTCTTTTGGTGTTAATGAAACCTCTTTGTTATCAGCAAGTACACGGTGGGCATCATTATCAATGGTTAGATGTGAGAAGACGATCACATCTTTTGCCGTCGTTTCCGCCTGCATGTAACTTGTGCTTGAAGAGCGACGTAATAAAGCCTTAACCCTTAACACGACTTCACGGGGGCTGAAAGGCTTTACGATATAATCATCGGTACCCACTTCGAACCCTTGAACGCGGTTCACTTCTTCCCCTTTAGCAGTCAGCATGATAATCGGTGTCGTCTTCTTTTCCCTTAATTCACGGCAAACTTCGATTCCATCTTTACCAGGCATCATAATATCCAATAAAATTAAATCATAATCATTTTCAAGGGCTTTTGTTAAAGCCACATCTCCATTTTCAGCTTCATCGATTATGTATTCTTCTCTTTCCAAATACATCTTTAGCAGCCGGCGGATTCTTTCCTCATCATCCACCACGAGAATTTTAATTGCATTATACATTATGTAATCAGCCTCCTATCATATATTCTACAAAATGAAAACTTCCATGACTAATACTTTTTCCTCACAAAGTACGATAAAGAGCGTATTTCGCATGGCTTCCATGAACCTTTCACCATTTTGTCACAAAACAGACTTCGGCCGCTCACTAAGAATCCATAAATTCTATTTCAGGAAAGAAAGATTGTTATTAAAGGGAGTGACGGAAAAAGGGATCATTCTCTAGAAAAATCGATAATCGAACTCCTCGACGTTTCTATTAAAAGACCCCCTTCTTCTAAATATTACAATACAGAATCAAGCATATGAATGCAAACCGGCAATAACAAGATTAACGAATATCAAGTTAAACATTATGATGGCAAAACCGATGACGGCAAGCCAGGCTGATTTTTCCCCTTGCCACCCCTTTGACATGCGCAGATGCAAGAAAGCCGCATAAAACAACCAAGTAACCAATGCCCAGACCTCTTTCGGATCCCAGCCCCAGAATCGTGTCCAGGCCACTTGAGCCCAAATCATTGCAAAAATGAGAGCACCGAGTGTAAAGATCGGAAAACCGATAAGGACCGAACGATAACTAATCTCGTCCAATAAATTCAAATTCACATTTTTAACGATCGGTTTAATCAATGCTGCCACTCTTTTGCGAGCAATCAACCTTATTAAACCATACAGGACGAGTCCCGCACCGATTGACCAAAGTACAGTATTCAGTTTCTTGGCATTGATCAGTGCAGGCATGTCCACCAGTGGTTCAAACCGATCCGTCTCGATGAGTTTCCCTTCATTGGGACCTACCAATGCCGGTAGGTTGAATTCCTGTTTGACCTCGGCACCATGTTTATCGACCCAATCAAAATTCGCCTTATAATCCATGGCAGCAAAAGAAGAAGTGATGATGACGAAACCGATGGTGCAGACCAATGTGAACATGATGGCTTCAAGCCAGAACGTTCTTTTGCTTGATTGTGTCTGATCGACGAATTTGATTAAATAAATGATGGCAGTAACGAAACTTATGGCAAGGATTGACTGTCCTGCCGCTGCAGTCGTTACATGAATATGAAGCCAATCGCTCTGCAGAGCAGGGATGAGTGGCGAAATCTCTGTAGGGAACATACTTGCATATGCGATTATCAATAACGCAATCGGTAAAGCAAATAGCCCAAGTGCAGGTGTTTTATAAAGAAAATAAATTAATATGAAAGCACCGACCAGCATCATTCCGAAAAAGGTCGTAAATTCAAACAGATTACTTACGGGGGCATGACCGGCAGCAATCCATCTGGTGATGAAATACCCAATTTGCGCTATAAATCCGATAATGGTAATGAAAATGCCCAGTTTAGCCCATTTGTTTTGTTTCTTTTCCTCCGCCCCGCGTTTATCCTTGATCGATCCCCCAAATAAAAAGGTAGCGATCAGATATAATAAGAAAGCGGCATATAAAAAGTTACTGCTTAATTCAGCCATTTAAAACTTCCCCCTTACTAGAAGATTTCTCCTCTTCAAGTTGATCCATTGGTTCGGAAAGTGATGTTGATTCAATCGCTTGTTTTATATCTCTTTTAATGCCGTGCCAGTTTTTGTTTGTATGGCCGGCCATTAATATCTCATCATCTTTCCTCTTAATCCATATACGCCGGTGATTCCAATAAGACCCTTGGACAACGCCGATCATGAAAATGATTCCACCCGTGAATAGGATCCAAAGCGTTAAATCCTTCCTGACGGTCAAGGCCGTGACATCTTGGGTTTCTACACCATTAAAAGCCATTTTATAAGTGTTTTCCCCTAAAGGCTCCACAGTCTCCTTAATCGCCACGAAACTGACTTCACCCTCTGGCTTATCCGGAGTATGCATTTTAAAGATAAATGCTGGATTATTCGGAATCTTCGATATCGTTCTAGGTTCGCCTTTTTCATCGAACTCGAAATCGGGGAAGTAACTGATCAAGTCAACGGAATATCCTTCTTTCAACTCATATTTCTTTTGAGGATTATTCAAATCAACCTTTAAGCTGCCATATTCCTCTTCGGTTTTTTTATTTATCAATTTAAAAGCCATCGTACTGAGCTCATCCAGTTTATAGTCTACTTGGTAGAGAGCATAATGATCATGTTTCAGAGGTTCATTGACTTTGATTTTATAATCTTTAAGCTTATCAAGGTCCACTTTTTCCCCTGGTAAGGTTTCTCCCTTGCGCTCATAGAGCGTAACATCGGATTGATAGGTCTTTGCGATTGTACCGGTTTTATCAATTGCAGCACTGTACTGTTCATCTTCTTCATTCTCTTTGTCATACACCTCTAAGGTGAATTCATTATTCTGGAGGTAGTATTCACCATTTGTACCCGGGATTTCTTTTCTCTCGCCTTCACGCAGCCAAAGTACTTTGTCGATATACATCCCAGGGACGGAACGCAATAATGCTCCAATTAAGAAAATGATAAGTCCAATATGATTTACATAGGGTCCCCAACGTGAAAAACGACCCTTTTCGGCAAGTATATGACCGTTTTCCTCTCGTATATGATAACGCTGCCTTTTTAGTCTATCCTTTACTTCTTCAAGGTTTATATCTTGGTCTTCAAGCTTTGTCACCCCATAAACCCGCTGACGTTTCATGAAACCGTCATGACGTGTGACCCCTTGTTTTTTTAACGATCGATACAATGGAAAGAACCGGTCGATACTGGCAATCAATAGTGATATGCCCAGCATGCCTATGATGATCAAATACCACCATGAACTATACAAGTTATGAAACCCGAGTTCATAATACACCATTCCGAACCAGCCGTATTCCAATTCATAATGCTCTGCAGGCGTCGCGGTTGAAGGGATGTACATTTCCTGAGGTAAGATCGTCCCGATAGCTGAAGCGATCAAGGCAATGACAATGAGCGTCACCCCGACCTTAACGGAAGAAAAGAAGTTCCATATTTTATCGATGATCGTTTTTTTATAGGTTTGTGAACGCCTGGCACTTCCTTCATATCTCATATCAATAAGCTTGTTTTCTTTTTCGTTATCAAGCACCATCCCGCATTTCCCACAAATGTTTGTGCCAAACGGATTTACATGACCACAATCGCATTTTACTTCTTTCATGTCAAAAACTCCCCAATATTATGGTTTAATTCTCTCCATATGCTTTTGGATGCTCTCTTCTGTCAAAGCTCCGGTGATGATATCTATCACTTTCCCCTCTTTATCAACCAAAAAGGAGACAGGCAATATATCCACTCGATAAGCATTTTCCACTTCCCTACCTTTATCGATCATGACAGGAAAGGTAAGGTCATGCTTGGTAATGAAATTATTGACAGCATAGTCAGATTCCCCGACATTAACCGCCAATATCTCAACGCCCTGGTCTTTAAAGTTTTTATATTGATTTTCCATATAAGGCATTTCATATTCACACGGCTTGCAATATGTACCCCAAAAGTTCAGGAAGACGCCTTTTCCCTTGTAATCGGAAAGTTTATGCTCTTTGCCTTCCATATCAGTCAAGACAAAATTGGGTGCTTCGGATCCTTTTCTCAGACTTTCATTCTTATCTTTAGTGAAGTTCGTGTAAAGGGCAAACACTAAAGCTGCACCTAAAAGCAGGAGAATGATGGTTCTGCTAATTAGGCGTCGCTTCTTTTTATCCATAGAGATCCTCCTAAGGCTACACTAAATTTAACCATACCATTATACCATTTAACGCCATGTCCTTTTTATTTACATTTCTGAAGGTTTTGTGACATTCTTTCCCGATTCATGAAGGAAAAGGTATTTACAGGTTGTTTTCCACCACCCATTCTTCCAGGGAAGAATGGGGTAGTGGTTTCAACCTATCAATACAGAAAAATTCTTTCTTACATTCTCCGCTGTTTAGGCTCGGTCGTTGCTAAAGTCCGCATTAATTTAACTTCATGTGGAGTCAGCTCCCGGGAATCTCCTGCTGTTAAACCGTCCAAGGTCAAGAAACCATATTGTTCCCTCTTCAATTTAATGACGGGATGGCCAATTGCTTCGAACATCCGGCGGACTTGCCTGTTCCTGCCTTCATGTATTGTGATTTCAACTATGGCCGTTTCCTTTTTCTTATCGGTAGACAATACCCTTGTCTTGGCTGGAGCAGTTTTGCCATCCTCCAACTTGATACCTTTATCCAGCTTTTTCAAGCTTTCACGCAAAGGCATCCCTTTCACTTTTGCCACATACACTTTATCCACTTCATGCTTCGGATGCATTAACGTGTTTGCAAATTCTCCGTCATTCGTTAAAATCAACAAGCCCGAAGTATCGTAATCCAAGCGGCCAACTGGATAAATCCGTTCATTGATGTAAGGGAAAAAGTCCGTTACGACTTTTCTGTTCTTATCATCAGAAACTGCCGAAATGACGCCGCGCGGTTTATAGAATAGGAAATAAACCGGGGCTTCTTTTTCAAGCGGGACTTCATTAACCTCAACCTTATCATTAGGCCCCACCTTCACTCCTAATTCCTTCACTACTTTGCCGTTCACTTTTACCTTACCTTCTAAAATCAACTCTTCTGCTTTCCGGCGGGAAGCCAGTCCAGCATGTGCTATCACCTTTTGTAATCGTTCCATCTATTTTCACCCCATAGTATAATCATTCGTTTGTTATTGTCTATACATACACAATCATACAATTATTACATATAGAGAGGCAAAAACAAAAGGTTTTTCGCGATTAAGAGCTTTTCTTTTATTATTACACCAATAATGGGACGGTTAAATGGGTTGGTTTCCATAATGAGTGTAACATAGCTTATTTTTCCATACAAAAAAATGTTTCTTTTGATGAAAGTTTGAATCCACCTTAATAATTGGAGGGTTAAGTTTAAGAAAAAAGACAAAAAAAAGAAATGGATTCGTCCATTTCCCTAACTTTAATTCATTCCGAAAACCAGTGTGACGACGATAACGGCAGCTATGATTCCGATCAAGTCTGCCAAAAGACCGACCTTAAGGGCATCACCCATTTTTTTGATCCCGACCGCTCCAAAATAAACGGTCAATACATAGAAGGTGGTATCTGTACTTCCCTGAATCGTGGCAGCCAAGCGCCCGACAAAGGAATCCGGTCCATAAACCGATATCAGGTCGCTGGTGATTCCTAAAGCGGCTGTTCCGGATATTGGTCTAATAATCGCAAGGGGTAAAACCTCAGACGGAAAATGAAGAAAGGATAGCAAGGGGTGCAGTGATTGTACAATGAAATCCAAGGCCCCTGATGCCCTAAATACTGAAATCGCCACAAGCATCCCTACCAGGAAAGGGATGAGGGAAAAGGACATGCTGATTCCTTCTTTCCCCCCCTCAACGAAGGTCTCATAGGTGGGAACTCTCTTCAATGTGCCGTACAATAATATACAGAGGATCAAAATCGGTATCATCCAAATTGAAATGGTGGTCATCCAGTGCAACATCCTATTCCCTCCCGTTCCTCTTTCTCCTGTAATAAAAATATCGATCTATTGCGATTCCTCCGACGGCAGAAATGGCCGTTGCTATTATGGTCGGAAAAACGATGTCCGTCGGGGAGTGGGCATCGTAATTCATGCGGATCGCAATGACAGTAGTTGGAATCAGCGTTACACTTGAGGTATTGATTGCTAAAAAAGTGACCATCGAACGGCTGACTGTTGCTTTTCCTCCATTTAGTTTCTTTAGCTGTTCCATGGCTTTTATTCCAAGAGGCGTAGCTGCATTTCCCAATCCGAATGTGTTTGCCATCATATTGGAAAGTATATACCCCATAGCGGGATGATTAGGAGGCACTTCAGGGAACAGCCATCTCATGAATGGCTTGAACAAGTTGGATAGTTTATCCAACAGCCCCGATTCCTCCGCTATTTTCATCAAACCCAGCCAAAAGACAAGTATGCTCATCAATCCCAGACAAAGGGTGACCGCTTCCTTTGCGCTGACGAAAAGAGCTTCATTCACCTGATCCATCGTCCCATTGATCATGCCAAAGACAATACCTATCACAAACATACCGACCCAAATGTAATTAACCATTGCGTCCGATTCCCAATACCGCTTCAAATACCTCAGCCCATGAAGATTGGAATGATTGTTGCTTGAAGCTTTCTTTTGATTCCCCATAAAAAATCGAACGAGTACCTATTTTCTTTCCATCGAGATAGATGGATGCTCTGCCGACCACATCCGGGATTTTCCTTTTATCTTTCCAAGCCTTCTGGGGCTTCAACAATTTCATTTTCACATTGACCAATTTTCTCTCTTCTTTTGTCAGTGGGTACGAAAAATCATTTTTAATGTAAACATGCCCTTCATATATTTTATTTTCCATATTTTTTACCATGCCTTCGGGTAAAATTTCTGTCGGCTTATAATCCTTAAAGGCGGATTCGTACATTTGAATATGATCATTCCAATCATCCGGACCATTCAATGTCACAGCAATCAGGTCATGCTCGTTTTTTGTTGCCGTCGTGACCAAGGTACGTTTTGCTAGTTTGGTATACCCTGTTTTCCCCCCTGTGCAATACTCATATAATTGTGTAAGTAAGCGATTTTTGTTCTTCCATACATAATCCCATTGCTCTGTGGAATTAGGTGCCCTGTGTTCCTTTGTGCCGGCAATCTTTGCATACGTTTCATTTTGCATGGCATAACGAGTGAGTATGGCCATATCATATGCAGTTGAATAATGGTTCTTCGTATTATCCAAACCATGTGGATTTGAAAAATGGGTATTTTTCATCCCGATTTCTTCCGCCTTTTGATTCATCATCCAGACGAATCCATCCAGGCTTCCGCCAACCTTTTCGCTGATGGCAACTGCTGCATCATTACCTGAACGAAGCATCAAGCCATAAACCAAATCTTCGAGCTTAATTTTTTCTCCTTCTTTTAAATAAAGGGAAGAGCCCTCCGTCCCGAAGGCATTGCTGCTTACCTTCACTGTCTCATCCATTTGTCCCGATTCGATGGCCAAGATAGCCGTCATTATTTTCGTAATGCTTGCTATGCGATTCTTTTCATGAGCATTCACTTCATAAATGACCCTTCCGCTATCCTCATCCATCAAAATCGCGCTATGGGCACTTACGGATACATTTGCATTGGCGCTTTGTATAGGTGCCATAAAAGACAACAGGAGAATGACGATACACAAACTTGATAACCCTTTATATGGAAAACGCATGAGTGCCCCCTCGTCTCTTTACTTGTTTTTGTACAAGTTTATGCAAAGGGACAAGGGTTATGAATAAAAGAATGTAATCCTTCATGATATCTATTGATTTCATGTGGTGATTTCCCATAAAAAAAAATCGATAGGGGCCCCTATCGATTTAGTGTTCTATCATACTAATAATGCAGCGATTTCATCAATTTTCTTAGCTCCGAATACGACTTCTTCATCATTGATGATCATGGCCGGCACGCTCATGACTTTATATTTCTTCTTGATTTCCTGGAAATTGCTTATATCGACCATTTCAGCTTCAACGTTAGGGTTTTCAATCGCAATACGCTGTGCACCCACTACAACGTCTGGACAGTAGTGACATGCCAATGAAACCATAACCTTAATGTTCGCTTTTTTACTGATTCCCTTAATTGAATTCAATACGGCTGAATCCAATGCTTGACCAGGTCCGGCCAAGTTATAAATAGCCAAAATGAAGGAATTCAACTCATGGCCGCCTGGTACACCGTGGTATTTGACGCCACTGTATTCACCATTCGAATTTAAGAGGGAAACGACAGGGAACTTATCTGCATTGATTTTTTCTTCAATTTCCGGACTTTCCCCCTTGTTGTATAACTCAAGATGCAGCTTGTCTCCTAATTCCGCAACATCCAACAAGAAGTCTCGCAATTCGACTGATTTTGGCAGACTTTCATCGACGATGGACACCAATGTTACTTCGCTCTCCATCTTGCCGAAGATTCCCTTTAATTGGCCACGTAACGCATCACTTAATAAAGCGCTCTTGCCTGCTGGGACAGCGGCCTGTTCTTTTTTCGCCGGTTTTTCAACTTCAGGTTCATCTTTGATTCCTAGGCGATCTTTTTCTTCTTCAATATATTTACCGGCATCCGTTGCTGCAATCGCTCCATCAGATACAGCTGTGATAATCTGGCGCAAGGATTTTGGCCTTAGGTCGCCCGCTGCATAGACACCTTTCACATTAGTCTTCATATCATCATCGGTTAAAATGTAACCAGCATCATCCATTTCGATATGGCCCTTGAAAATTTCTGTTTTCGGCTCATAACCTATGAAAACGAAAACTCCAAACGTACTGTCTTCTTCCTTCGCCTTATATTCAAATTCTTCTTTAGTCGCGTTATTGATGAAACGGGCACTTTGAATCATCCCGTCTCCATATACCCCAAGGATTTCCGTATTGAATTTCACTTCAATCTTATCATTTGCCATTACTTTATCAACAATGGACGGGGCACACGAGAAGTTTGATTCCCGGGCGATGATTGTAACTTTTGTAGCAAAACGAGTCAGGAATATAGCTTCTTCAGCGGCTGCATATCCTGCCCCGATAACGAATACTTCCAACCCTTCAAAGAATTCACCATCACATGTTGAACAATAAGCTACACCGCGGCCAGTAAATTCCTCTTCACCTGGAAATCCTAGTGTTCTTGGAGAAGCACCCGTTGCAATAATGACGGCACGTGCATGGTAGTCCCCGCCAAGGGTTTTAACGACTTTCACCTCACCGGAGAAATCCACGCCCGTTACATCAGCTTTGGCGAATTCAACGCCAAAATCTTCGTTTTGAAGCTTCATTTCTTCAACTAACCTAGGGCCCGATATATGACGGATACCAGGATAATTGGCTATTTCCGACGTAGTTGCAGCTTGTCCGCCGCCAGTTCCTTTTTCAAGAATTATTGTCTTTAACTTAGCTCTTCCTGCATAAACGCCGGCTGAGAGGCCTGCAGGTCCGCCACCAATGATTAATAAATCATATATTTTTTTCATCTTTTGTGCTCCTTGCTGAATGATAATTCGTGCTAAACTGATTATTTTGAAAAACAAAAGGCACTTATTTTAGGTAAGTGCCTTTTGTCATAAGTTCTTGTCGGACGATTTGTCCCAGTAATCGTAATCAATGCTGGGTATGTCCATTACCTGTAGAAATGGACCATCCCATTAAAAATTAAAGTTTACCTACAAGGTCTAGGCTTGGTTCAAGAGTAGCTTCACCTGGAGTCCATTTTGCAGGGCAAACTTTATCTCCATGTTCAGCTACGAATTGTGCAGCTTGAACTTTTCTTACAAGTTCTTCAGCATTACGGCCAATTCCTAGGTCATTGATTTCGTATGCTTTAATTTGTCCTTCTGGATTTACGATGAAAGTTCCACGTAGAGCCAATCCATCTTCTTCAATCAATACACCGAATTGACGGGATAAAACGTTTGCTGGGTCAGCTAACATTGGATATTGGATTTTACCGATTGTATCAGTAGCATCAGCCCATCCTTTGTGGCTGAAATGAGTATCTGTTGAAACTGAGTAAACTTCACAACCAATTTCCTTGAATGTTTCATAGTTATCTTGAAGATCAGCTAATTCAGTTGGACATACGAAAGAGAAGTCAGCTGGGTAGAAAAAGAATACTGCCCATTTTCCTTTAACATCTTCAAGTGTAACTTCTTTGAATTCTCCTGCATGGTAAGCTTGTACTTTAAAATCTTCAACTTGTTTATTGATCAATGACATAATAAATTCCTCCAATAGCTATTTTTTTTATCTGCTCCTGTTTATAATAATTATTAAATAGAAACTAGTCAATAAATATACCTTAATAATTTTTAAGTTCACAAATTGGTCACAGTTTGTATATTGATATAAATTATTTTTTTAAAAAAAACCCATAGTACTTCAAAGTAGCATAATTAACACATTTCCAATGTTATTTCAAGGATTTAAATAAGACATATGCTCATTATTTCGTGAGATGATATCATCTCCCTTTCAATCTAATTATAATATCCAAATGAGAATCATAAGTCGCTTTCGAATAAAATTTACAGGTACCCCTTTATATCTTTCCCATATTTCCCCTAAAAAATTCTTGATACAAAATTTCTGGCAAAAAAAAACGAACCTTTTCACGGCTCGTGTAATTGTTTCTCCAAAGACTTTCCTATATTTTATCAGTTATTGCTTTTTCCAAATTAGCTTTTTCGCTTCCGTGAACCTTACGGCGATTTTCGGCCAGTTTACAACGTCCCACCATTTGTCCACATAGGCTGCCCGATTATTTTTATATTGCAGGTAATAAGCATGTTCCCAAACATCAAGGACAAGGATTGGGATCGTATCCCACTGGGTCAAAACCATATGCAATTCCGATTGAAGTATTTCTAGCCGCCGCGAACGCGGAACCCAGACTAAAATCGCCCAGCCAACACCTTCCACTTGTTTGGCAGCTTCACTAAAATGACTCTTAAAAGCGGCAAAGCTTCCAAAATCCTTCTCAATCTGTTTAAGTAAATCCCCCCTTGGCTGTCCGCCCCCTCCCGGAATCATCACTTCCCAGAACAGCGTATGGAGATAATGGCCTGACCCATGAAAGGCTGCTTCCTTTTCCCAATGTTTCAACAAGGAAAAATCTTTCGTTTCCCTCGCCTTTTTCATCATCAATTCCGCTTTATTCAGACCATCGACATATGCTTGATGATGCTTATCATGGTGAAGATACATGATTTCCCTTGAAATCGTCGGTTCCAACGCATCATAGGCATAAGGTAACGGCGGTAGTGTATGCTTCCCAATCGGCACTGATTGCCTTTCCTGTATATTGAATTCTCTAGCGAGCTCTTCAATTTCCTCGTAGACCCGAGCCATCTCTTCTTCAATCAGGACCATATCCTCATAATCCATTTCTTCCTCATCCATATCTTTTGTCATCTCGGAAAGCCGTTCAATATTTGACAGCAATGCCGAATCGGTGATATCGATCTTCTCAAGATATTCCATCACTCCATCAACCCAGTCACTGACCTCTTTAGCATAATCTCTTACATCAGACATCTTGCAACCTCCTCTTAGCCTTTATGCACATAAATCATCAAAGTATTTTATGTTTCGATTAAGCGGAGATTCCTTTTATCGATAAAAAAACAGCAAGGCCTATTTAGCCTTGCTGTTTCATTATCTTGACTGCAGCATTTTCGTCCGGTAATCCGTTTCATAAAACTCCAATTCTTCACGCATGGTCTGGAATCCACTTTCCACGGCCTTCAGAATGGATATTATGCTGTCAGGTACACTTTGGTGAAATTTAATCGAGTTTTTTCCTGTATAGGCAGATCTGCTGTCCTCAAACCACCGATCTGATTTTGGGGAAAAGTATTCTTCGATACATTGATGATAAATTCTATAAAGCGTCTTTTCAGCTGCAGCTTTATTGAAAACATCATTTTTCAGAACGATTTGGCAAGCCTCCAAGCCCTCTTCACAGCTTACAAGCATTCTTCTTAAACTGGAAAGGATCCCTTTATAATAGGTTTCATCCCCGCTTTTTTCCTCTTGCAGCTTTGAATAGGTCGTCTCATTTAGAAATTCCTCTAGCTGAGCCACTGTCGTTTCCAAAAAGCCTTTTACATCCTCAAGCTGAGATTTTACCAATGTATTCCCCAACCGTGAACCCTCCTCAAAATGATTAAGATTGAATATAATAGTCAACATGTGATTCTATATCATATGGTTTAGCTTGGTCAATAGATATAAACACTTTCTCCAATTTTTCAAAATCTATATTTTCGAAATAACCAGCCAGCTCTTTTTCTGCATTTATATATATACGTTTTCGGTTAACCAGGCTCGGGTCTTTGAGCAGACAGACCATGGCAATGATATCAGCCATATAAATATCCCTGTTAGGGCTTTTGAATATGGGATTGGCGGGATATGGGGTCCAACTAGTGACCATCTCATCAAAATAGCGAAGATACAGTACATTCAGCGTCTTTTCTTCTCCATCCTTTATGTATTGTATAACGGATCGATTAAAGAAGTCCTCAGGTGAATTTGACTTTTCCTTTTCAAGCCCAAATCCATTGCATGCTACAATTTGCACCCGCAATCCCCCCGCATTCATTTTTTTCTATATTATCACAATTTAAAGAAAAATGTTATTCGATTGTTTGCTGAAATTTTTCAAAAAACAGATCGGCTTCACCATTTTCAAAGCTATCATCCGAATTATCGGCGAGAGGCGGTAATTCATCTATGGAATTCAGGCCGAAGTAATCCAAAAACTCTTTTGTTGTACCATATAAATAAGCCCGTCCGGAGCCTTCAGCACGTCCGACCTCTTTTATTAAGACTTTAGTGACAAGTGTATGGATGGGGCGTTCCGTTTTCACTCCGCGAATTTCATCAATTTCCGCTCTAGTAATCGGCTGCTTATAGGCAATGATTGCGAGAGTTTCCAAAGCCGCCTGGGACAAGCCTTGAGTGCTTGATGTTTCCACTAGTCTTTTCAAGTAATCCGAGTGTTCTTTCTTAGTCGTCATTTGATATACACCCGCTATTTCGATCACCTGAATCCCGCGTACATCAGTTATATATTCTTCCTTCAAGCTTTCAACGATGTCCGTTGCTTGATATTCCGTAATTTCCAGGACAGAGGCAATTTGTTTGACGGAGAGCCCTTCATCTCCGGCAGCAAACAATAATGCCTCAAGAATCCCTTTCCAATTAATAACTTCCAATTGGTTCTACACCTTCCTTAGCAGCAATCATGATATCCGAAAAATTATCTTCCTGTTCAACGATGATTTCATTTAGTTTCATCAGTTCCAGCACCGCCATGAAAGTGATGACGATATGCTCCTTAACCGGGAGCGAAAACAGTTCAAAAAAACTTTTCTTACCCTTTATGGATTGTAACTCAATCATGATTTCATCCATTCGTTTTTCTATCGATATCTCTTGTTTCGTTACTTTCGTGTATAGCGGCTTTTGAATTTTTTGCCTTCGCAGCAGTTTTTGCAGAGCCCCCAACATATCATATAGACTTATATTCAACTCTTGTTTATCACTTTCGGCTTCTTTAACATAAGCAGATAAATCACTTGGGGGTTTGGTGAACAGCAAGCTGCGTTCTTCTTCCATCCCTTTAAATTCTTCGGCTGCATTTTTATACTTTTTATATTCTAATAGTTTTTCCACAAGCTCGTCCCGTGGATCTTCCTCAAATATTTCCCCATCTTCATCAATCAATTGTTCATCTTCATGCTTTGGAAGCAGCATTTTACTCTTGATGGCAAGCAGTGTTGCAGCCATCACCAGATATTCGCTGGCTACATCCAATTCCAGATGCTGCATCGTATGGATGTACCCTAGGTATTGATCTGTAATATCAGCCATCGGAATATCGTAGATGTCTATTTCCAGGCGATTAATCAAATGCAGGAGTAAATCCATCGGACCTTCGAAAGCGTCAATTTTTATATTATAACCCATTAAATTACCTCATTTAAATCTAATTGGCCTGTAAAGGCCTATTTCTTTACTAATCAAGTATAGTGGATTGCCGCCCTTTATCCAAATAATAATTTTCTGTCCTTAGAAAAGTTTTTAAAAGGGATTTCCGACAAATGGGTCGTTGCCCAATCACATTCCGAAATCCAACATAACCTAGAAATGTAAGAATAGCAGAACAAAGGAGGTACTTATTATGGGTGCAGGTGGTTTTGGAAACGGCGGCGGATTCGCGTTTATTGTAGTATTGTTCATTTTATTAGTTATCGTCGGTGCTTCTTGGTGTTAATTGAAGACTGATGAATCAAGCTGATTGCCTTGCAATCGGCTTTCTTTATTTTCCAAGAAAAAATTCTATGCTAAACTTGGTGAGTATATATAGCGGGTGTTAGGCTATAAGAAAAAAGCTTTTGCCTTACCTTAGATTTTCCATCAAACAAAGGGGGTGCTCCTATTGAATTACGCGGAAGACTACCTTTCTTTCCTTGTCCAGTTCCATGGAACAAGGGACTACTTCGAATGTCATGAAATTCTTGAAGAATATTGGAAAGAAACCGCACCAAAAGAGCGTGACTCTCATTGGGTCGGGCTCATTCAAATTGCGGTTGCCCTGTATCATGATCGCAGGGGAAACAAAAAAGGGGCTGCAAGGACCCTGGCTAAAGCCCTGGCAAATCTCCACCTTAAAAAGGCCGAGCTCCTGAAGTTGGGACTCGATCCAGAACGACTGTTCAAATTGCTCGAGGAAACCCATGAGCGAATGTTATCACAAAAGCCATATGAAAGCATCAATCTGCCGATAGCGGATCAAAGCTTGATCGAAAAATGCCAGTCCATGTGTTTGCAAGAAGGGTACATATGGGGTGGAGACAGCGACATGGCCAATTCATCCATAGTCGATAAACATCTGATGCGTGACCGTTCGGATGTCATTTCTGAAAGGGCTCGGCAGCTATCCCTTCGAAAAACAAGAATGGAGGACCGCCCTTAAAGGTGGTCCTCCATTTCAGCTTTCATATTCAGAATTCTTCACATCTGTCAAGAAAGCTTTCCGTAAACTCATTTGCTTTTAATTCTTTGTCAGGATATTGCTCCTTGATGGCCCTGACCATCGTTTTACCGATACCTTGCTTCCGAAAGGATGGATTTACAGATATATGTTGTATCTCTATGTGGTTTGGAGAGACCTCTATCCCGATCAAGCCCGTGATCTCTTCATCTTTCCATAGGAACAGCTGTAGATTTTCATCCGTTTCATAATTCTTCATCGTATTCCGAAGCGTTTTTATCTCTTTTTCATTTGGCATGAAAGATAATAATCCCATGGCAAACTTCTCATAACTTTTCTTATACTTAATCAACATAATATCCCTCGTTACTAAATAACGTTTTTATTATCATCCTGTTTCCAATTAATTTGCTTTGAATAATAATCCTCACATATAACAATTACATCATACATAAAAACCTCGTTCGTTTCAACATCACTTTCAGCACTTGATTTATCGATGTGCTATATGCTAAGCGATAAACAGCCAGTATACGATTCCCCACATCAAAGCGATAATAAGCATCATAAGTAAAAGAGTCTTATTACTTTTCCTCATCCCATACTCCCTTTATGAATGGTCCAAATATTTAAATAACGAATTCATTCTACTATAACTTAACACAATCTGACAAATATCCTTGCAATCTTGCTTCGATTTTACTACATTGGTAAAGTGATTAGGTTCATAGAGTGCCCTCTTAGGCATAAAAGACAAAGATACACCAAACTTTTTCGTTAAAAAAACGTAGCTATCTTTGGCTATATAAATTTTTTTCAGGAAAATATGTATCTTTTTTATCCTTTGTTTCGTCAAATACTATGAATCTGATTTAAAGTGCCGCCCTTTTATTGAAAGATTCCCAATTCAGCAGGAAAAGTTAAGGAGGATTATCATGAAAAAAATGAATAAATGGGTCATTGTAACCATTTTATTATGTCTATTATTGCCATATAAGGCTTTTGCAGATGCAGCTGTTGGTGATATGATCGTCACACTTGGTGAGAATTTGACAAATGAACAAAAAAATATGATTTTATCAGAAATGAAAGCACCTAGTGATGTTGAGGTCCTGACGGTTACAAATGCGGAGGAACATGAATACTTAGGAGACTATATCGCAAGCCGTCTGATCGGTACAAAAGCGATTTCATCTTCCGCCATTACTTTGGAGGAAAAAGGTACCGGACTTAAACTGGAGTCGAAAAACATTAACTGGGTTTCCGATGAAATGTATATCAATGCACTGGCAACTGCTGGAGTAAAGGATGCTACCGTTTATGTCACCGCACCAATACCCGTTTCCGGTACAGCAGCTTTGACAGGGGTCATTAAAGCCTATGAAATCTCTGCCGACAAGAAGATTCCTGAAGATGTGAAACAGGCAGCGAATGAAGAAATGGTGAAAACAGCAAAATTGGGTGACGAAATCGGTACAGAAGAAGCCTCTGCACTTGTTACGAAAATCAAAGAGGAAATGGCTGCAAATCCACCAGCCAATACTGAAGAGGTCCGTGAGGTTGTCGAGACTTCAGCAAAAGAACTTGGAATCGCCTTAAATGATGCTCAAGTTCAAAGTTTAATTGACTTATTCAATAAACTAAAAGAATTGGATATTGATTGGAACGCTGTCGGTGATCAGCTTACTGCAGCTAAAGATAAGCTTTCCAATTTTCTTGAATCCGAAGAGGGTCAATCATTTCTGGATAAATTGAAAGAAGTCTTCAGTAGCTTAATTGATGCAATCAAGTCACTTTTCAGCTGAATCAAATAAAAAAAGGATGGCCAATGCCATCCTTTTTTTCTATTTTTTATTGACGACTGCCGCTTCATGCAGGGCCAAATCCAAATGGATAAGATCTTCGTACGTCTCGCGTTTGATGACCAACCGGGCTTCTCCATTTTCGGCAAAGACGACAGCCGGTCTCGGAATCCGATTGTAATTATTCGACATGGAATATCCATAGGCCCCTGTACAAAATACCGCCAAGACATCACCGCGGCCGGCTTTTGGCAATGGTAAATCCCAAATCAACATATCTCCGCTTTCACAGCATTTTCCGGCAATGGACACTGTCTCTTCTACAGGGTCAAGCGGCCGGTTTGCCAGAATTGCATCATATTTCGCTTCGTAAAGAGCGGGACGTATATTATCACTCATGCCCCCATCAACGGCAATGTATTTACGGACATTAGGAACTTCCTTTTCAGAACCGACCTTGTACAATGTCACACCGGCATCTCCGACTAATGAACGGCCAGGTTCGATCCAGATTTCAGGCATCACTAAATCAGAATCAGCAATCAGGTTCTGCACTTCCCTAACGATTTCCTCAACATATTGAGACGCCGGTAGCGGGTCGTCCTCTTGTGTATATCGAATCCCGAATCCCCCTCCGAGATTCAATACCTTTGGTTGAAACCCTACCGAACCGTGCCAATCATTCAGCTTGCCGATAATTTTTTGGGCTGCGAGAAGGAAACCTGTCGTTTGAAAGATCTGGGAACCTATATGGCAGTGCAGCCCCAGTACTTCCAGGAATTCACTTTGCAGCGCTTGCCTAAGGGCAGCTTCGGCCTGGCCGTTAATAAGATCAAAACCAAATTTCGAATCTTCTTGCCCTGTCAAAATATAATCATGCGTATGGGCTTCAATACCTGGTGTTACCCGAAGAAGGATTTTCACCTTTTGTTCACGGTTTGTACAAATTTCTTCCAACAGTGTCAACTCAGAAAAATTATCGACTACAATACAGCCAATGTCATAATCCAAAGCCATATGTAGCTCTTCTTCACTTTTGTTATTTCCATGAAAGTGAATCCGTTCTGTTGGGAAATTTGCCTTAATGGCCGTATACAATTCCCCCGCTGACACAACATCGAGAGAAAGTCCTTCTTGCTCAGCTAACTGGATCATGGCAATCGAAGAAAATGCCTTACTTGCGTAAGCAACTTGAGCTGAAATCCCCAATTCCTCAAAAGTTCTCTTGAACCCTCTTGCCCGTTCACGAATTAGCTCTACATCATAAACATATAATGGTGTGCCAAATTGTTCGATCAATTCGATAGTGTCCACTCCGCCAATCTCCAGATGTCCACGTTCATTGACACCACCGGTTCCGTACAAATGCATGATAGCCTCACCTTCCTGACTTAAATCTAAAGATTAATAAGAAATGAGGCAGCCTCAAATAAAGAAACCCTACTATAAAAGGACCTTATCTGAACAAGCCTCATCCGAATCGATTATCCCATGTAAATATTGTTCTCTATGACTGCTTAGTAGTTCGAAGTGAAAGACAGATTTGTTTAAACTCCAAAGAGTCATAGTAGCTTTATCTCTTTGTGAAGCCTAACTTTACCGCTTTATCCGAATAAAATTAAATTACCACAACTTTTCGACAACATCAACCTTTAGATTTTCTCGGCTGCCTATATAAATCCTGGGGATGTACGATACTAGGACGTTCTATAGTACCTGGATAAGGTCTTCTTAATATTATATGTGACAAGGCCTTCGGCTGAAACGGTAGAAGCGGCCATAAATAAGGTGTATTTAACGTTTTTATACTAGTAAGCATGATAATGTAGAGTGTGATGCCTATGACTAAGCCAGGCACTTTAAATAAAGCTACCAACACTAGCAGTACTAAACGGGAAATTTTATTCGCAACCCCTAGTTCTAAACTTGGAGTGACAAATGTACCGATTGTCGCCACTGAAGCGTAGAGAACCACTTCAGGAACAAATAGGCCAACGTCTATCGCTATTTGTCCTATCAAAACTGCCGCAACCAAGCCCATTGCCGTAGAAAGCGGGGTCGGGGTATGAACAGCTGCCATCCTTAAAAATTCTATCCCAATATCGGAAATGAAGATTTGGATCACAATGGGTATATGCGTTTTTTCATTCGGCCCGATATACTCGAACTTATCCGGCAGCAGGGAAGGCTCCAAACAAAACAATAACCAAATCGGCAGCAGGAATAACGAAACGAAAATCCCGAGAAACCGGACCCAGCGCACCAAGGTTCCAACGGCAGGTGCCTGACGATACTCCTCAGCGTGTTGCATGTGATGGAAAAGAGTGGACGGGGTAATGATGACACTCGGTGAAGTATCCACATAAATAAGGACATGCCCCTCAAGCAAATGCGTTGCCGCCACATCAGCCCGTTCCGTATACCTGACAAGCGGGTATGGGTTATACCTTTGCTTGACGATGAACTCTTCGATCGTTTTATCAGACATCGTTATGCCATCAACCTCAATACTAGTCAATTCCTTACGAACGATATCTATTAAATCGGGATCGGCAATATCTTTAATATAGCCGAGGGATATATCCGATTTCGATCGCTCCCCTACATGCAGCATTTCGAAACGTAATCTTTCATCCCGGATTCTCCGTCTGGTTATCGCTGTGTTAATGATGATATTCTCGACAAAACCATCCCTTGATCCACGGACGACTTTTTCCGTATCAGGTTCTACTGGCTGTCTCCCGGGATAACTCCGGACGTCCACAACCAATCCTATTGGTTTACCATCAACAACAACGACGATTAAACCGGATAATACCTGATCAACAAGCTCATCCATCGTCTTTATTTCCTGAACGGATTGGTGTACAAGCAAGTCTTTGACTACATCAAAAACCTTAGTAGTCACGATATCCGCATTTTTGTTATGAATGAGAGAATCGAGGATTTCAATGATGTATTCTGTATCCGTAAGCCCGTTTATATAGTAAAGATGCACATCTTTTCTTAGGACCTTTATCCTTCTTACACCTAAGTCGAAGCTGACACCCAGACCAACATTCTCTTCCATGTATGCGTCAACTTCCGCTACCCTATTCGGAATCGGTTTCATGTTTTCAGGTTTTTCTGAAGTCATCATGACCACTCCTTTCCAATATGATTTCTACTGCTAGCTTCGTTATCGGTGCTCCTCTTCTAAAATCGTCCTGGTGGGACATTTTGCCGATATCCCCTATCCCCACTACTATGGGAACATGTAATTGATCGATGCAATACACCGTATCTCCTGTTATCTTACCCAGTTCAAATTCCTCGGCGCCGTATTTATCAACCCCGTTCGGTGTCAAATTACCATCACGGTCAATACAGATATCCACCTTGGTCCATTCTTCCCTTCTAGTCTTTGAAGCGACCGCTATCACGCCAAGGACATTAATATCAGGATGTCCGGCAACAACCTTCATTGCCTGTTCGCCTGATCCTTCACCGATAAAACCGCTATCATCAAACATGACCAATACAGGATCATACTTCGCCTTTTTTATTAATTCAACTAGCTCCAAGCCCGTATATCGTGATGGATTACCTTGGGACATGGAGATACATCTTCCTCCTATTTCCTTGGCTACAAGCTCGACAGCCCGTTTCGCATACTCATCTCCATCCGTAATCAATATCACTTTTCGTTTGGTCACCATCTTGGGCCTACCTTTCATCATCAGGAATAGTTACCTCATAAACTTATAAATCGACAAAATAAATCCATTGGAATAATGATCCGGCTATTTTCCCCAATACGAGTGCCATTAACAGATAAATGATTTTCTCTTGAATCCCGATTCGCTTTGACAGAACCGGAAATACATTCAGGACTTCAGTTAAGGCTGCAGCGAGCATCCCATTAAAAATCCCGTCAGCCAAACCGATCGGAATTAATAAAAAATGCGGGAGGGAAAATTCCGTTTCCTGTAATCCTAACCATGTTCCTGCGACAACACCGGCAATGATGGCTCCTTCGTAGTAATGTATCATTTTCATTGTTTTTGTCAGCTGAGTCAGTCTCGGAATCACCCCAAGTACAGTTAAAAACGCTACAAAACCGGCACCTGTCGCAAAACCCCCGGCTAAACCGACAAAAATTCCGAAGATGATTTTACCGGTCATCAAGGTGGCGCACGTTCTCCTTATTTTCATTCATGATTACATAACTGTCCAAATCCTGCTGATAGTTGAACATTTCAACCTCGAGCGGACTAGGTTCCTCATTGAAGCGTTTTTTAAAGAAGTGATTAAAAAATAGAATCATGCCCATACCAAGGCCGAAGCTATATGGGATTTGAATCAATAATGGCTTATCTTCCACTTTTCCCGTTATTATAGTAAAGATTTTTTGATGCACTTCCCCCATGCTGACATCCACATGAAAATTCATGATCGTCATCCCGCCGCCGACAAATAACAATAACCAAACTAAGGCGAATGCCAGGTATGACATTTTCTTTTTCGAGAGGATGATTTCGATGATCGTTTGGGAGGGCCCGAATGTCTCCACTTCAATAGTCGTATCCATCTTACGGATGGCCATGATGACTTGAGCCAAATCAATGACAATGATATTCCTATCTTCCTTCTTGACCTTTAATAATATGATTTCTTCAATTAAGGTAATCACTTCTTCAGGTCCGATTATCCTTGCAATATCTTTTATCCTCACCGTTTGATTTCCCTTTACTTGTACACGGTTCCTCATCCTGATATATACAACTGCCACTATCATCACATCCCGACCTTTTATTTCCTTATGCTAGTAGTATGGATTGGAAACAGATTGAAAATGCAGGAAGTGAACCATGTCCAAATATTACTAAATTGAAAACAAAAAAAGACACGCTGATGACAGCATGTCTCTGTTTGTAGACAAAAAGGGTTTGGATAACGGATCTTTCATCAAATGGTGTTTCGGAACCACTGACCCAAAGAACACCTTCAACTTCTCAGGTATGGTTTTGATTGGAGAGGAAGGGTCGGGACTCCTCCGTGAAAAGCGCGTCCAAGGGAGACCCACAGGCGCTCAGGGGCCGCGGGCGAACCACCCGCGGAAAGGGAGTGCCTTAACTGGCTAGCCGAGACCCCACAGCCGCTTGCGGCGAGGAGGCTTGGCAGACAGTCGGCGGAAAGGGAGCGGATTTCTGAAATCAACTGAATTTTTTTAAGAAAAAACTGCATGCAAACTCGTTTTTCTTCGAGTTTGCATGCAGTTTGAGACACGCTGCAATGACAGCATGTCTTTTTTAACATTAATGAGTGGGGAAGAAAACCAGCTGAACCAAAAATATCAATCCAAAAATATAAATGAGCGGATGTACCGATTTTCCTTTTCCACTGAATACCTTCATAAGGGGATAAGTAATGAACCCGATTGCAATCCCTGTAGATATACTTGAAGTAAGCGGCATCGTTAAAATAATCGCAAATGCCGGAAATGCCTCATCGAAAATTTTCCAATTGACTTTAGCCAGCCCTTCCATCATGAAACATCCCACGATGATCAAAACAGGAGCTGTGATTGCTTGAACTGAAGAAATTGCCGATATCAATGGAGAAAAGAAAATCGATGCAGCAAACAAGATTGCCACGACAGTAGCGGTTAATCCCGTACGTCCGCCAGCGGCCACTCCCGTGCTCGATTCAACATAGGCAGTCGAAGGGCTTGTACCAAACATCGAGCCGACTGTCGTCGCAATCGCATCACCTAAAAAGGCTTTTTTGGCACGAGGGATTTTCCCATCCTTCGTTAGTCCTGCCTGTTCCGTCACGCCAATCAAGGTTCCTGTCGTATCAAAGATCGTCACAAGTAAAAAGGCGAAAACAATTGAATATAAAGAATTCGTGAAGACCCCAGCAATATCGATATCAAAAAATACCGGTGTTGGAGGTACTGATAAGACCCCATCGAAGTTGAGCAAACCGATGAAGTAGCCAATGATTGCCGTAATGATCATACCAATGAAAATTGCCCCTTTAATATTACGGGCCATAAAAATCAAGGTAATGAATAAGCCTGCTAACGCTAAAACGGTTCCAGGCTGATGCAAATCGCCAAGCGTCACCATCGTTGATTCATTAGGCACTACGATTCCAGCATTTTTTAATCCGATAAACGCAATGAATAAACCAATTCCGGATGTGATGCCATATTTTAATGAGTTAGGAATCGCATCAATTATCATTTTACGCAAGCTAGTCACGCTAATTAATAGAAATAGCAATCCAGCAATGAAAACCGTACCGAATACGGTCTGGTATGAAAGGCCCTGTGCCCCCACTACGCTGGCAAAATAAGCATTCAAACCCATCCCTGGTGCTATCGCAATTGGGTATTTTGCAACGAGCCCCATGATAAGGGTACCAATCACCGCTGATATGACCGTTGCCATGAAAACTTGTTCAAATGGAATTCCGATTGAAGATAATAGAGCCGGATTCACAATAAGGATATAAACCATAGTTAAAAATGTCGTAACACCCGCCATGACTTCTGTACGGACGTCCGTCCCATTTTCTTTCAGGGAGAAAAACTTTTCCATAAACATATTTTAGACCTCCAGATCTAAAGGAAACACCGACAACCGTTTGCACGAAAAAGATAAGGTGTCCTAATATTGTACTGCATCGACGTTTTTCCTGATCATTATTCTTTGAAAGAAAGATAAAAAAACGAATGAAAAACGCGACCTTTACTATAATATTCGTTTCTATTCCTAAATTCAACTAAAAAATTTGCCCCCGCACATATTTTCTCCCTACCTGATAAGAATCACTTTTACTTTTTCCTAAAATCAATATTTATTTTCAGCTCAAAAAAAAAAACCACATGAATCACTGATTCATGTGGTTTTTCATTTGCTGAAGAATCTTCTTTTCCAGTCTTGACACCTGGACTTGGGAAATTCCAAGCCGTGCCGCCACTTCTGATTGCGTCTGATCTTTATAATACCTCAGGAAAACAATCAGCCTTTCACGTTCATTCAATTCATGTATGGCTTCTTTCAAAGCGATTTGATCGAACCAGGATGTTTCATTATGGTCGGCAATCTGGTCAAGGAGAGTAATCGGATCTCCATCATTTTCGTAAACCGTTTCATGGATGGATGAAGGGCTCCTGCTAGCTTCTTGGGCCATGATGATTTCCTCTGGCGACAGCTCTAGATGTTCCGCCAATTCATTGACAGTCGGAACACGGCCATACGTCTTTGAAAGTTCCTCTTTGGCCCTGCGAATTTTATTCGCCATTTCCTTTAACGACCGGCTTACTTTAACCGTTCCGTCATCACGGATAAAACGTTGGATTTCACCAATGATCATAGGCACAGCATACGTTGAGAATTTCACTTCAAACGATAAGTCAAATTTATCCACGGACTTCAACAGACCAATACAGCCTATTTGATAAAGGTCATCCGGTTCGTAACCTCGATTGAGGAATCTTTGCACTACTGACCATACAAGCCTCAGATTGCTATTGACAATCAGATTCCTCGCATCTTGGTCACCGCTCTGGCTGCGTTGGATTAAATTCCGCAATTCCTCATCTTTTAAATGGGGCTGGCCTTTCTTGCTCTTCTCGTTTTTAACCTCCACATCCATATGCAAGTCTCCCTTAATTGCACAAAGCTCTGCTTGTAGTTAAGTGCTTTTTTAATCGAATGATCGTGCCTTCGCCCTTATGGGAAATTATATTGATTTCATCCATGAAGTTTTCCATGATGGTGAATCCCATACCGGAACGTTCAAGTTCGGGTTTTGTCGTAAATAACGGCTGTTTAGCCTCCTCGACGTCTTCAATGCCCAGTCCTTCATCCCGGATGGTCAATTCCACAGTATCGCCTTCGATAATCACTGAAATGTATACCCAACCTTCCGGGTCACTCTCATACCCATGGATAATCGAATTCGTAACAGCTTCAGACACGACAGTCTTGATCTCTGTCAATTCATCCATCGTCGGGTCCAATTGGGCAATGAAAGCCGCAACAGTTACCCTGGCAAAAGATTCATTTTGGCTAAGTGCAGAAAATTTCGTTTCCATTTTATTTTTCATCTTAGGCAACCCCCAGTCTTTGCAAAGCGTTTTTTTCGGATAGTTCCATTTTAACAATTTTAAACAACCCTGACATCTCAAATAACCGCTTTACTGCTGGAGAAATTGCACAGACCACCATTTCACCTTGCTTTTTGTTTACCTGCTTATAGCGCCCTAAAATAACTCCGAGCCCTGAACTGTCCATAAAATCCAATTCTTCCATGTTAAGGATTATATGCTTGATATTATGCTTTTGAATGGCTGCCTCTGCCTGATTTTTCAATTTTTCTGCTGTATGATGATCTAAATCACCTTTGAGACGAATGCACAATACGCGATTTTTCGCCTCCATATTAATCGTAAGACTCATTATATACAGCCTCCTTCACTGTCTTATAAAGAGTCAAATTCTCTTTCTCACCTGCCGATTCCTCCTTGCTAGCAAAACTAGTGGAGTTTCGCCTAAATTAGTACGATTAACAGGCATTGCGACAATTTATGCTATTTGGCTTGGGTAAACATGCCGAAAGCCCGTTTATACAATTGCCACCAGCTGGCATTTTCAACAGTTTCCTTCGCAACAATCGGAGATTCGACATACACTTTTCCGTTTTTCTTCAATTCAAGCGTACCAATTTCATCACCTTTTTTAATCGGGGCATCCAAATCTTTATCAAGCGTGATTTTTTTTGTAAAGTCCTTTGCCGTTCCGTTTTTGGCTGTCAAAACTGAAATAGGTTCACTTGTCACTCCCACCACGGATTTCTTGTTGCCTTTACTTACCTTGGCTTCACCTAACATCTCGCCTCGTTTATAAATCGGGTATGTGATATATTGTGAAAATGCATAATCTAACATCTTGGTGACCTGAGCGTTTCGTTCCTTTGGAGAAACGGCTCCGAAAACGACGGCAATGACACGCATATTCCCTTTTTTAGCGGTCGCTGTCAAACAATACTTCGCTTCATTTGTGAATCCAGTCTTCAGTCCATCGACCCCAGGGTAAAACTTCACTAATCTGTTCGTGTTGACAAGCCAGAATTTCTTTTCGGTATTTTCACGGAGATAATCTTCATATGTACCCGTGAACCTTGTAATCGTATCGTATTTCAATAATTCCTTCGCCATGATCGACATATCATGTGCCGAACTGTAATGATCTTTAACAGGAAGGCCAGTTGCGTTTTGGAACTTTGTATTTTTCAACCCGAGTTCTTTCGCCTTTTTGTTCATTTTCCTAACAAACTCTTCTTCGGATCCAGCTAGACGTTCAGCCATCGCCACAGATGCATCATTCGCCGAACCAATCGAGATCCCCTTGAGCATTTGTTCTGTGGTCATTTCTTCACCTGGCTCTAGGAAGATCTGGGAACCGCCCATGGATGCTGCATACTCACTAGTCCTGATTTTCTCCTTCATGCTAAGTTCGCCTTTATCGATCGCTTCCATGATCAGCAGCATCGTCATGATTTTCGTCATGCTTGCCGGTGAAAGACGAACGTCTGCATTTTTATCATAGAGAACAGTACCTGTATCCCGTTCAATCAAAATAGCGGATTTAGCATTTGCCGCCAATTCGACTCCTTTTTCCTCAGCTGCTTTTGTATTCGGGACGCTAAAGCCCATTGCTACCAATACGGTTAAAAATAGAGAAAGAATCCGCTTCATCTCCATACCCTCCAATCTTTATAGAATTTATTTTTTCCATTAAACCCATTTTTATACAAATAAAGATGAATTTTGAACATATACTCGATATAGGGTAACAAAGTGAACCAAATTAAAAGAGGATGCGCATGGGCATCCTCTTTTAAACATTCAATGGAATAAACGTAAAAAGGCCGCTCAAAAGCGCGGCCTTTTTTGGTAAATATTTATTCCATGATCTCTTTATAGATCAATGTAGGTTTTTCTATTTTTTCTTTTGAAATCGCAATGCTTTCATACAATTTTTCTTTTACCTTTGAAACATCTTCAAAATTGCTGTAAATCGTCACAAGGGATTCACCTTTTGCCACGGTTTCCCCGATTTTTTTTCGAAGCACCAGTCCGACTGCCAAATCAATCTCTGATTCTTTAGTCGCCCGCCCGGCACCTAACAGCATGGCTGCCGTTCCTACTTCATCAGCGATGATCTCCGATACATATCCGTCCTCTTTCGCTTCCAGCTCGAAAGTATGAGCAGCCTGCGGCAGTTTTTCCGGCTGATCCACAACCGAACCATCGCCTCCCTGCGCTTCTAGGAAAACCTTGAATGAATTAAGTGCAGAACCATCCTTAATCGCATTTTCCAGCAAGGTTCTTGCTTCTTTCAGCGAGCTTGCTTTTTTGGCAAGGTATACCATATGGCTTCCTAGTGTTAAAGAAAGTTCCGTTAAATCTTCCGGTCCCTCTCCTTTGAGTGTATCGATGGCTTCCTTAACTTCTAAAGCATTTCCGATTGCATAACCCAACGGTTGGCTCATATCGGAAATGACAGCCATCGTGTTTCGCCCCACATTGTTTCCAATGCTAACCATTGCATGCGCCAACTCTTCGGAATCTTCGAGCGTTTTCATGAAAGCGCCCGCTCCCGTTTTAACATCAAGTACGATTGCATCAGCACCAGCTGCGATTTTCTTACTCATGATCGAGCCAGCAATCAAACCGATACTGTTAACGGTAGCCGTAACATCACGCAATGCATATAACTTTTTGTCGGCTGGAGTCAGGTTACCACTTTGTCCAATGACAGCTATCTTATTTTTATTAACAAGTCGAATGAACTCGTCATTTTCTATTTCGACATGGAATCCTTCTACAGACTCCAACTTATCGATCGTTCCGCCTGTATGTCCAAGACCGCGTCCTGACATCTTTGCCACTGGAACGCCAACAGCAGCAACCAATGGTCCAAGCACTAGTGTTGTGGTATCACCGACACCGCCTGTTGAATGTTTATCGACCTTAATTCCTTCAATCATCGATAAATCAATTTGATCTCCTGATTCGACCATTGCCATGGTTAAATCAGCACGTTCCTGCTCATTCATACCTTTGAAATAAACTGCCATTGACCAAGCGCTCATTTGGTAATCCGGAATCGATCCATCGGTAAACCCTTTGATGATGAACTGAATTTCCTCTGTAGTAAGAGCCTTTCCATCACGCTTTTTCTCGATTAAATCTACCATTCTCATATTAGAATCCCCACTTTTTTAAAGACACCGCTTCTCTTTAGGTGTACTTGTATTTTTTGGTTCGTTTTATATGTCTTTAACGATGTGCTTAACAAATTCCAGAAAACTGCTTTTCACTTTTTCCGTCGTTTCAATTACCTCTTCATGCGACAAAGGCTGATCCAGAATGCCCGCGGCCATATTCGTAAGGCATGAAATTCCGAGCACTTTCATATCGCTATGCCTTGCTACGATAACTTCCGGAACTGTCGACATACCGACTGCATCCCCGCCAAGTATCCGTGCCATTTTCACTTCTGCAGGTGTCTCATAGGTCGGTCCTGTATTCCCGATATAAACACCTTCTTTAATATCCAATCCTAGTGAAGCTGCTATTTTTTTCGCTTGTGTCCGAAGGTCTTTATTGTAAGCCTCCGACATATCAGGGAATCTAGGGCCAAAACGCTCTTCATTAGGACCAATCAACGGGTTTGCCCCCATTAAATTGATATGATCCGTAATGAGCATCAAGTCACCTGGTTCATAGCTTTCATTAACGCTTCCGGCAGCATTCGTTACAATTAACTGCTCAACACCAAGAAGTTTCATTACACGTACAGGAAAAGTGACCTTCTCCATGGAATAACCCTCATAAAAGTGGAAACGCCCTTGCATGGCTACAACTTTTTTGCCACTTAATTGACCAATGACAAGCTGTCCAGCGTGCCCTTCAACAGTCGATACCGGGAATTCCGGGATTTCGTGGTACGGAATCGTTATGGGATTTTTAATTTCATCCGCCAATACTCCAAGTCCGGAACCAAGAATCAGTCCTATCTCCGGAGAGCCTTCAATTTTACTTTTTATAAATGACGCAGCAGTTTCTATTTTGTTAAACATCTATTTAATCTCCCCTAAATTTAGATCGCCCAATATATTTTTCCCGTATGCAGGCATTTTCACATCAAAGTTAGCAGCGACCGTCGCCCCGATATCAGCAAATGTATCTCTGATCGGTAGTTCGGCACCTTCTGTAAATCGTTTGGAATAGACTAATAATGGTACATATTCACGTGTGTGATCGGTTCCTTCATGGACCGGATCATTCCCGTGATCGGCAGTGATGATCAATAAATCATCCTCTTTCAGTTTATCAAGGACTTCCGGCATCCTGGCATCGAATTCTTCCAATGCCTTTCCGTATCCCTCTGGATCGCGGCGGTGACCGTATAAAGCATCGAAGTCGACTAGATTAAGGAAACTTAACCCTTTGAAATCCTGTTCTACCGTTTGGATTAATTTATCCATTCCATCCATATTGGATACGGTCCTTAATGATTCAGTGACGCCTTCCCCATCAAAGATATCCGAGATCTTCCCGATTGCAAGCACATCATATCCAGAATCTTTCAATTCATCCATTACTGTCCGGTTAAAAGGCTTCAATGCATAATCATGGCGGTTAGGCGTTCTTTTGAAGTTGCCTGGTTCACCTGTGAAAGGTCTGGCAATCACGCGTCCAACCTTGAACTCATCAGCCATTGTCACTTCACGGGCAATTTCACAAATCTTGTACAATTCGTCTATCGGGACGATATCTTCATGTGCAGCAATCTGTAATACAGAATCAGCTGATGTATATACGATCAGCGCACCCGTTTTCATATGTTCCTCGCCGAGCCTTTCAATGATTTCCGTGCCGCTTGCCGGGACGTTCCCAATAATTCCCCGACCCATCTTCGCCTCGAGCTCATTGACTAATAATTCAGGAAAACCATCTGGAAATACACGGAATGGAGTCGATATATTCAAACCCATGATTTCCCAATGTCCAGTCATCGTATCTTTTCCTGTAGATGCTTCCTTCATTTTCGTATAGTATGCGAGAGGTTGCTGAGCTTTATCAATCCCCTTGATTTCACGGATATTGCCTAAACCTAATTTTGCGAGAGTCGGCATGTTCAATCCATTCATTCTTTCTGCAATATGGCCGAGTGTATCCGCCCCTTTATCGCCGAATAAGTCTGCATCAGGTGCTTCGCCAATTCCAACTGAATCCATAACTATTACAAATATTCGTTTAAATGCTGAATTCCCTTTCATGAGTCATTCCTCCTAAAATAGTAAATCACTTTTTATACTCTCTATAATACCCTTATTCTGCTCAGTTACTCTTCATTTTAAATGAAATCGTGAGAACGTCAGAAGTCTGACCTCTCTACATTGTAAACGATTACCATGATGGAGACAAATAATATATTTCGGAATGAAACCAAGTGCCCTTAGAGCTTGCGGTAGAATCATCAGCAGCCCTTATGGCAGTCAAGTTACACACTGAAATAAAAAGGCTGCTCCTTCAACCGCTTCGCAGTTAAATTCACAACCTTTCTATCATTCTACTATTCTTTTAAGCTCGCGGATGGAATTTTGAATATACATCCTTGATCCGTACGTTCGTAATATGTGTATAAATTTGAGTTGTCGAAATATCCGCATGACCAAGCATTTCCTGGACGGCACGTAAATCAGCCCCGTTCATCAATAGATGTGTCGCGAAAGAATGTCTTAGTGTATGCGGTGTAATTTCTTTTTCAATTTGTGCCGATTTTACAAGTTTTTTTAGAATCTTCCAAAATCCCTGCCTTGTCAGCCTGTTTCCATGATGATTCAAAAAAAGTGAATCTGTCCTGTGCTTAGGGCTGGCCATTTTCCCCCGGGAACTTTCCATATAATGTTCAATCGCACCCAAAGCGGTTTGTCCAATCGGAATGATCCTCTCTTTATTTCCTTTCCCTACACAACGGACAAACCCCATTGATGCATGGACATCACTCACATCCATGGATATCAACTCGCTGACACGCATACCAGTCGCATACATCAGTTCTAGCATCGCCTTATCGCGTATCCCGAATTCATCCATTTTCTTCGGGGCTTCCAATAGTGCTTCAACCTCTTCCATGCTTAATACCTTTGGAAGGCTTCGTTCCGGTTTTGGCGTTTCTATATGTATGGACGGATCCTGATCGGTTACTTTTTCCCTTAGAAGAAATTGATGAAAAGACCGAATGGAAGCTATATGACGCGCCACCGTCTTCGATGATTTCCCTTGATCCTTCAAATGCACGAGAAAATGCAGGATGTTCGCCCGCCGCGAATCATTCCAATCTTCAATGGTTTCAACATCTTTCAGATAGCTCCAATATGATCTTAAGTCACGCTCATACGAGACGAGCGTATTCTTGGCAAGTCCTTTTTCAATGGTTAAAAAATGAATGAAATCCCTAATTTGATTCTCCATATTCATTACTCCCCGTTTAAATAAAACAACATTAAGCGTTCAAGCCATGCATCATCACCCGTATCAACAGCCTTCGATACTTTTACAGCCATTCCTTTCGGTTCATCATAACGATGATAATCTTGATATTCCTGATTTAACCATACCATTCCTATATAAAAAAGAACAGTGAAGCTAACAAAGAGAATCATCACTTTAGCCGTATGCAAAACAAGCGATAATGATGTTTTCATATCTTCCCCTCCCATTCGATCCTTTGTATCAATCTATGCCCAACAGGACAAGTTTTATACGTGTTTCGGAAAGGAGAAAACAAAAACAGCTCTTACTTCAGAAAATAGGCTTTTAAAAATGCAGAAAACCTTCCCCATTAAATGGAAAAGGTCCGACTTCATTCACCTTTATTTTCTTCTTTGTCATGACATCGATGACAAATGCCATGAAAGGTTAATCTATGGTCTTTTATCTTGAAGTTCCAGTCGCGTTCCACAATGTCTTCTACATCTTCAAGTAGGTCTTCCTGAATCTCATCTACCGCACCACATTCCACACAAACAAGATGATGATGGAAATGCGCAGCTCCTTCTTGTCTTAAATCATAACGGGAAACCCCGTCTCCAAAGTTAATTTTATCTACTATCTTCAATTCAGTCAGCAACTCTAGCGTACGGTAAACTGTTGCCAATCCAATTTCCGGCGACTTTTCTTTGACAAGGAGGTAAACGTCTTCTGCGCTTAAATGATCCTCTTCATGCTCAAGTAAAACGCGGACGGTCGCTTCTCGCTGAGGCGTTAATTTGTAGCTGGACGAGTGTAACTGCTTTTTTATCCTATCAATTCTGTTTTCTATTTCCATACCTAATATTCCCTCCCGCGCCGCTATCCTATCCATTATATCAAAAGAGGGAAAACTGTCAAAATAGATTTCTTGTTAATGATAAAAAAATTTGTGGGAACGGTAAATTTCCATCAATGACCCAATAAACTTACGACATTTTTCATTAAAGAAGGGGATAGGTACGCTTCAAATGCAGCAGCTGTAATCAAAAATAACCCCGACAAAACCAATGAGAAAATATACCGTGAAATTATCGGCTTCAGCGGTTCACGAACCTGCTTTAGGAAAATCCGGCTGATCATTTTCATTGATAGCGAGACGGCAAGGACGGTTATCACGATGAATATCGGGACGATGAATATATTTTGGGGCAAAATAGCGACAAACGATAATAAAAAACCGCTCCATCCCATTTGATTGACTAAAAAGCCGACTGTGAATCCAACAACCATCCCTTTTATAAATAACAAAACCAGGATGACAGGCAAACCGATGACCGATATTCCGAGAATCCAGATGACCCCAATATATTTTATATTATGCATAATACTTTGGCTGAACATATCATGCGAAGATGCAAATTCACCTTTGGATACTTGTCCGAAGAATTGCGATAAATAATAGAACAAGTCTTCCTTTTGGGTAAAGCTCAAACTATTCACCAATATTGCCCCAAAAATGACACCCATCAAAAAAAGCACAGTGATAAAGACATATAATGAGGAATGTTCGTTAATATGTTTCATTACGGCATTTTGTACGACAGATTTTTTTTTCATCTTTCATCCTCCCAACTCCGCTTACTAGAATCTATGTTTTCACTCTCTCATTTATGCTAAGAAAACTTTCCCCATCAGCCGAACACCTCGAACTCAATTCATGTTATAATTTTCCATAATAACGATATGGAGGCAGGATATGAAAGCTATGTTAATGGATTTTCCCGAAAAAATTGAAACCCCACGATTATATCTAAGGCCTTGTCAGCCTGGAGATGGCCTGTACGTTCACGAGGCCATTGTCCATTCTAAACCTGAATTGAAACAGTTTCTGCCGTTTGCCCATCAAGATGCTTCTTTGGAAACTTCTGAACAGAATGTCCTTAAGTCCTTTGCGGATTTTATTTTAAAAGAGGATATCAGACTCCATATTTATAGGAAAGAAGACGATCAATTCATTGGTTCCACCGGTCTGCACCGAATTAACTGGGATATTCCTAAATTCGAAATTGGCTATTGGATTGATACGAGATACAGTAAACAAGGCTACATAACGGAGGCGGTTGAAAAGTTAACCAAATTCGCCTTTTACCATTATGGCGCAAAACGAGTCGAGATCCGCTGTGATCCTAATAATATTGCCAGCAAACGGATTCCCGAAAAGCTGGGGTATACCCTTGAAGGAATTTTGCGTAATGACTGCCTTAGTGCAGATGGCAAGGAAGTGCGGGACACCGCCATTTATGCAAAAACAACAAACTAAAAAAAGTCCTGACAGATCTCCTCTGTCAGGACTTTTTTCAGGTTAATTCCTTTTTGACCTTTCCGTACTTTCCTCCGCCCCCCACTTCAAAAGATAGCGTCCCTTTTCTGGCAGAATCGATGTAGCCCGCCAATTTTTCAGGAACGATTTCCATGAGCTGTTCAAGCGTAACTTCATGTAGGATATTCATCTCTGTTCCAAATGCCATTAGCAGTTTTTCCATGGATTTAGGACCGAGTCCCGGGATGAAATCGAGTGGTACTTGGTGGATATACGGCGGCCTTTCCCTTCCGTTTCTTCCGTCCATCCCGGAAATGGAGAGTTCTTCGATCCTGGACGATACCCCTTTTATAATGGATTTATTACCGCACTCGGGACATTGTTCACTATCCCTCAATACCTGGTGTAAACACCCTGAACATACAGTTTGATGATACTTTCCCAATAAGGGGTTCAATCCATAATTAACGGTCACCTTACGATTCCCTTTTTCTTTAAGGGCTTTTGCCAACTCATTGAAACTTGGTTCTTCAAGCAGGACTTTTTGATATTCACGAGCGATTTTCCCAAGCGAATGCGCATCGGAATTTGTTACGAATACATAGGAGTCCAACTCCTCGATATCCTTGACCATTTCTGTATCTGAACTTAAACCAAGTTCGATGGCATCAATTAGTTTCGGATCGAATACTTCTGTCAGACTGGATCGCACCCCTTTTCCATATAAGCTTTTAAATGGGGTGAAAACATGTGCCGGGATAAACAGGCCGCCCAGTGACTTCACGATTTTTTGCAGCGTTCTTCCATCACAATAAATCCTTTGGGAGCTCAAGGTGATATTTTTAACATGTCCGCTCATCCATGAGGAGAATTCCTTCATCGCATTTAAAGTGGGAAAATAGGCGAGGACATGGATCGGACCATTACAATTCTGATCATAAATCTCAATCTCCGAGCCTGGAATGATGGTTGTGTTCTTGTATTGAAGTCCGCCTTCAACCTTTTCCGTGATTTCGCCATCCAGCATCCCCGCTTCGATTTCTTCGATAATTTCAGGTGAATGGCAATCGATTATCCCGATTAGATCAAGGCCCTTCCTTTCACTTGCCACTTGCAGCACATTGCTGAAGGTCAACGTTTTAGCACCTGTTATTTTCACGGCCCTTCCGCTTCTCGTTCTGCCTATATGGATATGCAGGTCAGCGTAAAACTCTTTCATTTATGATGTCATCGCCTTTTTCAACTGCAGATACTGAACTGCATATGCCGTTTTGGCATCTTGGATCTTTCCTTCATCCATATAAGTTTGAGCTTCCTCGAGCGTGAGTTCAATCATCTCGACGAATTCATCTTCATCCAGCGGGGCCGCATTTTCTTTCTTTTTCAAATTGTGGGCCACATACAGGTGGACCAATTCATCGGCGAAACCCGGGGATGTATAGAAGGATATGATATGCTCCATTTTTTCACATTCATAACCTGTCTCCTCTTCCAGCTCCCGTTTAGCCGACAGAACCGGTTCTTCGCCTTTTTCCAGCTTTCCTGCAGGAATTTCCACCAAGCTTCTCTCCAGCGCTTTACGGTACTGTTCAACCATGATGATTTTATTGTCTGCCGTGAGAGCTATGACGGCAACCGCTCCCGGATGTTTGATTATTTCACGTTTACCCGTTTTCCCATCAGGAAGCTCTACATCATCCACTTGCAGGCTGATTACCTTTCCTGTGAAGATTTTTTCCGAAGACAGCGTTTTTTCTTCAAATTTTTTCATCCTGACCACTCCTCTGTTCTAATTGCAGCATGATTCCTCATACATTTTACCATAATAGAGATGGAGGGCGATTTAATGAAAGTTTACGTAGTGGAAAAAAGCGTTACTTTATCCGGAAAGAGTTGGGAAATCCTTCAAAAACTAAAACAATTACAAAGTCAATATGTCTATATCAATGATTGGATAGCCGACATACACGATCAGGTGCCGCCCACTCATTTAAAACGGATCAAGTGAATTCTTTGAGTGAAATGGATTTCTCCTTTACAATGAAATGTAAAGGGAGTGGATAACATGAAAAAACGCAGACTAGGAAATTCTGACTTGCTAGTTTCTGAAATCGGGCTTGGGTGCATGTCATTGGGGACTGTTGAAAATCAGGCATCCGAAATCATACAGGCCGCTTTAGATGAAGGAATCAATTATTTTGATACTGCTGACTTATATGATTTCGGCATGAATGAAGAAATCGTCGGAAAGAATTTAAAATCGGTCCGCGATAAGGTATACATAGCCACCAAGGTCGGAAACCGCTGGAATGAAAATAAAGATTCCTGGAGCTGGGATCCATCTGGCGCTTATATTAAAACGGCAGTAAAAGATAGCTTAAAGCGATTGGGGACTGATTATATTGATCTTTATCAGTTACATGGCGGCACCATTTCAGACAATATCGGAGAAACGGTAGAAGCATTTGAAGATTTGAAAAAAGAAGGCTATATCCGATATTATGGAATTTCCTCGATTCGTCCGAATGTGATCAAGGAATTCACTGAAAAGTCTGAGCTTGATTCCGTGATGATGCAGTTTAATCTACTCGACCGCCGCCCAGAAGAGTGGATGTCCCTTTTGGCCAACAAACAGATCAGCATTGTCGCCCGTGGCCCCCTTGCCAAAGGGCTGCTCAGTGAAAAAATGCTTGAAAAGGCAAATGAAGATGGATACCTTGACTATAGCTATCACGAACTTAAAGATTTGCTTCCACAAATAAAGGACAAACTTTCTGATAGGGAGTTGACTGAAACGGCACTTCAATATGTATTGTCCCACCCAAGCGTCGCTACCGTTGTACCAGGAGCAAGCTCAGTGCAGCAGCTCCGTGAGAACTGCCAGGCCGCTAACAGTCCTTCACTGTCCAAAACCGAGTTGGATATCTTAAAGCAGTTGACCAAAGCGAACAAATATGAAAGTCACCGGGTTTAAAAAGAATAGAACTAAACTAAATGTTTCAAACGAATTAGGCTGCACTATCTCCGTTTAACCAACGTGATAGGCAGCCTTTTTCCGTTCCATCGTTTTTTTCGCCATACTGCCTCTGCACGGCTTTCAAGTTTCCCATCATTCTTAATCCCTTCCAAACCAATTTAACTTCATACCAATGGAACTTTTTTCATTGGACATCCTAAAATAAATGTTGTACAATTCAGTTGTGCGCAATTTAAATAAGAAGGTAAGGGAGAAAAAATGATGACTAAAACATTATTTACAACGTCTGTAACAGTTGATGGCGGAAGAGAAGGAACGGCTATTTCTGCTGACGGCAACTTCACGGTTGATATTGCGATGCCTGGAACACCAAGGGCTAAACAGATGCCTGAAGCATCTAATCCGGAACAGCTTTTTGCAACTGGATATGCTGCATGTTTTGATAGTGCATTGCAATCGGTTGGTAAAATTGAACGCATTTCCTTCGATTCCAAAGTTACCGCAAGCGTCAGCCTATTGATGGGTGAGATGCATCAGTACAGCTTGGCTGTAACTTTGGCTGTGAAGGGATCCGGAGTCGACAAGGAGACATTCGAAATCCTTGTTCATAAAGCACATCAAATGTGTCCTTATTCAAAAGCAATCAACGGCAATGTGGATGTCGCCTTTGAAATAGATGTAGATTAAATCCGACAAAAAGACGCTTGGGGTTCCCAAGCGTCTCAGTTTGTAGACAAAAGGGGTTCGGAATTAAAAAATTCCGAGCCCCTTTTGAAATTTCCTTTGA
>NZ_JAGGQJ010000032.1 GCF_018613325.1 Bacillus sp. ISL-34 | reverse complement strand
TTATAGTGTACAGCGGTCTCGTTGATCGATGCCCCATATTCGTTCATATATTTAAGTACCTCTAGTTTAAAGGGCAGAGTGTAATTTGTATAGGATGAAACAAGTCCTTCCATCCCATGTTTTAGATAGCGAGCGACCCATCTTTTCAGAGGGGATAAACCTACATTTCTTTCTTGAGCAATGGATTTATAGGATTTTTTCCCTTCTAAGTACTCTAAAACTGCATTTGATTTTTCGTCTATTGAATATTTAGTCAAAAAAACTGCACCTCCAATTGTTAGATGTTGTCTAACAATTGGGGTGCAGTTCAGCCTATATTTTAGGCTCGCTTAATGAATAACGTTGATATTTGATACCTCTCCCGAAAACTTACTATCAATAAAGTAAGAATAAATATTCGGGATGGTTTTGAGCACAAAAGGGTACGTATCACGGCAATAGATATAGGAATAAAACATTACTAGATTAAATAAAATGATAACGAGGAGAAATGAGGTGATTGTATGTTAGAAAAACTTAGAAAAATTGATATGAAAACAGCTGTATTTATGGGGATTAGTTTTTACTTTTTGACTATCTTAATCCATATTCTTATTATTAACGGCATTATTCCATTGACATGGGTTAATGGTGGACGGTCTGAATCTCTGGCTACTCAGCTACCAATTTCTATTATCAATACCATTATTTCTATTATTGGAGGATTTTTTACACTGATTGTTGGTAGAAATATTCTATATAAATACAAAAGAGGAATAACCGTGATATGTTGGTTTTTTGTTGTGCTTTGGTCATTTGGGTTTATACTACAATTATTTGGAACAGCTTTTGAAAAAATGGTTTGTTCGTTAATATTGCTTCTTGGAGTCATCTCGAACTTGCGTATGGCGATTGAAACAAGATAGCACTAACACTTAATTAACAAGTTTGTGAAAAAATGCACTTAAACTAACGGGTGCGTTAGTTTAATAAAGGGTTGCTGAGGCAACCTTTTTCTTGTGGAACTAACGGGGCAGGTTAGTTGCATAAAGAAATGTACATTGGCATATTTTCCTTACATAAGTAGGGAAGGATTTCTGTTAGGATGATTATCGGAACGTAATTATATATTGAATATAGGAACGAGGATAATGTATGAATGAAACAAAAGAAGTTTTGCCATTAAGGAAATCTTATTGGAGTATTTTATCACTGGTTTGTGTTTTATTAGGAATTCTATTCTGGTTTATTTTCTTTTTGGTTCCTAGTCAAAATATAGGTCTTGATCAAGGGTTTCCTATTTGGGCTTGGACTTTTATTATGAATCCAATTGGTCTCATCTTGGCTGGGATAGGTTCAAAATACAATGATAAATTTTCCTTGTTTGGGATTGCAGGGAATCTATTTATGACATTTAGTATATTTTTTGCTTGGTATATTGGTTATCTAGTTGAATGGCTGTCCTCCCTAATTCATTTTAAAATTTTCTAATATTTGCTGAACTCTTTACTTTAATTATTTAGGTTGTTGGCTAACGAGTTTAACCTCAAAATAGTAAGGTTGCTGAGGTAGCCTTTTTCTAATGGAACTAACGGGGCAGGTTAGTTCAATGAGGTGGAAATATTTTCATATATGAAATAGAATTTTTTTCGCTTATGCTGAAAATAAAAAAGAAGGTTAAGGCGTATGAATGGCACTGATTTACTTATTTTGTCTGTGGTTATAGGCTTAATAAATGGTTTTAAGGACAAAAAATTTAAGCTGAAAAGTTTTTTCAAAACGTCTTTAACATTTTTCACATTAGGTCTAATCTTCATCATAACAGGAAATCTATTTTTGAGTGATTTATTAGATACATATCTTCCTAGTGAAGAATATGGGATATGGATATTTGGAGGTCTGTTATTGTTATATCCGATTTATACAACAATTATGGGATATAAAAAAAAGACCACTAATTCACTTCGTTAATTATCTTTAGGGTGCGATTCTTTAATAAGGGATCGCCTTTCTTATTGAATAAACTGGGCAATTTACTTTAACAATAATTATGTTATTGAGTTTTTTTATTGAAAGGGCGTTTAAATGAAGTTTTTATACTGGGTAGTAAATATAGGTTGGTATTTCTAATTACGATTTTAGCTACAACGTTTTGGAAAGGAATTGGTTGGTGGTTTTTAATAATTTGTGCAATTGTATTGTTTCTAGGTGACGGCTTGATAAGAAGATTATTTAAAAAATAATTACTTTTCACCTTCAACTAACAGGTACTTTAATTTTCATAAGTGGGTTGCTTTGTTAAGACAGCTTTTTCTTATGGCAGTGCATTTGTAAAAACTAATTTTCTATTACTTGAATTCTGGGTGGTTCTAATGACAAAAGGATTTAAAACTATTTTAATGACGCTAGTCATAATATTATTTTTATTTATGGTTGGTAAACATCTATTGGATTTCTTATTTGAGGATATGTGTGGAAACGATATTAAACAAAAAACCCCTTCTCCCAGTGGTGAGAATGTGGCTTACATTTTCGAAAGAAGTTGTGGTGCGACAACGGGATATTCACCCCAATTATCGATTTTAAATACAGATGATGATTTCCAAAATGAATCAGGAAATACATTTAGGTCAGATAATAATTTTTCGATTGAATGGCTTAATGAAAAGAACCTAAAAGTTATCTATGATAAATCTTCTGAAACTTCCGAAATGGATAAAAAGGTGAATGGGATTAAGATTGAATATGTAGGTAAATAAAAGCCTGTTATATTCTTTTAGTTAATAAGCTAACAGGTGCTTTACTTCTATATGGGGCTGGAAACAGCTCCATTTTCTTAGTGAACTAAAGGGGCAGGATAGTTGAACAAGTTTTCTCGATATTTACTGTTTTCCAAAGTTGTTTCTTACAGCTACAATAATGGTGAAACACAATGAGAAATTGAGAAGGAGCTTATGCATTTTGAATCTTATTAAATATTTTGGAATCCAATTTATTCTATTTACTGTAATAATCCTAACAGGGTTTTACTCAGATAGTTACATAAGCAAGCCATTTACTTACACTGATTTAATAGCAATAATTATTCATTTTGCTATACTAATCGTCGTGTTAAATGGATACTTTAAGCTAAAAGAACGTCTAATGCCTATTCATTTATTTAATAGAGTTTTACTTTCTTTGTTAGCTTTTGTTATTACCATTATTTTTATAGGGATTTTAACAGGAGAATGAGATTTTATCCTTAATGAACGGTGCGTTAGCTGAAGATCAGAGCTGTCTTTAAGGCAGCTTTTTCTTATGGAACTAAAGGAGCAGGATAGTTCTAGAAGCGTAGCTTATTCGAACTGTGATTATTGACTATTTTTACAAAAACACCTAAAATTTAGTTGATGATATTAATTGGGCGGTGTGAATTTGTTAACTACTATAAATATTCCAGGATTAATTCTATCTTCTCTTTTCGCAATATTAGTTTTGTTTTTACTAAGAAAACTAGTGCAATCTATTAGACGGTGAAACCGTCTTTTTTTATGTCAAAGTATATGTCTTATGGAACTAAAGGGGCAGGTTAGTTCCATAAGAAGAGCGAACTTACATAGTATAAAGACTTATCAAAATTAATCGAGAGGACTAAATAAATGGAGAAAATAAATGAAATTATTTATGGTCTTATAAACCAAAGAATAATAAAAAATGATGATATTGATATAAAGAAATTAAAAAGTGGTACTACAAATGGAATTCTATATACTCTACATATTAACGGAATACCAAAATATGTGATTAAAATGGACAAACCTAAATTAATAGCTGCAACAGAGGCTTTTCTCCTTACTTAGATGTAAATTTGTTGCCTAATGTACTTTATACAGACGAGAAAAAAGAATTTATAGTATACTCTTATATTTCTGGAGAAACTCATTTTAATCGAGGTTCTAAAATAGAATGGATGACTATTTTAATTAAGGAACTATTAAATAAATACAAAAAAGCAAACAAAGAAAACTGGGGAAGAGTAAATGGAATACATAGAAATTCATGGGCGGACTTCAATCTAAGTAGTTTGAAATTCGCCCAAGAGGATATAGGAGATTTATTACCAAGTGAGGATCATAAAAAAGTAGAGTTATTGGTTAATAAATTGAAAACATACGAACATCAAGAAGAGAAGTATTACCTTCATGGAGATGCTGGTGTTCATAATTTTGTATATAAGGGCAACAAATTAAATGGGGTTATTGATCCTATGCCTTTAATCGGTCCAAAAATTTATGATTTTACGTATGCTTTTTGCTCTTCTCCAGACGATTTAAATTTAGAGACGCTGTTGTCATCTTTCTCATTATTGACTCAAGATGTCCCCTTTAATAAAGAAAGGCTTTTGGAGGAAGTTATTTTTCAATTACACGTATAGGCGTTTGTATTAGGGTTCACCCACATGACTTAAGTGGTTATCTTAAAGCTTGGAAAGAATGGAGAGTATATCTACCTTCAATGTAAATAGCGATTCTTAGTGAACTAACGGTGCGTTAGCTGAAGTTCAGAGCTGTCTTTAAAGGCAGCTTTTCTTATGGAACTATCGGGGCAGTTTAGTTTAATAAGACTTTTAGAATCAAACTATCAGTTGAAACCTTTTTAGGAAAAATCTCGTATACAGATTTAGGAAAATGTTTTTTAGAATAGGAGGAACAGCTTATGTTTATAGGAGATATTATATTTCAAGTTATTGTTTTCGGAGGTATAGCATTAATTTTAGGTGTTTTAGGTTATTTGTTTTTTAAGAGGACCAAGAAAAGCTAATTAAATTTCTAATTCAAGTAACGGGTGCTTACTTCATTATCAGGAGCTGATCAGCAGCTCCTTTTATTATGGAACTAAAGGGGCAGGTTAGTTCAACAAGCTTTAATTAAGAATATCCCCTTTCAAACTTATTTAGAGCAAGGTTATTTCTTGCTTTTTTCTTTGTGTTTTAAAGTTGCTTTTTATTCAAAAAGGGTATGTTTTTGTTGAAAAATAATACTTTTAGTGTAAAATTACACTAAAAAGGAGTATTTAGTATATATGGAAAAAGAAGAATTCATCAATTTAATATCAGAAAAAATGAAACTTGTCCGAACAGAACAAAGTTTTTCTCAAGATAAGATGTCTGAAATTCTAGGGATTTCAAAAAAAACACTAGTTCAAATTGAAAAAAGAAGAACAGAAGCCAATTGGACCACCGTTGTTGCATTTTGTGCTTTGTTTAATCATAGCCAATTGTTGCTATCATCAATTGGTGACAATCCAGTTGATTTTGTTCAGTTAATTGCTAGCAAAAATGGTGGTACGCCTAAAGAAAAAACAATGGGTGGTAAGATATGGTGGAAAGAGGTCGAGTATAGAGGGGATTTTCGTTTGCAACAAAATTTGATTAGTAACCATTACCGTATATTGGATCAATATGATTATCGTTGGCATAGTTCTTTTGATAAAGAAGAGAGTTTAAGTCGTTTAAATGAATTACAGGAGGTGGGGACTATCGAGATAGACAAAGGTATAGGGATATATGAAGAATAAGACCTCAACCTATAATAGTCTTCGGCTGTCCAAGTTTTCCACGTAACCTATATATTTGTTCTATTTATAAATATACAAAGAGAGGTGACAATATGAGAAAAATAGTAATTGGTATTCTAATAGTCTGTTTATACTGTTTTCCTTTTGTTTATTTTTCAATGCACCAAGATTTTGCTAACCGTTCAATGCTTGGCTATTTAATTATGATTGTAGTAACTTCACTTCTTGCTTTCTTCGGCAAACTCGTTAGTAATTCAATTTTTCTTATTATTGGTAATATATTCTGTAATAATTTCATTTTATTTCATCATCGAGATGACAGGGAACGAACGATGGGGTGGCTATTTTAAGCCACTAACTCCATATCAATTATTAATCTTGGTTAGTTTTTTGAATTTGATTCCTCAGTTCTTCGCTATGAAGTTAGCTAATAGAAACAAAAATAAAGTTAAATATTAATTTGATTGAGAAGAGTAACTTCTTTGAATTACTCATTTCTTTAATAAATATCAACAATATTCATTAACATAGCCTTCTTAATAAACAAAACCAGCTAAGTTTGTGATTTAATACACTTAAACTAACGGGTGCGTTAGCTGAAGATCGGAGCTGTCTTTAAGGCTGGAGTTAGTATAGTTTCAT
>NZ_JAGGQJ010000031.1 GCF_018613325.1 Bacillus sp. ISL-34 | reverse complement strand
ATCTAGGCAAAATAATCGAATAGCTTCACATCGAAAAAGGATTACCAAACGGCAAGGAAAAATGAAGGGACGAATTGCTTCTGCCCATTTACTATTAACGATTGCTTATAACATCTTAAAAACAGGAGAACCTTATCATGAACTAGGCTCAAATTACCTTGAAGAAAAACAAAATAACAAAGAATTAAAAATGATCGAATACCTAAAAAAGAAAGGCTATACAATCGCTCCATCTAAACAACAAACTGCATAACCAGTTAAATAACGAAATAGTACATTTAAGCCCATCAAAAAAATGAGAATATGGAGGGTTTATTTTAACATGGCTTTTTTACTATTGTGTTTTCATACAAAAAAGCTGTCTACAGTCTGACCCATTCAACTTTGAATGGGTTTTTATAAACATTGTTTAGCAAAGCTTAATAAATAACAGTGAAAATGAACCAAACGAACATTAACAATTGAATTAATATTTTGGCTACGCTGCCTCCTAAAAAACCAATAATGGTAGCAAATCCAATTTTGGTCGCTTTCATAGCATCTTTATGAAGGATGTACTCTGTAACAAGAACTGCTAAAAATGGAACGAGAATAATCCCGAAAGGAGGGAAGACGAATGATCCAATAATAGTGGCAATAGCAGCGATTTTCTCAGACGTTTTTGAGCCGCCGTATTTTTTCACAAAATAACTGTTTGCAATAAGGTCTGCCGCGATTAAGACAGCACTTAATATTACCATACTGATCCAGAACCATAAGGATAACTCATTCGGATTAATGAGAAATTGATAAACAACAAATCCTCCCCAAATGGCAACAACCGAAGGGATAATAGGATAGACAATCCCTACAAAGCTTAATACAAATAAGAGGATCGTTAATCCCCACCACAAATACTCCATTAAAACTCCACCTTTTATTAGTAATACTTATTTCATTATTTGATAACTTAATTATATTTCTATTAAGAACAAAAACCAATGTTAAACGTATTAGAAATGCCGGGGTGTTTTATCATCTATTTTTAGTAGGGGAAAACACCAAGCAAACAATACACTCGGATCGTACTCAATAGATAAATGCTGAATAATAAAAAACTAAAAGAGCTTTAAAATCAGCTCTTTTATAAGGGTTGTTTTTAAAAAAAGTTTTTCTTAAGTAATTGATTATTACTATTTTTGAACAGACAATTAGAGCATTCTTCAAAAAGCATTATTGAACATAGATGATTTTTGAACAATCCTCTAATTTATAAAAAACCTTAAAGTATTAATCATTTAATTGGCTGTAAGCGATATCGCGCAGGTCTAAATCTGCGATCAATATTTCTTCTTTTCCAAATACCAGCTCTTTTATATAATCACCTAACGGCCCAACAATAGCACTTCCACCCGGGCACATCTCTTCTGGTAAATTCTCTAATTCTGTATAACCAGCCAGGTCTCTTGGGTACATTTCTTTGTTTACGTATTGGTTGCAGGATAAAACAAAACATCTTCCTTCTGCAGCAATGTGGCGGATTGTCGACTGCCAAAGCTCACGGGAATCAGCAGTAGGCGCAATGTAAATTTGAACACCTTTTGCATACATAGCAGCCCTTGCCAGCGGCATATAATTTTCCCAACAGATAAGAGCTCCAATTATCCCATATGGTGTATCAAAAACAGGAAGTGTGCTGCCGTCTCCTTCTCCCCAAATTAATCGCTCCGAACCTGTTGGTTTTAATTTACGATGCTTTCCAAGCAGCGAGCCATCCGGCCCAAAAAATAAAACGGAGCAGTAAGGGTGCCCCCGCTAATAATTTGTAAGGCTCTTTCTCTAAGTTCTCCGTGTTTTTTCGAAGAAAATAGCACGTGCTAAATCGTTCATGGCTTCTCCCTTATTTAATCCACGTTGGATTCGACGACGTAAGGTTTCGCTAGAAATATAATCTAAGATGAATAAGGTTTTTTCAATTCGTCCCATCTATCTTAAAGTTGTAGCAAGGCTATTTTGTCGAGAATAAGAACCTATTTTTCCCATGATGAGGGAAGCCGAGACCATTCCTTCACGAATTGAATGTGCCAACCTTAATACATCATCATAATTTTCCTGAATAATCTTAGTATTAATTCTCCCACGCAGCAACTTTTCCATTTCCTGATATTGATCTGGCTTTTCAAATGTATAAAGTTTGGAATCTGCAAGGTCCCGTAGTCTTGGAGCAAACCGAAACCCTAACAAGTTGGTTAGCCCAAATACTTGATCCGTATAACCAGACGTATCTGTGTAATGTTCTTCAATTTGCATGTCGGTCTCATGATGTAATAAACTATCTATAACATGAACAGAGTGTCTTGCGTTGGTGTTAATCACTTTCGTATAGAAGCTAGAAAATTGTGTTTTCCATAAACAGAATTCACCTTTACTCAAGGTGAATTCTGTCTAAACGAAAGTTTAATTATAATTCTCCATTAGTTTCAATAACTTTTTTATACCATTCAAATGAATCTTTCTTATATCTCTTCATTGATCCGTTTCCTTCATTGTCACGATCAACATAAATCATGCCATAACGTTTTTTCATTTCACCTGTAGTAAAGGACACAATATCGATGATTCCCCAGGGTGTATAACCCATTAAATCAACACCATCGTAAGTGACTGCTCTTTCTAAAGCTTCAATATGAGATTTTAAATAATCAATTCGCTGTGAGTCATGAATGGATCCGTCTTCTTCAAGAGTATCCACGGCACCAAATCCGTTTTCTACGATAAATAATGGAACTTGATATCTATCGTATAAGCGATTTAATGTATATCTTAATCCAGTTGGATCAATCGCCCAGCCCCAATCGCTAGATTTAATATAAGGGTTTTCTATACCATTTGGTAATCCACCATTTACGATATCTCCCATGTTATCAAGCTCTACATCACTTTTTACTGTAGTAGACATATAATAACTGAAGCCTAAGTAATCGACTTTACCGTTTCGTAAAATTTCTTCGTCGCCGTCTACAAATTGAATATTATATCCTTCTCTTTCAAACTCTTTTAAAGCATAGCTCGGATAATATCCTCGAACCTGAACATCTGGGAAGAAAAAGCGTTGTCTCATTGACTCTTCAGCTAACATAATATCTTCTGGATTTGAGGAATACGGATAAATAGGCACGTGTGAAACCATTGCGCCAATTTGGAACGCTGGATTAATTTCTTTTCCTTTTGATACAGCCAGTGCACTTGCCAGTAATTCATGATGTCCAGCTTGATACATCACTTCTTTCGCCTTTTCTCCCAGTTTTACCATAACACCTGAGTTGGTCCATAAAAAGAGAGGATTATTAACGTCCATTTTGTTATTAATTTCATTAAATGTCATCCAGTATGTCACTTTGTCTTTATAACGCTTGAAGCAAACCTCAGCGAATTTCACAAAAAAATCAACCATTTTTCTGTTTCTGAATCCGCCGTATTCTCTGGCTAAATGCAGGGGCATTTCAAAGTGAGACAATGTAATGACTGGCTCGATTCCATGTTTTAACAATTCATCAAACACATCATCATAAAATTTTAATCCTTCTTCATTGGGCTCGGCTTCATCACCTTTTGGGAAGATTCTGCTCCAGCCAATAGAAGTTCGTAAACATTTTAATCCCATTTCGGCAAACAGGGCGATATCTTCTTTATAGTGATGATAGAAATCAATGGCTTCGTGATTCGGATAGAATTTATCGTCTTCAACTGTTTCTGTTATTTCTCGCGGTACACCATGTGCACCTGCTGTCATTACATCTACTACGCTTGGTCCTTTACCGCCTTGATTCCATCCGCCTTCAAATTGATGAGCAGCTAATGCGCCCCCCCATAAAAAATCTTTTGGCATTTTTCTCATTTTTATTTCCTCCTTATTTCACTACTGTAAACAGTTTCTGATCTAAGCTGCTGTCTTCCACATTTTCAACGATAACCTCTTTGTAGGCACTTGAATTAGTTATGATGACAGGGGTAATCGCTTTCAATCCTTGTTTTTGAATAAATTCTTTATCAAATTGTATTAATAAATCACCTTTTTTGAATTTCGCTCCATCTTCTACGTGTAAAGTAAAAGGTTTTCCATCTAACGTAACGGTGTCTAACCCAATATGCACAAGCAGTTCCACACCAGACGTTGATCGCAAGCCGATTGCATGCTTCGTAGGGGCCAACATGACTACCGTCCCGTCAAAAGGGGCATACAATTTGTTATCAGATGGTTCGATTGCTAAACCTTGACCCATAGCGCCTGAGCTAAATACTTCATCGGGAACTTTTGAAAGTGGGATGACTTTACCGTTAAACGGCGCATTTATCGTTTCTTCATTATCACTCGGCTTGTTTACCGGTAAATTCCCGACAGCTTCTCCTTCTGTTACAGGAGACATGTCTGCTTCTTTTGCTGAATCTTCACCATATCCAAAGATTTGAATAAGAACAACTGGAAGAATAATAGCGATAGCACACCCTGTTAAAATTCCCAATATTGACATTGGATAATCTGCATTTATGCCATTTACAATGGTCAGTGGTCCTGGCAAGCCGGCATATGCAAAGTAATAAGGGTTAAAGAAACTCGCTACTATGGCACCAATACCACCTGAAATACATCCAAAAATAAATGGTCTTTTAAATCGTAAAGTCACCCCGTAAATAGCTGGTTCTGTGATACCAAATAGTCCAGTTATAGCAGCTGAAATGCTCACTTTTCTTGTTTCTTGACTTTTTGCCTTGAAGATTATACCAAGGACTGCACCAACTTGTGCAACAACTGCGATCGTTTGATAGGCTTGGAATGAATCTCGTCCATACAAATCAAAGTTTGCAAGTACCATAGGAGTGACTCCCCAATGTACGCCAAAAATAACGACTGCTTGCCAAAGTCCCCCAATAATAGCTCCAGCCAAAAAAGGAGCGTTTTCTGCTAAGAAGTTATAACCATTTGCAATCCCGTTTGCTCCCATTGTTGTAATAGGACCAATTAGCAAAATCGTCAAAGGAACCATAATGATCATACATAAAAGTGGAACAAATAAGGGTCTAACTACTTCGTTTATTCGCTTATTTAAAAATCTTTCAAGATAAGACAGAATCCACACTAAAAATAATGGCGGCAAGACGGAAGAGGTATAAACGGTTTCCGTTAAAGAAAGCCCTAAGAACGTAATGCTGCTTCCATCTGCAATCTTTGCAGCCATTTCTGCCCAGGTTGGACTAACTAGAGCAGCACAGCATGCTACTGCTATATAGGCGTTTGTTTTAAAATGTTTTGATGCTGTAATTGCAATAAAAATCGGTAAAAAAGTAAATGGCGTCCACGATATAAAACTTAAGACTTGGTACGTTCCTGTTTTTACAAAACTATCAGAAAACAAATTGATAATAATTAACATCCCTTGCAAAATACCAGCTGCAGCTAAAATATAAACAAATGGTGCAAAAACTGCTGACATTGTAGCAATGATACGATTTAGTACCGTTCCTTTGTTTTCAACTTGATCCGAATTTTCAATGTTTACTAAACTTGAAAATTCCTCATAAACTTCCCCCACATGCTGGCCAATGACAACTTGAAATTGTCCGCTATTTTCGACTGCTGTAATGACTCCTGGCATAGATCCTACTTTTTCTTTTGCTTTTGGATTTGATCGTTTAAGCACTAACCTAAGTCTGGTTGCACAACGCGTAGCTCCAATAACGTTTTCTTCTCCTCCAACAGCTTGTAAAATATCTTTTGCAAGCTTCCCGTAATCTCTAACTTTCCCTCCCATTTTTCTGTCCCCCTTTATTTAAGTATACGCTTACATTATAATTGTACCGGTATAATTTTTCAATGCCTGAATAAAATAATAATATATATATAATGTTAGTTAAAGGTTTTTGACAAATTTATGGTATAATCGGATATTGTATGAGATAAATAAAACAAAGAGGTATATATATATGAATAAGTACCAGCAGATCGCAATTGAAATTGAAAAGTATATTGAAGATCATGCGCTTCAACAAGGAGATAAACTACCATCTTTAGAAACGTTGATGACTCAATTTGAAGTGAGTAAGAGTACAATTACCAAATCTTTAGATCTTTTAGAGAAAAAAGGGATTGTGTTTCAAGTCAGGGGTAGTGGAATTTTTGTTAGAAGGCATAAGAGAAAAGGATATATTAGTCTTCTTTCTAATCAGGGGTTTAAAAAAAGCCTTGAAGATTTTCAAATAACGTCAGAAGTGATTGAATTAGACGTGCGAAAACCAACAAAAGAAGCGGCTCTTAATTTAAATATGGAACTTGAAGACGATGTCTATTATGTAAAAAGAGTTCGTTATATTCACGGGCAAACGTTATGCTTAGAGGAATCCTATTTTAATAAATCGATTATTACTTATTTGAATAACGAAATTATTTCTGAATCGATATTTAATTATATTACGGAAGGATTAGGATTAAAAATCGGTTTTGCGGATACATTTCTTAAAGTTGATAAGTTGACTGATGAAGAAGCGAAGTACTTAAGATTGAAAAAAGAAGATCCTAAATTATACGTTGAATCTGTGTTTCATTTAAACAATGGTCAACCATTTGACTTTTCCAAAGTAACGTATAACTATGAACAATCGCAATTCTTCGTCCAAACGAACAGTCATTTTTTATAAAATTTAAGCTTGTCTTCAGAGAAACCTAGCTAGCTAAATGCTTTTATAGAATTTTTTTGTAAAAACCTATTAACATAACAAATTTTGCTTTTTTACTGAAAATCCTTTTGTCTACAAACTGCAGGGACTTCCTTTTGGAGGTCCCTGTTCTTATTCCTACAATGCAATGTATTATTCTTGATACTCAGCTTAATTATGACGAGTACAACCAACACTCTGGCTGGGTGAGGCCGCCCTCGTTTGCGATTTGCGCTGCGGCTAATTCTCGGGCACCTTCTGGATTGCGAATTTAAAAGGCCACAAACGGCTCAACCATTTCCCTGATTTCCTGCTTAATTCGTACCACTTCAAAAATTGGGGTTAATTACATTTTCAAAACTCCTTTTCATTTTATTTTTTTATTTGTTGCCCTTTTGGTTTTTCTCTGGTAGGTTTTTCTTTCATATTTTCATTTGCCTTGCAAAGCGAATTAGTTCCCCAAAGGGGGATTATTTTTCCCCTTTGACATGTAGAACAAAAAGCACGCATAGGCAATCGGTTAAGGGATAAAGTACAAAAAGTTTTTGATGTTGCAATAGCGCCATTAATCAAAAAGTTTTTTGCCCCTTAATCGATTGACTGGCCGTCTTAGCTTCCTGCCGGAAAGGTTCGGGTGTCCTACCGGATGGAAGGTTAGTCGGCCTGCGCTTTTTTACTATTCGGAAGGCAAAGGAAAAAAATAATAAGAAAAGCAGCCGCCCGGCTGCTATCCTTGTGACTCTTTATTCTATTAATCCCTTAATCTTAATAATTTCCGGTTCGTTTGGTATGGCGGCAAGCCCGTAAATGGTACAGGAACCTACGGAATGTAGGCGAAGCATGAGCCATACAGTTCGTCGTTATCGGATCATTTAATGCCGAAGCGACACGTACATAATGTGGGAAGGGGTTCTTTCCTTTCTGTACAGTCTGTAGTGCTAGTAGGTTCAATAAGAAGCGATCCATTTTCTTATAGGAACGCCCCATTTATAAAAATTTAAAATGGTCAACAAATAAACAAAATAAACACACCTTTCAAGTCAGGTACACTTAAAACCAGAAAATATTTATTCCATCATTTTTCTCATATTCTGTATCTCTAGATTAATCTTCCGTATTTGCTTGTCAATTTCATCAATTTGAAGCTCAGTGGCCCCTTGTTTTCTTTTTTCTAACAGCTCTTCTCGTAATCTTTTTAAAAATACCACTCTACCTAACAACCCCATCTCAAACCCACCTTTGTTTATCATTTTATTTAATCAAAGAGGACTAATTTTAAATTTGGATCATTGGCTCAAATAAATGATTATTTCCCCATTTATTTTTCTTTTTTAAAACTAAACACTTCAATAAAATTACTCTCTTTTCTGGGATATAGACAGACTTAAGAGAAGGTATTTTTATAAATATAATTGGTAATGGAAAAAAAATCAAATGACATGTTAGGTTAAATGACATAGTTTTATTGTTTATCTTAATCAACTAATATATTTTCTAATTTAAACCAATATGACGTGTAATTGCTAACTTAGACTTCCTCATATATAAAAATTCCATTTTCCTTACAAACAAAGGACTAGCGCCGTTCTTTTCTCCCTGTATCTTTAGGTTTCGGGGGTAGGGGGACTTAACTGTTGTAGTGCGCTTGCTTATCCATGAATTGTCACGATCATAATAGACCCAAACCTCCCCTACTATTTACCCTAACCTATAATTAGTCTGATAATCTACTACATAAGGAGACAACAATGTATATCTGGAATATTAACAAACTCGTCATAGCATTACAGGAAGGAACGATTTCTGACAAACAAAAGAAAAGTTACCGTATTATTTTTTGGGTTTTAGTTGCTCTTACGGTGCTTCCACTTCCTGTAGTTTATAACCCTACAATTATGAATAGATATGATGTTATTGATCTAATTTTATATATTATTATCAATGTGATTGCAATCTATCTATTAATCAGTATTTATAAAAAGAGAAGTAGAAAAGATTTAGGTTTCTTCTTGCCCTTTGTTGGCTTAATGATTCCACTGTTTTTACGGAACATCTTATGGTCCATACTTTTAACTATCATAGGTTATACTTACATTGTCTTATTTGCCCCTTATCATTCATTTGAAGAAACTAATATAATCGATGTAATTATCACGGCTATAGTCGAAATTGCAATGAACATTATGTTTGTTCATTACTTTAAAAAGATATATTACTAGGAAGCACCTTTATTGGTGCCTTTTTATTTTTGTCTCAAAATCTTACTTCCTCCTCACAGCTCCACCTTCTCTTTTCTAAGTTTCACGATTCATACCCATTAATTCGAGCTCACCTTCCTTTCTCTAAAATAAAAAGCACCCTCATAAGGATGCTCAGAATTTGTTTTCTAATATAAATGGCATTTCAGAACTACTTCTAACTTTTTGGGTTCACTTCAACTTTGGCGCTTTTTTAGTCAGCAATTTTCAAAATACACTGCTTTAAATATAGGAAATGCTCAAAGATACTGTAAAACCCCCTTTTATGCCTTATGGATTATTTAAATAAACGTCTGAGAGAGGGGCGCAAAGCAATTCATGATGATATTGAAAGCTGGATGTCAACACTAAATCAGACAACTTTCTTACGTTTAGTCAACAGCGCTCATTTTTCAACCAGCCACTTCGGGGTTGTTTCTCCCTTCCAATTAAAGCGAAAAAGCGTCCAACTTTAATGAAATAAAGTCGGACGCTTGGGCAGAAGGAAACTTCTTCTTTCCAAAAGCCTGTTTATATATTTTTATTTTCTAACTAAAGCATAAATAAATTTATAAAAAACCTCTGTGGCTAAAGCAATGTCTTCCTCCGAACTGTATTCAAGCGGATTATGGCTGATACCGTCTTTGGAACGAACAAAAAGCATAGTGATTGGACAGCGGTCGCCAAATTGCATTGCATCATGACCCGCACCGCTGATCAGCTTAAGAGGCTCTATTCCTGCCTCCTTTATTTTGTCCGAGAGCAGCTGTTGTAATGCTGGATCTGCTTTTACTGGTTTTACACGCTGCAGTTCGCGAATGTTCCATTGCAGATCTCGTTTTTGAGATACCTGTTGAATGATGGATATAATTTGTTTTTCAAGCCCGTTTCGATGTTCTTCGTCAATGTCACGAATATCGATGGTAAATACAACTTTTCCTGGAATTACATTTGTGCCATTTGGGTAAACATTGAGTTTGCCAACCGTTGCCACTGCTGTTGATTCGCTTTGCATGAGAGTTTCAATTTCAATCATACATTCGCTAGCACCAGCCAATGCATCTTTACGGATATTCATTGGCGTTGCGCCTGCATGTTCACTCATTCCTTCAAGTGTTATTTCCAGCCAAAGTGGTCCGGCTACGCCGCTTACAATACCTACTGGCAGATTTGCTTTTTCAAGTACTTTTCCTTGTTCAATATGCATTTCTACATATACATCAATATCTTCCAGCTTTGCATCGGCAATCGTTTTTGGATTAAACCCACTTTTCTGCATAGCCTGCGCAATACTAATCCCATCGTTATCAAGAATATTCAGATGACTTTCTTTTAATGTCCCAGCCATCGCACGGCTGCCAATCATCCCAAATCCAAATCTTGAACCTTCCTCATCTTTGAAAGCGACTACTTTCAAAGGTTTGGTTTGTTCAACTTGCTGTTCTTTTAGCGTCTGGGCGATTTCAATGGCTGACAGTACACCTAGAGTACCATCAAATTTCCCGCCCTCTGGCACTGTATCGATGTGTGAACCCACAACAATAGCAGGGCCTGTACCGGGAGTAGATCCTATAACATTTCCCACTTCGTCAACCGTGACTGCCAAACCCGCCTGCCTCATGTACTCCATCACCAGGTCAACAGCTTCCTGCTCTACATAGGTATAGGAAAAGCGGGTTATCCCGCCTGTTGCATCATTTTTTCCGATTTCGCTCAGTTCTGCTAGATGACCCAGCAATCTTTTACTGTTTATCATTGCTGGCTTCAGCCTTTAATTGAAATTGAAAATGGCACTGGCCTTCTTTTAGTACATATTTATCATGAACAACTTTCATATTTGGGTTATAACCTTGGGCAATAGCTGGATCAATTTCCTGGCAGTACAAAATTCCGTATTGATGCATATTGTCGTCCGCCCACTGCTGGCCAAGCGGGCAATGAATAAACGTTTGTTCAATTTCTTGGTCTTTGTATTTAGTGTCGATCTTAAATAAATCACTGCGGCCCATGTCATAATTTGTTAAATAGTTTTCAATCGAATTGTCAGTATCGTTTGTACGGGCCCGCTGAGCAATTCCTTTTCCCCTTTTTTCTCCGAAGCGCTTGACAGACAAAGAAATCGTTTCTTCTCCTTCTTTTCCGTATTCATCCACAATTTGTTTCGCAAGCTGAGCAAACATCTTAGAAAAACGGGCAAATGATGTCAGAGCAGCGTATTTTTCTTCCCCCTCAACTTGTTTCGGAAGATAATCATAAAATGTATGGTTTTCGCCTTCAGCGGTCGCTTTTTTGGCTAGCGATTCTGCATCTTTTAATCCAAAATGCTCTAAGCCCGCTTTAATCAGCTGCCGGCCTTTTTCTCCAAATTGATCTGTTACTGCTGTATCTATTTCGGTAAACATTTTTGCCGTAATAACGTCCATGGATAAAGCTTTCATCTTTAGCGATTCACTCATCCTTGTTTCACCCCTTAAATTAATTCTTATTGATTTACTCTGATATTGCTATTATTTTATATATAAAGCACTGTATAAATCAAATGAATAATTTGATAATCAATTATGAATAATTTTCATAACAAGGAGGTACCTATGCCTACACTTGCACAGTACATTACATTTCAAAATTTAGTCGAGACAGGCAGTTTTACTGCAACTGGGATAAAAATGAATTTAACACAGTCTTCCATCAGCCATGCCATTTTGAATTTAGAAAATGAATTAGGGCTCTCTTTATTCCACCGTACTCAAAAACAATTGAGCTTAACCGAGGAGGGGAAAATTGTTTATCGCAACATCTTAAAAATTTTAACAGCTCAAGTAGCTCTGGAAAATGAAGTAGCAGACTTAAAGGGCTTGTTAATTGGAACTGTACGTATTGGGGTTCTTCCTAGTGTCTCGTTTACTTTTCTGCCAAGCATATTGGCTTATTTAGAAAAAAATTACCCCGGTATTAAAATTGAGATTTCTGAGGGGAATTATGATCAAATTGAGGAGTGGCTGCTTTCTCGCATGATTGACGTTGGTTTTTTGTCGGCCCCAGCTCCCGCAAAAGCAGAATTTGAAGAACTGTTGAACGATCCACTTGTTTGTATTATCTCAACGGATCATCGGCTGGCAGAGTTTACAACAGTTGAGGTAGAGCAGCTGGCAGGCGAGCGATGGATCATGCCGAAACGATCCATTGATCGTGATGTAACAAAGTTGTTGGCCAAAGAGAAAATTCCGATGAAGGTCGTTTATGAGATGGAAGTCGATCAAGCGATTATCTCTATGGTAGCGGAAAATCTGGGAATTTCTATTATGCCGGAGATGCTGCTATCTGTGCTGCCTCCAAAAATAAAAAAATTATTTTTTAAGAAAAACTACTCCAGAACCATTGGAATTGCTTATTTAAAAGGGATAAAACTGTCTGCAGGTGCAGAAAAATTTATTGAAATTACAAAAAAAATCATCGAAAAATAGTTTTTTATGTTTGACAAAATAAAACTCCTCAAATATTATCAGTCCAAACCGATAAGGGTAATTGGTTTTGGTAATTTGAGAGGAGTGCATACAAGTGCATACAATTATTTATGTAGAAATAGCCGTTTATTTGCTGGCAATGCTGGCGATAGGTATATATTTCACAAAAAAAGATTTAAGCCATAATGATTTTTTCCTGGGAGGGAATAAGCTTCCGGGCTGGGCCCTTGCGTTCTCGGAGCGTGCAACTGGCGAGTCAGCTTATATGTTCTTAGGAGCAATCGGGTTTATTTATGTTTCAGGCTTATCAGGTGTTTGGATCTTATCTGGAATGTTTTTAGGGGTTGTGTTTTCCTGGCTTTTCTTATCAAAGCGGTTTATGGACGAACAAAAACGCTATCAGGTGAATAGTTTAACAGATTATATTGCAGTGAAATTCCCTAAATATTCAGGAATTATTCGATGGCTGGCTTCCATGGCAATTGTTTTATTCTTCGTATGTTATCTAGCAGCACAATTTTCCGGTATGGGAAAAACCATCTATTCTTTGTCAGGATTTAATATTACTTGGGGCACTATTATCATTGCTGCTATCATTATTGCTTATTCTTGCATGGGCGGATTCATGTCCGTCGTTTGGACAGATACGGTTCAAAGCTTTTTGATGCTTGCTTCGTTTATTATTGTTCCTATCGTTGCTTATATGGAAATTCAGGATCAAGGACTTTCTATTAGCAGTTCACTGGCTGCAATGGGGAATGGAGCAGACAGCTGGGTTGGCGGCTTAAATGGTTTTGCCCTTGGGGCTATGCTTTTTACAAACCTTTCATGGTTCTTTGGCTGGCTGGGAGGCCAGCCGCAGTTAAGTTCACGTTTTATGGCTTTGTCAGATGAAAAAGAACGCATTAGTGGCCGTAATATGGCCTTGGTCTGGACTTTAATTGTGTATGTAGGTGCGTTTTTATCATCTATTTTTGCCTCGACGCTATATAAACAAGGAACCATTGATGATCCAGAATTGATCTTGCCTCATATGGTATTTGATTTACTGCCTCCATGGGTTGCAGGCATTATCCTAGCAGGTATTTTAGCGGCTATCATGTCAACAGCGTCTTCACAATTACTTGTGATCACAACGTCTATTAGTGAGGATATCATCCACAAAACACTAAAAGTAAAGATTAGCAGTTCAGGGCTTGTAAGATTGTCACGTGTCGTTGCCGTTATAAGCGGGATCGTCGGCATTATTATTTCTCTTAAATCTGGATCTGTGATTTACAGCTTAGTAAGTTTTGCTTGGGCTGGCATTGGGAATACGTTTTCTGTAGTAATTTTGCTTATATTCTTTTGGAAACGAGTTTCAGGCATAGGGGTTATTGCTACAATTGTTGTTGGCTTCCTTAGTGCCATTATTTGGTCACTCTCTCCACTTGAAGCCATTGTTTCGGCAAAAGCGGCAACATTTTTTATCTGCTTAATTGTTGGGGTTATATTCTCACTTCTTTTTCCAGATGAAAAACAAGGCTAAGATATTTAAAATAAATATACTTTTTCCGATCCAGTTCTCTTACTTTCATGTCTGAAAATACTTCTTGTCAATCAAAAAAAGTGCTGCCGCTACTAACAGGCCGCACTTTTTTATACAAAAATGATAAAGGCGTTCACTGGAAGAAAGGAAAGCTTTGAATAAAAATCTCCCCATGTAGGAATGACGTAAGAAGATCTATGGGGAGGTCATCAAGGACTTCTTTTTTCTATCTAAGGAAGAGATTGAGCAGCTGATTGAAATCATGCCTAAAACGCCATTTAAAAACTCGTTAAGATGTGTGATGTCTTAACCAATCAGTCCATTGTTTTGCAAGACTTTCAGGATTTCCTCCTATAGGTCCTGTTTTAGTTGCTTTTTCTACAAGTTCTAATACTTTTTCTTTCGTGACAACAGCAGCTTTATCTTCAGAATACCATTTCATTCCTTATTCCTCCGTCATTCCCTTTGGAATCTCACTGACATAGGCATTTACATATATCGGTGTATCAGCTTCCACTTTCCAACTATCTGCTAATGTCCCACAGTCAACAGCATCATAACCGATTTGATTCGTAAATTCTGCCACTTTTGCTTTTGCTTCCGTGTCATCTCCTGTAATTGGAAGTGCCCATCGATTCTGCAAAATTGCTGTAACTCACGATTAACCCTCCTTTTATAGGTTTATTGCTAAGTTTTTAAATGCAGAAGGAAAAGAGTAATAAAAAAAACCTAAATCAAACATTCAAATTTGAATGTTTAATCTAGGTTTTGCCCGTAAGGTAACAACCCTATTATCGACCGTTATTTTTTATAACTCTTTCAATATGAATGGTTAAATAAATCATTTCTTCATCTGTTAATTGGTAGGTATAAGTGCTCTCAATGAATTTCTTTATTTTCTGTGAACACTTAAATGCTTCTGGGTATTTTAATATAATTACATTATATAAGTCTTCATCTGCGGTGCTGCTGTAATGATTGCTCTTTACTAAACGTTGTGCGAAAAATTTAAGATGTGTTATAAAACGATAGAATGTTAAAGAATTTTCATTAAACTCCAACTTAAAATGATATCTAACTATCGTTAAAATTTCTTGCATAACCTTAGTCATGCTTTTTACAACAGGCATCTCTTCATTTAACTCAGCATTAACAATATGAAGGGCTAAGAACCCTGCTTCATCCTCTGGTAAAATGACACCAAATTGTTCACATATCATATTTAATGCTTCTAATCCTATCTCATATTCGTCTTTATATAATTGCCTAGTTTCCCATATTAATCCATTTTTAATGGGCAAATTATTTTTATAACGTTCAATTGCAAAATGAATATGATCAGTTAAATGAATATAAATGCTATCGTTTCGTTTTCTAAAGTGAAAATTTTATCTATTTGTTGTTTATTGATTTCATCACCAACACGCTTATTAAAGACAATTCCACGTCCAATGATGATAACCTCTTGATTTTCTTTTGTTGAGCTAACTGCATTATTGTTTAATATTCTCTCGATTTCACTTTATAAACCCCAGATTTATACTGTATCCCCTCCCATATTAGAAAAAGGCAAAACCACTACCTCTTTCTCGGTAATCAGTTTTGCCTGATTTAACAGTTACAATCCGTTCTGTATACGCTTACCTTAAGGTATTGGTTAAGCAACATCTGTTTATAATTATAAATAAAAATAGATTGCATACTATGGGCAAATTAGTGAATTTCGTTGTTTATTCAACATATCAATAATTTTGCAAGTCGGGATCCAGATGTGGGTCGTGAAGCTACGCGAAACCTTAAGGAGTCAAATCTGGACGTTTCGTTTGTGGTGATGGATGTAGATAATAAAGAAAGCATACATCAAGCTGCGATTACAGTAAATGAGCAGTACGGAAGATTAGACATATTGATTAATAATGCTGGCATCTATTTGGATGAGAATAAAAAGTTAGTGGCAATGGACCCTTCCATTCTGGAGAGAACGATGGCAACGAATTTCTTCGGGGCTTACCATGTCATCCGTTCCTTTATTCCCATCATGGAAAAACAAGGTTATGGAAGAATTATTAATGTTTCTTCGGAATATGGGGCATTGAGCGCATTGTCTTATCCAGGAGTAGGCGCATATAAAATGTCTAAACTTGCCTTGAATGGATTGACACAATTGGTTGCTGAAGAAATCAAAGGTGATATTAAAATAAATGCGGTCGATCCGGGATGGGTAAGCTCAGATATGGGTGGACCATCGGCTCCAAGAACTCCTAAGTAAGCTGCGGGGTCTATCCTTTGGTTAGCGACGCTTGGACCTGAAGGACCTAACGGGGGATTTTTTAGTGATGGAAAACAAATCGATTGGTAACAATACAGTATGAGCAAATTATTTGGTGGCCACACCATAAGGACTTACCGTTGACCTTCCCCATAGGATCATATTCTGAAATAACTCTTTAAGGAGATTTTACAGTTACAATTGAAAAAGTTAATTAAAAGAAAGAGTTTTTTGTTTAATTATCGCACAGTAGGAAAAACATGAATTGAACTTTATACTCGGCACGATGTCTGTACATGAAAAGTATCGTGGAGAAAACACAGTGCCTAATCTTACATTAAAATAGGAGTTGCTTAAGGCGTGTAAACTGATAACAGTTTTGATACGCCTTTTTAGGTTTATATAGTATTTTTACATAAAATGGCGTCATGTCTTTTAGTTATTCTTATATCCACTTTTGACATTGTTAGGTCACTAAACTTTTCTTAAGATAATCAACAATTATGAAAACACCATCCTTTCTCGTAAACTTCTTACGATAAGCATAGCGTTTTTTCATTTTGAGGGTATGATTTTAACTTCGCTTGATAGGCATGTGGTAGGACCCCATACAGTGAAAGTTCTTTTAGAGAAATCCCCCAATATACTATGTTAATAAATATAACATAGTTTATTCTTCTAAATAATCTATACTTTATTTATATAACTAGATTAACAATAAAGATTATTCTAAAACACGCTTGCATAAGTGTTTATAACTTACTTCTAAAAAAATATACGTTTTATAATCTGAATTTTAAAAATATTTATGTAATTTACTGTAACACGTGTTGTTAAATAACTTAACATATGGTAATTTTATTCATATTAGAAAATTTAATAAGGAGGGTTTTTATGTTAACACCAACCGTTGGGTATCTTATTCTATTTATTTTCGGTGTTATCTTTACAGGAATTACAGTTCTTATACATAGAATGGATTCCAAAAGAAATGGAAACACAATGACTGCAGAAAAATTCAACACTGCTGGTAGGAGTGTAGGTGTTGGATTAGCGAGTGCCTCCATTGTCGCTGCTTGGACTTGGGCTGCTACGTTAATGATGTCCTCATCTACAGGATATCAATATGGAATTAGTGGACCTTTTTGGTACGCTGCTGGTGCTACAATTCAAATTTTATTATTTGCCATTCTTACCATTCATTTAAAGCGAAAAGCTCCAAAAGCTCATACATTCTTAGAGTTCATCGCTCAGCGATTCGATAAGAAAAACCATCGACTTATGCTGGTCTTTGCCCTAGGAACAAATGTAATTGTAACCTCTATGATTATCCTCGGTGGAGCCATTACTATGCATCAATTAACAGGAATGAACTTATATCTTGCTGCTTTTCTTATCCCATTAACTTTTACCTTCTACACTATGATCGGTGGATTAAAAGCTTCTTTTATCGCAGACTACTTACATACCGTCATTTTATTTATTGTACTTGCTATCTTTGGAGTAGCTGTCTATTACAAATTTGGAATCACAAATATTTATGAAGGTTTACAGCATCTACCTGAATCTAAACAAATGCTAACTATGGCTTCTGTTCCTGGACTATTATTTGGAATTATTAATATTGTAGGGAATTTTGGAACTGTTTTCGTGGATCAAGCCTACTGGCAGCGAGCTATCGCAAGTACCGATAAAGCTGCTTCTAAAGCATATCTTTATGGAGGGCTTTCATGGTTTTCAATTCCATTCGCAATAGCTACTATTCTAGGAGTTAGTGCAGCTGGCTTAGGCATTTCTGTCGCGTCTCCGGATTCAATTGCTCCGGTTATGGCATCCCACATACTAGGACCAGTGGGCTCTCTTTTATTTATTATCATGTTATTTATGGCTGTTACTTCCGCCGGTTCTGCCGAACTTACGGCTGTAACTAACATTATTGTGACTGATATTTATCGACATTCAATTAATCCGACAGCAAGTAGTGAAAGACTATTGAAAATATCTCGTTTTATTACATTGGGTTTTGGATTAGCAATGGGGTTATTATCTATTTTACTATTCTATTTAGGAATCAGCCTCGGCTTCGTATATATGGCAATGGGTATATTTGTTAGTGCAGCCGTTATTCCAGTAACACTGGGATTAACATGGAAACGTGCAACAAATAAGGGAGCTTTTTATGGTACCTTATTAGGAATGATTGGTGGAGTATCTGTTTGGTTTAGTTCTGCCTATATCTTAACCGGTCATGTTACGATTGAATCTTTGGGTCAACTTTATCCTATGTTATGTGGAAATTTAGCTGTTTTTATTGTTAGTGGTATTATTTCAATTGGTCATAGTTTACTGTCTTCTGAGGAATTTGATTTTGAATCATTAAAAGGGAAATTTAAAAGCTTTGATGAAGAGAAAAATGAAGATTCAAGTCCAATCACAGAGGAGGAACTAGCTTGAAAGATCAACAATTAATTAAGGAGACTAAGTTATATACTCGATGGGCTCTTGGTTTGAGTCTAGCCTTAATTGTCATTTGGCCGGGAATCATGTTTTTAACAGGCTATGTATACAGTTTGAATTTTTTTAAAGGATGGGTTTGTTTAGCATTTGTATGGTTGGCTGTAGCAGCGCTTTTCATTACCATTCGACCAATGATAGAATTATATAAGGAATATAAAAAGTAAGTTCAACATTACTAATGGTATCTCTAGTAACTTTACTAAAAAGACAGCAAATATTATTTTTGACTGTCTTTTTAGTTTGATATGCCTGTATAGAATACACACAATTATCCGAGGTTAGTAATCGAGGGGCATTGCTGCCCCTAACTCCTCTAAGAACCGTACGTGAGCCTTTCAACTCATACGGCTCAAGCCTTCTTTTTATCCGAATTACATAACTTATTTAACACAAGGTTTATGTACTAACTTATTTCTTGTTCCTTTAGGGTTTTCTAAGATAGACAATAACTATTTCCCCATTTTGAAGAGTGTGTATACACAACGCACAACCGTATCCTTGTTTCCTTGCAATTTTCATACATGTTAGAAGGAGCCAGATCTGTAGCTACATCTGGTTTTACAGGTGGGATGGAATTATATTTTTCATAAATCCCAATAACGATTTAAATAATGCATTGTCTTCAGATTTTAGCTTTGCCATAATATCTTGCCTAAAACCTGGTGCTGATTTAATGTGAAAGTCATATTTTATGTTGATTAAATGGCAAATCGCATCAATTAGAGTAGAGTACCTCATATAATAGCCATCCATATAAAAATCAAACCAATATTTATGAGCATCATGCTTTTCTTCCATATGCGGAAACAGCTTATATTTTCCGTTGTTTTCTTCAATAAACCATTCACTATCTGGAATACCTTTGTCGTAATAATACTTCATTAAAATATAATTATTGATAAGGTCAAATACTTTGTTGTTATATGGGGTACCGCCACATCGCCATCAAGTTAAAATTTTATAACTCCCCCAGAACGAAATTTTGGACTTTCTTGTAACAAAGAAGCTCATTTTATCGTTTTGGGGTTGCCTTGTTTTCTTAGCTTGATAGGCATGTGACGATACCCCTACTTAGGATATCTCCTGCCGGGACCCCAAAAATAACTAATGAAGAACTTCATCAAAAACACGAAAAACACCCTGGAAGCATCCAGAGTGTTTTTCGTGTTTTTGATCATATTTTGAATGTCTTTGTCTTTGAATTGAAATCTTTTTTTAGCTTCTTATATCGTTAAAATCTATCAATCTTTTTATATCCTTTTTGCAGATCCATATAAATGTCCATTTTTACTTCCACCTACATATGTTTCAACTGTTCCTGATTTCATTGTAACCCCTGCCCATTTTATTCCAAATACAGCTTCGTAATACAAGCGTGAGTAAACTTCAGAATATGTCTGACTTCCTACAACTTCTTTTCTTGCTTTACCCAAAGTAGGTTTCGTGATATTTAAAGTCGATCCCCAGAAATGTCTATTATAATCTCCATCTTGAGTAGCTACAGAAACACTCTTACCATTGTAATTAAATGAACCTTGGGCCCATAGAGTAAACATTTTGCCACCAAAAGCGTTATAAGCAATCCCAGTAGTTCTTTCTTTCTTTGTCACTTTTTGGGCAGAAGCAAGTGCACCAATTTTAGAAGAATTTGATAAAGCGTTATTATTTTCATCGATAGTTTTCGTTTCTAAAATAAATACACCACCAGTTTCACCGACATAGACACCAACTTCACCTTTGTTATGTTTAAATTTAATGAAGCTATCTTCATCGTTCTGTGTAACTTCTTTTTCTTTTTCACTCATAAACTCATTAAGATTAAGTGTACCTTCAATTTCTTCTACTTGATCCGGAAACACATCTTCTAAAGATAAATCTTTATCTTTTATAATTTCTTTTGGAGCTGGGTTTTTTTTATAATATTTATCAATTGTCTTTTCTACATTTTCTAAAGTAGGATTTACTTTTTGTAAATCTTCAAGAAGATTTATAGTTTCCTCCTTACTTTTTAGGATATACTCTCTAGCTTCATCGATCTTGTCATTTTGTGGTTCAGGGGTCTCAGCATTAGCAAAAGAAGCAGAAACACCTCCTACCATAACAAGGGTCATCATTGACATACATACTTTTTTAAACATAAATAGCCTCCTAGTTTTTAACATACTATTATTGTATAAATCAAAGAACTTAAAAAATCTTACTTTTATGTAAAATAAAGTAAGATTCGGATGGATGATGTACTATTTTGTTATTAATTGTTTTGTTGTTTTTTTGTGTAATAATAATAAGCAAGATAACCAATTAAAAAGATTAGTGCCGCTAATGCTCCAAGGAAGATTGCTGGTAATAAAAAAGATGTTTTCTCAATTACAAAATAAAGAATAAAAGCACTTATAAAATACAGGGAAAGAAAAATCATAATTTTTCGATACATTTAAGTGCCTCCTTTGGTCAAAAGATTTTAGAATGAAATTTATTATTTTAATGGAAGTTTTATCTTTTATAAACCAACCTACCATAGCCTTAAAATCCACAATAAAATCCCTTTCATTTACAATTTTGATTAATTCTTACTATAACACAACTTCTAATAGGAGTCCTACCATATGCCCGAGTCCAAAATTTCGTTCTGGGGGTACTACAAAACTTTAAATTGATGGCAATGTGGCGGTACCCCTAAAATGATCTTTGTAAATTTCTTTATAAGTAGCTGGTTTGACCAGTGAAATAAGAGGGGTGGAATATTCATCAATCGTCAAAAAATGATTTCCTATCCGTAAATCAATAGAAGCTGGTTGTAGTTGGGATGGTGTAATTGGTTCAATGATAAGCTCTTTCTCTTTTATTTTCTTTAAGATTGTTTTACTAGACTGAATCACAATAGTTGTACCTCCCGAATCAGCATTTCTTCACAATCTTTATAGTGATATTAGCATAAATATCCAAAAAAAATCATCTCACCTCTAAGAAACCTATAGAGGTGAGATGATTTTAATCAAACTTTTTTACAAATTATCAATCTTTATTATAAATAATCAAACTTTTTTACAAAGCTACACCTCACCCCTTATAGACAAGCACGATGGTTTATATTGGAAAAAGATAAGAATGGTATTGTATCATGAAAAGAGATTGAGTAATTTATATATTATTGGAAAGGGGAATGAAAGTTGATGAATGTATTAATGATAAACTTTCCAGCTGAGGGCCATGTTAATCCGACTCTTGGTGTAGTAAAAGCTTTAATTGATCGTGGAGATTCTGTTCATTACGTAACCACTGATGAATTTAAAGAGAGAATTGAAGGTTTGGGTGCGAATGTATATCTTCATCCAAATCATTTAAAGGGATTCACACCTCAAAAAGTCATTAGTATCCATGAATTTATGCAAGTCCATTTAAAACTTTCCTATGATATTTTGGCTGTTGTTCAAGAATTAGCTGATTCCATCCCATTTGATTATGTGTATCATGATTCGTTTGGTGCGGGACTTCTGGTCAAAGACTATTTAAACATTCCTTCAATCTCTTCATCATCTTCCTTCGCTATTCCTCAGGAGCAATTCCTGAAAATGCTAGAAAGTAGCAGGGGTCTTCCTCTAAATCCATCACCGGAAATGGAGAAAGAAAATTCGACTATAACGGAACGGATCCAGGAACGTTTCGGTGTTAAGGTAAAGCACCACTTCCAATTTATGATGAATACTTCTGATTTGAATATTGTCTATACAAGCAGAGAGTTTCAACCAGGTGGAGAATATATGGATGATTCATATGTATTTATCGGTCCTTCCATCACGAAACGGGTGCAAACACATGATTTTCCGTTAGAGGAACTGAAAGACCAGAAAGTACTGTATATTTCAATGGGTACCGTATTGCAAGGATTTGAATCTTTCTTTCAAACCTGTGTAGAGGCTTTTAGAAACTTTGAGGGGAAAGTCATATTTTCAGTGGGCTTAGCTACTGATTTAGCCAAGCTGCAGCCTTTGCCGGAAAACTTCATTGTACGTAGATATTTACCGCAGCTTGAAGTTTTAAAGCATACGGACGTATTCATTACTCATGGAGGAATGAATAGTACGAGCGAGGCTCTCTATTATGAAGTGCCCCTTGTCGTCATCCCCCAGACCTCAGATCAGCCTATGATCGCTAATCGATTAGAGGAACTTCAAGCCGGGTTTAGAATTGATCCACATGAAGTAAGCATAGAAAAGCTACAAGAATCCGTTCAACAGGTATTGTCCAATCCTGCTTATCGGGAAAATGCTAAGAAGTTGAGCAATAGCTTTAAAAAAGCAGGTGGAGCAAAAGAAGCTCTAACGGCTATAGATGAGTACTTAAAAAAGGTAAGTTCGGGTATCTTCTAAGGCATATAAGGGGTACAGTCAGAAAAATGATCGATTGACATCTGTATCACTCCTAGAAGAGATTATCGAAGTAACAGGTCAATTGAATCATCAAAAGGATCTTCGTTGAAGATCCTTTTTCATTTCCTATAACGTCTCATTACAGTTAACTGGCATTGTATAGGATATTCAATGCCGTTAGAGAGGATATATGTGATTTATATCAAAGAGCTAAATTCCCAATATCATTTAAATTTTTGGGAATAGTTCAGGACGGCAACGATCCTCGGGGCTGTCCTGAACTATTCCCCATTAACACTTATGCTCCATCAGTGTAAGGATCTCTTTGGTCTACAGAACTTTTTTGTGAATCTTTTTCCGTCTCATCATTTTGATGCTTTGAAACAAAGTTTGATTAAAAACTCCTCATAAACCCGTATTTTTCGGTAAATAAGAAGAAGCCATTTCGAAAAAAGATTGATCAAAATGGATTCTTATCTAGCAGTTTTAAGTTATGGTTTTATAAAAAAGTTTAATCATTTTCTACTTTCGATCTTCAACAATCGCGCCCGATAGTTGAAGAAGGTTCTAGAAACATCTCTAATTGGTATTCGTCTAATATTGGTTTGACCTGTCTAAAATAATCCTTGTTCATATTTATTTGAAAAGCTTTTTGTTCAGGTAAAATCAAAGCTGCCTGCCACTTTAGAATTCCTCTGTCACGGATTGTCATATGAACATCTCCATTCATTCTATAATTTATATTAGAGAACGAACGTTCTTAATAATACACAAAAATTTTCACCTAACTTCCACATTTCATTTTTCTTTTCCAAAATAAAAACACCGCGGGAAACGGTGTTTAAAACGGATCGTTAAGTTCGGGGTTAAAGCCTTAAGTAGGCAAATTAATTATTGTCACAAGAGGGGTACCCCGAAGTCTTTTAAGTGGTTTCAACAGCAACAACATCATTTAGCTTACGGTATCTTTATGCAAAGTATTCGAAGCTTCTTTAAAGTAGGTATTATCTAATTCGAAACCAATAAAGTTCTGGTTTAGATTTATAGCAGCTTGTCCTGTTGACCCAGAACCCATAAAACGATCTAATACTGTTTCACCTTTATTAGAATGAGTTGCAATTATTTTTTCGAGAACAGCAACTGGCTTTTGACAAGGATGAAACCTCACTTTTCCAATAACTATAGGTGCTTCATTAGAAGCCCTATCATAATAAGAATTAAACGTTCTTTTTGTCCCTTTAGTATAGGAAATAAAATATTCTCTTGAGTTTGACAAATAATTTACTTTCGCATTAATTGGGAACGGATTGGTTTTCTCCCAAATTCCTATTCTTTGTAGTTCAACATCAGCTTTTCTGCAACTTTTTTATATATCACTTATTTTAATAATTTCGTAAAAAATAACCATAGTTCCACCTGGAATTAGTACTCTTTTAAATACTTATGGCTTCGATGATAAAAATCCCCTCTTTTTTGACGACTTTTCCTTTTACTTTTATTGCTTTCATTTTTCCCACCAAAAAACAAAAGATGATGAATTACTTGAAAACCGACTATTACGAATATATTTGTTAAGTATAAAAAATCAAATAAACTGATCATGCCTTTTATAAGCAAAAACTATGCAAAAAAAGGTAAGAGCATATAAGTGCTCTTACCTCCCTTAAATTTTTCCCTTTTACTCTTCCTTGCCTGCTGCCATATTCATGCTTGCTTCAACATTCTCCTGGCTGATGGTGGTAAATGGTAAATTTCGTTTTCCTGAGAAATTCTCAAGCAAGTCTTTGACATCAATTCCCGAAGATGCCTTTAATGACTCCTGCAAGGATGCCATTAAATCCGTTGCATACCCAGTCACTTTATTAGCCCCGCCATTCGCACCGCTACCGCCTGTATCCACTACAGTGATCTTGTCGATATTACTAAGCGGGCTTGCCACTTGTTTTGCATATTCCGGCAGCATTTTCAAAATCATGTCCATTACGGCCGCCTGCCCAAACTGTTCAAAGGCTTCAGCAATCTTCTGCTTGGCTTCTGCCTCTGCTACCCCTTTTAACCGGATGATTTCCGCCTCAGTCGTACCTTGTGCCCTTTGTGCGTCCGCTTTAGCAAGACCGTCCATACGAACACGTTCCGCTTCCGCTTTCGCCATGGCTTCAATTTTATACTTATCGGCATCCGCTTCTGTAATCTGTTTCATCTTGTTAGCGGAGGCTGCCTGCTCTACCGCATAACGGTCGGCATCCGCTTTTTTCTTCACTTCTGAATCATATTGCTTTTCCCGGCGAAGGATTTCTTTTTCCTCCAGCTCAATTTGCTTCTGACGTTCAATGATCCTGATTTGCATTTCCTGTTCTGTTACATCCTGTTTAGATCTGGCCGTTTCAAGATCGTAAGCTTGGTCAGCTCGTGCTTTGGCAATATCCTGTTCACGCCGGAATTCCGCAACCTTAAGCTTGTTGATTTTTTCAGCTTCAGCTATTTCGGTTGCCCTTTCAAGTTCGGCACGCTGGGCTTCCTTCGAAGCTTCGGCCCGCTTGATTCGCGTTTCTTTCTCTGCATCGGCGGTAGCTATATCGGCATCCCGCTTCACCTGGGCAATCCTTGGCTTTCCGAGCGATTCAAGATATCCATTTTTATCCCGAACATCTTTAATGGTGAACGATACGATAATGAGTCCCATTTTAGCTAAATCCTGCGAGGCTACCCTCTGTACTTCCTGGGAAAACTTTTCACGGTTTTTATAAATTTCCTCGACTGTCATCGAACCAAGGATGGAACGAAGATGTCCCTCCAAGACTTCCCGCGCTTCCTGTTCACGGTCATCTTTTGATTTACCCAGGAATTGCTCTGCCGCTGTGGCGATATCGGTGATTGAACCGCCAATCTTGATGATCGATACACCATCAGCCATGACAGGAACCCCTTGTTCCGTATATACTTCGGGAGTTGAGACCTCAAGCTTGCTTGACAACAAGCTTAGTGGTTCCGCTTGCTGGAAAACCGGGAGAACGAAAGCACCCCCGCCGCGGACGATTTTAATTTTATTTCCTGATTCGTCGATGTGAACATTTTTGCTTCCTAAGTAGCTTCCGGTCACGATCAATGCCTCATCAGGTCCAGCCGTGCGGTATTTCGTAATAAAGACAGCAATAAGTGCGATAAGTAAAAATGCAACAATGGCGACAACAATCCAAATCAAATCAAACATACCCTACCTCCTACCCTTTTTTTAATCCTGGTGGGGCATAACATAGACAACCCCATTTTTAACTTCGATGATCAAGACCTTTGTATCAGAAACAATTCCTTCATTCTTATAACTGGCCGCAGTTTTCGCGATGCTTCCGCTGATGCTTTCAATCAGGACTTCCCCAAACCCGTCAACCGGGATTGATGTCAGAACCCTGCCGACCCTCCCTCTCAGGTCATTATCATGAAATGTCAAACTTTCTTCCGCTGATGAGATGGGAATCAAAACAAATACATTCAGTAAAGTGACGATGGTAAACGAAATAAGCAGGGAAATGCATGCACTCAATCCAGCATTTAGTCCTGAAAGCGATTCAAGCAAAAACCCACTCGCAAAAAACACGGTCAAAAAGCTAAAAATGAGAGTTGGATTAAATATATCCGGTAATTCAAGGCCGGAAAATATATCATTAAACATGATAAATAAGAATGTTAGCCCCCCGAATATAATTAATCCATATAAATAGACTGTTTCTAATGGAACCCCAAATAACTCCATCTTTTTCATCCTTTAAATTCGATTTTTCCATGCCGCTTACTACTTCCTGGGATAAGCGTTTTACCAACATTGATAATATCTGGTTATAATCCCCTCCATTTACTTTGATTACCATTCATACGAATGACGCATTCAAAAAGTTTCATTTATTTTGAAGTTTTGGATTTTACACTTGTTTTTACTTACAAACCTTGTCATCTAAAAATACGATTACTTAAATAAAATTCATAATATCATTGACAGTGTTTACTTAACATATTAAAATTCTTTATATGTTAACTCGTTACATAACCAGGTTTACATTAGGGGGAAGCACGATGAAGGAACGTCATGAGAAGTTAAGAATGATGATTGTTACAGCTTTATTTGCAGCACTTATAGGAATACTTGCCCAAATTACAATTCCACTGCCCTTAGTACCGATTACAGGACAGACTCTAGCTGTTGGATTGGCAGCTACGATACTGGGTTCACGTTATGGAACCTCTTCCGTTTTATTATACTTGTTCATAGGAGCAGCGGGAGTACCGGTATTCGCTGAAATGTCAGGGGGCCTAGCTAAGATATTCGGTCCGACTGGCGGTTATTTATTATCCTATATCCCGACAGTGTATATAACGGGTTTGATATTGGAAAAAACGCGTTTCTCAGTTGCAATGGCTTTCCTTGCAAATACAATCGGGATGATACTTACTTTGGTCATCGGTACGGTTTGGTTAAAATATATGAGTTCATTATCTTGGCCAGTGGCATTTGCCAGCGGTTTTGCTCCATTTATAATCGTAGGCGTTTTAAAGGCATTCCTTGCATCTTGGCTTGGCATTACAATCCGTTCAAGGTTAGCGTCGGCTAATATGCTGCCAAAAAAAAGTGCTCCACTTTCCCAATGATGGGTAAATGAAAGAGAGGGTACCCTTGTGGTACCCTCTCTTTCATTTATATTCAAATTTCCAAACATAAAAAAAAAGACTCTTAAAAAGAATCTTTTTTACAAGTATTTATTGCGGTCCTATCCCCATAAGTCCGAATATGAATAGCAAATGTATATTATCCCCTTTGCTAACCGTAATCATTTTACTATAGTAACAGTAATTTGACAACTATTGAGGACACATTGAACATGCTGCCATTTTTTTACTTAAGGAAGATTATAGTAACGGATTTGGTTACTTATTATTCACTTTATATTCTTTTTTCGTACCATCATCGAAAACGACCTCTAAATCGAATTCTTGATAATCATCTTTCAAATTAAAAGTTTTTGTCACTTCTTGGATGACTTCCTCATCTGATGAATCTTTGGTGAATGTCAATTTTTCTAAAATCGGGGTCAATTCTTTCATTGCTTCATCACCGTGAACCTCATGTTTGTTAAGTTTGTCCTCGATCGAAGCTTCTGTTTGAGCTCCCATGGTATCATATTCAGCTTCGTATTCGTTATCATTGCCTGCATAATCCACTTCTAATTGAAAATCCTTATAAGTGAAAGGCAGTTTTTCATTATTATCCGTTCCAGTTTCAGGATTATTTTCCGCTTGATTTTCATTTTCCTGAACCGGCGGGTTTTTCACTTCATCGTTTTCTTCGCCGCATCCAGCCAAAACAAGCATAGCCGCAAACGGGACTGATAATATTTTGATTGATCTTCTCATTAGTTTTTCCTCCTTTAGTTTTGTATACGTAATTATTTCCTAATAGGGGTCATTTAAAACCTCAAGAATCTCTCAAATACATCAAATCAACCAAGTGATCATAGTGGAAGGATATAAAACAATACCGCAAAAAAGTGTGTGACAGATCCCCCAAGCACAAACACATGCCAAACCGCGTGATGAAACGGAAAACCGCGCCAAACATAAAAGATGGCTCCAAACGTATAAAGCAATCCCCCTGCAATCAATAATTGGATACCAGCTGAAGGCATCGTTGCTGTAAGCGGTCCCCAAACGATAACGATCATCCACCCCATTGCAATATAGAGAATCGTCGAAAGGAAGAGGAATTTTTTAACATAGAAAGCTTTGAAGACGACGCCAATGATTGCAACTCCCCAAATTATACCTAGCAGTGTCCAGCCGAGTGACCCTTGGATCACAAGAAGCATGATGGGCGTGTATGTTCCAGCAATGAATATATATATGGCTGAATGATCAAAGATTTCAAATATATCCTTCGTTTTTCCCTCTGGAAAACTATGCACCAAAGTGGAAGAAACATATAAAAGAAGCATGGAAACACCATAAATGACTGCAATGACTACATGCCAAGGCGATCCTGTCTGGGCTGAGAATATGATTAAAAACACAAGTGCGGCAATACTTAACAAAGCGCCGATACCGTGGGTTATCGCATTGACCAATTCTTCTTTTTTTGTATAAACATGTGTATTAGCCATGTTACAGCTCCTTAATTCCGGATTAATTTTTTTTCTATTCACCTAAAGTATACACCAGATCTTCCATGCGATATAGAAAAGTGAATATTAACTTGATTAATACCCGCTAATTAGATTAATATCTAATTAGATAATAATCTAATTAGAAAGGGGGATTAAAGTGCAATTAGAAAAATTGGTCGCTTTCCACAAAACGATTGGTGATGTGACCAGGATCAAGATTATATCCATCCTGGCAAATGGCCCAAAACACGGACAGGCACTTGCGGGAATATTAAAATTGACGGCCCCGACCATTTCACACCATTTAACGAAATTGAAGGACATTAATTTAGTGAAGGATCGCAGGGAAAAAAATACGGTATATTATTTTTTGAATGTAGATGTTCTGAATCATTATTCATCAGCATTACCTAAAATGGTTTCAACTAAGGGGGACCCCAATAAAATGGATGATCAAAAGCTGAATTTGGAACACAAAAAGATCCTTGAAAACTTCTTTACCCCAGATGGCCGACTAAAAACAATACCAGCACAGAGAAAAAAGAAAATGATCATTCTTCATCATATTGGCAGCCTTCTGGAAAAGGGACGTAAATATCCAGAAAAAGAACTGAATGAATTCATACAGTCATTCCATGATGATTATGCAACGTTAAGGCGTGAGCTCATTATCGGAAGCATCATGTACCGTGAAAACAGCATTTATGAACTGAATCCCCGCGAGATGTGGGCTGACATCGTTTAACGGAAGTGTTCCAAAATAAAAAACCGGCCTCCCATTTGGAAAGCCGGTTCTTGAGATATAGTTTATATGGCAAAATGGTGACCGCCGATGATTTTGATTACCTCTAATTGTTTCATCCATTCGCTGTCCGAAATGCTAGGATTCCAAAAATACAATGCATCATTTGTGTAGCCATGAATCGCCAATGCTTCATTGACAGCTCTCTTGGCATCAGCTCCTGCTGCTTTGTTTATACTGCCATCAGCAACGGGCGAGAATTGGTTTTTTTGATAGATCACTTCCCGGACCGTATCAGGGAATTCATTGCTATCAAGGCGATTCAAAACAACTCCTGCCACCTCGACCTTTCCTCTGTATGGTTCCCCTTTGGCTTCTGCATGTACAAGCCTTGCTAATATTTCTTTATCTTTTTCATTCATTACATGTGGAATAATCAATGTTTTACCAGGCTCGGCGACATTATTTACATTATTATTGACTTCTTTCAACTTACCGATTGGAATACCGTGCTGCTTGGCAATATCCCAAATCGATTCACCTTGTTTAATGACATGTTTGGTTGCTCCATCAGAAGCTTTACTGGTCGTTCCCTTAGGAAAAGCTATCCCAAGTACGATGACACTTAGAGTCATTATCACGGTTATTAATACTGATAATTTCATCTTGTAACCTCCTCGTTAAGCATCTTCCTAGGATAACAGACCATATGTGAGAAAACAGTGCTAAATTTTTTCCAAGGAAATGAAGGAAAAATTTTCACGGGTCTATTAACTTCGAAATTTTAATGATTCCCATTCTTCCCGTAGCATTCCCATTCTGATTGAATCATAATAATAACCTTCATGATAACGGCATTTTCTCATCCTTCCCTCTACTTGCATGCCTACCTTTTCTCCAACTGCGATCATACGTTCATTACCTGACCATGTCGTAAGCCCAACGCGCTCAATCTCCATTTTTTCGAATAAATAGCCTATGAACAACATTAACGCTTCTGTTCCGTAACCACCGTTCCAATACTTGGGCTCAAAAATCGTAATTCCGATTTCAAGCCAACGTGAAGGTTCATGTTCCCAGTAATATACAACAGAGCCTATTATTTGATCGTTTTTTTCCATTAATAGCTCAGAGTAAGCCCCCATTTTCTCATCATAGTTTCTGTGCTTCGTTTCTTTAGCGATATACGTATGGAAATCAATGAGTTCTAGAGGATAATAAGGTGCATCCCACTTTTTCCAATCTGGATCGGCTTCTCCATATTTCAGGCTCCATAAACGTTTTAAATCGGCTTGTTTAACATTCCTCAATGCCACTTTGCTTCCTTCTATCCAAACATCGTCCAATCCGCGCTTCCTCCCACTTCATCCCCATTTTACCGTTCGACACATAATTTAATAAAATATTGCCTTTCTCTGGGACCATCGAATTCACAAAAATATACCCCCTGCCAAGTACCAAGGATTAAGCTCCCTTTATGGATGATCACCTGTTGTGAAGAACCAACCGTACTTGATTTCAAATGGGCCGCCGTGTTTCCTTCCATATGTAAATCCAATGTATGATTCCATGGGTATTGCTCATCCAGTCTTCTTAGCATATCCTTTTTGACATCGGGATCAGCATTTTCATTGATCGTGATTCCTGCTGTCGTATGTGGACAATATATAAGAGCTATCCCCTCTTGAATCCCATTTTCCTTGATGAAGGCCTGTACTTCTGTAGTAATATCAATCATATCATCCCTTTTCGTCGTTTTTAAGGTGTTTTTCTTCAGCATATACGTTCACTCCTTTGTTCATTTTAATATTCCTTTACCCATAAACATTACATTCATGCTTTCATGAACAATTCTAAATTAAAATATAAGAAAATCTTATCGATATCAATTAAAAAATAGCCTATTCTTATTGATTTTTTTATTTTAAAATTGTATTTATAAGGAATCAGGAGGAGTGGTAAGATGAGCTTCATTTTTAAGTCAATCGACCATTACCAATTAGCATCTCCCAAAAATACCGAGGACCAATCAAGGAAGTTTTTCACTGAGATATTATTTTTCCGGGAGGTAAATAGAATCGGGATCGATCAAAATTCATGTCGGAACGGAGGATAATTTCATTCCCGCGAGAAAAGCCCATCCAGCACTTGAAGTTGAAAATCTTGATGATTTTAAACAACATCTGATTACTAAGCATATTCCTTTACAGATGACGAGAGGCTGTCCGGGTCGAACCGCAAATATTTATCCGATCCCTTCGGCAACCGGATCGAAATTTTGGAATGGATATAATAAAAAGCGGGTCCATTTAGGTGGACCCGCTTTTGTAGTACATTTATTTTTGTTTCTTTTTCCAGAACCCCAATATTAAAGCGGTAATGAGGGCTCCTATTAAAATCGCCAGCAAATAGCGGAAAGGATGGTTGACTAGAGGGATGACAAATATTCCCCCATGCGGCGCTGGCAAAGTTACATTAAAAGCCATTGACAGGGCTCCTGCCGTCGCTGCCCCTATAACACTGCTGACGATAACGCGCAATGGATCCGCCGCTGCAAAAGGAATCGCTCCCTCTGTAATGAATGAAGCACCCATGAAGTAATTAGTGAATCCGGATTTCCTTTCCATTTCACTGAATTTACTTTTAAAGAATGTAGTTGCAAATGCGATTCCAAGAGGAGGAACCATTCCACCAGCCATTACTGCAGCATGCGGACCGAAACTTGATGCCTCAATGGCTGCAATCCCAAAAGTGAATGCTGCCTTATTTAAAGGTCCGCCCATATCCACAGCCATCATGCCCCCAAGAATCAAACCAAGGAATATTGCGTTCGTGCCGGATAAGCCCTGCAGCCAATTGGTCAGGCCTGTGTTAATTGCTGTTACTGGTTCATTTACAAGAAATATCATGATAAACCCTGTAATTAACATCCCGAATACAGGATAAAGTAAAACCGGTTTAATGCCATCGAGTGTTTGCGGTAACCTGGAAAACAACTTTCGTAAAAGTAAGACGACATAACCTGCAAGGAAACCCGCGATCAGTCCGCCAAGAAAACCGGCATTAGCCTGTGCTGCCAATAATCCCCCTACCATACCAGGGGCAAAACCTGGACGGTCGGCTATACTTGAAGCAATGAATCCAGCGAGGATAGGGACAAGTAAGAAGAAGGCACCATTCCCTCCGCCAATATCACTTAATGCTTTGGCAATGGGATTATAATCCGGATTTGCCGGATCGGCTGCCTCGATTCCAAAAAAGAACGAAAGCGCAATCAAGATTCCGCCTCCGACGACAAATGGAAGCATATTACTTACACCATTCATTAAGTGCTTGTAAATCCCCAATCCTCCTTTTGCTGAATCACCTTCATCACTTTTATCATTCCCAGTTCCTTTGTAAACAGGTGCATCCTGATTCAATGCTCTGGTTAACAGCTCCTCGGTCTTCCGGATCCCATGGGCAACAGGGACAATAATGACATGTTTTCCATTAAAACGATCCATTTCCACCTGCTTATCAGCTGCCACAATAATCGCATCCGCCTCATCAATTTCTGCGGCGGTTAAACCATTTTTGATTCCTGTGGAACCATTTGTTTCCACTTTGAAATCGATTCCCAATTCCTTCGCTTTGGCCTTTAACGCATCGGCAGCCATATAAGTATGGGCAATTCCTGTTGGACAAGCGGTAACGGCAAGGATTTTACCTCCTTTATTGTTACCACTGGCAGCATTACTTGATTGCTGCTCTTCTCTTTCTTCTTCATCGGCCTCCATTTCTTTTTGATTGATAATTTCTAACACTTCCTCACCAGAAGAAGCAGAAATCAATCGTGCCCTGAATTTATCATCCATCAGTAACGAAGAAAGCCGGGAAAGGGTTTCCAAGTGATCAGCATTCGCTCCTTCACTTGCTGCAATCATAAAGAACAAATGAGCTGGCTGCCCATCAAGCGATTCATAATCCACACCACTGACCGATTTTCCGAAACAGATGGCAGGTATCTTCACAGCATTTGTTTTTGCGTGCGGTATGGCTATCCCTTCACCAATCCCTGTTGTGCTTTGCTCTTCACGTTTTAAGATGGCAGCTTTGAATCCCTCCACATCGTTTAACCTGTCTGCCTCGGCTAACTTTCCTGATAGTTCATCAATGACTGCTTGCTTTGTAACACTTTGCAGATTGATTATGATTGTATCCAATTTTAACAAGTCTGTAATTTTCATAGAGTCAGCCTCCTGTTAGTTGATTGATAGCAATTTGCGGTAATAACTCTTCAATTTTATCCAATGTACCGAGATCGGCTGAAAAGGCTGTAGCACTTCCTGCGGCAAGACTGAATCGGAAAGCAGATAGAATATCCCCTGTCCTTTCATATGTCCCGATGAAACCTGCGACCATGGAATCACCAGCACCCACTGAGTTGATGACGTTCCCTTTTGGAACATTTGCGGAATATGACTCTCCACCGGAGCAAAGCACGGCCCCCTGTCCAGCCATTGAAACAATAACATTTTGTGCTCCTGCTTCAACCAATTTAGCGCCATATTCTCTAGCATCATCAACCGTTCTTATTTCGGCGGAAAAAAGCTCAGCCAATTCATGGTGATTGGGCTTTATTAAAAATGGCCGGTGTGGAAGGACATTCAGTAATCCCTTGCCACTCGTATCCACCACCACTTTAATGCCGTTATGGGAACAAGACCTTGCCATGGTTTCGTATACATCCGAAGGAACGCTTGGAGGGATGCTTCCTGACAAAATGAGGATATCATTATTATTCAACTGTTCAATCTGGCTAAATAATTGTTGATAATTCCCTTTTGAAATGACTGGCCCTTGGCTATTTATTTCGGTCTCCAGCCCTGTTTTCAATTTAATGTTTATTCTTGTATCTCCAGCTATCTCGGTAAAGTCCGTGAAAATCTCTTCCTGTCTTAAAAACCTTTTTACATATTCACCTGTTTGTCCACCGATGAATCCTAAAGCTGTCGTACTATTTCCCAGCCTTTTAAGCACTCGGGAAACATTGATCCCTTTCCCTCCAGGGAATTTTGCATCATAACTGGCTCGATTCACCTTGCCCATTTGAAAACTTTCCACCTCGACCAGGTAATCGATGGATGGATTGAGTGTCACTGTATAAATCATTAAATGGTCACGACCTTTACCTTTGGATTTTTATGAAGTTGAGCAACTGCCTCTTCATCATTGCTGTCAGTAAGGATAATGGCATCGCTTACATCTGCCACCTTAGCGAAAGTAGCTTCATTCAGTTTTGAACTGTCAGCAAGCACGTAGGTTTCGTTAGAGAGACGTAATGCCATCTTCTTCAGTAGAGCTTCTTCCGGGTCAGGTGTTGTGAAACCCAGATCTTGGTGGATACCGTTCATTCCCAAGAAACATTTATCAAAACGGTATTCATTCAAAAACTGTACTGCATTACTTCCTATAACCGCATTTGTCGAGAATTTTATCGTTCCGCCAACTAACACTGTTTTGATTTCCAATTCGATGAGTTTTGGAATATGCATAAGACCATTTGTCAGCACCGTTATATTTTTATCCTTTAAATAAGGAATCATTTCCGCAGTTGTCGTGCCTGCATCAAGATATATACAATCATTTTTCTCTATGAATGAAGCCGCCAGCTTTGCTATAAGTTGTTTTTCAGCTCTTGCTTTGTTTTGCTTTTCCATAGTTGTTGGTTCAAGGCCTTTTCTTTGAAGTAAAGAGGCCCCGCCATGCACGCGTTTCAAGAGCTTCATTTCTTCGAGTTGCACTAAATCTCTCCGAATGGTCGACTCCGAGGCTTGTAACTGATCTACAAGCTCCTGCAGCTTTACCGTTCCTTGTTCTTTTAGGATCGATAAGATGAACTGATGCCTTTCAGTTGTCAACAATTCGCCCACCTCACTTTAATATCATCATATATGAAAACGACGGAATAATCAATCACAAACGTTTAAAAATACTCAAATTCATTCAAAAAACCTTCAAAAACATTCAATTTTAATAGAGATAACCTTTCTTGAATCCCAATATCTCTTTTTCTATGAAAATATCCTTTCAATTCTTCACACAAAAAAACCCCCATGTCATGATGACAGGGGGGTTTCGTATTATTTTATTAGCCTTGAAGTAAAAGTTGTTCTGGATCTTCCAGCATATCTTTGATAGCCACTAAGAAACCAACAGCTTCTTTTCCGTCTACAATACGGTGATCATAAGATAATGCAAGGTACATCATTGGTCTGTTTTCGATTTGATCTCCAACAGCGATTGGACGAGTCTTGATTGTATGCATGCCCAAGATCCCAACTTGAGGGGCATTCAAGATTGGTGTAGATAATAGGGAACCGAAAGTCCCTCCGTTTGTGATGGTAAAAGTACCACCTGATAAATCTGAAAGTCCCAGTTTGTTGTTACGCGCTTTAACAGCTAAATCCGAAATGTTCTTCTCGATTTCAGCAAAGCTTTTGCGGTCAGCATCCCTTACTACCGGAACGACAAGACCTTCATCAGTGGATACAGCTACACCGATATCATAAAAGTTCTTTTTCAGGATATGGTCGCCTTGGATTTCAGCATTCAATAACGGATATTTTTTCAATGCGCCAATGACCGCTTTAGTGAAGAATGACATGAAACCAAGTTTAACGTCATTTGTTTTCACGAAAGAATCCTTATGGCGGTTACGCAATTCCATGACTGCAGAAAGATCGACTTCGTTAAAAGTAGTAAGCATGGCTGCTTCGGATTGTACTTGAACTAGACGTTTGGCAATGGTTTGACGACGGCGTGTCATCTTAACCACTTCAATGCGGTCATCATTCACTTCAACAGGAGCGGCTGCTTGTTTAGCTGCAGGTGCTTGTTTTGGAGCTGCCGCAGGTGCTGCAGGAGCTGCAGGTGCATTGCTTGCTGCTTCTACGTCTTGTACACGTACACGACCTAGTGGATCGGCTACAGGCACTTGAGTCAAGTCAATTCCTTTTTCGCGAGCCAATTTCCTTGCAGCTGGTGAAGCAATAACTTGTTGAGTGGATGATGCTTCCTTCGCTTCTGCTTTAGGAGCCTCTTTAGCAGGAGCCGCTTGTTCAGCCTTAGCTGGTTCTGCTTTAGCTTCTTCAACCTTAGGAGCTTCCGCTTTTGGAGCTGCTGCACCTGATCCATTTTCATCAACGATGGCGATAGCCTGTCCAACTTGGACAGTATCGCCTTCTTCTGCTAAATGTTCAGAAAGTGTACCGGTATAATCTGAAATGATTTCTACGTTCACTTTATCCGTTTCAAGTTCAAGGACATATTCTCCTTTTTCAACGTGATCACCGGGTTGTTTTAACCATTGCGCAATAGATCCTTCAGAAATTGATTCTGCTAATTCAGGTACTTTTACTTCAGCCATTTTATTTCTCCCCCTCATTATTGCGTGTAATTGCTTGAGTCATAATCCGTTGTTGTTCATTTTTATGGACAAGTGGATCTCCCTCAGCCGGGCTTGATCTGCGCTTCCTTCCTATATATGTTACTGAAAGATTGCCAGGCGCCGCTGCATTTAGGCGAGGTTCAACAAATGTCCAAGCACCCATGTTTTTAGGTTCTTCTTGAGCCCAGAAGATTTCTTTAAGATTTGTATATTTTTTCAGGGCTTCTTGAACTCCAGTGAATGGGAATGGATAAATTTCTTCGATACTGATGATTTGCAACCAATCCGTATTTTTTTCAGTTGCCGCTTTTTCACGAAGTTCAACCGCCAATTTACCTGATGCAAAAACAATGCGTTCAACCGATTTAGGTTTTTTGCCCAAAGCTTTGGTTTCTACGAATGATTCAAAAGAGCCTTCACTGAATTCTTCTGCTGTAGAAGCCATCACTTGATTACGAAGCATACTCTTCGGTGTCATGATGACAAGCGGACGTACTTGCTCTTGATCCAAAATCTTAGCTTGTCTTCTAAGGATATGGAAGTATTGAGCTGCCGAACTTAAGTTGGCAACTGTCCAGTTGTTTTCAGCCGCTAATTGAAGGAAACGTTCCAGGCGTGCACTTGAGTGCTCTGGCCCTTGTCCTTCATAACCGTGTGGAAGCAGCATGACAAGACCTGATTTTTGACCCCATTTTGCACGGCCTGCCGCGATGAATTGGTCAAAGATAACTTGTGCTGTATTAGCGAAGTCACCAAATTGCCCTTCCCATAATACAAGTGTCTCAGGTGCAAATACATTATAACCATATTCATAAGCCAGAACTGCCGTTTCAGTAAGCGGGCTGTTATGAACAGCGAATGAAGCTTTGGCAGTTTCAAGTGTGTGAAGTGGTGAATATGTTTTTCCATTAACACTATCATGTAACATGATATTACGTTGTGCGAATGTTCCACGCTCTGAATCTTGTCCTGTCAAACGGATTGGAGTACCGTCACTCAATATGGATGCAAATGCCAATGTCTCGGCATGAGCCCAATCAATTTTTCCGTCAGCACCAAAGGAATCCAAGCGACGTGATAAAATCTTTCCTAATTTTTTATTAGGAGTGAATCCTTCCGGCCACTTAACAAGTTCTTCGTTAATTGTAACAAGTTCTTGTTTCGGAACTGCCGTTTCAATGGCTGGAAGTCCTTTTTCAATAATCCCAGGAGGATTACACTCTTTAGAAGCTTCCGGTTTATTTCCGGAAATTTTTGCATATGCATCTGCAAGCCTTGTATCCACTTGCTCAGCAATAGCTTTAACCTCAGCTTCGGTGAACTCACCAGATTCAATAAGTTTTTTACCATAAAGCTCTTTAACGGTAGGGTGCTTATGAATTAATGCATACATTTCAGGTTGAGTCACCAATGGCTCATCCATTTCGTTATGGCCGAAACGTCTGTAACCGATCAGGTCAATCAAGAAATCCTTGTTGTATTTTTCACGATATAGGTTAGCAAGGTTCACAGCAGCCATACATGCTTCCGGATCATCTGCATTCACATGCACGATCGGCACTTCAAAGCCTTTTGCCAAATCACTAGCATATAGGGTTGAACGTGAATCTTCACTTTCCGTTGTAAAACCGATCATGTTATTGGCGATGATATGGATGGCGCCGCCAACTTGATAACCGCGTAAACGGCTTAAGTTAAACGTTTCAGGTACAATTCCTTCACCTGGGAATGCTGCATCACCATGAATCAGGATTGCAAGAGATTTGGAAATGTCTTGAACAGGGAATCCTTTTTCTGAACGGTCTTCTTGTGCCGCACGAGAATACCCTTCCACGATTGGACCGACTACTTCCAAGTGACTTGGGTTATTGGCAAGTGTAATCCTTGCTTTTTGTATGTTAGCTTTAGTAATCTGTTTATCCAGACCTAAATGGTATTTAACATCACCGGTCCATCCATTGTTAATGCCTGTTGAACCTTCGGAAGGAACCAAATCTTTATTAGGTGAATGTTGGAATTCAGAGAAAATGACCTCATAAGGCTTTCCTAATACATGTGCAAGCACATTCAAACGTCCTCGGTGAGCCATGGCAATATTCACATTCCCCGTTCCGTTTTGAACAGTTTGTGAAATCATTTCATCTAAGATCGGAACCAAAGCATCCAGTCCTTCAATAGAGAAACGTTTTTGCCCTACATATGTGCGGTGTAGGAATTTCTCGAAGCCTTCTACTTCATTCAATCGTTTAAGTAAAAGTTCTTTTTTCTCTTTAGCCACTTCCGGGAACATGTTTCCGGATTCGACCATATCAGTAAGCCATTGCTTTTCATCCAAGTCATTAACATGGTGAAATTCAAAGGCTATCGTTTTTGTATAGAGTTGTTTTAGGTATTGTACGGCTTCGTATCCGTCTTTCACGTCTTCCGGTGATTCCGGGCAAATAAAGTCAGCCGGTATTTTCCTTAAATCATCTGCAGTCAAGCCATATTTTTCAAAGTGAATTTGTTCAGTGTCCAGAGCTTCTTCTTTTAAAGGATAAATATTTGCAGCAAGATGTCCGTATGCACGGATATTTTCAGCTAACTTTACTGCAGACATAATTTTCTTCATTGAAAGAACTTCTCCAGTTTGTACAGTTGGTGCACTTCCAGTCGTTGTTTCTGCCGATACATCGAATGAAGGAGGACCAGATACTTCAAAAAAGTTTTTCAGTTCCGGATCCACTTCTTCCGGGTTGGCTAGAAATAAATCGTATTGCTCCATGACATACCCAAGGTTTGGACCTGAAAAAGCTTTCCATTGGTCGTATACCTTAGAATCATTGATGGTCATTTTGTAAACCCCCAAATTTTTCTCATAATTTTTTTCATTTCGTTTTATCCATCCCCAAATTTCTTTCTTCTAAATTTTCCCCAAATATATGATATATATAAGATATATAATAAATAACTTTGGTTATTGAATAATAAAATTTTAAAGGATAAAACGTTTTCAGATGTTATATTAACATGTTTTTGTCGAAATATCCAAAGGTTATCCCACTTTATGCAACCTTTTTTAAACTATATTTCTGCTTAATTCGTCAAAAATCGCTTTTAATTGTCTTTTTTGCTCATTTAAGTCTTTTTTTCGCTAAAAAAAGATTTTTGTATTTTTGTATAATGATTATTTTTCAGGTAAATTTAACTAGTTTGAAAACCCTTTCACCTCAATCAAACTTCCAAGCTGTTAAACTCAGATTGCCATATTGAAAGCTCCTGTGCAGGAGAGCCGCTTTTTTGTTGTCATCCCCTGACCCCATTGCAATGACCAATGGAATGAAATGCTCTTTGGAAGGCACTGCTTCTGTACTGTAAGGGGCAATTTTTTCATAATTAAACAAAGATTGTAAATCCCATTTCATGATTTTCTCTTCGACCCAGTTCTCAAACTCGATTGCCCATCCTTCTGCAACATGCATATCTTTCTGAATTTGGGTGAAATTATGGACAATTCCACCGCTCCCGATAATCAGGACATTACTGTCCTTTAATTCCCTCAATGCTTTCCCAATTTCATACTGCTTGTCCAATGGCAGCGCAGGACTAATGGACATAGAGACGGTCGGGATGTCAGCTTCGGGGTACATGATATGCAAAAGCCCCCATGCTCCATGATCCAGGGGGCGCCTTTCATCAAGTTCCCCCAATACACCTATCTTGGACAATAAGGTTAAAATTCGATCTGACAGCTCAAGGCATCCCGAAGCAGGATAAGTTATCTGAAATATTTCTTCAGGATATCCTGCAAAATCATAAATGACTTCATGCTTCCCTACAGCAGAAATCATTTGATCTTCATTTTCCCAATGTGCTGACAAAATAACGATGGCAGCGGGTTTCTTCATAGCTTGCATATAATCCTTCAAAAAGGAAGTGTAGCTATTCTTTTCCAAAGCTAATAGCGGTGTTCCATGTGATAAAAACAATGATGGCATCATAGAAACGATAAATCCTTTCGCAATGTAATCTCAATACCCTATACCTTAATTTACTATAGATAAACAATGTGTTCATCAATTAAATTGCATTTTGGGGGTTGTCTCATCAATAGTATCAAAGGTATACCCTTCTTTTTTTAGGAATTTAATTATATCAGGCAATGCTTTCACTGTATTTTTCATACTATTGATATCATGCAATAAGATATTAACATGCTTTTGATTCTTCGTCCCTTTTTGTACAGCAGTAATGATTTGTTGTTCACTTATTGACGGACTGAAGCCATCTGTCGAGTCAATGGACCAATCAATGTATATATACCCTTTTTCCTTTAGTTGCTGAAGGATTCCATTGATGATGGGTTTAGTTGCAGCCTGATGACGCAGACGATTATTCGAGCCGCCAGGAAGGCGTACAATTCGGCTTTTTATCCCATACTCTTTTTGCAGCATGGTTTCAAGTCTATTCAAGTCTTGAAAGAAACTCTCAGTCGATCGATAAACGATGGAATAATCATGTGTATATGAATGAAGGGCAATCGCATGACCGCGGGAAATCATTTCCTGATAATATTCCTTTGCATATGGCTCTTCGTTGCCTTTAACGAAAAATGTGGCTTTAATATGATAGCGGTCCAAAATATCCAATATATCCATGGTATTCAAAGATGGACCGTCATCGAAAGTCAAATAAGCGATTTTCTGATTTTCCTTACTTTTTAGGAGCGGTGTCATCTCTTCAGGAACCATTGCATGTACTTGAATGTTTTGCACATCCACAACAAATAAAATAATAAAGAAAGAACCCGCCATGGAAAGAAATAATTTAAGCATATTCTTCATAGGTGTTGCATCCCCTTCCTTTTGACCATTAAGGTGTACCAATAAAGGGGTTTCATGCGCAATAAGGCAGCGGTAAAAAATACCGCTGCCTTATATTATGAATTATCGATCGACATTAAAGTAACGAGCTTCAGGATGTGCAAAAACAATGGCGGAAACGGAAGCCTCTGGTTCCATCATGAATCCTTCAGTCAATTCCACGCCAATATCTTGTGGTTGTAACAAGCGGAATAGCTTCTCCTGATCTTCCAGATTAGGACAAGCAGGATAACCAAAAGAAAACCTTTGTCCGGTGTACTTAGCGGCAAATCGCTCTTTCATGGACATTTCAATCGGATCGCTTATACCTAAATCATCCCGCATTAATTGATGAATTCTTTCCGCGAACCCTTCAGCTGTTTCGAGAGCAAGTGATTGAAGGGCGTGATTTTTCAAGAAATCACCTTCAAGCTTTAGTTTTTCTGCCCATTTCCTGATCCCTTTTCCGGCTGTAACCAGGAAGAAACCAACATAATCCATTTGCCCGGAGGAGACCGGTTTCGCGAAGTCCGCTAAGCAAAGATGCGGATTCGTATCTTGCCGGGGGAAGTCGAAAGTTTCCAAAACCTCTTGATGATTATCCGGGTTGTAAACCAATAACTTGTCCCCTTCACTTTGAGCAGGGAAAAATTGATAAATAGCATTCAAGCCGTAGTCCGGTTCCGTCTTAAGGAATTCAATCAATTCATCAACGAGGGCATTCAGCTGCACTGCCTTTTCATTGCCTTCCTTAAGCAATTCGGTAACTTTACCTTTTAGCCCCAAATGATGTCCAATCAGCATTTGCCTATTGATGTACGGCTGGATGACATCCAATGGATAGTTTTTCAGAACATGACGCTTGATATCACGCGGTTCTTTAACAGGTACATCGCTTAAAGGGGCAGCTGTGGACTGCTTCCGAACTGGTTTTTCCAGCGTGGCGGCAATGGCGGCATTCGCTTTCGACCTTTCTCGTTTCTCGACTAACTCTTCCAAGTACACCACTTTTTTGTCAGAGTCATGTAAAATATTCGTTACAGCCAAACCATCCATCGCATCTTTGGAATATAAAACCGGTCCGTCATATTCAGGTGATATTTTAAAATCGGTGAATTTACGTGATAATGCTGCCCCTCCCACTAAAATTGGGGTGTCTATTCCCGCTTGCCTTAAATCCTGTGCGGTTAAAACCATTTGCTGTGCAGATTTGACAAGTAACCCAGATAGGCCAATGATGGTTGGCTCATGTTTTCGAACCTCTTCAATGATTTGTTGCGGTGCGACTTTGATCCCCAAATCAATGACTTCATAGCCATTATTGGATAGGATGATATCGACTAGGTTTTTCCCGATATCATGCACATCTCCCTTGACAGTCGCCAAAAGGATCTTCCCTTTCTTAGCGCTATCTTCAGCGTTTTCCATTAGTGGTTCAAGGTGAGATACAGCCGCCTTCATTGCTTCAGCACTCTGAAGCACCTCTGCGACAATAAGTTGGTTGTCATTAAATAACCGACCCACTTCACTCATTCCATCCATTAATGGTCCATTGATGATTTCCAATGGGTTATCACCGCGCTCAATCGCTTCATTTAAATCATCAACCAATCCTTCTTTCGTTCCTTCGATAATATAGTTACTTAAACGTTCATCCAATGGCAGGATTACACCATTATCCTGTTTCTCTGCTTTTTTCCCACGATAAAATTCGGTAAAAATCGCTAAAGTTTCAGTTGAGGTCTCAAACAGGAGTGCCTCAGCCAATTTCACTTCCTCTTCCGGAATCAGAGCGAAACGTTCAAGTTTTTCTGTATTCACGATAGCATAATCAAGACCCGCTTTTGTACAATGGTAAAGGAAAACTGCATTTAATATTTCCCTTCCCCTCGCTGGCAGACCGAAAGAAACGTTAGAAATTCCAAGTATCGTTAGGCATTCCGGAAACTTTTCTTTAATCGCCTTTATTCCATTCACCGTCTCTAAAGCAGATCCGATATATTGTTCATCTCCTGTGCCTACAGGAAATACAAGCGGATCAAAAATGATGTCACTTTTGTTTAGGCCGTATTTATTGACGAGCAGATCCACAGACCGTGTTGCCACTTCCAATTTCCGTTCAGCATCGACTGCCATCCCAATTTCATCAATGGTTCCTACGACGACGGCAGCACCATATTGATGGACTAAGGGTATTATTTTTTCAAAGCGCTCTTCACCATCTTCAAGGTTTATGGAATTAATGATCGATTTTCCTTGTGAATGTTTTAATGCTTGTTCAAGTACGGCTTCATCCGTAGTATCGATGACCAATGGGACCTTCACTTTTTTGACGACCTCTTCTACGAATTCCTTCATATCGCCAAGCTCATCCCCATCAGGATCAGCAAGACAGATATCAATGACATGGGCGCCTTTTTTCACCTGGTTACGTGCAATTTCGGCTGCTGGCTCGTAATGCTTTCCGCGTATGAGCTCCTTGAATTTTCGGGAACCGATCACATTCGTCCTTTCACCTACGAATAAAGGACGCATTGAATCATCATAAATGAGCGGCTCTATGCCTGATACAGCATGACCATGGGCTGTTTCCGTAATTGTACGGGGCTTCATGCCTTCAAGGACCCTGGAAAGTTCTTTAATATGCTCTGGTGTCGTACCACAACATCCGCCAATGATATTGATCCATCCCTTTTCGGCAAATTGCTTCATTTTCTCTGCCAGGGAAGTAGGTGACTCATGATAGTGGCCTTCTTCATCAGGGAGCCCGGCATTCGGATAACAACTGATGGCGCTATTTGATATATCTGCAAGTGTCCTGATATGATCTATCATGAATTCCGGCCCTGTTGCACAATTTAGGCCGACAGCTACGGGCTTCATATGTTCAACCGATAAATAAAAAGCTTCTATGGACTGGCCAGCAAGTGTCGTGCCCATCGGTTCGATTGTTCCTGAAATGATGACAGGTACTTCTTTTCCTGTTTTTGCGAATGCTGCTTTGATTCCAGAAAAGGCAGCCTTGACATTAAGCATATCCTGACAGGTTTCAACCAATAGCAGGTCTACCCCACCATCCAAGAGACCCAGTGCCTGTTCTTCATAAGAATCGGTTAAAATATCAAAAGTCGTACCCCCCGTTACGGAAAGCGTTTTTGTAGTTGGGCCCATCGAGCCAGCCACATACCTCGGCCATTCAACATTCGAATACTTTTCACAAGCTTTAACGGCAAGCTCAGCTGAAATTTTATTTAGCTTGTATGCAATCGTGCTTATTTGGTATTCATCAAGAACGATGGAGGTCGCTCCAAAGGTGTTTGTTTCAATGATATCTGCACCAGCCGCTAAATATTTTTCATGGATCGATTGGATGATTTCCGGTTGCGTCAGTGATAAATATTCATTGCAGCCCTCGAATTGTTCCCCGCCAAAATCGTCTGCTGTCAAATCCTCCGCTTGAAGCATGGTTCCCATCGCCCCATCAAGAAGGAGAATCTTAGAATTTAACTGTTCTTGAATCGCTTTTTTATTCATGTACTGCCACCTCTGATGTATGTTTACTATCGACTTTTCTAATATATTTCGTAAGTTCCGCCGTCATTTCATAGCGAAGGAACGGAGTGATTAAATATATGCCCTTGAATTTTTCCCTTGCCGCGTCCACTAGCTCTCGCGCGATATTAACCCCTTCGATTCTTGACTTTACAGGGTCATCCCCCGCTAAAGCCATGGCCCTTCTTACGTTATCAGGCAATTTGATGCCGGGGATCTCATTATGGATGAATTCTGCGTTCCGGGTGCTTGTCAAGGGCATGATACCGATGAAAATCGGGGTTTCTAAATGTTTTGTAGCTTCATGTACCTCTTCAATCTGCTCCACCGAATAAATAGGCTGTGTCAAAAAGGATTGAGCACCACAGGAAATCTTCTTTTCCATTCTCAGTACGGCTTTATCCAGATATTTCACATTGGGATTAAACGCTGCCGCAATTTTAAAATTTGCCCGTTGGCCCAAACTTTGACCGGAATAGGAAAGACCTTCATTAAATTGTTTGACCATGCTTATAAGGTCAAAGGAAGATAAATCATAAACCGAAGTGGCACCCGGGAAGTCCCCTATTTTTGAAGGATCTCCGGTGATGATCAATAATTCATTAAGCCCCACCGTCTGCAGACCCATTAAATGTGACTGCAAGCCAATTAAATTTCGATCACGGCATGTTATATGCACCATCGGATTTATATTCAATTGGTTCTTCAGTAAATTAGCCAGTGCATCATTCGATATCCTTGGTGAGGCAAGTGAATTATCCGCTAATGTAATGGAATCGACCCCTGCTTTTTTCAAAACCTCAGCACCGGTCATGAAGCTCTCTATTCCCAGCTTTTTCGGTGGATCAAGCTCAACAAGGATCGTCCTTTCCGTTTTGGCCTTTTCGTACAGTGGAAGTTCCAATTCTCTATCGTTCACTTTAATTATTTCTATTTCGCGGGATTTCGTAAATTTCTCTTTTACGGGAGCAAAACTTCCGATCGCATTCTTTACAGCTTGAATATGCAGTGGAGTCGTTCCACAGCACCCGCCTATGATTGCGGCACCTTGCTCACGAAGTTCCAGGGCACTTGAACCGAAATATTCCGGCACAGCCTTATAGACGAGCCTTCCATCCACATAATCGGGGAGGCTGGCATTAGGGTATATGGCAATCGATGCTTGCTTTAACAAGCTTACTTCTTCCAAGGCCCGGATCATATGATGTGGACCAAGACGGCAATTCACCCCAACAACATCGGCACCCAATTGCTCGAGTTTTTGAAAGGCTTCATTTAAATGGATTCCATTTTGAAGATTACCCAGTTCATGCATCGAAACATTTGCGATGATCGGCAGTCCAGTTTCATTTTTAACGATTTGCAGGACGGTTTCCAGCTCTTCCAGGTCATAAAATGTCTCCAAGAGAATCCCATCAGGGTTTTCCATCAACAGACTGTATAGCTGTTCACGAAAACCCCGTTTAATCTCTTCCATGCTTAAATCCGATTTCCTGATACTCCGCTGTGCCCCTATGGTACCGAAGACATACGCCTTTCCTTTTGCCGCTTTTTTAGCAAGAATGACTCCCTGGCGGTTGATTCTGCTTACTTCATCTTCAAGTCCATACCGTTTCAATTTGTTGAAATTGGCTCCGTATGTATTCGATTGAAGGATATCTGCACCAGCTTCCAGATAGGCACGGTGGATGGACTCTATTTGATCTGGATTCGTGCAGTTCATTTCCTCATAACATTGATCGATGCCATTTGAGTACAATAAGGTCCCCATTGCCCCTTCCCCAACCAGCATTCTTTCTTTCAATTCTTTACGAAAATTCATCATTACACCCTCTCTCAAAAACAATCCTGTTTTTGTCGTATTCTATGAGTATGAGAGAAAAGAAAAAAAAACCTTCTCAAAGAAGAAGGTTTTTTGAAACATTCTCCTCATCTATCAAGCTCTGCTTGCTGGATTTAGCACCTTTGCCTAAGCTGGTTGCTGAGGTTTCTTCGGGCCAGTCCCTCCACCTCTCTCGATAAGATCCATTTATATAATTTTCACAAGATTTCAAAATTTGATTATATTTAATTTACATTAATAATCTGCCAATTTCAATACCTGATCGACATTTTTTTCACTTTTGAAAAAATCATTCAATCTTTTGCAGCTTGAACCCTCTTCAATATCCTTTGTTTCCAGTCGTCCGCTAACGAGTCCAGTGTTAGTAAAGCCTTTGCACCTTCCAGCCCATCTCGTTTATGAAGGATTACCTCTGCTGCATAATGAACTGAAATTTTTTCTTGCAAACGATCTATTAGCACGATCTCGTTATGTTTATTTATCGTTCCTTCTTGAAGTACTCTTGCAAAATAACCAGTGAAGCTCGTTTTCAGCACGAGTTCCAAAAACTTAGGTTCTTGATTGAAGTGGGAAATGGTCGAACAAGGTATCCTCCCCTGGTTAATTTGAACAATCACTTCGCCTATTTGATATATATCGCCGATATACGTGGCTTCTTCCCTCATCCCCGCTACGGTTAAATTTTCACCGAATGCCGGTATATCCAGCTTTTTAGAGAATTTTTCATTCCATAATGAATAATGCTCAAAAGGGTAAAAGCACAAAGCGCGATCAGGACCTCCATGGAACTTTACATTACCTACCCCATCACCAATTATGCCTGATTTAGTCACTGTCACACTATCATGTGCTTGTTTATCCATGGCTGAAAAGATATCGACATTCGAAAAAATTTCCTGTTTCGGCTCTCCGGCATGAAGTGATATGATTTTACCATTTTCCATTTTGCATCTTCCATTCATATTTAATTTATATCATCCTATATGTATAAATTATACTAAAAGTCCATTTTATTCTGTAGTTTTTTATAAGTATATGAAAATGAAAAAGCCACACGAGCCGTTAAGTGGGTGAAATATCATTAATTTCCAGAAAAAATTCATAGGTTAGTTTCAGTAATTTTGTTGCTATTTCAGAATTAAATATGGTAGAATATGAACACAATATATAGTCGAAAACTACAACCGTTCGCCTATATGTTGATTTTCACGATTGAATTCCTCATTGTCGCTCTTTAGGGAGCGAATTTTTTTGCCTTCATTTCCATCCATCATTTTCTTTTTATTCCAGCTCCTTACATCGCAATCCACTTACCCTTTTGTATTTTCCTTCCCTATGTAATTCTCTCCCTGTTAAGTCACTTACATTACCTTATTAGAAGCCTGATTCCTTGCTAAAAACAAGCAGAAGCCGAGCGACATCATATGTCATCCGCTCAGCTTCCTGTTTAGGCTTGTTTCTTTTTTTTCGGTGCCGCTTTCTTTCGGGTCGTCTTTTTCTTTTCCGGTTCATCATGCTTCGTACGATCAATGGATGCCTGTAATGCCTCCATTAAATCGGTAACATTGTTGGAAACTGGTTCTTTTGTTTTGGCTGTAATCGTCGTCTGTCCCGTTTTCTTTGATTCAATCAATTCAAGTAACGCGGTTCGATAGTCATCGGTGTATTTTGTCGGATCGAAAGTTGTCGTTAATTGATCTATCAATAATACGGCAGTATCGATTTCTTTTTTGACAATGGTATCATTGGCAGGGATATTCGGAACATCCGCTGTGGAACGGACTTCATCCGGATAATGAATCGTTTCCATCACCAAGGTATTATCAACGACTCGGATTACCGCCATTTGCTCTTTAGAGCGAATGATGATCTTCGCTAAACCTACCTTATTCGATTCCTTGAGGGCCTGCCTCAAAAGGGAATAAGCTTTTATCCCTCCGTCATTAGGGGACATGTAGTAGCTCCGATTGAAATAAATCGGATCTATTTCTTCAATTTTAACGAAATCCACGATTTCCACGGCTTTTTCTTCGTTTTGTTTTTTCAGTTGTTCCAGTTCATTGTCTTCCAATACAACAAACTTTCCTTTTGTATACTCAAAAGCGCGGACTATATCATCCTTCCCCACTTCTTTCTGGCATACCGGACAAACCTTTTCGTATTTAATCGGTGAATGACATTCCTTATGCAACGTCCTTAAAGAAATATCCTTATCCTCCGTTGCAGCATGAAGTTTGATCGGAATGTTCACCAAACCGAATGATATGCTCCCTTTCCACATCGTATGCATATTCGTCACCTCATAACTTATTTTTAAAGAGAAGAACAATTTTATTATTCCCCTTTGTTCAAAAAAAACCGAAAAAACAATTGCCAACTCTAACAATTCGTTTCTTTGGCAAAATAATGTTAATCAATTATTTGCGGAGGTAATACAAAAATGAAACCGATGCTGCCAACCTATTACCCCGAAGCCCCCAACTCCAAGGATTGGCGTTATGAAGTAAAATATGACGGCTTTAGGGCTATTCTAACGATAGACACGGATACCATAAGCATTTCGAGTCGGAACGAGAAGGAATTATCACCACAATTCCCAGAAATCATTGCTTACATCAAAGAACTGGACCTGGAAGATTATCTCCCGCTTCAGTTAGATGGAGAATTGGTCTGGCTTACCAATCAAGCGAAAGCAGACTTTTTTCAAATACAGTGGCGGGGACGCCTTGGAAAACAATCCTTAATATCAGAAAAAGCCCGCTTTTCCCCATGCCGGTTTATAGCGTTTGACCTGCTTCGCATAAGCGGAAAAGACTTAGCAGCTAAACCTATGGAAAAACGAAGGGAATTGATGTTGAATATGGGGGCAAAACTTGACTTTCCTATGCCGCCTGATCCCAACAATAAGGCCTTGATACAAATAATTGAGAGTTTTGACGTTTTGGATAATGCCTTGAATAAGGTCACCCTATTAGATGGCGAAGGAGTTGTCGCCAAGGAAATTCGAGGTACTTGGCAAGAAGGAAAACGTACTACATCTTGGATTAAGGTGAAAAATTGGAAGACCGTTTCTTGTTTCATAACAGCATTGCACAAAGAAAATGGTTACGTTTCCCTCGCAGTTTTCAAAGAAGGTGCCGTAACGAAAATCGGAAGTGTTAAAAATGGACTGAGTGCTCAAGATAAAAGAATATTGCATGAACTGATCAAGCAAAATGCATCAGACGAAGACGCACAATTTTTTTATATCCATCCATCCATTTGCATCGAAGTTCAATTCTTACACGTATATGAGGAAAACGAATTGCGTGAACCTCAGTTTTCGCAATGGCTTTTACAAACGACACCCGATGAATGTACTTGGGATAAATTCGTGCTAGGCCAATACACATTTCCAGATACTGTACAAATAACCTCCAGAGATAAACCGCTTTGGATAACAGAAGGTAAACAGGTGGTAAAAATTGAATACCTTCATTATTTACGGGAGGTTTCAGCTTTCTTCTTACCCTTCTTGAAAGATAAACTGCTTACGACGATCCGCTATCCTCATGGCACTATGGATAAAGAGAAGTTTTTCCAGAAAAACAAACCTGATTATGCGCCCGCCTTTATTGAAACGTTCATGGATGAGGATATCGAGTATATGCTGTGTAACGATATTGAAACGCTTCTTTGGTTTGGTAATCAGCTTGCATTGGAATTCCATGCCCCATTTCAGAAAGCGGGGAAAACAAGACCCGACGAAATCGTCCTGGACTTGGATCCCCCTTCCATCGAATTTTTCTCCTTTGCGATAAAGGCCGCACAGGAAATTAAAAAAGTGATGGAATCATTAAGGATTAAAGCTTTTGTAAAAACTTCAGGTAACAAAGGACTGCAAATTCACATTCCTCTGCCTGAAGACAGATTTACTTATCAGGAGACACGCATATTCACCGACTTTCTCGGTGACTACTTAACAAGTTCCAACCCAAATGATTTTACAACAGAAAGAATGAAAATAAATCGGCATAATCGACTTTACTTGGACTTTGTGCAGCATAGTGAAGGAAAAACCATCATCCAGCCCTATTCACCACGGGGAAATTCATTCGCGGGGGTGGCTACACCTTTGTTTTGGGAGGAAGTGGACGAAAGTCTCCAGATAAAGGACTATACGATTGAAACCATCCCAAACAGAATAAAAAGGGATGGATGTGCATTTATGGATTACAGACTTTTCGATAATGGCCCAGCCTTTTTGGAAGTATTGTCGTTTCTAAAACAAAAAAAGCCCAATATGAAGTAAACCCAAATAGTTAGACCTCCGGCGGAACGGGAGCCTCCGTCCCCATTCGCCTGCGGGGGTCTTCCCTTGGTCGTGCTTTTCCCGTAGGAGTCCCGCACACCCGTTCCAAATACTTTGTTTAAAATTTAGGTAGAACCTCTTTCGTTGACAATCTTTTTCTTAACCTCGGGTCAAAATTCAATGGGAATTTCAAAATGGGGTTCGGAATGGTATCATCCCGGATCCATCCCCTAATGTCACCGAGAATAATTTTAGAACAGCGCTTGGTTATATTCCATTTTTTTATGAAAACTCACTGGATTAAAAACAATTGGAAATACCTACTGCCGAATAACTGGCTAGCCGAGATCCCACAGACGCTTGCTTTGATGATGCTTGGCAGACAGTCGGCGGATTCAATACGTGGACCTAAATGCTCCGGAGTCCGAGTAGTGAGGTGAAAACCGAAAAAATTTGTGAACGGTCGAATAAAGCGTGGTTAAGGTCAAATTAAATCGCGAACGGTCGAATAAAGTGCGGTGAAGGTCGAATAACTGTGTGGACGGTCGAGAAAAAGCTCCGGATAACGAAAAAGTACGGCGAAGGACTAAAAAAAGTAACTTTTTTAAATAAGAAAACTGCAGGCAAACTCGCTTTTCTTCGAGTTTGCCTGCAGTCTGAGATTTCTTTATAATTTTGCTATCAAATAACTTTGCACTTCATCCTTAAGCTTGGCATATAAGCTTGTTTCCAATTCAAAATCCTCTTTTTCAAGCATTTCAAATTTTTCAGGCTGACCTAAGTCTATTTCAATCGTTACCTTGAATTCATAGGTTGCGTTCCCGATTAAATCAATTGAATACTTTTGGCTTTCTTCATCATGATGGACGACGCATTTAACTTTTCCGCCGTTATTGTAGACAGATATTTCACTTTCCAACGCGTTTAAACCAACAGAGCATGTTACTAGGCTTGAAGCCGACATCGCCGTTCCACATGCATTCGTGAAGCCTACTCCCCGTTCGAATGTTCGCACATAAATGCTCCCTGGTTCCAGCTCTTTCACAAAGCTGACATTGACACCATCAGGGAAAAGCTCATTCGGTTGATTGACCTTTGTTGAAAGTTCTTCCTGCAAATCACTTTGTAAAACATCACTATCGACGAGTGTGATCAAATGTGGATTGGGAACCGCCAATGCCGAAAATAGTAGGGTATCATGAAGTTCCGGCAATGGTTCGTTTTGCAACTGTTCTTTAGCCAATACAAGAGGTAGATCCTTCACATTAAAACTTACCGGGGAAATTTCCACCTTGAAAGTCGGAATGCCTTCATAAATATCTTCCGTTTTTTCCACGAGTAGATCTGCCTTCATCGTTTCCACGATCATTTTATCTAGCCCCAGAACGTCGTTCGCGTAACGTGCAACACAGCGAAGTCCATTGCCGCACATCGATGCTTCCGATCCATCGGCATTAAAGACACGCATCCGGCAATCAGCATGTTCACTTTTCATTACGAACAAAATACCATCCGCTCCAAGCCTCTCCCTATTGCATAGGGCCTTCGCGAAATTTTTTCGCTCTTCTTCAGTAAACGTCAGGGTTGTAGTCAATTCATCAATGATTAAAAAATCATTTCCAGAACCATGGCTTTTTAAACCTTCAATAATCATCCTGTCACATCCTCTAATATGCTGCTTGTCATTTATCATTTTTTTAATATTCTATATCATAGCATTTTCAAGATGGATGTGTCATCGCGTAAATTACAATAAATCCATTTTTTTCGACGAAAAAGAGCGGTTGGAATAAGAATTAACTCATTCCAACCGCTCTTTTGAATTATTAACCGATCATACCAATGATGAAATAGACGATAAACATTCCGGCACTCACATACATCGGGGCTGACACTTCTCTCGCTTTTCCGGTTACAAGCTTCAGGAACGGGTACAGGATGAAACCGAATGCCATTCCATCGGCAATACTGTATGTGAAAGGAATGATCGTGATGATCATGATTGCAGGTATGCTTTCGGTTAAATCACTGAAATTCAGCTTTTTTATGTTTCCGAGCATCAAAATGCCAATGATAATCAAGATGGGGGCAATGGCGCTATCAGGAATTACTTTAATCACTGGTATAAATAACAGTGATAAAATGAATAGCACGCCAGTCACCACTGAAGTAAAACCAGTCCTGCCTCCTGATGCGATTCCAGCTGCCGTTTCAACAGTTGCAACGGTAGGACTAGAACCGAATAAGCCTGATAACAGAACGGACACACTTGTCGCCTGCAGCGACTTTTTATAGGCATCCTGGCGGTTGATACTGTCTACATGCCCGTGTACAAGACCAATATTTTCAAAAACAAGAACCATCGTCATCGCAAATACACTTATCCAGAATTCAATCCGGTTCGCTTCCAAGAACGATAATGAAAAGAAGAGATCGCCGTAGGAAGCTGTGTCTATGCCTGAAAAATGGATTTCCGATAGTTGAACCGTCCCGAACCAATAGGCAATGAGGCTGCCTGCCAGGATGGTAATCATGAAATTACCGGGGACATTCTTGATGAACAGCGTGATTGCCAGTAAAAAGGTCAACACCGTTGCACACACCGCTGGATCGCTTAAATCTCCGAGTGCGACGATTGATGATGAACCTCCTGTGATTATCCCGCCCTTTTCAAGACCGATTAGCATCAAGAATAAGCCAAGACCAACAGATATGGCTTCTTTTATCGAACTTGGAATCGAATCACTGATTAACTTAGAGTATTTTGTAAAAGCGATGACTACAAAAATTATCCCTGAGATAAACACAGCACCAAGAGCCGATTGCCAAGATAGGCCCATTCCTTGAACCATGGTATAAGCAAATAGGGCATTTACGCCCATTCCTGGAACGAGAAGGATTGGGACATTCGCCCAAAGTCCTATCATGACACAGCTTAAAGCAGATAAAAGAATCGTGGCAATCACTGCACCATTAATCGGTATGCCCGCTTCCGATAAAATCAGGGAATTCACGATGAGAATATAGACTATCGTAAAATAGCCGACCACTCCAGCAAGGATTTCACGTTTTCCATTCGTTCCATATTCGGAAAAATGAAAAAACGTTTCCAAGTTTAATTTCTTCATGTTGTATCCTTATTAAATTTATCCCTCGCCCACCCGTTTGTATTAGTGACAAACTACACTTGGCGATTTTAACAAAAAAAAGGACAAAAATAAATAGTAATGATAAAAATTTGAAAAAAACTGCCGGAAATGATCCCGGCAGCCTCGAAATATATATATTATTTTTGTCCTTCAGAATACCCATCGACTACCAATTCCAGCTTCCCTGTATCTGGCGAAATGATAAGACCATGTACAGGAATATTTTTAGGGATTAAAGGATGTCCTTTAATCACTCCCACACTGTTCTTACAGCTTTCATAAACATCATCAAAACCGCGAAGCCAACTGCGGATATCGATTCCTGCAGCTCCCAGTGTATCGATGGTGCTCTTTGGTATATCACGTCCGATCATCTTCTCTACTACAGAATCGGCATCGACTGATGCCATCCCACAGTCATGGTGAGGTATGACCAATACTTCATCCGCCTTTAGCTCGTAAATAGCAACAAGGATACTCCGCATGACACTTCCGAATGGGTGGGAGACGATTGCCCCGGCAGTCTTCAGGATTTTGACATCGCCATTTTTGACATTCAAAGATTTTGGCAATAGTTCAACGAGCCGAGTGTCCATACAGCTTATGATGACCATACGTTTCTCAGGAAACTTATCCGTCCTATACTTAACATATTCACCTTTTTCTACAAACTGTTCATTATAATCAAGAATCTCATTAAGTAAACTCATATTTACCACCTTTTTAATATGTATTTAATCTATGTACCTCACTATGATTATATCAAATATTTAAAAGATTTGCTAAAGGTTATCCATAGTCAATTTGAACGATGATTCAGTGTGGCTGCACAGAACCCAAAGACGATGATTTTAGGAATTTCAGCAACATTTGATGAAAAAGAAAGTATGGGTGTATTTGTCCTGAATCGTTTCCCCCACTCCAATGGCATCCAGCCTTCTTGGTATGAAACGATCTTTTCCCCGTCTTTTGTGACAATCTCGAAAGAATTAACACTTCCCGGCGTTTCAATGGGCATCCATTCCGTACCGTCTTCCTTATAGATCATTCCATTGATTTTCACGAATGACCGATTTTCTTGATATGAACCCATAATGCCGCCCTGATCATCCATGATCGTCATTTTATTGAAAAGCCCACTATTGATATGGTACTTAGCCAGCAAACGCCCCTCATGGTCCACCAGTTCATATCGCTTGGCCAAAAGCATCGACAAGAAATTGGGAATCATCCACATGAACCACTTCATATTCAAATCCCGTACCTCGCCAATTAGAGAGCCATCCGGCGCAAAGAGTAGCAGGCGCAATGTCGGTGCTGGCATAAAAGTCAATAAAACATGTTCATTTTTAAATAACCCGGAATTCGTCCCGATGTGTTCATCAGGCAATTCCTTCATTCGACTTTCATATATACGATGACTGACAAATTGGGCAATGCTAAAGAAAATAAAAGGAGACGTTATCAATAAAATATTGCCAGGTATCATCGAAAAAATATGGAAAATGAAAAATACAAATGCCAAAAGTAGAGATATCCAAGATGCATGAAAATTTGAATTGCTCGTTTTCTGATAATATTCACGTATATTCATATCCTGCTCTGCTCCTCACTCCTTACAAGAAAGATTGCCGCCATTAGGGCGGCCATTGATTAGCAGTACCACAATCCGCCCGGATCCACTTCCTAAAAGTGCATAGAATTAAATATCATAATACTTTATTCGCGTTAAAGTGATCTATTCCCTTTTTTAATTAAAGGCAATTCCCAACATGGTTCATTCAAAAAAGGATTCCGAATTGAACGGAATCCTTTTACATCATTCTATAAAATCCTGAAAATCAACGGGAACCTGTAATCCGTTCCTTCATAAGCCCTAACAGCAGCAATGATGGTGAATACGACTAAAGCTATCCCGATAACCGGCAATAGCAAGAACCCAACCAATACTATAGTGAGTATCCCCGCGACTATTGAATATACGGTGTAGGAAATGAAAAAATTCAAATATTCCCTTCCGTGATAATCCACAAATTGTGACGAGTCCTTTTTCAATAACCAAATCACCAAAGGACCGATAAATGCTGTAAAAAAGCTGATCACATAAATAAGGGCAGCAAACACTCTTTCATCTTTAGTAGGCATAGTGTCTTCTCCTCCTTTCTCATATGAATAATTACGAATCAAATGAAAAATAGTTTCATTTTTCCTTTCATTATATTCGAAAAAAGGTAAAATTGGACTGCTCTTTCTTGATGGCTATGTTAAAGTTCTTGGTTGATTTTGAATAAATCTTAATCATTTGTGGTATCCTGATTGTAATTTATGAAAAAAGGGGTAATTCAAATGACAGTGGCGACAATATTAGCTGATATTTCTTCTTTAAGTGAGAGGGATAAAGAGTATATCTTAGGGTTTCTTACCCGCCACTTTACTCCTTTTGCTTCTCAACAAGGAGCTTTAATAGGTGAATTAAGGGAGAGGAAATTTTCTCACGGCTTTCATTGTCGTCATTGCGGAAGTATGTCAGTTGTTCGCTATGGAAAGCGAAATGGTCGCCAACGTTATAAGTGCAAAGATTGTCTTAAAATGAGCTGTGATTTAACAAATTCACCTATGTATCGTTCAAAAAAGGCAGACAAATGGATTGCATTTATTGAATGTATGTTGAAGGGGCTATCTCTTCGTAATACAGCCGAAATAGTTGGTATCACTCACGTAACTGCTTTTTACTGGAGACATAAAGTGTTGTCTGCTCTTGCGAAAGAAAGTGTAGGTGAATTTGAAGGAATAGTAGAAGTAGATGAAACCTATTTCTTAGAGAGTCATAAAGGTCGAAAGGCTATCCAAACTCGCAAATCAAGAAAGCGTGGTGGTTCAGCGTCAAAAAGAGGTATCTCCAATGAACAAGTCTGTGTATTGGTCGCAAGAGACCGAAATAAAACAACTCTTTCAAAGCGTGTCGGTTCAGGCAGAATTCTAACCGAACAAATCGAGGTAACCCTTACACCCCATTTCCAAAGTGATACGGTGCTTATTTCTGATGCTCATAATTCATATAAATCTTATTCGGCTAAAAACGATTTGGAACACATTATTATAAATGGCAGTAAGAAAGAATTTGTTAAGAAAGGAATCTACCATCTTAACAATATTAATAATTACCACTCCAGACTAAAGAAATGGATAAGTCGATTTAATGGCGTTTCCACGAAGTATTTACAGCTCTATTTAGTGTGGTTTCAATTCCTGGACATTAGGAAAATGGAAAGTGATTTAAGCAAGAAAAAGCTGATACTTATTTTATCAAGTGTTCTTGGAACTTGGGAAACCGCAGATACATTAAGACTTAGAAGCATCCCTTTCTAAAATTACAAAGTATCTCAAATAGAAAATCACAAATATTCATCAATGGTTTACATAAAAAATGAACTTGGAAATGTATCTCCAAGCTCATTTATTTCACTGTCAGTTTTTTACTAAAACAGCCGTTAGTTGAATATTAAACTATTTTTCTCCTTGCTCCCTTAGAAAAATAGCAACTTCCTTATTTCCATATTCCTCCGCAAAAGAGAGGGCATTATTACCATCCTCCACTTTTGAATGGATGTTCGAACCCTTTTGTACTAGCAACTTCACTGTTTCAAGATGGTCATAACAACTGGCAATTATCAAAGGAGTAGTGCCGTCATTAGACTTGATTTCGATATCAGCACCATTATCTATAAGATAATCAACAATCTGTACGTTTCCTTGTGAAGCGGCTTGGTATAAAGGAGAAAATCCTTCTTCGTCTTTGATATTAACATCGGCACATAAGGATATAAGTAGTTTGATGACATCTAATTGACCTTCTTGTGTCGCCCAATGAAGAGTTGTATATCCACTTTCATCTTTTCCATTAATATCTATACCAGAACTTATCAATTTTTCTATTTTTTCTACTTGACCATCATAAATAGCCCATATCATTTCGTTTCTTTCTTTCTTTTTTACTTTTTTTCTTAATCGTTTATTCATTACGCGACCTCCTTTTCAACATATTTGGTAATTCTATATCTTGTTAACTATCCTGTCCCGGTAGTAGTTTAAGCGGAGACCAATCTTATATTTATTTTAACATAAATATCCAAGTAAACATTAGAAACCCCAGTATATAGGAAACCCCGTCATCCATATTTTTTCGATATTATCAACCTTTATCTTTAACATAGCCTTCTTGATAAAACCAATTCACAATTCATATGACGAAAAATCCGGACATGTTCATCATTCTTGTGAATACAGTTTAAATAATGGATTGTCCTATACCTTCTAGAATGGAGTGATGTTTTTTTGCTGAATGAATTTCAAGCCTTCATCCTTGGGGTCATTCAAGGCTTGACTGAATTTTTACCTATTTCAAGTACTGGACATTTATATTTAGGACGGCATATCTTCCATCTTGACGAGGCCGGCATTTTTCTGGATACCATGCTCCACATCGGCACCTTGCTGGCATTATTGGTCGTCTATAAGAATGACATTATTGCCATTTTGAAAAATCCTTTCTCCAAAATGACTCTGCTTCTCATTGCTGGGACGATCCCTGCAGTGATCGCCGGCATTTTACTCGGGGATTGGTTTGATGGCCTTTCAAAAACAGGTGTGACCATAGGCTGGGAATTTTTAGCGACCGGACTGATTTTATGGGTAGCGGACGGAGTGAAAAAAGGGGGCAAATCCCTTAATGAAATTTCCATAAAAGATGCGCTGATCATCGGTACCTTCCAAGCTGCTGCCATCATGCCTGCTCTTTCGCGCTCCGGCCTAACGATAGCTGCCGGCCTCTTCTGCAGATTGGATAGGGCCACTGCAGCCTATTTTTCCTTTTTGCTTTCAATTCCTGCCATTACGGGTGGCATCGTATTTCAGATGAAACCGATTTTTACAGGAGAAGTTGAACGGCTTCCACTCACTGCGCTTTTCGTCGGAACCCTGGCCGCAGCAATCTTTGGTTATATAGCCGTAGTATGGATGATCGATTTCTTAAAAAAGCGTTCACTGAAAATATTCTCCATTTATGTGTGGGCCCTCGGCGCAATCATTTTATTCATGCAATTCACAGGTAAATTTTAAAGAAAAAAGCGGGCGAAAAAATCAGTTTTTCATGGAAAAATGCAGACGTTTGCCTTACGATTTCACCCTTCAAGAAAAAGTTGAAATTTGACGAAAAAAAAAGGCAAAAAACCTATTCCCAAACCGTTTTTTTTTTAGTATTATACCTTCGTAAGGGTCTTTAGATTTGCATAATTTCTGACAATAAAAATAGGGAAGGCAAATGGTGCGCCACCGGTTTCCGGTTCTAGTGGGTTCGATTCCCACCCCGAAATTTTTTGATGAACGACTTAAAAAATTTCGAGGGTGGGCAGCGACTACGCATAAGAACTGCCCTCAAACGGAGGGACGGAAATGTTAAAAAAGAGAGATTTCTCTGATTGTTTTTCTCTTTATGAACAAATGACGCATCCAGATGTCTTCCCTTTCGTGCGCCATAAGGTAGATTCATATGAAGAATATGTTTTCATTACTAAGCAAACGATCGAAGCCGAAGATGCTGGGCAACTCATTTCACGAACAATCTTGGATGAATGGGAAAATCCCATCGGTTGTATTTCTTTATACGATATTGAAAATGGTGCAGGTTTCTTAGGCACATGGCTTGGCAAGCCTTATCATGGAAAAGGGTATAATGCCATAGCAAAAGACGCTTTCTTCAAAGAGCTTTTTTTCGAGCTCGGTTTGGAAACGGTCTTCATGCGTATTCGCAAAAAAAATATCCGCTCTATAAAAGCCGCAGAAAAGCTTCCCTATGCCGTCAATGCCAACGAAACAAGAAAATCCCTTTATGATCAGATCAATCATGAAGGCGATATCTACGATTTGTATGAAATCCCTAAAGATTTATACACCTTTCATATCCTTAGACAGCATGATGATGACGAACAGCAGTTACTTGAAGCATAAAGCGAAGAACATTTCAATATGGCTTTAGTTTAACTTTTCATATAATGGCCGGAGCTTCCAAACCTGGAAAGCTCTTTTTTCCATTTACACAGGATGTTTAAGATAGATTGCTGCAAATCCCTATTCTTTTTAGGGATATTTTTTTATAATGAATACAATTGACCAATTCAACCATATATTCAAAGCGGCATTGAAAGGACTTAATCATGAAAAAAACATTTGCTTTTATCGTGCAGCTTATCATCCTGCTCATCATTTGCAAGCTTGGCTATTATTTAGCCCATTTACTTCATTTACCTATTCCAGGCAACGTCATCGGCATGATTCTGTTATTCGGTTTATTACAGACGAAGGTTATAAAGGTCGAGTGGATCGAACTTACTTCAGGATTTTTGGTAAAGCACCTAGCCTTTTTCTTCATACCCATTTCAATCAGTTTAATGACCATGGGATGGTTTTTCATTGAATTCGGTTTGCCATTGGCACTTACATTGGGAATCAGCCTTATATTAGGATTCATCGTTTCAGCTTGGACTGTTCAGAAGCTATCCCATAGAGGAGAGGTTAAGCAGCATGACAGCGCTCATCACAACTTATAGCATCTTGATAACCATCTTTGCCTATATAATTGGAAGAAAAATTTATGCTAAACATCCATCACCTTTTACTACGCCCGTATTTTTCAGTACGGTTACAATTATTCTCGTATTGCTGATCAGCGGTTTGGACTTCGAAGATTATTCACCGGGAAAAGACATCATCACCTATTTCCTGGGACCGGCTACCGTTGCTTTGGCCGTACCACTTTATAAAAATAGAAAGATAATCGTTAAATATGCAATGCCGGCAATTAGCGGCATGATTTTTGGTCTTATGGTCACATTGATCATTGCCTTCGCCATCGCTAAAGCATTTTCACTTCCGCAATTCATACTCCAAGGATTGGCGGTTAAATCCATTACAGTGCCCATCGCTGTTGAAATCACGGAACTTTATGGCGGAAATTCCAATATATCAGCAGCCTTCGTCATTTTGACTGGGGTGCTGGGTACGATGATCGCTCCAAAAATGATGGATAAACTCAACATCACGATGCCCTTCGCACGCGGTATCGCTTATGGTACGATCGCTCATGGTCTCGGAACGGCTCAAGCTGCCCAGGAAAGTGAGTTTACCGGGGCTGTCGCAGGTGCGGCAATGGCTATTGCAGGTATCCTTATTTCCTGTTTCTTTCCTTTTATAAGTAATTTCCTATAAAAAGAACCGCAACGTCAACGACGTTGCGGTTCTTTGTTATGATTTTCTTTTTTGCAGATCGTCGTATAAACGCCTAAGAATATAGGTTTTATACAGCTCCAGCTTTTTTTTCTCAATTGGATGATAGCTAATCCCTGCGGCTTTTAGCTGCTGAATGAACCATCCTTTGGAATATTCATAAGCCATTCTACCCCCTCCTCTGTTCGAAAAAGATATGCTGAATAGAGGGGATTGATACTTATTTTTTTGCAGCCATTACTTGAAGTAATAATTCATACATTTCAGCTGCCGTTTTGAATGGGCGTTTTTGACGCATTTTCTCCTGATATTCATCCGATAGTTCCAATAAATCCGCTAATGTAGCATTAAAAATCCGGTCATTTAGCTCTTCTTCTTGAATGACTTTACAAAAGCCCTGCTTTTCAAAGCTTGACGCATTCAGGATTTGATCTCCACGGGATGCATTGGCACTTAGAGGGATAAGCAGCATCGGCTTTTGCAAACCAAGGAATTCAAAGATTGAATTTGAACCTGCCCTTGACACAACGACATCAGTTGCAGCCAAAAGATCGAATAATTCTTCATGTACGAATTCAAAAGGAGCATATCCCCTTTGTTTCAATTCCGTTTTCACATTTCCCTTCCCGCAAATGTGTATAATCTGGTAATCCTTTAATAAGGCATCTAGGTTATCCGTAATCAAATTATTGATTTTAACGGCCCCAAGGCTGCCGCCCATGACGAGTAACACCGGTTTGTTATTCGTGAATCCACAAAATGCCTTTCCAGCAGAAGCGTTTCCCTTAAAAATCCCATCGCGCAATACAGCGCCAAGATACATGGCCTTTTCTTTCGGAAGGTCTTTTTCCGTTTCCTGGAAGGTAGTGAAAATCTTCGATGCAAGTGGCATGGCAATCTTATTAGCCAGACCAGGCGTATAATCCGATTCATGTATCGCAATCGGTATTCTCAGCATCCTGCCTGCCAAAACGACTGGTACCGAAACGAATCCACCCTTAGAAAAAATGAAATCCGGCTTGGTCTTTTTCAATATTTTTCGTGCATCAAAAATCCCTTTTATGACCCGGAAAGGGTCTTTCATATTTTCAACAGATAGATAACGCCGGAATTTCCCAACGGAAATCGTTTCATAACGGACCTCGGGAAATTCCGTTTCGATAATATTTTTTTCAATTCCTTTTTTTGAACCAATATAAGTAACATCCCAATCATGCTTTAAAAATTCCGGGATGATTGCTGCATTAACAGATACATGACCGGCAGAACCGCCTCCGGTAAATACTATTTTCTTAGTCAATATTTCCACCTTCCAAACTTAAAAAATCACTTTGCATCCATATTACCATATATCCTTGCCATTAATAACTTGAAAAAGTATTCAGTGAACCGCAAAATCCCCATGATAAATGTAATCATCGATAATTTTTCCTTTTTCAGCATGAATATATTATAATCTTAGTATTCTACAATACTACAAGATACATTGGAGGAGTAATACATTGCAAGAAGTTTCTGAATCACTCGATCAATTTGATGGAATCGAAGCCTGGACCAAATTAGGAATTTCCATTGGCATTTTTCTAATCTTCCTTTTGCTTCGGAAAGTATTTACTACATATATATTCAAGTTCTTTCTACGAATTGCAGAAAAACGCAAAGTGGAATTTGCCGCCAACTTAATGCTCGCTATAGAACAGCCGGTAAGATGGCTTATCGTTTTGATTGGTGTTATTATATCACTGCACTATTTTCCGATCGACTCACCTTCGGTTGAATTCAGATCGAAAATATATAGATCGTTTTTTGTCTTTTTATTCTTTTGGACGGTTTTCAATATCAGTTCGATCTTAACCATTTTATTTCCGAAATTAGTAAGTAAATTCGGATTGGAAGTCGATCAAATCGTCATGCCGTTCTTTACGAAAATCATTAAATTAATCATCATTGCTTTTGGTGCCTCCATCATTGCGGAAGAATGGGGATTTAATGTCGATGGATTTGTTGCAGGGCTTGGATTGGGTGGATTGGCTTTCGCTCTTGCCGCTAAAGATACAGTCAGCAATTTCTTTGGAGGTATCGTCATCGTTACCGAAAAACCTTTTACCATAGGAGATTGGGTCAAAACTCCAAGTGTGGAGGGAACCATTGAAGACATCACATTCCGAAGCACCAAAGTCCGGACTTTTGCCCAGGCTTTAGTTACAGTCCCAAATGCGACCCTTTCGAATGAACCAATCATCAACTGGTCCAAGATGGGCAAAAGACAGATTGCCTTCCATTTGGGTGTGAATGTCACGACACCAAAAGAAAAATTGGAAAATGTCATTAAAGACATAGAAAGAATGCTGATTGATCATCCTGAAGTACATCCGGAAACGATTTTTGTTAAATTTGATGAGTTCAGTCATTCCGGTTTCAATCTTTACCTTTATTTCTTCACGAAAGCGACGGACTTTGGAGGATATTTATCAATCAAAGAAGATGTAAACTTTAAAATAATGGAGATATTGGAACAGGAAGATGTACAAATTGCCATCCCTTCCCAGGCCTTCATTCTTCAAAAAGAATCAAATATGGAAGCCATGAATGATTTTGAATCCATGCGCGACTGACAAAAAGACTTGCCCAAAACGGCAAGTCTTTTTTTACTTAAAAACTTTAAAACATTACACGCATATGTGATATAATTCTTTCATTGTGTTGAAAATTCCAAATATTGATATTGAGGTACTTTAATGAATCAGACTTATACTAAATCACAAAAGATCCGCCTGTTATTTTATATATTGATACCTATCCTGATCACCCAAATCAGCATGTATGCCATGACTTTTTTTGATGTGATGATGTCGGGACAATACAGCACTCAGGACGTTGCTGGCGTCTCCATCGGCAGTTCGCTCTGGACACCCGTGTATACGGGGCTGAGCGGGATATTGATTGCCTTAACGCCGGTGGTTTCACAGCTGGTCGGTTCCAGGCAGTCTAAATCCGTTTCCTATTCCGTGATGCAGGCCATTTATTTAGCTGTCGCTTTAGCCTTGTTCATTTTAATCATTGGGGCGTTTTCTTTGAACCCCGTATTGAATGCCATGGACCTTGAAGATAGTGTCCACATGGTTGCTCATGATTATTTGATCGCCCTTTCACTCGGTATCATTCCTTTATTCGTTTATAATGCATTGAGGGCCTTCATTGATGCTCTGGGGCAGACCAGGATTTCCATGATCATAACCTTGTGTGCACTCCCCGTAAATGTCCTATTTAATTATCTGTTAATCTACGGAAAGCTTGGATTCCCCGAACTTGGCGGTGTCGGTTCCGGGTATGCCACTGCCATTACTTATTGGTTAATTGCCCTGGTGGCCATCCTTGTTGTGATAAAAATCAACCCATTTTCGACATATAAGGTTTTCAGTGAATTTTTCCGGGTTTCCTGGAAAGAATGGCGGTCTCTATTATTGATTGGGGTACCCATCGGGCTGGCTATCTTTTTTGAAACAAGCATTTTCTCGGCCGTCACCCTTTTGATGAGTAAGTATGATACCGTGACGATTGCATCGCATCAGATTGCCATGAATTTTGCTTCCCTGCTTTATATGATACCGCTAAGTATATCCATGGCATTGACGATCGTCATTGGATTTGAAATTGGGGCAACCCGTTATAAAGATGCCAAAGTGTATAGCTGGATTGGCATTTCGCTGGCCTTGACGATGTCGCTCGTTTTGTCGAACATCCTCTTCCTCTTCCGTGAACCTGTGGCCTCTTTATACACTAAAGATCATGAGGTAATGATGCTGACGTCACATTTTTTAATATATGCGATCTTCTTTCAGATATCGGATGCCCTCCAGGCACCCATTCAGGGTATATTGCGTGGATATAAAGATGTTAATGTCACATTTGCGATGTCACTGGTCTCCTACTGGATTCTCGGGCTTCCCATTGGCTTTTTCTTTGCAAAGTATACCGATATGGGAGCCTTTGGGTATTGGATCGGCTTAATTTCCGGCTTGGCTCTCGGAGCTATAGGCTTGGCGGCTCGCTTACGGTTCATACAGCAAGTGAAATATAAAAAAATGGCGTAAAAAAGAGTGGGGCTGGATTACACCGGCCTCACCCTTTTTCATTCTGAATATAAACCCTATAGCTAGGATTTATATATCTTCCCAAGAACATCCTTACCACCTGTTACCGGTATGATGCTGCCGGTAATGAAATCTGATTCTTCATCACAAAGAAACGTGATGACCCTCGCTATATCTTCGCCTGTACCCGGTCTGCCGACTGGAACCGTACCATCCCTTTCTGCTTTCGCGCCCCTGATTTCCGCCTCTTTCCATTCACCTACGATATCACCAGGACATACCATATTCACGGTGATGCCATTTGTAGCTTCTTCGGCAGCTAAAGTTCTTGTCAAGGAGGTCAAGCCGCTCTTTGCCGCGGCAAAAGCAGAACGATAAATCCAACCTGGCGCAGTTTCACACCGTTCAAACCCCAATGTAATGACTCTGCCCCAGTTTCTACTGCGCATTTGCGGAATAAGTTCCTTCGCAAAATAGAAAAAACCATTTAAATTTCCATCCATGATGTACTTCCATTCATCACTGCCATATTCAGTCATGCGTTTACGATCATGCATATATGGCCCTGCATTATGAATGAAGATATCAACATGGCCAAAGGCCTCCAAAATCTTTTGCAAAATATTCCGGCAATCTTCTTCACTTGACGAGTCACCTTGAATCGCAAGTGCCTTAACATGGTACTTTTCCTGTAATTCATCCACTAATGCTAAAGCTGCCTTTTTACTTTTTCGATATGTAATGATAATGGACATTCCATTATCCGCGAGTGAAAATGCCATCCTTTTGCCGATTCCCGTTGCTCCTCCAGTAATAAAAGCTACTTTTTCATCCACAGGCTCACCCTCTTTATCTAATGGATTTTACTTAATTATACATATGTTTATTCCATTTTCTATAATTTAGTAATTATATAAAAGAACCTATGGGCTTTAGCTGCATAAAATATAACAAATAAACCTGTCAGACCATAAGCAGGAGAGAGGAATTCAATATGTTTCCCTGGAATTCACTTTTTTCTTTTAAGAATAATCCGAACCAAAAGGACTTTATGAAAAATATGCAGCAAAGTGATGTACAATCATTCATTGAAAAAGTATTTTCACAAGTGATCCCTGACAATATGCAAGGTATGATGAACCAAAATGATGGCCGCTCACAAAAAGAAAATGCCAGATCTGAACATCCTTTACATGCCGATGTATTTGAAACCCACTTATATGTCTTTGTAAGAATACCCATAGAAGATGAATCTTGGCTAAAGAAAATGAAACTTTACCATACTTCTAACCAATCCATCATCGAGGGGATTCCTGAAGAGTCGGATCGACATGTCATAACACTCCCCGCACTTGTTAAGAAAAAAGGGGCATCAGCCCAATATAAAGAATCAACGTTGGAAATACGTCTTCAGAAAAGTTTCAACACACAGTATTCAGAAATCGATGTATCCGAGATTTAAGTTGCTTCACATGGACCCTACTTATGATAAGGGGCGGTTCCTGTTATGTTTTGCTCCAATCTTTTTAGATTCCGAGAGATACCATTCCATGAAATGGTATGATCCATTCTCGCAAAAAAAGCGCACCCCAAATCAATGGGATGCGCTTTTCTATTAATCTATTATTTTCCGATGAATTGTTGAGTCCAATAGTTACCAGATTCCACGTAACCTACTCCGATATGAGTAAAGCTGGAGTTCATGATGTTTTCACGGTGTCCTTGGCTATTCATCCAAGCTTGTACCACTTCTTCAGGTGTTTGTTGACCTTGTGCGATGTTTTCGCCAGCTGTTGTATAGCTGATTCCGAATTGTTTCATCATATCGAATGGTGAGCCGTAAGTTGGGCTATTGTGATCAAAGTAGTTATTATCTTTCATGTCTTGAGACTTGATACGTGCAACTTTGCTCAACTCAGTGTCGATTTTAAGAGCTGCCAAACCTTGTTTTTCACGTTCTGCATTAGTTAATTTAACAACTTCTTGTTCAAAAGCACTTAATTCAGAGCTTGTCTCTTGTTTTTCATCAGTTGATTTATCAGGTGTTACTTCCGGTGCTTCAGGTTTTGCTTCAGGTTTTGCTTCAGGCTTTGCTTCAGGTTTTGCTTGGTTCGTTGTTCCAGCTTCTTGACCTGGTGTTTGAACTGGTTTTTGTTGTGCCTGCGCTGCAGGTAAAGTGATATTGTATTTAGTTAGGTATTGGTTAAGGACTTTTTGCATATCCTCTTTATTCATAGATTTATAAGTTACTTGTTTAACAGTATCACAGTTGGCTGCTTCAGCTTGGTTAGCTCCTACTCCTGTGAATATAATAGCTGCAGCCGCTGCTGCTGACATAAACATTTTCTTTTTCATTCGTATTTCCTCCTGTGATGTTCGTTTTGTGTTGTCTTTGCTTCTGGAATTATCATAACATGCACTTTTTGTAATAAATGCACCATCAATTTCCATCGAATTTAACAGGATACGAAAGTGAAAATATCTTTATCAAAGTTTCAGACAAATCTTGCAAGAATGCTTTACCTATCTATGTTTCTTCCATTGGTATATATACTCATATTTTTCCAGGCATTACTTGTCAATGGTAGTTACATAGAACCATTTCCATTGAATACTAATAACTTTTTGTTGACATATCGTATTTAACCAACATTTTATGACTTTCTTTACTTTTATGTTACAAATTTTTCGATTTAACTTCGACGCTTCCGTCTTTTGTCCCGATCATTTCTACCCTATTGTCTTGAACCATATTTCAAATAAAAAAACAATCCGGATTCACTTCCGAATTGTTTTTTGTTTTGATGGACATTCATCATTTCTTTTCTTCATCATCCATTTCGTCCATTTCCTTTTTTCCGCCATTTTGTTCAGGAGTGCTTGGTTTCCCTATGACGAATTCTTTCTTTGGCATGTTGTGCATATCCCTTGCTGTTACATGGGCATATACATAATAGGTTCCTTCTTCATCAAAAGTCTTTTCCAATTCATATATGCCGTTCCTTTTATGTTTTACTGCGATCTTGTCATGGTCATCGCTATTCGCAAGCCAAATTTCAAAACTGACATCATCTGCATCTGTCACGACTTCGTCCCCATATGTCACTTTTGCCTGAAATTTCACTGGCTCATTCACTTTACCCTGAATTGGATCGACAGCTAAATCGACATTTAACATTTTCGGAATTTCCTCTTCCTTGCCGCATCCAGCCAAAAAAATTAACGCCATGCAAAATAACACGATTTTTTTCATTTTTGAACGTATCCCCTTTTTATGAATTCCATTCTTCTTTTATAACCGGTAGGATGACCCTGACTTTTGTTCCCCTTTTTTCTTTGCTTTCTATTTCAATTTTACCATTTTGCAATTCCACCAATTTTTTGACAATGGACAGTCCAAGCCCTGAACCGCCATCAAAACGGCTGCGTGCTTTGTTCACTCGGTAAAAACGATTCATGATATATGGCAGATCCGCTTCCGGAATCCCGTTACCCGTGTCAGTAATCAGCAGTTCGCAATCATCTTTATGCTGAATTAGGGTAATATGGATAGACCCCCCAGGATCCGTGTACTGAATGGCATTATCCAAAATGTTATGCAGGATCTGTTCCATCCTCCCTTCATCCCCAAAAATAATCGGATCTGGATCCAGATCTAGCTGCAAGCCCAATTGCTTTTCTTTTATTATCGGTTCATATTTCACAAGAACGTCTTCAATGAATTGCGCATAGGCAATCGGTATTTTATTTAACAAGAATGGATCACTTTCCATTTTTGATAAGTCCATCAGATCTCCCACGAGCCGCTGCAGCCTAAGTGCCTCCCTTGAAATGAGATGAAGGTATTTCCGTTGTTCTTCATCATTTTTCACGACACCATCCAATATGGCCTGCGTGTATCCCTTTACGTAACTAAGCGGGGTTCTGAGCTCGTGTGCAACATTTTCAAGAAATTCTTTTTTTCTTTCTTCTTCCAAATGGATGGAATTGGCCATATCATTAAAGGCTATTGCCAGTTTACCTATTTCATCATGGCTCCTTACCTTGACCTGTATGTCATAATTCCCCTCTGAAACACGATGCGCTGCAGTCTCGATTTCCTTGATCGGACTGACTAGCTTTTTCAACCATTTTGTCGTAAAAAATATCGCGACAATCAAGAATAATAGAACCGCAGCCAACCACTTTGCAGCAAATTCCTTAAGTAAGACCGTAATGGAGTCTACTGGAATATATGTATAGATGATACCTTCGAGGCGATCTTCGTCAATCAGGGGTATGATCGCCGCTACGATGTTCTTTTCAAACCTTTTCTCATATCCCTCTTTTTCAACGGCTTTCCCATCTAAAAGCATTTGCCTTTCTTCTTCAGAAATGAGGGTGTCATAATTGATTTCAAAAGGCAGACAGGCACTCAATTCCCTGGGATTGTTGACGACAAAGACCTCGCTGTCATTCTTACTGTTAAACCATTCAACTTTTTCCTTGAAGTCATCGCTGATTTCACCGCCGGAAAAATCCGCCCCTAGCAATGACGCTTCATTGACTAAATCTGTTTTAAGCTTCTCCACATATAGATTTTTGTAATAATATTGAGAAAGGGAGTAAGCGAACAGTACGGATAGGATGATGGCGGTGATGATGGTGAGCCATAATTTAAATGAGAGGGTTCGCCATTTATTGATCATTTCTTTTCCTCTATCTTATAACCGATTCCCCAGACGGTTTGAATGTAATCGGCCGCTCTTAATTTCATTCGTAACGTTTTGATATGGGTATCCACGGTACGTAAAGATCCTCCATACTCCCCGCTCCATACATTTTCAAGCAGTTGTTCACGGCTGAGTGCCTGGCTTTTATGACGCATGAGGAATAAAAGCAATTCGAATTCTTTCAAGGTTAAATTGATTGCCTTCCCTTCCACCAAAACTGTTCTGGATTGTAAGTTCAGGCTAATTTTACCGAATCGGACATGGTTTTGATTCTCTTCATTCAATGATAATTTCCCTGTTCTTCGCAATACAGCTTCGACCCTTGCGACCAATTCTCCTGGATTGAACGGCTTGACGATATAATCGTCGCCGCCAAGCTTTAGCCCTTTCACCTTATCCCATTCTTCACCTTTCGCACTGACAAATATCACAGGGATCTCCCAATTTTCACGAATCTCTTCACAAACGGAGAATCCGTCCATACCTGGCATCATGATATCCAATAGGATTAAATCCACTTCCTTTGTTTCAACCATACTAATAGCTTCTTTACCATTCGCAGCTTGAAGGCATCGATACCCTGAGTTCAGCAAATACATTTCAACTAGATTTCGCATATCTTCTTCATCATCCACGACTAAAATGGTGTAAGCATGCATGTCATCTACTCCCTCAACATCAATTGGAACGGACCTTCGCCGACTTTGATCGTTTTTTTAACATCGACTGTTTCAGCATCCATTACATACACTTCATCACTATCATATCCCGCCACGACCACGTCTTCGTTAAAGTTCGCCATTTCAAAGGGGTTGACCCCGACCACTTTGCTTTTCACTTCCTCATATTGATCATTCAATTTATATAAGGAGCTTGTACCATGACTAAGGACAAAAATCCCTTCAGCATTCTCCAAAAACTTTATCGGCATGGTGGGGGCCTTCAGCTTCTTCTTCAACTCTCCCGTTTTTGCCGAATAAATATATAGATCTTCTTCCACTTGGTCCCCATCACCGTGTCCCCCGATCCAAATTTCATCCTTTTCTTCCCTTAATAATGTGCCTGTGCTTGAACTATGTACGGGAAATTCGAAATCGACCTTTTTCGTTTCAAGATTTATCACTGAACATTTGGTATCACCAAAATTAATAACATACAAACGATTCGCTTGCTCTCCTTGAAGAACGGTCAAGGGGCTTTTACCAACCTTGACAATATCCTGTTCCTCCCCATCAGCATTTAAAAAATGAATGGAGTGATTCGCTTGATTGACCGCCACAATGCTTTTTCCATCACGTAACAACTGCATATTGACGATTCCTTTCCCAATCTCCCAACTGTTTATCAGTTTTCCTGCTGATAAAGAGTAAACTTGTACTTTCTCCATCTCTTTTCCATAAAGCAGGATAGTATTTTTGTCTGCCAAGAGCAGGGCTCCGGTAAATGGTTCTGAAATATCCCATTTTGCAAATGGATGATAGTTTTCATCCATGAAAGTCAGAGAAGTATCCTTGATATTGACAGTCGCCAGGAAAGATTCACTTTTATTGATTTTAGTAAATGCATGACCGCTATTACACCCAGTAAGCAGTACGATGGCAAGAAAAAGCCAAATGCCCCACTTCATATTTTAAGCTCCTTATTCATTAAATATCTATTTTTTAAAAATTTTAACAATGATTTGTGAAAAAAGTATGAAGCAGAAAAGAATATTTGCTAACAAGCATCAGTATCACAATCGGAAATCATAATCTTTCCAATTCAGTGATATAGAGCATGACGATTGCATTTTTCATTTCTTCCGAAAGCGAAGACTCCATCACGCGTTTAATAGAGAGGTAAAATTTCTCCAATACTGGTTTTCGGGCACGGGGATGGGCATTTTCATCCAAAAGCTCACGGCGGATGAGTTCCGACAACACTTCCCCTCCTCCTCCATCGGTCACCTTACGATTGTTCCATATGCTTAAATAAGCCACGAGTAATTCTTGTTGCCTGATATTTTCTTTCATAGTATCCCTTCCATCCATTACTAATTTATACATATTAATGATCAAGTTTGTAAAGACTATCTTAATAATACGATTTAAAATTCAAAAAAGGAGTGAGTACAATGTCTCAAGTATACCGCTGTCCGAATTGCCGGACAAATAAATCTCGCTTCAATCTCATTCAGCAAGTAGCAACTCCCATTAAAAAGGATCCGCAATCCGGTGAGATCGTTGAACAATATTCGAACGATTCCCTTCAGCCGTTCCATCTAGCATATAATGGTCCTGAAGTTCGGGTGCAATGTGCTGCGTGCGGATTAATAGAAGACGAAAAGACATTTGCCGCCTTTGGAATGCAAGAATAAAAATGGTCAGACCCACAAATGGGTCTGACCATTTTTTCAATCTTTTCCCACCGACATCTTAGCCCGGTCTATGGCAATTGGAATGGCTTTTCCATCCTCATATCCTTCATCCAATAATGCATTCGCGATTTCTATAGCCTTTTCCCTGACATCTTTATCCAGATTCTTCATCGAATTTGGGTAATCGTTCTTATTCCATGGCACTAATACCGCCTCCTTGATAAGAAAGTCTTTTTTTTATGTTTCCCTTCTTATATGGGCGGTAAACGTTTATCGGGCCGCTTTCGCTTCCAAATCCTTCAATTGACCGATCAACATTTCCTTATCCAACTTTTCCCCTATCATGACGATATTCAATGGCATTTTCATCATTTCATTCATATACATCGGCATTCCGTAGGAGTATTGAAATAAATGGGGGTATTGTGAATGTGTAAAGGAAATGTATCCTTTCATTCTATAGACCGTTTCCGGCAGGGACCTAAGCCACTCTTCAAAGTCGGTTTGTGCCACGGCACCTTCAAATGTATGAACGACTGCAGTTAAATGCAAATGGTCATGCACATCAAGCTTTTGATGGCCAGTTTGCCGTTTTCTTTGCATCCCTTGCAATGACATCAAGGAAACGGCTGCATACTCCGTCAATAAACATACAGCTTCCATATTCAGCGCCTGTATTGTATATATCAGCCGTGCGGCCTCCATCTCACTTACTAAATCCGCTTTATTCAATAATATGAAATCGGCATGGTGGATTTGCTCGGCAAGCAGCTGTCGAAGCTGCGGAGATAGTTCCTCCCGATCGCGCCACCTTAATAAATCGACGACCGTGATAATCCCTTTATACTCCAGCCTTTTGGCGAAAATCGGCGACATGATGCCATCCAATACTTCAACTGGATGAGCTGCGCCCGTCGTTTCAATATAAACCGCATCAAGGTCATTTTCTGTTAGCAATTCATGAAGCTGAACCTCCAGTTTATCTTGAATTGTGCAACAGATGCACCCGTCAAACAACTCCTTCAGAGGCACTCCATCACCAATGAGTCCGCTGTCAACCGATACACTGCCGAGCTCATTTAAAAGAACGGCGACTTTTCTTCCCGCTTCACTTTCTTGTTTTAATATATTTCGAAGAAGCGTCGTTTTCCCGCTGCCGAGAAAGCCGCCCAATATGTACACTTCGGTTGTTTTCATTCTTATCTGCTCCTATGATCCGGTTAAATTCGATTCCGTTAAATTTTATCATACTTATCTTACTAAAGCACTTGCCGGGACCATATAAAAAAACCAGCCCGTAAGCTGGTTTTTCAACATTGATTCATGCTTGAACTTCGTCTTTTTCGTAAATCGGCACCCATCCAGCCGCTGTAACGAAAATACGGACAGCAACAGTTTTCCTATCTTCTGCAAGCGTGAAATAATGTCTTGTTGATTCTGGTACACTAATTAGATCTCCTGGATTAAGGCGCACATCAAACCACTGTTTATCTTTGCCTTCAATGGCAAAGATACTCGTTCCGCCTGCTATGAAACGAACTTCATCATCTTCATGGTGATGTTCCTGCTTAAAGTTTTCAAGCATTTGATCCAAGTTCGGATTCGCATCGGATAATGTGATGATATCATGCGCTTTATAGCCTCTTCTTTCGGAGATTTCCGCTATCTCTGATTGGAATGCCACAAGGATTTCCTCCTTTTCAGCATCCGTTAGATCGTATTTTTCCACAAGATGGGCCGGTAATTTGGAAATGTCCCATTGCTCATAAATAACCCCTTGTGTTTCTAAAAATCCTTTTACCTGTTCACCGTTTTCAATAACCTCGTTTGTTTCATGGAATCTGATCGTCGCCATCATTCATTCCTCCTCTATGAGTGTTTATCTTAAAGTACCTGCAAACGCCTTTTGTTGATTAAGCAACAATTGATATTGAAATAAAAATTCGCACGCTTCAAGTATTCTCTTTGCTTCGAGTCCGCTTTTACCCCAAACCGTAATACCATGATTGCGGATCAGCACGGCGCCAGAGTCTTCTTCGACATGTGTCTTGAACTTCTCGGATAAGAGCGGAATGTCAGCATGATTATATATGATTGGAATCCGAAGTTCCGAATCTTCATCCCACCGACCGGTCGCTTTAATGATTTCATGATTACGAAAGGAAACTTGGCCTTCATCTCCGTACAATTCGGATATCACATTATTTTCAACTGTATGGACATGAAGTACACAGTTCGCATTTGTTTTCCGGTAAATGACTGTATGAAGTAAAGTTTCGGCCGATGGTCTTAGGTTCGTTTCTTCTACTGGTTTTCCTTTTAAATCCACCAGTAAAAAGTCCGAATCCGATTGCTTCCTTTTATCCTTACCGCTTGCCGTAATATAAAATAAAGGGCTTTTGGGCTCCCGAATGGACAAGTTCCCGCTAGTTCCCATAAACCAATCCCTTTCGGCCAATTCAGCTTTAATATCTGCCAGCTCCTGCCATTCTTTAGAATGATTGTTCATGCTTTAACCACCTCCTGCTGCTTTAAAATGTCAATTACATCAAAAAATGTTTCAAATCCTTGATGTGGAATTCCTTCCCTATCACATTTTTCAAGCAGTATGTCACGGGCTATGACAAAATCGGCCTGTTTTGCAGCTTCAAAATCCGTTACTGAATCTCCAATAACGAATTTAAAATCTTCCGCTCCCGCAATTTCCCTCATAATGGATGGCTTGCAGCACCCGCAATCATTAGTACATTGATCATCACAAGCATGTGGCCATTCAATATAAATCTTTTCCTTATCAAAAAATGCATTGTTGCAATAAACGGACTCAGTTGGCAAGATATCATTTAAAAGCGGTGCAATGAAAAAATCCATGCCCCCGCTTACAATATATAAAGGGATGTTGGCTTGTTTCGTATACTCAACGAATTCATAAAACCCTGGACGGATACCGGCCGTCTTTCTTACATATTGGATGATGTCATCCTTCAAGCCGCTATCAAGCAGGGAAAACATATCCCCTACTCCTGTAGATATACTGATTTTTTGCTGAAGGACACCGTCTTTCAACGCTTCCCATTCCGGAGGCGCAAATTTCTTCATGATGGAAATGATATTATCCGTGTTGGTGACCGTTCCGTCAAAATCACAAAAGATGATCGGTTTCATTATTTCTTATAGGCCTCCCCATAACACAAGAGCTTTTTTTAGTGATTCTTCCTCAGCCGCCGCTTCAGATAGGTCCTTTCCTGCTAGAACGGCTTCCACAGCAGAACGGAAAGCCTTGGCCCCGCCCTCTGCTCCATCAGGGTGCCCGTGAATTCCACCTCCGGCATTAATCACACTATCGATCCCAAAATCCTTGATTAGGTCCGGTACCATGCCCGGATGAATGCCAGCAGAAGGAACAGGGAAGGCTTTTTCCCAAGAAAGTTCATCTTTTGTCAGAGCTTCAGCAATCGCCAAGGTCTCCTTTTTTTCAAGTGCGACATTTCCATAAGGGGATGGGAACAAGGATAAATCCGCACCTGATAACCTTACTAATTTACCAAGCAATAATGGATAGCCGATCCCGTAAAATGATGAAGATGCCAATGCCCCGCTATATGCGGGGTGCGCCATGATCGGCAGTTTGATACGATCATGTTCACTCAAGGCCTGCAATACATCCAAACCATATGTATGAACGTTGAACAATAAAGCATCTGCCCCTGCTTCAGCCGCTTGCTCTGCCTTATCCAATAAATCAAATGTTTTCCCTGATAGATTGACAGCATATAAAGTTCGGTGGCCAGTGGTTTCATAGACTTCATTCAAAATTCTTTTTCCCGTTTTTATTCTATCGAAAAATGGAGTCAGTTCCTGGTCGAAGAGGATTTCATCATCTTTAACAAGGTCGACACCTCCTAATGCTTGCTGCCTCAGTTGCTCATTATGGAATGTTAGGTCTCTTCCTAATACACCTTTAAAGATGCTCATCACCAGGGGACGGTTAAATACGCCAACCTTTTCCCTTATGCCTCCAATGCCAAATTGCGGCCCGGGAAAGGCTTTTTGAATATCACCGACAAAATCCAAGTCGATAAGTTTTATTTCTCCGTCCAATGAAAGTTTGCCGAAGACCGTCGTGAGGATTGCAGGTAAATCATTGGAGAAATTCCCTGCCGGATAGGCAATTTTAATAAGCGAACGGTATACTTTACGATTAAAGTAGCTGTTTGCCCTCTCTTCTTCAGGTAGCGGTGTCACCGATACGACGCGTCCCTTATGTTTTTCCAGTTGTTTCTGGACCAAATGGGGCAGGTCCGTCCATGTCCCGACAGTCAATCCTAAGGCAATGCTCTCTGCTTTTTTCTCATGATTTCCATTAAAGTCATGAATTAAATAAGTAGCGACTATCTCGCTCATTTGATCACTCCTATATCACGTTAGTAAACTCTCGATGTCATTGACCTCAAATGGTTTCAAAATGGCAAAAGCCCCTTCATAAAGAAGAGGCTTTAAAAAGCCATCTTCTTATCTCCCAGCCATTGGCTGCAAGAATTAGCACCGTGCCTTGTGGATTTCTTGAAAATCCGGCGAAGAATTCCGCCCCATTTTACAATGGAATTACAGTCGGTTGCTGGGCTTCATAGGGCTAGTCCCTCCACCTGCTCAAAATAAGAAAACGCTGATATATAATTTGCATTCAAGTATCGAAAGATTAAGAATTTATTTTGTATTCTGACAGGTAATCCCTACTTTGTCAATAAGTTTTAACTATTTAAGGGTGAATTAATCGAATATCTCATTGTCGTTAAAATAATTTTAATGTACTTATCCGTTCCACAGCCTCTTTCAGCCGTTCTTCCGAAGTCAGCAGCCCTACCCTGACGTACCCTTCGCCAAATTCACCAAATCCATTCCCTGCGGCAACAGCTACGTGGGCATGCGTTAATAGATAGTCTGCAAAACTCTCGGACGTAAAACCTTTAGGTACCTTGAGCCAGGCAAAAAACGAAGCCGCAGGAGCCTTGACATCCCAGCCGATTGCCTTCAATCCCTTAATGAAAACATTCCTTCGCCCCTCGTACATCTGCACTAACTGCTCTACACAGCTCTGCGAGTCAAGCAATGCGCTTGCCGCAGCTTCTTGTATCGCCGGGAAGAGACTCACATAAAGATGGTCTTGTAATAGTTCAAGAGCTTCTATGACACTCTTATTCCCCACAGCGAAGCCGACTCTCCACCCTGCCATATTGTATGTTTTCGATAGTGTGTAGATTTCTATTCCTATATCCTTCGCTCCCTCCGCCTGGAGAAAGCTTATCGGTTTTTTTCCGTCGAATCCTATCGCCCCATAAGCGAAGTCATGGACCACACAAATTGAATGCTCTTTTGCAAAGGAGACTGTCTCATCAAAGAAACTTTCAGTTGCAGAAGCACCTGTGGGATTATTCGGATAGTTCAAGAACATCATTTTGGCTTTATCAAGAACTTCTTTATGTATGTCACTGTATTTCGGAAGGAAATCATTTTCTTCTGTCAAGGGCATGAGTTCGGGCTTTGCCTGGGCTAAAACAACACCGGAAAGATAATCCGGATAGCCGGGATCTGGAACAAGGATCGTATCACCCGGATTCAATAAACACTGCGGCAGTTCGACAAGACCTGCCTTTCCCCCGAAGAGAATCGCCACTTCACTATTCGGATCCAGCTTGACACCGTATTCACGTTCATAAAAGACGGCAGCAGCATCTTTTAAATATTGATGTCCCCGGAATGGCGAATATTTATGATTAATCGTTTTTTCAGCGGCAGACTGCAAACTTTTCACGATATGTTCTGGTGTCGGCTGATCAGGGTTTCCCTGGCCTAAATTAATGACATCATGTCCTTGCTCCGTGATGGCATTGACTTTTGCGACTAGTGAGGCAAAAAACTGCTTTGGCAGGTCCTGAAGCTGTCCGGATTTTTCGAATTGCACCATATATACACCTTCTCTGAAATTTCTTGAAATTCTAGTCACAAATGATATATGTTTATCATAGTCTTGTAAAGCATTTTTTCATGTGGGGGTTTTAAACGATGAAGTGGAAAATAGCTTGTATTCAAATGGATATAGCATTCGGGCAACCAGCTATCAATTTTCAGGTTGCAGAACAATGGATGGAAAAAGCAGCACGGTCAAAACCCGATATAGTCATTTTACCAGAGCTTTGGACAACCGGATACGACTTGACCAGATTAAATGAGATTGCTGATCAAGAGGCGGAAAAAACGATTGAATTCCTTAAAACACAGGCAAAGAAACACCAGATTCACATCGTAGGCGGTTCCGTTGCGAAAAAAACAAGCAAAGGAATCTATAACACCATGATCATCATCGACAAACAGGGAAATCTCATTAAAGAATATGATAAGCTTCACTTATTTCAGTTAATGGATGAACATCATTTCCTGCAGCCAGGAGAAAAAGATGGTTTATTTACTCTTGATGAAAAAATATGTGCTGGATTCGTTTGTTATGACATCCGTTTCCCTGAATGGCAGCGAGCCCATACCGTTCGAGGCGCCGAAGTTCTATTTGTAACGGCTGAATGGCCAAAGCCGAGACTCGATCACTGGAGGGCCTTATTGATTAGCCGTGCCATCGAGAACCAAGCCTATGTTGTGGCCGTTAATCGTTCAGGTTCGGATGTCAATAATATATTTGCCGGTCATTCCTTAATTATTGATCCATGGGGGAATATCATAAGTGAAGCCGGAGAAGGAAACGAACTCTTGACAGGCACCTTGGACTTCAATAAAGTTACGGAAGCACGTAACAAAATACCTGTATTCGAAGATCGCCGTCCTGATTTTTATTAATTTACCCATTGACAAACTATTTAAAAAGTTGATATTATTTTCCCGAAGATTAAAATTTCAGAAAACATTTACTCTTATCAAGAGCAGGCTGAGGGATAAAGGCCCTATGAAGCCCAGCAACCGACTGTAATACCATTGTGAAATGGGGCGGATTCACCGCCGGATTATAAAATCCACAGAGCACGGTGCTAATTCCACCAGAATTCATTTTCTGGAAGATAAGAGGTCCGAAGCCAAAACTTCTGCCTCTTTCTATATGAAAGAGGCTTTTTTATTCTTATTTTGAATCTGGAGGGGAAAAGAATGACTCAAAACCATTCAAATTTTAAAAGATTGACTAACGAAACAGCTGTAACCCTTGCAAAAAAACTTGGGTTGGTCAATGCGGATGCAAGTTTAACATGTAAAGAAATCGGCGATGGAAACTTAAATTATGTTTTTCATATTACAGACATAGTCACAAATAAAGGAATTATAATTAAACAAGCGGTCCCTTATGCCAAGGTACTTGGCGAAAGTTGGCCGCTGACATTGAAAAGAGCTGCCATTGAAGCGAATGCGCTGATTCATTTCAGAAGTTATTGCCCAGAATTCGTACCGCAAGTCTATTATTCTGATGAACAGCTTGCCATCACAGTCATGGAGGATTTATCGCACTTGAAAATCGTTAGAACAGGATTGATCGATGGCGATTCATATCCATTGCTTTCACAGCATATTGGTGAATATGTTGCGAAGACAGCATATTATACATCCGATTATCATTTAGAACCCTCTGCGAAAAAGGAAGTGGCCCGACATTTCACGAATCCCGAACTCTGCAAAATCACCGAGGTCTTTATTTTCACGGATCCATTTTTTGAGGAACTCCCGGGAGATTTCGAGGTGGAATTGACAGATGCCGCCAAAAATATATGGAATGATCAAGAAGTGATACTTGAGGTCGCTAAGCTGAAACAAAGCTTTGAAACCGAGCAGGAAGCCTTGCTTCATGGAGATTTACATACTGGAAGTATATTTGCAAGTGAAACTGAAACAAAGGTTATTGATCCGGAATTCGCTTTTTATGGTCCAGTTGGTTTTGACCTTGGTCAATACACCGCCAACCTTCTCTTTCAGGCAGTCACACGTAATGGCACTGGAAAGGAAGAGATTTTCACACACCTTCATGAATTTTGGAACGCCTTTGAAGAAACTTATTCCGAATTATGGGAAGCCCAAAATAAAAGCCCATTCCGCCATGTGAAAGGTTATCTGCCTTATTTACTGACAAAATTCAAAAAAGATGCATTCGGTTTTGCCGGATGTGAATTGATCCGGCGCACCATCGGACTTTCCCATGTTGCCGATTTAAACGTCATTGAAGATAAAGAAACAAGAATCGCTGCCAAAACGGCAACATTGGAAATTGGTGCTTTTTTAATTAAAAAACGGGGAGAATTGGATGTTCCAGCTGTCATTGAAGCGTTGAAGCAACGCACTCTGCCATCTTATTCAGCCATTTAAAAGGAGACCTGCACATGACTACACTAGCACCCTTACCATATTCGGTACAATGGGATGATACCCATATTACATTATTAAATCAACAAGCCCTTCCATCCATAACTGAATTTATTGAACTTCATTCTGTTGATGATGTATATGACAGCATTTTGACATTAAAGGTTCGCGGTGCCCCAGCAATTGGACTGACGGCAGCATTTGGTGTTGCACTTGGTGCCAAACAGGAAACAACCGCTGAATTAGGGGAATTCAAGAAAAATGTAACGAAGCATATTGAAAAACTCGCCTCTTCACGGCCAACTGCTGTCAACCTTTTTTGGGCGTTAAAGAGGATGGAGAACACTCTTCAAGCTGCGCAAAGCATTTCAACTGCCAAGGAAGCACTTGTATCGGAGGCTAAAGCCATCTTTGCTGAAGATGAAGAAATGTGCAGGAAAATCGGGGAACATGGTTTATCCTTATTCACTAGAGGAGATTCCATTCTAACGCATTGCAACGCTGGGGGAATTGCCACGGCTCGGTATGGCACAGCCTTGGCTCCCTTCCACCTGGCTAAAGAAAGGGACTTTCCGCTAAAAGTGTATGCATGTGAAACCAGGCCTGTCCTGCAAGGGGCGCGTTTGACTGCTTGGGAATTGATGCAAGCGGGGGTTGATGTCACATTGATTTCTGATAATATGGCTGCCCATACGATTCACCAGAAACGAATAAATGGAATTATCGTCGGTGCCGACAGGATTGCGGCTAATGGAGATACAGCCAATAAAATCGGGACATTGGGATTGGCCATATTAGCCAAGCACTTTGGTATCCCTTTTTACGTAGCCGCTCCATCAAGCACTTTCGACCTTACTCTCGAATCCGGCACTTCCATCCCAATCGAAGAACGGAATGAAGCGGAAATCACCTTCATTCAAGGTGTTAGGATCGCTCCGGAAAACGTGAAGACTTTCAATCCAGCCTTTGACGTTACACCGAATTATCTAATTACAAGCATTATTACCGAAAACGGCATCATAACACCGGATTTCATCAAAAACATTCCACATTTTGTTAAATGATCCAGGTTGCTTTATTAGTGATAAAAAACGAGAAGGATTTCGTATCCCTCTCGTTTTTATGATTATTCTTGCGAGGTCTATAATACAATATTTTTAGTATTTCGAACATATTACTTAATATAAGGATGTTTTCGATAACAAAAGACATTTGAAAATGCTTGTTATTTTGAAAAGAACTCCTGAAGTGCCTTCTTATTTTTAGTGTAGTCCATTTCCAAAACGGCTCCGGACTGGGGATATATTTCATCTTTAAAGCTTCCTTCAACTGGAACCCTTAAGGTTTCGACGGTGTCGGGTGTATGGAAGACGGCTTTTGGACCCATTTCCATTATTGTTTTCAGTCCAATGTCTGTATCCAAGTACGAGAGTCCTTGTTCGATGATACTAGGAAGGTCGGCCATCCCTTCGAAGGATGAGATTTGATTTATAAACGCTGTTTTTAATTGGACCATTACTTCTTGTTGACGCTCTACCCTTCCAAAATCACTTTCATCGTCATGTCTAAAACGGACATATTTCAATATTTCCTCACCATGTAAAACATTTTTACCGACGCTTGCTTGGATGCTCATATCATCAATGATTTCCTGATCCACATTCACCGCTACCCCATCAGGTGCAAGTAAATCGACCATCTTCACGAAGCCATGGAAGTCAATTACCGCTACATGATCGACCTTGACATCGAAATTTTCCTGTATGGTTTTCTTGAGAAGTTCCCTTCCACCATAATAATAAGCTGCATTTATTTTGTCATACCCTGATTTATTCCCGGGGATTTTCACATAACTATCACGCATAATCGAAGCCAGCTTCAGTTTTTCCTGCTCAGGAAAGTATTTTGCCAGTATAATCGCATCTGACCGAGATTTGTCCTCTCCCCTGGTATCCACACCAATTAACAGAAAAGTTTTCACGCTTTCCTGATTCTCTTCTTTGGTTAGTTTTTTTTCCGTAACTGCATTTCCATTTTGTTTGGGTAAAGGGGCATAGGTGCAGCCTGCCAGAATCAGGATCAATAGATATATGAACAATACCTTTTCTTTCATTACCTCACCTCATCGGAAAATTACCCCTATTCTCTGCCTAATATTGGAATCCTATGCATAAACGATAAAAAAAGCCTGCCAACGATAATCGCTGACAGGCTTTTCTGGCAAAATCATTTATTGATTTCTTTCTTTAATACTTCTACCGCCTTTTTCACTTGTGTGTCGTTCTTAAGGATTTTCTCCCGGATGACCTGCATCAATTTCACGGTAGTATCATCTTTAATTGTGCCAGTTTCTTTAATTTTTTGTTCCCTTTGGAATGCTGTAACCGCATTCGTTGTGGCTTCATCAAAGAATCCATCTATCTTACCTGGATCATGGCCTGCTTCCTTCAGCATCTCTTCAGCAGCTTTCACTTCACTCGAAGAATCCGATGCTTTCAATTCCTTATCGGGCGAAATATATGGAAGGCTGGCATAATCAGGAAGCTTCACAGTAATATCCGGCTTGATCCCTTTTTTATGAATCCAATTGCCTTCAGGAGTCAACCATTTAGCTGCCGTATATTTGAAGTTAGATCCATCTTCAAAGTCTTCGACAGTCTGCACAGTCCCTTTCCCAAATGATTTGACACCAATCAATGGAATGTCCGCAGACTCACTGACAGCCGCTGCAACGATTTCAGAAGCACTGGCACTTCCATCATCAATCAACACGACTACCGGGATTTTCAGTTCTCCATCATTCTCCGATTTATAGACCACTTTTTTCCCGCTGCGATCCTCAACTTGAAGGACCACTTTCCCATTAGGTATGAACAGGCTTGCCATTTCTATTGCTTGGTCAAGAAGTCCCCCTGGGTTTCCCCGCAAATCCAATACGAGACCCTTCATATCCTTCTTCGACATTTCTTCAAGCGCCGTTTTCAGCTCTTGAACTGTATGTTCGGAAAAACTGGTCACTTGAATTTTTGCAACTCCATCATCAAGCATTTCCGGATATACCGTTTCAATCGGAATTGTGTCTCGTTTAATGGTAAGCTCAATCGGTTCCGACTCACCAGCTCTTGAGATGGATAAATCCACTTTCGTTCCCTTCTCGCCCCTGATTTTCAGAACAGCTTCAGAAGAGCTTAGTCCTTCAACGCTTTTACCGTCCACACTTAAAATGATATCATTCGGTTTTACCCCTGCTTTTTCTGCTGGGGACCCTTTTATCGGTGAGACGACCATGATTTGTCCATCCTGCTCCTGAATCTCAGCACCGATTCCTTCAAAAGATGAAGAAATGCTCTCATCGAAACTCGATGCTTCCTTTTTATCCATATAAGCAGAATAGGGATCATCCAATGATTTGATCATTCCATTAATTGCGCCGTCAACCAGCTTTTCTTCATCAACCTCTTCATAATAGTCATCTTTTATCTTTTCGTATGTAGAATACAGCTTTTCAAATTCCGCATGCTTATCCGGTGCTAATGACTCTACTTTTTCATCTCCAAAGGTCAAGGCTATTGTAGTAATCCCTGCAGTTAGAAATATGACTAAGAAAATCCCCATAATGAACGTAAACTTCTTTATTTTAATGAACTTCCCTGCCTCTTTTGGCTGTTTTTGATTTTCTTCTTCCACTGAAGCCTCACCACTTTCATTCTTCATGACGATATAAACGATTTCATTCCTATTTTATCAGCTTTCATGCCAATCGAAAAATAATAGTTATCAAAAATAACAACTTATGACCATATGTAATTTTTTTACCCTTCGCAAACGTTAAATCATAGAGAAAGCTCCAAGGACAACAGCTCTCCTGACATTACAAAAATGCGGATACCAAGGAACAAATGAGCCTGTATCCCAACTGCCATATACAGCATCACTTATTCCTGGTCACCCGCCTGTCATTTACATCCAATTATCATTCCTGGATAGCTGCTTCCAATGCCACTTCAACCATTTCGTTAAAAGTTGACTGGCGCTCATCCGACGACGTTTCCTCACCGGTTAAAATGTGATCGGAAATGGTTAATACAGATAAAGCTTGACGGCCAAATTTAGCAGCAAGCGTGTATAGGGCTGCTGATTCCATTTCTATCGCAAGTATTTGGTATTTTGCCCATTTTTCCAAATCACTATTATCATTATAAAACTGATCGGCCGTAAATACATTACCGACCTTCAATTGCAAGCCCTTAGCAGTGCCGGCGTCGTAAGCTTTTCTTAGTAATTCGAAATCCGCGGTTGGGGCAAAATCAACCCCGCCGAAAGTCATGCGGTTCATTTGGGAATCGGTGGAAGCACTCATTGCAAGGATCACATCCCTGACTTTTACATCTTTCTGTATCGCTCCTGCAGTTCCCACTCGAATCAGCTTCTGGACATTATAGCTATTCATCAATTCATTCACGTAAATCGAAATGGATGGGACACCCATGCCTGTACCTTGTACAGAAATTCGTTTCCCTTTATATGTCCCTGTATATCCAAACATGTTACGAACTTCATTATAAAGTTTAGCATCCTCTAAAAATGTTTCAGCAATATATTTTGCACGCAACGGGTCCCCAGGAAGTAAGACCGTTTCCGCAATTTCATTTTCTTTTGCACCAATATGTACGCTCATACGACTATGTCCTCCTTAACTTGTGGTTGAATGATATTCAAAAACTACTATACCATATCAACCACAAGTTAGGAAAATCGAACCTTATCCTAGAACTTGAAAAAGATAAGGAAACTGGAAATCATGAAAAGACTTTGACACCCTTCCTTTAAACCGCAACAAAACGGCGGAGGTCCGCCGTCTTTTTTTAATGGTTAATAAAATTAGGGATAGGAAGCTGCTAACCGTCTTATATGACAGGTTACTCATCGACTTCTTCATCAATTATGCACTTTTCAAGAAGATATTCGAATGTGATGTCAGCAAGATCTTCAACTTCAGCTTCTGTTGGAAGATAGCCCCGTCTTATCAATTCTTGAAAAAAGAATTCCGCTATCTCTTCTGTATCAATAAAAACCTCAATTTCTCGCAAATCATCGCCCCCTTATTTAAAGGTCTATGAATGTGTAGAGACAAATATACCAGTAACGCATCCCATAATGGAAAATCATTTGAAGGGCCTATATTCATCATGATCCATCCGCGTTCAATTTGAATGGAAGCTTCTATAGGAAATTTGGAAATTGCCCTTTAAAAATTTGGGATACCTCTCACTTCGTTTGCTTCTTTTTATGATCTGGATAAATTTCCTCTGCCGCTTTTTCTATTTTAGCAAGGGCGATCTTCATGATGTGACGATATTCATCATCGCCAAAATGTTCGTAGAGCTTACAATAATCATTATATAAATCCAACAGTCCATCAATCATTTCCTTTTTTTCATTTTTTGTCATTGTCATTTCTCGCTCACCTTTACCAGGGTTGTTTTGTTTAGCAATGATAGCAAGCTCATTTTTCTTTTTAGGAAGGAGCAGACCCAACTTTTTAATGATTCCATCTGCACGTTTAGCATCGGCTATCAAAGTCAGTTCTTCCTCATGCGCTTCAAGCCATTCACCATCAGAGATTCTGGATAACTCATAGATTACATCCTCCCAGGCATTTTCCTTATAGCGCCAAATTTCCGTTCGATAGCCGATAATCTTGAAATAATCCTGTTCATATCCATCCACCTGGACCAAGTCACCTAATAAATATTTATATTCAATATCGATTTGTTCTTTTTGATAAAGGATTTCACCTTCATATTCATTTATCGATTGCAATGTTTTTTCGATATAAAGACCTTCACTATAGTTCACTTCATACACATAAGCACCATCGAGAAATTTTACATCGGTTATATTCCCGACTGTCCCATACATTGTTATTACGACTGTATCGCCTAATTTAAATTTCGGCTGTTTTTTTTTGCCCATAAGAGACATCCCCCAATATGGTCCTTATCGTTTGATTAGTAAATTATATGCACAAACAAACATGGAGGTTAATGGAAATGAGGGGGCATTTTGCTCATTTAGCTATGTAACCGGCCCATTTATTAAAGGGCCCTACAACCAAAAACCGCCTCATTTAATGAGACGGTTCGTAGTGGGGATGATGAGCGTCACTTTCGTTCCTTGGTCGCGGACGCTCTCAATTTGGAATTTCCCTTTTAATTCCTCCATTATCTGAATGCACGTCGCCACACCTAATCCGTTTCCATCCGGTTTGGTGGTATAAAAGGGCATGCCGATTTTTTTTAAATTCTCGGAACTGATGCCTTTTCCATCATCGCTGATCACTAATCTTACATATTGGGACACGGAAGTCTGATGCAGTTCAATCTGCCCACTTGCTTCGATGGCTTCACAAGAATTATTCAAGACATTCAAGAGAACCTGCCTTAACCGGTTTCTGTCTGAATAAACAACGACGGAGTGTGTCACTTCATTAATTAATCTTACACGAGAACTCGGAATTGAGGAAGTATAGGTATCTATAATTTCTTCAAGAAAATCCTTTAAATCGATTTTCTCCCATTCCAGTTGATGCGGTTTTGCCAAATCAAGAAGTTGTGTCACGAATACATTGACCCGATCCACTTCATGAAGCATGACATCACTATATTTTTCTATTAATGTTTTATCATGATCCTGGCTCTTCAATAATTGGAAAAAGCCCTTTATTGTGGTCAGCGGGTTCCTGATTTCATGGGCGATACCGGCAGCAAGCTGGCCAACATATTTCAATTTTTCCGTACGTACGATTTCCTTCTCACGATCTTCTATCGTTTCCATCATTCTAAGAAAGGCAAGGTTCAGTTTTTCCATTTCCTCGAAGCTTCTTTTATCGGAAATGATGAATTCCTTTCCTCCAATGAAATCCTCTGTCGATTCGACAAGTTCTTGAACTGGCCGCACAAGGGTCTTTGTTAGTAAATAGACAGCCAGAATGATAGAAACAAAAACGATGCTGTAGATGGTCAGGTACCGTGTTAATAGGTCATTCAAAGGCTGAAACACTTGTTTCTTATCTGCACCCACAACAACAAACCATTTATTCTCCGTTTCTGCTATCGTATGGACAAGCTGGATGGAATATATTTTTTCCCCATTCTCTGCACTGTACAATTCATCCGACATTGAAGCTTCCATCAGCTTATCTTTCGTTAATCCCATTTCTTTCAAGGCAGAATCCTGCATGACGCCATGCGGGTCTTTTTTCGAAATCATGATGCCTTCTTGATTGATCATGAAAAAGTTCACTGGGTATTTATCGCTAATTTCATTAGCCTTTTTCTCCATCAGCTCCCAAAGCCCTTCCAATCGGAAAGCTGGAGATACGACACCGATCATTTTCCCTGCATTATCATATACCGGCGCACTAAGAGCTATTATCGGTTCTGAGTAAGCCCGGGTTTTATAAACGTCAGAAAGGAATTCATGACCCTCTAAGGCCTCTTTGAACCATATTTTCTTCGCTAGGTTGTCCCCGATCATTTTATTGGATGTATCTGCAATGACATTGCCTTTCATATCCAAATGCAAGACACCGTAATAATTTCCTTTGGCATCGATAAACTTTTTTAGTTCATCTGACTTCTCTTCTTTTGAATAGCCAGGATTGATGATTACCGAATTTGCACTCATTAACTTCACATCACTGATCCGTTCGTTCAAATAGCTATATGTTTCATTTACTATATTCAGTGAACCTGCATTCAGGGCATTTTTTGCTTCCTTTTCAAGCAGGGACCTTTGTGATCCATAGGATATGATTCCCAATATCAGAAGCGGAACACTTGCTATAAGTAAAGAATAAAGCAAAATTCGGGTTTGAAGGCTTTTAAGCATCCTTCCGATCCTCCCTATTCCTGATCTCCCAATAGGAGTCCTTCTTCTAGTTGGACATACTGTTCCCACGCTTGATCGAATACTGACATACTTTCAAGATAGTCTGCATTCAATTCTAAATAACTGCTCAGTTCATTATAATCAGTCGATTGTTTTGGGAAGCCATGATCCTCATAGGCATGATTGGCAAATTTAGTGATTGCATCAATTTCCTTTGGTTGTCGAAATTTCATTAAATATAAATAAAATGGTCTCATGATGTCGAGCCCCCCCTAAAATAACTATGATTTCTGCTTTAATATATCGGAAACTTTCGCTTCCGTCCACTTTTTTAAAAATGAATTTGGTTTTTTCTTCCTCATTTTATAGAAATCCACGATATTTCATCAAAAAACGCATTCATTATATTACGGAATTACACTTAAATAAAGTACTCATTCCATGTTAATCCCATCCTTTTAAGACGGAAAATCTTTTTTATTTTATATGACTTAGTTCTTCGTGATTCGATAAGGAACGAAGAGCATCATTCTTGTTTACCCCACTTCTTTCAATGGAATGCACTTCAACAACCTGATTATTTTCTAAAAGGGAAAATCCCCTTCATCTAATGGAAATAGTGGTTTGCACTAATTCTGTTTAAATGAGGGGATTTATTCATTCATATATGGAAACGCAAATGCATCCTGCCGCTAAAAGTCAAAGTAATTACGTTTCAACAGCCTTTTCATGTTCATTAGCTCACTGTACGTAGTTTGTTTTTCAAGCTGTTTCGAATCAATTAAAAATAGTTGATTTTCAATTTCCTTCACTATTTCATCACTTTGAAAAAGCGCATCGCAACTCTCACAATGTGATGAAGGGGTTTCCGTAATTTCAACCGCCCTCGTACCATCCGGCAGTTCCCAATACACAGTCCCCTTTACTGATGCAAGCTTCCCTTTCTCACACCATGGACACGTATCCATGCTATTCATCCCCCTTAGGCGTGCTCTTTTTTTGCTGTGCATGGAATTTCTTTTCCTTTAACAAATCTCGCTTTTCACGTTGGTTCTTCAATGAAGCATGCTCTGGGTTTGTCACGTACTTTTCCCGTCGATTCATTCGCTTCAGTCCTTCAGGCACTAAATTGAATTGCTTGTCGTTCATTAAACCAGATACACCTATATCTGATTGTTTTTCTTCCATATCAGGATATACCCCTTTGAAGTACTCATCTGCAAGTCCCGGTGTATATTGCTCAGGTTCAGGATATGTGGTTATCACACCTTCAAAATTGCGCAGCACCGTTTTTGTTGGAGATTGTGAAAGGATATAATTCGGCTGCAGCGTGATTTTCCCTCCCCCTCCAGGAGCATCGACGACAAAGGTAGGCACAGCATACCCGGATGTATGGCCCCGGAGCCCCTCGATGATTTCAATGCCTTTTGAAATGGGCGCCCTGAAATGACCGATGCCCTCCGACAGATCGCACTGATAAATATAGTATGGACGGACACGAATCTTAACAAGATCATGCATAAGCTTTTTCATGATTGCGACACTGTCATTTATCCCCGCTAAAATAACTGCCTGGTTGCCCACAGGTACACCTGCATCGGCAAGCATCTCACATGCTTTCTTTGACTCCTCGGTAATTTCTATCGAGGTATTGAAATGAGTATTCAGCCAAACCGGATGATATTTTTTTAAAATGGCGCATAAATTTTCAGTGATTCTTTGAGGAAAAACAACCGGGGCCCGCGTACCTATCCTGATTATTTCAACATGAGGAATTTCCCTTAAGTTTTTGAGAATGTATTCAAGGATCGTATCATTGATCAATAATCCGTCCCCGCCGGAAATAAGGACATCCCGAACTGCCGGTGTGTCACGTATATAACCGATTGCAGCGTCCAATTGTTTTTTGGGCACGCCCATGCCAATTTGGCCTGAAAATCGTCTTCTCGTACAATAACGGCAGTACATGGAGCACTGATTCGTCACCAAAAAAAGAACGCGATCCGGATATCTATGGGTCAGACCCGGTACAGGGGAATCCTCATCCTCATGAAGGGGGTCTTCCATGTCATATTTGGTTTTATGCATTTCTTCCGATATTGGGACCGATTGCATTCTGATTGGACACCTTGGGTCATCTTTATTCATTAACGAAGCATAGTATGGGGTGATATTCAATGGAATGGTTTTTGTGGAAATCCTCACACCTTCCTCTTCATCCGGAGTCAGGTTTATCACTTTCTTCAAATCATCAACAGTTCGGATCGTATTCGTCAGCTGCCACAGCCAGTTGTTCCATTGTTCCTCGGTTACATCTTTCCATAGCTCTATATCTTTCCAATTGCGATCTGGCTTATATAAGTCAAATAACATGGTTATACCTCCTGAGTTATGATAGTAGTATTAAATGCAAGAAGGGTGCCAAAATGACCCATTAATTCGAAGGCCCATAAAAAAACCGGACTGCTGGCTGCATCCCGATTTTTTCCATTCAAATATGCTTTTTAATTTTATATTGCAGTGTCTGTCTTGGAATTTGTAATAGCTTCGACGCCTGAAAAACGTTACCATTCGTTTGAAGAAGGGCCTCGGTAATCAATTTTGTTTCCATCTCAATCATGGCCTCACGAAGCGGAAGTATTTTTTCTGATGGGGTGCGCTTTTTTAGAAACTGGGGCAAATCCTCAAGGTTCAAAACATCATTCTCCGTATGGTTCATCATGAATTCTACGGTATGTTTAAGCTCCCTTACATTTCCAGGCCAATGATATTTCCGAAAAAAAACCTTTGCCTTCTCATCCATGCCTTTTATGGACAATCCTAATTTTCTGTTAAATTTTGAGATGAAATGTTCAGTAAGAAGCTCTATATCATCAATCCGCTCCCTTAGCGGAGGCAGCTCGTAGCTCAATACGTTCAATCGGTAAAATAAATCCGGCCTTAGCCTGTTATCCGATACGGCCTTTTTCGGATCTATATTCATAGCAGCCATGATCCTGACATCCACCTGTACACTCTTTGTGCCGCCTATCCTCCTGATGAACCCATCTTCAAGCACACGCAGAAGCTTTGCCTGCAAGTCAATAGGCATCGATTGCAATTCATCCAAAAACAAGGTACCGCCATTGGCCAATTCAAACAGCCCCTGGCGTTCCACAGCCCCAGTGTAGCTCCCTTTAGCCGTACCGAATAGAAGGGATTCCAATAAATTTTCTGGTAGGGCCGCACAATTTTGCGCGATGAATGGTTCTTTACTGCGGCTCGAACCCTGGTGTATGCTTTGAACAAAAAGCTCTTTTCCTACGCCGCTTTCCCCATAAACCAATACCGATGAGGAGGAGCGGGCAGCCTTTTTCCCTTGTGATATCAGACCTTTAAATCCAGCATCAATAGTCAGGATTTCAGTGAAAGAATATAATCCGCCGTTCCCGGGCGGTTTCCTTTCAGGACTTTTGATCGTCATGAGCGAGCTTTCCAGGTCTGCTAACCTTTCAGATAATTGCTTCAAGCTTGAATAATCCTTGGCAATTTCTATAGCACCTATCATAAACCCATCTACATATATGGGGAGCGTCGTATTTAACGTCTCAATGATTCGCCCATGTGCATTTACATACGATTGGCTATAGTTGTAGATTGGTTTTTCAGATTTAATGACACGCAATAAGGTCGATGATTTGTGATTCAAAGAAGGGAAGGCTTCAAGCAACGGTTTCCCAAGCACCTCACTTCTTTTCATCCCATCATGATTGGCCGCCACTTCGTTATAAAAGATGGTCTGTCCTTTTGGATCTATCACATGAATGCCTTCATCAATGGTTTCTAATATTGCTTCCAATACTTCACTTGTATTAAAAAATTCACTTGGCAAGATATCCCTCCTCAAGACCCTCTTGCTAGATGTATATGAGGAAATGCCAAAAACTTGTCATGTACAGCCTAAAATTGAGCATTCAAGTATAATTTTTCACCCAAAGGTTCATGTCTTCAAGTTTATCGAAGATGTAACAATTATTGGCCAAACGTCCGCGATACGAGTATCCATGCTGATGCAATGCAGCATTCATGCCGAATGAGAGCGACCGGGCAATCGAATAAATACAATAAATGCCATGTGAAATAAGATAGTCTTCAAGCGCGGAAATCAAGTGTTTCATCAAGCCGTACTGCCGATGTTCCGGCAATGTCGCACAATCAGTTATTTCTGCATTATGGTAAAAGGAATCAATTTCTGCTGAAGCAGCACTGACAATCCTGTCTTCATGGACATAAATATAAAAAACCGTTCCCATTTCCATGCACTTTTTCACATATATCGGATCATTCATCGGTGTGGGATACACTTGGAAAACATCCCCATACAATTGGGCCAGCTGAAGTGCATCGGTAACTTCCGCTTTACGGCCTTGATAGGCTGACGGCGGATTATCTAATCCGGATTTTATCGGCAGATTCTGAACATCTGTAAGGATTTGATCTTCCTTTTCCCATTCTGCACTGTTGCGCCTTTCATTCCGGTTATATTTAACAAGGAAGAAACAATCGCTTCCCAAAAAGAATTTATCGATGCTTCCTTCATATAGAAAGCCCTGAGCAAGCAATGCCAGAACGTTTTCCTTGCGTGACTTGAAGATGATTTTTTCTGCTGATATGCCTTTAGCCACCTTCAAAGATTCCTCTACGCATTCTTGAAAATGACCTAGATAATCATCAACCCTGATTCGCTTATTAAAATGGTCTATCGTAATATGTATGGTGCACCTTGGCTTTTGAATTCTTTTTTCAATGATTCGGGCCTCCATTTGTCCCGCTCCTTTCACACCTTCAAAAATTGTTGCGAAAGGCCTGACCCTTCCTGGAATCAGACCTCAGGGAAATTGACTATTGCTGGTCCACCCCACACCATTCTAACATGGTCAATGCGATGATTTCCGCAGCCTCCATCATTTTATCCACCTCTATATATTCATTCGAATCATGGGCCATCTTCGTTTCCCCTGGTCCAAACACAACTACGGGGGTATTGCCAACCGATGATAGATACCCTCCATCCGTCGCCCAAGGGGACGCTTCGACAAGCGGTACTTCCCCTACCACTTTTTCATAATATGTGCCAATTGTCTTCATAAGCGGATGAGCTATTTCGAGATTGCCAGGCAGCCATCTGGCCCCAAACCATTCTAATTCAATAGGTTTTTCTTTGAACCATGCATCACTCTCGTTTAAAGCATCTATTCGCTCCATCAGCGATTTTTGTGCCTCCTCCATGGTTTCTGTCGGTGCGATGCCGAATCTGCCTTCCAGAACGGCTGTATCCGGCACGGAGGAAGGCCAATTCCCGCTTTGAATGCTACCTATGTTGATTGGAATGGGAATAGGGACATTTTTATAGAGTGAGTGACGGAGTGACTCATTCCGTTCTTGTTCGAGCATCTTGATTTCTTTCATTACAACAACCGCTTTATCTATTGCACTGACTCCTTCATACCTCGTGCCTCCATGTGCAGACTTGCCTTTTATTTTCAGCCGAAACCACATCGAACCTTGCTGTAAAGGGAATAGTTTCATATTTGTAGGCTCCGGAATGATTGCACCATCAGCTTTGTACCCCCGTATGACTGCCGCAAGTGTGCCGGCACCACCGCTTTCTTCTTCAATCACACTCTGGAATATCACATCCCCCTTCAATTGGATTCCGGATTCGACGATCGCTTCAATGGCCAGCAATAAAGATACATTGCCGCCTTTCATATCCGTCGTTCCCCGCCCGAAAACTTTCCCGTCCATTAACTTGCCGCTATAGGGTTCATCGTGCCATGCTGCAAGATCTCCTTCAGGAACTACATCAATATGTCCGTTTAAAATAAGGGATTTCCCCTGGCCCGTTCCTCTTTTAATAGCCACAAGGTTCGGATTTCCTTTAAAATCCCTGCGGTCGCAATAAAAATGGGGATGTTTTCTTAATTGTTCATCCCCGATCTCCCATAGATCTATTTCTAGACCAAGTTGTCTGCACTTCTCGACCACTATGGCTTGTGCACTTCCTTCTTGCCCCCTTTTGCTCGGTTCCTGAACCAGTTTTTGCAAAAGCTGAACCCCATTCATCCGATGTTCATTCAACCATGTTCTTATTTTTTCCTCATACATATCCATTCTCCTCTCTCATTCTTTTAAAATATGGATGTTTTCAGAGACGGTAAACGAGGCTTCGGTCTGATTCCTGATTTCCTGAACGCTGGACGTATCAAATACATCAGTTAAAAGGAGGCCCTCCGAAGTTACGGAAAACACGCCTAGTTCGGTGATGATCATATGTACGCATTTCTTGGCAGTTAACGGCAACGTACACTTTTTGACTAATTTAGACATGCCCGCTTTATCGTTATGTTCCATCAAGACAATGACCTTTTTGGCCTTTGCAGCCAGTTCCATGGCACCGCCCATGCCTGGCACCCTCTTTCCCGGGACAATCCAATTAGCGAGATCCCCCGCTTGACTTACTTGAAGGGCTCCTAGAATCGTGATATCCACCCTGCCACGCCGTATCATCCCAAACGCAACAGTACTATCGCAGTAGGAAGCCCCTGCTCTAATGGTGATCGGCAGACCACCTGCATTGCAAAGATGCGCATCTTCCTTCCCCGTTTCAGGAGTACTGCCAATTCCCACAAGTCCATTTTCCGCATGAAACATAACTTTATGGTCATTCAAAAGATGATTCGGTACAAGTGATGGAATGCCAATTCCCAAATTGACCAGCATCCCATCGCTTATTTCTGCTGCTGCCCGTTTCGCTATTCTGTTTCTATCTTCTGTTCCCAAACCCATTTCCAATCGACTCCTTTTGATGGAATGATATAATCCACAAAGGCACCCGGAACAATGATGTCCTCTGGATCCAAAGAGCCAAGCGGAACGATTTGCATGGCTTCGACTATAGTGATTTGTCCAGCCGCAGCAACGATTGGATTCGTGTTCCTGGCGCTTTTATCAAATATAAGATTTCCATAAGGATCTGCCATTTCTGCGTAAACAATGGCGATATCTGCAGTTAATGCCGGTTCCACCAGATAATTTTTCTTACCTACCTTTACGGTTTGCTTGCCGTCCCGGACGATATCGGCCTCAATTCCAATATCGGTCAATATCCCGCCTAGTCCCATCCCTCCGGCCCGGATGCGTTCGACAAGCGTTCCTTGCGGAGAAAACTCCACTTCGAGTTCTCCATTGTTCATTAATAGTCCTGCATTTGGATTGGAACCGATATGGGAAACGATGATTTTTTTCGCACGGCGTTGGGTGACCAGTTTTCCGATTCCGATATCGGGGAAACCTGTATCGTTCCCAATCAAGGTTAAATCCTTAATGCCTGATTCCAAAATCAGATTGATCAATCCCGGTGGCGTCCCTATGCCGCCGAATCCCCCAAACAGGATGGACTGATTATCTTTAAAGTGATGGCGGACATCCTCCAAACGACAAATCTTCTGGAATGTATTTTCCACCACTATGACTCACTTCCTTGTTGTGAGGAACGTTTACCTATCGATTCATTAAATTGCCTAAAAGTTATATCGACCCTCATTAACAATTCAGCACACTCCTCTTCCGATATCGTTAACGGCGGGGAGATGATGATGGCTGCCCCGGTTACACCGTCAAGGCCTGCGGCTGCGGGATAGAGAAGTATTCCATTCCTCATTCCCAATTCAATGATTTCATTGGTCACGTCTGCCTCCTTCGGAAATGGCGCCTTGGTCACTTTATCCTGGACGAATTCGATGCCAATCAATAAACCTCTCCCGCGGATATCACCGATAAAGGAATACTTCCCAGCCAACTTTTTCAGGCCCCTAATCAGGTAATTCCCTCTGTCGGCTGATTTTTCGACAAGTTCATTCCTTTCGACATATTCTAAAACGGCCAAAGAAACCGCACACGATAACGGATTAGCACTAAGCGTATGGCCTCCTATAATTGACTTCGAGCCTTTCATTATGGGCTCCATCACGTTTTTGGTCATTACTGCGGCAGCTATCGGGGTATACCCCCCACTCATCCCTTTACCAAATGTTACGATATCAGGTTCCACATCCCAATATTCACAAGCAAGCATCTTGCCGGTACGTCCAAATCCGGTCATTACTTCATCCGCAATGAATAAAATATCATTCTCTTCGCAGATTTCCTTGAGTTTTCGAAAATAACCATCAGGAGGAACGATGGCCCCTCCGGCTGCGCCGATAACAGGCTCAGCAATGAATGCAGCTATATTTTCACTGCCAATACGCCGGATTGATGCTTCCAATTCCGAAGCACAGGCCATTCCGCACGTATGTGAATCAAGTTGAAGTGGACATCGGTAACAATATGGAGGAGATACAGAAGGATATGATTCAAGCAAAGGAGTAAATCGTTCCCGGCGAATCGGATGTCCGGACATTGAAAGAGCTCCCATCGTGATGCCATGGTAGCTCATCCATCTCGATATGATTTTCTGTTTCTTTGGCTTCCCTTTTTCCTGCCAATGCTGAATGGCAATTTTCAATGCCGTTTCAGTCGCTTCGGAGCCGCTGTTTACAAAAAAGCTGTATGTCAGTTCCCCTTTGGTCAATTCGGCAATTTTTCCGGCAAGTTTCTCTGCAGCATCGCTCGTAAATTGGGAACGATACACGAATGAAACCTGTTTAGCCTGTTTTACCATTGCCTCAATGATTTCCTGGACTCCATGGCCAATATTGGCTGTAACAGCACCGGAAGAAGCATCAAGGTAATCCTTTCCATCTTTATCGTACAAAAAAACTCCCTGACCATGACTGATAGTCGGGTAGGCTCCTCCCAGGACCGGTTTGATCAATGAAGACTGCTCCATAAGCCCACACACTCCTTCTCTTTAAAAACAAATGCAATATAATAAAGTGTATGTCCAGATGAAGGCAATCTTGCTAAGGAAATTGGCCTATGCATGTAAAAGGAAAAATTTCTTGGATTCATCGGGGCTCGTCAAAAAAATGGCGACAAAAAAAGTGTATCCGCAAGAGATACACTTTTTTCTTACAATGCGCTATTTAGTTTTTCTTCACGAATTGACTCCAAAAAACTTTCATCCTTTAAAACAGCCAGCACATTTTTATAAAAAGCAGTTTTATCGATAACTGAGGTATGTACATATTCATACTCTTTTAAAGACGGATGACGCAAAACATTTTTCATGCAGGAATGACAAACTTTTTTAGTTCCTAACTTATAGTAGTTCAAGCTACTTGCATCCCCATTAGAAGTGTCTTCGTTACATACGAAACATGTATGGCTCACACGGCCTTTTTTATTATACTCGGCCAAAGCCCCTTCTAAACGAATGGATGCTGGAATTGTTAATAACACATAATCACCTTTTCTATTTTAAATCTCTTAGTATTATATCAGAAAAATATAGAATTTGAACTATTAGACTCATATTCCCTAATAATGCTTGTAAAATAGGAGTATTTTCAGGGCTGACAAGAGGAAAGACTCCTAAAATACACCATAATGCAAAATATATTCATCCACATCCAAAACAGATTAAGACACCGTCCACTTTTTTGAACGGCATCTTTAAACTGTATCATGAAAGGATTTGGATCGTCGCTTTTCCATTCTTCACCTTCATTACTGCTTTTGAACCAACCGGCACCGTTACAAATGGATGTACATGACCGAAGTTGGCATTAGCGATTACGGGTATGCCATATATCTCCTTTTTGGAAGTGATGATTTCCTGCAAGGCATATTCAGTCATTCCTGAATCTTTTTGGAAACGGCCGATGACGATTCCTTTAATCCCATTTGCACCTGGCTGATGGAGCAAGGATTGTAAATCCCGGTCAAAACTGAATGGATGGCTTTCTTCGTCATCTTCTATGAAAAGGATACTGTCCTTTAAAGATGGCATGAACTCTGTCCCTTGTAATAGATTGAGTGTACAAAGATTACCTCCAATGATTGTCCCAGCAGCTTCACCTTCCTGAATGACCATATATCCACCATTCGGGTGGAAAGTTCGGTCATCCTGTTCTAAATGCCAGGAATCATCACTCCACGTTTCACTTGGATCAAGATAAAAGCCTTCACTTTCAATTACAGCCTTTTTAAAATATTCCATCGTATAATCCAGACCAGCCTTCATCCCGAACGTCGAGAAATGAGGACCTGAATATGTAGTTAAACCTGTTTTATTATAAATGGCCAATAAAATTGCGGTTATATCACTATAACCCATCAACACTTTTGGATTTTCCTTAATCAAATCATAGTCGATATACCGTAACAATTGGTTAGCGTTATACCCCCCGATGGCTGTAAAAATCCCCTTCACATTCGGATCCCTGAACGCCTCATGCAAATCCTCAACCCGGTCTTCGATCGAATTCGAGAAAAAGTCATCATGGAACAAAGCCGTTTCACCATATGTCACTTTAAAACCAAGCTCAGTCAACCTTTCTTCTGCCAATCTGCGTTGTTCCCCTTTGACAATCGCCAAGCTTCTTGAAGGAGCGATTACGCGAATTTCATCCCCTGCTTGTAAACGGGAAGGTTTCATATCTTTATCCCCCTAAATTAATTACATTCTGTCGTTATTTTAGCAGAAATGGTCTACAAAGAAAAACCCAGAACCCTTATGGCATGTCATTCGCACAACTTATTCCCTTTGCAGATTGGCATGACGCTATCAGGATTGGAAAAAGGAGTGGTAAACTTTTCGCCTGTCCAACTTGGATTTAACCTGCCTTTTCAGTCAAAAACCATGGAGTCTATAAAGGTCCACCCACAAACCACCCAATTCCTTACATAAAGAAAAAACCAGCTTTGACAGCTGGTCTTTTGGGTTATTGCATTAGCAGCAGAATGAAGCGCCGATGATAATCAATAGAATGAACAAGACAACGATTAATGCGAAGCCTGATCCAAATCCGCAGCTACCGCCGCCGTATCCACCGCCGTATCCACCGCCACCATAACCGTATCCTGGTCCTGCAACATTTCCACCATATCCGTACATTAAGTTTCACTCCTTTTAGAATTCTGATTTCTCTTTACACCTTACCATATGTCAATACGCCCGCCTTGGTCTGTGCATTTGCCTATTTTTCTGGATTTAAGAAAAAACTTCAAGCAACACCATCTTCACCGTTAATCATTCAATGGCTGAAATACCGCGAGTAAACATGAAAAATGTCAAAAAACGTTTCATATTTATTGTGTTACTTTAAAATTGGGATATAATAAGGAAAAACAATTCTTAGCCTCTTTAAGCTATCTCATACCTACATGGATACATAAAAGGCAATACGGGGGAACATAATTGAAAACGAACACAAAATCCTTCATCCCTTTCGCTGCAATCGCCACGATCCTTCTAATCAGCTATATCCTTCAAAAAGTTCCTAAAACATATGGATCAGATGATTCGATAAATGTTTACCAAAAATTCCAATCAGGCCAGCCCATTCAGTATCTCATCATTGGTGACAGTATCGGAAGAGGGTCGGGAGCTGAAAAGCCTAATCTAACATGGTTCAAACAGTTAGAAAATAAGATGAATGAAGCCAATGATATTGCTTTACACGGTGACTACGTGGTCCAAAGCGGAGCCACTGCTTTTGAAGGTCTATTCAAGCTTTCCCATAGAAGGGAGCATGATCATAAAGATCTGATTTTCTTCGTTTTTGGTGAGAATGATCGCAAATATATGAATGTCGATGATTTTACCATGACATATGAAGCGTTAATGAGAAAGGCCAAACGTCTCCACCCTAATGCTGAATTATTCACAATAACAGAGAGTTCCTTGAAATATGAGGAATTTGCGTCAGCCATCGGACTTTTATCCAAACATTACGGTGCAACCAATGTGGATATGCGACCTATATTCAAAGATTCAGGATATACGGAAAAACAGCTGACCAGAGATTTGATTCATCCAAATGGCTTGGGTTATAAATTATATGCTGATGCAATTTATGAACGGTTCCTGGATAACATCAAACGGGAAAAGGCTGTAGCAGGTCTTCCATCTAACTTGCATGCCCGTTCTGGATTTGAATTATCGGAAATTGACCACTATGGAAAAATGAGCGGTTTCCGTCCGAGAGGTGGCTATTTCACTAGCAGTGAAAAGGGCAGTGTGATTGAATATACCTTCAAAGGAAGTATGCTTGGTGTGAAATTGCTTAGAAGTCCTGATGGCGGGGAAGTGAATGTATGGATCGACGGAAATGAAATCACGACTTTAAATACATGGTGGCCATTTGCCCGTGAAAGGTATTTATTTATCACAAATGGGCTCCGTCCCGGTTCACATACTGTCCGTTTTGAAGTGACTGGCAGGACTAAAGCAATGGAACTTACCACCATCCCATATGTCCGGATCGCGTCAATCATCACAGATTGAATATTATCCAATAAAAAACCCCCTATCATTATCTGATGGGGGGTTTTGCATTCAATCAAAAAGCTTTTTGTATTCTCCGTATCCTTCTTTTTCAAGATCATGGAGCGGGATGAACCTTAATGATGCAGAATTGATGCAATAGCGTAATCCCGACGGTCCCGGCCCATCATTGAAAACATGACCGAGATGAGAATCAGCAGTTTTTGAGCGAACCTCGATCCTTCTCATACCATAACTCGTATCGAGGTTTTCGACCACTTCCTCTTCCTTAAGCGGTTTAGTGAAGCTTGGCCAACCGCAGCCTGAATCGAACTTTTCCTTTGAAGTGAAAAGAGGATTGCCTGAAACGATATCCACATATAATCCTTCCTCCTTCAAATTCCAATATTCATTGTTAAATGCTGGTTCCGTTCCATTATTTTGCGTCACTTCATATTGAATCGGAGTGAGTTTCTGTTTTAATTCTTCTTTACTTTTCATTTTTTTCCCCCCAGTGATGTTGTATAAATGCTTTCCGTCCTGAACCAATCGAATATCTTTCATAATGCTCAGGTTGCTTTTTATAATAATGCTGGTGGTATGTCTCGGCTGGATAAAACGTTTTGGCTGGTATAATCGGCGTTACGATCGGTCCGGAAAACTTCCCGCTCGCCTGCAACTTAGCTTTGGATGCTTCTGCAATTACACGTTGGTTTTCGTCATGATAAAAAATGGCCGTTTGATAAGAACTTCCCCGGTCATAAAATTGCCCGCCAGCATCTGTCGGGTCAATTTGCTGCCAGAATAACTCGATTATCTCCTCATATGGATATACGCTTGGATCAAAGGTGATTTGAACAGCTTCATAATGTCCCGTGGTTTCAGAGCAAACTTCTTTGTACGTAGGGTTTTCCGTAGTCCCGCCCGTATAGCCGGAGATAACGGATTCGATGCCAGGCTGCTCATCGAATGGTTTCACCATGCACCAGAAACATCCGCCTGCGAATGTTGCCTTCTCTAATTGCTTTGTCAAATGAAAATCCTCCTTTTTTACAAACAATCCATTGAATGAATTTTAACGCTTTTATATTACCCTGTAAAATAATATGCCGATCGACCCTTTATACCAAAATCGTCCCTTCGCTTTTTAAACGGGAGACACACGCCCAAGCATGACAACATATGATAAGAACATACTGGAAAATGAGAGGTGTTGGAAATGAGCGATAAACAATCATATTCACAAAAATCTATAACTTATGATTTACTATCGTCTTATTATAAAAACAGCGATCCGCAATTACATGATTATTATTTCCCTAAGCATTTGAAAAGTCTCGAAAAATCAACACAACAATCGAGATATGAACAAATGAATGTCCTACCGCCTGCACAAATTCGCTTTTTACATGCTGCCCCAACAGTTCCTTCATTTGATGTTTATATAAATGAATTGCGTATCATCGAAAATTTCTCATATAAAGAAAACAATGGTTATTTACCACTGCCCCCCGGCAAGTACCAATTGGATATATACCGCAGCGGGCAAAACTCCTCACCTCTATTAAACTGTAAAGTGGCTCTTGAAAGCGGGAGTTCCTATACCATTGCTCTAGCACCTGCCCAGGCTGATGAATCGTTGAAAATGTTATCTTTCGAAGATAATCCATTTGTTCCTCCAAATGAAGCAAAGTTCCGATTCATACAGCTTTCACATGATTTACTCACGGTGGATATTGCCGTCAAAGATGGAGATGTCGTTTTTGATCAACTCCATTTCAGGAAAGCAAGCGAATATCTTAATATACATCCCATGATCGTAAATTTCGAAGTGAGGATAGCTGGGACAAAAGAGATCGCACTCCCTTTGCCAAACAAGGCCTTCCAAGTAAATACTCCCTCAACCATTTATATAATCGGATCGAATCGGAAATCATCCTCACTAGAAACCTTGACGCTATCTCCATAAATGGATAAAAAACCAGGATGCATCGATCCTGGTTTTTTATCCATATCACTATCACTGTAAGGATGATGGGACGGTCAATAAAAATGAAATGTCATCATTTTTCAGGTCGAATTCTTTCGCCTTAACCCTAATATCGCTTTTCAGTTCCATATCCTGTAATGACACATAAATACTTTCGTCATTGGGACTGATGCTAACCCAATCCGGCATATTATAACGCTCATTTATTAAATTCATTACATATGAAACAGGAAGGTTCATTTTACCGACGGCTATTGATTTTTGCTTCAGGATCAAATCCCCATTTTTTTGGGCAATTGGTTCAAAAGTCAATTTCATTTCCACTTCACGATTGAAAAATGGCATTGTTCCATATAACTCGACTTCATCCGTTAAATACACTTCGTAGTGAATGGATCCCGTCAATCCCTCTTTATCCAGATACTGGTTGATTAATCTTGTTAAATCTTCCCGATTCGTATGAATTTGAAATTGGATATCTTCTTCGTGGCTTACTTTTGGTATCAACTCTTTATCTTTAGTCGGCAGATTAACTAAAATCGTTACAAACAGGATGACCAGGATGTTTAGGGCTAATAGGGAAATAAACAAAGTCTTCCATTTGACGTTTGTCATTCTTGGTCATCATCTCCTTTGGCACTCGCTTCCAATGTGTCCTTTCCGATAGTGGTAATATCCATATCATTATAGATTCTTGTCGCGATTAATTCATATCCGCGGTCATTTGGGTGAAAATAATCCTCGGCATACAGCAAATCTTCTTCGGAGTTCTCAAAAATGTCTGCTATTTCAATAAAATAGGCTGAATCATATTCTTCAATAATCTCTTTTCCGCTTTCATTCCAATCATTCATGATCATATCAAGTTCATAAAAATCTCCGAACCATTTGGAAAATGGATTATAGACGCCCACAAGGTAAATTTGAGCAGTATCATTTTCGGAACGAACCTTATCAAGTATCTGCCTTAATCTTTTTTCATACCCTATTTTTGCCGAATCAAACTGATTCAGTTCCAAGTTGGAGAAATTCTGTTTAAAGACCTTCATGATATCATTTCCACCGATTGTGACCACAATCGTGTCAGCTTGCTTTATGTCTTCTTTAATCCTAGTTTTATCCAGTCTTTTCAATAGTTGGTCGGTCCTATTTCCACGTATGCCATGATTAATCATCTCAACTGAAGTAATCGATGGTTCTTTTTCCAGCTTATTTTGTAAATAAGGCAGATACCCGCCATTATCTTTACTATCACCGACACCTTGTGTCAAGGAGTCGCCAATCGATACGATTTTCACAGGGTCCGGAAAAAAGCTGGCAGGAATGGTTTCCTTTTTACTCAGCTCAACTATGCTTTTCTGCTGAACAGATGGCTGATTTGAGGCTGTTTCACTTTGACTGCAGCCTGAAATCCAAACTAGGCATATGAAAAGACAGGTGATTTTGTACCTCATGACCCTCACCTTCCTACCCATATATTATATCATGCAGAAAACGAAAGATTGCAAACAATATACCTTCATTGTACTTCCAGAATTGAGCATTCCTTACTATACAATATGAAAAATGCAGAAAATTAAAGCTAGTCCTATAAAAATTAGCATGTACTGAGCATGTAAAATCATTCTTCACTACCGCTGTTTCTTCAAAAACTTATTGCTCATGTTCACCATCGTTAAAGCCCTATTGAAATCATAATAAAGGATGAATGAAAACAGAAAGAACAGGTCATTTAACCTGTTCAATAATTCTGTAAAATTTTAATATGCTTAATGATTTCATCAAAGGGAATATCCTGAAGGCCTGTATAATCCATGATGATCTTTCCTTCTTGATCAATTAGAAAAAAGCTGGTCCCATGAATCACCTGATCTTCTGCTTCTGGTTTTTTGACGATTGTTTTAAAGTTATCCAATGCAAACTGCTCAATTTCTTCCTGACCATAACCGGTCAGAAAGTGCCAGTTGCCGTAATCCACATTAAATTGGTCACCATACTTTTTTAAAACATCAGGTTTGTCAATTTCCGGATCCACGGAAAACGAAACGAACTCTACATCCGTAATACCTTCATCCTTCAATTGCTGCTGCAGCTTCGTCATATTCGAAGTCATGGGGAGACAGACCGTCTCACAGCTTGTGAATATAAAATCCGCTACCCAAACCTTTCCTTTAAGATCGCTTTTTGAGAAAGGTTTCCCCTCCTGATCGATGTAACTGAAATCTTCAAGGTCCCAATTTTTTGCATCAGGTACACCATTGGAACCGCATGCTGTCAACAGCAAAAAAATTGATGCTCCCATAGCTGCCATAAGCAATTGCAGCTTTCTCATCCCTACCCCGTCCTTTATGTATAAAATATTCTGTTACTTCATTAATTCTAACAGACCAATCGGGATGAGAACAGCAACTATTTCTACGAATTAAAGACAATTGTAAAAGTGACAAAACCGCCGCTAAACGCAGTTTCATCTGGTTTATCCATATCAGTCCCAATAATACATGATTGCCATGGCTCCTTCACCCGTATGAGTACTGACAACGGCAGTCGTTGCTTCTATCTTTATATCTTGATATCCTGTTAAGTCTGCAATGGCGTGGCGGACTTTATCCGCTATTTCAAGACCATTCGCATGTACAAAACCAATGCCTCTAATTTTTTTGCCTTGTGTATCTTCTTTGAATTTCTTGATGATGAACTTCACGACCTGTGACTGGCTCCTAGCTTTGGATACAGGATTCAGTACACCATCATCCAGAAGTGCAATCGGCTTTATGTGCAGCAATGAACCGATAAAAGCAGAAACTTTGCCAATCCTTCCACCCTTAACAAGGTTATCAAGTGTTTCTATGACAATGATTAAACTTGACTGCTTTTTAATATGTTCCAGTCGATCAATTATCTCAGCTACGGATTTACCTTCTTTCGCCATCTTCGCTGCCTCGATCACCTGGAATGACATCGCTTTTGAAATGAATTTCGAGTCAAGAACGGTAACCTTCGCTTCAGACATGCTTGCTGCGCTTTCCGCTGAACGAACTGTACCGCTCATGCCACCTGTCATATGTATGGAAATAATCTCGCTGCCGTCTTTTCCAAGTTCATCATACACCTCCACAAAGGTACCTATGGCTGGTTGTGAGCTTTTTGGCAGTTCTTTTGACTGGTTCATTCTTTTCAGGAATTCTTCTTGTTCGATTTCAACCTTATCCAAAAAAGTCTCCCCATCTATAAAAATCGATAAAGGAACCATTGTTATATCATAAAATTCCAGTTCCTCTGGTGTCATATCTACTGTCGAGTCTGTTACGACCTTTACTTTATTCATCATTACACATCCCTAAATTAACATATCTATTGTATTATACCTATTCAAGGTACGCATTAAAACCAAAGGTCTTCTTTTTTCAAGTGAAGAGATACTTATCTTTTGAAATGATCACAAAAAAAAGACCGTCCCATGAGCTAATCTGAACACATGCCGATTTATTAGATATTGCATGGCATTCGTGTCATCTCTTTTAACGGAGAAGTTAGCTATGGAACAGTCCGCATTAAGCATTATTTAGTAAACTTTCAAAGAAAAGCTTGTTATAAACGGGCCATTTGAGTACGGAAGCTAAATAATGCTTAAATGAGTAATTTTCTTTATGATCTTTATTGGCAAAAACCTTTTTTACGAACACTTCCAAACGCACGGTCAACATAAAAAAATTCGGATCACTAGGCAGTAAGACAGGTATTTCTGAAATTGTGACTTTATGTCCAAAACAATCTTTGAATTCCAAGCATTTGAACATCAAAATATCAATCCTCATTTTTAACCGATTACTTACATTATACACAATAAATCCAAAAGTATAAATATTCAAATGTGCAAAAAAACAGACAAATCAGATTTTATTTCATAAAAAAAAAGACCCATAAGGACAAAATGCCATTATGGGTCTCTTTTTATAAACCTTCCTCGTAGGTGTCTTCCCGCAAGCTTTCACGTTTCACCCTTCGTTTATAGACGACTTTAGATAAAGAAATACTGATTTCGTATAATAAAAGCAGTGGAACCATCACCATAAAGTCTGACATAAAGTCAGGCGGCGTAATCGATATCGCTATGACAACCAGTACAAAGTATGCATACTTCCTTAACTTTTGAAGCACATAAGGATTAATTATGCCAAGGGAGGTCAAAAACATGGTAACGACAGGAAGCTCGAATAAAACAGCAAAAGGTATCGTCATATTAAATACGAATGAAAAGTACTTATCCGCTGTAAAACTGGTTATGAACATCCCATCGCCCAATTCAATCAAAAATTGAAGAATGGTCGGGAAGATGACAAAATAACCGAAAGCAAGCCCTCCGATAAAAAGCAGGAAAAGTGCCGGAATATAGGCAAGGGTCGCCCTTACTTCATTTGGCATCAAAGCGGGCTTGACGAATAACCAGATTTGCAGAGCAATTACCGGTATCGTTGCCGCAATGGCTACGACGCCTGAAAGCATAAAGTAAATCCAGATAATATCGCTCGGTCCCAATACCATCAGTTCAAAATCGAGATCTTTCACGAACCAATTATAAATCTCCTCAACATAAATAAAACTGGCGATAAAAAAGATGACAAAAGCAACAGCAGTAATGATGAGCCGTTTTCTCAATTCATCGAGATGATCGATGATATTTAATTCCTTATCTTCCAAAGTTGATCACGCCTTCATCTGAAAATCCGTATCTTGTTCCAGCATAAAGGCGCAAGACGATTCCATCTTACGCCCAGCATTCAATCATTCATGATTTTTTTGTTGCAGCTTCTTATCTTCTTCATAATCACCTTTTGTTAAATCACTCGTGGACTTTTTAAACTCACGAAGCGTTTGTCCAAAAGCACGGCCAATTTCTGGAAGTTTCTTCGGACCAAAGATAATTAAAGCCAATATTAAGATGAGAATTAGACCAGGTACTCCAATGTTCGACATGGATACATCCCCTTTGGTGTTGTAATTAGACTTACTCCGATTATAATACCATTTCCAACCAATTGAAAGGGAACTGACAATTCGTCATAGAATGGTAACAATTATCGACAGTATGCCCATATACGATTGGGCCGGCAGAATAATATGTAAAAACATAGGTATCATTCTATCCTAATTTAACATTTTGTCCATGATTAAATCAATAAGTGAAATAAATTACTGTCTTTATTGACCTCTACAAAAGAGAATCCTTTCTTGTTCATCCTTTGAATGAGCCCCTCATAATCATTTTTATCCTTTAGCTCTATACCAACCAAGGCCGGCCCGCTTTCTTTATTATTTTTCTTCGTATATTCAAAACGGCTTATATCGTCATTCGGTCCTAACACCTCATCAAGGAATTCCCTTAAAGCTCCCGCACGTTGTGGAAAATTCACGATAAAGTAATAAAGCAGCCCTTCATATAATAAGGATTTCTCCTTAATTTCCTGCATACGCCCTATGTCGTTATTCCCTCCGCTGACCATGCAAACAACCGTTTTGCCTTTGATTTGTTCTTTGTATAAATCCAACGCGGCTACAGATATAGCCCCTGCCGGTTCAGCGACAATCGCATGCTGATTATATAAATCGAGAATCGTCGTACAGATTTGGCCAGAAGGGACGACAACGATATCTTCCAGGTTTTCCTTACAAAGCTGATATGTCAACTGTCCCACACACTTGACAGCTGCACCGTCAACGAATGTATCTATGTTTTCAAGTTCAGAAACTTTTCCTTCCTTGAAAGAGTATTCCATCGAAGCAGCACCTTGCGGCTCCACTCCAATGCATTTCGTTTTTGGGGAAACCGATTTGAAATAACTTGATACTCCGGCCATTAAACCGCCACCGCCCATAGCGGCAAATACATAGTCGATTCCATCTTCACAATCATTCAGGATTTCTACAGCCGTTGTACCCTGCCCGGCGATTACCTTTTCATCGTCAAATGGATGGATAAAGGAACGCTCTTCCTTTTCACAGCATTCCATCGCCATGGCAAATGCATCATCGAATGTATCCCCGATAAGGATGATTTCGACATTATCCCTGCCGAATAACTGAACTTGATCGACTTTTTGCCTTGGAGTTGTAGCAGGCATATAAATTTTCCCGTGAATACCCAATTGGCTGCAGGAAAAAGCTACTCCCTGTGCATGGTTTCCTGCACTGGCACAAACGACTCCATTCTTCGTCTCTTCCTCGGTCAGGCTTTTCATTTTATAGTAAGCCCCTCTTAATTTAAAGGAACGTACGTGTTGTAGATCCTCACGTTTTAAATAAACATTACAATCATATTTTTCAGAGAGTCTCTGATTTTTTTGTAAAGGAGTATGCAAAACGATTTCTTTCAGTTCTCTATAGGCAATTAGAATATCTTCCAATTGAATCCCCCTATTCTTAGATGCAGTCTGATTCATAACAATCCCTCATTTCCTTCCTTAATGAATTCAATCATTATAGCACTTTACTGTTATTAATGTAATTGATTTTTCTAAAAATTCTTGCTTTTGTTTGTTCCATACCAAAAAAAAACCGATTATGGTCATTTCCCCATAATCGGATTAGCACTTTATTTTTTTTGTAGAATAATAAAATCATGAGCAAATCGATTTTTTTCATCGATGCTGCCTGGGTTTGAAGAGATTTTATCCCATTCATTTTCATCGATCACGGGAAAGAAAGTGTCACCTTCAAAGGTTTCATGAATTTCCGTTATATACAGGCGGTCGGTAAAAGGAAGGATTTCCTTGAAGATTTCAGCTCCTCCAATCACGAAGACTTCCTCATCTCGGTTATCTGCAAACGTTTTGATTTGTGCAATATCATGTAATACTATGCAGCCTTCCGCTTTAAAATCCTGATTACGGGTAACGATGACATTTTCGCGGCCAGGCAGGACCCTGCCGATCGATTCAAATGTTTTTCGGCCCATGACGATCGGATGGCCCATCGTCACTTTTTTAAAATACTGCAAATCTGCCGGTAAATGCCATGGCAGTTGATTGTTTTTACCTATCACACGATTTTGATCCATTGCCACTATCAACGATATCATATGCTAACCTCACCTTTTATATGGGGATGTGCTTCGTAATTTTCCAAAACGAAGTCCTCGAAGCTAAAATCAAAGATATTTTTCACATCCGGATTGATTTTCATGATTGGCAATGGTTTCGGATCACGAGTCAACTGCAGTTCCACTTGTTCAAGGTGGTTAGAGTAGATGTGGACATCCCCGAAAGTATGTACAAATTCGCCAACTTCCAAATCACACACTTGGGCGATCATCATCGTTAAGAGCGCATACGAAGCTATATTAAAAGGAACACCTAAAAAGACGTCCGCTGAACGTTGGTATAGCTGGCATGAAAGCTTACCATCAGCGACATAGAATTGAAAGAAAGCATGGCAAGGCGGCAAGGCCATTTGGTCCAGTTCCCCAACATTCCAAGCACTGACTATCAGCCTTCTTGAATTTGGATTCGTTTTGATTTGTTCGATCAATTCACTGATTTGGTCGATTTGCCTTCCATCAGCCGTTCCCCAAGAACGCCATTGATGGCCATAAATCGGACCTAATTCTCCCTTTTCATCAGCCCATTCGTTCCAGATGCGCACGCTATTTTCCTGAAGGTAGCCAACGTTCGTATCACCCTTCAAAAACCACAATAGTTCATGGATAATCGCTTTTAAACTAACCTTTTTCGTTGTAAGTACAGGGAATCCATCTTTTAAATTGAATCTCATTTGATATCCAAAGGTACTAATCGTTCCTGTTCCCGTACGATCACCTTTTTGCGTTCCATTTTCGAGTACATGCTTACATAAATCTAAATATTGCTTCATGATAAACCACCTTTTCTACTTTCATTCTCCTTATTTTAACGTATTATTGCCTAATGTTTAATCTAATTGTTTAATAAAATTATAAGTCTCGGGTGCTTTTTGTTTAAGCAATTGATTTTGTTCAATGTTCACATAAAACATGGCAAACGTTTCTGCAAAGTATTCCTCAGGGTAATTGGAAAAATACGGCTGTCCAGGAAACAGCCCATCCACTTCCTTACCCCAAATCTTCAAATAATCCATGTCTTCACGGATTCCATCAAACACTATATTATCAATAGAATGCCCCAGCTCATGCAGTTCCAAATTAATGGAGCCATGCCCATTGCCCTTGTCACTTGCCCCGATTTTAACCAATACCCTATGTGATCCGCCCATACCAGGCACATCATCCCAAGTTGTTTCTTTATTCAAATAACCACGCGGGGTTTTCCCCTTTAATTTTGCCGCGGATTGATTTTCTGTCAAATCACCATCGAATAGTTTGATCCTCACACCACTTTCAGCAGTTTTCACCAAAAGGGAATGAGGCAGTTTATTAATGGTACCAGCAATTTTAAGTGCTTCCCTTTCATCATACTCCTCTTCTGGAAATAAAAATATTCGTTGCAATTCTTTATTTCCCTTAAAAAGTTCAGCTTGTCTTAAAAGATTATCTTTGGGTAAATTCCGCCATTTCACCCCTTCATCCTTCGCTAATGAATAGGAGATGATTGAGAGTAAAAAGACAAATAATGCAAGTATGGATAACCATTTCTTCCTTTTCACACTCTTCTCCCCTTTCTTCATTCCTCATTTATCGTTAAGAAAATATATGTTATTTAAAATCTCTAAATCTCTCATACTATTATATTAGTATAACATATTGCCCTAATGTAAAAACTCCATGTTTTTTTGGTAATTTCGGTAGCACAAGAACCATTAATCCGCGCTTTTCATATATCAACAGTATATAATCGTAAAAGGTTTAAGGTGATCGCATGAAAACCAATAATAAAAAAGCCATTTTGAATGAGCACCGTGAACTTGCTGAAGAAGTCCTTGATATTTACAGTTTAAGAGTGTTCATCATTCTCGACCTTTTTCTGTTCTCCATTTTATTCGGCATACTGCTGCATCCGCTACTGACTTCTCTTTGGCTTAACTTTTTATTGCCTTTGCTTTTCTTCACTACATTTACAGCCCTTCTTCTATTACTTGATATCCAAAATAAAAGCTGACATCATTTTTGATGTCAGCACAGACTGTAGGCAACCTCGATGAAAATCGAGTTTGCCTACAGTTTTTTTTATAGGTGTACAATTTAGACGTTGATTTCCGCTCCAGGCACTCGCTTTCCGCGGGCGGTCCGGGAGCATCCCCTGGACTCGCTTTTCTAGGCAGGAGTCTCGCACACCCGCTCCAATCAACTTTGTTTTATCTTTTAGATAGAACCCTTTTTTTTGCCTTAAGTCTTTATTGTTTTAAAATAGAATGATTAAAACTTGAGGTAATGAGGAGGCTTTCTAAACATGATTCTATTCAGCGAGATCAACTTGAAATGATTTTCAAAAGGGGTTCGGAATTTTTTAATTCCGAACCCCTTTTGTCTACAAACTGAAGCACCGTTCTTTAAACTGTGCTCTTCCTCATATTTATCTTTATTAACTAATTGTGTTAAAGCTCATCGTTAGTTATATAAACATCCTTTAATTTTTCGAACGGTTTTCAATAAAAAATGTAGTTGAAATGGTAAAAATCTTCCCCTACTAAAAAAGGGAAAGATGATGAAAATTATTTTTTTATATAATGAAGCATAGCAAGTTGACCTAATTTTTCTACTTTGGTTAATGTGTATTTTAAAGTAATATCATCTCCAATATAAAGGGAGATTCCTTTTCCTAAAATAATAGGTGCAATGGCTAGTTGGAATTCATCAATTAAATTTTCTTTAAAAAATTCACGAGCTAAGTTTCCTCCACCAATTAACCATATATCTTTACCAGGCTTTTTTTTATATTTTTAATGAAAGTTTTAACATCTTCATCAATAAATGAAGCGTATTCATCCGATCCACTAACAGATTTAGAAAATACATAATTTTCATAATCACTATAAGGATAATTCATATCAAATCCACGAATGACATCATAAGTTCCTTTTCCCATTATAACAGTATAAAATAATGTTACGCTGTTTTTTCATCAGCCAACAGATCCCCCTCGGAACATAAACTTGATATTTCTTCATATAAACCATCTTGTAATTCCAGTGATACTTCCTCCAGCTAAGATACCATTTCTAACAAGATTAATTCTTCACTAAATTTGATTCTCCTTCTTTCACTAATCTATGATGTTAGTTGAAGAAGATAGATCGAGAAATGGTAAAAATCGTAATTGGGGAATTCGAATTAAGAGAAATAACAAAAATCATGAAAGAGCTTCGGGATGAGGCCATTCCGAAATCTTTGGCGACAAAAAGCTGACATCATTTTTGATGACAGCTTTTTTAAATTGAGCTCAACCATGTTCCTTGAGCTTATTCCCTTTCTTCAAATGAAATACGATCGTGGTACCGAAAATCAGCAAAATAAAGGCAAAAAAGATCGCAGGCGGAATTTCGATCCCAACAACGGCAATTAGCATTTTTATAGCAATGAATCCGATAAGGACATATGCGGCAGTTTCCAATTCAGGAACCTTATCAATTAATTTTAGAAATAACCCCGCCACTCCCCGCATCATCAAGACACCAATCATTCCGCCTGTCAAAAGCACCCAGACTTGTTCACTCACCCCGAATGCGGCCAAGACACTATCGACGGAAAATGCTATATCCATCAATTCCACTGCCGCAACCGTCCCCCATAATGTACCAAACATACGGATCAGGATGCTGTTTTTATTCATTCCCTGTATATCTTCATCAGCTTGTTTTTTTCTTTTATCCCTAAAGTATTTAAATGAGAGCCAACCAAGATAGACGGCTCCAATCACCTTCACCCACCAAAGCTTAATGAGGAAAACACCGATTCCAATCGCTATAAATCTAAAAGCGTAAGCACCTAATAAACCGTAGAAAAGTGCTTTTTTCCGTTGTTTTTCCGGAAGGTGCCTGACCATTACAGCTAATACCAAAGCGTTATCCGCTGATAGCAATCCTTCCATTAATACGAGCGTTCCAATCAATCCCCAGCTTACCGGGTCGGATAAAACCTCCCCCCACATATGCCAGTCAAAAAATTGAGCATACGTTTGCATTATGTTATTTAACAACTCTGACATGATAAAGACTCCTCTGCTACTAATAACAGCAAAATTAGAAAACCTTTTAAAATAACATTATTCCCCGTTATGATAAAAACTCTACTTTTATTTAAACACAAAATAAATACGTTGCATGACAACGTATCATTTCGATGCTTATTTGAAATTCATTTCATCATACTCTTACACTTAAGTAAAATCAACGAAACCAACCGCTATGAGATCCTTTGTTTACTCGTCCACTCTGGCGGCGTATTTTTATCCCAATATATTTTCCCTATATTATAATGGGTGGCAAATGAATCATGATAGGTATGATAGTGAAAATCGAACCAATACCCTTCCAGTGGAGGATTTTCCTGCCTGACATGGAATCTGATGATATCCTTGCCGCTGTTTGAATCATAAATATGAAATATTTTTTCGGCCCTGCCCGCGCTTGGCTGCTCAGTGATGGTTAATTGCTGTAATTTTTCATCTGGAAATTGGGCAGCCATTTCGGTAATGGCTTCTTCCATTTTTGGTAATATGGCCATTTTGAATTCATCGCCAATTTTAGGATTGATTTTATCGCCAAATTTCATAAATGCGTTTTCTTCTGCCTTATTCAAAATGCCCGATAAAAATTCTTGCCGGTTGAATTCCTCTTCTAGTTCAGTCGAATTTTGCGAAGGAAGATAGGCTAATCCCTCTTCTTCCACTATGCCTTTTTTAGTGTCCTTTAACGAATCGGCTTCCGCAAGCCACGCCAGATCTGAAGGAGTGACAAGACCAAACGTCAAAACGGATACTAAAATGACGAGACTTTTCCTGAACCAAACCGCTGCTTTCAAATCACACTCCCCCTCCTTTTTTGTATTGTCTTTATATTTAGTATACTTTTATTTTTTGGTAATTACGAATATATAGTTACCCATGTTTAAAAATTTAAAAAAAGGAAAAATACCTATATAAACTTTATGAACCCGAATTTTTTATTAAATATCAATAATTTTACAACTAAATGAAGGATTTTGACGATTTTTGGAGAACTTAATTAGATTCAAGTCTTTTTAAGGAGGGGTCTTATATGGTTTCGACTGCCATGGTGGCTTTATGTCTTGTAACATTAGCATTTTTCGTATATTTATCATTTGCTGATTAAGAATAAATGAATACCTACGAAAAATCTCCTTGTCATTTATCTACAATGACAAGGTTTTCTTTTCACTAAAAGCATATGCTCACCTTTTGGCAGATAAAAGGACTGGATACTGGAGGAATCATTTTGGAAAACAACAATGAAATCATTAGAGATAAGGATTACAAAAGGGAAACAGATACAGGGAACGCCGGGATGGTCGTAACAGCTCATCCTGTAGCCACTTCCATAGGGAAAAAAATATTACGTGAAGGTGGAAATGCGGTCGATGCGGCTGTCGCCATCCAATTTGCCCTGAATATTGTGGAACCCATGATGACTGGTATCGGCGGAAGTGGTTTCCTTATGGTATATAACGCTAAAGATAAAGAAACGAAAATATACGATGGCCATGTAAGGGCACCTAAAGCCGCACATCGAGACATGTTTCTTGATGAAAAAGGGGAAGTCATCCCATTTAAAGAAAGGTCAATCAAAGCTACAGCGGTTGGCATTCCCGGAATACTGAAAGCCATGGATGAAGCACTCAACGAAATTGGAAGCAAGCCATTAGCTGACCTCATCGAGCCATCCATTGAATTTGCAGAAAAAGGAGTTCCCGTCAATTGGGTTCTTTGCGATGCTCTTAAAAATTTTGAATATAGACTGGGCGATGAAGCGCGTAAATTCTTCATGCCAAACGGAAAACCCTATCAAGATGGCGATTTGCTGATAAAAGAAAAACTGGCGAATACCTATCGGATATTACAGCGTGAAGGAATTTCCGCATTTTATGATGGTGAAATCGGAGAGGGCATCATTTCCTGTATACAGGAACAAGGAGGGTTCATGGAGCTTTCTGATTTAAAGGGCTATAAAGCTACAATCGATGTTCCGTTGTATGGGACATATAAGGATTATCGAATTGCATCATCAAATGCCCCAAGTGCTGGCGGATTCACGGTCATCCAAATCCTGAAAATATTGGAGAGCTTCCATATAGAACAATATGACACCCGTTCTTGGGAAAAATATTATTTAATTGCAGAAGCGATGCGTCTGGCATTTACAGACAAAAAGGCATTTCTTGCTGATCCCGAATTTGCCGAATTGCCATTGGCGGGTCTCATGCATGATAATTATATAGCTAAACGCCGCTCATTCATTAATTTCAAAACAAGAAATAATGCCATTGACTTCGGAAACCCTTGGATTTATGATTCCGTGAAACAAAGGGAAGTCATTCCACAGCCTGATAACGAGGATATCAGTGAAACGACACACTTCACTGTCCGTGACAGATGGGGTAATATCGCAGCATGCACTTCCACAGTGGAACATCCATTTGGATCAGGCATCATGGTTTCCGACTATGGTTTCATGCTGAATAACGAACTGACTGATTTCGATTCCATTCCAGGCGGGATGAATGAAGTGCAGCCCAATAAACGGCCCGTCAGCTGTAAAAGCCCGACCATCATCTTTAAAGACGGCGAGCCGATTTTGACACTGGGTTCACCTGGGGGACCAACCATCATCAGTTCTGTCGTACAAACGATCATCAATGTACTCGATATGAAAATGGATTTGAAAGCAGCCATCGAAGAACCTAGAATTTTCACTCCTATGGGCCCTCATATTGAATGGGAGCCAGGAATGGATATGACCAGCAAAGGCCACTTGGAAGCAATGGGCTTCGCCTTTAATGAAGTTCCCCACTCTATAGGGAATGTCCAAGCGATTCAAATCAACCCTGATGGCTCTAACTATGGTGCTGCCGATTCAAGCCGAGAAGGCTGTGCCATGGGTCTGGACGAAACTGATTATAAATCGTGATCACTGGATGGAAATGAAGCCAAAATGAAATTTGGATGTTTTTCTCTTTATTACCTCAAATCCAAATTCCTCAAAGCGGGAGCTGCGAAAATGGTCTTTCAACACGACTCTCTTTCGCGCAACCCGCTTGGCTTCTTTGATTATTTCCACAGATAAATCCTTACCTTCCGCAAAATGAGTCAGTCCCCTGATTCCATTCGATTCCTGAATCGTTTCTTCAAACATGGGATCGAAATATACGATATCAAAATGATTATCCGGCAATGTTTTCAAAATTTCATAATGATCACCTTGGATGACCTCTATTCTTCTCATCGCAGAAGTCATTTTTTCTTCTGCATCCTCCCAGGTCATCATCCCATGTTCCACGAGCAAGGCCAAATATTGATTTCCTTCTAACGCGACAACCTGTCCATCTTCACCCACTGCAAAACTTGCGACAATTGCATCAGATCCCAAACCCAAGGTACAGTCAAGCACAGAATTCCCTTCATTTATATCTCCGGCTATGAGAAATGGATCGCTTTCGCCGCGAATTATTCTTTTTAGACGGATCATCGCTAGGTTCGGGTGAAAAAAGAATGGTTCTTTTTCCTGGTATCGATATAACTCCATCCTCTTTTTACCAAAAACAAGGCAATCATCTTCATTCTGTTCCGCTTGAATATCTCTCACCGATCGTTTCCTTCGGGCTATAAAGGGGATATGTAATTCTTCAGCAAACCTTTTGGCTAATATCATCGTTTCTTTATCGGCTCTTCCTACTGTTGTGACAAACATGAATCATACCCCTTCATACTCTCTTAAATTTGAAAAGAATGCCCTGTTTCCAGGACATTCCTCCATTTCACTTATTTATTTATTTGACTGAACGCTGCCAATAAATTTTCCATGATAGCTTCCATTGGCTGTCCTTCTATATCATGGCGAGGAATGAAATGTACGACCTCTTTGCCCTTTAAAAGAGCCATGGATGGTGAAGAAGGTTCAATTCCATCGAAGTATTCACGCATTTTAGCTGTCGCTTCCTTATCTTGGCCGGCAAATACAGTTACCAAATGATCTGGCTTATTGTCTGCTTGCAGTACGGCTTGAGTAGCAGCTGGACGGGCTAACCCGGCAGCACAGCCGCAAACTGAATTCACGACCACAAGTGTCGTACCTTCTACCGATTCCATAAAGTTTTCAACCGCTTCAGCGGATTCCAACTCATTAAAACCTGCTTGCACCAGTTCCGCACGCATTGGTTTCACCATTTGTTTCATATATTCATCATATGCCATCGACATAAAAAAACCCCCTTGGTTACAATTCTTCAATTAGTTTAATCATACTATATTGTTAAGTGCATATGCAAAAATGACGCTTAAAGCTTTGTAAAATTCATTGTTCCTCACAAAGAAACATGGTGACAGAATCCACTTTCATTCTGCCACCATGTTTTAGTCTTCCTTTTAACTTAAACTTTCATCACTCCGCCTGAGCTGGCATTCGTCACAAGTTTGGAATAACGTGCTAAATAGCCTGTCCTGACTTTTGACTCGAAGCCTTTCCAATTTGCTTTGCGTTTTTCGAATTCTTCATCGGAAATTTCCAATTGGATTTTACGATTATTCAAATCCAATTCGATGATATCTCCATCTTCAACAAAGGCGATCGGCCCTCCCTCAGCTGCTTCAGGGGATATATGACCAATGCTGATGCCTCGAGATGCGCCTGAAAAGCGGCCATCAGTGATCAAACCGACTTTCGCTCCAAGTCCCCTCCCGACGATTTGGGAAGTGGGTGCCAACATTTCCGGCATACCTGGCCCACCTTTAGGTCCTTCGTAACGAATGACCACTACATCTCCTTCTTTAACTTTTCCAGTAATGATCCCGGAAAGTGCATCTTCCTGGGAATCGAAACAAATGGCAGGACCCCTGTGGTAGCCACCAACTGATTCGTCAACCGCCCCCACTTTTACGATGGAGCCTTGAGGAGCAAGGTTACCAAACAATACCGCAAGCCCGCCACGCTCAGAATGCGGATTATCCAACGGATGGATTACATCCTTGTCCAATATTTCACAACCGGCAACATTTTCGCGGAGCGTTTTACCTGAGACAGAAAGGCAGTCTCCATTAAAGGCACCTGGTTTTTTGAGTAACTCATTAATGACGGCACTTACACCACCGGCATTATGTACATCTTCAATATGATAATCGGATGCCGGTGCGATTTTCGCTAGATGCGGTACCCGGTTAGCTATTTCATTTATGCGTTCCATTGGATATTCAAAACCTGCTTCATGTGCCAATGCAAGTGTATGAAGAACGGTATTGGTCGAACCGCCCATCGCCATATCCAATGCAAATGCGTTATCAATTGCATCAATCGTTACGATATCACGAGGCTTGATATCCTGTTTGATTATCTCCATCAACTGTTTAGCGGATTTCTTAACGAATTCCTTACGTTCTTCTGCTACTGCCAAAATCGTTCCATTTCCCGGAAGCGCAAGTCCTAAGCCTTCAGCCAGGCAGTTCATGGAGTTTGCAGTGAACATCCCTGAACAAGAACCGCAAGTAGGGCATGCAACTTGTTCGATTTCCTGCAAATCCTCTTCATTGATATTACCTGCTTGATAAGCACCCACCCCTTCAAAAACGGATGTTAATGAAAGAGATTTACCGTTTTTATCTTTACCTGCTTTCATGGGTCCGCCACTTACGAATATTGTAGGAATATTGACACGAAGTGCTCCCATCATCATTCCCGGTGTTATCTTGTCACAGTTTGGAATGCAAACCATACCGTCAAACCAATGTGCTGATACAACAGTCTCCACGGAATCTGCGATGATTTCACGGCTTGGCAAAGAATAACGCATACCAATATGACCCATCGCAATTCCATCGTCTACCCCGATCGTATTGAATTCGAAAGGAACACCGCCTGCTTCGCGAATCGCTTCCTTCACTATTTTTCCGAATTCCTGAAGGTGGACATGACCTGGAACGATATCGATGTATGAATTACAAACCGCGATGAACGGTTTACCGAAATCTTCTTCTTTAACCCCTGCTGCCCGCAACAGACTTCTATGTGGAGCTCGATCGACCCCTTTTGTAATCATGTCACTTCTCATATTTGATGTAGACATTTGTTGTACCCCCAATTTTCACTAAATGTTTAATGATTCAATATAATATAATTTTTAGTATACTCTAAAAATTCTAACATATTTATACACAAATGCAACCATTCAACACTAAATATCTACAAAAATCATTTTACTAAAATAATAGAGATCCAATTTATATCTTAAAAACTTATGTATGACAAAAAATTAACCATTTTGAATGTTTTGGAATACGACTTGTGGGGAATTTATGTCGAACAACTGGAAATGACCGACAAAAATAAAAAGGCATGCGGATTAAATCCTCCGCATGCCTTTTTCCTTGGTATTTCCAAATCACTTGTCATTCGCTTGTCTTGATTCTGTCATTTGCTTCCAAACCGAACCTTTTGCTTCTTCCCCATTTTCTATACGGTCAATGGCCATCTTGACCTGAAGGGCCACTTCGAATTCAGGGTCCTGTTCCGCTTGCTTAAGATAAGGGAGGGCCGTTTCATTTCCCACTTCGTATAAAAACATCGCCGCCCTCCATCTAACCAATTTATTTTTATCCGAAAGTGATTGAGACATTTCCCCCATCGCTTCTTCAAAGCCAAGATCTGATAAACAATCACCAGCCGTTCGTCTTACGGCCGCACTTTTATCTTTCAATGCTTTATACAAACTCGGGAGCACTTTTCTATCCTCGATCATACCCAAGTATACGACCGCGAGCCTTCGAATGGAGACCTTACTGTCGGAGAGTGCCATGTCCAATACAGGAATATCGTCAACCGTTGGATCTACCATTTGTTCTAATGCCTGATAACGCTTTTCCCAGCTTTCGTCATTCAGCATTTCTGCCGTCAGTTTAATTTTTGGTCGTTTCAAGAATGCTTCCTTCGAATCCACCATTTCATTTGCAGCGGCCACTAGCCGATTAATTCGTTCTTCTGGATAAGCTGCAATCAGCTCATCCGATACTTCCTTCACGATATCTTCCATATCACCATATCTTACGCCATAATCCTTCCATTTTCGAAGCAGGACTACATTGTCATCTTCTTTTTGGGCAGCGGCAATACCCTTTATGAAATAATCAGGTAAGGCAAAACGTTTTTCGTGTTGGCTATCGCTTGCTTTAATTTGCATCGGAATGCCCTTGAATTGTTGAATGGCGACAGTTACTTCACCGTAATGTTCATTTAATGCCGTTTGTTGATTTTGTTCTTCGGTTTCTTCCCCGAAAACCTGACGGATTTGGACCAGGATATCTTTCCAATCATATTTCGCATTTCGCTCAACGGCTAAGAAGTCCGCAACATGATATACTCCTTTCACTCCCTCTATCGTAAATAAATCTTTGATCAGCTGAGGTGCCTGATCAGCTTGGTCTTTCTTATAATTATTGCTTTTACCAGCTAATAGCTCTTCAGTTAAATTGATTTTCATTGTATTCGGACTTGGTGTAGGTTCTATCGACTTAATTTTCAATGCATTTCTCTCCTTTAACAAGACGTTTCCATGTACTAGATATTATCACATCGGCAACAGATTCTCATGCAATTGAGATTGGCTAAAAAAAGACCGGTCCAAGTTTGTTCCCTTGGACCAGTCTCCACGCTCATTCCTCTTCCAATTTTTCCGCTAAATACGTCCATCTTTCCATCAAATGTTCTAATTTATCCGTTAGTTCCTTTTCTTCTTCAAGGAGAAGGCGGACTTTTTCAAAATCGCTTCCCGCTGCTGACATTTCTGATGTTATGTCTTTCAGGCGCAGCTCGGCCCGTTCCATGTTCCCTTCTATCTCTTCCCATTCCTTACTTTCCGAATAGGTCAGTTTTTTCTTTTTCTTTTCGGTCCGGTTCATCTGAGGTTCCGGTGCTTTTACTGGTACGGCCTCTTCCGTCTTATCTTCCAAGAACTCTGAATAACTGCCATAATAGAAATCAATTTCACCTTTATTCTTGAAAACAAGAAGCTGATGGCATGTCTTATCCAGGAAATACCTATCATGTGATACGGTAATGACTACACCTGAAAACGTTTCTAAATAATCCTCCAGAACGGTCAAGGTTTGCGTGTCCAAATCATTCGTCGGTTCATCCAAAAGCAGGACATTAGGTGCCGACATCAATATGTTAAGGAGATACAAACGCCGTTTCTCCCCTCCGGAAAGCTTGCGGATTGGCGTCCCATGTGATCCCATTGGAAACAAGAACCTTTCTAGCATCTGCGCAGCAGATATGAAACTGCCATCTTTAAGGGCGATGGAATCCGCCGTTTCGCGAATATACTCTATCATGCGCAAATTCTCATCCATATCGACGCTTTCTTGTGTATAGTAGCCTATTTTCACGGTTTGCCCTTTTTCCAGGTTTCCTTCATCTATAGATTCACGTCCGGCCAGGATATTTAACAAGGTTGACTTTCCACTGCCATTATTACCGACGATCCCAATCCGATCACCTGGTTTGAAGAGGAAGGAAAAATGGTTGATGATGTTTCGATCACCGAAGGATTTAGAAACATCCTGCATCTCAAGCACCTTTTTCCCAAGACGGGCACCGCTTAATTCCATTTCCAGGTTCTCTGTTTTCTGCTTATCCTTAACACCTGATTCCAATGTTTCGAAGCGTTGGATCCTGGCCTTTTGTTTCGTTGTACGGGCCTTGGCACCTTTACGGATCCAAGCCAATTCTTTTTTGAATAGACTTTCCTTTTTCGTTCTTTCAGCCGATTCGTTCTCTTCACGGATGGCCTTGGATTCTAAATAATCCGCATAGTTTCCTTTGTATTCGAAAAGCTGCGTTTGGGCAATTTCCCAAATCTTATTGGACACACGATCAAGGAAATATCGATCATGGGTTACAAATAAAACGGACTTTTGATATTTCCCCAAATATTCTTCAAGCCATGTGATGCTTTCGAAATCGAGATGGTTCGTAGGCTCATCCAAAATCAGTAAATCAGGGGTCTCAATCAAGGTTTTTGCCAGGGCCGCACGTTTTTTTTGGCCACCTGACAGTTCGCCCAATTTCCTTGAGTGATCAGAAAGACCAAGCTTGGTCAGAATCGTTCTGGCATTGGCACTTGTATCCCAGGCGCCAAGCGTGTCCATATCCTGTTGCTGTTTTAACAAACGGTCCTGTATTGCGCCATTCTGCGGATCTACCTGAAGTTGAACGAGTGTCTTTTCATACTCTTTAATCAATGAAAATACAGGAGTTGAACTTTCAAACATATATTCCATGATCGTCAATTTCTCATCAAAATGCGGGTCTTGGGATAGATAGGAAATCGTGTAATCATTCGGGTGATCCTTCGTTCCTAAATCACTGTCTTCCAACCCTGCGATGATATTCAATAATGTCGATTTACCGGTGCCGTTTATTCCAACGATCCCGATTTTTTCCCCTTCGGTAATGGAAAAAGAGACATCTTTAAAAAGCAGCTTTTCCCCTTGGGTTTTCATTACATGTTCCATGCTAAAAACTTTCATAATCGTACATCCCATTCCTTATTAAATTCCTCTAAAAATCCAACCATATATTCATGCCTTTCACTTGCAATCTTCTTGGCTGTACAAGTATTGAGCATATCTTGCAAACGCAATAATTTTTCATGAAAGTGATGGATGGAAGAGCTTTTGCCATTCCTGTATTCCTTCTTGGTCATGTTTTCCCTTACGGGCAATGAAGGATCATACATAAGTTGTCCCTTTTTTCCGCCAAATGCAAATGTCCTGGCTATGCCAATGGCACCAATAGCATCCAAGCGGTCCGCATCCTGAACAATTTCAGCCTCAACCGAAGGAAGCTTCAACTGCCCTGCACTATATGAAATCGTATTGATGATCTGTTTGATGGCATCCACACTATCAATATCCAACTTTATTTCATCAAACCAAACGTCAAGCTTTTTCCAGCCTCCATCGGCTTCCCGGTTTAGTTTATCGTCAGGGATATCATGAAGCAGAGCCGCCAATTCAATGATGAACTCGTTTCCTTTTCGTTCTTCTTTTGCAATATGTAAAGCCAGCTTACGAACCCGATCGATATGAAACCAATCATGGCCGCTGGCATCAGAATTCAATTGGTCATATACATACTTCTCCGTTAATTCAATCACCGTTTGTTTCATTTCACCACTCCATGTCCTTTCTATTTTACCATGCTTCTCAATAATGGTGTGCTTTAATCTTCATTGAACCAACTGAGTCCAATCGTCTGTTCACCGGTATGCACACCGATGGCACTGCCCAGTGGGGATACATGTGTCAACACATGAGGAAATTCTTCGGAAATCATCTTTTTCCATTTTTGTGCCAGTTCCGACACTGCACCATATAATATGGTGCATTCTTTTACTTTTCCCGCTTCGACTGCCCTGCGAAAATCTGTGAAGATCTGTTTTTCCGCTTTTTTAAGGTTCCGGGGTTTAGATTTGGTTTGAAGCACACCGTTTTCGATTGAAATGATGGGTTTAAAGCTCAATAGGCTTCCTAGAATATACTGTGCGTTTGTTAATCTGCCGCTGCGATGCAGTTGATCTAAAGAACCTATTAATACATAGGTTTCATGGTTATCCGCATACATTCTCGTTTTGACGAAAGCCTCATTGATGGAATCGCCATTATCAATATAATGCATGAGCCGTTTCAAGATTAATAGCATTGGAAAGGAAATAAGTAAAGTATCAAAAACGTCAACGGGGATCGTAACCATTTGTGCAGCTTGCCTGCTCGCGGAAACGGTGCCGCTCAATTCGCTTGAAAGGTGTACGGCTATGATTCGATCATAGCGTTTTTCAAGCTCCTTATATAACTCTTGGAATCTGCCGACCGAGGGCTGTGACGTAGTGGCGGTGATTTTTTCCTCACTCATCCGCCGGTATAATTCCTCAGGTAATAGGTCGACGCCATCTTCATATTCCTTCCCATCGATGATGACGACCATCGGAACGACGTATACATGTTCATTCATTGATAATTCTTCGTCTAAAGTTCCCGTACTATCTGTTACCCAAGCTATTCGTTCCATGGTTTCCCCCCTCAAATGTGTCTTCTATTATATTCAACATCCCAACCATCTGTCCCCTTTTAAAAACGGATGCATGCAATAAATATCTTACCTTAAAAAAAGAGCCCAACTGAAGCTTCCGTTGGACTCGATACCATTCTTCATAATAATTTTTTTAAATCCTCTTCCATATCCAGAGGTTTTGTTTTAGGCGCATACCGACTGACGATATTTCCATCTCGGTCAATCAAGAACTTTGTAAAATTCCATTTTATCGATTTGGACCCCATCACTCCAGGAGCATTTTCAGTCAGATAGCTGAATAAGGGATGGGCTTCCTTTCCTTTGACATTCACTTTTGCAAACATCGGGAATGTTACACCATGATTCAATTTGCAGTATGAATCGATTTCCAGATCATCACCAGGCTCCTGATTCAAAAACTGATTACACGGAAAACCAAGCACGACTACCCCATCCTCTTTATATTGCACATACAGGCTTTGCAAATCATCATACTGTGGCGAAAAACCGCATTTGCTTGCGGTATTCACTATAATCATAACTTTCCCTCTATATTCCTCAAGCGAGATGGTTTCTCCATTGATTTTATTGACTTCAAATTCGTAAATGGACATGTATGATCTCTCCCTTTAGTATGATGATTCATTTTACCGTACTTAAAGGTACGTTTACCAACTTTTATCCTTTTCCTATCCTCCCGGAATCTTCACTGCTTGGATGGATTGAATCAAATACTCTACCATGTCTTCCAAATCATCCATTTGCTCTTCTTTTACAAGCCTTCCAAATGAAACTTTATATATAGATGAAGTAACGGGTTGCATTTTTTTACTGACCGTATCGCTGGTCGTCACTGTAATGATTCTCTGATCTCCCCAAATTTTTTCCAGGTCGTTCCACAATTGTTCAGCATTCACTTCATCAAGCTTCCTGGGAAAAGAAATGAAAATATCGACCGTGCAGCCCGAATGCGCATCATCAATAGCTGCATCGAGTAACTCCGAACTTAGGTTCTTGAGCGAAGCGTGTAACTCGATGGCACCGCTAATCGAAATGGGCGCCATTGTTTTTTTCAATTCCATCTCAATCTTATATGATCTGGACATGGTTGAGAGATTCACGATATCATCACGGTTAATGACCAATATATCTCCAATGAAGTCACGATCGTAAACCGCACCCTCCAATACCACTTTCATGTTCTCAAATGCTGTAGGATCAAACAATCTCCAAACACCTCTCCAACTTATAAGTTTATGTATTCATGATCTTCCCATTTTACCATTCCCAGGCCATTTCCTTCGGGATTTACAAGAAATTATTAAAATAGCTTTTCTATTCGATAATTTTCTATATAATTAAAATATTATGATTTTTGAAGAAGGAGGCTAATCATGCCAATCAGAATTCCGGAACAACTGCCAGCAAGGGAAATATTAGAACAGGAAAATATCTTCGTAATGGATGAGGAAAGAGCCACGAATCAGGAAATCCGTCCATTGAATATATTAATTTTAAACCTAATGCCAGAGAAAGAAAAAACGGAGGCCCAGTTACTGCGCTTTCTTGGCAATACTCCCATTCAAGTAAATATATCATTCCTGCGCTTGAGTACACATGAATCAAAAAACACAAGTAAATTTCATTTAGATCAATTTTACAAATCATTTAATGATATTCGCACGAAGAAATATGACGGCTTGATCATTACAGGCGCTCCAGTAGAAAAGCTGGAATTTTCAGACGTTAATTATTGGGAAGAACTGCAGAATATCATGAATTGGTCAAGCGAAAATGTCACATCCACCCTACATATCTGTTGGGGGGCACAAGCTTCCCTGTACCATCATTATGGAATAGGCAAATACGAACTTCCAGAGAAATGCTTCGGCGTATACACCCATGAGGTCCTTGAACCTAATGAAAATCTAGTCCGCGGATTCGATGATTATTTTATGGCCCCTCATTCACGCTATACGGATATTGACTATCAAAAATTAGTTAACCATCCTGAATTGAAGGTTCTCGCACAGTCCGATCAAGCTGGTGTATTGATGGCTGCTTCGGTTGATGGAAAAAGAATTATGGTTACCGGCCATTTCGAGTATGATGCCGATACCCTAGGTGAAGAATACAGGCGCGATAGGGAGCGTGGGATCAATACGCAACTCCCTGAAAATTACTTTCCTGATAACGATCCGACCAAGGTACCTCTTCACCGCTGGAAGAGTCATTGCAGCCTGATGTTCTCGAATTGGCTGAACTATTATGTCTACCAATCAACCCCTTATGAGTGGGATTGAAAGGGTAAGAGGAAAGAAGCTTTCACTTTTAAGTGAATCGTTTTTTTGGGCAGTCACTTCCGATAATATAGGAAAACAACCTGAGTTTCTGACTCAGGTTGTTTGTTTCATGATTCTTTATTACCGAAGTATACCTCTTCAAAGGGTTGGACGACCACAAATCCTTGACCTTCGAACTTCATTTGAACGGATTCGCCGCTTCCCCTTCCAAAAAACGATTTCAATGAAACATCCGTTACGAATTCAGGCTGCAATTCCCCTGACCAAGCTACTGTGGCATTCGGGTCCGTATAGACCGGATTCCCAGGTTCCACCATTAAAGTAAGCGGTTCATAATGGGAAGTGAATGCGACCATGCCTCTCCCCTCGAGCCTTACGTTGAACAATCCCCCAGCCAATAACCCGGCAATGCGCCGCATCATTTTTATATCCCATTGAATCCCCGGCTCAAATGCAAGTAAATCATTACCGTTAACAGAGATTGATTCACCATTTAACTGTAAAATAGAAATCTTCTTCCCTTGATCCGCGACGTATAGCTTGCCGCTTCCGGTCGCTTTCATCAAGGATGCACCCTCACCAGTCAAGGCTTTTTTGAAGAGTTTACCAAGACCATGCTCCAAGATGCCTTCCCGCTCGAATTTAATATGGCCGCGATAAGAAACCATCGTCCCCATTTTTGCCCAGATCTGCTGTTCCAAATTAATCTCCAGGATTCGTTCCGTTTCAAGTTCGAATAAGCCTTGCCCTTTATCCTGCTGTTTCGTCTTTTCAACGAATTGATCGATTTGATACTTCTCCATCACTGTCCCACCTCTTTTTGCAGGAGGAACAGCCACATGAACGATACAGCTTGCTTTAGTTCCTTGGAAAAATGTCCTAGTTTTGTATAGTCCACCCCTCTCTTTGCAACGCCGGTATCAGCCACTGCCCTCCATCCCGTTTCTGTTGCCATTTTTTCAAATTCCCAAGGCTGCATTGTATTCATGATGACTTTATCTCCTAATAACCGTTGAAAACTGAATTTTTTTCGTGGTTCAGCGGTTGGACCAAGTATCCCAAAACAGACATAACCGCCAGGCTTTATTACCCGTTGAATTTCCTTCATCACCGTCAATGGTTCACCCGTATATTCCAAAGAATTGATGACCATTGCCGCATCCATTTCTTCATCTTTGAATGGAAGATTATAAAAATCTCCTTGCAGGAAAGAAAGTCCTGGTTGTTGAGCGGTTTTTCCCTTTGCAAATTCAATCATCACATTGGATAAATCAACTCCGGTTACTTCAAATCCCGCTTCGGCCAATTTCAAGGAACCAACTCCATCTCCACAGCCTATGTCAGCCACCTTCACTCCCGAAGGTACATGTTCAGAAAAGAAAGGAACAATGTTTTTCCGGCTCCCCGTTTCCCACATTTCTTGTGAATTCTTCACCCACATAGGTGCAAAAACATCCCATTCCTTTTCCGACTCCTTATGCCATGTATGTAAATTCATCAGAAATTCACCCTCCCCATTTAACCCCTAACTAATTAAGTCCTGAAAAATAGTTTCCGGAAATCAAAATACGGGGCTTCCCTATAGCTATTCTGCTCATAATTCAAAAATCCTCTTTTAAACGCTGCCCCCTAGTGATTTTCAAATACATAAAAAAAACTGCCAGCGGCAGCTTATTTTGAATTTTCTTCATTTCTTTTTTGTATCTTTCGTAAATCCTCGACACGGTCAGGAGATTCTTCAAAGAATTCAACCAGGTCTCCAATCCTATCGATGGCATTCCAACTAAGGTGGTGTTCGATCCCCTCTACATCATGATAAATATTTTCTTCCTTGACCCCAATCAACCTTAGCATCTGTTCTAAAAGTTCATGACGGTATACGAGCCTTTTACCAACCTTTTTCCCATTTGCAGTTAAAACGAGACCCCGGTACTTTTCATATATCAAATATTTTTCCTGATCCAGTTTTTGTACCATTTTAGTAACAGAAGATGGGTGGACGGAAAGATTTTCGGCAATATCGGAAACTCTTGCATATCCTTTTTCTTCAATAAGTAAATAAATTTGTTCTATGTAATCCTCCATGCTCGGTGTAGGCATTCGGAATCCTCCCATTCAAACGCATATCTAAAAATTTTACTATATAAATGACCCCGAAACAAGAAGATATAAGTCTCAGGGCGCCTTTAATGGTGTTTCTTCTCAAGTTTGCTTGACGTTTTGTTCTGTTGGGAATGTAAAACTGATTTTCTTTTCAGTATCGGACCACGATAAAATGGCATCAAAGGTCTTTTCCCCTTTTTTAAAACCGCTTATCAAATCCGTTTCACCGCTCGCCAACAGCTTTTTTATATTTGCTTGACTGATTTTCTTATTAAGGATTTTTTTGGAGATCGTGAAGTTACACTTTGTTTTTTGATAACTTACACATCCATAGAATTCCCCTTTATCAACAATCTTAGAACCGCATAGTTTACAGCTGCCCACAGATGCCGAGCTTCTTTTTTTATGGCCGCTCCGTTGAATCGACTCGGTGTCCAGCCCTTGAAAATCCCAGCTTTCCGATGATTCCACGGCATCACTGATGATTTTTGCTGACATTTTTTTAACAGCTTCCATAAAGCCGCCAGCTGAAGCCTTCCCTTCACCGATTTCCCTCAAACGCTGTTCCCATTTGGCTGTCATTTCAGGTGAAGCCAGGATTTTCTCCCCGATTGCTGTAATCAGCACTTTCCCTTTATCTGTCGCAAACACCTGATTTTTTTTGACATTGATGTATTTACGGTCTTTGAGCATGGTTATGATGCCAGCCCGGGTTGCTTCGGTTCCGAGACCCTCGGTTTTCATCAGCACCTTTTCTAACTCTTCATTATCCAGATGCTTTCCGGCAGTTTTCATTAAAGTGATCAGCTGACCTTCTGTATAGCGCTTAGGAGGCTGGGTTTTTCCTTCTTTCACCTTTATATTGGCGACCTTTCCAGAATCCCCTTTGGAAACGGAAGGCAAAATGATATCATCATCATCCTTGTCATTTTGGAAAATCACTTTGCGCCATCCCTCTTGAATCTGCTGCTTGCCTTTAGAAATGAATTCGGCACGCTTATCGACAAGCGTTTTAATCGTGGTGTAATCGAAAATGGCTTTCTCATAATGGGCCGCAATCAACCGGCGTACCACCAAGTCATAAATATTCCGTTCTTCGGCGGAAAGCCGCTTTGGGTCAGTTACCTGCTCCGTCGGGATAATTGCATAGTGATCAGTCACTTTTTTTTCATTTACAAACCGTTTATTATTCATGATGTTCGGTTGTGGCAACGGAAACAGGGATTCATATTCCGAAAATCCGCTTAGTTTTTGCAAAATATCGGGAAATGTTTCGGCCTCCCCCTCCGTCACATAATTGGAATCTGAACGTGGATAAGAAACGATCCCTTTTTGATATAAACTTTGTACAATATCAAGCGTCTGTTTCGGTGAATATTTATAAATCTTGTTTACTGTCGCTTGCAATGACGATAGATTAAATAACAAAGGCGGCTGAAATTCTTTCCTTTCCGTATCCATTTCAGCTATTTCAGCTTCCTTACCCTTGCAAAAGGCGGCAATTTTATCAGCCATTTCTTTTGTCTTGATTCTCGGGTCATTGTTCTGCTGCCATTTTCCCTGATATTTCTTTCCATCCATCTTGAAGTCAGCGAACACTTCCCAGAACGGTTCAGACTTGAATTGCTCAATTTCCATTTCCCGCTTCACTATCAAAGCAAGAGTCGGTGTCTGAACCCTTCCAGCTGAAAACACATCCGAAACGCCCCTTTGTTTCAATAAAATGCTATACGCTCTCGACGCATTCATTCCCACAACCCAGTCCGCGCAAGCTCTTGTATACGCTTCATAATAGAGCGGCCTGGTTTTTTCCTCGCTCTTCAGATTTTGGAATCCCTCATAAATCGCTTTAGGGGTCAAAGAGGAAATCCATAAACGTTTCATCGGTTTATTGACATTGCATAGATTAACGATATTGCGTACAATCAATTCTCCTTCACGCCCGGCATCACCTGCATGAATGATTTCATCGACTTCCGGTTTCCTAAGCAAAGTCTTCACAACATAGAATTGCTTTGCCTTTTGTCGGGTCACTTCATATTGAAATTTCTCAGGAATCATCGGCAACGTTTCCATCGACCATTTTTTCCATTTTGAATCATAGGTTTCCGGCGAAACAAGTTGACATAAATGCCCAACGGCCCAAGTTACATAAGCTCCATCGGGAAAAAGTTCATTCGGCATGATTTCTATATAGCCTTGCTGTTTCTTCGTTTTAAATTGAGCTGCTAGCGTTGAACCTTGATCTGGTTTCTCCGCAATGATTAGCTTCATGATCATCTTCACCTAATCCGTTACAAAATATCTTTCCCCTATCATTATACCTTAATTATCACAATCGGCTAGATATGACTTCGTTTTAACTGAACTGTTCCGGGAAAGCATGAAATGACTGCTTTCCTGCCGTGAAGATTGGGAATTTCCGGCTGATGATAAAAGCCGTCAAACTATAGGCAGATTAAATTGCAAAAAAACAAGCTTCATTAATGGATGGACAACATAGATTAGGAGGAATTGAGCTATATACAAAAACAACAAATTCAATGTTAAATGTTCCTTTTCTTGCCTTCCATTGGTTAGATGAAGATGAGGAAATTAAATTTTTTGATATTATTAATACAAAAGCTAAAGGTATAGGTACTTCGTTAAGTAGATTTTTAAAAAGAGAAAGTGATAATCTTAGTTGGATTGCAACACAGCTAATTATTGACCCTAACAGCCCCTTGTATAATAAAGGAACGTTAATTGGCAAAAGAACTAAAGAAAAGCATATTACTTTACAAAATGTATATAACTTTCTTTTGTTATTAATTAAAATACAAAGATAGCCGAATTACCTAAGGAAAAAATACTTAATATAACTCTTACTTATTTTAATTGTATAAAAGAGTTGTTACCTGTTGAATGGAGTGATTATAAGCAATATAGACTAACTCATATAGTCTGTTTAAATGCTTTTGCTATAGCCGGCGGCAAAAAAATTATTCCTTCAAATTATAATTTTGTTTCCAACCAGTTAAACATTAAAGAAGTAAATAAAAGAATGAGCAGTATAAAGATATTTGATTGGTCTAGTGAAGGGACATTGAAATATCTAAAAGGTGCTAGTGGTTCTAAACTCTTAGCTGAAGACATCATTGCATCTGTAGAGAAATAATTCTTGAATCCCCCATTTTCAAATATTAAAATGGCCGAAAAATCAATTGATTTTCGGCCATTCTTATTCCTTATTCTTTAGAGGGAACTTTCCAGCTCAGTTCATGTATGTATTGTGCTAAAGCATCTGTTAAAAAAAGAATCCACTGTAGCTTTGAAATAAAGATTGATCAAAAGGTCCTCCTGAACCCTCATATTCGTAAATAAATACAATCCATTTTGAAAAGAGATTGATCAAAAAGGGTTCTTTTCTAGTGATTTAGTATACTTAGTGATCATTATAGAACTAACGCACCCGTTAGTTCTATAAGAATCCTCTTTATTCGAGTTTATTCCAAGTTACAATCTCCACATCATTAATTTCAACCTCTCCAAGACTTAATAAATGTGGTATGTATGGAAAAAGACCAAATCTGTTACCCTTCTCATTTTCAATTTTGTAATATTCTACTGAAGCTGAGGGTATTTCTTTAAGTTCTTTATAAGTCTCAATATTCAATAGCTTAATTTCATCTTCTTCAATATCTTCAGCAGGACCTTTGTATTTCTCTTTTGTGTAAAGATATATAGCATTCATATTACTTGTTAGTCTTTCAATTGGGATTTTTAAAAATTGTTGTTCTACTTTAGTTTTTATTCCTAAGCTTGTGACAGCTTCGTAAACGTAATAAGGATGTAACGGTAGAAAATGAATGACATCATTCCATAAACAATTAAGTTTAGGTATTTGTTTTTTCAGCAGTTTCGGTCTCTCAGGGTGGTCATAATACTTTTTCGTATATTTCTCATACAAATGAGGATAGATCTTACCTAAAGCATTCAATGATATAAGTTTGTCGCCAATCATCTCTTTAGGAACCGTATGATATATATATTCTGGCATTGTGGCACCTCCAATTCTAATTATATACCCTTCAACAAAAGATCAACATTCTCCTCTTAATCTCCGTTCGCTTGTTGAACTAACCTGCCCCGTTAGTTCCATAAAGAAAAAGCTGCCTTAAAAACAGCTCTGATCTTCAGCTAAAGCACCCGTTAGTTGATTAAGGGTACCACCAGCATGACGCGGATTTACAACGTTAAGGGCATCTAGATATAAAAATAGCCGGTTTTCACCACGATAAGGGTGTAACCGGCATTATTGCTAGCATTTGTTTTTTGGAAAGTATTACAAGATGCATAACATGCATTTTGTAATACATTTTATGGAAATTAACTTTATAATTACTAAAAACAAGAGTGGACAATCTTGGTATGTTTTTTGCATTAACAAATATGGAGAAAGTAACTATTTTTATAAAAGGAGTGAAAATTTGAATGACCACAAACAAGTTAAGTACAATTCAAATTAGAAAAGTAGAGAAGGGAGACATTCCGCAGTTATTACCTTTAATATTCAATTATATTGTTGATTTTTATCAATGCCCTCGCCCTAGTGAAGAAGCTCTAACTGAATTTGTAAACGAAATTTATAACGACTCATCAAAAGGATTACAATTCATCGCAGAAAAAGACAAGAAAATTGTTGGTTTTGCTACACTATACTTTACTTACAATACACTTGAGGTAAAGAGAATCGCTATACTACATGATTTATTTGTGATTCCAGAGTGCAGAAGAGAGAATGTAGGACAAACTCTATTTGAATCATGTCTTACTTATATTCGAGAAAACCGATTTGCATATATGTTATGGGAAACAGCCCAAGACAATGTTAAAGCCCAAACACTATATGATAAGATGGGTGGACAGAAAAATTCTTGGTTACAATACCAAATGAGTTAAGTTAAATAAAATAATATTCTTTCTAATCAAAATGAAAAAAGTTCTTTAATAGGTAAAAGTAAAGAACTTATGTTTTGAGATGCGTTGTTTTTTCTCTTAATAAACCCTTTCGGGGGGATATGCAAAAATACCCTTGATGCTCTTCGGTCTTAAATTCAACTTCATCCCCCCAATTATTTTTAGGTATAGTTTCTCCAAGTCAATTATAACTATCCTTATTGAAGTAACCTGCCCCGATAGTTCCATAAAAAAAAGAGCTGATGATGAAGTGAACCCAAAAAGTTAGACACTTTATTTACTTAGGCAGCCTTGAGGGCATGAACCCGGTAATCTACCGGGCTCATGCCTTTTAATTTTACCTTGATTCGTTGATGATTGTAGTAATGGATATATTCTTCTAGTTCTTGTTTGAAATGCTCCATGCTTTCAAATTCTTGAAGATAGAGTAATTCGGATTTTAATAAGCCAAAGAAGTTTTCAATGACCGCATTATCGAGACATTTTCCTTTGCGGGACATGCTTTGTGTAATGTTATGTTTTTTCAAATCATGCGAGTATTGTTTCATCTGATAATGCCAGCCCTGATCTGAATGGAGAATGGGTGAATCTTTCGATTCCAAGCGATCAAGGGCTTTATCCAGCATTTTGGAAACGAGCGGATAAACAGGCCGAGATTCGATATTATAGGCGATGATTTCTCCATTAAACAAGTCAAGAATGGCCGATAAGTATAGTTTCTCCCCAGCTAGATGGAATTCCGTGACGTCTGTTACCCATTTTTCATTGGACTTTGCCGCCTTGAAATCACGTGCTAGAATGTTGGGCGCAATC
>NZ_JAGGQJ010000030.1 GCF_018613325.1 Bacillus sp. ISL-34 | reverse complement strand
GCACCAAACTCACGAGTAAACGGCGCAAATTCACGAGTAAATCCATTAAACTCGTTAGTAATTGCCCCCAAACTTCGGGGGAATTCCACAAAACTTGAATAAACGTACCTCAAAAGAAAAGAATACCGAAAAAATCCAGTTAATGAGATAGAATCTTAAAAGAGGAAGTAACGAATTCATTCCTCTTTTGTTTTATGCTGCCCGGGTGTGAACGGAACACCGGCGGCTTTTGTGATGATTTTTGAAATATCCGTATTTTCAATGACTCCATCAAAGGCTTCACTGCCTGGACCCGAAGCGAAAACGGGAATCATATTGGCTGTGTGCCCTCCTGTGGAACTGGCCGCCCGTATGCTTCGATCAGCTACACCCGCCTTATGATGCCTGGCGATGGTGCTTCCGATTTCCCAATCTATTTGATGCTGTGGATAGACAAGCGTTTTATTCTTTCTTACGTTATCGATGAATTGATCGACTTCCTGTTCCGTAAGGGATATATGTGCATACTTTTTGAATGTGGAAACGACACTTTCTGGATTGATTTCATTATTTTTATCGAATGTGAGCTGTTTGGACATATATTCAGATGAAACCCTGATTTTTTTCAATGCAGGGATATCCATTGTTTCAGAAGCGGAGGTTCCCATTGTTTCGTGGTCCGCAAGTACAACAATCAAGGTGTCATTTCGATTTTTTGCCCAATTGACAACCTCTTTCACGGTTTGGTCAAATTCGATCGTTTCTTTCCATATTCCAGTGATATCGGCTGCATGCTCCATATGGTCAATACGCGCACCTTCGGCCATCAAGAAGAATCCCTTATCACCCCGAGATAAAATATCCATCGCTTTGGAAGTCATTTCGGGCAGGGATGGCTCTTGAGAATGCAATACTTCTTTATCCAGTTTAAAGTTCATATAGGTAGGGTGAAATAATCCTAAAAGTTTTTCCGGTTTATTAATGGAACTAAGTTCTTCTTTAGTGGTCGTAATCCCATAGCCAGCTTGTTTAAATTTTGCGATCAAATCTTCGCCATTCTGCTTATCCGCCTCGAAATAGCTGGCTCCTCCGCCGAGAATGACGTCGATCCGGTTATCAAAGAGCTGCCTCGCGATATTCGCGCCACCTGTCCAGCGGTTAGGAACACTTGCACCAAAGGCAGCGGGTGTGGCATCGACTACCATATTGGTTGAGATGATCCCGACTTTTTTTCCATGGTTCTGAAATGCATCCAATACACTATCCACCTCGGAACCATTGGCATCGACTCCAATCGATTCATTGTTGGTTTTAACACCAGTGGCAATCGCGGATCCTCCTGCTGCCGAGTCGGTGACGAAATTATTGGCGGAATACGTGCGCATCAGGGCAACATGCTCCAGTTTTTCCAAATGTAGGACACCTGTCTTTCCATATTCCAATTGCCGGGCAATTTCCATTGCCCCTACCCCCATGCCGTCGCCAATCAGCAATATGACATTCTTCGGGATGTTTTTTGTTTCTGCTTGAATAGGAGAGCTCATGCAAATAAAGCAAATAAGAACCAATAATCCAAAGTTATGAGGCTGAGCAAGTTTATGAATGAATTTTCTGGATGTATTATTCATCTGTAATCCTCCATTGCGTGAAAGTCTTCCTATTATTTGTATAAATCGATAAAAAAACCCCTTCCTGACCTTTTTAGCGCTGTTAGCTTTTATGCATGGGCACTCGGTCGCTTTTTGTGTGATTTAATCTTTCAAAAAAAGAAAGAATTTCTATATAATTACAATATACAGGTGATAATTAATAAACAGTAAATATATAACTGATATAATTTCACTATAGTTCAATTGAAATAGTAGGAGAGAAAACCCTATGCTGTCCAGTATGAAAAGGTTCTTCAATGAAAGCTCTAAAGACTTAAAGAGGATTTATAAGTTGGTAGAAGATGTGAATCGGCTAGAGGGTAAATATGAAAGATATTCAGATCAAGAATTAAGCGGAATGAAGGATAGATTTAAAAGCGTATTGGATGCTGGTGATCATATATTGGATATACAAGCCGAAGCTTTTGCGGTAGTAAGGGAGGCTTCTAAACGAGTGTTGAATCTTAGGCACCATGATGTTCAGCTTGCAGGCGGTTTTGTCTTGAATGAAGGGGGCATTGCCCAAATGAATACGGGCGAGGGAAAGACGCTTGTCTCCACTTTGCCTAGCTATTTACATGCACTGTACGGGAATGGTGTCCATATTATTACGGCCAATGAATATTTGGCAAGACGTGATAAAGAGTTGATGGGACAAATTCATGAATTTCTAGGATTGACGGTTGGTTTGAACATTTCCGAAATGGGGCCTGCTGCAAAACGTGAAGCGTATGCGGCAGATATCACATATGGAACGGCAACAGAGTTCGGTTTTGATTATCTGCGTGATAATATGGTTTACCGAAGAGAAGAAAAGGTACAAAGAGGACACCGATTTGCCATTGTCGACGAGATTGATAGCATCTTGATTGATGAAGCGAGGACACCATTAATCATTGCGGGCAGGGCAAGCGACGGAACCGAGCTTCACCAGATCACGGCACAAATCATGAAGTCATTTATAGAAAATCAGGATTACGAGATTTTCATCGAGTCAAAGTCTGCCTTTTTCACGGATCAAGGGGCTTCCAAGATTGAAGCGGCCTTTGGTATCGACAATCTGTATGGAATGGAGCATCAAGAGCTATTACATAATGTTACACAGGCGCTAAAAGCTCATGCAATCATGAAATTGGATGTGGACTACATTGTCATCGATGGAAAGATAGCAATCATCGATAAATTTACAGGCAGGGTGATGGAAGGGCGAAGCTTCAGTGATGGGCTTCATCAGGCGATTGAGGCAAAAGAGGGCTTGGAGATTTCCGAAGAGAATGAAACACAGGCTTTGATTACCGTCCAAAATTATTTTCGATTATATCATTCAATGTCTGGGATGACAGGCAGCGCCATGCCGTCAAAGTCTGAATTCCGGGAAATATATCAGCTCCCCGTCATTGAAATTCCAACTAATGAGCCTATTATTCGAGTTGATGAGGTTGATTTGATTTATAAAGATGAAACCAGCAAAATCAATAAAATCGTCACGGAAGTAAAACGGATTCATGATGAAGGGAGGCCTATTCTGATCGGAACGACCTCCATCGAGCAATCTGAAAAAATTTCGGTTCAACTGGAAAAGGGGAAAATTAAACATCAAATCCTTAATGCGAAGACGGAAGAGGATGAAGCGGGAATCATCGCGAATGCCGGGAAAAAAAATCAAGTGATGCTGGCTACGAACATGGCTGGGAGAGGAACGGATATAATACTTGGGGATGATGTCAAGGAATTCGGTGGCCTTCATATTATCGGTACGGAGCGACACGAGAGCCGCCGGATCGATATGCAGCTAAGAGGACGTTCCGGCCGGCAGGGTGATCCTGGTTCAACACAATTCATCATTTCTTTGGAAGATGATTTGTTTGATTACTATGATGAAGAAGAAATCGAACGTTATATCAAGAAAATCAAAACGGATGAAAATGGATTGGTGCTCGGCCCCGCTCCCGATAAATTCGTTAAAATGGTTCAGGAAACGGTAGAGCAGATGCATCAATCAAGCCGTTACCATTTATTGAAGTTAGAACATGCATTAAATGAGCAGAGTAAAATCATCTATGCAATGAGAGATCGGATTCTTGATATGGAGCCTGGACGGATGTCGGCCATTTTACTTGAATATATCGAAAAATACATTACTCGGCTTACAGTGAAATATTCCCCTGAACATATAGTGGAACCTGATTCCTCTGCCTTTATTGAAGAGCTTTCCCCTGTTTTCCTGTCGTTGGGTTGGCAGGCAAGTGATTTGCAGGATTTAGAAGGCCGAATTGAAGGAAAAGCGTTGGATGCTATAGGTGAATTGGAATCAAGACTGGTGATCTTTCAAAACGATGCAGAATGGGGAAACCAGTTACGCGCCTTCATGCTGCAGCATATTGATGCAAATTGGATGAAGCATTTAGATGAAATGAACAGTGTAAAGGAAGGAATTGGATTTAGTGGATATGGTCAGCAGGACCCATATACGTTGTTTGAAAAAGCAGCTCTCAGTCAATTCAACCTTCTTTTAAGTAAAATTGAGACGGAGATAAGCACCGGCTTTATGGAATATATGAATAGCAATCAGGAAGATGCAGTTGCTTTGGAGGGCGAAGAACGATGAGTTTATTTGAGAAAAGGGTTCATGCATCTCATGAGTTACTACAACAGGATGACACCGTTCATACTGACCTGATGTTTCACAAGGTATGGGATATTTCCAAGCAAGAGGAATATGTCTATAAATTCCACCATCAAAGGCTGCCTGCATTAAAACCGAACCAAATTTCAATATCGGGCATCAAGCTGAATAGGATGGAAGATGATGTAATCATAGTGGCTTTTCTACGAAATTCATTAGAGAAAGCTGTCAGGTTTGATATCGTGGATTTACTGTTAGTTGATGGAGATGGGAAATTCCTCGCAAAAAAGGCATTCGATCTAACAGAGCTTGGTGAGATTCCAGCACTTTCAAGCATGCCATGGCGTTTCTTATTCGAGGAAGGAGATATGTTGGCGGAATCGATTCCTGATGAAGGTTGGAAGATTGCTTTTGAATGGAAGGGAAAGTAGGAAAACAACTGCATGATCTGGAGGCAAACGGCAGCTTTTTGCCGGATTGCCAAAGCAAAGCCCTCATCCTTTTAGTGATGAAGGCTTTTTGTTTATAAGGAGAGTCATTAGTGTCAAATATTTATGCCGTTTTCTGTGTGCAATTTCTCATAAATGGCAACGCTAAGTAATATTTATAAGTAATCTTCCGCAATCAGGCTTAACCAAGGCTTGGAAATAATGAAGAGGAAAGTGGCAGGAGCATGAAGAATAACCATAATCAACGATTGAAGGAGAGGCTATTTGAAATAGTGTCATTTTCAATTGTGGCCATACTTTTCATTTATACGAATGATAGGATGGGTAACGATCTTTCTATCGGGATAATTACGATAATCATCGGTGTTGCCGGTTTTATTGTTTATCTGAAGGAATGGATACCGAATCGAATCGTAAAAGGCATCATTTTTTCAGTTTTCCTTCTTTCAATCATGGTCTTTTTCCTTGGGGACATCTGGTTTTATCGCTATTATTCGACGCCCATAACGTCCTATTTATGGATGCAAAAAAGCAATCTAAATGGGCTTGGTGAAAGTATATTCAGTATGATGGAAATGAAGGATGCAATCTTTCTTCTGGTAGGCATTCCAATAGCTGAGTCATTTGTGAAGAAAAAATACCCCCTCAAGCATATGGCGCTTGTTCCGGCCGTAATATTCCTGATGATAGCAGGATTGAAGCCGGTCAAGAATATTTTTATCGACAAAGTAGATATTACCCAGCGATACGAAGCGAATACCTTCTTGCGAAACTGGGGCCCGATCGGTCATCACGCATTGGATACGTATGCCTACTTTACTGACTCGGGAAGGCATGGAATGTCGTCGGAAGAAAAGAAGGTCGTTTCTGATTACTTCAATAAAAAGAAAAGAAAGGAAAATGTCCATTCCGGCTCCTTGGAGGGGAAGAATCTCATTATCATCCAAGTGGAATCCTTACAGGCGTTTCCACTATTTCAAAGCAGTGCCGGACAGGAGGTCACGCCATTCATGAATGAACTGGCGAAAGGGGGTTTGTACTTCCCGCATGTATACCCACAGACGGTATTCGGGAATTCATCCGACGGGGAGCTGATCGTGAATACCGGATTATTTCCTTTAAAGCAGGGCGCGACCTTTTTTCGGTTTCCTTATAATGATTTTCCGGGTCTTTCCAAGGAATTAAAAAAGTCGGATTATCAAAGTTTTGCATTCCACGGAGATGAAGAAGACTTTTGGAATAGGCAGCATGCATATCCCTCGCTAGGGTTTGATGACTATCTTTCCATAGAGGATATGCAGCAAGATGAGATGATTTCGATGGGATTGGGAGACCGCAGTTTCTTCAATCAAAGCTATGATTTCTTAAAAGATAAACAAAATCCCTATTACGCTTTTTTCGTTACATTGACCAGCCATGTACCTTTTTCGCTACCAAAGGAACAGATAACATTGAAGCCTGAAGTTGGAAAAGAGAATAGTTACCTTACTAAATATTTTGAAGCACTTCATTATACAGATTCAGCCATTGGGAATTTCGTAAAGAAATTGAAGGATGACGGGAAATTGAAAGACAGCGTGATTGTCATTTACGGAGATCATGATGGGCTATTTTTAAAAGATAAACACGAGGTAGAAGCGTATTACGGCAGTAAAATTAGCGATGAAGAGTGGATAAAGAGATATATGCCCATTCCCGTGATCATTTATCAGGAGGATATGGAAGGAAGAACGATTGATAAGGTAGCGGGCCAAATCGATATTTTACCAACTCTATATGATCTGTTCAATATTAAGAGTTCTTCATACTTTGGGGAGAGCATGGTGAATGGAGAAAAGGGCGATGCTTTGACATTAAAAGGGGATTATGGTTCTCAAATGAAAATAAATGGGGAAGGCAAGGTCGAAGAATTTTCAACAGAAGACCAAAAGGAGATTGATCTGAGTGATCAAGTGATACGTTCGGATTACTTTAAACAAATGAAGGAAGAGAAAAAAGGTGAAAAAAAAGAGGATGACTGATAAGGCCATCCTCCCTTTCATTATAATCCCAGATGCGTTTTCACACGATTTTGGGCTTCAAGCTTTACATCTTCTGGAACGATGTTGTACCAAACGCCATCTACCCGTTGATTGTCACCTTCAAGTGTATATTGTTCAATATTTTTGAGGGATGATTTGTAGTTATTTTGGATACTTAGCATTTCATTGAAACTTAAATTGGTTTCCACGTTTTTACCTAGAGCTTCGAATATATCGTCATAATTGGTAAGTGTTGATAGGCTTGACCCTTTTTTCATGACAGCTTGGATAACCTGGCGTTGCCGCATTTGCCGTCCATAATCCCCGCGGGGATCTTCCTTGCGGATTCGGGAATAAATCAAGGCCTCTTTACCATTTAAGTCTATTGAGCCTTTATTGAAAGTATATCCTTTATAGGTAAGGTCCATATCATTATCGACCGTGACGCCACCAACAGCATTCACGATATCCTGAAAGCCTTCCATATTCATTTTGACGTAATAATCAATCGGAATATCCAAATAGGCTTCCACTGTATTTATCGACATGGCAACTCCGCCATATGCATAGGCATGGTTCATTTTATCGTTTGTACCTTTACCGATGATCTCTGTACGCGTATCCCTCGGTAAACTCAATAACTCGATCGATTCTTTTTTAGGATTAACCGTCATGACAATCATCGTATCTGATCGACCTGAGTCATTTTCTCTTTCATCCACACCAAGAATCAGCAATGAAAATGGATCTTTGCTTTTGAACTTGATGTCCTCTGCACGTTTATCCGTTTTATGGGCTGTACCCTGCATAGTGTAAATCGCACCAGCTAATGATTTATAAACTGAAGCGCCATAAACACCTGCGCCAATGATAAGGATAAGAAGGGTGAAGCCGATTATTTTAAACGTTTTGCGTTTCTTTTTCTTTTTTTTATGTTCGGATCTCATTTAATATTCCTCCCTTAACCATCCCACAAAATGGAAGGTGTGAAAAAGTACCTAGTCGGTATTTTTAACTATACCTTTTTTTTGTCAAAAATAGAATAGTTTCTTTTTGTACTTAGAGTGTATATTTACCTTTTTTTATCCAAAAAAAACGAAGGATTCCAGAGAAACCGAATTCCTTCGTTAGCACATCATTAGAATGTTTCGTTACTAGTATAACCAGAGAAAAAGAAGCTATGATTCTTTTGCATAAAATTGCCAGACTTTAAGAGAAAGTCTGGCAAGTAAATCTTATAAACTTCTATAACCGATGATTTTACTCTTGAAATAAGAGTTTGAAGTAGTGCTGATTGATACTCCCTTGCTTGATGAGGCATGAATGAATTCCCCGCCGCCCAAGTAGATTCCCATATGGCTTACAACTGATTTATTGGAACCCGTTGCAAAGAAGATAAGATCGCCGCTTTTCGGTGAGGTAACCTTTTTACCCATATCATAATATGTGGAAGATGAAAGCCTCGGAACTTCATACCCAGCCTTCTTGAACGTATAGTAAATGAATCCGCTGCAATCGAAACCTGATGGGGAGGCACCCGCCCACGAATACGGTGTACCAATTAATTTCTTTGCTTCGGAAACGAGCTTGGCCACTTTGTTTCCCGAACTTGGGGCTTCCACTTTTCCGACATCGTTATTATCTGCAGGGGCAGTGCTTGCCGATTTACTTAATTTTAGTTTTTGACCCACTCTGATTAAATCGGACTTTAACGAGTTGATTGATTTAAGCTGGGCTACGGTCAAGTTGGTTTTTCTGGAAATCTTGGAAAGGGTGTCGCCTTTTACCACTATGTATGTAGACGAATTGGCTGGGGTCTGTGTAACATTGGATGGTTTGGAGCTGCCGGGTAAATCAATGGTGGTGGTAGTGGTTGATTTAGATACGATAAGTTTGTTGCCTGCATAAATTCTATCGGATTTTAAGTTATTCAGTTTCATCAATTCAGCAAGTGTAAGGTTATGTTTGTTTGCAATCCTGGTTAAGGTATCACCTGAAACAATGGTATATGTGGTTTTCTTTGTTTTTTTCACGGAAACTGAAGAAGCATTAGATGTTGTTTTGGAGTTGGGTGTAATTAATTTTTGATTGATTCTCAAAAAGTCTGATTTTAAGTTATTAAGCTGTTTTAAGTCTTTTACCGTCGTATTATGTTTCTGCGCGATTTTACTTAAGTTATCACCGCTTTTGACTGTATATGTACCGGCAAGGGCAGGAGAAACGAAAGTCGAAGATAACATGGCTAATGTCGAAAATGCGACAACACTTTTTTTCACAATTTTCCACCTCTAATATGTCTTTTTCCCTATTCTAACAAATTAAATGGTTTTAAACATATTACATTTTTGTTACAAGGGGAAAATAGTAGTATTTTACTGGTTTATATTGGTTGGATTTGAGTGATGAAATCTACAATATTTTCTATAATGTGAGTCTTTTTTCACATTGAGGAGTTTTGCGTTTTCATTTGTCATTCGCTGTAAAAATGTCCCTGTTTTTAGGGTGCATTTCCGTTAGAAAAAATGAAAACCCACTTCGTTTTACGAAGTGGGTGGTTTTATTTAAAAAGGAAATGGACTAAATTCCTGCTTGAATTTCCTGTGGAGTATTCATTCCATTTTTGGTTAAAGGAAGCGATCTTCAGTAAGGAATGATCGGCGGCACGGATTTTCTTTAAGAGCTCTTCTGTGGTAGATACCACGGGTCCGGGCATGGAAGAGGAGTAGTCCTCCCAGAATCCCCGTTCCTGCACATAATTTTCTAAGTCATATGCAAAGAATATCATGGGTCTTTCCAAGAAAGAGAATTCAAATGGTATCGATGAGTAATCGGTTATTAAAAGATCCGTACTGATAAGCAGTTGATTAACGTGAAATTCACTATTGACAGGGTAAACGAATCCCGGGAATTTATCTTGTAAATCATGCTCTGCTTTTACTGCTGGATGCAGTTTTAGTAATAACGCATAATTTTCGGCCTGAAGTTCCTTATAGAGCAATTCCAAATCAAGTGCAATCTCTCCGTTGTTCAAGCCGTCATTACGGAATGTAGGGGCATACAGCATGATTTTCTTATGCTCAAGTTCTGGATACTTGGCCAGCAAAGCCTTATGGGCAGTTCTTTTTGATTCATCATTGAAAAAGAAATCGGTCCGAGGTATCCCGGTCCTTAGGATATGGGATGCCGGTAGTTGAAAACTTTCTTGAAAAATCTCGGCCATTCTCTCTGAACCTGCCGTAACATAATCGAATTTATTATATACCTCTAAAAATCTTTTCCTTGCACCGGCTGAACGGTTTTGAATGGAAGGGTCTTTTGCCCCGAATTGCTTAACGGCACCGGCTGCATGCCACACTTGAACACATGTTACTTGCTTTTTGAATGCAATAGCTGAAAGAAAGCCAAAATAATTATCGATGATAATCCATTTTGATGTAGCCAGATGATAAACCGATCGGATCATGGCCATGATATTTTTTGATTCAAACGGAAGGACGATGGTTTCCCCATCGTCCTTAACTTGTATAGAACTGCCCGATTTCGTTAAAAATACTTTTTGAACGGAAATGTCCTGCTTGTCCATTTCATCTGCGATATATTGGCAATTGTCCCCGAATGATGTGACAAAGGTCGTTTTGTCATATAAAGGGAAAAGTTTAAAGATAGAGAATAAAACTTTGAAACAAAAAAGATAAACCCCTATCGCGAATTCTTTAGCCATTAGTAACTTGTAAAAGGTCATCTTTGATTTGGGAAGTCGAAATGCCGATTGTTCTTGGAAGGTAGACCACTTCACAAACTTCGGATAATTCATCGAATTGGCCTTTCCAGTCATCACCCATTACAAAGATGTCTACACCTTCACGAACGATGTCTTCCCTCTTTTGTTCCCAATTGTCTTCCGGTATAACTTCATCCACATAGCGGATTGATTCAAGGATCATTTTTCTGTTTTCAAAGCTATGATAAGCTTTTTTATCTTTTAAAGCATTGAATTCATCCGTGGAAATGGCAACGATCAGATAATCCCCTAAATCTTTAGCGCGTTTTAATAGATTGATATGACCCCAATGAAGCAAATCAAAGGTTCCGTAAGTGATTACTTTCTTCATTTTTATTCCTCCTTTAAGACTCTTAAACTGTTATTCAATCAAAAATATATATTTGGTCTATTAGAATATGAAATGGAACAATAAACAGGCAACTAGCACTTCAATTCTGCTTGTTGTTTTACTATAAGCAAAATGAATGCATTTTTAGGTAATGACATTCTCTTACTAATTATAACTTAATGGCTTTACAAATAAACCACAATTTTTTTACAAATAAACCACAATTTTTACATTGATGATTATTGTAAATATTATATTTTAAGCTAAAATTAAATGTTGACTAATTTGTAGGGCATAATAAGGTTCTATAGAAGTGTATAGTTTATACCGAATGGTATTTAAAAATAATTATATTCAAATTACTTGAAGTAATCTGCTGACCGATTGATAAGAAAAAAACATTATTCTAGCTGTAATCAGAATAAGCCATTAACAATTTTACCACGTTTAGGAGATAACAACTAGAGGAGCTTCATAAATCCCTGTTTTCTCTTGAAGTGGCAGAATCGTATGAAGGACAGATGATGGCATGTATAGGCCAGAATCTATCGCCTAACATTTTTTTAAGGACCCAATTAATGAAGTGTAAGTATTGTTATGAAAGCGTTAACTTTGATGTCAAGAAAACTTCTATGCAATTAAGAGAATTGTTTTTGCTATTCCCTATCCATTCTGGCAACATGGAAGAACGGCAGTACTTCCTTGGAAGTCTTATGCTTACGGAATGTTTTTAAGCTTTAGTATGTTCGTTTTCGACAACGGACTAACCAATATTATCTCTTTCTGTTCATTAGAGGAATGGTAGGATATATATGGATGTTTTACCTGGCTGTTTAAGGATATTGAGGAAAAACCCAAAAAAGTTTATGATTTTAAAGTACATTGAATGATTCGTTTTTATTTAAATAATTTGTAATAGGTGGTCTAAAATGATTAAAAAGCTTCTTGGAAAAGGGAAAGCAAAAAAAACTCCTAAAATTAAGCTGAAACAAGTTCTGACCATTGCGCAAGAGAAAGATAAGCTGTTGATAAAAGGGGAATTTTCAATAGAACATTATTGCGCTAAAGAACTATGGCTATATTCTAGGGAGTACGAAGATCAAAAAATAAAAATAGCTGAATCGGTGAGTTCATCTAAATTTGAGTTTAAAGTAGATTTGAAAGATTTAATGCGGAAATTAGAAGGTGATGAACCGACTGTTTATGACTGTTATATAAAGGTTTCCGTTCCAGTTGAAAAGCTGAGCAAAAAAACGATACTTAATATCGAACATAAAGCTGAATATGTAGAAGAGAACGAACAGGTTAATATCGAATATCCAATTCGTCTAGGGCGTTTTCAGGAAACGCACATGAACAATTTGAGTATTTATAACCATGAAGATAAACAAAGTATATTCTCTATAACGAATAAAGGGAATTTATCTTTGTACTTCAATAAAACCCCTAAAATTTCGATTAAGTCTCAAATTGAAAAAATCAAAAACAAATCGAAAACCATGCAAATTAATGGTCAAATTTTCACCAAGCATTCAAGGATCATAAAAGGTGAGGGCCTAGTAAAAGGAAGACAAAGTGACAAAGAATATCAGGCAAATATCTCTTTTATTCATAATAAGGAAATGAATATTAAGAAATATGGACTGAATCGTTATATATATGATTTAAAATTGGATTTAGAACAATTGGTCAGTGCGGATTTGGAAGATGATGTATATGACATTTATATGAAATTACATTTACATGATCAGGAAGAGCCGAAAATGGTACGCGTCGGAAGACCAACCACCAGAACTAAATTATTCACTAAAAAGACCGATGTCAGCTCGAATAATGGAGTTGCTATCGTCAATCCATACTATACCTTTAAAGCATCCAATTTATCTTTGGAAGTGTTTAACTTCTCTACGGAAAGTTATCAATATTTAAAAAGGATGATGGGGTGGAGGCGATTTTTGGCTTTATTTAAAAAGAAAAAGGATGTCTGGCTAATTGGAGAAAGAACGTATAAAGCCCAGGATACCGGTTATCACTTTTTTAAATATATGAGGGAAAACCACCCGGAAAAAGAAGTGTATTATGTTATAGAAGAAAATTCCGTGGAAGCCAAGAACGTCGAGCCCTTTGGAAATATACTTTATTTCAAGTCAAAGGATCATATTAAAAAGACTATGGAATCGACCCGTATCATTTCATCACATCATCCGGATTATTTATATCCTTTAAGAACATCTGAATTTAAAAATCGTGTTAAGGGAGTTAAGGTATTTCTTCAGCATGGTGTTATGGGCACCAAGAATATGGTGGCAAACTACGGGAAAAATGCAGTCTCCGGCTTTAGTACGGATGTTTTTCTAGTAAGTTCAGACTTCGAAAAGGATATGATCGTAACCGATTTTGGGTACAACGAAAAAGAAGTATTCACGACGGGACTTTCGAGGTTCGACTCGCTGTTCAAGGATGATGTTTTAACAAAGCGGCAATTATTGATCATTCCAACATGGAGAGATTGGATTACATCCGATGAAATATTTTTGGAAAGCGAGTATTTTGAAAGGTATCAGAAATTAGTGAATCATCCGGTTTTACATGAGTTATCTAAAAACAATGGGTTTGAAATCATATTTTGCCTTCACCCTAATATGCAGAAATTTACGTCTTATTTTAAGGATGCCCCAGTTAGGGTGATCAGTCAGGGCGAAGTGGATGTCCAAAGATTAATTAAGGAAAGCGCGATTATGATCACAGACTATTCAAGTGTAGCTTTTGATTTTAGTTTCCTGCATAAACCGGTTATTTACTATCAATTTGATAGAGATCGTTTCATAGGGAAAAGACCGTCACATTTGGATTTGGATAACGATCTTCCGGGTGAAATCGTTGATGAATTGGATGAATTGTTAGGTGTATTAGCCGAATATGCCAACACTGACTTTGTCATGAAGAACAAGTATATGGATAAAGCAAATCGTTTTATTAAATATCGCGATGTCCATTCTAATTCAAGGATATTCGAAGTGATTCAAAATGCAGAAAAAGATCAAAATTCACTAATTAAACTATATAACCATCCGATATCGAAACTCATTATGAATCGGTTCAGGAAAAGTGATAAGTATTTCCCTGTCATGAAAAAAGTTTATAAAATCATGTCCATGCTTATCCCGGTTGACCGGAACCTTATTCTTTTTGAAAGTGGGATAGGGAAGCAATTTGCCGATAGCCCCAAATATATTTATGAAGAACTCATCAAAAGGGATAATAAATATAAAAAAGTTTGGGTGTATAATGGGAATTTACCGATAAAAGGAAAGAATACGAAGCTGATTAAACGCTTAAGTCCGGAATACTATTATTATTTAGCCAAAGCAGGTTATTGGATAAATAATCAAAACTTCCCTACCTATTTAAGCAAAAGGAAGGAAACGACATATATCCAGACTTGGCATGGTACCCCTTTGAAAAAAATGCTATTTGATATAGACAACATTCAAGGAAGAGACGAAGGGTACTTAAATCGAGTGCATGGTGCAACGAGAACTTGGGATTATTTAATATCACCAAGTCCATACGCATCCACGGCCTTCAGAAGTGCCTTCAAATATGAAGGCGAAATATTAGAAACGGGATATCCAAGAAATGATTTGTTTTACAGGGAAGATTCTTCGATAATCGCCAAGTCAGTGATGGAAAAACTGAAGATACCAAAAGGAAAAAAAGTCATCTTATATGCTCCTACATTCCGGGATAATCAAACTTCGAAAAACAATAAATTTATTTTCGAGCTGAAATTTGATTTGGAAAGAATGAAGGAAGAACTAGGGGATGAATATATCCTGTTGTTAAGGATGCATGTTGTTATAAGCAATAATCTCAGCATCCCGAGCGAATTTGAGGATTTCGTGATAAATGTATCCAATTATTCAGATATTCAGGAACTTTACCTGATTTCCGATATATTGATTACGGATTATTCTTCAGTAATGTTCGATTTTGCTAATACTGCTCGGCCGATTTTGTACTACACTTATGATTTGGAAGATTACCGGGATAACATCCGTGGATTCTATATGGATTTTGAAAAGGAAGCACCAGGTCCATTTTTAAAAACAACTGAGGAGATCATCGAAACCATTACCAATATTGATGACATAAACATGCAATATAAAGAGAGATATGGTTTATTTAGAGAGAAGTATTGTGGAATAGAAGACGGTAAAGCTACGCAGAGGATTGTGGATAAATTTTTTAATGATTGATTCCTAAAATAAAGGGTATTGTTGCTTAAGTAACTGGTAAATTGGCTGCCAGAGTCGAAACATCTATGTTACCTCTAGACATAAAAGGAGAGGAATCGTATGAATTTCTTGGTGCGTCAAAAAGCGAGGGAACTTTTAAAGAGCAGTAATATCCTTATAAAAAATAATCCTGTAAGCTTAAGAAATAAATTTTTAGGAAAAGGAAAAAAAGTCACGGTAGTCACTGCTGCATATAATTCTGAAAAATTCATCAGAAAAACGATCGAATCCGTAATCAATCAATCCATGGGTATAGATCAGATTGAATATATCATCATTGATGATTGTTCGACTGATGGCACAAATAAAATCATTCAAGAGTATACAGCTAAATATAAAAATATCTGTTCGGTCACCCTTCAAGAAAATAATGGGTCACCCGGGACCCCGAGAAACATTGGAATAGAATTGGGAACATCCAAATATATAACATTTTTAGACGCGGATGACTGGCTTGCACATGATGGACTGGAAAGCCTCTATAACATCCTGGAGGAAACCGGTGATGATTATGTAGTGGGCAAAACGGTAAAAGTCGAATCAGGGTCAGAGAGTGTTATCGGTGAGTTTGCTTCCATTAAAGAAAGAAGAAGCATAACCCCAATGGATGTTCCGCACTTTTTTTATCATATGGGTCCAACGGCCAGGATGTTGAATCTGCCTATGGTTAAAGAAAATGAAATTGGTTTTCCGAATATGAAATTCGGTGAAGATAAATGGTTTTTCACTGATGTTTTCTTTAAAGTTAAAGCTGTATCAACTACTAAAAAACCTATTTATTATGTCAATAGAACTTCGGAAAACCTCTCTTCTTTAACACGTGTTACCAATGTGTTAGACAAAAGAAAAGCGGATATTGAAATAATAAAGTATATTCAATCCAAGGATGTTGCCATTGATTTGAAAAGGGTGGCTCTAAATCGGATTTATGAGTACGATGTTGTAAAAACATTCGACAGTCAAACCTTTGTGAATTCCAAGAATAAAGAAGATTTTATAGAAATATTAAGGGAAGCCGTCGAAACTGCGAAAAACTTGTCATATGACTTCAAGAATGAATTTAAAGTACCTATTTATAAATTAGCACTTGAATTATTCATGGAGGATCGCATTGATGACTTCGTAAAGTTGTTTGAATGGTTAAAGCGAGATTCCAATAAAAAATATTATATAAAAGATGGTTTACCTTATTATGAACTTCCTTTTCTGGAAAGTGAATATCGCTTTGTCAGGATACCGATGCTTGCCCGTGCACTGGATTCTTATATTATGGATAATGTCTACCACCAAAGTTTTGAGATTTATGGTGATGATATAAACAATATAGATTCTGTATTGATACGAGATAGAACAAGAATCGACAATGAAATCAATTGCGGAGTCCAAATAGAAGGTAATAGAGGCCATTTCACTGTTTCATTAGAGGAAATTGATAAAATGGAAAATTCCTTATTTACGTTGTTCATTCGCTACAATGATTATCAATTGGTGAATATTAAAAGGATCCTGAAAAATAAGATGACGTATAATAAGAGAAATGTCGAGTTTTATACAACAGTGGCAAATAATTTGGGACTGGCAATCAAGTCTTTGGAGTAGCTGTTAGAAGTACACCAAAATAAGCTCTCCCTTCTATTGGGCGAGCTTATTTTTAATTTTATTAGCAGGTTCCATTATCATTAATCAATAAAAAGGGAGATCGGATATGTCAAATGAAAAAATACAAACCTCAAAGAGACCTTCCTTTCTATCGCTAGTTAAAAATAAGGCTAAAGCAATTATTTTAAGAGGATATAAAATGGCTTTTTCATTGGCGGGCACAGTATTGCCAGTGGACCGGAAGCTTGTTATTTTTGAGAGCTTTTTGGGCAAGCAGTATAGCTGCAATCCCCGGGCGATTTATGAATACTTGCAGAGTAACCATCCTGAATATAAAATGTATTGGAGCGTAGATAAAAGATATACGGCTCATTTCGAAGAGGCAGGCATCCCATATCTCCATCGTTTTTCATTTAGTTGGCTGCTCAAAATGACAAGAGCCCATTATTGGGTAACGAACAGCAGGCTCCCGCTTTGGATTCCGAAGCCGAAGCACACGATCTATTTGCAAACGTGGCATGGGACTCCATTAAAGAAACTTGCGGCAGATATGAATGAAGTTCATATGCCTGGAACAACGACGGATAAATATAAAGAAAATTTCCATGCCGAATCAAGTAAATGGGATTATTTAATTTCACCGAACGCTTATTCAAGTGAAATTTTTGCCCGTGCCTTCAATGTCGATACTGCTAAAATTCTGGAAACCGGTTATCCTCGCAATGATATACTTTACAATGGGAATAATCGTGATACAATCGACTCATTGAAACAGAAGTTGGGTATACCAATAGAGAAAAGGATCGTTTTATATGCCCCAACTTGGAGGGACGATGAGTTTTATAGCAAGGGAAAATATAAGTTTGAAATAAAACTCGATCTGGATCGAATGAAACAGGAATTGGGGGAGGAGTATGTCATTTTGCTCCGTCTTCATTACTTGGTTTCCGAGAACTTGGATTTATCGGCGTATCAAGGATTCGCCTATGATTTATCCAGTTACGAAGATATTAGCCATTTGTATCTTATTTCGGATTTATTAATAACCGATTATTCATCCGTATTCTTTGATTACGCAAATTTACAGCGTCCGATGCTTTTCTATGTATATGATATTGATAATTACAGGGACAAGCTTCGCGGGTTTTACTTTGATTTTGAAAAGAATGCACCTGGTTTGTTAGTAAAAACATCTGATGCGGTCATTGATAGTATCAAGACGATGAAATATGAAAATACCTATGATATCAATCATTTTCACGAGCGGTTTTGTGCACTCGAGGATGGCCAGGCTTCACGCCGTGTCGTAGAAAAAGTGTTTTTAGGAAGGTCTGTGTAATTTATGAGTTCAGCTTTGACCGTTTTAAAAGAACAGTTCAATAATTTTTATTTGGTAAGGCGTTTATCTGTTTATGAGATGAAAAGTGCCAACAGCAATAACTACTTGGGAATCCTATGGGAAATCATCAATCCGATGATACAGATTGCGATTTATTGGTTTGTATTCGGCTTTGGTATCTTAAATCGCGGGGAAGAGTTCCTTCCATGGCTGATGGCAGGGATCGTTGTCTGGTTCTTTGTGAATCCGGCCATAACCCAAACGTCCAAATCCGTCTATTCCCGACTGAATATGGTATCCAAGATGAGCTTTCCGATGAGTGTCATTCCATCGTATGTCATTTTTGCCAAGTTGTATCAGCATTTCATGCTGCTGGGAGTCATCATCATCCTATTGGGTTTTACTGGATACCTCCCTACGCTTTACATCTTGCAACTGCCGTATTATGTTGTCGCGACGGTCTTGCTGTTATTTTCATTTGGATTAATTACTTCAACAATATCAACCATTATTCGAGACGTTCATAATTTAATCATTTCCGTAATGAAAATTATGTTTTATTTAACACCAATCCTTTGGGTATTGGATGCAAAGGACCACCCTGTAATAGTCAGCATCATGAAGCTGAACCCTCTATATTATATTGTGGAAGGGTATCGAGCTTCATTGTTGGGGGAATCATGGTACCTGATAGCCCATTGGGAATATACGCTTTATTTCTGGGCAGTCGTTATCATCTTGTTTTTGATAGGTTCCTCGCTGCATGTCAGGTTTAGAGATCGCTTTGTTGACTTTAAGTAAACTGGAAGTGAGAAAAGTTGGAAAAATCGGTAATAGTCAAAGATATAACGAAAAAATATAAATTATATAATAAAAACTCGGAAAAATTATTGGATCTGCTTTTGCCCAAAAGCTATGGGGAAGAGTATTTTGCTCTGAGGAATGTAAGCTTTGAAGCAGAAAAGGGCGATGTAATAGGATTTGTCGGGGTCAACGGATCAGGGAAATCCACATTGTCCAATATTATTGCAGGCATTATCCCGCCTACGGACGGAAATGTCCAAACTAACGGGAAAACGGCCTTGATTGCCGTTGCCTCAGGCCTGAATAATCAGTTGACGGGAAGAGAAAACATCGAGCTGAAAATGCTGATGCTTGGATTCGATAAAAATAAAATCAAAGAACTTGAGCCTGAAATCATCGAGTTTTCAGAACTGGGTAAATTCATTGACCAACCGGTGAAATCCTACTCAAGCGGCATGAAGTCCAGGCTTGGTTTTTCCATTTCCGTGCATATCGATCCAGATATCCTGATTATTGATGAAGCCTTATCAGTCGGGGATAAAAACTTTGCTGAAAAATGTTTGGAGAAAATGAACGAATTTAAGGCAAAGGGCAAAACGATGTTCTTTGTCAGCCATTCAATCGGTCAGATGAAGAAATTTTGCCAAAAGGCTTTATGGCTTGAATATGGAGAGTTAAAGGCATACGGTGCCATGAACGAAGTAATGCCGCAATATGAAGCATTCTTAAAAGAATATAACGCCATGTCTAAACAAGAACAGAAAAAATACCGTGAAGAACAAATGAAAAGGCGCAGTTCCGCACTGGTATGAAGGTGAAAAGCAGACCCGGGCTTCGGGTCTGCTTTTTTTAGTGAAGCACTTCATCATAAGCTTTCTCAAACCGCTCGGCAGCTGAAAGATGGGAGTATTCGCTTTCCATTTTATATCTTGCTTTCGCAGCTAACTTTGTTGCATATTCAGGATCATTAAGCAGGATGGAGATGGCTTGGGCAAGAGCTTCTTCATTTTTTTCCGCTACTAACAGACCATCTTCACCATCAATGAGAATCTCCTTTAAACCTCCGATTGCACTTGCGATGACGGGTGAGCGGCAACTCATCGCTTCTAAAGCAGAAATGGAAGTCGCTTCTTCCACCCCGTGGGAATGAACGCTTGGGATGAGTACGATGTCCGATGCTTCATAGAGGTTATGCATTTTCTCGAACGGCACTGAACCGAGGAAAAGTACGGAAGCGGATATTTTGAGCCTTGTGGCGGTTTCCTCAAGCCGGCTTCGCTGTTCACCCGTACCTGCATAGACCAATACTGTTTCAGGATGGTTTTCCAGCACCTCAGGGAGAGCAAGGAGCGGGTAGATGACACCGTTCTTTTCCGTCATTCTTCTCGGAACGAAAAGCATCTTTTTATGCAGGGGTATTTGAAAGTCCCGGCGGGTTTGCTCCCGCTTTGCCATTTCCGGTTTGAAAGCAGTCACGTCAATGAAGTTCTTGATCGTATCCGCCTCTATATGTGCCAAATGATTTATATAGTCTTTGATCCTTTGATCGACCGTCACGACTTTTGCAGCAGACTGATATGCTTTTCTTTCTAGCTCCCTAATGATCAAATCTTCTTCACTATCCGGAAGAAGGGCGCCCCTGCTGACTGCCTCGAATGAATAATAACCATGGACGGTTTGCACTGTCGGTATCCCGGATTCGATGGAGGCGAGCGTTGCGAAAATGTCTTGTGCATTAATGACATCATAGTTCTTTTTCAAGGCTTTAATAGATGAAGCCAATAATTTTTGGCGTTGCCGGTCATTGAAAAGCTGGCCGCTCCCCTGTTTAACTTTATTTAATAAAAATCCTGGAGCCTGGGCAAGCATCTTCCTCTTGAATGGTGGTAATTGAGAGAAAGATAATATGTCCACATTATGGCCCCGCGACATTAAACCCTTCTTTAACGTAGTGATATGACTCGATAGCCCTCCTTCATGAGGGTAGTTGAAAATCGTTGTGATTAAAATGTTCATAATGGCACTCCTTTTTCTAATGTATTACTTTGATGATCTGATTCTTTTCAGCGCTTGCAGACTGCTTACTTTAAAAAGAATGGATAATGCGAGATATAATCCGAATACCAGCAGCGAGATGATCACTAATTCCATGATGATGGGCAACGTTAGTGTAAGCGGATGGATCCAGAGAGCGATTCCGTAAATGATGGTTCCGATGATGGTAAGCTTGCTGCTTTCCTGAAAAACACCCCTGAAAGCGGCCTTGTCCGCTCTTTCTGTCTTTAACCATAGGTAGCTGAAAAGGTAGAGAGATTGCAGGAGCATGGAAATGCCCGATGCTAATGCGATTCCACCGACGCCGAGATAACGTGATAGGACCCAGCTGATCAGGACGTTAAGTAATACGGCAATCAGGCAGGAATACATCGCCACTTTCGTTTTCTTCAAGGCGTAGTAGGCGTTCATCAAATAATCCCTCAGTGCAAAGAACGGGAGGCAAGCTGAATAAAAGATGAATGCCCTATAAGTCATTTCGGTAGCTGAAGCATCGAAAGCGCCGCGTTGGAAAGCCAGAGTGATTAAGCTGTTTCCGCTGATTAACATGACGACCATCAACGGAATCGCTAAAAATAATAGTGATTTCAATCCCTTTAAGGTCAAATTAAGGAAAGATTGATAGCCTATAAGCGCGCGCTCGACGATTGAAGGATACAATACGGTAATCAGCGGCGTGAGGACAATGCTTAATGGCAGCCACAGCAGGCGATTCGCATAGTTCAGGGCCGATACGCTTCCGGTTTCGAGCGAGGTCGCAATAATCCGATCGACGACACTATTCAACTGGATTGCCAAAGCGGCGATGATGATTGGATAAAAGGTGAACAGTGTTTGTACGATCTGCCTTTTATGAGGCAGGAAAGAGACGATGGGCCGGATTCCGTATTTCTTCAATGATGGGTATTGAATAAGGAACTGGCTTGCTGCACCGAACACAAATCCCCAAGCCAATCCTTCAATCCCAAAGGGAGCAGCGAACAATACAGTGGCTGCGATAATGACCGTGTTCTGTGCAGTTGAAGTGAGTGCCGGCAGAATAAAACGCTTATTCGCATTCAGGACCCCCGTCGCCATGTATGACAGCGTGAAAAATAGTAAACTTGGCAGCATGATCCGGGTCAGTGATTCCGTAAGGGCAAGCTCTGAATCAGAGAAACCCGGGGCAGTCAACATGACAAGCGGCTTTATGAAAATCATGCAGGCAATGGTCAGGACTCCGGCTACCAGCATAAAGAAGGAACCTAAAACACTGATGAATTCATCAGCTTTCAACGGGTTATCCGCCTTCTTTTCCAAGTAAATGGGAATGACGCCGGCCTGAAGACCGCTGCCGAGAGCCGTAAAAAGAATGGTTGGTATGAGGCTTGCCACGAAAAAAACATCTGCCATTGATGATGCCCCGAAATAGGCGGCTATGATCGACTCCCGCCCGAATCCGAGGACTTTTCCAATGGCTGCAATAATAGTGACGAGCCCGACCGATTTAATGACATGTGAAAGAGTAGGCATATTTTCAATCCTTTAAAATGATTTCCTTCTGTAAACAGAATCCCAAACAACTATAAAATATCAGCGTAAACGTTTTATCTTCGAGAATATTGTAGAAAAGTCCTGCTAATAATGCGGCCAACATCAGGCAGATGGTGAACGCGGCTAAAGTGCCATTTCCCGATTTTAGGATTTTACGGCAGGTGAAAAAGATGAATGCAAGAACCGCAAGAAAGCCCAGCACACCAGTTTGGACCAGAATCTGGATATATTGATTATCGGTATACATTCTTTCACCAATTTGGTATTCCTGATAGATTGGTGAGGAATAGGAAAGTGTAGCAGAGTCTCCGAAGGTTGCTAACCCGGTGCCGATTATCGGGTGATCTTTGAAAATTTCAATTCCCTTGATCAGGACATATAACCGACCCCATTCTGTACTTTGGTGCAGAGTCTTATCAGAGAACATTTCTGAAAAACGACTGGAGAGGGCATGTTCGTGCTCGGAAGAGGGGGTGCTGCCGATTACCACATTTTCCATGGGAATCGATGCGGATACCTCCACTTTACTTGATGCAAATAAAACTGGGTAATAAATAAGAAGCAGGCCGAGACAAAATGCTCCTACAGCATATTTGAGAAATGGTTTATTTTTGGTCCATATTATAAAGATAAGCGCCGCGAACCCGAATGCAATCATCGTGCCCCGTGAATAGGTAAGCAGTAACGTTCCGGAAAGCAGGATGGCAGCCAGAAAGACAATCCATTTATATTTTTTCAGCGACTGAAATAGAAAGAAACTAAGGAATAACTGGATGCTTAAGAATAAGGCAAATACATTGGGATTGGCAGGTGCTCCATAAATCCTCATCCGGTTTGTTGGAGAAAGATTCCACATTTCCCATGAGTGTGGAAGCAGGATCGTACGTAAAAAGATTTTCTCCACTATGCCATGCAGGCAAAGTAAGATTGTAAATATTAGGATAACCTTCAAAAAGAGAAAGATATCCTTTCTTTCTAGATTTAATTCACCGATAATGTAAAGAAGCAAGAATGTAATAAGCAATGCACGAAGTTCAAATAGGATGGGGAGAATTCCCACTCCGTTTATGAGTGCAGCTGCGGCACCAATTAAACAAAACAACCAAAATGGCGCAGTAAAATGATATTTCGAAAATTGCCATTCGTTCTTTTTGAATCTTTCAATAAGCAAAGAAATGAATAAGGTGAGGATGATCAGGTCACCTGTATAGGTTAAGCCGCTATTCAGTTCCATCAATAAGGGACGGGCAGGGAAATAAATGAATAGAATTAATAACAGGTTTTTTTTATTTATACCGATAAAAACGAGCATCAACGCCGTTGCCATGTAACCGGCGATAGGGTGAGGCACTGCCGATGGGACGAGCAGGCACAGCAATAGAATGGGTAACGATTGTTTTTCTATAAACTTCAATTGATTAACCACCTTTGAATCAAAAATCACGTTCTATGATGTGTATGAAAAAATTTCTTGAATAATACCCCACCCTTTAGATGTATAGTACATATGAAAGGCTGAAGTGAAATGACAGAAAAGTTTGTTGAGATACTATCCATTCCATTCATTGATAGCAATATGGATGAATTCATGAATGGAATGATATATCCCAGATTGATGAATCAGGAAAAAACGTTTGTCGTTACGGCAAATCCGGAAATAGTTGAGTATGCAAATGAACATCAGGATTATAAAGACATCATTTTATCTGCTGATTACATCACTCCGGATGGCGTTGGTATTATTATGGCCTCTAAATGGCTAAATCAACCTTTACAAGAGCGGATTACAGGATTCGACTTGATGAATGAATTATTTCGGGTCGCTGAAGAAAAAGCGCTGAAGGTATACCTGCTTGGAGCGGAGGAAAACGTGATTGAAGCAGCGGCCCTGAAAGTAAAAGAACTATACCCGGGTCTCGAGTTGGTGGGATACAACCATGGTTACATTGATATCAAGGATGATATCCTGCCTAAGTCGATAGCGGAACTTGAACCTGACATCATATTGACTGCATTGGGGTTCCCCAGGCAGGAAAAATGGGTTTCCAGGCACTATGCGTTATTCAATAAGGGGTTATTCATGGGAGTTGGGGGAAGCTTTGATGTCCTCGCGGGAAAGGTGAACCGCGCCCCGGTTTTCTGGCAAAAGATGCGTCTTGAATGGTTGTACCGACTTATCCAGCAACCTTCACGGTGGAAACGGATGCTTGCGCTGCCAAGGTTCGTATTAAAGGTTAGGCGGCTAAGGAAATCGGTGCAGCGTTCCTGAACATAAGGAGTGGACTGGATGAGGATCTTGCATTTAAACGCTGGTAATGAAACTGGCGGCGGTATGTTTCATATTATGTCCTTACTGAACCAATTGAATAAAGAGGAGTGTTTGCTTGGTTTATTTGAAGATGGTGAACTTTACCGGCGGGCCATGTCCTCCGGGATACAAACCGAACTTTTCAAACAACATTCCAAATTTGACCTTTCAATTTTGAAACCTTTACGGGACTTTATCCGTCTAAATAATATAGACATCATCCATACACATGGTCCGCGGGCGAATATATATGGTGCCTTTATAAAGCGCCTCTTTAAATGCCCTTGGCTTCTTACTGTTCACAGTTCACCTCATCATGATTTTTTGGGGCAGGGTGTAAAAGGGAAATTGTTTACGCGCCTTCATGTAAGGTCATTTCAATATGCCGATCATATACTTGCAGTTTCCGACCGCTTTAAGCAGGACTTGATTGACCAAGGAATCCATTCGTCCAAAATAACAAAGATCCTAAACGGAATTGACTTTGAAAAGGAATTGCCTTTCCCGTTTCAAAGAGAAGACTTCGGTTTTGGGAAAGATGATTTCATCATCATCATGCCTGCAAGGCTTGAACGTGTGAAAGGTCATGAAATTGCTTTAGCGGCATTAAGTGAAGTGGTATCGGAATTCCCCCATGTGAAGCTGATCCTTGCAGGGGACGGGAGCAGGAGATCCGCTCTGGAAGAGATGGTCTCGGAAAAGGGATTATCCGATCATGTGTACTTTTTAGGGTATCGTGAAGATTTAGATCGAATCTACCCGTTGGGGGACATCACATTATTGACTTCCTTAAGCGAAAGTTTTCCACTCGTTTTACTTGAAGGAGCAAGATCGGGTCTTCCGGCAATCACTAGTGATGTCGGCGGTGTACAGGAATTGATTCCCGATCGGGGCAAGGGCTGGATAACGGATATCGGCAATGTCGAACAGCTGAAACTGGCCATCTGCAATGCTTTGGAATTAAAAAAATCCGGGGACTTGACAAAGATAGGGCTGGATTTACAAAAATTTGCAAAAAACAACTTTTCTATAGAGATTTTAGCCAATAACGTATATAATGTTTATTTGAGGATGAAAAATTAAAATAAGCATTTATATATAGGTTTTCTTATAGATCGTAACGGGTATTAGATTTTTAGTTGAATTGAGGTGGTTCTTGATGTTAATAGGGGCCTTGTTGGTAGCCTTTTTATTATCCATTTTTTTGACTCCTTTTGTCGGAAAGCTGGCCTTTAAATTAGGAGCTACCGATAAACCGAATGAGCGAAAAGTGCATAGTAAAATTATGCCGCGCATGGGCGGTTTAGCTATATTTTTGAGTTTTTTCATTACCTTCTTGCCCTTCTTGCTTTTCATGGATGATTTTGGGGAGCAGCTGCCCCTTCTTGTGGGAGCCCTTGTCATCATATTGATCGGGATGGCTGATGATATTTTTGAATTAAGAGCTGCACCCAAATTCCTGGGCCAGGTTTTGGCTGCCCTCATCATCGTATTATGGGGCGGTCTTGAAGTGGAATTCATCAATTTGCCGTTCTTTACCGATACACTTGAATTTGGTGTTTTAAGTATACCGATCACCATTTTGTGGATTGTCAGCATCATTAATGCAATCAACCTAATAGATGGATTGGATGGTCTTGCAGGCGGTGTCTCGACAATCGCATTAGTGACAATTGCAACAATGGCCCTTATTAAAGGGGACCTATTTGTTGCCATGGTCGCATTGATCGTGATTGGAAGCACTCTTGGCTTTTTGAAGTATAACTTTCATCCGGCAAAGATTTTCATGGGAGATACAGGCGCATTATTCTTAGGTTACATCATTGCCGTTCTGTCCCTGCTAGGGTTTAAAAACGTTACGATGATTTCATTGATCGTACCGATTATCATTTTGGGTGTTCCCATTTCGGATACATTTTTCGCGATCATCCGCAGGGTCGTCAATAAACAGCCGATCTCGGCTGCTGATAAATCCCATTTACATCACTGTTTGATAAATTTGGGATTCACTCATAAGCAGACTGTCTTGCTCATTTACGCTTTAGCTGCTTGCTTTGGTTTAGCGGCCATAATCTTTTCATTTGCAACGATGTGGGGAGCATTGATCCTAGTAACGGGACTTCTGCTGATTATAGAAATTTTCGTGGAGAAAATTGGTTTGGTCAATTCAAACTATCAGCCGTTGCTCAAGATGCTCAACTTTAAAAACAAGCCATGATCGTTTTGGAAATAGATTGCTAGATTAGCTAATTTTGCTAGTGGATATATGAAAAGCCACCAATCGTTTAATGTAACGGTTGGTGGCTTTTTTGCTACTAACTGGAGGGGCTTGATCGTATTAAGGCTATCTGCGCAAAGATAACGCAGATAGCCTTAAAAAAGAAAACCCCCACTTCATGACGAGTGGGGGTTTCACTTTATTCTTGTATTTGTGATTGAACTGCTTCAGTTTGATTGCCTTCATTCGGTCCCAGGTTCAAGTGGGATTGAAGCAAGAGCCTAGTGTTAGCTAATGATGTTTCGTTCAGCTGATAATAATAGGTTCCGCTAATGGTGGAATCCTGACCTTCAAGTTTGATAGTTTCAAGATTGAGGCCTTTATCGGTAGTTACATATTTTATGAAACCTCTCATTTGTGAGAATTGAAGGTTCGTTGTCATATTGTCACCGACAGCTTCCATTACGTCTGTATATTTCGTTAGTGATCCAGCAGTGGTTGCTTTGGCGATGATGGCTTTTAGGACTTCCTGCTGACGCTCGCCGCGTTGGATATCACTGTCCTTTTTACGTGTCCGTGCAAAGGCTAATGCTTCTTCACCATCAACGGTCTGTAATCCTTCTTCGAGATGGATGGCATTCTTTTTGTCATGTGAATCGATTTCATTTATTTCATAAGGGACGTCGACTTCGATACCATCCAATGAATCAACGACATCGATGAAAGCATTAAAGTTCATGCGAACATAATAATCGACAGGGATATCTAGTAACTCCTCTACGGTGTCCATCGTCGCTTTTGGTCCGCCGGCTGCATGGGCCGCGTTGATTTTCGTGGTTACGCCTTTGGCTGGCACGTACACATATGAATCACGTGGAATGCTTAATAGTTTTATAGATTTTTGATCTTTATTGAATGTGGCCAGAATTAAAGCATCCGAGCGGGAATTTCCTTTTAGGTCACGGTCCTTACTATCATCGATTCCTATGAAAAGGATCGAGAAATTATCCTCGAGCGGGTCGATCGCTTCACTTCGCTTTGCTGATGCTTCCACGGGGTCATATGAATCATTGAAAACATTCTGGGCTTTCATATACAGGGTTGCAGCATACGTAGAAGCACCCAGACCGAGTACCAGCAGGGGAACAAGCAATAACCAAAGCCTCTTTCGCCTTTTTTTCTTTGTTTTTTTAATTTTATAAACACGCCTAGTAGTAGACATCTTTTTCTTCTCCTTTTAAATAACGAACATCAGACATATATCGCTATTTTTCGAATCCTGCAGTTTATATTTCGTCATATATTACACCTAATTTTACAATGATTTAATAATTTCGTAAAATAAATATTTCTTTTCAATTATATTACAGCATAAAAAAGGAAAAATATGCAGGAGTATATCAGGCGAATTCCTCTTCCAAATAAAGCATCTCTTCCTCAGTGATGTGGCCTTGACCATTTGTCAGCTCTGTCATCCAAGCGGTATATGTCTCTTTTTGTGTTTCCTCAACATATACAAGGATATTGACCTGATCAAGGTACTGAATTTCCTTTATTTGATAAATGGAAGATCGCAATTCGTTTTCCAATTTTCCAAGCCAAGTATAGTCGACGGTTGTCGAAATCACCCGCATTAGTTTTCTAATGACCACACCAGTGGTATTTATTCCTTCTGAAGTCGCCTTGCTGTAGGCGCGAATGAGACCGCCAGCACCAAGTTTGATGCCGCCAAAATACCGTGTTACCACAACAGCGGTGTCTTTCAGTTCCTTTTTCTTAAGCACTTCTAGGATAGGGACGCCTGCCGTTCCGCTAGGTTCCCCATCGTCGAGGGCTTTTTGGATTTGATTTTGTTCCCCGATCATATAGGCTGAACAATTATGTGTGGCATCTTTGTGCTTTTTCTTGATTTCCTGGATAAAGGCCTGTGCGGCATCTTCGGTTTCGACCCGGGCGATGTGGGAAATAAAACGGGATTTTTCAATGACGATTTCGTGTTCGCCGCGACCTGTCACCGTTAAATATTTAGTGAGCATTGCTATTCCACCTTCGTACTTCCTATTAGTTGATTTATTATAAGGCTTTGCGGAAAAAGTGGCAATGTCGATTCATTTACATAACGCATGTGTAAAGAAACTTTAATATAAGATAAAGATGTACGTGTTATAATTAATTTCATTGCCTGTTATTGTTATTAGCTGGTCATATATGCTTAAAAGAATAACATTGTAGGAAAAACATGAGTTCTGTGCCATTATACTGGCTTTACCTTAACGTGTCCTCTCATTTCAAGGATTTTGCCATTTAATAAATGCATCTGTTTCATATGATAATCAATGAAGCGGAATATCCCATTTGATTGAAAAGGATAATTTGTATTAGGATAATAGAAATGGCTTTCTGCCTTTAATAGGCAGACTTAATGGCCGGAATATGAGATGTATAGTAAATATGTACATTTTATGGAAATCGTAAAAGGAAATTAACGTATTTTTAATCTTTTTTTGGTACAATATGTTCATGAAGGTTACTTCATACAAAAGTTTCCTGAAATTTAACCATTCATGAAAAAGGAAAGAACTTTTTTCCATATACATAGTCTTTAAGACAATAAATTGTTTAAGTCTTTTGATTTAAGTGGAGGGATCTTAATGTCCATAAAAAAGGTTGATGCTAAAGCATTGGACAAGATCTTGGAAACAATGGTGAGCACTGTCAGTGAAAGTAAGGATGAAGTCTTTGATATCGGCGAACAATGCCGAAAGGATTTCGAGTCATTATCAAAAGAGCTTGATGATGTGAAAATCAGGGTTGCCATTGTGATAACCGATAGCGATGCACTGGATTCGAAAGCCAGGTTTGCTCGAAAAAGGCTTTCAGAAGTCAGTATGCACTTCAACCATTTTTCTGAAGAACAGGTGCGCGATGCTTATGAAAGGGCACATAAGCTGCAAGTCGATTTACAAATTAACCGGCAATTGGAGAAAGAGCTCCGTAATCGCCGGGATGAGCTTGAGTTAAGGTTAAGGGGTTTACAGCAGACGATCGATAAAGCGGTGCATCTCGTCTCGCAAATATCGGTAGTACAGAATTATTTGACACAGGATCTTAAATTTGTGGGGGAAGCCCTTCAAGAAGCGAAACGCAAACAGGACTTCGGCCTGAAAATAATCGAAGCCCAGGAGCAGGAACGTAAAAAGCTCTCACGTGAAATTCATGATGGTCCGGCGCAAATGCTGGCAAACGTCATGATGCGCTCAGATCTGATAGAACGGGTGCAGCGGGAGAGAGGACCTGATGAAGCGTTAGTGGAAATCCGCAGTTTAAAGGTCATGGTCAGGAGTGCTTTATATGAGGTGCGCAGAATCATCTATGACCTTCGCCCTATGGCGCTTGATGATTTAGGCCTTGTACCTACCCTCAGAAAGTACCTGCAAACGACCGAAGACTATAATAATGGCGTGAATCTGAATTTCGTCAACCTTGGACAGGTCAAAAGGCTTCCTTCCGATATGGAGGTCGCTTTATTCAGGCTGGTTCAAGAGGCTGTACAAAATTCATTGAAGCATGCGGACCCAAAACAGATTCAAGTTAAACTGTCCATTTCCAAGGAGATGGTGACCGTCGTCGTCAAAGATGATGGAAAGGGGTTTGACTCTTCGATTCAAAAAGAAGGTTCATTTGGCTTGGTAGGAATGAGAGAAAGAGTCGAGCTGCTGGAAGGTGAAATGACGATAGATTCACAACCAGGTGCAGGCACTTTAGTATTTATACAAATTCCCTACCATATATAAACTATAGAAAATAGACATTTTAAATAGAAACTAGGAGGAAGAAGCCGTTGAAGACTAGTATCATCATTATCGATGACCATCAGCTTTTCCGTGAAGGCGTAAAGCGCATATTAGATTTTGAATCATCCTTTGATGTTGTTGCCGAGGGTGATGACGGAAGCGAAGCTATGGATCTCGTTGAAACACATAAACCTGATGTTGTTATCATGGATATCAACATGCCGAACATGAATGGGGTCGAAGCGACAAAAATGCTCGTGAACCGTTATCCTGAAACAAAAGTCATCATCCTTTCCATTCATGATGATGAAAACTACGTACAGCACGCCTTGAAAACAGGAGCACAAGGTTACCTGTTGAAAGAAATGGACGCAGATGCGTTGATTGATGCTGTACGTGTAGTCGCTGAAGGCGGCTCATACCTACATCCGAAGGTGACCCATAACTTAGTTAAAGAATATCGCCGCTTGGCAGCTGAAGAGGGTGCTGATCGTGATTCCGTACATACAATAGAAATCAGGAGGCCGCTTCACCTATTGACTCGACGCGAATGTGAAGTGCTCCAACTTTTAGCGGATGGGAAAAGCAACCGTGCCATCGGCGAAACTCTATATATCAGTGAAAAGACAGTCAAGAACCATGTAAGTAACATTCTTCAGAAGATGAATGTGAATGACCGTACACAAGCGGTTGTCCTAGCTATTAAAAACGGCTGGGTAGAAGTGAAGTAATAAGCTATCGATAAGTCCGGCCCTTCAGATTCCGCAATGCGTGCTGAAGGGCTGGATTTTTTGTTGGAAGGATGATTAGGTGATTTCATATTTTTGGTAATGAAGAAAGTAATTTAATGCAAATAAAGGCATTTTCAGATAGAATGGTGAATATGATACGAAGTAAATTTTTATAAGGATGGTACTATTATGAAAACCGCAGTCGTAACAGATAGCACTGCATATATACCTGAGGAAATACGTGATCGTTTACATATACATATGATGCCGCTTAATGTCATTTTTTCCAATGAAGCATATCGGGAGGAAGTTGATATTACTGCGGATGAGTTTTATGAGGAAGTAAAGAGGCAGGAGAAATTGCCGACCACTTCACAGCCCCCGATCGGGAAGTTTGTCGAGAATTTCGAGGAGCTGCAAAAAGAATATGATGATGTTATTTCAATTCATTTATCAAGCGGCATCAGCGGAACGTTTCAAGGAGCGGTATCGGCGGGTGAAATGGTCGAGGGAATTAAGGTTCATGCCTTTGATTCGGAAATCAGCTGCATGGTACAGGGGTTTTATGTGATCGAGGCGGCAAAGATGGCACTTGATGGAAAAGGGGCAGAAGAAATCATGGCCAGGCTCGAAGAAATGAAGCCATCGGTCAGGGCATACTTCATGGCAGATGACCTATCCCATCTGCAGCGCGGCGGCCGCTTAAACAGTGCCCAAGCATTGATTGGCAGTCTGCTTCAAGTGAAGCCGGTTCTCCATTTTGTTGATAAGGTCATCGTCCCATTCGAAAAAATCCGTACAAGAAAAAAAGCGATGAAACGGATTGCCGATTTGCTTGGAGAAGACGCGGCGAGCGGCGAGAAATATAAAGCCGTCATCATTCATGCAAAACGGGAAAGTGAAGCTAAAGACTGGAAAGCGGAACTTGAAGGTCGGTTCCCAAATGTCGAGTTCGACATCAGCTACTTCGGTCCAGTAATCGGGACGCATCTCGGCGAAGGCTCGATGGGGATGGGCTGGTATAAAATTTAAGCTATAACGCCTTTCGAAAGTGGAAGGCGTTTTTTATCGAACAAAAAGGAATCCGGAAGTAAAAAGCGAATGATAAGGGAGAGCGTAATTTATCAAGAAATGGAGGTTGCAGTTTGGAAAAAATGAGCATTTCCCCCCTTTATTCCCCGGAACTTCAGAACCATCTCACCGGAAAACATCTTTTGGCATTCGAAATCCCCTTCTCTCAAGAACTCCTCGCAGAGCACCTCAAGAATGGGTATGTCTCGGAAACTTGCGGCGTGCAATCCGGGAACGGCAGTTATCGCTGTGTACGCTGCGGTAACAAAAATCAAACTTTGTTTTATACATTCCCTTGCAAGATTTGCGATCAAGATTGCACTTACTGCCGTTCATGCATCATGATGGGACGGGTCAGTGAATGTGCAAAGTTATATAGGTGGACCGGACCCGGCATTCAGTTTAAGATTCCTGACAATGTGATGAGGTGGGCAGGCACTTTATCGGCAGGTCAACAAACTGCCTCTGACTGTGTCGTTGAAGCCGTAAACGGAAAAGATGAACTCCTCGTATGGGCTGTATGCGGGGCAGGAAAGACGGAGCTCCTATTCCCGGCAATTGAGGCAGCCTTGCATGCCGGGAAACGGATTTGTTTGGCAACTCCGCGGACCGATGTCGTTCTCGAACTCTCCCCAAGGTTAAAAAAAGCCTTTCCTGCCATTGAAGTCACGACCCTCTATGCCGGCAGTGCCGATCGACATGTTTTTTCGCCACTAACCGTTTCCACGACACATCAGCTTTTCCGTTTTATTGAAGCTTTCGATGTCATCATCGTTGATGAAGTCGATGCGTTTCCCTACTCAATTGATGATTCGCTGCATTATGCGGTTAATAAATCGAAAAAGGTTTCTGCGGCAACCATCTACTTGACCGCCACACCTTCGAAACGGATGCAGCGCCTATACCGAAGCGGCAAATTGAAAGCCGTCATAATCCCGGCCCGTTATCATCGTCAGCCAATCCCTGTTCCTGAAATGAAGTGGAGCGGCAATTGGCAAAAATTATTTCTTCAAAAAAAGATTCCCCCCGCAATCAACGGATGGGTAAGTGAACGCCTTAAGCAGAATATCCCCTTCCTCTTGTTCTTTCCAAGCATTAGAGTGATGGAGCAGGTCATTCCGCTGTTTCAAAAGCTGTCCCCAAAATTATCGATTGTCCACTCCCGGCACCCCGATCGAAAGGAAAAGGTAATGGCACTAAGAAATGGATTGGTTCCAGGATTACTGACCACGACCATCCTGGAACGCGGCGTGACTATTGAGCGGTTGGAGGTAGCCGTGATCGGTGCTGAACATGAAGTGTTTTCTGATAGTGCCCTCGTTCAGATTGCCGGGAGGGTAGGGAGAAGTTTTGCTAACCCTGCCGGAACGATCACCTTTTTTCATTACGGTAAAAGTAAAGCGATGGTCGAGGCGGTTCAACATATACAAATGATGAATAAAGATGCCATGAAAAGGGGGCTGCTTGATGAATAGATGTCTTGTTTGTGATGAAGGAATGAAGCAGGCATTGACATGGAGGAGCTTGCTTAAGCAGGCCGAGTACAGGGCGATCTGCGCAGGGTGTGAGGGGAAACTTGATAGGATTACCGGAGAAACATGTACAATGTGTTCAAGGGAGCTTGGCGGGGGGCATATTACCGGTGACCTCTGTCTAGATTGTTCAAGATGGGAAAGGAATAGGGAGTGGCATGGCTATTTGTCGAAGAACATATCGCTATTTCATTATAATGATTACTTAAAAGATATTATTGCTAAATATAAGTACCGTGGGGATTATGCATTAGCTGAGGTTTTCGTCCCTTTCTTGAAAGAAAGGTTAAAAGACATGGAGTTTGACCTGGTAACGGCCATCCCGCTTAGTCATGAACGGCTTAAGGAGCGGGGATTCAACCAGGGACAGGCTTTGGCAGATTCTCTTGGACTTCACACGGTGGAGATCTTGACAAGAATCCATACGGAAAAACAATCAAAAAAATCACGTCATGAGAGGATGTCTCTACCGCAGGTTTTCCAGGTCATGCAATCAGCTTTGCTGGAGCATAAATCTATTTTGATTCTCGATGACATTTACACGACAGGCACAACTCTCAGGCATGCAGCCAAAGCCTTGGTAACGGCTGGGGCCAAAGAAGTATCATCCATCACCTTGGCTAGGTGAAACAGCTTATTTTATTAAACATCCTAAAGTATCGCCGGGATTATTCGATATATACAGTACTGAAGAATAATCGCTGTGATGGTGAAGGAGGGGCCCCGATGGAAGTTTTCAACTGTCCAAACTGTAATTCGTTATTCGTTATGACGAAATTCCGTGATGTATGCGATGCCTGTTATAAAGAAGAAGAAGCCCAATATGATAAAGTGTATGCATATATTCGCAAGAAAATAAATAGAACGGCGTCCATGATGCAGGTTGTCAATGACACCGGCGTTGAAGAAACGTTAATTATTAAATTTGTGAGAACGGGAAGGCTGGCGCAGTTTCCCAATCTAGGAATTCCATGTGAAAAGTGCGGTGCTAACATTAAGAGCGGAAGGTTATGCGGCAAATGCGGCGATTCAATGAGGTCGGATTTGCAGGCATTTGAAAATGAGGAAAAGCGCCTGACTGAAATTCAAGGAAATGATAAAAAAAATACGTACTACATGAAGGATGATCAAAAAGGATAAATCATGGAAACATGATGCGGTATTTGTTAAAATATTCGATATTGAGAACAAAATTCGACATTGGGTGTCGAAGGAAAGATTACAGGAAACAATTAAAGAAATCCATTCCTTGTCGATAATAAAGATAGGGAGAATAACACAGTCCAGAGCCATTTTCATGTGTTAAGGAATCGAAACATTATGATTTATAAAATCGACCGAAGGAGAGGATCTGGAATATGAAAATCAATAACGTCGGTATGACAGGTGTTAACCCTTATAATCTTCAAGCCAATAAAACGGGGAATATCAAAGAATCCAAGGTCAAATCCTCGGATAAAGTTGAAATTTCTTCAGCGGCAAAAGAAATGCAGCAATCATCACCGTTTCTTGCTGCAAGACAAGCAAAAGTGGACGAATTGAAAATCCAAGTTGAAAAAGGAAATTATAAATTGAATGCACAAGCAACGGCTAAGGGTCTCATTGATTTTTACCGGAAATGAATTTTCAATGAAAAAGCTTGAATGAGTGGACGGAGCCATTTTCCGTCCTTCATTTCTGAAAGGAGGAGGCAGCAAAATGTCTGCACGGAACATCATCGGATCGCTTGAAAAATTGATTAAGCTTCATAAAAGCTTCAATCAATTAGCGATAAGAAAAACGGCCATTTTGAAAGCGAATGATACCGAGGCAATTACTGCCCTGCTGATTTCGGAACAAAAGCATATTAAAGCGATCAGTCAGACGGATAAAGAAAGAGAAAGGGCAGTCGAGGAATTTCTTGCAGCCAGTGGAACGGTGGGACAGCCTGCCTCCATCCATACCATAACGGAACTGACAGGACCTGAAGAAACGGAAATCCTTGAAATGCTAAAAGCGGAATTGCTTGATGAAGTGGCAAAGCTGAAGGAGCGGAACGGTTTAAATCAGCAATTGATCTATCAGTCGCTTCAATTCATCAATGTCTCCTTGGATACACTGAGACCGCAGCACCAGAACCTGAATTATGGGGATTCGGTTAAGAAAACGGCCAAAATCGGCATGGGCATGTTTGATTCCAAAGCATGATAAGCAGAAAAAAGATGGAGGTGCGAGCAAATGATTTCAACCTTTATGGGTCTTGAGACCGCCAAACGCGGATTATCCACCTCTCAAGGGGCCTTGTATACAACAGGAAATAACGTGGCCAATGCCAATACATTAGGATATTCAAGGCAGCGGGTCAACCTGGTCCAGACGTCGGGCTTTCCTACTGTCGGTTTGAACAGTCCGCGCGTTGCCGGCCAAATCGGGACAGGGGTGGCAGCTGAAACGGTTCAGCGGATCCGGGATAGTTTCCTGGACGCACAATACAGGACACAAAGTAATAAAATCGGTTATTACGGGGCCATGAGCGAATCCCTGACGAAAATGGAAGGCGTCATGAACGAACCGACCGACAGCGGATTAGCCGCCACAATGGAGAAGTTCTGGAATTCGCTGCAGGGGCTGACGGCGAATACGGAAAACTCCGGGGCGCGTGAGGTCGTTGCCTCGACGGGCGTCATGGTCGCGGATACCTTAAATTATTACTACAACTCGCTAACGAACGTTCAAACGGATATCGGAAATCAGATAAACGTCAAAGCGAACGAAATCAATACGCTTATCAGCAGCATTGATCAGCTTAACCAACAAATTAGCAAAGTGGAGCCGCACGGTTATATCCCCAATGACCTTTACGATAAACGTGATGTACTCGTAGACAATCTCTCGCAGCTTGTCAGCATTAAAGTGAATAACGTCATTCCGACGGATTACGGCAAAGCCAGCGATGTGGCCACAGGGCTATACAACATCGAATTGATGCAAGAAGACGGTTCGTCCTTTGCACCGCCCATCAATCTAGTCAGTGTTAACCAAACCGGGATGGTGGGAACTTCGAAAGTTGAAGTTAGCCATGATAAAAAGACAGGTATGGTGGACGGATTGAAGTTTGGTTCGAAAATATTGACGGATTACAATTTCTCGGGAGAACTGTCCGGTTTGATCAATAGCTTCGGCTATAAGAAGGCTGATGGCACAATCGGCGGCGCTTATCCTGATATTCTGAAAAAGCTCGATAATATGACGACGGCTTTTGTGAATGAGTTCAATGCCATCCATAAACAAGGTTATGCATTAGGTGATGGCAACACTTCAACATTGAACTTCTTTGAAATTGAACCTGGTAAGAGTGCCGCCCAAAGCATCAAGGTGAATGGTGAAATCGTTAAGGATCCCACAAAAATCGCCGCAGGCGGAAAAAGCGGAGGGGCATCAGGTGATAATGAAAACGCCAAACTCCTTGCTGACCTTAAAAAGAAGGCGTTCAGTGAGTACTCGACTAAGGACCAAAACTCCGACGAATTGACGGGAAGCTTCGACACCTATTATTCCGGTATCATCGGAAAGCTTGGCGTGGATTCCCAAAGCGCCCAAAAGAACCTTTCCAATTCTGTCGTGCTTGCTGCCTCCGTCAATCAAAATAGGGAGTCAGTCAGTTCCGTATCCCTTGATGAAGAAATGACGGACATGATCAAATTCCAGCAGGCATACAACGCATCCGCAAGAATGATGACGATGATGGATGAAATGCTCGATAAAATCATAAACGGAATGGGTACAGCAGGCCGTTAATAGGAGGAGACGAATATGCGGGTAACGCAATCGATGCTAACCAATAATATGCTGAGCAATTTAAGCAGCAGTTACGAAAAGATGTCCAAGCTGCAAGAGCAGGTTTCCTCTCAAAAGAAATTCTCCAAACCATCCGATAATCCTGTTGCGGCCATGATGGGAATGGGGTACAGGACAAATCTCAATCAAATAGGGCAGTATCAAAGCAACATTGCCGAGGCGACCAATTGGATCGACAGCACGGATGATGCCATTACGGAAAGTGTTTCCGCCATGCAGCGGATTCGTGAATTAACCGTTCAAGGCAGCAATGGCACGTATGAAGGGGAACAACTTAAAACCATTACTGAAGAAATTAAACAATTAAAAGAACATCTCATAACTCTTGGCGACACACAGATTGGCGGGAAGTATATTTTCAACGGCCAGGATACGAATGTGAGGCCATCGTCCGTTAAAGATGGGAATGGAAATACGGTGTATGGCACAGGGGACATAAACCTTGAAGTGTTTTCCGGGATTTCCCTTAAAATCAATACGGACGGTTCCAAGATTTTTGGTGATGCACTCGCTGCCGGCGGAAGCATCGACCAGACAATCGAGGCACTCGAAAACGGCGGGGACGTGAGCGGCACGCTGGAAGGACTTGACGCAACGATAAATACAACCTTAGGCATGCAAGCACAGGTTGGCGCAAGGCAGAATCGGATTGAGCTGATGACGGACCGTCTCAAGCAGCAGGAGGTTTTTGCCACTGAAATCCTTTCGAAAAATGAGGATGTCGATATCGAAAAGGCAATCATGGATTTGACGACCCAGGAAAGTGTCCATAGTGCCGCATTAAGTATCGGAGCAAAAATCATGCAGCCGAGTTTATTGGATTTTCTTCGCTAAGCTATTCTTAAATGGATAGCTTTTTTCTATAAGGAGTGTTGATGATGCAGATTCCACAAATTAGATTGCAATCCACCCCAATGAAGATTGGATTGAATATAGAGCAGCCTGTACAGCAAATCGAACAGAAGGCGGCGGTCCAATCAATCGAACAGCCGCATGCCATACTGGAGATTCAAACGACCCCAGGCAAGCTGACGATCGATCAGTCAAAGGCAAGGGAAGACATGGATTTGAAAAGCCTCTCAAGAAGAGTCGATGAATTTGCGCAGCAGGGATATCAAGATTGGCTGGCGGGTATGGCAAGACGTGCCCAGCAGGGAACTGAGCTAAGGCATATTGAAAAAGTCGGTAATCCACTTGCTGATCAGGCCAGGCAAAACAGCAAAGGACCTGAGAAGCAATTCAATCTCGGCTGGATTCCCTCTCATTTCAGCGTGAAGCTTGACTACCAGCCAGCTCAAGTGAAGATTGAAGCAACCGCCCAAAAACCGATCATTGATGCTCAAATCAATAGACTGAACCATACATACACTCCAGGAAGTGTGGATGTGGAAATTCTACAAAAAAATGCTCTGGATATAGATTTCATCAATCTATTTCCAGATGAAATAAGGTAGTGAAAACATAGATGATTCTACAAACGAAATTTCATGGCGAACTTGAATTGGAAGAGAAAGAGATTTATGTATTTGAAAGCGGGATACCAGGATTTTTGGAAGAAAAACAGTTTTGCTTGCTAGCTTTGGATGACACGCCATTTTTCGTCCTGCAATCGACAGAAACAAAAGAGCTGGCCTTCATTGTGACGGATCCTTTTGAAGTGTTTCATGATTACGAAGTGAAGCTTACGGATGAGGTGTTATCTTCTTTACAAATAGAAACGGAACTGGAAGTCATCACTTTCGTCATCTTAACGATCCAGGACCCTTTCAATGAAACGACGGCGAATCTTCAGGCTCCGATCATCATAAATGGCCCAAAAAAAGTCGGAAAGCAATACATCATGAACGCTAGTGAATACCGTACAAAGCACAGACTGTTTGAACCTCCAGCCGAACAGGAGGGGAAATGATGCTCGTATTGACCAGGAAACCAAATGAAGCGATCATGATTGGCGATGATATCGAAATTACCATCCTGTCCGTTGAGGGGGAACAGATCAAACTGGGGATCAATGCCCCTAAAAACGTCGATATCCATAGGAAGGAAATCTACCTGTCCATCCAGCAGGAAAATAGAAAAGCCTCTAAAACAGAAACCAATTTTCTGGAAAACATAAATGAGTATTTCAAGAAAAAATCTTAAAAACGCTAAATATGTTTCCAAGCAGGTCGATATTACATATACAACGATGGACAGTGAAATAGGCGGCCGACTTATTCACTGCCCATCGTAAAAAACCACATGGACGTGGGACCTTAAACTCAAGGAGGAAACATAAATGATTATCAATCACAATATCTCAGCTCTAAACACGCACCGTCAATTATCAAGTGCAACGAATGCACAATCCAAATCAATGGAAAAACTAGCTTCAGGCATGCGCATCAACCGTGCAGGGGATGACGCAGCCGGGCTTGCAATCTCTGAAAAAATGCGTGGGCAAATCCGCGGATTGGACCAAGCTTCCCGTAACTCACAAGATGCCATCTCATTGATTCAAACGGCTGAAGGTGCATTGAACGAAACGACTGACATCCTTCAACGTATGCGTGAACTTGCTACACAAGCAGCAACGGATACTAATACATCAACTGATCGTGGTGAAATCCAAAAAGAAATGAATTCATTAACATCTGAAATCAACCGTATTGGTAATACCACCGAATTCAATACTCAAAAGTTATTAAATGGTTCTAAAGATACAGCTACCGCAGGAACTGGCCTTCAATTCCAAATCGGTGCAAACGAAAACCAAAGTCTAACACTTGAAATTGCTGATATGCGTGCAGCTGCTCTTGGATTGACTGGTACTGCTGCTGATCCAGGATTTACGACTGCCAATGGCGTAAGTGATGGTACTAACTCTACCGCTACTGAAGCTGGACTTGATGTTTCTAGTGCTGCTAATGCATCAGGAGCTATCACGAAAATCCAATCAGCGATCGATAAAGTGTCTGCTGAACGTTCTAAATTAGGTGCTAACCAAAACCGTTTAGAGCATACGATCAACAACTTAGGTACTTCTTCTGAAAACCTGACAGCTGCTGAATCACGTGTCCGTGATACAGATATGGCTAAAACAATGATGGAGCAAACTAAAAACTCTATCTTGGCGCAAGCATCTCAAGCAATGTTAGCTCAAGCAAATTCAGCACCTCAAGGGGTTTTACAACTTCTAAGGTAAATTTGAAGGGCGTTTTATCCAGTAATGGATAAAATTATGACTGGGTGAATTGCTGGAACTTCCTAAAGCTACATCAACCACAACGTAACTGGAAACGGTAAGCGTGATGGTCTGAAAATGATGGAGATGACATAATGGATAATCAGCAGCCAAGCTCCTTTGAGGAAACTCTGGAGAAGGTTCAACGACTAGGATATACAGTCTAAGGCGAAAGCTATGACAATGAAATCCGTAGGGTGGCGATAGCCATTCGAAGTGCCCAGCCCCTTATAAAGTAAGGGTGAAGATATAGTCTATTCTATGATCGAAAGACATAGTCGCAAAGCAAGCGAACCAACAACCACAAGGTGTTCTTCAATTATTACGTTAATCTTTACTTGGTTTCATTCAAGAAAGACTCAAGATATTTTTATTGAGTCTTCAGTTGGTAGACAAAAAGGTGTCGGAGTGGTCTCATTCCGACACCTTTTTTATTTTTCAGGATTTGATGAATCAATAGAGATGTTCAACATACACATAATGCTTTCGGAAGAATCCTTCTTTTGTTCGAGGACGTATATAGGGTAAAGCCGGTATGATTTCTTTGCCGTAATGGGAGTTTGTAATGGCTGGGGCTGGTGTTTTGTAAGCTGCATTTGCTAAAACGGCTTCAGATTCTCCAACTTTCCGCTTATTCCCACTGGCTTTCGCATGTGCGGAATTAGCAATACATGCTTGCACTTATCCGTTTTCTTTCTGTAGACTTCATTAAGATTCGAGGGAAATCTGTTCAAAATAGTGTAGGTAAAGGAGCTCTATCTAAATGTTAAAACAAAAGTTGATTGGAACGGAGGGTGCGAGACTCCTGCGGGAGATACGTGTCCAAGGGAGACCCCGCAGGCGCAATGGCGCCGAGGAGGCTCACGGACCGCCCGCGGAAAGCGAGTGCCTGGAGTGGAAATCAACTAGACTCCAGATATTCTTCTGGAGTTATTTAGTAGAATCTCTATTATAGACAAAGATCATTCATGATAGTCTGCAGTTTAAACCAAAATCAAAGCTTTACTAAATATAAAACTTTAATTACCGATATAAAAAGTAAAGACATCATATTGGGGGCTATTTAGATGCTGGAGAGTTTGTCCACGAATATTCTTTCCTCACAACTTAGAACAGCAATCTCGGAGGGAATCAGTTCATATTATCAGCGGGAAATGAATACGCTTGCCTATTCGGAACAAAGTGTGGAATCTACTGAAGAGCCTTCAAAAGAAGAGGTGCAGGAAATGGTGGAGAGTTTGAATACCCTCCTGAATCCGACACATACGGCCATTCGTTTTGAATATCACGAGAAGCTGAATGAGTACTATGTCAAGGTAGTGGATGACGTGACGGATGAGACGATCAGGGAAATTCCTCCGAAGAAGTTATTGGATTTTTATGCGGCAATGACGGAATTTGTCGGCATAATGGTGGATGAAAAAATATAAGCGGGTGATCAATTTTGGTACGAATCAGTGGTTTAGCAAGCGGGATGGACATTGATGAACTAGTTAAAAGCATGATGCAGGCAGAACGGGTGCCATTGGATAAATTAACACAGAAAAAGCAGTATTCCGAGTGGCAGCGGGATGATTACCGTTCGATAAATACGGCTTTATCTGAATTGGATACGCTCATTCGTGATGGAATCGGGAAGCAGTCTTCCTTTATTAAAAAGAAGGTGACGGTATCGAATCCAGATGCTGTATCAGTGAGAAATGTGAATTCGACCAGTGATTTTTCAGGGAATATACAAGTGAATGGACTGGCCAAAGCAGCAACCATGACAAGTACGGAGAAATCAGCTGTTACTGACCCTAAAAAGAAATTATCGGAATTGGGAATCACGACACCTCAAGATATTACGATACTGGCCATCAATAAAGATGGCGGTTTTGATACGGAAGTAAAAGATGGAGTAACAGTGGAAAAACCGTATACGCTTACCCTTAATGCGGACGATACGTTAGAGAGTGTCATAAATAAAATTAATGCTAACTCGGGAGTGACTCTATTTTTCGATGAAACGTCCAAGCAGTTTTCCATCACTGCTAAAAATACCGGTGATGTTAAAGATCGGCCTGAGATTGAATTGGGTGGCACCGGAGATTTTTTCAATACGTTAAAAATAGGCAGTAACAATGAAGGAACTGGCGGCACAAAAGGGGAAAATGCATCCATTGTTTATAATGGACTGGAAATTTCGAGGCCTTCGAATACGTTTCAGATTAATGGAGCGGAAATAACGGTAAAGCAAAAAACGACGGATACAGTCACTTTCTCTTCAACAGCTGATGTGGATGCCATCTTGGACACGATCACACAGTTTGTGAATAAATACAATGAAGTCATTAAAAAGGTTCAAGATAAAACGGGTGAAGCGAAATATCGCTCCTTTACCCCGCTTACAACCGAGCAAAAGAAGGCGATGACAGAGGATGAAGTGAAGCTGTGGGAAGAAAAAGCGAGGAGCGGTACATTAAAAAGCGATTCGACATTAAAAAGCCTCCTGACCACAATGAGGTCATCCCTATACACCTCGGTGGATGGGATCACGGGAAAAAACAATCTCAGCAGTTTGGGGATCACCACCACCAAAAATTATTTGGAGGGCGGTAAATTAACGATTGATGAGGACAAACTCCGGGCAGCCATAAGTGAGGATCCCAATGCGATTTATGATATGTTCATGGCCAATGGTTCGGAAAAGAGCGACAAAGGCCTCGCACGCCGGTTAAGGGATGATATAGAATCATCCATGAAAGTGATTACTGAAAAAGCCGGAAAGGCCGGATATGTTAATAGCAATTTTACAATCGGAAAATTGGTTGATGGGCTAGATAAGAAGATTTCAACATTTGAAGCAAAGTTAACGAAATTGGAATCGCGCTATTACAACCAGTTCACGGCGATGGAAAAAGCGATTCAAAAGGCAAACAGCCAAAGTGCATCGTTAGCTTCTTATTTTAGTTAAGGTAAGTCGGAAAGGAAGTTAAATATGGCGATAAATAATCCATATCAATCGTATCAGCAAAATTCAGTCAATACAGCATCCCCGGGAGAGCTTACATTAATGCTGTATAATGGCTGTTTGAAGTTCATCATGCTTGGGAAGAAGGCCATTGAAGCAGGAAATATCGAAGCGAAGAATATGAACATCATCAAGGCGCAAAATATTATCCGCGAATTGATGGTGACGCTGAATATGGATACGGATGTATCCAAAGATATGATGAGTTTGTATGATTTCATGAACCGGCGCCTGATAGAAGCGAATATGAAAAATGATGTTTCTGCCTTGGAAGAAGTTGAGGGACTTGTTACTGAGTTCCGGAATACTTGGAAGGAAGTAATTCAGATCAATCGGAAAAAACAATTTACCCAAAGCGGTCAAGTGTAATGGTGATTAGAACCTTTCATGATTTGACTGCTGAATTGCTTGCCGTCCTGGAAGATCACACGATCACAGAGCGTGATGATAAAATAGAAAGGATCACAAAGCTGATTGATCAGCGAGATGGACTTCTTTCTCAAATCAAACCGCCTTTTACTGGCGAAGAGCAGCAGCTGGGCCGTGCAGCACTGTTGCTTAACCAACAGGTCGATCACTTGCTGAAGCTCCAAAAGCAGGAGATACAGCGGGATATCCAGGAAATAAATAAGAAGAAACGATCATCTAATAAATACACGAACCCATATGAAAGTCTATCAGTCGATGGCATGTTCTACGATAAAAGAAATTGATTACCCAACCGTTTGGATACCAAACGGTTTTTATGTTAATTATTTTTAAATTTTCTGTAAATAATATAGGCTTAATTTTTTCTTTATAGCATAGCATTTGATATAATGAAGCTAGGGCAGACATCAACCCTTTCCAAACCTTCCGACAATTGTTTCATTATTTCGACATATTTCATGATGTGTTTCTAAAAGGAACCGGAGGGGTATTGTAGAATCTAACTGTATAGTCTTAATTTAAGGAGGACTCACTTTATGAATTACAACGTACGCGGTGAAAACATTGAGGTAACTCCAGCAATTCGAGAATACGTCGAAAAGAAAATTGGCAAGTTAGAACGATATTTTAACAATACACCAGATGCAAATGTGTTAGTGAATTTAAAAGTGAACAATAATACATCAAAGGTCGAAGTGACGATTCCCATGCAGAATTTGGTTCTTCGTGCTGAAGAGGAAAATGCGGATATGTATGCTGCCATTGACTTGATCAATGATAAGCTTGAACGCCAAATTCGTAAACATAAAACGAAGGTCAATCGTAAGTTCCGGAACAATCTATCGACTGCACCAGATGCATTCGCCTTCAATACGGAAGTCGACGAAGTGGTGGATGAATTCGAAGACGATAATGATATTGAAGTGGTCCGCAATAAGCGCTTTGATTTAAAGCCGATGGACAGTGAAGAAGCGATTTTACAAATGAATATGCTTGGTCACAGTTTCTTCGTTTACACGAATGCGGATACTAATACAACGAACGTAGTGTACCGTCGAAAAGATGGACGCTATGGATTGATTGAACCTAGTTAATTATTATTCTAAGATCAAAAGCACAGCCCAGCCTCTGGGTTGTGCTTTTTTAATGCATATTAATAGAATACCATTCGTTTCCTGTTGGATTTACTTGAAAAGCATAAAAAAGGACTGCTTCCTTATGTTCTCTAAAAAATCCAAAAGTTCATTTAAGAGAACGGAATTTGTTCTTTATTAAGATAAATAGTTATTTTTACCTATTCAAATATCCCTATTTTTTGTACTATACTCGAATTGTTAGTTCTTTAAAAAGAACAACTGGTTTTTTTATAAAAAACAATTTGATCAAGGTGCAGAGGGGTTGGATTACTTGTATCGAAAGAATTGCCATACATGCCATAGGGCTTCTTTTAGCAGTGCGGAATATGGAAAGTGGCTTTGCCCGACCTGCGGTGAGGATTTAACTGCGCAAAAAGCCTTGGATGCACTTACAATTGAGAGAATCAATACAGAGCAACGAAATATTAAGAAGAGTAATATATACTATTATAAAAAAACGAGACTGAATAATACTATGAAAGATCACCTGAAATTTTAATTTTCTTAATATTGTAATATTTTGTCGGATGAAAGTTTTTGCATTTATGTGGATTACCGACATAAAATAGCAATATATGGAGTGTGTATCCGTTATAATATGATTATAAGTAATGTGTTTGGTAATAAATACCACGACAAAGGCAAACTTATTGAAAGATGAGGGCGCAAAGGCACAGGTCTAAGGTCCTCGCGACTATGATGGCTGGTCTGCCTGAAATACAAAGAGTATTCCAGGAGGTAGAAGAGGTGGCAAATGTGGAAATAGATCATGAATGGGTGAAATTGATTTCAGAAGCAAGGAGCTTGGGTTTCAAAAAAGAGGAAATCAGTGCTTTTTTTAAACGCGAAAGCCTTGAGGTAACATTAGAGGAGAACGATGGAAAATAGCTTCCGAACAAGATCGAGAACATCCCTATAAACAGGGTTATATTCATTAGCTGCTTATAGGGTTTATTCTTCCTTGAGATTCTAGCGAGTCTAGCTTATTCAAACTGTATTCTTCAGGATTATGTAGGTAAACTAGTACACTACCACTCTATTCTTCTTTATCTTTTCTCCATTTATTAAACTCGATGAATTCCCTGAATTGTTGTTTTGAAACACCCGAATTCATAGCTTCCTCAACGATTTTCATCCATTCGGTGTCCAAGGTTTCCTTATTTGGTGCATCATAAAGCAAGGCATCAACAGGAATGTTAAGTACGGCGGAGATTTTTTCAAGAAATTGAATAGAAGGATTCGTTTGTAAGTTCCGCTCGAGCGAACTTAAATAAGACTTTGCCACACCAGCTTTATCGGCAAGTTCAGTCATCGACATTTTCTTTTCTTCTCGCAGTTTTTTTACACGTTCACCAATCATCAATACCACCTCGAAACATGTTCTATTTATCTTCCGCTAATAAGTGTCAGTAGCCCACCTTATCATTCAAAACAAGACGACTGTAAGGTTGGATTACTTTGACATGCTATCGCTAGAGAGGACACAGCATCTAGTGATGGAAGGTTATGGATAATTCTCATTTGCACATGGAATAGTGGGGAGTTTGCAACATATTTTTTATACTTCCTTCTATTTTAACAGTTTTACTCCTCATTTATCCATTGTTTTTCGCAAGAATTGCATTCAGGTCTATACCAGGTAAGTGACATGAAGTTGTACCTCTATGATAGAAGTGGTAAAATTAAGCGTGCATTAGTAATAATAGAAGATGTGTTTCTTCTTACTTATATGAATTTTGTCATTGAACGATCATTACCATAATAGAGGAGCGTTATTGAATGCTTAATATATTAAATAAAGTTTTTGATCCGAATAAGCGAGAAATCAAACGTTTAGAAAAAATCGCCGATCAGGTTGAAGCGCTGGCTGATGAGACGGCGGCGTTATCGGATGAGCAGCTGCGTGCCAAAACAGGTGAGTTTAAAGAGCGTTATCAAAATGGGGAAACCGTTGATGATTTGCTTGTCGAGGCTTTTGCGGTTGCACGTGAAGGGGCAAAGCGTGCTCTGGGCTTATATCCTTACCGTGTTCAAATCATGGGTGGGGCATCTCTTCATGATGGAAATATCTCCGAGATGAAAACAGGGGAAGGTAAAACCTTAACATCCACCATGCCGGTTTATTTAAACGCGCTTACCGGTAAAGGTGTACATGTCGTTACTGTCAATGAATACTTGGCACACCGTGATGCCACCGAGATGGGTGTATTGTATGATTTCCTTGGTTTGACCGTGGGATTGAATTTGAACAGTCATTCTAAAGAAGAAAAGCAGGCGGCGTACAATGCGGACATTACTTACAGTACGAATAATGAGTTAGGTTTTGATTATCTTCGTGACAATATGGTGTTATATAAAGAACAAATGGTACAGCGCCCGCTGCACTTCGCTGTCATTGATGAGGTCGATTCGATTTTGATCGATGAGGCGAGAACGCCATTGATCATTTCCGGTTCCGCACAAAAATCGGCTCAGCTTTATATCCAGGCCAATGCGTTTGTGAGAACCTTAAAAAAAGAAACGGACTACACATATGATGAAAAGACAAAAGGTGTTCAACTGACGGAAGATGGGATGAATCGGGCTGAAAAAGCGTTTAATATCGATAATCTGTTCGATATTAATCACGTTACTTTGAATCATCATATCAATCAGGCGTTAAAGGCGCATGTTTCCATGCATTTGGATGTGGATTATGTGGTCCAGGAAGGCGAGATAGTCATCGTTGACCAATTCACTGGCCGTTTGATGAAAGGCCGCCGTTACAGTGAAGGTCTCCATCAGGCGATCGAAGCGAAAGAAGGACTTGAAATTCAAAATGAAAGTATGACTCTTGCGACGATTACGTTCCAGAACTATTTCAGGATGTATGAAAAACTTTCAGGTATGACCGGTACAGCCAAAACGGAAGAAGAGGAATTCCGCAACATCTATAATATGAATGTCATTGCGATCCCGACAAACAGGAATATCATCAGGGACGACAGGGCAGATCTTATATACGCGACAACTGATGGGAAATTCAAGGCTGTTGTGGAAGACATCGCCGAACGTTATACAAAAGGTCAGCCTGTGCTTGTCGGTACGGTTGCCATCGAAACATCTGAAGTCATATCTGCCTATTTATCCAAAAAAGGAATCCCTCACGATGTTTTGAATGCAAAGAACCACGAGCGTGAAGCGGAAATCATTGCGAATGCAGGTAATCAAGGTTCAGTTACGATTGCTACGAACATGGCAGGGCGCGGTACGGATATCAAGCTTGGCGAAGGTGTCAAGGAGCTTGGGGGCCTTGCCGTCATTGGCACGGAACGTCATGAAAGCAGACGTATAGATAACCAGCTACGTGGTCGGTCCGGCCGTCAGGGAGACCCAGGGGTCACTCAATTCTATTTATCAATGGAAGATGAATTGATGCGCCGCTTCGGTTCGGATAACATGAAAAACATGATGGCACGCCTTGGTATGGATGATTCCCAGCCAATTCAAAGCAAAATGGTGACAAGGGCCGTTGAATCCGCACAGAAACGGGTCGAAGGCAATAACTTCGATTCACGTAAGCAATTACTGCAGTATGACGATGTTCTCCGTCAACAACGGGAAATTATATATAAACAGCGTTTCGATGTCATGGAAAGTGAAAACTTACGTGAAATCGTCGAAACGATGATTACGGCATCCATCCAGCGAAATGTTGTCGCGTTTGCACCAATGGGCGATGAGGAAGGCTGGAATTTACAAGGCCTTGTCGATTACCTGAATGGTAACCTATTCAATGAAGGTTCAATCACTGTAGCTGATTTGGAAGGAAAAAATGAATCGGAATTGGTTGAGTACATTTTAGCAAAAGTGAAAGAAAGCTATGACCAAAAAGAAGAAGAGCTATCTGAAGAACAAATGCGTGAATTCGAAAAAGTAATCGTTCTTCGTGCAGTCGATAGTAAGTGGATGGACCATATTGATGCTATGGAGCAATTGCGCCAAGGGATCCACCTTCGTGCATATGGCCAGATCGACCCGCTTCGTGAATATCAATCAGAAGGTTTCGCAATGTTTGAAGCCATGATTGCTTCGATGGAAGATGAAGTCGCCAAATACATCATGAAGGCTGAAATCCGCAACAATTTGGAGCGGAAGGAAGTCATTAAAGGACAAGCGGTCAATCCGAAGGAAGAAGACGGGGGGAAAGTGAAAAAAGCCCCTGCCCGCAAAAAGGAAGACGTTGGCCGAAACGCGTTATGCCCATGCGGCAGCGGTAAAAAATATAAGAATTGCCATGGCAATTTAGGCTGAAGTTAGGTGTATAATGATTATGGGACGGTTAAGTGTAAGGCTTGCCGCCTCTTTTCATGTTTAGTTTGCATATAGTTTGAAGAGGTTTATTTGTAATGAAGGGAATCCCTCTTCAGGGATTTTTTTTAACATACTTAATGAGGTGAAGAGAAATGGAATTAGCAGAAATAAGAAATGAACTTGAACGGACAGCGCAACGATTAACGGACTTTAGGGGGTCTCTTTGACTTAGATGAAAAAGAGGCACGAATCGCACAGCTTGAAAATGAGATGACACATCCCGATTTTTGGAATGATCAGCAAAAAGCACAAACTGTCATCAATGAAACGAATGCTTTGAAAGAACAAGTCAATCAATTGTCCGACCTGAATGAATCATATGAAAATTTGGATTTGACATATGAATTAGTGAAAGAGGAAAATGATCAAGAACTTTTAGCTGAGCTGGAAGAAGAAATCACGGTTCTTGCACAAAAGATGAATGACTTTGAACTTCAACTTTTACTAAGTGAAGAATATGACTCGAAAAATGCCATTCTTGAACTGCATCCTGGTGCAGGCGGAACGGAGTCCCAGGATTGGGGTTCCATGCTGCTTCGTATGTATACAAGATGGGGTGAAAAAAGAGGCTTTAAAGTGGAAACCCTTGATTACCTTCCAGGTGATGAAGCTGGAATCAAGAGTGTCACTTTAATTTTCAAAGGCCATAATGCCTATGGTTATTTGAAAGCGGAAAAAGGAGTACACCGTCTTGTCCGTATTTCTCCTTTCGATTCCTCAGGACGACGCCATACTTCATTCGTTTCGTGTGAAGTCATGCCGGAATTCGATGAGACGATCAATATAGAAATACGCACGGAAGATTTGAAAGTCGATACGTACCGGGCAAGTGGTGCAGGTGGTCAGCATATCAATACAACGGACTCCGCAGTCCGGATTACCCATATACCTACGAACACCGTGGTAACGTGCCAAAACGAGAGATCTCAAATCAAAAACAAGGCCCAAGCCATGAATATGCTGAAAGCCAAATTGTATCAACGTGAAATTGAGCAGCAACAAGCGGATTTGGATGAAATCCGTGGTGAGCAAAAGGAAATTGGCTGGGGAAGCCAAATTCGTTCTTATGTTTTCCACCCGTATTCCATGGTTAAAGATCACCGTACTAGTGCAGAGACCGGAAACCTGGGAGCTGTCATGGATGGGGATATAGATATGTTCATTGATGCGTACTTGCGTTCAAAACTATAAGATCAGCCAGTCGGACCGGTTTCCCCGGTCCGGCTTTTTTTATGATTTCCTTTTTAACATATCCTCTGGCTGACATTTACAGGATTGAAAAGGGATGCTCTACTTCGTTCGGCCAATACTAGATAATAATGATGGTTCGAGGAGACTTATGCAGAATGAGGAAAAGATACCGGGAGCAAAAGCATCCCTTAATTCAAAAGTTAATGGAATATGGATTGGTGATTATCGGTTCGGCTATAATTGCCATTGGTTTTAATGTATTCTTACTGCCAAACCAGGTTGCATCTGGCGGGGTCAGCGGGATTAGCACGATTCTCGATTCAACTCTCGGTTGGGAGCCAGCCTACGTTCTTTGGGGTTTTAATATCCCTTTGTTCATTGCGGGGCTTATTATCCTTGGAAGACATTTCGGAGCCAAAAGCCTGATTGGAACCTTGTTTCTGCCTTTAGTGGTATTTCTGACAAAGGGTTGGGATGCATGGACGAATGATGCATTGCTTGGTTCGATTTGCGGGGGGATGATGGTCGGACTTGGGCTTGGGATCGTCTTTCGCGGGAAGGGCTCCACAGGGGGGACCGATTTGGCGGCACAGATTTTCCATAAGTATACCCATCTGTCATTAGGGACCTGTGTGGCAGTCATTGATGGAATCATCGTTTTAAGTGCTGCCATTGTTTTTGATATTGAAAAAGGGCTTTATGCATTAATAGGATTATATGTGACAAGCAAGACGATCGACCTTGTCCAGATTGGATTGAACCGGTCGAAGATGTCACTAATTATCACGAATAAAGAAATGGAAGTAAGGGATGCTATCATACATGAGCTTGACCGGGGTGTAACAGGCGTATCCGGGTATGGCGGCTATACGGATGATACTCGTCCAATTTTGATGTGCGTAATAGACCAGTCGGAATTCACCAAATTGAAACAATTGGTGAAACTCGTTGACCCTAAAGCTTTTGTAATTGTAATGGACGCATCGGAGGTACTCGGGGAGGGTTTTAAACTGGATTGAAATTGGTATAATGTTCTTGTGCTGGTATAAATCAGAGGGGGTAAATTCGATGAAAGTGAAATGGTTAGCCTTAGTTTTGGGTACTTCTTTGGCCTTGGCTGCATGCGGTGGGAACGATGATGCTGCAGATAAAGAGCCTGCAAGTGAAAATAATGAAACGACTACGGCAGGTGCCGGTGATGCCGCTAAAATTTATGAAAACAAATGCTCAAGTTGTCATGCGGTTAATCTAGAAGGCGGCGTGGGACCGAATTTAACGAAGGTCGGTTCCAAGCTTTCGAAAGAAGACATCGAAAAAGTCATTGCGAATGGCCAAGGTGGAATGCCAAAAGGTATAATCCAGGGCAAGGAAGCGAGCATGGTCGCTGAGTGGCTTGCTGAACATAAGTAATGATCGACGAAACGTCCTGCTTTAGCAGGACGTTTCATTTAGCCTCTTTAAAACCTCGAAACAACTCACATTTAATCCCTTATCAAGCAATCAAATCCTGGAATTATTACATAGATGTTGATATATGTCTAACTGAAATGAAACTGTAATATTTTTTATGCTTAATTTGACAAAATATGATGTTATAATGTTTCTGTGCTCAAGTAAGAGAGATTCCTGTCAGATTTCAGTGAAAATTGTCGAAAAAGCTGTTGGTACATAGTGATAATCCAAGCAAATTAGGTGGTTTTAGAATGATAGAAATGATAGATGTGAAAAAGACATATCCCAATGGCGTAATTGCCATTAATGGAATCAATGTGAAAATAAAGCCAGGCGAGTTCGTTTATGTAGTGGGTCCGAGCGGTGCCGGAAAATCGACCTTCATCAAAATGATGTATAGGGAAGAAAAGCCTACAAGCGGTAATATCTTGGTCAATGGCCTTAGCCTGCCAAGTATCCGCAATTCGAAAGTTCCTCTATTCCGCCGTAATATCGGTATGGTATTCCAAGATTTTAAACTCCTTCAAACATTCACTGCATATGAAAATGTTGCTTTTGCCATGGAAGTTATTGAAAAGGAACCAGAAGAAATCAAAAAGAGAGTCATGGAAGTTCTCGATCTGGTTGGCATTAAACATAAAGCGAGGATGCTGCCTTCCGAGTTATCCGGTGGGGAGCAGCAAAGGGTTGCAATAGCCCGTTCGATCGTCAATGACCCTAAGGTAGTCATAGCCGACGAGCCTACAGGTAATCTTGATCCCGAAACATCATGGGAAATCATGAACATATTTGAAGAAATTAATAAACGCGGAACTACGCTTGTCATGGCCACTCATAATAGGGACATAGTCAACAATATTAAACGACGTGTCATTGCCATTGAAAGTGGAAAAATAGTTCGCGATGAACATCGAGGTGATTACGGATATGAAATTTAGAACATTGCTCCGTCACTTCCGTGAAAGTTTTAAAAATATTGGCCGTAATGGATGGATGACGTTTGCTTCAGTCAGTGCAGTAACGGTCACTCTAACATTGGTTGGCGTCTTTTTAGTGCTCATGATGAATTTAAATCATATCGCGGGAAATGTGGAGAAAGATGTCGAAGTTCGTGCACATATAGATAATGCGGCGAATGATGACGATATAAAAGCTATCGGTAAGCAAATTACGGAGATGAACGGCATTGAATCAGTGATTTTCTCTCCAAAAGATGAAGAGCTTACTAATTTAATAGATGATTTAGGAGATAATGGTGAGGCTTTTAAACCATTTGAACAAGATAACCCATTAAGGGACGTTTATGTTATCAAAACGAAATCTCCGCAAGATGTCATCAAGGTGGCAAAAAAAATCGAAGGTTTGGAGTATATCCAAAGTGTTAAATATGGACAAGGCTATGTCGAGAAACTATTCAGTTTTGTTAATATTGCTAGAAACATAGGGATCGTTCTTATTGTAGGCTTACTATTTACTGCAATGTTCCTGATTTCGAATACGATTAAAATTACCATTGTAGCCAGAAGAAAAGAAATTGAGATCATGAGGTTGGTAGGGGCGACGAATACGTTCATCCGTTGGCCATTCTTCTTGGAGGGACTGTGGTTGGGAGTCCTCGGTTCCATCATTCCGATAGGTCTGATAGCAGTACTCTACTACAATCTATATAAATATGCAGCACCGCAGATCACGTTAAAATTCATTGATTTCTTGCCTGCAAATCCGTTTATTTATCAAGTTTCGGCCATCCTCATCGTAATTGGTGCCGTTATCGGGATATGGGGCAGCTTGATGTCCGTCAGGAAGTTCTTGAAAGTATAAAAGTGTTGTTTACTCGAAAGCCAAAAGAAGCCAGATAGAGAGACGTTACAAGGTACGGATGTAACGGGATTGAAAGGGGAAATGAAACGTGAAAAAAAATATCATTGCCATGAATGCCTCCATCATGATCGGGTTGGGAAGCATTCTAGCGGCACCTTCGGTTTATGCTGAGTCGATTTCGGATTTAGAAAAACAGAAAGAGTCCATCCAGGATAAACGTTCGGGTGTTGAATCGAATATTTCCGAAACGGAAAAGAAAATCGATAACCTGCAGGATAAGCAAATGACAGCAGAAGATCAAATCGCTGCCATTGAAGCGAAAATTGCAGAGTCCGCAAAAAAAATCGATGCTAAAAATGCTGAAATTACACAAACGAAAAAAGAAATCGAGGCATTGAAAGAAGAGATTAAAGTATTAAAAGAGCGGATCGCCAAACGTAATGAAGTATTGAAGGAAAGGGCACTTTCTTTTCAGGAGACTGGCGGGGACGTGAACTACCTTGAAGTATTATTCGGATCATCCAGTTTTGGAGATTTAGTTGACCGTGTCGGAGCTGTAGCGACAATCGCTGAAGCGGACCGCGATATCTTAAAGCAGCATGAGCTGGATAAAAAAGAGCTGGAAGAAAAGCAAAAAGCCGTTGAAACGAAGCTTGCCAGTTTAGAAGTGGCAAAAGCTGAACTATTGGAAATTCAAAAGCAACAAAAACAGCAGAAGCAAGAAAAGGATGCTTTAGTTAAAAAATTAAAGCAACAAACTGAAAAGCATGAACATGAGAAGATGGGTCTAGAGGAAGAAAAAGCGAATCTTGCCGCTCAAGAAAAGGCGATCAAATCGGCCATCAACTTAGAGCATCAACGTCTTGCGGAATTGGAAGCAGCCCGTAAAAAGGCGGCAGCCGAAGCGAAAAAACGTGCAGAGCAAGAAGCTGCACAAGCAGCATCACAAGCATCCGAATCAAAAAAACAATCCACTTCTTCAGGATATAGTGCAAAAAGCAACAGTTCATCATCATCTTCACACGTTTCGTCTAATGTAAGTCAAGCGCCAGCTGTATCATCGGGTACTTTCACTAGACCAAGTGCAGGATATGTATCTTCAACAATGGGTGAACGTTGGAATAAACAGCATGCCGGCATCGATATCGCCGCTAGTGGGACGGTTCCAATTGTGGCTGCTGCCGACGGAGTCGTAAGCCGTTCTTACTTCTCAAGTTCATACGGTAACGTCATCTTCGTTACCCATTCGATCGGCGGTCAGCAATGGACTACTGTGTATGCACATTTAAGTTCCAGACAAGCAAGCGAAGGTGCTGTAGTCGCCAAAGGTCAACAAATCGGCCTCATGGGTAACACAGGACATTCCTACGGTCAGCATTTACACTTTGAGCTACATAAAGGCCCATGGAATTATAGCAAGTCAAATGCTGTTAATCCATTAAACTATATACCTAATTAATACCCAATATATCAACGGAAAAACAGACCAGGATAAATTCCTTGTCTGTTTTTTTGTGGTGTCACCATTTTCTATAAGCATATTCTTTCCAATTGCCTCATATAGTGAAATACATATCAGGTCAGAAATGGGGATAAATATGGTCAAAAAATGGGTACTTCCTCTAGTAATCATCATGTCACTAGCCATTGGAGCAGTGGGGGGCATATATTGGACAACCCTCCCGGCTAAGAATGAAGCAAAGGATGAAAGCCAAGAAATAACGAAGGATAAGGAATGGGCAAAAGTGGAACAAGCTTACGGTTTGATCGTAAGTCAGTATGTAGAACAGGTGGACGGCTCCAACCTGGTGGAGGGTGCCATCCAAGGCATGCTGTCAGCGCTGAAAGATCCTTATTCCGTATATATGGACAAGGAGACCGCCAAGCAATTCAATGAAACCCTGGACTCCTCTTTTGAAGGGATCGGGACTGAAATCGGAATGGAAGATGGTAAGGTCATAATTGTTTCTCCTTACAAAGATTCGCCTGCTGAAAAAGCTGGATTAAAGCCGAAAGATCAAATCCTTAAGGTGAATGGTGAAAGTGTAGAAGGTTTGGATCTGTATGAAACACGCCTGAAAATCCGCGGCAAAAAAGGGTCTCCCGTCAAAATGGAAATAAAGCGGGCAGGGGTGGACAATCCACTTGAATTCAATATGGTGCGTGCCGAAATTCCGTTGGATACCGTATTTTCATCAATTAAGGAAGTTGCCGGAGAACAAATCGGTTATATCGAGTTGACCACATTCTCGGAAAATACTGCGTCTGATTTCAAAAAGCAGATGAAAGAGTTGGAAAAGAATGATATCAAGGGCTTGGTCATAGATGTACGCGGCAATCCAGGTGGCCTTCTTTCTAGTGTTGAAACGATTCTTGGCGAGTTTATCACAAAAGACAAGCCCTATTTGCAAATCGCAGAAAGAACGGGGGAAACACAATCGTTTTTTACTAGCCTTAAGAAAGCGAAAAGTTATCCCATTGCCGTCTTGACGGATAAAGGCAGCGCCTCAGCCTCGGAAATCCTGGCCGGAGCGATGAAAGAGGCCGGAGGGTATCCATTGGTTGGCGAGAAGACCTTCGGGAAAGGCACAGTACAGCAAGCTGTACCAATGGGTGATGGCAGTAAGATTAAACTTACGTTATATAAGTGGCTGACGCCTTCAGGGAACTGGATCCATAAAAAAGGGATCGAACCGACAATCAAAGTGAAACAACCGGAGTATTTTGATGCACATCAGCTGGCCATTGAGAAGGTGATGCAGCGGGATATGAATGATGAACAAATCCAGTATGCCCAAAGCATTCTGAAAGGACTTGGATTTGAACCGGGCCGTGAGGATGGATATTATGATTGGAGTACAGAAATCGCAGTAAAGGCATTCCAAAAACAATTTGGCCTGGAAGTGACTGGTAAGCTGGACGCTAAAACCGCAGCACATCTGGAATCCGCCATTCTGGAAAAGATCCAGGATGAAGATAATGATATTCAGTTACGTACGGCTTTGAATTATTTAGTGAAATAACTTGATGGCATCGTTCCCTTGGGGCGGTGCCTCTTTTGCATTTAATCGAGCCCCGCCTGCGAACATGGAGGCAGTATAGGGAAAACTTAAGATAAAGCTACTTTTTCTGCATCTTAATAGGCATGGAGGCTACATTTTTGATAGAATAGGAGGTAACTGACCAGAACGAAATTTGACAAAATTTTGATTACTTTTGAGGATGGTGGAAAGAAATTGACAACGGATTGGCTGATAGCATGCTTAATGGGATTAGGAAAACTCTTCCTTCATCCTTTGCTTTATGTTTCGATTGCCTATTGTTTATTCATCGGCTATCTTCGCGTTAAACGGGAACGCCATGATTTTAATACGAAGATCTACAGTTTTTCCATGGAGCTGCGTTCCATGTTACCCCAAGGATTGATATGGGGATTGATCCTCTCATTCCTTACGCTGGCTACTGGACTCGCCATTCCCATGGCGTCGCTGTTCATCATGGCAGTGGTTACGATTTTGTCCATGCTAACCATGAAAAGGAGGTTTGTTTCCCCCGTTTATACAGTGGGGCTCACCTTCTTTATCCTTTTCTTTTTATATGATAGAGATATCAAGCTTACGTTATTTCAGGATGCCTTTAATCAGCTCGATCGGTCCGTATATCCGACACTTGTCATTTTAATAGGGTTATTACTGATTGCTGAAGGGTTTTTGATTGTTGGCAACGGTAGTAAAAACGTCTCTCCTCAGTTGGAGGTATCCAAGAGGGGGCAGCCGATAGGTGTGTATGTTTCACAGCGAATCTGGCTAATTCCCATGTTCGTTATGGTTCCTGGAGGACAACTTCCAGTACCTTTCGAATGGTACCCGGTTTTTTCAATCGGGGACATGTCCCTGTCGCCGATCGTACTGCCCATTTTAATCGGCTTTAAGCAAAAAGTTCATGGGACGCTCCCGGAATTGGCAATTAAGGCGCAAGGCAAAAAGGTAGGGGCATTGGGAATTGTGATTACAATATTGGCGGCAGTTGGTTACTGGTACCCCCCATTGGCAATCATAACGGCCGTTTTAGCAATCTTGGGTCGTGAATTCCTGCATTACTCCCAAAAGGCAATGGATCAAAAGCTTCCTTTTTATTTTTCGAAAAGTAAGCTCGGTGTCCAGATCTTAGGCGTTATCCCTCAATCTCCGGCAGATAAAATGGGGTTGCTAAAAGGCGAGGTCATTTCGAAAATAAATGGGGTCGTCGTCAGGGAAGAAGAAGAGTTATACAGGGCGCTCCAAATAAACCGGGCACATTGCAAGCTTGAAGTCATCGATAATAATGAACAGATTCGTTTTGTGCAAAGAGCTCTTTTTGACGGGGAGCATTATGAATTGGGCATCTTGTTCGTTGACGATCAATTGAAGGAAAGCGGACAAGTGGGTTAATGACACATTAATATAGAATAAAAAGCCTTTCTCGAATTATATCGAGAAAGGCCTTTTTCAATAGAAACGTGTTATTACTTTTCAAGCATGATCTTTTCTATATCTTCCAGCATTTTATTAGCTGCAATTACTCCGCCAGCTGTATTCCATGTTGCGTCGCTAACCTCATGGGCATTTCCATTTTTGACTGCATCAAGGTTTTTCCAAAGTGGATCATTCGTCCATTCTTTTGCTGTGCTTAGGGCTTGTTTGTCCCCTTCAGGAGCGTAAGTGAAGTAGAAGAGAATATCTCCATCCATTTTAGGGATGACTTCTTTCCCAACCTCGATGGCAAGGTTGCCTAATTTATTATCTGCAGTGAAAAGTTCCTTCTGTTGTTCTGCACGTTTAAATCCTAATTGATCGAAAATCACTCCAGAGAATGAATCAGTGTAATAAATACGAGTAGTTCCAGCCATGAAACGGACAATGGAAACTTCTTGATTTACTTTATCACCCAATTTAGCTTTAAGATCTTCTGTGTTTTTATCGAATTCTGCAATTACATCGTTACCTTTTTCTTCAAGGTTCAAGGCTTTTGCATATAGTTTAAAGTTTTCTTTCCAATCTCCTCTTAGCGTTTCAGAGAAAACGGTAGGGGCAATCGCATTTAATTTATCATAAACAGCTTCTTGGCGTATCTTGCTTCCGATAATCAAGTCAGGCTTCAGTGATGCGATTTTTTCTAAGTTAACTTCATGTTCTACACCAACAACTTCTACCCCATCCATATCATCTTTAATATGGTCGTACCAAGGCTCACCAAGCCATGATTGAACGGCACCAACAGGTTTAATTCCTAAAGCAAGCAATGCTTCAGTGCCTTCATTTGTTAGAACGACCACTCTTTTAGGAGTTTCTTTCAACTCTGCAGTGCCCATGGCATGCTCAATTGTGTAGCTTTTCTCTTCTTTCTTGTCTTCAGCTTTATTTCCATCGGCTTTCTCATCCGAATTCCCGCAAGCTGCTAGAAGGAAGACTGCAAATATTGTAAAAATCGTTAATAATGACTTGAATCTAAACATCTATGTATCCCTCCCAATTTTTCAGCAAATGATAATCATTCGCACTTAACAGCATCATCATAAAATGAATATACTTTTCTGTCAATATATAATTGAAAATGATTCTCAAATTCGTTGACATAATCCTGTTAACACCAGTAAAATATTACTATACAAACGTGATTGGAAAGGTAACTGGATATGTTATTAAAAAATTCATGGCAGAAATGGATGGGGCTGTTCATTACCATTCTTTTGCTGCTGTTTTTACTGTGCTCAAGCATTGTATACGGTTATACAGATACAACATGGAAAATGGCCATCGATGCTTTTAGCCATTTCAATGGGACGAATGAACACATTGTGATTCAATCAGTCAGACTTCCGCGGGCCCTGATCGCTTCGGCTATCGGTGCAAGTTTGGCCATTTCGGGGGTGTTAATGCAAACGCTAACTAAAAACCCCCTGGCCTCTCCGGATATATTCGGGGTCAACGCCGGGGCGGGATTGGCGGTTGTCACTGGGGTCACCGTTTTTGGGATAAGCAATCTTCAAGTATTTACATGGCTGTCTTTCATAGGTGCCGCCATAGCCGCGATAAGCATATTTATGATTGGAAGCATGGGACGCGGCGGCTTGACACCGATGAAGCTGACATTGGCTGGTGCAGCCATGACGGCCATGGTAGCTTCGCTTACACAAGGTCTTCTTGTTTCTAATGAGGCCCTTTTAGAGCAAGTCCTATTCTGGCTTGCCGGGTCCGTTTCCGGTAGAAGTCTGGATAATTTAGTTGCCGTCCTGCCTTATCTTGTCACAGGTTGGGGCCTTGCCTTGATCATGTCCGGTAAAATGAATGTGTTGTCCATGGGTGAAGATGTTGCAAAAGGCCTTGGATTGAATATAGTTTTCCTAAAGCTTGTTCTGGGGCTGGCAATCATCCTGCTCGCTGGCGGATCAGTGGCGGTTGCCGGTCCGATTGGCTTTATAGGAATCGTCGTTCCGCATCTTACCCGTTCTATAGTAGGCATCGATCATCGCTGGCTGATTCCCTTCTCTGGACTTTTCGGGGCGGTGCTTTTGATTGCAGCCGATGTCATATCCAGGTATATCCTGATGCCTCGAGAAGTTCCGGTTGGAGTCATGACAGCCATAATCGGAACCCCATTCTTTATTTATATTGCCAGAAAGGGGTTCAGCGGTCGATGAAGTCATATAAGAGCTTTCGTTTATTTAATGAAAAAATATCATTCTTGGTGGATAAAAAAGCTGTGATCGTGATTTTCATATTATTTTTAGTCACTTCACTAGTGTTTGTGATCAGTACTGGTGTGGGTGAAATGAATATAAATCCGCTAAGTGTCCTCCAGGTCTTTATCGGAGGGGGGACGGAGAGCGATCGGCTTATTATCCAATCTTTCCGCCTGCCTAGAATAATTGTTGCCCTGTTGGTAGGGATGGGCCTTGCTGTAGCTGGAGGAATCCTTCAAGGGATGATTCGAAATCCACTTGCTTCGCCTGATATCTTGGGGATAACGGGAGGAGCGACTGTAGCGGTCGTTGGATTCTTGGCCATTTTTAGCGATAAGAATCATTCATTGACGGTGAGCATCAATTGGCTGCCGTTAGCTGCATTCATTGGGGCGACAGTGGTGGCCTTACTTGTTTATTCCTTAGCCTGGAAAAATGGAGTTCCCCCGATAAGGCTTGTGTTGATCGGGATTGGGGTGATGGCTTTAATGAAGGCACTCACTACGATGATGATGATTCTTGGCCCAGTTTTTCAAGCGAGCCAGGCAAACCTTTGGATCACGGGGTCAGTGTCTAACTCCACCTGGAATAATATTGCTGTACTGGCACCATGGACGATTCTATTCCTGTTAATTGCCATCCTGTATGCCAGAAATATTAATTTACAGGAGCTAGGCGATGACCTTGCAACGGGGCTTGGGGGACATGTTCAGAAACAGCGGTTTACATTATTGATGATCAGTACGGCTTTGATTGGCGGTTCCACAGCTTTTGCCGGAGGAATAGGATTTGTGGGATTAATGGCACCCCACATGGCCAGAAGGCTGGTTGGTTCGAGTTTTGGAGTGTTACTGCCCACTTCGGCTTTGCTTGGTGGCATCCTGGTTATGGTGGCGGATTTGATTGGACGGACCCTATTCTCACCTTTGGAAATACCGGCTGGTGTCTTCACAGCGAGCATCGGGGCACCATACTTCATTTATTTACTTTATAAAACGAGGAATTCGTAAATCCGGTAAATGTAGAAAGAAGCAGCCATCCTGGGGATGGCTGCTTCTTTCTTAATTAAGCTTCTTTAGAAACTTCGATTTCGATGGTTAGCGTGATTTGATCGCCGATCAGTACGCCGCCTGTTTCCAATGCAGCGTTATAGGTTAGACCATAATCACTGCGTTTGACTTTCCCTTTTCCGCTAAAGCCTGCTTTTTCATTTCCCCATGGATCTTTCCCTTGGCCTTCGAAGGTAATGTTGAAAGTTTCTTCTTGTGTGATTCCATTAAGAGTCACATTTCCAGTTACATCGTATTCATCTTCATCCGTTTTCACAATTTTTGTTGATTTGAATGTTAATGTAGGATTTTTTTCTACATCAAAGAAGTCAGCGGAACGCAAGTGATTATCCCGGTCTGCATTGCGTGTGTCAATACTGGCCACATCAACGGTAAAATCGATTTCTGCTGTTGTTAGATCCAATGGGTTAGCTAGAATGCTTGCTTCGAACTTATTAAAACTTCCTTTTACTTTAGCGATCATCATATGTTTTACGGAAAATTCAATAGTACTGTGAGTCGGGTCGACTGTCCATTTTGTATTTGTCATGGTTATTCCTCCAATTATTAATCTTGAATTTATATATCTTTAATTTGAGATGTCTTAACTTAATGTAATTATAAGAGGTGGAAGCAATAGTGTCAACTGAAAGTTTTCCTTAATTTTGAAAATATGAAAAACCCTGTGCATTTATGGTGCACAGGGTTTCAGACTGTAGACAAACTCCATGAAATCAAGTTTGTCTCAGTTTTTATGAAGGTTTATAAAACCTCGAACGT
>NZ_JAGGQJ010000029.1 GCF_018613325.1 Bacillus sp. ISL-34 | reverse complement strand
ATCGGTCTCTATTTTTTCACCGTTTAGAATCGCTTCAAGGATACGGCGTCCCGATACACCAAAAATGTCTGATAGAACGGATGTTAGCTTGATATTAGCATCCTGAAGAATTTTGTGAATGCGATTCTGTTCTGATGTGCGATGATGAATCAATTTTTTTCGATAACGAGTAAGATCTCGTAAATCACGAATATCCTCTGGTGGTACAAAATTGCTTTCAATAAGTCCGCATCTTAGAAGCTTGGCAAGCCATTCGGCATCTTTTACATCAGTTTTACGGCCTGGAACGTTTTTGACATGCCTGGCATTGGCAAGAACAAGGTGAAAAGAACCTTCGAGTATATTCCATATTGGTTTCCAGTAGACTCCGGTACTTTCCATCACAACATCGGATACCTGAAGGGTAGCGAGCCAATCACTTAAAGCCAAGAGTCCCGTTGTTGTAGTTGAAAACGTTTCAATAGAGGTTTTTGGCTTTTTATCTAATGGACCAAATAATACACAGGCTACTACTGTTTCTTGGTGTACATCTAGGCCAGCACACCGTTCAATCATTGCTTCCATAGGAGAATCACCTCAAAAAAAGATTAACCATACATATGACAGGAGATTTGTTACAAAAATTTTTGTATACGTACTAGCAGTACACTAAATGGTTCTTCCATACTGTCAAACCAGTTTCTTATACAGGGTATCTTCCTTAAGATCCACCAAAAAAAGTTCAGCCTGGTTGTATTGTTATCATCCATTATCGTCAAGGGGTTAATGGGTTAGACTCTATTTTGAGTTTAGGTTTTCGTAGTAGATGGTGGCGGCGAGGAGCGCCGCCATAGGAGTTTCTTATGGAGCTAAAGGGGCAGTTTAGTTGAACAAGCAATAATTAATAAATTAAAAAGCTAATGGAAAAAAACTTTTTGTTGTGATACATTAAATGGAAATACGAGGTGGATAAAATGCTGTCATTTTTGAATAATTTTTTCCTGTCACAATTACATCATCATAACAAGTAGTCTTGCTATTCGATTTTTAAAAATCGTATATAGGAAGACTATTTATCATTGAACCGCATTGATTAAGTTTAAGAACTTTAATCTTTTGCGGTTTTTTATTTTTAAATAAACAATTGGAGGTAAAAAAGATGAAAAAGATGGATTATCAAAATGTAAAGGGAACACAAGATTATTTACCACAAGCAGAAGTAGTACGAAGCAATATTAGGAGAACATTAGAAGATGTTTTTATCCAATATGGGTGTAAACCTCTAGAAACGCCAATTTTAAATTACACAGAATTGCTGGCTTCTAAGTATGGAGGGGGTGCTGAAATTTTAGAGGAAATGTATACATTAACAGACAGAGGAGAAAGAGATTTGGCATTGAGATACGACCTAACGATCCCTTTTGCAAAGGTAGTTGCAATGAATCCAACAATGAGGATGCCTTTTAAAAGGTACGAAATAGGTAAAGTGTTCAGGGATGGTCCAATAAAAACTGGAAGGTTCCGTGAGTTTACTCAATGCGACGTTGATATTGTGGGAGTTAAATCTCAAATAGCTGAAGCAGAATTAATGATTATGGCATTGGCTGCATTCGACAAACTCGATTTAAAAGTAATAATTCAATATAACAATAGAAAATTATTAACTGGAATGCTTCAAGTATTTGAAACATCAGATGAAAAAATTAATAAAGTAGTATTAATACTTGATAAACTTGAAAAAGTTGGATTAGAAGCTGTTACGTCTGAGCTTACTGAACAGGGGCTGACGCCTTCAACAGTCAAATTAATTAAACGGTTTTTGACCGATAAAAATAATACAAGTTATAGCTACTTTGAACCTTATTCTGTACAAAGCGAACAGGTTAAACAAGGTTTAGAAGAATTAAAAGAACTGGAAACATATCTGGAATTCCTTGGTGTCAATAATCAATGTATATTTAATCCATTTTTAGCAAGAGGCTTGGAGATCTATACAGGTACTATTTATGAAATTTTTTTATCTGATAAAACAATTAAGTCAAGCATTGGTAGTGGGGGAAGATATGACAATGCTATCGGTGGACTTATCGGAACAAATGAGAACTTTTCTACAGTTGGAATATCATTTGGTTTAGATGTTATTTATACTGCTTTAAATACATCGAAGGAAAAAATCTTAGAAAATCCTACTGTAGACTTTTATGTAATCCCAATAAATACCCAAAAAGAATCATTATTAGTGGCAAGTTATCTAAGAAATAAAGGCTACAACGTTGAGTTTGAAATGGGGAACAAAAAGATTGGGAAAGCTTTAGATAAGGCAAACAAGGAGAATTTTCGTAACGTTATCATTATTGGGGAAGATGAAGTGAAAAATAATCAATTTAAAATCAAAGATATGTTCTCTGGCGAAGAAAGAATTGAATCTTTTGTTTTTAATAAATGATGAATATGAAAACTTCTTCTTTAACTAAAACAGCTAAAAAGCTTCTGTGTGTTCTTCAGCAATCGGGCTCGATTCTTTAATAAGAATCGCTTTGCTTAATGACCTAACGGGTGCGTTAGCTGAAGATCGGAGCTGTCTTTAATATAGCTTTTTCTTTATGCAAGGGGCAAGTTAGTTCAACAAGCTGATAACTCTAAGAAGCCAGTGAAAACAACATTTTCACTTTGATAAAACCCTGTATTAATGTATGGTTTTTCTTTTGCCCCATAAACTTCAGCTGTATTTTTTAATTAAAGGGTAGTATCCTGTCTAATACCTTTTTAGTAATTGGCATAAAGTAATTAAGTATGAGCCCGCCTATACAAACTGTTAATAAAGTTCCAATGCCAATTGGTCCATTGAAAATTATTGCCATTATCAAGAATACGAGGTAAATGAATGTTCTCGAAAAAAAAATATTTGTTCTAGTTAATTCTTGTATGATTAATGTTAAACGGTCAACTGGAATCGGTGCAAAATTTGTGTGTAAATATGTTGCAGTTCCTAATCCTACAAGAACTAAGCCGATTCCAAAACAAACAACTTTGCTGTACCATAGTTCAGGTGTTATCAAATTGTGCAATAAAAAAAGCCACATATCAATACCAATACCCGTTATAAATGCTGTTAACAACCCCAAAACTTCTGGTCTTTGTCTTTTTAAAAATGAATTACAACATATCAATATTAAGGCTATTATTATTTCCCAACTTCCCACAGTAAGCCCCACATTTATGGACAGTCCTACCAATAGTGCATCAAAAGGTGAAGTTCCGAGGTCTGATTGTATAGTGAAAGAAATACCAAGGGTTAATATTAAAATTCCTAATACATAAAAAACATATTTCACTTTACTCGACCTCTTTATCATTATTTTTTATTGCAAATGCAACAAAGTTAGGTTAAATTTAATATATGTCATTTTTATCGCATTTGCAACAAAAATATGTACTAAGGAGTTAATTATGAATGAAATTCTTCGTGAAATTGGAATGATTGCAAGGGCATTAGATTCTATAAGTAATATAGAGTTTAAAGAATATGACCTTACAAAAGGGCAGTATTTGTACCTTGTGCGAATATGTGAAAACCCAGGAATCTTTCAAGAAAAGTTAGCTGAGATGATAAAAGTCGATCGAACAACAGCAGCTCGTGCTATAAAAAAACTTGAAATTAATGGATTTATTGAAAAGAAAGAAGATAAACATAACAAAAAAATTAAAAAACTCTTTCCAACAGAGAAAGGGAAAAATGTTTATCCTTTTATAAAAAGAGAAAATGATTATTCCGATATCGTTGCATTAGAGGGGTTTTCCGAAAGAGAAGTAGAAACCATTTTTACTCTTCTTCAAAGGGTTAGAAAAAATATAGAAAAAGACTGGGAATATGTAAAAAAGGGAAACAAGAGAAATTATTGATTATATAAAGGAGCGACATATATGACTATAAATATAAAAAAGTGTACCCATGAAGATTCACGCAAACTTCAAGAAATTAGTTATGAAACATTTAATGAGACATTTAAGCATCAGAATTCACCCGAAAATATGATTGCCTATTTGGAAAGGGCATTTAACTTAAAACAATTAGAAAAAGAATTATCCAATATTTCTTCTGAATTCTTTTTTGTTTATTTTAAGAACGAAGTCGCTGGATATTTAAAGGTCAATACCAATGATGCCCAGTCTGAAGAAATGGGTGCTGAATCACTTGAAATCGAGAGGATTTATATAAAGAAAAAATTTCAAAAACATGGGCTTGGTAAATATCTGCTAAATAAAGCTATGGAAATTGCGATGGAACGTAATAAAAAGAAAATCTGGCTAGGCGTATGGGAAAAAAATGAAAATGCTATTGCTTTTTATAAGAAATTGGGGTTTGTTCAAACTGGAGCCCACTCTTTTTATATGGGTGATGAAGAACAAATGGACATTATAATGACCAAAACACTCAAATAACTTTTTTGAAAGGGGGATTATTATGTATATTCCAAAATATTATAAGGTCAAAAAGGTTGATGAAATTTGGGATTTTGTTCAAAAAAACTCTTTTGGCACGATTGTCACAACAGAACAAGGGAAACCAATTGCCACTCATTTGCCTTTGGGGTTAAATAAAAAAGGTGATGATTACTATATTACAGGGCATATGGCTTATGGAAATCTTCAGTGGAGAACATTTGAAACCTGTGAAGATGTGCTTGTTATGTTTCAGGGACCGAACGCTTACATTTCTTCTTCTTGGTATGGGCATGAAGAAGTTCCAACATGGAATTATCAAGCCGTCCATGTATATGGTAAAGCAAGCATATTAGAGAAAGATGAATTAATAGAGGAATTAACAATAATGCTGGAAAAATATGAAGAAAATCGTGAAAATCCTGTTTTATGGGATAAACTTTCTCCTCATCTCTTAGAAAGTGAACTGAAAGGTATAGGTGGATTTAAGATTAAGGTAGGAGAAATTCAGGCTGCATATAAATTAAGTCAGAACCGAAATGAAACGGATTATATTAACATCATTGATAAATTACAAAATGAAGGAAATCCAAATTCGAAACAAATGGCAGAACTGATGGAAAAGAGATTAACAAATCACATATAAGCCCACTTTTATTCAACCCTCGATGCAAGAATTAAAGAACGGGACGGAGCTGTCATATTGGCAGCTTCTCTTCAGATCGTGAAAGATAGTACTTAAACTATCAGGTGCTTTACTTCAATAAGGAAGGTTGCTGTGGCTGCCTTTTTCTTATGGCACTAACGGGGCAGATTAGTTCCATAAGGAATACCTAATATTAGATCCAACGAGGAACTTATTTAAAATAGGACATTTCTTATCAAGATGCATACTATTTGATTATTTTTTCCATCATGAGGGTAAATTTTTTCTTGATATGGGACTAGTCCCATATTTTATAATCCTATTTATAAAAAACTTTGTCGGCAGAAAGGCATAAATAGAAAAAACTTCTTCCAACCCAAACTTAGATAGGGGGATTCTATGACAAATATAAGAGATATTGCGAAGCTTGCAGGTGTTTCTAAATCAACTGTTTCTCGAGTAATTAATAATCAAGGATATGTCAGTGAAGAAAAAAAAGAAGCTGTACAGCAGGCGATAAAAATAAGTAATTATCAAAAAAACATGAATGCTGTTCGATTAAGCGCAGGGAAAACGTTTTTAATTGGTGTGGTTATTCCTTTTTCGGATCACCCATATTTTGCCCAGCTACTTAAGGGAATTTCCAACGAGGCATTAACAAAAAGTTATCACCTTATCTTAATTCAGTCAGATTACAAAGAAAGCCGGGAAATAGAGGCCCTCGATATGCTGAAGCACAAACTAATCGATGCGTTAATTATCTGCTCAAGGATTTGTGATTGGAGCATAATTGAGGAATATGAGCAGTATGGATCCATTGTTTTATGTGAAGATACACGAGGGAAAAAGAGTGCATCAACATTTATTGATCATTATAAAAGTTTTATTACAGCGTTGGAGTATTTATATCAAAAAGGACATAAAAAAATCGGTTATTGTATTGGACGGATATCAGGTCAAAATAGTTTGCGGAGAGAATCAGCTTATAAAAATTTCATGAAAAAAGTAAACGAACCTTTCCGATCTCATTATATTTTTGAGCAGTGTTTATACTTTGAAGACGGAGAAGAAGTCCTAAGGCAGATAAGAGAAATGAAAGATCCTCCAACCGCATTACTTGTCACAAGTGATCAAGTGGCGGCTGGTATTTTGACCTGCAACCAGAATGAAAAAATAGCTATACCAGCCGATCTTGCGATTGTTGGATTTGATAATCAGCCGATTGCAGAGATCATGAATATCACCACTATTGAATTGCCGTTAATCGAAATAGGAAGAAAGCTTTTCCTCCAAGCAGTAGGCGAAGAATCTGTGTCTCATGAAGAAATAGCTGTTAGATTAATCGAAAGAAAAACAGTATAGAATAAAAAAATATTTTTGACTATCGACTTCATGATAGTCTTTTTTTGTGTGAAAAAGGAGTAATAACGGCATTAAATGAAAAATTTAGGGTGAAAATATTTTTTGAATTTTTAAAAAACACTCTTGACATGGGACGAGTCCCACAAAATATTCTGTTTATACAAGGTAACACACATACTTAAAGATGAAAAGTTGATAATGTGCTGCTAGCTAAATACAACATAAAGGAGGTATGAGAGTGGGAAAACAAATAGTCTTTCTTGATTTAGATGGAACATTGCTAAATGAAGAAAAAGTGATACCTGAGTCAAATAAAAAAGCGGTTCGCTTACTTCAGGAAAAAGGCATTCATACCGTGATCGCTACGGGGCGGACACCGCAGCAATTTGCTGACATTCGTGAAGTGTTAAATATTCACTCTTATGTATCTATCAATGGCCAGTACGTAGTGTTTGAAGGAGAAGTCATTTACGCCAATCCCCTAGATCCATATGTATTGCATGCCATTACGAAAATGGCGAAAAGTAAGGGGCATGCCGTAGCTTATTGTAATCATGAAGAGATTAAAGCGAGCGAGGAAGATCATCCTTTCATTAAAACAAGCTTTGTTGAGTTAAAAATGGAGTATCCTTCGGTTGACCGAGAGTTCTACAAAACGGCTGAAATTTATCAAGGTCATCTTTACTGTGACAGTCAAGATGCGCGGCTGTATGAAGAGCATTTTGCGGAATTGAATTTTGTTAGGTGGGATGAATATGCGGCGGATATCCTTCCTAAAGGAAGTTCAAAAGCACTAGGCATTCAAAAGCTGTTAGAAGCAGCTGGTGTGAAACAAGAAAACAGTTATGCTTTCGGTGATGGGTTAAATGACTTGGAAATGCTTACTTTTGTTGGAACGGGAATTGCTATGGGGAACGCAGTTCCTGAGGCAAAAGCTGTGGCTGATTTTGTAACAGATTCAAATATAAATGGCGGGATTTTAAAAAGTCTAATTCATTTAGGAATAATCGAACCAGATGAGAGCTGCAAAACAAAAATATGCTGTGGGCGCTGCCGAGAAAAATCACGTCAAGAATTGTTGAAAGCGGTTCACTTTATCTAATTAGGAGGAAATTATAATGAATGAAAAAAACAACATTTTGGTCATCCAGGAGTCATTAAACGAACGTCCAAACAATGGGCCCTTGCGTGTATTAAGTGAAGAAGATTGGCGATTCTGGAAAGAAAACGGCTATGTCGTCATCAAAAATGCGGTTCCAAAAGAACAAATTGAACGCCTGAAAAACTTAATTTGGGAATTCGAAGAGAAGGATCCTGAGGATTCTTCTACCTGGTACGCCCCGCCCCGTGCGGAAAGCAAAATGAGTGAATTGAAAAACACTGGCATGGTGGAGCTGTATAACCATCAATACTTGTGGGATAACCGCATGTACCAGAGAGTATACGACGCCTTTGTCGACATCTGGGGACGAGAAAAATTATGGGTAAGCATCGACCGGTGCAACCTAAATATGCCGATCAAGCCGGGCCACGAATACAAAGGATTTATTCACTGGGATGTAAATACATCGCTTGAACCACTGCCGGTCAATGTCCAGGGCGTGCTTTCCTTAGTAGATTCTACCGAAGACATGGGCGGATTCCAGTGTATTCCGGAATTATACCGGGACTTTCCGGAATGGGTGAAAACGCAGCCGGCTGACCGGAACCCGTATAAACCGGATATAACTGGTTATACACCGACAAAAGTGGTGGCAGAAGCGGGAGACTTGCTGATTTTTAATGCGATGCAGCCTCACGGCATCCGTGCTAATAATTCGGATAAGCCGAGAATCGCCCAGTATATCTCCATGTTTCCAGCCCAGGAAGACAACGAGAAGCTGAGAGAAGAAAGAATTATATCATGGAAAGACCGCATTCCACCAGCTGGTGATGCTTTCCCTGGCGATCCGCGCAACTGGGAACAGGAAAAATATGAACAGGCAAACTTAACTGAGCTTGGTGAGAAGCTGCTTGGATTGAAAAAGTGGTAATCGGTTTTATGAAAATATAGAAAAAATTCAATGAAAGTGGAGGTTGACGAATCATAAAAGCAGTTAATAGTAATGTGAAACCGCAAACAAAAGAGCATATTGGTGTAATCAACTATTGTTGTCAAAAACATTTGACCCAGGCTGTGAAGGTCGTCTACCTTCCACACATTGAAAAATGTTAAATATACTTACAAAACCTGCAATTTCTGCAGCCAAAAAGCCAAGTACTAGATTTTTCTCGCCTTACAAAAAGGTTTTTTAAAAATACTTCTGATGATATAAAAAGCAGAAAATCACTGCGCGCAAAACGGTTATATCAGCAAAATGAAATGATATTTTTAAGGAGGAAATATAATGGATAAAACAAAAGTAAATAATATCCTTGAAATTGATATTCCATTGAATGAACGCCCGAACAACGAACCATTAAGAGTGTTAACGGAAGAGGAATTCAAGTTCTGGAAAGAAAACGGTTACGTGGTGGTTCAGAACGTCGTTCCAAAAGAACATATCGACCGCACTGTTAACCTGATTTGGGAGTTTGAAGAAAAGGACCCTAATAACCCTTCTACCTGGTACACAAAGCCGGCTCGTGAGCACCAGATGCCAGAACTTAGGGGAGCTGGAATGGTAGAGCTTTACAACCATCAATACTTCTGGGACAATCGCTCCTACCAAAAAGTATACGATGCGTTTGTAGACATTTGGGGAACCGAAAAATTATGGACAAGCATTGACCGCTGCAACTTGAGCTTTCCAAGTAAGCCAGGTTTTGAATTTGAAGGGTTTATCCATTGGGATGGGAATACTTCCTTGGATCCACTGCCGGTAAATGTTCAGGGAATTCTTTTCTTAACAGATACAGATGTTGAAAGCGGCGGGTTGAACGTCATTCCTGAGTTATACCGTGACTTCCCCGAATGGGTGAAAACGCAGCCTGCAGACAGGGATCCTTATCATCCGGACTACACAGGGTATACACCAACTCAAGTAACTCTGAATGCAGGTGACTTATTAATTTTCCATGTGATGCAGCCTCATGGTTTGCGTAAAAACCTTTCGGATACGCCAAATATTCATCAGTACATTTCAATGTTCCCGGCACAGGAACACAATGAAGAATTAAAACAATGGAGAATTAAGCAATGGAATGATAGAGAGATTCCGGAAGGAATTGCGTTCCTGGGCGACCCTCGAAACTGGGAAAAAGAAAAATATGAGCGTGCTGAACTGAATGAACTGGGTGAGCAATTGTTGGGACTGAAAAAGTGGTAAGTTAACCAATCTTATTTATTAATTAAATAGGAGAACACTGCAAAACCCAGTGTTCTCCTAGTCTTCTGTGCATATTTTCCAGAAATGTTGTAAGCGCTTAACTTTATTGGGAGGGATTTTAAAAAAGGGGATGGATGTATTGTCTAAAAAAATGTTTGGCTTGTTACAGCAGATAGGGAAAGCACTCATGCTTCCAGTAGCACTTTTGCCCGCAGCGGGGATTTTATTAGGTATAGGCACAGCTATGCAAAATCCTACTTTATTAGTACACGCATCATTTCTGGAGGCAGGCTGGATTCAATTAGCAGCCAGTGTTTTAGCGCAGTCTGGAGACATCGTATTCGCCAACTTATCGTTGCTGTTCGCGGTTGGGGTAGCCATCGGCTTGGCAAAAGGCGATGGTGTAGCAGGGGTGGCTGCTATTGTCGGTTATCTGATGATGAATAAAACGATCAGTATCATTTTAATTTATACAGGCCAGCTTGATCCAGCCCAAGTCGGATCAAATCCAGCCCATACAACAATCCTAGGCATTCTTACCTTAGCGACCGGTGTATTTGGTGGGATTATAATCGGTGTATTAGCCGCGATGATGTTTAATCGATACTACAATATTGAACTTCCTTCTTATTTAGGGTTTTTCGCCGGTAAACGATTTGTTCCTATTATTACGGCTGTTTTTTCTATCGCGATTGGAGCTATTATGATTGCTGTTTGGCCGCCGATTCAAGAAGGATTAAATGCTTTGTCAAAAAATATGATTCATGCAAATCCTACTTTATCTGCTTTTGTTTTTGGATTGGTTGAACGCACGCTTATTCCTTTTGGTCTGCATCACATATTTTATTCTCCTTTCTGGTTTGAATTCGGAGAGTATGTTAATAAAGCAGGGGAAGTGATTCGTGGAGACCAGCGGATTTTCTTTGCACAGCTAAACGATGGGGTTGAATTAACTTCAGGTACTTTTATGACAGGCAAGTTTCCATTTATGATGTTCGGTTTACCAGCAGCTGCTTTAGCGATGTATCATGCGGCTCGCCCTGAAAAGAAAAAATTGGTTGCAGGAATCATGGGCTCTGCCGCTTTAACGTCATTTTTAACAGGAATTACAGAGCCAATCGAATTTACGTTTTTATTTATTGCTCCTGTTTTGTTTGCCATTCACTGTGTCTTTGCCGGGCTGTCATTTATGATCATGGATTTATTGAATGTAAAAATTGGAATGACCTTCTCTGGTGGTATTATAGACTACTTATTATTTGGAGTTCTACAAAACCGCACAGACTGGTGGTTAGTCATTCCAGTCGGACTCGTTTTCTCTGTTGTTTATTATTTTGGGTTCCGCTTCATGATCTCAAAGTTCAATTTAAAAACCCCGGGACGTGAAGTGGAAACAGAGGATTCCACTGTAACAGCGGTAGAATTGAATGAACTGCCGCGCAGTATTTTGGCAGCTTTAGGCGGGCATGAAAATATTACACATTTAGATGCTTGTATTACACGCTTGCGCGTGTCGGTAAATGATATGGGAAAAGTTGATAAAGCCCGCTTAAAAAGTCTTGGAGCAGCTGGTGTTCTAGAGGTAGGAAATAACATTCAGGCTATTTTCGGCCCGAAATCAGACCAGCTAAAAGAACAAATTAAAAAAGTAATTGCTTAAGAGATATACTATTCAGCTAAAATATGAGGTATAAATGGAGGTATTGTCTTGTTAAAAAACTTGTTCGGAAAAAAAACAAAGATTTCGGAAATAAAATTAGTAGCGCCCATTGAAGGAGAAATTTAAAGCTTGAAGATGTACCGGATCCCGTATTTTCACAGAAAATGATGGGAGATGGTATTGCTTTCTTTCCTATAGAAGGGAAGGTAGTGGCGCCAGCTGATGCAAAAGTTATCAATGTTTTTCCAACAAAGCATGCCATTGCATTGGAAACGGCAGAAGGGCTGGAAATATTAATTCATATTGGATTGGACACGGTTAATATGAAAGGAGAAGGGTTTTCCGTTTTTGCAGCGGAAGGTGACCAGGTCAAGTCAGGGGATCTTCTGATTAGCTACAGTCTTGAACTGGTAATGGTAAAAGCATCCAGCATTGTTACGCCGATGATTATTACCAATGGAGATATTTTAAAACAGTTACAGCATCACTATAGTGGAGAATCTGTAGCCGGTAAAACGACCGTTCTGACAGCTGTATTCGAATAGGTAAGATACAATTCTAGGTTTTATTTCTCCCAGAAACACTTGGGTTTAATGAATACTCCATATACCATATATAAATTTTTTAATTCCAACCAAAAAAGAGACATTCTATCGTTGAACGATAGGATGTCTCCAAATCTATTGACTATCATTTTGTCACATGCAGTTGTTTATAGATCCTTCATCCTTTTCAATGTGTAAACAAAATATTCCCAGTTGTTTATGGTCGAAGGGATGCTTAAGTGTTCTTCAGGTGTATGTACGGAAAACATATCTGGTCCGATTGAAACAGTATCCAACCCTGGTATCTTATCTATGAATACCCCACACTCGATCCCTGCATGTACAGCGATGATTTCAATATCGTCATGATACTTTTCTTTGTAGGTCTCTTCAAATAATTTCTTGAGTTTCGAATCAGGATTATAGGGCCATTCCGGATAATCCGCGTCAACCAATAGTTCACATCCAAGTATGTCGGCAATCACCTTTGCCTGCGTGACCATATTATATTTGATGCTTTTGACCGAACTCCTAATTTCACTTTCGAATATCATTTCCGCTTCATTTGTTGTAACGACCCCTAGATTCGTCGAACTTTCCACTAATCCTTCTATTCCCATGCTCATTCCTTGAACGCCATGCGGGATTACCAGTAAGGAGGTAATGGCTTTAGTCACCATCTTTTTGGAAAAAACGTTTGAAGAAATCGTTTCGACCTTTTTAAACCTAATCGATACCTCAGGGTCGGAAGATTGCAGTTCATTTTTAAAAGTATCCTCCCATTGCTGGAGTCTGTCCGTTATCTTCTGAACATCTTCTAAATGAATCAGTACAGTTGCCTCTGCTTCACGAGGAATTGCATTCCCTTTCAGGCCCCCGTTCATTTGCTGTATGTAGCAAATGAAGTCTGTTGTTAATTCATGTAATACTCTGCCCAAAAGTTTATTGGAGTTCCCTCTTTCCTTATGGATGGACATACCGGAGTGTCCGCCCTTCAACCCTTTAATCCTGATGTTATAAGATACAGCATCAACAATAGAAGCCGATTCCCATCCGATTGGCAGGATCTGCCGCACGCGTATTCCTCCTGCAGAGCTGACCAGCAGCTTTCCATCTTCCTCCGAATCGATATTGATCATCATTTTTCCCTTGAAGTGAGCCGGATCCACAGCAAGTGCACCGTTCATCGTCGTTTCTTCTTCAGTCGTTATGACTATTTCAAGAGAAGGATGCGGAATATCATTTGCATCCAATAATGCCAAAGCATAAGCAACAGCTTGCTGAAAGCTGCCTTGTTACTTAGATTTTAATTGTAATTTACAATATAGGGATATATCTACATTAGTCTAACTATTCAAGAAATAAGGTATTAATAAAAACTTTTCTATCATAGCTCTTTGCTTGGACTTTTCCGAGACCAAACAACTACAGGTATAAGCACTAGTGACAGAATGGCTCCAGAAAGTGATAATGCTGCAAAACTAGAATGAGCGACTACCATTCCTGATATCCCCCCACCAGCTGCTCCGGACAGTGCAAATAGGACATCGACTGATCCTTGTGTTTTTGCACGCACAGATGGGTGTGTTGAATCTATAATGAGAGCAGTCCCACTTATTAAACCAAAGTTCCAGCCCAAACCTAGTAGTACTAACGCCAGTGTAAGCAGTGGCATTGAACCTACCGGTGCAAAAGCTGCCACCAATCCAGAGGCTAGGAGTGTAGCACCAGAAGCAACAGCCATAGTAATACGGCCAAGCTTATCTACCAGTATTCCTGTCAATGGTGAAGGGAGGTACATAGCTGCTATATGGAAACCTATAACTAATCCTACTTCTCCCAAACCATGACCATGATGTCCCATATGAATTGGTGTCATTGTCATAATGGCTGCCATGACAAATTGAGTCAAAATCATAATTACAGCCCCTACAACAACACCCTTTTTGTTTATGGTAGCATTCTTTAAATTTGTCCCTGTCTGTGCGGTATCGTCTTTTTTCTTAGCATTCGCAATAGCTGTAGACACAACCAAAGGGTCTGGACGAAGAAAAATTAAGATACATAATCCGGCAATAATAAAAGCAGCTGCTGACAAGATAAAGGGGCCAGCCAAGGTTGGAACACCAATTGAATCCGCAAATTCACCCATTGTATTGACCAAGTTAGGACCAACTACAGCACCCAAGGTAGTGGAAACCATGGCCATGCTTGCAGCAGTTGCCCTTTGTTTATCTGTTGCAAGGTCTGTCCCTGCATATCGCGCTTGTAGATTAGACGCCGTACCAGCACCATAAATAAAAAGAGAAATAAATAAAAGTGGGATGCTGTTGGTTAAAGCGGCAATTATAACACCAATAGCACCTAAACCACCTGCAAGGAAACCACCTGTAAGTCCTGCTCTACGGCCAAAACGTTGTGAAGACCGGCCTATAAGTAGGGCAGCTCCTGCAGAACCTAAAGTAAATAGGGCAGTTGGAATTCCTGCCGCATTTTCAGTCCCTAGCATGTCTTGTGCAAGAAGCGCTCCTACTGTTATACCGGCTCCAAGTCCTGCTCCCCCAAAGATTTGTGAAAGAATCAAAATTCTTAATGTTTTTTTATAAAGCTGTATTTGTCTTTCTGGTGAATCAATATATTCTTGCAACCATATAGGCTGCTGTGTTGAGGTATTTGTATCTTTTGCTGACATTGTCATGAACCCCACCTCCTAACGAAATATCCTTGTAGCTTTTCATGTTTGTTTTGTCATCCTTGGAACATTTCATTTATATCTTCATTAGAATAAGCTCATAATTAAATTTTCGATAATTATGAGCTTATTCTATTTCTTATTTTTAAATAGGAACGTGACACTATTTGTCGGTGTTCATATTAAAATTTGTAGGATTCACCATCTTCTGGTACTAAAATATTACTTGAGAATCCTTTTTCTTTACTAAAGTTTTTTAATTCTTCTCTAGATAGTGTCCAATGGTTAACAGCTTCCATATGAACAGAAATAACCTTAGCATTAGGAGCAGCCTTGTGTAATTCATAGATGTCTTCTTTTCCCATAATGAGAGAACCATATTCTATAATTTGATTATCTCCGCCATTGACGACAATAATATCTGGTTTATGGGTATCTAATTCTTCCTGTACACCTTCATACCAGACTGTATCACCAGCTACGTACAATGTTTTTTCACTTGGATGTTTAAAGACAACGCCACATACTTCCCCCATACGCTTTAATAGTTCTTCTCCTCTTCCATGCTCGCCTCTTGTTTTAACTAATTGGATGCCTTCAAAGACAGGGTCCTTTGTTAATACCTCTACATTTTGGAACCCGGTATTTTGGACTTCCTTTGCATCTTCTTCATTTTGAACGAACATTTTAATATCTTTTGGTAATAGTCTTTGCGCTGCCTCGTCAAAATGGTCTAAATGTAAGTGAGTCACAATCACTGCATCAACTCCACTAATAATATCGTCAACAGAGGTTGGTAAACTCACTGAAGGATTGTTTTGATCTTGCCTAATCGTACCAGGGAAAGATGGGTACGTACCTTTCTCTGCTAACATAGGATCAATTAAAAACTTTTTATTTGCATATTCTACAACTATCGTTGCATTTCGAATTTGTGTAATCTTCATCTTTACAACTCCCTTTCTTTTCATGTGTGTTTCCTAACAGTGTTAAGTGTATAATATGAGCAGCATTCAAATACACAGATAAAATAAAGTGTTTTAGGGGTTTGACTTTATTTTTGAAAGGAGTTGACGTTCAGATGGATCAAACAGATAAGCGAATTATAGAGGAGTTATGTAGCAATAGCCGGATTACGATGAAAGAATTAGGGGAGAGAGTTCACTTAACAGGACCAGCAGCCGCAGCTAGAGTGGAGAAATTAGAGGACAATGGGGTTATTGAGGGGTATAGCATTAAAGTAAATCAAGCGAAATTAGGGTGCTTTACGTATGCCTTTATCAATATCTATATAGAAGGTACACACCATCAACCTTATCTCTCATTTATCCAAACAAAGGAGGGGTATGTTATCAATAATTATAAAATCAGTGGAGATAGCTGTTATCTTTTGGAGTGCAGGTTTCCAAGTAATGAAGCGTTAAATCAATTTTTATTAGAATTAAACAAGTATGCAAACTATAAATTATCGATCGTTATAAGTAAATAGGAGCATGAATAAAAATGGATATTTGTGAATAGTCACATTTAAACTATAGGAGGCTTGAATAGAACAACGAAGGTAGCTGCGGCACCTCTTTTTCTTATTCAAAAGTTAGTTTGTGAAGGACTGTACTTAAACTAACGGGTGCGTTAGCGCCATAAGAAGGCCGCCAAATGGTATAATTAAACATATCTTAAGGAGGTAGATTATGTTTAAGAAAATCCTTATGTTATTCGGATTATTAATCACTTTCATTGGTCTTTTTTCTTTACAAACCGATTTAGCAAATGCGCCAATACCAGTAGATGAAGAAGTTATTCTTTTACCTGGAAGTGATACATTAGTTGAAGATGACATAGAATCAGCCAAAAAACAAAGAGAAAAAGCGATGCAAGACATGGCAGATCACCCTGAATTGTTTCAATTTGCAACTGAAATTGAATGAAAATGACTCCTTTATTGCAAAGGGGTTCTTTTTTTGTTCATTTCTCTTGTTGAACTAAAGGGACAGGTTAGTGGAAGAAAGAAATTTCGGGAAGATAGCGAATTATGCAATAAAATGAAACTAAAGGTGAATTATTATGACAACGAGTGATTTGCAATATCTACGCTCAGGATTAAGAGTCAAATGTGAAAGGAATGTAAATTCATCAGTAAGACGAACTTGCTTAAGCTTTGCGGTTTGGTTACGTACATATATGGAATTTCCGATAAGGGTTGTTGTATATCTAAAAACGGATTATCAACTTAAAACCAAAGATACAAAAGAACTGGCAAGTGCTACTTTTTTTGCACCTTATGATAAAACTGTTGAACCGTACATAAGAATTGCAACAGGAGATTATGAAGAATTAGTTTCAGAAAGAGGAAAAAATGATGCTTTATGGTCAATTTTACGCAGCATGGCTCATGAGATAATCCATTATCAACAATGGCTTAGAAGATAAGGAAATGGATTAGAAAGAAGCAGAAAACGGAAGCGAAGAATTGATTAGATCGTTATTATGAATTTTTGTAATTAGATATTCTTGTTGAACTAACGGGTGCGTTACTTCAATATCAGGAGCTAATCAGGAGCTAATCAGCAGCTAATCAGCAGCTCCTTTTCTTATGAAGGGGCAGCCAGTGAAATGAAACAAAAGGTAAGATAATCATAAAGGAGAGTTTATTGTAATAAATAAAAAGAACATCTTACTAAATATTGTAGGTTCACTGTTATGTTTTACTATGTTCTATGTATGTACGATGTATGCAGAACAAGCTCCTTTATTAATTTTAGTAGGAATTTTAGGTTTAAGTGTTTTTTCTTACTTAGTTTCCCAAATTGTAATGGAGGTTGCTAACCAGAAGTAATATTCTTATTCAAGTAAAAGGTGTGTTAGCTTAAGATCGGAGCTGTCTTTAAGGCAGCTTTTTCTTATGGAGCTAACGGGGTAGTTTAGTTCAACAAGAAATAAATGCTTTAAAGGGATTTGCTCTTTCTTTATAGTAAAATTAATAGATACATAAGAATTATTGGGGGGATAATTTTGGATGCTGGCACCATTATAGGAGATGCCCACTCAGGTATCTCCCTCGCCACTTTTTATCGCAAGCTATTGGGGAACTTGGGGAAGTATATCTAATTTATTACTCATCCTTTTTAACCATGCTTTCCGGCCCTGTAATGATCACGGTAATGACTAATGGGAAATCCTGTTTGTCAAAGTTTCCCGAAGATTTCGGAACCAACTGGTCACCGAGAGTTAACAATCGATCAATCAGCAAATAATGGGTAGTTTTTTAAACAAGAAGAGCCCATGGAGTATTGCATTCTATGGGCTTCACTGGAGTTAGTTAATATTTCCTATTTATAGTGAATTTTCAGTTTGTTAAAAATAAATGAGAGATTAATTGTAATTATCACAAAACATCATGCATAGACAATAAATTAAGTCGTTCCACCTTCTAAAAGTTTAACAGGCAGATATGTCTCAAATGGAAAATCGTTAAATTCACCTTCAATTTCTTTTAATAATATATCAATTGCTGTCTTGGCAATTAAATCAATTGGTTGTTGTATGGTTGTCAATTCTGGCAGTAAAACTTGAACTGCTTCTGTTCCATCATAACCGACAACTTTTAATTGCGTTGGTATATCTTTTCCCCGTTTTTTAGATTCAGCTATAACAGATGCCGCGATTAAATCATCACTTGCAAAGATACCATCTACTTCTGGATGTTCATCAAAAAGCTTAGAGATTACTTCTTTATGATTTTGACGAGGTGAAACTTCATATGTAATTGGCAGTCTGCCATGTTCCTGCATAACATCCTCATACGCTTTTCTTCTTAAGTTTGCTGGTGTTTGCAGCTCAATTGGTCCATTTATATGAACAATATACTGACAACCTTTCATTATTAATAATTCTGTAGCTTTTTTTCCTCCGTTATAATTGTCAGAGCCAACAACAGGGATGTTTTTCGATAAATAGTGGTCAATCGCTACAACAGAAAGATTCTGCTTCTCATAATTTAGTATACCTCGATTATATGTCACAACGACTACTCCATCTACCTGATTACGTATGAGCATTTCTAAATATTTTTCTTCTTTATCTATACGGTTTAAGCTGTTACAAAGTAACAATTTATAGCCTAATGAAGCACAGATGCTTTCAATATGAAAGGCTAGTTCACCGAAAAATGGGTTACTTGAATTAGGGATAATTAGTCCTATTAAATTAGTTCGTTTATTAAATAGAGAACGGGCTAAATCATTTGGAAAATAATTAATCTCTTCCATCGCTTTATAAACTTTTTCTTTTGTTTTTTCACTTATGTAACCGCGGTTATTTAATACACGGGAAACTGTGGTTGATGAAACACCTGCTATTTTTGCCACATCGTGAATGTTAGGCTTCATTTCATATCCTCCTACCTTATTAAGAAACATCCATTATTATTTATACTGAAATACTTTTTTAATTACTCATTTGAATAAAGTTTTCATGTTTTTGTCCATTGATTGGATACTGAGATTTTTTCAGTTGGTTCAAAGATATATTAAAGATTGGCATCAACATTGTATAAAGAATCCATTAATATACTATTTAATAGCATATCATAATCTGTCACCTACTAGGAAAACCCTATTATAAAATAATTTCAAATTAGTGTATGTTTACTTAAATAAATTTTCCTCCGTCATGCTGATCACACGCACCTATTTTAGAGAAAAGTACTAATAGGTGCAAGGGTTGGGAATAAATTTTCAGTTGTGTTGAAGTTTTTGCAACTGAATGATATTGATTAACGCTCATTATCAACGGAAGATAATATCTGATTTTTCAAAAAAATAAACTGTCAATCGGTTGACATATGTAACCGGTTGACATAAACTACAGTTGAAAGCGCTTTTATAAGTTATTTATGACGAAAGACATATGAGGGGCAAGTGAAAGGTATGTATTGTGGCTCAACGTTATATTTTAGAGGGGATTGGTGGTTCAGGTACAGGCATTAAATAGAGAGTGCATCATCATTAAAAATCTACAACCATGTATGGGTTAAAATTCACATTTCTATGTCTTCTTTTTCATATCGTTAACTAGTTATTCATTTCTTTTCACATGTCTAGTATAAGGAGCGATTAAATTGAAAAGTTCAAAAAATCTGTATTGGATGTTAAGTGCGTATTTTTTCTTTTTCTTTTTTACTTGGTCTTCTAGTTACTCTTTATTTTCCATTTGGTTAGGACAAGAAATAAATTTAAGTGGGTCAGCAACAGGTATTATCTTTTCTGTAAACGCTATCTTCGCCTTATGTATGCAGCCACTATATGGTTATATATCTGACAAAATAGGTTTAAAGAAAAAAATATTATCTTTCATTAGTTTGCTGCTCGTATTTGTAGGACCATTTTATATTTTCATCTATGGACCATTATTAAAATACAATGTCTTTTGGGGCGCGATTGTTGGAGGTATCTATTTAGCTGTTGCTTTTCTAGCAGGTATTGGAGCGATTGAATCCTATATTGAAAAGATTAGCCGTAAATATGATTTCGAATATGGAAAATCAAGAATGTGGGGCTCTCTAGGGTGGGCGGCAGCTACATTTTTCGCAGGACAGCTGTTTAATATTAATCCAAATATCAATTTCTGGGTTGCATCTGTTTCAGCCATCATATTAGTGGCCATTATTATGTCTGTGAAAATAGAAATGACGGATCAAGAGATGAGCAGAGCCGATTCTATTAAATTAAAAGACGTTGGACAACTTTTCTTATTGAAAGATTTCTGGTTTTTCATGATGTACATTATTGGGGTGACTTGCCTCTACAGTGTTTATGATCAGCAATTCCCTCTTTATTACGCATCTTTATTTCCGACTGAAGCTTTAGGCAATCAAGTATTCGGATATCTAAACTCGTTTCAAGTATTTTTAGAGGCTGGAATGATGTTTCTTGCTCCGTTTATCGTAAATAAGTTTGGTGTAAAGAATAGTTTAATTCTAGCAGGATTTTTAATGGCCTTCCGAATCATCGGTTCTGGAATTGTTGTTGGGCCAATCGGGATTTCTTCGATGAAATTAATTCATGCTCTAGAATTGCCTATTATGCTAATTGCTATTTTTAAATATTTAGCAGCGAATTTCGATACCCGTCTATCTTCTGTGCTTTATCTAGTTGGTTTCCAATTTGCCTCTCAGGTAGGTGCATCTATTCTTTCACCAATCGCAGGTGGATTATACGACAGTGTAGGATTTCGTCATACCTATCTCATCATGGGAATCATGGTTTTTTGTTTTACCATTATTTCAATCTTTACTTTAATAGGTTCTAAAGAAAGCAAAGGCTTAAATGGCAATGGGGAAAGGTTACGAAAGATAATATAGGAGGATGTTAGAATGTTAACAATTAATAGAATTCAAAAAGCTGAAGAGGCACTGAAGAATGCCAAGAAAAAAATAAATGATCGGTATCGATTAGGTTACCATATCATGGCGCCAGCTAACTGGATTAATGACCCGAACGGTTTCGCACAGTATAAAGGGGAATATCATGCATTTTATCAATGCCATCCATATGATGCAAATTGGGGGCCTATGCATTGGGGCCATGTAAAAAGTAAAGATCTCATTCATTGGGAGCATTTGCCTGTTGCTTTAGCTCCTGGGGATGCTTGTGATACAGATGGATGTTTCTCAGGAAGTGCCGTTGATAATAATGGTGAACTAACCCTAATCTATACAGGACATCACTATACAGACAAGGAAAAAGATCTCTTCTATCAAAATCAAAATATTGCGGTCAGTACGGATGGCATAACATTTGAGAAAGTTGGAGAAAATCCGGTTATTGCTAAACCACCAGTAGATAGTGCACATCACTTCCGTGATCCAAAGGTGTGGAAGCACAATGATGCCTGGTACATGGTTTTAGGAAATTCGACGAAGGAGAATGTCGGAAGAGTTATTTTATACCGTTCTTCTGATCTACTGAAGTGGGAATACATTGGCGTTCTTGCACAAAGTGACGGCTCACTTGGATATATGTGGGAATGTCCAGACTTCTTTGAATTAGATGGAAAATATATTCTAATGATCTCTCCTCAAGGTATTAAATCAAAAGGAGATTTATATAATAACCTATTCCAAACAGGTTATTTGGTTGGAGATTATAATTATGAAAAAAACGAGTTTGTTCATGGAGCGTTTACTGAATTAGATAATGGACATGACTTTTATGCAGTTCAAACACTATTAGATGATAAAGGTCGTCGAATTGCGATTGGTTGGATGGATATGTGGGAGTCAAACATGCCAACAAAAGCAGATGGATGGTGTGGAGCCTTAACATTACCACGCGAAATAACGCTAGGGGATCAGAACAAGATTTTAATGAATCCTGTTGAGGAATTAACCTTATTACGTGATTCTGAACACAATGAGTGTACAAATCAAACCATTTCTGAAAGCTATTTGGTAGAAACGAAAGAGGATTTACTTGAAGTGAAGGCTGTGTTTGACTTAACTAATTGTAGCGCTCAATCTGTAGGTCTAAAAATTCGTGGTGTTAGCCAAGAAGAGACAGTATTAACGTATCACTTGGATAAACAACAGCTAACACTTGATTGCTCCAAGTCAGGAAAAGCGGAAGATGGTGTTAGAAACACAATACTTGGTACAAATGAAGAGCTTTCCCTACGTGTATTTATTGATCGATCTTCCATTGAAATCTTTGCTAATGATGGACAAACGACCATGACAAGTCGTATCTATCCTAATGAAGAAAGGTTAGGTATTGAGTTATTTACTGAGAATGGTGATGTACAAGTCAAGGAAATGACTTATTGGAACCTAAAAGACATCTGGAAATAAAATAACAAGGAACAAGTGTCTAGACACTTGTTCCTTGATTAAGGGTGAATACATTGAAAAAGGTTTTTTGTATTGGTGAGACATTAATTGATTTTATTCCTATTCAAAAAGAAAAATCTTTAAAAGAGGTTACTAGTTTTGAACGTGTTGCCGGTGGAGCTCCTATGAACGTTGCGATTGCAATTGCAAAATATGGTGGGAATTCAGTCGCACTAACCAAGATAGCTAATGATAATTTTGGAGATTATTTAATGGACGTGCTTCAAGAAAATGGTGTAGACACTTCCTATATTATTCGAAGCGATGAAGGAGAAACTGGATTAGCATTTGTATCTGTAGATAAATTCGGAGAAAGAAGCTTTAATTTTTATCGAAAGAATACAGCTGATTTATTGCTTTCACCAGATGAGGTGAAGTCAGAGTGGTTTAATCAAGGAGATCTTCTTCACTTTTGCTCAGTGGACTTAGTTGAAAGTCCAATGAAACAAACTCATATAAAAGTGATAGATAGTTTTAAAAAAATAGGTGGAATTGTATGTTTTGACCCTAATGTCCGGCTTCCTTTATGGCCTGATGAAGAAAGCTGTCGGCGTACCATACTAAACTTCTTGCCTCTAGCTGATATTGTAAAAGTATCCGATGAAGAATTATATTTTATAACAAATATTAATAAGGAAAAGGAAGCGATTAAATCCCTTTTTGTTGGTGACGTGAAAGTGGTCGTATATACAAAAGGAAGCGATGGCGCAAATATTTATTTGAAAAATGGAGAGGAATATGAAGACAAAGGATTTAAAGTAATTGTTTCAGATACAACGGGGGCAGGTGATGCATTTATCGGAGGTTTCTTATCCGAACTAGTGTCACTTGAAGTATCTAATGAAAATCTATGTGAAAGAGTGAGTGAAAATCATCAACGTTTACTTACTTTTGCAAATGCAAGTGGAGCACTTACTGCTTCCATAAAAGGTGCTATTCAGGCAACACCTGGAAAACAACATATATTAAATTTTATCTCTACTCAACAGTCAACAACAAGGGGTGGGGAAGAATGAAATTCTGTAACAAGTTTTAAACTACCTTAATGTGTTCAATTATTAATAAGGACAATCACTCTCTTATATATTTGTATTCCGGTCAAAATGGTCCACGTGCAGGAATTATGATAACTGGCGATGTGGTGCGAGGATGTACTTTTTCTCAGGAGAGGTTTCATTCGTCCCTCAGTATGATGACAGAAATTCTCTGCAAGCTTTGGAAAATGGAAGTGCAACTAAAGAAGCAACTATCCGTGAGGAATATGAGTTTGATTCAATTAGCTGTTTAATAGGAGAGAAATACGGGAGTGAAGTTCAAGAAAAGATAAAATAAATCTGGAATAGTGAACCTAATAAGAATGGTTCCTTGTGAACTAACGAGTGTGTTAGCTGAAGATCGGAGCTGTCTTTAAGGCAGCTTTTTCTTTATGCAACTATCGGTGCAACCCACTTAAAGAAGGAAACATGATTCTTTTGAGAATTTTTTTGTAGATAACTTCTTGGGGGATTTGTAAATGGTTAATTAATGAAAGGGGAACCAATATCGTTAAGTCTTAGTTCTATAAGAAGAAGTAAAAAAGTCGATCCCTTAACGTATAGGATATCGACTTTTCAGGTTGGAATTCTCTTAGCGTATGAAATTTCCAAATGGGCGGTATAGCCTTGTTGCTACCGTTCATAAAAGTACACTTTTACGAACGGGTTGTTTTTGCCGAAAAAGGGTCGTTTTTTACGTTCCAGCGTGTCGCAAAACTCATTTTTATGCAAAAAATGATGAATAAAAAATCCGTCCTCCTTCCTATGATAGACACCACTCCATCATAGGAAGGAAGACGGACTATCTTTATGCTGACCTATTTTAAAGATTCTCATTCAACCACTCATGTGTTACAAGGAATTGATGGGATGCAAACCTTAAAATGCCCTGTTGGTAACACGGGGCGTCCTCTATTATGCAGAAAAGCCTTTCTAAAAAGCTTTCTTCTCAAAACATGGTTTCGCTTGGATTCCTTGCGCAAATAAGAAAATTTCTAGAGGCTTTCCCATATTTTTCTCAACTGTGCGGCTTTTCCCACCTTCCACATTTGGCTACATTTGCGGGTATTGCCACATGGTTTCGAGAAGAAGGATATGAGGCCATTCACTTCGAGACGCTACAGAAGATGGGGCTTCGCCAGCCACTTGTCGTCATGATAGACAGTACCGCCTTGCGAAGAAGTCTGTATGATTCACAAGCAGCTAAAGGAATATCTACGCGCTTCTCATGGTACACGGGTTACAAACTTCACCTTTGTTTCCGTATACGACACATGTAGAAAACTGTGCGGTGTTAGAGATCAAAACTAAATAGTTATGACCATTGTTGGGCTCCTTTTTGGTGATGAGTAAGCGTCAAATACATTAAAGTTCTCTCTACTTAATTGATAACAGAGTAAAATAACCCAGTCTATGTTCACGACTTTTGTGAACATAGACTGGGTTTTCCTTCGTGACTCGTGGAATATTTCCGTGAAATAAGATTTTTCGGGCCGTTCCTGTCACCCAATACAAGATTATTGTATTTCTAACTCTTTGACAGTTTCGCCTTCAATTAACACTGGTTGATAATAGGTTTCGTTTGGTAAATCCTTTTTTCCTTGTAATTTCTTAATGACCCAATCAGCTGCATCATGTCCCATTCGTTCTTGTGGGTGTGTCAATGTCGTTAGTTTGATATTAGCATTTTTCGCAATATAAGAATTGTCCTGGCCAATAATTGATAATTGTTCGGGAATAGAAATATCAAGTTGTCTGCATACATTTGCTACTTCCAACCCTACCTCGTCGTTATAGCAAACAATGGCAGTCAACACGTCTCTATTTTCATTTAGGAACCCTTTCAAGTTCGTGTATAGGTCTAGCTTCGTTTCTGTAGTATACGAAAGCAATTGCTCTGGTTGAAAGCGTAATTTGGCTTCTCCAAGTGCTTTTATATATCCCTTCATTCGATACTTTCCTTGTAAATCATCCATTTTCGAAATGAGTCCAATTTGGGTGTGTCCTTTTGAAATCAATTCTTTTGTTGCGAGATAGCTAGACTGCACATCATCTAGGCAAAAGAAAGGAACCTCTAATTCTTCATAATAAGCGTTGATCATGATGAATGGAACCTCTTGTTCCTTAAACGATAGGTAGTAAGCGATGTTGGGATTGTATAGATTGCTTTTTGTAGGTTCAATAATCAAACCATCCACGCCAAATGACAACATCATTTCCAAGGCTTTTTTTTCTTGTTCGACATCATTATTTGTACTGGCTAATAGTAACGAATAATTATCTTCATTCAATCTTCTTTCAATTCCTCGGATAATAGAAGGGAAAATGTAATCAGAAATGTAGGTAGTGATTACACCGATCGTTTTATTTTTGGAATTACCACCAGATTTTGATTGATATTGGTTACTAACATATGTGCCAGATCCTTTTTCACTTCTTAAGAATCCCTCGTTTGATAATTCTAAAATGGACTTTCGTACAGTGTGTCGGCTAACGTTGTACATTTCTTGCATGGCGGTTTCAGTAGGAATTTGTTCCCCTACACTATATTCACCTGTAAGGATTTTATTTTTTAAATCATCAATGATTACCTGATACTTTGGTTTCATTAAACCTCACTTCTTTCATGGTTGTTTGCATTCTAATTTATTTGCTTAAAATATTTGTACGGACATATTTTAACATAGTTTTGAATAAATTAAAACAATCACCTTAGTTTTTTGTATAAATTCTTGAAAAGTTATAAATTCCCCCCATTTATCATTTGGGTTTTATGTCATATATATTCCTTTATTACTAATTTACTAACTTTAAGGTGAGGATGGAGGACTTTGTTTGGAAGTTGTAAGTATAAATGATATTGATTATTGACAAATGTACGTACAAAAAATATAATATGGTTGTTACTAAATTTAAGCGCCTCCTTTTTATTGAAAGCGCTGTCAGGGGGGTTAACGTGCAAACGAATCGATTAAAAATTAAACAAGCGATTACCGAGGGAGAAACTTCACTTGGAATCGAATTTGGATCCACACGTATTAAAGCGGTGTTGATTGATAATCGTTATGAAAAAATCGCATCTGGAAGTTATGAGTGGGAAAACCTCTTGGAAGATGGATTTTGGACGTACAACTTAGTGGATATTATCACTGGTCTGCAAACAGCTTATAGTGAAATGAAGCAAGAAGTTGAACGAAATTACGGAATTACAATTCGAAAAATAGGTTCTATTGGATTTTCTGCAATGATGCATGGGTATATGGCTTTTGACAGTACAGGGGAGCTACTTGTTCCGTTTCGAACTTGGCGTAACTCAACAACTGGTGTTGCAGCAAAAGAATTAACTAATCAATTTCAATTTAATATCCCTGAACGATGGAGTATTGCTCACCTTTATCAAGCAATATTAAATGATGAGAAACATTTGCCTCGCATTGATTGTATTACGACTTTGGCTGGATACATTCACTGGTTATTGACTGGTAATAAAGCAATTGGCATTGGAGATGCTTCAGGCATGTTCCCAATTGATGAATCAACGCAAGATTACAATGAATCAATGGTCAAACAGTTTGACGATTTAATTGCGGCGAAAGGTTATCCTTGGAAGCTAAAAGAGATTCTTCCTAAAGTCTACATTTCAGGCGAACAAGCTGGTGAATTAACCGAAATTGGAGCGAAAATCCTGGATAGATCAAGAAATTTACAACCAGGCACTCCAATTTGCCCACCAGAAGGCGATGCTGGAACTGGAATGGTTGCTACGAATAGTGTGAGGAAACGTACCGGAAACATCTCAGTAGGAACTTCAGTTTTTGCCATGATTGTATTAGAGAAAGAACTTTCAAAAGTATATCCAGAAATTGATTTGGTAACTACACCAAACGGTAGTCCAGTTGCAATGGTTCATGCGAATAACTGTTCAAGTGATCTCAATGCTTGGCTGGGATTGTTCCGTGAATTTTCTGAGGCAATGGGACAAAAGGTTGAAACGGATAAATTATTTGATGTGATGTTGAATAAAGCTTTGGAAGCCGACCCAGATGGTGGCGGTTTGCTTAGCTACGGTTATTTCTCAGGTGAAAATATCACAGGATTAGAAAAAGGCCGACCACTATTTGTCCGCTCACCTGAGAGTCATTTCAATCTAGCAAACTTCATGCGGACTCACCTTTTTACTGCTTTCGGTGCTTTGAAAATCGGAATGGGTATTTTGACAACGGAAGAAAATGTTGCAATTGATCGTATTTTGGCTCACGGTGGTTTATTTAAAACCCCTCTTGTTGGACAAAAAATTGTTGCCGCTGCAATGAATACTCCAGTATCAGTAATGTCAACAGCAGGAGAAGGCGGCGCGTGGGGAATGGCGATTCTTGCATCTTACATGATGAATGAAGATCAAAAAGAAAGTTTAGAAGACTTCCTCGACAAAAAAGTATTCGAAGAGGTTGATGGGCAAGAAATTTATCCTGATCAAATAGATGTTAAAGGATTTGAAGCATTTATTGAAAGATACAGGAAGGGTTTAGTGATTGAGCAGGCCGCTGTAGACAATTTGATGTTATGAGTGGAAAACTGGAGGGATTAACGTGTTAGAACAACTGAAAGAAGAGGTATTTCAAGCAAATTTGGACTTGCCTAAATATGGACTCGTGAAATATACATGGGGAAATGCAAGTGCCATTGATCGTGAAAGTGGTTTATTTGTTATCAAACCTAGTGGTGTTGATTACGAAACGATGAAAGCCAGTGATATGGTTGTTGTTGATTTAGATGGCAATGTTGTTGAAGGAGAGTTGAGGCCTTCATCAGATACAGCGACTCACGCAGTACTTTATAAGTATTACCAAGAAATCGGCGGCATTGTGCATACTCATTCAACTTGGGCGACAATCTGGGCTCAAGCAGGCCTTGATGTTCCAGCGATGGGGACCACTCATGCAGACACATTTTACGGATCCGTCCCATGTGCCCGCTACCTGACACAAGAGGAGATTGATCGTGGGTACGAAGTGGAGACTGGGAAGTTAATCATCGAAACATTTGAAGAGCGCGGGTTAGACATTTTAGCCGTTCCTGGTGTCTTACTTCATGGTCATGGTCCGTTTACTTGGGGCAAAGATGCAAAATCCGCCGTAATGAATAGTGTGGTGTTGGATGAAGTTTCGAAAATGAATTTATTTACACGGGAATTAAATCATTTTGCAAAAGAATTACCACAAAATATTTTGGATAAACACTATTTACGAAAACATGGAAAATATGCTTATTACGGTCAAAAGTAAGATTAACTCTATCAAATTATCAAACCATTAGATTAAGAAAAGAGGATTATTATGTTAACAACAAAAAAGGAATTTTGGTTTGTCGTAGGATCACAACATCTATATGGGGAAGAAGCGTTAGCAGAGGTCAAGGCGAATGCACAAACGATAACCGATGCATTAAATGAAAGCGGTATTTTACCTTATCCACTTGTATTGCAAGATTTAGCTGTTAGTGCAGATAAAATCACAAGCATCATGAAAGAAGTCAATTATCGTAACGAAGTTGCCGGTGTCATCACTTGGATGCATACTTTCTCACCTGTAAAAATGTGGATTCGTGGAACAAAATTATTACAAAAACCATTGCTTCATTTAGCTACACAATTCAATGAAAGTATTCCTTGGGCAACGATTGATATGAACTTTATGAACCTAAACCAATCCGCTCATGGTGACCGTGAATATGGTTTTATCAATGCCCGTTTGAAAAAACAAAATAAAGTTGTTGTAGGTTATTGGGAGCGCCCTGAAGTGCGACAGCAAATTGCACAATGGATGGACGTAGCGGTTGCTTATAACGAAAGCTTCAACATTAAGGTCGCTCGCTTTGGAGACAACATGCGTAACGTTGGAGTGACCGAAGGGGATAAGGTTGAAGCGCAAATCCAATTTGGGTGGACAGTTGACTATTTTGGAATCGGGGACCTTGTTCAATATGTAAATGCGGTTACTGATGAAGAAATTGATGCTTTATTTGCAGAATACGAAGGCCTTTATGAATTTGATTATGGTACCTACAGTAGGGAAGATTGGGAGAAAAGCGTAAAGGTACAGGCAAGCTATGAAATTGCGATTAAACGTTTCCTTGATGATGGTGGTTACACGGCCTTCACAACGAACTTCGAAGATTTATATGGGATGAAACAACTTCCTGGTCTTGCCGTCCAACGTTTGATGGCACAAGGATATGGCTTTGCGGGTGAAGGAGATTGGAAGACGGCAGCACTTGATCGCTTACTGAAAGTGATGAGCCATAACCAATCAACTGGCTTTATGGAAGATTACACATATGAATTAGCTGCTGGACAAGAATCAATCCTTCAATCACATATGCTTGAAGTCGACCCATCTTTAGCAAGTAACAAACCAAAAATTGTTGTATCTCCATTAGGTATAGGTGATCGTGAAGATCCAGCACGTTTAGTATTCGACGGCAAAGCAGGAGACGGTGTCGTTGTTTCCATGGCTGACTTTGGTACACACTATAAACTTTTGATTAATGAAGTTTCTGCATTTGAACCAACTGTTCCAGCACCAAACCTTCCAGTGGCCCGTGTACTTTGGGAAGTGAAGCCAAACTTCCAAGATGGAGTGAAAGCTTGGCTTGAGAATGGTGGCGGTCACCATACAGTTGTTTCATTGAATTTAACAACGGACCAAATCATAACCTATGCAAAACTTGTTGGCTTGGAATACGTAGTTATTAAGTAATGTCTCTCCCCTCCAAGGAGGCTCTGCTTCCTTGGAGGGGAAAAATAGGTATTCCAGAAGTTGAAGAATGGAAATGTAACCATTAGTATGATCCCTTTATTCGTAAGCGTGGTCGTGGTTTTCAGGGAAAAGATGAAAGCGTTTTAATAGCACAATAACGACACAGAATTCATCCTAATAAATAAATTTTAGTAGTGGGATTTTTTTAAAATATAATTTTAAAACCTTGAGGAGGGAACTTAAATGGTTAATGAAAAGAAAATTTCAAGTGGATTCATTTATTTTTTTGGGGCTTTTGGAGGCATTCTCTTCGGTTATGATATCGGCGTTATGACGGGGGCTTTGCCTTTTCTGCAACATGATTGGAACCTTCAAAACAACCCTGGTGCTATTGGCTGGATTACCTCATCGTTGATGTTTGGAGCTATTTTTGGAGGTGCCCTGGCCGGACAACTTTCTGATCGTTTAGGACGGCGCAAAATGATTTTAACATCTTCTATCATTTTTGCTATTGGATCCATTTTGGCAGGAATATCCCCTCATAATGGGATCCTTTTTATGATTGTTGCTCGGATTTTATTAGGGTTGGCTGTTGGTGCTGCTTCTGCGTTGGTCCCAGCCTATATGTCTGAGCTGGCGCCTGCACGTTTACGTGGACGTCTGTCAGGAATTAATCAAACAATGATTGTCTCTGGAATGTTGCTTTCGTACATTGTCGCTTATTTATTGAAAGACTTACCAGGAACCATGGCATGGCGGTTGATGCTTAGTTTGGCTGCCGTACCTGCTTTGATCTTATTTATTGGAGTGTCAAGGTTACCCGAATCCCCACGTTTTTTAATTAAGAACAATAAAATTGATGAAGCTCGTAAGGTGTTGGGCTATATTCGCTCTAACAAAGAACAAATTGATTCTGAAATAACAGAAATTCAAGAAACTGCCAAAGAGGAAGCAAAGGTAAATCAAAAAGAATCATGGGGTACACTTTTAAGTAATAAATACCGTTATTTAGTAATTGCTGGTGTGGGTGTTGCTGCGTTTCAACAATTCCAGGGCGCAAACGCAATTTTTTATTATATTCCTATGATTGTGGAAAAAGCAACAGGGCATGAAGCCAGCTCAGTATTGATGTGGCCAATTATTCAAGGGGTTATTCTCGTACTAGGTTCATTAATATTCCTAATGATTGCTGATAAATTTAATCGCCGTACTTTATTAACAATAGGCGGAACTATTATGGGGCTATCCTTTATTTTGCCGGCAATATTGAATTTATTAATTCCTAATGCAAATCCGATGATGATGGTTGTTTTTTTAAGTATCTATGTAGCACTTTATTCATTCACGTGGGCTCCTTTAACTTGGGTCATAGTTGGAGAAATTTTCCCGCTTGTAATTCGCGGGCGTGCGTCAGGATTAGCTTCATCATTTAACTGGATTGGTTCTTTCTTGGTTGGATTGCTATTTCCAATCATGACCGCTTCGATGTCTCAAGAAGCTGTTTTTGCAATTTTCGGTGCTATTTGTTTACTTGGTGTTTTATTTATCCGGACATGCGTTCCTGAAACTCGAGGTCATACTTTGGAGGAAATTGAAAAAATTGGAGAAAGTAGACAAGCTAAGGGGAAAAGTGCTTAAAATAGATCTATGAGGTTTGGAGCAGAATTCAAAGAAGCTATACGCAAATTGCAGCAGATGTTCAAGGCAAGTATCATACTACGTTAACAAAAATTAGGGCGATTAGTGCTAATGCACGGATTTTTGGCTTTTTTCAAAGAATGGTACTTTACTAACTCCTTTTAGAGTCGGTACAGCGTCTTCTTTAGTTCCTGCATACATGTCTGAAATGAAAGCGTTCTAAACTGGGTAACGTTAATCGAGGAAGTTTAAGTGTTTGATAGAATTGACAATTTGGTAGTAAACGCGATTCGTACTTTAAGTATTGACGCGATTCAAAAAGCAAATTCGTGACAGCCAGGTTTACCGATGGGTGCGGCACCAATGGCTTACGTTCTTTGGTCAAAATTTTTAAACGTGAACCCTAAGACGGGGCGTGATTGGACGAACCGTGAACGTTTCGTATTATCAGCTGGACACGGTTCAGCCATGCTATATAGCTTGCTTCACTTAGCAGGCTACAACTTTTCGATTGAGGAGTTGAAGAACTTCCGTCAATTGGATTCTCTTGCACCAGGACATCCAGAAGTGCATCATACGGAAGGAGTGGAAGCAACGACTGGTCCGTTTGGACAAGGATTCGCAAATGCGGTAGGGATGGCGATGGCAGAGGCTCATTTAGCCGCTACTTATAATAAAGGCAAGTTTAACATAGTGGACCACTTTACCTACATTTTATGCGGTGATGGGGATTTGATGGAGGGGGGTTCTCAGGAAGCAGCTTCGCTTGCCGGGCATTTAAAACTAGGAAAATTAATTGCACTTTACGATTCAAATGAAATTTCTCTAGACGGTCCCACTTCAAAAGCCTTCACAGAAAACGTAGGGCAACGTTTTGAAGCATACGGTTGGCAACTTATATTGGTTAAAGATGGGAATGACTTAGAAGAAATAGCAAAGGCCATCGAAGCAGCCCAAGCAGAAACAACAAAACCAACATCAATTGAAGTAAAAACGGTTATTGGCTATGGTCCGCCGGATGAAGGGACAAGCGGTGTTCACGGAGCACTATTAGGGGATGAAGGCATCAAACACACAAAAAGTGTTTATGAGTGGCCGCATGCTGCTTTTGAAGTTCCGGAAGAAGTATACAACCGTTTCCGTGAAACGATTCAAGCGCGTGGATGTAGTGCAGAAAGTGAATGGAACTTTTTATTCACTGATTACGCTAAACAATTTCCAGAATTAGCTGAACAATATAAATCAGCATTTGCGGGTGTTCTTGTGAAACACCTGAAGGAATTTTAATTGCCACTGGTTCAGAGGTAAAACTTGTAGCAGATCGCAAGCAAAACTACGTGAAGAAGGAATCGATGTATCCGTTGTTTCTCTTCCAAGTTTTGAATTATTCGATCAACAATCTATTGATTATAAAGAAGCGGTATTACCATCAAGCGTTACAAAACGTGTGGCAACTGAAGCAGGCTCAAGCTTCGGTTGGGCAAATATGTGGGGCTAAATGGCGCAACTGTCACCACCGATACATTCGGTGCTTTAGCTCCCGGAACTATTGTTTATGAAAAATTTGGTTTCACAGTTGAAAACGTCATTGTAAAATATAAAAGTTTGATGGTTAGTCCTCAGCTCGTGTGTTAATTATATATGAAATCAATGAGGACTCAACGCGCTCATTTAAAATGGTCGGAACTTCTGTTTCGGCCTTTATTTATCATAATGGCTGAAAATTTAATTATGAAAGGAGTCTGAAAAAATGAAATTAACAAAAAGTCCCTTTGGCGATGAAGCCTTCCTGTTTACAATCGAAAATGATAATGGAGTGATATTAGAAGTTACAAACTTTGGGGCAAGAATCGTCAATCTTTTCGTCCCAACGGAATCAGGTCGTAGGAATATTGTATTGGGATTTGACTCGATTGAGGATTACAAAAAAGAAACATATTATGGAGCAACAATAGGAAGAGTCGCTGGAAGAATAAAAAATGGTGAATTTTCAATTGGTGAATCACGTTACCAAACATCTGTAAATCAATTAGGGAATACATTACACGGTGGCAACCCTGGATTCGATGAAAAAATCTGGGATTATGAAGTGAAGGAGACGGATGAAAGTGCATCGATCATTTTTTCAACCAACTCACCTGATGGCGAGAATGGTTTTCCGGGGAATTTGAAAGTAAGTGTGACTTATACATTAGACAACTTAAATATTTGGTCAGTGAGCTATCAAGCAAAAAGTGATAAAGACACAATTTTTAATCCGACCAATCACGTCTATTTTAACTTAACAGGGCACCCCAGCAATCCAATCGATGATCATTTCTTACAAATCTTTTCTGAAGAATTTGCACCAGTAAATGAAGATACCACGGTAACTGGGGAAAAGCGAAGCACAATTGGCACGCCTTATGATTTTCGAACCCCCAGGAAAATAAAATCAACCTTTGAAGCCATTGACGCAGAAGTTAAAAAGGTTCAAGGAATCGATCATCCATTCTTCCTTACGTGCTCAGGACTTCATCAAACTGCAGCCAAATTAATTAGTCCTGACCAGAAAATAACAGTCGAGGTATACACAGAAGAGCCTGCGGTTGTCATTTACACTGCAAACTTTGTGAAAGGTGTGCCACTTATGCACGGAGAAAAATTAATTCAACACGGCGGAATAACGTTTGAAACCCAAACTGCTCCAGGAGCGATTGAGTTTGAAGATTTTGGAGATATTCTTCTTTTAGCAGGCGAAAATTATACTTCCCAAACAAAATACAAAATTGAGGTCAGGACCCCACTCAACTGAAGTTTACAGCCTTAGTGTGTTAAAGTGTTGAATAGGCGGATTTGTTTCGATAATTTCACATAGATTCGGCTGCTAGTTAGGATCAGGATCCGGTGCCTTTCAGAGCGATCGAGCATAGGTCGAGATAGTTGAAGCTCACCGAGTATCGGGAGAAGGCTGTTACCATTTAAAAATAAAAGTTAATTCTCAAGAACTATTGAATCTTTTTCTTAATAAAATTCTCGATTATGGGAACTATTCTTTATATCTATCAATACAAGAGATTAAGCAACATAATCCGTTGACTGCCACAATATAATAAATATATTTTTATTCTTAAGAGAGTAGTCATACATAAATTAAAGCTTTCTTGATAAATTATTGTTTAGATTCTAAACATTTTTCAACAATGGTAGTAAAGCCCATAAAATTATTACTACTAATGTTTTTAGGTCAATCCAGTTAGGAAAGGGGTTGCAGACAAGATGATTTCTTTAAGAAATGTTCAAACTACTGATATAGAACAGCTGTTATTTATTGAGAATGAAGGCTTTTCAATAGAAGAAGCTGCCACAAAAGAAGCATTTGTGGAGAGGATTCAGTTGATATCTGATACCTTTATTGTGGCAGAAAAGGAAGGGGAAATACTTGGTTATATTAATGGTCCTATTATTAATCAGCCTTATATAACTGATGATCTTTTTGAGGAAATCAAAGAGAATCCGAAAAGAGGAGGATATCAGAGTATTTTAGGGTTAGCAGTGTCCAAGCAGGCTAGAAACCAAGGAATTGCAAAGATTTTAATTGAGAAAATGGAAGAACTTGTAGAAGAAAATGAAAGAGAAGGAATCACTTTAACATGTAAACAGGAATTAGTTTCTTTTTATGAAAAATTTGGATTTGTTAGCCATGGCATGTCAGAATCAAAACATGGTGGAGTAAGCTGGTATAACTTGGTCAAATTTAGAGAGGGTAGGAATTGATTCTTTTACCCTGTAGCGGATAATGGTGAAACCTACTAAACTGGGCAGCATTCCTGTAAAAATAAAGTGTGAAAAAGTACAAGTTTGTGAAGAATTGTACTTAAACTAACGGGTGCGTTAGCAGAAGATTGGAGCTGTCTTTGAGGCCTAGTTTAATAAGCGTAGTGTATTCGTAATGCAACATAGCAAAATAACAGCTACTGATGTTTCTGTTTCTTTTTTGAAATTTGTAAAATTATAATTAGGGATAGTCCAATCACTATCCCTAACATTACATATGATTTCGATTAACGAGTTCTTCCGCCTAATTGTTGTTCAGCCATTTGCACTAAACGTTTTGTAATTTCTCCACCAACAGATCCGTTTGCACGAGATGTTGTATCAGCGCCAAGTGTAACACCGAATTCACTAGAGATTTCGTATTTCATTTGTTCTAGAGCTTGCTCTGCACCATTAACTACTAATTGATTACTGTTGTTATTTCTAGCCATGTTGTCAGCTCCTATGAATGTAATGTGTTGCTAGTCATAGGTTTTGATATTGTTAAGAGTTATATACATAGAATTTAAAATAAATTAAGGCAGTGATTAAGTGAAATTAAAGCACATCTGTAGCTCTAGAAGGGAAGAGCAAAGGAAAACATTGAAGACACCGGGTCGCAAGGTAAGGGTTTCAGAAGCTTCGAAAAGTAAACATCTGAGGCAGAGGCTTTCTCCTCCTCTTGCACAGTTTGTGTCAACTATACAATAAGGCAGGTTGCTGAGGCTGCCTTTTTCTTATGGCACTAACGGGGCAGGATAGTTCCATAAGGAATACTGTTAAGTGACTTTAAAGTTGTTTATGTTATTCCATTAAAGGGCCATTTAATTGAGTAAGAGTACCATAAAATTCAACTTTTTTATACAGCCACCTGGTGCTTGGTCGTACGTACAACGATGTATAAAAACCTGTATTAACGATAAAAAATAAACAAAAGCCTATCCCTTGAACTGTATGGGATTGGCTTTTTTTGCTAACTTCATATAATAAATTTTTATGTTAACTAAAAATGCATATTAGATAATTTCAATCAAATTCCCGTCTCTCTGACACAGTCTGCAAATGCAGCGAACGTTTTGCTCTGAAACTGTTCTTTTCGGGAAACCAGTCGCGTTGTTGCGAATCGGTATTGTTCCGGAACCGGATGAGCCCGTACGCGATCATCGCTCACAGCAACGGCTGATTTGGTTAGAAGCGTGTACCCGATTCCTGCTCGTACGCAGTTCAGCATCGTCTCCAGCGTGCTGATCTCAACGATGTTCGTGGGGGTTGCACCGACGCCGTGAAGCCAATCTTCGATGGTTGCACGTAAAGGGCAGCCCTTCGAAAACACAACCCATGCTGCATTCTCAACGTCCGGAAAAATTGAAGGTTCATTTCCATCAGAGGCAGTCAGAAGGACGACTTCTTCTCGAATCTCATAGGCGACTTGCAACTGGGATAAGTCAAATTCGCCCGTAAAGAAAGCTCCATCCAACTGGCCGTTCAACACTTTCTCGTAATTAAGCGGAGACGTCCCAGTGATCAGTGATAACGCAACTTCGGGGTATTTGCTTTGAAACTTGGATAACGCGCGAATAAATGGTCCAGAGGAAGCGACCGTCTCCACAACACCGATCACAAGCGGTCCGCATGGGTAATCTGGTTCTTTTACAGCCCTCATGGCCTCCTCCATCTTAAGCAAAATATTCGAGGCATAATTGCTGAAGACGAGCCCCTTCTCAGTTGGTATTACGCCTTTCGGATTTCTTTGAAAAAGCTGGGTGCCAAGCTCCGACTCCATTTTGCGAACCCGCATTGTAATGTTCGACTGAACGTAGCCCAGTTTCTCTGCCGCACGGGTTATGCTGCCCTCCTCTATGATCGCCATAAGCACTTTTAAATCGGTTAACTCCATAGAAGACCCTCCAATTAACATCAATAATTTTGATGGATATATCAATATTAATCATTTTATTATATGGAGTTGATGGAATACAATAATATTAATAAAACAAACCGCTTCGATGGCAAAAAATTGCGCTGCCACGGTAAACTATAGGAGGAATTCAATATGAGTAAATATTCCAATCTTTTTTCTACATTCCAATTAGAGTCCCTGAAATTGCCGAATCGGGTGGTATTATCGCCAATGACCCGAACAAGTGCAGAACCGTCCGGGCTCGCAAATGAACGTATGGTCCGTTATTATACCCGTTTTGCGAAAGGTGGTTTCGGTCTTATTATAACGGAAGGCATCTATCCCGATACAGTGAACAGCCAAAGTTATGAGAACCAACCCGGCATAGCCCATGATGCACAAGCTGAGTCGTGGAGACCTGTCGTTCAGGCGGTTCAACGCGAAGGTGGAAAAATTGTCGCACAGTTAATGCATGCGGGTGCACTTGTTCAGCATAACAGATTTACGCCAATCGCTCCGTCAGCAGTAAAACCTGTGGGTAAGATGCTCGAAGATCATGGAGGGAGCGGAGAGTTCGCTGTTCCGAAAGAGATGACTCAAGAGGAAATCCGCATAGCAATCGACAGCTTCGCACAAGCTGCTCTCCGTGCTAAGCAGATTGGCTTCGATGGGGTGGAAGTCCATGCAGCGAACGGCTACCTGCTCGATCAATTCATCACCGATTATACGAACCATCGAACAGATGAATATGGCGGTTCAACGGAGCGACGAATCCGCATCGTCGTGGAAGTGCTGGAAACCATTCGTTCTGTCGTCGGCCCAGATTACATGGTAGGTGTTCGTATCTCACAAGGGAAAGTAAACGATTTTCATCACAAATGGGCAAACGGAGAGACAGATGCGAAGATTATTTTTGAACGATTAGCGGCTGCATCCCCAAGTTACATCCATACGACCGAATATAAGGCGTTTGTCCCGGCTTTCGTGGAGGACGGACCGACTCTTGCTAAGCTAGCTAAGCGATACAGTGGCCTTCCCGTCATCGCCAATGGCAAATTAGGAGAACCGAGCGCAGCAAAGCTCCTCATTGAGTCGGGAGATGCTGACCTAATCGCAATCGGAACGAGTGCATTGGTCAATCCGGACTGGGTGAACAAAGTACAAGAAGGTAAAAGGTTAATCCCTTTCGACCATTATTTCTTGCACCCTATAGCGACACTGAAAGAAGAAGAAGTTATAGTCTGAGAACTTCCAGTCAATAAAGTCTGATCGTTTATAAAAAAGTTTAATCAAAATCATTTTTAGCTTGGAATAGGAGGTAGGTCTCATTAGGATTACTTCTGAAATTATTTGAATAAAATCCATTGGCTAGATCACCCACCTGTCTTTGAATTTTAGAATTATATATATGCTAACACTTATTAATCCACCTCTTTAAAGGGAGTGCATTTTGTTTGAATTTATTTATTTTATTCTTGGAATGGGGGAAGCCTAGACTTTCTTAATGAACTCCCTCAGTTTAATAGATAATGCTCACGAATACTCGCTTATTCGCAGGATTTCAAACCACATGGTATAGGTTGTTTTAGATGAACGAAAGAGATCGGACCGTTTTGATAAGATGAGGGCAGATTGAAATAGGGGATCTGTTAAAAATCCCATATTATTACATATGCTGCACGCATTTTCCACGTTGCCCCTGGATGCTTTCCCTCCCATGTCTCAACGGGTCATAATCCTATGCCCTTTCATTCCTTCGTCATGCCTATCCAAGGGGTGGAGGCCGGTTTTGCTAACGGAACGGGTCATTGCCCTTTTGTTCATTACATCCAGTACTTCGTGCTTTCTTTGAATTCCTACGAATAAGCCAACTTTCGTTAAATAACCATGTCAATCTATTAAATTTATGCTGCTAGTTGTTCAAGAGGGAAGACCATTTCCGGTTTATAGTCAGAGCCATTACGAGCAATCCCTACTAGGACACGGGCGAGTTTTCCACATAGTTTCATGATGGATTTCATTTTCTTAATCTTCTTCACTTTAACATTGTTCGAGTGTAGGGCTTTAAACTCAGGGTTATTCATCACCAGACTCATGGTCGC